>CAWHCL010000005.1:0-531676 GCA_963827815.1 uncultured Verrucomicrobiae bacterium | reverse complement strand
GTGCGGGGGCGCACGTTGACAACGCCAAACCCGAAAGCGGCTTGAAAAAAACTTCTCCTCGTGGCGCGGCATGTGGCCCGGGGGGTGCAGCCATGAACCTTACCACCATTGAACGCGCGCGGCGATATATCGCCAAATGTCCGTCGGCAATCAGCGGACAGGGCGGGCATGATGCGACATTTCATGTCGCGGCGGTGCTGGTGCATGGGTTCGCGCTGGGCGAGCCGGACGCGCTGGCGTTGCTGCGGGAATGGAACGAGTCGTGTGTTCCGCCGTGGAACGAATGCGGATTTGATCCACAAGATCAAATCGGCGGCGAACACGGTTCACCTGTTGCCGCGTGGTCATTTGCTGGGCGACGGGGAAAAACGGCAGTCCGGTTTGCGGCGAAACCGATGCCGCCGCCGCCACCGAAACCGAAATTTCAAAAGGATGTGCTGGCGCGGATCGCCAACAAGGTTGCGGACATCAAGGATGTGGTTCGTTTTCTTTCCGAACGGTCGCCGGTGGCGGTGGACGGGCAAGATTCCGCCAGCGTGCTGCGGCACCTTTACGCTCGCGGGTCGGGCGAAAAGATTTTGATTTTCACGGACATGAAATCACAGGGGCAATTTTTGTGGGAATCCGACCGGAGCGATTTTATCCAGCAACAGCATTTACCGGGGGGCAATGATGGCGTCTGGTTTCTGCCGCAACCGGTCAGCGGCGGATTTTTTCCGAATCCGCGCTCCGACGGGAATTTATCCCGGCGTTCGGAGGAAGCGATAACGTCATGTCGTTATGCGGTGCTGGAAAGCGATGAGGCGGATGCCGATGACTGGCTGCGGTGTCTGGTGCAAATGCCGTTTCGCATTGCCTGCATTTGCGAGTCGGGCGGGCGGTCAATTCATGCGCTGGTGCGAGTGGACGCGGCGAGCAAGGCGGATTGGGACCGGCTCATGGGGCCAATCAAGCCGGTGCTGATTACGCTCGGCGCGGATCGGGGCGCATTGTCCGCCGTCCGTTTGTCGCGGCTGCCGCAAGCGATGCGCGGCGAGCGATGCCAACGATTGCTGTTTTTGAACCCACAACCGAACGGTGTGCCGATTTTCCAACAACCGATGCAACCGGCTCTTTATTCGCAGTCAATCAGAAGTGAGCAACCCAACGCATGAATGAATCAACTGTCAGCGATGTCGCCTCCTGGGCGGATGCGAATGGCGTTACGCCCGCACCAACGGTGACGGTGTTGCCGCCAGTTGCAAAGCGGTTGGATGAGCTGGTGGCGCACGCGGCAAACGACCCGTATGAACTTTTGAGAAACCGGTTCCTTTGCCGGGGCGGCGGGCTGCTGTTGGTGGGCCCGACGGGCATCGGGAAAAGTTCGCTGGCGATGCAGGCGATGATTCTTTGGGCGATTGGACGCCCGATGTTCGGAATTGAGCCGGCGAAGCCGTTGAAGTCGCTGCTGATTCAGGCGGAGAATGACGATGGCGACCTGGCGGAGATGCGCGATGGCGTCATCGCGGGTTTGCATCTGACGGACGAAGACAAACGGCAGCGGGCGATGGAGAATATCATTGTGGCGCGTGAGGATTCGCGGACGGGACTGGCATTTTTTCACGGAAACGGTGCGGCCGTTGCTGGAAAAGTACAGGCCGGATTTGTTGTGGATTGACCCGGCGCTGTCGTATCTCGGCGGCGAGGCGAATTCACAAAAGGACGTGGGCGGGTTTCTGCGAAATCATATTGAATCCGCTGGTGCGGGAGTTCAACTGTGGCGTCGTGGTGGTGCATCACACGAACAAGCCGCCGGTCGGCCGGGAAAAACCGGATTGGAGCGGCGGCGATTTCGCCTATCTGGGCGGTGGTTCGGCAGAATGGGCGAATTGGGCGCGGGCGGTCATCGCGTTGCGGAGCCTGGGATCGCATTCGGTTTTTGAACTGCGGGCGGCCAAACGCGGCGGACGGCTGGGATGGACGGAAGCGGACGGCGAAACGACGGCCTTCGCCAAGACTCATCGCACACGCGAACGAGCCGGGCGTGATTTGCTGGCGGGAAGCGGACCAATCGGAAATGCCGGAGACTGAGCAAGACCGAAGCGAAAATCCCGACCAAGGAGGACATGTTGCCGCATGTGCCGATGGACAAACCGATTTCCAAGGATGCGCTCCGGGCAAAGGCCAACGCGGCGGGCATTGCTTTGAATAAAATCAATCCGCTTGATTGCGGAGTTGCTTGATGACGGCAGCCTGCACGAGTGGCGGGAAAAACGGCCGGGAACGAATCCGAGAATTTCGTTTGCCCGCTTTCCACAACCCGAAAAGAAGATAATCCAGATGAGACACCTACACGGAGACTCCAATGGGCAAAAAGGCGTGTGTGCGGGTCGTGCGGGTCAGACCAGAGACACGCACACAGCCCCTATTAGATAGGGGCGTGTGTGAGTGTGTCTGTCGGTGGATTGGAAAGTTACATTGTAATGATTCAGTGCGTTTGAACAACAGCCGAAGGAGAGTGGAAGGGCTTTTGCCGCGTTCAAGGCATACCTGGACATGGGGCCGGAACGGTCGTTGGAGGCGGTTGCCCAAAAGTTCACCAAGAGTTCACGTTTATTGAAAAGGTGGTCGGCGAAATTTGATTGGGCGGGGCGGGTGGCGGCGCGGGATGCACACCTTGCCGAATTGGAGCGCCAAGCCATTGAACGGCTGGCAGTTGAAAAGGCAGTGGAATGGTGGCAACTGCATGAACCAGCCAAGCGGCAGGCGTGGCTGGAGGCGGAGGAGGCCATCCGCGACGTGCAGGAGGCGCGGCGGCGCTGGCGAGACTCCGGGCGCATTCCCGGCTTTGAAGGCATGGCGCGGATGCTGGAACTGGCGTTCAAGCTCAAGCAGTTTGCCGCCGGGATTCCATCGGAGATCAAGGAGGTGCATCAGCACGTCACCGGCACGGTGTCGGTGGAGTGGGAGCAAGCCATCCGCAAAGCCTACGGCCTGCCCGACGATGCGCCGATTGTGGAGGTCGAGGCGGTGGTGCCTCCGGCGAAGCTGGAGGATGGCAAAGGGGGCAAGCCATGAACGAAGCCGCCGTTTTTTCCGCTGCCGGCATGAAAGCGGGGTGTCCGCCGTCGCAACTGGTCCGGCTGGTTCACGCCGACGCTTTCCTGCACGAGCGTCAACTTATGGCCTGTGCTGCCGCCCGGCTCTGTGACCAGCCAAACGGGCCGACGGCCATCGGCTACGGCGGGGCGCGCGGCGGCGGGAAATCGCATTGGCTGCTGGCACAAATGGGCGCGGACGACTGCCAGCGCGTGCCGGGGTTGAAATGCCTGCTGCTCCGCAAAATGGCGAAGGCCAACATTGAGAACTTTGAGGACTTTCGGCGGCGGTTGTTCAACCGGCTGCCGCATGATTTTTCGGCTTTCCGTGGCGTTCTCACGTTCGCCAATGAATCGCGCATCGTCCTCGGCCACTACAAAACCGAATCCGAAATTGATAATTATCTCGGGCTGGAATTTGATGTCATCGGAATTGAAGAAGCAACCACCCTCACTGCCCGAAAATACCAGGACATCACAACTTGCTGCCGGTCATCGAAACCAAACTGGCGACCGCGCGTCTACAGCACGACAAACCCAGGCGGGGTGGGCCATGGCTGGTATCGGGCGAAATTCATCGTGCCATTTCAGGAAAAACGCGAGACGGAAACGCGATTCATCCCGGCGCGGGTGACAGATAACCGCTGGAACAATCCTGATTACGTCCGTGTGCTGGAAAATCTCTCCGGCTGGCAAAAACGGGCTTGGCTGGATGGCGATTGGGAAATTGCCGCCGGACAATACTTTTCGACTTTTCGCCGCGAGGTTCACGTTGTCGACTCCGTGCCGGAGGGGCCAATGTTCGACGAAACGCGGGCGGTGGAATGGTTCGCGGCGATGGATTTTGGCTACGTTCATCTGACAGTTGTCCTGCTCGGTTGTCGCGACGGCGATGGAAACATTTTCATCGTGGATGAACACGCGGAGCGGCTTTGGCTGCCGCAACGTCACGCGGCGGCGATCAAGGCGATGCTGGCGCGGCACAAAATCGGCGAGCGGAAACTTACCATCGAGGATTTGAAACGGTTCGTGGCCGGCGCGGATGTGTTTTCACGCCAGAGCGACGGGACAACCATTGCGGCGCAATACGCGAAACATGGGATCACCCTGCGGTGTGCGAACACCGACCGCGTGAACGGCTGGGCGGAAATCTTGACGCGGTTCGGCGATGTTGAGGCCGGGATTCGCCCGACACTTTTCATTCACAAACGGTGCGGTCGGCTGATTGAAACGCTACCGACTCTTCAGCACGACCCATCGCGTGCGGAAGATGTTTTGAAAGTGGATTGCGACGAGGACGGTGTTGGCGGTGATGACGCGGCGGATGTCCTGCGCTATTTGGTGGCGACGAAATCGCGGGCGGTCACGCAACGGAAGTTGCGGGGATTATGAGGCCGGCGCCTAGAATAATTGACTAATGAAGGATGCCCACCACTGCCTGCAACATGCAGCCGATTGTGACAAGCAAAAATCCCCAAATGGCTAGTGACCGAACTTGGATCTTGTAATCAAACTCCTTGAGATCATTCTTATTCTCAATTTCCTCAATTGCGCGGCAGTGGCGCGCATCTTCCGCAGCTGTTGCATTTGATAACTCGGCTTCGGAAAGGCCGTAGGTTTTAATCGTCCGCAACTGTGATTTGTGCAAAACATCTTCGCAATTCAATTGTCCTCTCATCAAAAACCGATTGAACATTTGTGTTGGCGCTTTAAGCGCATCGTAAGTGAGAAGTGCGCCACCGATTGCCGAAATCAACGGTGCGGCCACTTCCAACGTTTTGAGAAAAATAGAATTCATATAATTGTCCTCTGATGATGTGCTTTTCAAAGATTAAGAAGTGCCAGGATATTGGCCAACTCTTTCTTTTTAATCCGCGGGTCTGGGTCGGCGTGAGACCCAGCGCCGGGGTTTGGGGACGACGCGAGTTCCCAACAGCGTTGGCTGCGCGGCTGACGACATCAAAGGCGTCAGCCGCGAAAATATTTGGCGTGATTATGCCGTGGGTGCTTTGCAAACCTGCGGCTTGGCGTTCGGGTCGGAAGTGTAAATCAGGAGCTGGCCGCAGGCGTGGCAGTTGTGCCAATAAACGCCACTGTCGCGGTCTTTGGGGCTGCGGCAATACCAGCGGATGCCACATTGGGCGTGCTCGTCCGGGGTGCGGTAGTTGCGGGCCTGTGAGGTGCGGCGTCGCCAATCATCGGCGCGGGAAACCTTTTCGGCTTTGGCCTTCGCGCTGGCGATCTGGCGCAACACCTTTGCGGCCTGCTTCGCTTCGCGTTCGTGCTGCTGGGCGGCACGTTGGGCTTCACATTTTGCGACCTCGACGGCGACGGCCTCGGCTTCAAAAATCATCAGGTCTTGGTTGGTCATAACTGGGGAGCGCACGCGGCGCGGATGGTTTCGAGGAGATAGACGGCGGTCTTGGGCATGAAACGGTTGCCCCAAAATCGGGTTTCGACTTGGGCGCGGATTGCCGGCGGCAAGGCACGGAACATCTTGCGGGCGCGTTTCCAGTTGGCGGCTTCGGCATCACGCCAGCGTTGCACCATTGCGACCGTCTCGCGGTCGTGGCGTTCGCATCTGGCCTGCGGCGTCTCGGTGGGTTGAAGTTCGGGAAACAAGGCGACGGCGTCGGCTTGGCGCTGCAATGCCCGGCGAGCGGCGGCAAGTCGGCGCGGGGACACCTCGCGGGTGTTGGTTGCTTTGATGTGAGGGCAAAATTTCATGGGGAAGGGCCGCACGGTGGCGAGCCGTGCGGCGTTGGTGGTTCAATCCTCGTCCGGCATCATCAAGGTGATGGCGGGCTGCGGGTCGTCAATGTCGAGTGCGCTGCAAGTAGCAATCAATTTGATGAGGCGGGCTGCGCGGTTGTCGTTGCGGACATACATGGCAACGGGGATGCGGTCAACACCTGGGCGGCTGCGGATGATTCCGAATCGGGTCATCCAGACAATATCCCAAAGGCGTCCGGCTTCGTCTTGGCCGGTCACTTCGGGCGGCACGGTGACGTAGGCTTCCCAAACTGCGCGAGTCAGGAACATGGGGAATTTGATTCCGGCTTCCTGCGCGGTCTTGGTCACGTCCACTTGAACGCCATCGGCGACGGCCTGCGCTCGTGTGTAGGCATAAATGACAGGGCCAAAGGCGGTGATGCCATCGGCCACTTGTTTCGGCTCGCCGAATACGGCGGCGAGTGCTTCGGTGGGGTCAATGTTCTGGTCTGCGTTCATGGTGTGATTTGGAAATGGGGCGCACTGTCACCGCGCCCCGTGTTAAATCAGGCGGCTGCCGGTGCGGTTGGCTGACTGCGGCGGATGCGGGCGGGATAGTAGCTGGAGTATTTCTCGTGCGGGTCTTGCTGGCTGCTCAAGCGGAACTGGCCGCAAGGGTGCTGCCACGCCTGACGCTCACGATTCCAATGGAAGCCAAGCTGTGCCAACTGCTGCCGAATCTCGGCTGCTGGCGTCTCCTTGAACGTCACCCAAACCCATTTGCCGACAACTTCCGCAAGGCGGTAAATGTCCGGCGCACTGGTCAGCAAAAGGTTCAACACCTTCGGTGTGGGCAATGTGCGGTTTTTCTTCCGCGCTTCCGTGTCAATCGGCAGGCGATTGTCTTTCTTCTCGGCCTGCGCTGGTGCAACTGCGCTTTGCGTTTCCGGTGTATTTGTGCTGCTCAACTGTGCGGATCTGCTCCCGAGCCCGATTTGTTTTTTTGTATTTGTTTTCATGGTCTTTTTTTTTCTGCTCTGCTGTGCGTCTTCTGTCCGTCGCCCTTCACAAAATCTGGCCGCGTAGCTGGGGCTTGTCCGTGGAAGTGCTCTTCAGAAGGAGCCGCGAGACACCCCCAGTGAAGCGGCCTTGTGAGGGCGATGGAGAGAAACGTTGAGCAGAAAAAGCCGGACCTGAAAACGCCACTGGCCAACTTGCTTATTTATCGAGCAACGCGAGCCAAATCACCTCACCTGGCTGCATGTGAGGCGGAGCGGCGCGTTGGCATGAAGGATGCCTGCGAACTGGCGCGATGATTGCCACGCGACGAGGGCAGTCGCGTGCCGGATGGGAAAATCCGGGAAGCAATCAGCGTGACAGTGAAGCAGCGGGATTGCACACAACCCCACATTGTCTGACATAAATTCCGTGCCGAAGGGTCCCGCTGGCGGGTAGCGTCGGCACGAAAAGAATTTATGTGGAAGCGAAGAATGAGCGACCAAACGGACAATGTGTGTTGTGTGATGTCCCGGAAGCAAAGCAGCACGCCCAGCCTCGCAACGTAGTGAGAAGCGTAGCGTGCGGCTGATCCTTCATGCCAACTCCGCCGCGTAGCCGATGGGCGCATTTACCAAAGGCACAGTCGCGTCAGCGCGAAGCCAACAATTCTGACTCTCCGCTGGTGGAGCGAAATGGCAGGCTGTGCGATGAAAGGGCTAAAGGGAAATCGCGACAGACGGCCATGTAGCCCAACGGTGGAGTGTCAGACCAATTTGGATTTACCAGTGAGGTCGGCCATCTTTCCGAGCGGCGGAATGGAGCGCCAGCGAAGTGAAGCGGTCGGAAAATGGCCGTGCTCACGGTTAATGCTGGCGTCTTGCACCGGGCGAAGCCTCGCGGTGCTATTGCTTTGTCCTCGGCGACAGGCGAAGCCTCGCGCCGTATTTCTGTTGCCTTGCCCGCGAGCAACGACTCGTGGGCTATTGTTTGCTGGCCGGACGAAGTCTCGCGGCCTTTTTGCATTTCGGGCGCGCACGATTTGTGTCCTGACTGTCTCGACAGTTTGCGGCCGTCGGAATGAGCGAAAGCGCACCGCGTAATCTGTGAAGCGGATCGCGGCAGCGAATGGAGCGGGTGCAAAGCTGGCGAGTCAGTCATCGTGCGCGGGCGGAACCGTGCCGACAATTGGCGCGAAGCGAGCCTGCGAGCCGCGCAAGTGTCGGCTCGGTGAAGCCGGTTTGAATTGTGGACTGGCCACCGTATTTCATTCCGCACTACTTGCGTTCACGGCGGCGCTGGCGGGCGTAATACTGGCGATAGGCACAAGTGCGCAAATGGCGGATGACGCGCTCGGACGCCACGAGCAACCACCAGCGCATACGCAACCAGCGACGGAAGCTGGATGGCTGCGCGTGCAGGTGGCAGATGGCTGCGATGCAACGAACCTCAAACGACGAATACCGAATGTGAGAACCCGCGGTAGCAGGCGGGGCTGTGATGTAGTAGGTGTGTGCCATACACCTGATTTCATGGCACACACCTACTACGTCACTGCCCGCCGCGAGTGCTGCACATAGGCTGCGGCGGGCAAAAAACCGTGGAAGCCCGAAGGAGTCGTTTCAACAAATGTTGCCTTTGTCCTTTGCGAAGTGGCAGCTCGACGGCAGATCAGCAGCAGGCGTGACAGCCTGTGTTGCGCCTGCGGCAGGCTGGCACGACTGATGCCTGCCGGCGAGCGAACGAAGCATTTGGTGCCGAGGAGCGTTAGCGACGAGGTTTGGTTGCCTGACACCGCGCCTGAAAATCATCCGCCAACCTGAACGGTTGGAATGCGCGAATGACGTTCGATTACCTGCGGCGTCCAACGCACGCGCGGTGTAGCGAAAGGCACGCCGAGAATGACATCCGTAAACCGATGATGGCGTGCCGGTGCGCGGTGACAGTCGGCGTTAGCCGACTGGCCGCGCATGAGCGTCAGGCATTCCGCGCGTGCGCCCGCATTGTTCGCAAATGGAAACCGTGAATTGGTGGCGCGTTCGTATTTGTTGAGCGCGTAGTGGGTCAGGGAACGAAACGCGAACAAACATTCGATTGAGCGACGCGAACTAACTTTGCCTTTCGGGCGCATCCAAATTACCGCAAACATTCGCATTTTCATCGACTCACGATTTCACCTGGTCGCCTGTGCCGACATTTTCAAGGGTCACGCGAATTGCCTGCGCGAAAAAAATTGCCGGGGTCGAACGAGGTTTAAGCTAAATCCAATATTTTGCGCAGTTTGCGAACGCAAATGCTGATTTCTGAATTTCTCCGCGATTCTGATATTTTTGTGTTTCCCGGATGCGGCATTTTCATAACTGTAAATTCGTGACCCGCCAAAATGATAACAATCTCGTCACTGGCACAAACCTTGGCAGGCTTCGTTTTGAAATAACTCATGACGCGCGAGCCAACGGCAACGATGGCTTTTGGTTGAACGATATTCAGAACTTGCGGCAAAAAATGATCCGCGCATTGGCTATCAGGATAAGGCAATTTTTCAGATTTTGCGGTAGCGCATAGAAACAACTCGGTCACTGCCGCGCACGATTCGAATGAACGGGCATCACGATAAACGCGCCGTATGATTTCGAGATGGTGCTGGTAATGCGGCTCATTGCTGGACGGATGGATGTATGGCGAATCATTGATTCGGTTTAAGGCCAAATTTTTGTATGCCTCCTTCGATGTCATCAAGGCATCATGCAAACAATGGTTCGATGAAGATCTTCGAGGATTGATGCCTACGAACAAAATATCTACCGGGCGAGTTGCACCAATCAAAGGAGGGAATTTGAAATAGCTGCCGTTGGGAGAAATGCGAAAGCCAAACTTCGCCGGACAACGTTTGCAGAAATAGGCATCTCGGAGAAGTTGGCGGATGGCAGACATCGGAATGAAGGTAACGGGACAGCCAAACCTGCCAACAATAATCGAAAAACGTCCGCAGCAAAAAAGTGGCTGGCATGGGCGTATCTACCAACTGACCGACTTCAGACACCGTCAACTCTCTCGGAACCAACACTGTCTGCTACCGTCAACCGCACTCACGTCCATACCAGCCAATGCACGCTCGGCCTATTCTGAAAACTGTCAAATTTTAATTCGACCGATTTTCTTCATCTGCTGGCATCGCGGCGATATCTGGCAGCATCAGCTTTCACGCGCCTGCACCGTCCTCAAAAATAGTGCAAAAAACGTGTGCTATAAATGGAATGTCAGAATAGGCAACGCCTTTGACTTCATGGCATTGATGCCATGACTCATTGAAGGCAGTGACGGAAAATCAACTGCAGTTCTGGCAACGTGATGCCTGTAAACAGCACACATCCTGATTACGACGCCAATCATCCCGGCATGGCAACGTGCGCGTGATGTTTTTGCCGGCGAAGATGCTGTCAAACTTGCTGCCGAAAAATATCTGCCGCGTCTCGATTGTCAGGACGACAAGGAATATCTCGCCTACAATAAATCGCGCTTCCTTTTTCAACGCATCCGCCCGCACTGCCGATGGTTTCGTCGGTCTTATCTTTCGTCGCGACCCGACTTTCAAGTTGCCTGAAAAAAAATCCGGGGTCGGCGCCGCACTTGCTGAATTTGTCGAGGATGCCGACATGCTCGGCACGTCGCTGACGGCATTCTCCAAGAAACTTGTCACGGAAATCATCGGTGTTGGTCGCGCCGGCACGTTGGTTGATTGGAATGAGGAAGCGGAACAACGCGCCTATGCCGTTCCCTATTCCGCTGAAAACATCATCAACTGGCACACGGAACGGGTGAATGGTCGCAATGTGCTGACGCTCGTCGTCCTGAAGGAAGTCAGTCAGACGCCCGCTGCGGAACCTGATCCTTTTGAGCCGGAAGAAATCCAGCAATTGCGCGTGCTGAAACTTGTTCCGCCGCAAGCCGCGACTGGCACAACGAACCCGCTGACTGGTCTTACCAAGTTGAAATCTGGCAATTCCTTTCCGAAGGTCAAAATGCAAACGGGACTTCGAAACGCGGCAAAAAGAAATGGAAGTTGGTGGACACCGTCACGCCGCTGCGCCTGGGGAAACCGTTGCCGCTGATTCCGTTTGTTTTTCATGGGCCGCGACATTCGCTGCCGGAAGTGGACAAGATTCCGCTGGCGGACATCATCGCCGTCAATCTCGACCATTACCGCCTGAATGCGGATTACAAACACGGGATGCACTTCACCGCGCTGCCGACGGCCTGGGTCAGTGGCTTTGACAAAAATTCGTCGCTGCGCATTGGCAGCAGCACGGCATGGGTCGCAGAAACGCCCGGCGCCACGGCTGGCTTTCTGGAATTCACCGGTCAAGGTCTGACGACTTTCGAACGTGCGATGGATCGTGACGAGCAAATGATGGCCGTGCTCGGCACGCGGATGCTCGAATCCCGGAAGCGAGTCGGTGAAACCGCCGCTGCCATCGAACTGCGTCAGAGCGGCGAGAACAGCATCTTGAACACCGTTTCTTTGAGTGTCAGCGCGTCGCTGACTCAAGTTCTCCGCTGGGTTTATTGGTGGAACTCGACCGAGCCGATTCCTGACGCCATCGGTCCCGACCTCGTTCTCGCCAGCCTGAACACGGATTTCAGCGTCACTGGCATGTCGTTTCAGGAAATCACGGCGTTGGTCGCCGCATGGCAGGCCGGCGCCATCAGTCAGGACACGATGCTCGACCTGTTCCGCGCCGGTGAAGTCATTGCACCTGGCCGCACCAACGAAGAGGAAATCAAACTGCTCGCCAGCGCAAAAGGACCATACCGGCAGACCACTACCCGCCGGTAGCAGTCACGCCGCCGACTGTTCCCGGTGATGTGAACGCCAAACCCGTAACCAATTACCTAAAATTTATGGCCCTGAAATTCAAATACGCAACGAAGCAGGAAATTCCTGCTGAACATCAATCCCTTTACGTCGAGCGCGATGGCGCTTGGCTGCTGGACGCCGATGGCGTCGTGAGTCAGGCCAAGCTGGATGAGTTCCGCCAGAACAACATCGCGCTGACGAACCAACTGAAACGATTTGAAGGCATTGACCCTGACGCCGTGCGTCAGCTTGCCGAAGACAAGCGCAAATTGGAAGAGGCGCAACAGCTCAAGGCCGGCGAAGTGGACAAGGTGATTGAGGCGCGACTGAAAGCCGCCCGCGCCGAATGGGACAAGCAGCATGGCGTCGTCGTCGCCGAACGCGACACGCTCACTGGTCGCCTGACGGCGATTCAGATTGATCAAGCCGTCGTCACTGAAGCCACGAAACGCGGTCTGCGCCCGACGGCGATTCCTGACATCACGGCGCGCGCGCGAATGAATTTCAAACTGGTGAACGGAGTTCCCCAGGCATTTGAGGCTGACGGCCAGACTGCCCGCATGGGCAAGGACGGCGTCACGCCGATGACTTTGGCTGAATGGGTGGATGCGTTGGTGTCCGACGCACCGCACTTGTTCGAGGCAAACGCTGGCAGCGGTGCTGCTGGCTCTGGTGGCGGTGCCGCCGGCAACCGGTCCGTGAAGAATCCTTTCCGCAAGGAATCGTTCAATCTCACGGAGCAAATGAAAATTCAAAAATCCGATCCTGCACTTGCTGCCCGTCTGAAAGCGGCGGCGTAAGCGGTCACAACGAAAAATTCTGACTTATGGCAAAGACACAATTGGCAGACATCATCGTGCCGGCACAGTTCGCCGGTTACGTCCTTCAACGCACGGCGGAGAAATCCGACCTGTTTCAATCCGGCATCGTCATCCGCACGCCGGACTATGACGACGCGCGCCGCGATGGGCGGCACGCAAGTCAACATGCCGCACTGGAATGACCTGACGGGCAACCGCCAGCCGCTTTCCGATTCGGCACCGCTGGTGCCGGCGAAACTCGTCGCTGACCAGGACATCGCCCGCATTCACAACGACGGCAATGCGTGGTCGTGGAATCATCTGGCGACGGTGGTTGCCGGTGATGATCCGGCGCTGGCGCTGGCAAACTTCATGGCCGATTACTGGAATCGCCAGAATCAATACATGCTCATCAGTTCGCTGAAGGGCGTGTTTGGGGCGGCGAGCATGGCGGGCAACCTGTTGGCGATTCACAGTGAATCCGTCGCCGCGCAGACTGCCGCCACGCGGCTGAACGGCGCGACGTTCGTGGATGCGACGCAACGGCTTGGCGACCGTGGCGACCGGCTCGTGGCCGTGGCGATGCACTCGGCAATGGAAGCCGCGTTGCGGAAACTCGACCTGATTGACTTCATCCCGGACAGCCAGGGTGAAGCGCAAATCCGCACGTTCCAAGGCCGGCGCGTCATCGTGGATGACGGCTGTCCTTCTCGCAAGGGCACGACTGACGGTTTGGTCTATACGACCTACCTGTTCGGTCCCGGCGCG
The DNA here is from genome assembly GCA_963827815.1 of uncultured Verrucomicrobiae bacterium. Classification (GTDB taxonomy): domain Bacteria; phylum Verrucomicrobiota; class Verrucomicrobiia; order Limisphaerales; family UBA11358; genus UBA11358. The sequence goes on along the minus strand of CAWHCL010000005.1, from coordinate 518,465 downwards.
TTCGGCATGGGCTTCGCCGATCTGAACGGCGCGCCGGTCGAAGGCGGTCACGGCACGGAAGGTTGCGAAACGGCGCGTGATGCGCTGAACAGCGACACGTTCCTCGTCAACCGCCGCCGGTTCATCATGCACCCTCGCGGTGTGAAGTTCACCAGTGCGAGCGTCGCGGGCGCAAACCCGACGAACGCTGAATTGGAAACGGCCGCAAATTGGGTTCGCGTTTGGGAAAACAAAAACGTCCCGGTCGTGGCGGTCACTCACAACATCTAAACCAATGGCGTGCCGGTTCGCGCCGGCACGCCGCCATCTTGACGAAAGAAAATTTATGGGCAAACTTCTACCTCGCAGTTTTGAGCGGATTCGTTCGGGTGAACAAATCCAGATTCCAACTTTCACCAACGTCGCGGCGGCGGTTGCTGCTGGCGTCACGGCGGCGAAGTTTCCGCGCCGCATCATTTACCTGTCCGCGGGCGGCACGGGCTGCGTGCCGTGCCTGGCCATCAGCGATGGCACGAACTGGAAACAAGTCGCCATTGGCGCGAACGCCATCTAGCCACTGCATAAAACATGGACAAACTTGTATCCAATCATTCGGCGAAAGCGGCGTCCTCTGGTGGTCGAGGACGTTCCGCCGATTCCGACCAAGACCGAGCCGGTTCAATCCGTGGCTGAAAAACCATTGGTTGAACCGGCGGAAATTTCCAAATCTGACGATGCTACAAACCCTCCCACAACCGAAACGCCGTAACGCGCCCTGGACGCCATTGCAACGGCGGACATGGCTGGCGAATGAACGACGGCATGACCATCCGCATCTGTTGCCGGGGCCAGTGCTCATGGCCAAGTATCCAGACTTGCTGGTCTGGAAGTGGCCGTTTGAAAATCCGGAGCGTTGGAATGTTTATTTGAGTCTGGACAGCGGAGCGACCTACCAATTCTTTGATTGGCAGGCCGGTTATCAGCGTCAACATGCGCCCGATGGCGGCAGCGAAATGATGTATATCGTCGGCGTGGATGCTTTTGGCCGTGAAATCACGCATCGCAGCAACGTGGTTCGACCTGATGATGCGCCGGTTTTGTGCTTTCTCGATGGGTTGGAGGCTTATTTCGGCCTCGATGAACACTCCGGCAATTGGCTGGACATCATCGGCGGTCAAGAGCTGGTTGTCGTTGGCGACGGTTCGCCCGATCGGGTTGACGGCAAACACGGTAATGCCATTCAGCTCAACGGTGACGGCGCCTCGTTGTTAAGCACGCAAGACACTACTTTGTTTTCGCCGACGGCGGATGGTTTTTCAGTCTCATTCTGGATTGATTTTTCAAACCTGAACGATCCCAATCAGGAAACATATCTTTTGAGCGTGTGGCAGGATCAAGGCTGGCCGGACGGTTCTTCCTGGCACATCTGTTCATATTGTCCCGCCGACGGCGCTTTGGCGGTGGAAATTCTTAATGGGAGCTTTGCCAGCCTTCCCGTGCCGGTGGATTTCAATCAGGGCTGGGTGCATCTCTGCCTCGTCTATGACGGCTTCCAAGGCGTGTGGACTTTTTATGTCAATGGAACGGTCGCATTTTCGTTCTCGCACGGATTCAGATTTGTGGCCGGACGCCTGGGTATCGGTGCCGACACATTTCCAATCACTCCGCCGGCCCAGGGAATTTACGATGAACTGGCTTTCTGGTCGCGCGATTTGAGCGCGGACGAGGTGGCGCAACTTTACAACAATGGGGTCGGTCTTTTCTTCTCGTCGTTCTGACGGCCCCGCAACACGAAAGGCAAACAACTATGGACGCAATTGCAATCAAACCCAAATCAGTCGAACTGGTGCCGGCCCGCACGGCGATGGTTTCGGCCATCTCGTGGCGAACCAGCGATGATTCCTTTCAGCGCAGACTGAACGTCATCGTTAACAACGCCACGTCGTTTCAAATCTCCGGCGATGATTATGACGCGCTCGGGCAATGGACGGATGAAACCATCAAGGGCCTGATTCTCGCGCGTTACGGGCTGGAGCTCGCCTGACGGATTTATGCCGCTGACACTCATCAAAGAGGATGGAACGGGCAAGCCTGACGCCAACGCTTACGCGGACGTGACGGATGGCGACGCCTACCATGCCGGGCATCTGTATGCGTCGGCGTGGACTGCGGCAACGACAGATCAAAAGGCCGTGTCGCTGGTGATGGCGACGCGGCTGATTGACGCGGAATATCAATTCAGCGGCACGCGGACGACGGCGGGACAGGCATTGCAATGGCCGCGCGCCATGTGTCCCGAACCTGACAATGTGCATGTGCCAATCTCGGTGCTGCTGCCGATTCCGTATGACTACGTTCAATACGACACCGTGCCGAAGGCCGTCATCCAGGCAACGTGCGAACTGGCGCGGGAACTTCTGATTGCCGACCGGACGGTCGCGCCGGTTGGTGAAGGATTGTCCTACCAGAATGTCGGCGGCAACCAAACTGGTTACGACAAAACCGATAAGCGCCCGGTGCTTTCGCAGCTCGCGCAAGTGATGCTGGCAAAGTATGGCTCGCAAATCAGCGCCAAGAGCGGCGCGGTGCGGCTGGTGAGGGTATGAAAATATTTGGCATTATCCATGCTCGACATGGATTTGAGATAAAACTGGCGCTGTGTCAGTTTGAATCCTATGGGGCAAATACCCCATTTGATTTTTCAAATTCTCTGTGAGACTATTCGCGCCGTGAAAAACAGGTTTGAATTATCGTTTGGAGATGGAGCAAAAAGCCCGGCAAATCGGTTTAGGATTCGCCGGGCGTGTAGGAGTCGGAATGTCCCGTCTATTTCAATTGGACATTCAGGACGGGCTGATATGCCTCAATCAATTCCGCCTCAATCCTGTCCCGGGTGGCCGCTTGCTGAACCACCATCGCATGGACGTGGGTGGCCCCAAGCCGAGCCGCCGCAGTCCAATTCTCATGGCTGGGAATCCGATCTTGGAAGCTTTTAGCCTGTCCAATATAGAATGCCCTCCAGCGGCCTTGCGGGTTCAGGCCTGTGAAAATGTAGATTCCACCTACATCGTTCCAGGTCGTTGTTTCGGGGTCATAAACCCCGAATTCGTAGTTTAACCATTTAATTTTCATGGTTTTGTTTTGTTTATATACTGCGTCACCAACTCCTGTTTTTGTGCTTGACGCCGTGGCCGGAACGTGGCAGGGTGTGGATGTTGTAAGACACACTCCCAAACCTGAACCGACCCCGGCATAACCCTATGCCCGGAGTTGTTTAAGGCACAGGAAATCTTGAGCGCCGCTCGCAGTCCAATGCGGGCGGCGTTCGACTTTTTAATCTCAAAGAACAAAAACCGTCCAGTCTCTTAAAGCCTCGGCGTGGAGGTGTCGCTCCTCGCGGAAACAACAGACTGAACGGTATCACCCAAATCAATATGTCAAACCGCCTCTCGGCTTTAAGACCGAAATCCACACCCTATGGTGGATTAAATCGAACATAGCACATTCAGTTGTGGTTTCAAGCAAATACTTGTTTCCGGTAATTCACAGACAATTCACAATTTGCTGGTCCGGGTTTGACGTAAAACAAACGTAATGGGTCGGTTTATTCCGTGTCGTCCTCGGCGGCGGCAACCGCCTCTGCATCTTCCTCTGAAATATTCAACGGTTTCAAAAACATCTTGCGCTCTTCAACATCGTCGCGAAAATCGAGCATGATTTGGAGCGGTGCGCCTTTGTTATGAAACTTGTTGTAGCTCGTAACATCTTGGTCTAGCTGCCAAGCGCCATCAGCCAATGACCCCCGGCGTTGCTGAAAACTTTCATACATGAATTGCGGTGAGGCCAGGTCAATGTCATGCCAGAATGTTTGCAGCATTACTCCGCCGCCTGAATTTTCAATATTGCGGCGGACGGCGTGTTTTTGTCGCACTTTTCGACCATCGGGATCAATTGTAAATTGACCCCGCATCGCTCGGCTCACATGACGGGTTAAAATATCAATTGCCTCTTGTTTTGTGGGTTCGCACTTCTTTTCGTGAAGCAACCAAGCCGCTATTTCACGGGCTGTCTTTTCGCCGTCGTTAATATCCTTGTATTCATCAATGAATTTCAGAAGTTGTTTTTCAAAACTCATAATCAATTACTCCTTGTGTTCTTCGTGGTTAAAAACTGTCCGGTTAATTTGCCCCAGCCATCCGTTAGCGCGGTTGCAGTGACAAAATCTCGCACTTTTACCAGCAGCTCTCGGTTAAATTCCCAACCGATCTCATGCAGGTGTTGAAGTTGTCCATTTACAATGCCGGGATGAACGCCCATGCGTTTTGCAAATTGGATTATCATTTGCTTGTAGTAAAACGGTTTCGACCTGATAACGAATGATTCCAGGTTTTCTGGCGGGAGCAGAAACGCCGCCCCCTCTTTGTTCGCGCGTTCTTCCATTTCATTCAAAGCTGCGACGCGAGTTTGGCCAACCAAATTGGTATCAATTGAACGCTTGTCTCCATGTTTTATGTGCTGCAATTCATGCGCCAACGTGAACCAAAACCAATCAATCCGGTCGTAACGCAATGACATGACAATGACAGGTGAGTTTTCATCCAGCCAAAATGCCGCTCCATCAATCCGTGATTTGGGCAATGGCTCGATGACTAAAAATCTGATTCCCAATTCCGCCAAAACTTTTGGAACCTGGCTGGTTTTCTCCGGGGATTCAGCCAACGCCCTGATTTGTTTCAATCCGGTGGTTTTGAAAGTATCTGGATTAAATTTTCTCGCGTTTAGAATGGATGCAAGGCGGGCTGCCTGCCCGATCCAAGAGCGTTGTGGTGCTGTCAATTCATCTGCCGAGGCAGATTGCCTCGCCATCGCTTCCGTTGTCTGATTTTCGTCAAACGTAGGGACATTGAAAAATGAGCGGAGTTCCCCTTCCAATTCATCCACGGTTCGCGTCGGCTTTATCCATCCGCGCTTTTCCATGTCTTTTACCGGGGCCATCTCGAATAGCCGCGCCCGACGTTGCATTTCGGGGTCGCATCTGCTGACAAGCGACAATCGGTATGACGATTCCCGTTGCATCCATAAATCCGGTGTTGTTCCGAACGCTGCGGCCAATGCAACGGCCATTTCCGGCATGATGCCCCGCTTGCCCTGAATGATTTCATTTACGGTGGGTAGCGGTCGTTCAATGATTTTAGCGAGGTCTGCTTGTGTCCAGCCTCGCGATTCTAGCTCTTGGCGAACAAACTCGCCGGGTGGCAGAGTGGTGTTTTCGTTAGTCACAAACCCATTAAACCACAGATCGCGGCCTGTGTCAATAGGCTTTTAGGCTAAAAGCATATAATCTCACAGACGCATTGGAAATGCTGGGTATTCTGTTCTCCTTTTCGGCCAATTTCAAAGAAATAATTAGCGCCGAAATTAATTTTGGTTGGACAGGCGTTGTCCATGCCGGTGCGTCAGACTCGGTCTGTGAATAACTCGGAATGGACGGCGGCGGACGATGGGGTAGCGTGTCTGCTGCCAATGAGCGGACGCAACAACCGCATTTTGCACATTGACGGAGATTCGTTCTTCGCCAGTTGCGAAATCGCGCTCGATCCCAAACTGGAAGGGCGTCCGGTATGGGTCGGCGGTGGCCGGCGCGGCGACGGCATCGTGATTGCCGCAAACCGGCTGGCGAAGAAATTCGGCATCAAGACGGGCACGGCGTGTTTCGAGGCGAAGCGGCTTTGCCCGCGTGGTGTGTTGTGCCGTCCGCATTACGACGCCTACCGCGAGTTGTCGCGCAAGATGTTTTTGATTCTGGAGGAATACGCGCCGACGCTGGTGCCCTACTCCATTGACGAGGGGTTTCTGGATTTTTCGACGATGGATGCCCATGTGTGGCGCAACACGACGCCGACGGATTATGTCCAGGGCATCCGCAAGCGGATTTTGAAGGAAGTGCGTTTGCCGGTCACGGCGGGACTGGCAAACTCGGCCAAGCTCGCCAAACTCTCCACCGATGCCGCCAAAGGCGTCGGCTTTCTTGAAGTGCCTGCTGGTCAGGAAAAGGATTTTCTGAACCACCGGCCGGTGCAGGAATTGTCCGGGCATTGCCAAGAACCGGCAACGCTCGCTTGCCGCGCTCGGCGCGCTGACGTTCGGGCATGTGGCACGCTTGCCGTCCATGTTGCTCAAGCAGAAGTTCGGGATTTGGGGACAGCAATTGTGGCTTTTTTCAAACGGGCAATGGAATGAGCCGCTGGTTTTGGAAATCAAAGACCGGACGACGATTTCCAGCAGCACGACGCTCCCGCAGGATGAACACGATTACGAGGCGGCGCTGACCTTCATGTTGAGTGAGGCGACGCGGCTCACCGGGCAGTTGCGGCGGGAGCAAATGCAGGCGCGGGAATTCAGCCTGGCTATCCGGTTTAACAATTTTACGGAAGTCGGGACAAGCTTCCGTTTCAAGCATCCGCAATTTTTGAATTCGGTGATCAACGCCGCCATGGAGGCGATGTTTCGGGAAATCATGGCCAGCCAGTGGCTTCCGGTGCGGCAGATTCGGATTGCAATGTTTAATCTGGAACGGCTGGACACGCAGCCGACGTTGTGGGGGCGGACGCATGAAGAGCGCTGGGGCGCGGTGGATGACGCGGCGCACAAGCTGAAGGAGCAGTTTGGGAACACCGCATTGATGACGGGGGCGCAATTGGCGCTCCGGCACATTGACGAATCGCAAAAACAGCCGAAGGCGAAATGTCCGTTCACGCCGCAGCGGGAAATGATTACGAGCCTTTGGGGTGCGGACGGGCCTGCAAAGGCACGGCAGCAAACCTTGTTTGATTAGGCGGTCATGGCGGCGATGGTTTCGGGGGCGTTGGACGAGGAGGCGGGTGAAATTGCCCTAGTGCTGGTCTGCAAGAAATGCCGGCAACGTGAAATGCTGCCCGTCAAATAACCCACTCTGTATCAAGCTTATGCGTATAAATCGAATTGTTTTCTTAAAAAGTTGCATCTATTGCATTTTGTTGTTGACTTAAAACGCATGGTATGCAATTATACACCTACGAAAGGCGAATGATATGAACGAAAACGAACAAATACGCAGTATATTGGTGAAGTTGCGGGAAAAGGCTGGATTGTCTCAAGCGCAAGTTGCGGAGCGTTTGAAATTTACAGCCAGCCGGGTTTCCCGTCTCGAATCAGGCGACACGGAATTATCCTTGGAGGACGCCGAATTGATCGCGTCACGGATTGACTCCCCGGAATCCAAGGCGTTCGCCACCTACATCCGAACCGACTGGAAAATCCTTGAACGCCCCGGTTTCAACCATGTGAGTCTATCAGCATTGTGGCGAGCTGAAGAAGCCTTGCAGCGCGTCGCGGAAATGGAAAGAGACCCCGACCTAAAAAATGCCTTCCTCCAACAAATCCGTTCCTGCCGTCAGGCGCTTGAACGGGCGGCAAACGCCTTGCGCTCCACCGAGCATCCGATTGTCCTAGTGGGCGCTCCCGGCGTTGGCAAAACGACGATCATCTGCACACTGGCACAGTTGCGGAAAGGCGAGTGGGATTCCGATCTGGACAAGCAGATGGCGTTGCAAACTGGCGGCGGGCGGCAAACCTTGTGCGAAGTGCATGTCAGAAATGGAGCCGAGTTCAATATCTCGGTGGAAGCCTGCACCCCGGAAGAGTTGCAGCAATATGTAATTGAGTTTTGCGATGACCTTATCGCGGAGTTGAAACCTGAAAGCAGCGGTTCACGAGAAGGACCGGGATTAAGCGCGGAAGCCGACCGTGCCATCCGCAACATGACGGGCCTCACCGTTAAACGGAGCAAGGGAGCCGATGGGAAAAATTTGCGTGACGACCTCGCTTTGGATCTGGCGAAATCATTCCCGAAAAAGGACGACCTGATTGTGCAGGTGCTTTTGAAACTGGATTTGCCGCGTCGCAACCGGACTTCCGTTTCTTACCCGCGCGATACCACGCTGGCCGGACTGGAATGGGTTTCAAAGACGTTTGCCGAAATCAATTACGGCCGTCACCCGGAATTTTCGCTGCCGCGCCGGATTGAAATCACGGTGCCAAAGCGGGTATTGAACGCGGATGAATTTGACCTTCGCCTGATAGACACGCGGGGCGTTGACGAACCCACCGCCCCCCGGCGGGATTTGCAGGCATATCTTGACGACCCTCGGGCGGCGATTGTCCTGTGTTCCAGTTTTAATGACGCGCCGGAAGCGGCGGTTCAAGCCGTCATCGAACGCGCGGTAGAGGGCGGCTTGCAGCAGGAAATTATCAAGCGCGGATTACTGTTGGTGCTGCCCGGCGGCGACGAAGATTGCACGCTGCGTGATCCTGTTACCGGCGAACGGGTCGCGGGCGCCAAGGAGGGCCGCGAAATCCGGCGCGAGCAAATCGCCCCCACACTGCACCCCTTTGGTGTCCGGCATCTGCCGGTTCTTTTCGCCGATGTCCGCAAGCCCGAAGATTGTGAGGAACTGCGGCTGGCGCTGGTGGGAAAAATTCAGGACATCCGACGCCGGCAAGAAGTTGAAATTGAAAATCTGACCGTGACGATTGACCGTCTGATTCTGAACCGGAAAGATGCCGAAACGCGCGCCGTGTTCAATGCAGCGGTCAAAGACCTGCGAAACTGGTTTGCCTCGCATAACGAACTGCCGCAGGCCGACATGGAAGTTCAAAGCGCCCTGATCGAAGAAATGGACGGCCTGCGTTACGCATTGAGCCTGCGGGCCTCCGTCAACCGGCGCGGGAACTGGCACAACTTTGATTACTGGCACGGCCTGGGATTCGGAACGCGACGTGAGGCCGTGGCGCGGGCGTCGAAACAAGTCGAAGAATTGAAGGTGCTGGTGGCGGCGGTGCTGCGCGACGGGGACTTGTCCACGGCGCATGACTTCATCAAGCACTTCGCCAACGAACTTGAAAAGTCGGTGAACGACTATTTTCAATGGACACAATCGCTGGGTGAAGGCGCATTTCAAAACCAGTTGGGTGACGACTATGACTATTGGAGAAAATGCCAGGAGCGTTGGGGTGGTGGACCGGGCTATAAAACGGCCATAAGCGGGTGGACGTCCTCTTGGTTTGGCAGCGAGGGAAGCAAAAAGCGGAGCGAGTTCGTAGAAGCAGCTCTGCAACTCCAATGGAAGGAGCTTTTCAAGAAATTGGATGTGCAGCTCTCATCGGGTGGTGGAGAGGCGTCACCAAAGCCTTGAGAAACATCGAAACATCGCCCCCGGATGATCTGAAGCGCATTGGGCCAATCCCGCTCAAATCATTTGTCCATCGAGTTTTTTTAACATCCGTTGCGCCTCCTTATGCGATGCCGAATCCGGGGGCGCAACGAACAAAATACGATTTAACCACCATTTAGCCATTTGCAAATTGCATGGCGCTCCAATGCCTTGAATGTATTGCCGGGCAATGGCGAACAGGGCGCTGGTTGAATGACCTTCGGTATATTCAACGGCAACTCGAAACCATTTGTGGGCTTCCGCCGGGTCATGCACTGGCAACTCCTTGTTCTCGTAGAGCCTTGCGAGTTCAAGGAAGCTTTCAGAATGCCCGGCTTCGGCTGCCCGGAGAAACCATGCAACCGCTTCCACCGGGGTGGAAAGATGGCGGGCATACATTCTTCCCACGTGGATCATCGAATGCGAGTCCCCTGCGTCGACCGCTTTGATAAACCATTGGACCGCCTCTTTTTCATCACAGGGCACGCCGGTTCCTTCCCGATAAGAGAATCCGAGCCAAACCATGCCGTCGGCATATCCTTTGTCGGCGGCTTTGCGGAACCAGTGAATCGCACCAGCAGCATCCAAAGCTGGTTCTGGATGCATCAGGCAAAGCCCCAAATTGACCATGGCGGGGGCATGACCAGCCTCGGCTGCACGTTGGAACCAGCGCATGGCCTCCGGTCTGTCGCGCTTGACTCCCCGGCCGTTATTGAAACTGGTGCCGATGACGTGCCATAGGGCGGGATTATTTGATTCGGAATACTGGAGCAATTCCTGAAAACACGATTGCAATTTTTGCATTTCGGATTGAACCTTCTTCCTATAGTCCGGCTCGTCATACGAGTCAGCCGCATCCTGATATGTGTTACAGGCAGCAAGGTAGTTATCTATAGCCGATGCTTCATTCATTCAATTAGTGCGAAGATGCGGGCCATCGCTGGGTTATTCCTCTCGCGCTACCACTGTGTCGTAAAGTCCGTAGTGGGTTAGCCCCTCGTGGCTTTCGATCCCTGTATAGCGGAGCGAGGCATCCTCATAACGGCGGAAGGCGAATACGGCCTGATTCATCTTCTCGGTATTGAATACCTTGAGTTGCACCAGCAGGTGGAAATCCTTGACCGTCAGACCGGTCACGGTGAGAAACAAATCGGTTTCAATCTTGGTGATCACGTCTTGCAGCGTGTTCTCGCGGAAATCGGTCAGATACATGAACGCCGGGATGCGCGTGGCGAACTTGATGAGCTTTTCCTGCACCAACTTGCGCTTGGACTTGAACTCCTTTTCCTCCTCGGTGAGCTGCTTCATCTCCTTCTTCGACAAATCTTTCTCTTTCGCCTTGTTCTTCAGGTCCTTCACCAAATCGCTCTTGTTGATGATGGTTTCGAGGATGTTGTCGCCCAGCGCGCGCCAGCCTTCGATGCGCTCCACGGCGGCCATCGCCTCGGGGTTTTCGAGGACGCGGCGCAGGGTGTCGTTGTCCACGTTCACCAGCATGGCCGATTCCCACTTGCGCGCGAGCAGCGTGGCCGAGGTGCCGGCCATCGCGATGTCGAGGATGCCGCCCGCATCAATTTGCGTCATGTTCGCGCCGTCGTAGGCCAGCACCGGCAGGAACGAAACGAGGTCCTTGACGGCGTTCTCCGGGTTCGATTCGCCGGGCGAAAGCCCGATGCCATATTCGGAGAGCTGCCGCAGCGCGCGAGTCGGCGCGAAGTCGAACACGAAACACACCGGCTTCAAAATTTCCTCCGCATTCGGGTCGTCGCCGTTGGGGTTCTTGATTGACCAAGGCGATTGCACGCGAAACGCCGACTGAAAATACGTCTCCGGCGATTTCAGATTTCGCAGCATCAGAATGGATGACCACTGCGGCACGGTCACGCCGGTCGTGAGTTTGCCGCATGAGAGCGTAATCGTCTTGGTATCAAAGCCGCTGCCGATGGCCTTGCGCACGGGCGGCAATGCGTCCAGCCCTATCCCCGCGCTTGCGCCGGCGGCAACGATGGCATCGTAGTCATGCCAGAAAACATTTTGCTTCTCCGCCAGCAGGTTCGCCATCGCGTGACAGGCCGCGACGTTGGGCAGGAACCAAAACGAGTGCTGAAGATACGGCAGCAGGCGCACGTCCGAATATGGAAACGGCGGGCGCGTGCCGGTCTTCAGATACTCGGCCGCCTTTGGCGCGTAGCCGCCGCGGATGATGTCCAGCCACTTTTGCACGTCGCTCTTGTGCTTGAACTGCGCCAGCATGCCGGTGCCCGATGCCTCGAAAAAGGCGTTGAGATCAAACTCGTCAAACTCCCCGGCGCTCGCGATCGCCACCAACTCGTCGGGCATCTGGTAGGTGAGCAGCCGCATCTGCGGCAATGCGCCGTAGGGATTCCACTTGCCGGGATTCTTTTTCTCGAACTCTTCCTTCGCGCGCTGCTCGTCGGTGTAGGTCCAGTTGAAAATCTGTTCTTCGATGAACTCGCCCGTGGCCAGCGCCTTGAACGGCGTGCCGGAGAGATACAGATAAGCCTTGGTGGTGATGGGCAGGAACTCGGTTTCCTTTTCGGACAAAACCGTCAGGTCTTCGTTCACGCCTTCCAAGCCGGCGGCGTATTCGAGCTTGGCCTCCTTCTTGGCGACCGCCTCTTCCTCGCCCTCGAACAGTTCCTTGGCGTTGTCGCGCCACGCGCCGAAGTGGTATTCGTCGAACACGACCAAGTCCCACTTCACCTTGTGAATCCATTCGTTCTTCGGCTTGATGTTTCCCGCGTCGTCGCGGCCCAGCAAATCCTGGAACGAACCGAAATAGACCAGCGGCTTCTTGGCGGAAACCTTCGTCGGATCGCTGCCCGAATTGCGCGACTGGTATTGCCAGCCGTCGAAATCCACGTGGGATTCGAGGTCCGTCTGCCATGCATCCTCCACGGCGGGCTTGAACGTCACCACAAGCACGCGCTTGGCCCCAAGTTTTTTGGCGAGCTGATAGGTGGTGAAGGTTTTGCCGAAACGCATCTTCGCGTTCCATAGGAAACGCGGGACGGCGTGCATGTCCTCCTTCCAGATGGAATGGAAATAGGCGTGGGTCTTTTCCACGGCGGCGCGCTGCTCGGCGCGCATGGAAAAATTCTGGTCGCGCGTGCCGGCGATTTGCTGTCCCGTGCGCAGCGCGATGAGCACGGTTTTCACATCCTTGAGCGTGCAGCGCATCCATTCCAATTCCGTGTTCTCGAATTTCTTTTTGACGAGGGCGGCGCGCACCTCGTGGTCGGTGAACGTCGTGCCGTCGTCGCGCTCGGCCAATTCGTCCAGCTCGATTTTGTAATTCTTGATGTTGGCGGTCTTGAGCTGTTCGGCGACGCGCTGTTTCACGTCGCGCGTGGTCTGGCCGACCTTGAGCAGGCCCGCGTGCGCCTTGTCGGCAATCGAGTAGGCGTAGATGCGCGGACGCGCCTCCGGCTTCGGCGCTAGGATTTCTTCGATGGTTTTACTCATCGCTGTCTCCCATCGGGCGAATCATTGACTCGATGAACGCGGCTTCCTGTTTGGTGATGCCATACTTCTTGTAGAGCAATTCGTCTGTCCAAGTGCGATTCCATGCTTGCTGCGGAACCCACGAATAAGTTGATCGAAGAGCATCTTGCGTGATTTTCCGCAACGAAACGAGAAACCGAAAAAAACGGGTTCGGTAGTAGCCGGCGAAGCTTGAAGCAGCGCGCTCGGATTGAAAGGGTGAGACGACGAGGTAGGACTGTGTGCAAGCCGAGGGTGGCGCAGCAACTATTTCCTTGCCGAGAATTTGGTGAGGAAACGACTCACCTGCCCCGTATGCTTTTGGAACCAGAACTTTCCAAGCGTCAATCGCAGTGGTGTTCTTGTGGATGTCGTTTCGTTTCATGAAACCGACGGTGCGTTTGCTCTTGTCGATCAAGTGTAGGGCTATCAGACCGGAAGTGCGTTTCTCGCTCCATTCCTCGTAATTCGTTGCGATGCCAAACGGCGTGTCACCAGAGACAAGCTCAAGAATTGACGTCTCTTTCTTGGCAAGAACCTTTCGCAGGATTCCAAGTGCGCGTTCGTCGCGCACGAAAATGTCGAACTCGCCAAGCGCGCGGTTCGGCTGAAGATTCTCAACACCGCCGTCTATTCGAATGACGTTACAAGGGCCACTGTATCCGGCATCCCAAAGGAAGTAGCAAATGCCGCCTTTAATTTGGACGCCTGGGAATGCTTCGCCGGAATCGGTGAAATCAGTGAGATTGCGAAGGTGGCCGCTATTGAGCATCTGCGCTCGAAATTCATCGAGGCCGCGTCCGCCCGCGAGCCAGCGGGATGGAACCACCATCGAAAGGAACTTTGGTTCAAGGTTTTTTGCTTGCTCAACAAAGAGATGGTAGATGGATGAATCGCTTGAACCGCCCGCGCCGCCCTTCATCTGATACGGTGGATTTCCAATGATAACGTCGAATTGCATATTTCCTCCAAATATTTCGGCGAGCCGAGTTTTGATGTTGTCGGTGTGAATGAACGCGTAAGCGTAGTTTTCTCGTTCTTGTCCACGGTCAAGAATCGCTTTTGGTGCGCCACAGAAACGACACTTGTTTTCAGTCCATGTGTGTTCGGTGCGCTTGAACCAGATGTTGCCATCGTCGCCGGTGAAGGATTTGGCGATGGAGTGCTTGCCGGTGGCGTGCTTGGAGCAATACACGCTGCGCCGCGCGAGCAGGCTGGTGATTTGCGTGATGCCAATGCCGAACACCTGCCGGGTCAGGATGTGGTCCACGCGCTTTTGCAAATCGGGAATCTCCGGCTCCAGCCCCTTGTTGAGCCGGCTGGTGATCTCGCGCAGGAACACGCCGGATTTGGTGCAGGGGTCGAGGAACTTCACCGTCTTGTCCGCCCAGAGGTTTGCGCCTTGGTTGTTCGCCGCCCACGCCTCGGCCAGCGTGTCCAGCATCCGGTTGGCGAACTCCGGCGGCGTGAACACCTCGTCGTTGGAGAGGTTCGCGATGCACGTCAGCACGTCCGGGTTGCGGCTGCGCAGGGTGAAATTGGCCTGGGTGGTCATGCTACGGCCTCCGGTGCAAGAGCGGCCAATTCGCTCACCGTCATCGGGTCGTATTCTTTGACGGGCTTGAAAACTTCGTGCTTGCCGTTGTGAGCGAAGAGTGAGGCGTCGCCGCCGAAAATGGTGAGGTTGTCGAGCCGGAAGTCACGCCGCTGGAACTTCCCCTTTCCGAGATAGCCCCACTCGGCGAAGACAATCGGCTGGCAAGTGTGCTTAAGCATGGAAGGGGCGTCACCGTGGCTGCCAGAGGGTTTACAACTTTTACAACCTTCAGTGCGCGTGCGCATGGAGATAGCGTCACCGTGGATGAGGTTTTGCGAAAGCACGAAGAACGCGGCGCGATACAGGTCGTCTGACGGTTCGAGATTCAAATACTCGGCGAAGATCTCCAGCAAATTCGCACGGCAGTCCTTGATGTTGTCCTCCAACAATTCGATGCCGTAGAGGCCCATCACGGCGCGTAATCCATATTGCCTTCGCTCGAAATCGGACTTGCCATAATCTAATTCCACTTGGGCGAGCTTGCGGCACAGGATTTGCACGAGAAAGTTGCCGTTCCCGCAGGCCGGCTCAAGGACGTTTGAGTCAACTCGCTCGATCGTGCCCTTCACCAAGTCGAGCATCGCCTCAACCATCCACGCGGGGGTGAAAACCTCCCCGTGGTCGGCGACTCGTTGTTTGGATTTTACCAGGCTCAATGGTTTTCGATGATGTAAGCGCAACTAAAGCGCTTTAAAATATGTCTGCATCTTTGCCGCCATGAGTTTGCGGCGTTGCTCCAGGAACGTATCATAATCCAGCGCGCCGCCATTCAGCATGCATTCGGGGATGCAATTCATGGCGAGGTTTTGCTTCATTTCGTCCAGTTTGGTGATGCCGCCGTATTTCTTTTTGCCGCCGCCGCATTGGGCGGCGAGTTCGTGAAAATATACCGCCGGGGCCTTGTCGCCGATGGCAATATTGATTTCCTGCTGGGCGAGTGCGTAGTTGGCAATCTGGTTGTAACGCCCGCGTTCAAGACCCTGACCCTTGAGATGGTTGCGCGGGAACAGATGGTGCACGTCGCCCTTATTTAGAATCAGGTCGCGGATGGTGATGTCACGCGAGAGAAAGCCCTTGTCTCCGAGCTTGACCTGCGCGGCCTGGAAAACGCGGAAGTAGGGACTGCTGGCAACGGAGGTATCCATTTCCTGCGGCAGCATCGTCGTCCAGAATGCCCCGGATAATTCGCCGGCGAAGGTGGTCTTGGCGAAGGAATCGAATCCCTGCGCGTGCATCTGCTTGATGTCGAAATCAATGGTGCTTTCGGGCGAACCGGAGTAGCGGCCCGTGAGCATGGACATGACAAACCATTTGCGCACGCCGGATTCAATTTCTGCCGGTGGTTTGCCCTGACCGCGCAAGGTGAGAAAGAGAATATAGGCAAAATTGAGCGCGTTCTGGGAGCCGATGAGGGACGAATCCACAAACCCCGCCGAGCGGATAATCATGACGAAGCGTTTGAAGTTCGTTTCGTTAATGAAATTCAGCACTCCCGATTTCAGCCCAGCAAACGAGGATTCGGCGATGGCTTCCTCAAACTGCTTGGACTCGAAATTACGACCGGATAGCAAGGCAACGAGGTCTTCGAGTTTGCCGCGCTTAAATTCCGACGTGAACGCGACTCGGAGCATGTCGGTGTATTTGGGATCGTAGATGTCGTCGGACTCGTTCCGCAACCACGCCATCGCCTGAAAGAAATCCGTGCCGGCAAAGGTGGTGTCGTTTTCCTTGATCTTGCCGTAGAAGTCGGGCGCGACGGCGAGATGGCAGAAATAATCAATGGCCTTGCGGAGCGTGTTGCCGGCGAATTTCTCATTGCTGGCAATCTTGGACATGGCGAAATCCGCCTGACTCAACTCCGCGCCCGCCGAGTTGACGCGGATGAAAATTTCCGTGACGGTCTCAATGTCGAGGTCGCCGTCCAATTCGATGACGCCAACGAGGTTGTTGGTGATTTTGCGCAGTTTTTCGATGACCTGAAAAATGGCGTCCTCCTTCGTTTCGGGGTTGCGCCCGCAATAGGCATTGACCAGCGCGAACAGGCTGGCACCGGGGGCAAACACCTCGGTCACGTCTGTAATCCATTCCGAGTTCTTCGCGATTGCCGGGTTGGAAACTTCGAAGCGCTGCTCCAAAGGATGAAAGGCAATGCGGATGCGGACTTTTTCGTAGTCCTTGTTCACGACCTGCTGGCCGAGCAACGCCGCCATCAGGGCGGTAACGCGCTGTTGCCCATCAATCAGGACGCGCTTGCCGGCGGACGATGACCCGTCCTTCAATTTCACGGTGGGATTGCGCCATGCAATAAGGTAGCCGACTGGAAAGCCGCGATACAGGGAGTCGAGCAGGTTGCGAACCTTGGTGGCTTCCCAAACAAACGGGCGCTGAATTTCGGGAATGGCAATCTCACCGGACTTGACCCAGGTAAGCAGGGTTTCAATCGGGTGCGGCGTGACGGTGTAACGTTGGGTGGACATAAGATTTATCCCCGGCCTTCGGTTTGATGCGGGCGCTCGCCAAACTGGCATTGGACAACCGCCTTGAACTTCGGGTTGCCCTGAACTCTGCCAAAATTCAATTCATCTGGTTTCATTGAACGTGTCCGTCCGACTGACCGCGATTCGGGGATGATGCACCGCTGGCGGTAAATCTGCACGGAGAAATTTACGCGGCAAAGGCGATGGCGGATTGCGCGGGGCGCGGATGTCCATGCTGGGGGTGACGTTTCAACTTGTTTAATTTGTCTAATTCCGTAAAAGTCTTGGGCAATGATCCTTGGTTCCGAGACACGAAAAAGGCTCTATCGCCTTTTAAGCATTGGGCAAATTGTCTTTGGTGCTGTGAGCGTTGCTGTGGGAGCGGCGCTTAAATCCGACCCGTCGAAATACTCGCAGAGCTTTCCGATATTGAACGATCTTCTGAACACACTGCAAGCGAATGCATTTATCACGATTCCCATCAGCACTCTTGCCCTTGGTCTTTTCCAACTGGTTAAGCAATTGCTTGGCCCCCCGGTAGCGTGGCTAACGATTGATGCTTTGCTGGATGATTTTCGGAACAAGGCGTTACCAAATTGCCCGTCTCACCACTTGCATCGCGTCACGCTTTTTCGGCATCGGACTTGGGCTTTTTGGTCGCTTTCACCGAAAAATCTTTTTGTAAAAAAATGGCCGTGGACAGGCTGGCTGGTTCCTGTCGAGCGCTCCGGTGATGTGACGCAATCGCCCCGGGTAATTTTCCACGCACCTAAAGATGATCCCAAAACAGCCGAAGGAATAGCTGGACACGTTTGGAAAACGCGCGAGTGTATTTATATTTCGGAGTTGCCCGACCTTGCGCCAGACAGCAGCGACAAAACAATTAAAAATTACGCCTCGAAAACCAAAGTCAGCCCGGAGTATCTAAAAAAGAAACTCAAGGAAGGAAAAGAATTTGCTCGCTCTTTTTGGGGTATTCATGTTGAATGCAAGGGCAAGATTTGGGGCGTAATTATTATTGATAGTCGGAATCCAACAATTGTTGACAGCGACCAATTGAAAACGATATACCGGCCAATCGGTGCCTGTTTAGACCGATTGATTGAACATTTGTAAAAAATACAACTCCAAACCA
The DNA here is from genome assembly GCA_963827815.1 of uncultured Verrucomicrobiae bacterium. GTDB lineage: Bacteria > Verrucomicrobiota > Verrucomicrobiia > Limisphaerales > UBA11358 > UBA11358. The sequence continues at coordinate 500,522 of CAWHCL010000005.1, read as the reverse complement.
ATATGAATACATGGCTGCCAGTTCAGGAACGGGAATTTGACAAGTCCAATTCCAAGACGCACGATGGCATCACCATTCAGGTGTCACTTTCGCCCTACGATATTCCTGAAGCTGTCCGTGGCTTTCGGGAAGCCAACACCCCTTGGTTTGTCATCGAATTTCGTTACATCTCAAGTGAACCCACTCGCACGCAAGAACTAGATCAAAATTTGGCGCTCATTCTCGGCAGGCATAGCGGCAGGCTTTTCGCTATCAGGATGAATGTGGAAGCACTGAAAGCACAGAAAGTTAAGCTTGATATTAAAATGAGCGAAGTTGCCGCTGGTGCGCTTGATAAATTTCCAGGCATCCTTGGGCAACGCCAGCATCGGCCGTTTAGTTCGCGTTTAGCTTCTGGCTTAAAAGGGGTAATCGAGAAAAATCGCCTCTCTCTGTTTAGTGAACCGAACTTGGTTCCTGCCGGGTGCTGAATGTCTAGGTGCTTTAGACGGTTCTATTTTACCTATTTTTCTTTCGGGATAACGGTTTTATCCGTTTCCGGGGTCAGTTTCCAAAATACTTTGGCATCGGGCTGTTTCACCAGACCTTTGTAGTGGCGCTGGATGATGTCCGGGCTGTTGCCGGCCCACGCGGCGGTTTTGCCTTCGTGTTGGAAGCACGCCAGATGATTTGAAATCCCCGTGTGCCGCAAGATGTCGGGCGTCCAGGGCTTTAACGCCTTCCGCTGCTGCTTCGCTTCGTCCGTTTCCTCACCGGCGGGTTTGAGGTCGGGATTGCCAAAACCAGCAGCCAGTTTCACCGCATCGAAATCCTTGCGCCAGTTCGCGCCCCGGAACGGGGTCTTGGCGGTGGCATGAGGTTTGAGCCAGTCGAGCAGGTTGGCTGTGAGCGTGGTTGGCGTGTTTTCTTTGCCCTTCTTGATCTTCTTACCCTTCTTGCCTTTTTTGCCTTTCTCAACAATCTCAACTTTCTCGGTCAGGCAGGCCATGTCCACGATCCGGCGTTGCCGCATCTTCGCCATTTTAGCGCCGATGGTGATGGTTCCGGCCTCAAGATCAATGTTGTCCCATGTGATGCGGGCCAGTTCGGTCGGGCGGATGGCCGCAAACAGCGCCAGCGTGACGTAAGGAACGAGTTTGCCGCCTTTGTAGGCAGCGGCAACGTCCAGAATCTTGCGGACTTCGGCGAGATTCAAGATGGCCGGCTCCACGTCGTCGCGCGTGCCGCGCCGCCGGACGGTTTTTTTGGCGGGGTTGGTGAGGCAATACTGCTTTTCCATGCTCCAGCTAAAGAAGCTGGAGAACGACCTGCGGTTGTCCTCGCGCGTGCTGTCGGTCACGCCGGGTTTCGCGGCGGCTTCGGCGACGTGCGTGGGCAGAATGTCCGAAACGAGTTTGTCCGGGAATTTGCGGACGAGAAAACCAACGCGGGTTTTGAGTCCCCTGAGGCTGGCGTCGCGCAGGCCCGCGTTTTTCTTGGCAGCAAGAAATTCGGTGAACGCATCGCCGACGGTGATTGTTTTCAGCGGTTCGCGGTAGTTTTCATTGAAGAAGCGAATGGCCAGCGTCATCGACCGCCCGTTGAGATTGGCGAAGCAGTGCTCGGCCTCGGCTTCCTGGGCGGGGGTCAACCGCGTGGTGGTGATGCGCTTCTCCGGGGCGAAATTGAGAGCCTCAATTTCGAGTTGCTGTTTGCGGGCGAGTGCTTCAGGCTGCGTCTTGTAATTTTCGCGGATGCGGACGCCGTCGAGCTTGGTGCCGGTGACGCGGTAGGCGGTGGTTTTGTTCGGGTTTTCAAATGGACTGATCGAGTATAAACCGCGTGGTTTCATACCGGCATAATGGCAAATATAAAGGCAAATGTCCAGATAAAAGTGAAAATTAGCGATAAATAAAGGGTTCCGTGATATGGTCAATGCCCTTTTAAGGCATTGGTCCAGGGTTCGAGTCCCTGCCAACCCACCATTCCAATACTTGCGCTTATCCGCTGACGAAGCAGATGTCCTTCCACCTCGCTCTTAATGTGAAACATCCGTCCGGCTTAAACCGGGGTTTTTAAGGATGGAAATGTTGTGGCGGGGCGGGTTATCTGCGAGGATGCGCGTGGTTAAATTTGAATGAAAGATCAGGTCATCCGTCTGTTGGGCCAGAAAGATTATGTCCCGCTGAATGTGCCGGAACTGCTCCGGCGGCTCCGGCTGCCGCCGCATCGCCAGCAGGAGTTGCAGGCCGTGCTCAAAAAGCTGGAGCATTCCGGCGAGATCGCGCGCATCAAGGGCAACCGCTACGTCCAGCCGCGCGAGGCGGACTTGATTCCGGGCCGCATCCGGATGAACCGCGCGGGCAACGGCTTTCTCCAGCCGGATGACACCAGCCTCAAGGAAATCGCCGTGCCCGCAAAGCGCAACGGGCACGGCCATGCACGAGGACCGCGTGCTGGTGCGGCGCGATGTGCGGCGGAGAAGTTTCCGTCCGGGCGACGAAGCGGCGGAGACCGGCACGGTGGTGCGCATTTTGGAACGGCGGCGCACGCAATTTGTCGGCACGCTGCAAAAGGGACGGCAGTTTCTCTTCGTGATTCCCGACGACCCGCGCATCCCGCACGACATTCTGGTGCCGGAACCGCGCGATGTGGGCCGGCCCGCGCATGTCGGCGACAAGGTGGTGGTGGAATTGCGCGACTGGGAATCGCGCAACACGAATCCGGAAGGCGAAATCGTCGAAGTCCTCGGCGCGCCGGGCGAGGAGGGCGTGGACATGCTCTCGGTGCTGCGCCAATACGATTTGCCGCTGCATTTTCCCAAGGCCGTCCTGCACGAGGCGCACGCCATCGGCACAACGGTCCAGCCGCACGATACGGCAGGCCGCGTGGATTGCCGGCGGCATCCGGTCATCACGATTGATCCCGACGACGCGAAGGATTTTGACGACGCCATCTGCCTGGAGCGTGTTTCGCCGGAGCAATGGCGGTTGTGGGTCCACATCGCGGACGTGTCGCATTACGTGAAGCCCGGCACGGCGCTGGACACCGAGGCGCGCAAACGCGGCAACTCGACCTATCTGGTGGACCGCGTCATCCCGATGCTGCCGGAGGCGTTGAGCAACGAGTTGTGCTCGCTCAAGCCCAACGTGGACCGGCTGACGAAGTGCGTTGAATTTCTCGTGTCGAACGACGGACGGGTGTTGAACGCGAAGTTTTATTCCGCCGTCATCCATTCGCAGCGGCGTTTCACCTACGGCGAGGTGCTGGAGATTCTGGAGCGCAAGCCCGCGTCGGATCCGATTGAGCAAATGCTGCATCAGGCGCATGAACTGGCCCAGCGCATCCGGCGGTTGCGGTTCAAGGCCGGCTCGCTCGACCTTGATTTTCCCGAAACGAAAATCCGGCTGGACGAGCACGGGCGCATTTTGCGCATCGAGAAGACGGTGAACGATGTGTCGCACCAGTTGATCGAGGAGTGCATGTTGCTGGCGAACGAGGCGGTGGCGGGGCGGTTGATGAGCCTGCACACGCCGGCGGTTTATCGCGTCCACGAATCGCCGGACGAGCGGCGGTTGCAGGAATACCGGCAGGAGGTGTTGAGCCAGCACATTCCGTGCGGCAACCTGGGCCAGCCCGCCGAGGTGCAGAAACTGTTGCACCGGCTCGGCACGCTGCCCATCGGCCCGGCGCTCAAGATCGGCTTTCTCAAATCGCTCATGCGGGCGCGTTACGCGGTGGAGCCGCTCGGGCATTACGGGCTGGCCAAGAAAAAATACACGCATTTCACCTCGCCCATCCGCCGCTACGCCGACCTTGTGGTGCATCGGGCGTTGTTTGATAAAACGCCGGTTTCGACCTCCGCGCTCAAGGAAACCGCCGAGCACATTTCCGTGACGGAACGCAATTCCGCCGACGCCGAGCGCGACAGCAAGGACGTGAAGCTGTTCGCGTTCCTGAAGGCGCAGTTGCAGTCCGGCAAGCCGGAGCGGTATCCGGCGCTGGTGACGGACGTGCGCAACTTCGGCTTCTTCGTGGATGTGACCGGGCTGGCGATGAGCGGGTTGGTGCCGTGCTCCACGATGGAGGATGACTTTTACGTATTTGATGAGGCGCGCAATCATCTCGTGGGCCGCCGCACGCGCCGCATGATCCGGCTGGGCGACAAGCTGACTGTGCAGGTGGCGAAGGTGGACACGTTCAAGAAGCAGGTGGATTTCCGGCTGGCGGAAGGTTCCAAACCCGTCGAGCGGGCAGCCACGGGGCGCAGTTTTGCCAGGCCGCCGGCCGGCCGTTGGAACGGGCCAGCGCGCGGGGCGCAGTCGCGTCCGGCGCAAGGACGGCGGCGTGGGAGGTGAAGTGGAAACATCGAACATCGAACATTGAACATCCAACATCGAATGCCGAACACTGAAGCTAAAACGCTGAAATGAGACACGGATTGCACGGATTAACACGGAATTTTTAACCGCTAATGCACGCTAATGGACGCTAATTGAGATGGCTCGCGGGGCCGCTCGCCCCACCCGCAAATGAGGGAAGAGGGCGGAAATAAGACAACGAGGCCGCGGACTTTTTAACCGCGAACCATGCGAAACACACGAAAAATTTGCCACAAAAGAACTCAAAAAACACAGAGAAATCTAACCACGGATGGACACAGATGGACACGGATTTTTAACCGCTAATGCACGCTAATAGACGCTAATCGCGCGAAGTGGGAAAAGGCGCAAGGAGAGGGAAGGCGGTTGATAGTTGATAGCTGATGGTTGATGGAAAGCATGTAGGGCGAAGATGGAAGATGGAAGATGGAAGATGGAAGCAGAAATTGGGAAATGGGCATGGCCGCAAAAGAACGCAGAGAATACAAAATGCTGAAACGCTGACATACTGAAATTCTGAAAGCAGAAAGCAGAAATCCCGTGAAACGGGCCTTTTAAGCTTCGCCTTCCGGCCGGATTTTCTGCTATTGTTTCCAGCCTTTGTGAACATAACGGATGAAATCTCAAAACGGCGCACGTTCGCCATCATCTCGCACCCGGATGCGGGTAAGACGACGTTGACGGAAAAGCTGCTGCTTTACGGCGGCGCAGTGCAGCTAGCCGGCTCGGTCACGGCCCGCAAAAACCAGCGCGCCACCACGTCCGACTGGATGGAACTGGAGAAGAAGCGCGGCATTTCGATCAGCTCCACGGTGTTGCAATTCGATTACAACGGCTACCGGCTCAACCTGCTCGACACGCCGGGCCACAAGGATTTTTCCGAGGACACCTACCGCGTGCTCACTGCCGTGGATTCGGTGGTGATGGTGATTGATTCGGCCAAGGGCATCGAGCCGCAGACGCGCAAGCTCTTCGAGGTCTGCCGCCAGCGCGGCGTGCCGATCTTCACGTTCATGAACAAGTGCGACCGCCCCATGAAGGACCCGCTCGCGTTGCTCGACGAACTGGAGCGCGTGCTCGGCATCGGCGCGTTCCCGGTGAACTGGCCCATCGGCGATGGTTTTGATTTTCGCGGCGTGTTCGACCGGCAGACGAGCCAGATGCATCTCTTCGAGCGCACGGTCGGCGGCAAATATCGCGCGCCGGTTTCCGTGGGCGGGGTGGACGATCCGGCGGTTCGCGGGCAGCTCGACGACACGACGTTCAATAAAACCGTTGAAGAACTTGAAATGCTCGAACACGCGGGCGAAGTCTTTGATGATGCCGCCGTGCTTGCGGGCAAAAGCACGCCGGTGTTCTTCGGCAGCGCCAGCAACAATTTCGGCGTGCAGCTTTTGCTCGACGGTTTTCTGAAACATGCGCCCGCGCCAAAATCCCGCGTGATGGGCGGCATTGAGATTTCACCCGACGAATCCGGCGTTTTCCGGGTTCATCTTCAAAATCCAGGCGAACATGGACCCGAAACATCGCGACCGCATCGCATTCGTCCGCGTTTGTTCGGGCAAGTTCGAGCGCGACATGACGGTGCATCATTCGCGGTCCGCAAAAGAAGGTGCGCCTGTCCAGTTCGCACAAGCTGTTCGGCAATGAACGCGAGACGGTGGATGAGGCCTGGCCCGGCGACGTCATCGGCCTGGTCGGCCATGACAGCTTCGGCATCGGCGACACGCTCACGACCGATCCCAAAATCATTTACAAGGAAATCCCGCGCTTCACGCCGGAAGCCTTCAGCTATCTGCACAATCCGAACACGGCGAAGTTCAAACAATTCCGCCAGGGCCTCGAGCAGTTGATGCAGGAAGGCGTCATCCAGGCGCTATACCTGCGCAATTCGTCCATCAAGACGCCGCTGCTCGCGGCGGTCGGCCCGTTGCAATTCGAGGTCGTGCAATTCCGGCTGGAAAGCGAATACGGCGCGGTATCGCGGCTCGAAGCGGCGCCGTGGACGGTCGTCCGCTGGCTGCCGGTGGACATGAAGGAAGACGATCTTGACGCGCTTTCGCTGCCGACCGGCTCACGGCTTGCCTACGACATCGGCAAAAATCCCGTCATCCTTTTCCAAAACGAATGGTCGGCGAATTATTTTGTCGAGACGAACAAACTTGTCCCGCTGTCCGCGCTGCCCGTGCAGACGGCAAAGGAATAAACCACGGATGGACACGGATTTTAACGCAAAGGCGCAAAGAGGGAAAAGACGCAAGGAGCGGGAGGAAGACAGCGAAGATTGAAAAGCAGAAAGCAGAAAGCAGAAATTGGGAAAGGGACAGTGGAATTTTAACCGCTAATTCACGCTAATAAACGCTAATGGAAAGATGGAGAGGAGCGCAGAGCGGAAGATGGTAGATTGAAGATGGAAGATGGAAGATGGCGGAAAGCAAAAGCAGAAATTCGGAAAGTAGAAAGCAGAAATTGAAAAGAACGGATCCTCCTTCGCCAAGGCTACGGAGGACAGGGCGGGAGCCGGAGGACGGAAAATCAAAGGCCGAAAATGAAATGGGAAGAAAGAGGTCAGCAGTCAGTAGTTATCTCCCCACGCCGGGCCATAGCCGTCGTGGATTACGGACATTGCCTGCTCCGGCTGGATGCAGGGGAGTAAACGCGGGCAAAAGCTCTTTGCTACATTCTTCTCGACACGGGATTTTTGCGGGCATAAACCAATCCTATGAAACAATTGGTCATTGGCGCATTGCGAGCGCCGAAACGGCCTATCATCTGGCCTGTTTAAACTGTTATGCAAGAGGACGAGCAATTGACCGCCAAGTGTAGCAGGTGCAAAGCACCGGAGGACATGACGGGGAAAATGGTAGTCTCAGACCGTGGAACCTTCAAAGAATTTCACTTTGAATGTAAATGTGGTCATAGATGGGCTCTACATCGCGTGCCAAGTAAACCCGATAGAATTATTGAAATGCCCGACAAGAGATCGCGCCGTCCTCCATTCCGCTATTTGCACGACAAACCTTGTCCGGTCTGCCATTATCCACTTTGTTTTGAAGATCTCCCCAACCATTCATTTGCGGTGTTTTGCGGGATGAATATCTGCCCCTCTGTGGTTGCTAACAGCGGAGCCGAGGGTGTTACCATCAACGAGGCGGTTAAACATCTGGAAAAGCTAATCGGCGGACGCTCTTAACGTTCACACAATCACCACCGGGCATTTCGGCAGGGCGTTGAGAAATGCGGGTTGAATCACCAGCCAACGTTTGGTATTGTGAAAGGGTGAGTCCGACAATTTTTCGGTATCGAAATTACCGATTTTATTTCTTCTCGCGTGAAGAATCGCGGATGCACGTGCATGTGATTTCGCCGGACGGCGAGGCGAAATTCTGGCTCGAACCGAAAATTGAACTGGCCGTCAACAAAGGTCTCGGCACAACCGAGTTAAACGAACTGAAACAAATCGTTGAGGAACGACAAAATGAAATCCGCGACAGTTGGCAGCGACATTTCAAAAGCTGAAGTGCTGAATGTCTCGCCGCACGGCTTCTGGCTGTTCGTCGCGGGCAAGGAGCATTTTCTCGGCTTTGATGACTTTCCGTGGTTTCGCAACGCGCCGGTGGGTCATTTGTTCAACGTGGAATTTTCCCACGGGAATCATCTTCATTGGCCGGAACTGGACGTGGATTTGGATTTGGAACGCATCGAGCATCCCGAAAAATTTCCACTGGTCGCGCGCGCGTAGAAGTAGTTCAAACAATTTCCACCGGGCATTTGGGCAGGGCGTCGAGGAAGGACTGGCCGTATTGCTTCGTCAATACCCGGTTGTCCAAAACCACGATGATGCCGGTGTCTGTCTTGGTGCGGATGAGGCGGCCCACGCCCTGGCGGAATTTCAGGATGGCCTCGGGCAGGGAAAATTCGCCGAAGGAATTGCCGCCGCGCGCTTCTATCGCCTCGAGGCGCGCCTCGATGAGCGGATGGTCGGGCACGGCGAAGGGCAGCCGCGTGATGATGACGTTGCTCAACGCCTCGCCCGGCACGTCCACGCCCTGCCAGAAGCTGTCCGTGCCGAAGAGCACCGAGTCGGTGTCGTCCTTGAACTTCTCCAGCATCGTGGAGCGCGGCGTGCCGGTGCCCTGCACGAAACACGCAACGCCCAGCTCGTTAAAAAACGGTTCCATGCGTTCGCCGAGTTCCCGCATGAGCTTGTAATTGGTGAACAGCACGAATGCCTTGCCGTGGGTCTGCCTGACGAAATGCCCGATCCAATGTTCGAGTGCGTCGGCATAACCGGCCTCGCGCGGGTCGGGCATTTTTTTTGCGACGAACAGTTTCATCTGCCGCTCGTAATCGAACGGAGTGCCGACTTGCAAAAGCGTCGCCGCTTCGGCACCAACCCGCTTTGCAAAATAGTTCAGCGGCGAGTTGAAGGTTGAAGGTTGAAGGTTGAAGGTTTTTTTGCGCGGTGCGTTTGTAGAACTTTCAATTTTTCGTTCCGAAACAGCGAGCGTTGCGCTGGTCATGATGATGCTGGTGTCGCTTTCGAACAACCGGCGGCGCAGAAAATCGGCGACGTCCACCGGCGCGGCGTTGAGCGCGAGATTTTTGTGCGCCTTGCCGCCGCGTTCGACCCAGTAAACGTGGTCACCGGCGCTTTGTTCGAGGAATGCCTTCACCTCTTCGCGCAATTCGGCCAGCCGGCGGTTGCACTCGACCAGTTCCTGCCCGATGTCCTTGTCCTCGCTCAATTTGATCAACTCGCTGACGGCCTCGCGCAATCGTTGGATCGGCAGCGTGACGTTGTCCTTCACCAGTTCGGCGCGGCGGATGCGAAGTTCGGTCCACGCACGGCGGCGTTCGCTGGATTCGCCACCGCCGAATCTGTTTTTGCCGGCGGATTTCTGGATTTCCTCGCACGCGGCCTCGACGTTCTCAAAAAATTTGTCGGCTTCGCTCAAGATATCGGCGACGAGTTTCACCGCGCCGCCCTTGTGCAGCGTGGCAAGCAGGCCCTTTTCCGTGCGCGGATTCCAGAGCCGGTTCAGCGCGTAACGCACCTGCCCGCTCGAAACGCTCAAGCCGATGTGCCGCGACGCGACCTGCTCCATCTGGTGCGCCTCGTCGAAAATCACGAAGTCGTTCTTGAACAAAATGCCGCCTTCCTGCTCTTCCTCGATTCCGCCGAGCAGCGTGAAAAACAAGGTGTGGTTCAATACCAGCACGTCGGATGAAAGGAATTTGTTCCGCGCGCGCTGAAAGGAGCAGACGCCGTGGTCCTTCGCAAAATCGGACGGGAAACCGCAAATTTTCGGCGAGCACAGCCCGCGCTCGGAACAGACCTGCGCCCACACTTTCGGATCGGGTTCGATGTCGAAATCCGACAGGCTGCCGTTCGTGGTTTCCTTGGACCATTCGTAGATGCGCTGCAATTCCTCGGCCTCGGACGACGTGAACAGGTTGCCGCTTTGCTGCATCGCCTTTTGGAGCCGGCGCGTGCAGAGATAATTCGCGCGGCCCTTGAGCATCGAGAAGCTGAATTTCACCGGCACGGCGAGCGCACCGAGCACATCTGCAAGCATCGGCAGGTCCTTTTCGGTGAGCTGCTCCTGCAAATTGATGGTGTGCGTGGAGACGACGGCCTTTTTCTTCTGCGCGACGGCGAACAAAATCGCCGGAACCAGATATGCCAGCGACTTGCCGACGCCTGTGCCAGCCTCGACTGCGAGATGCTCGCGGTTTTGCAATGCCCGCGCCACCGCCACGGCCATTTCCTGCTGCTGCGGGCGGAACTCGAAGTTCTTTGCGCGCGACAAAACACCCGTTGGCGAAAAGATTTCTTCGACCTGGGAAATCAAATCGGCGCCGATGGGCTGGTTTTCAACGACGGAAATCATTTCAAGCGGCGAGCTGCTCAAGACGACTTTCAACGCCGAGGTTTTCCCCGGCGCGAGGGAAATCCTGTTCTGTTTCACGTTGCCGGATTCCACGCAGACCATGTGCTTGTGTTCCGCCGGGTCGAAGTCGTCCGGTAATTTCTGCGTCGTCCACGGATTCCAAACGACGGTGGATTTGGAGCCGGATTTCTCCACGCGAATTGTCCGCTTCAGATTTTCGTCGCGGATTTCCACGGTGCTGGCGGTGTCGGGATAAGCGCGGTTTGTCTCCTTCGTAATGCGCAGCACGGAATCATTTTCAACCTTGCGTGCGCCATTTGCGCCGGCGGCAAAATCGTCAAACGGCGCGCCTTGCAAACCGGTGAGTGAAACGGCACCGATGTCGCCGACGTGAAAATAGGTGTGCAGGCAATTTTCGATTTCCAGAGTTCCGTCACAGGATTCGTTCGCGACGGTCAACTCCATCGTCAACGTGTCGGAAACCGTCACGCAAAGATCCGTGCGCAACGAATTCCAGGTTGAGCTGCCGGCGATGCCGGGCAGTGCGAGTTGCAGCGTCACCGCCCCGTCCGGCGCGACGGTGGTTTTAACGAGCTGCCATTCGGTGATTCGCGCGAAACCGTGGGACGGCTCACCGTCGCGGTTGCCGAACCACGGAAAACAAATCGGCACGCCGCCGCGAATCGGCTGGCCGGCTGCGAAATGGCTCCTGGCACTCATGAACAGCAGCGGCGGCTCGCCATTTTTCTGGAAGTGTGTGACATGCGCGCCGTGCAGATAAATTTCGGCCGTGCTCCACGGCGTGTGGATTTTCACGAGCGGCAAGCCGCCGTGGCCGGTTGTCAGTTCAACGGATTTCGTGTTCATAAATTCATTTTCCAAACAGATCCATCTGTGGTGCGGGCGCGAGTGACTTCAATTTCTCGCGGTCCTGCTGTCGGCGCGGCAGGCGCACGTTGCCTTCCGGCGTGAGTTCGGATTCTTCCAAGTTTACCGAGAATTTGCTTCGCGCGCTCCAGGACTTCCTTCGGCACGCCGGCCAGGCGCGCGACCTGGATGCCGTAACTTTTGTCCGTCCCGCCCTCGACAATTTTGCGGAGAAACACAATCTGATCGTGCCATTCACGCACGGCGACGTTGAAATTTTTCAATCGCGGCAGCCGCGCCGAAAGCTCCGTCAACTCGTGATAATGCGTGGCGAACAAGGTCTTTGCCCCGACCTGATTGTGCAGGTGTTCTACAATGCTCCATGCGAGCGAAAGGCCGTCGAACGTGCTGGTGCCGCGCCCGATTTCGTCCAGAACGATCAGGCTGCGCGGCGTGGCGTTGTTCAGGATGTTGGCCGTCTCGGTCATCTCGACCATAAAAGTGGATTGACCGCGACTAAGATCGTCGCTTGCGCCGATACGAGTGAAAATGCGATCCACCAGGTCAATCCGCGCTTCCGCTGCCGGGACAAAACTGCCCGTGTGCGCGAGCAGCGTCAGCAGCGCGACCTGCCGGATGTAAGTGGATTTGCCCGCCATGTTCGGCCCGGTGATGAGAGCGATTTGGGCTTTGCAGACGGCCACCTCACCCCGTTCGGCGGGGGGAGGGGATTTGAATTGCACCACCTCACCCCGGCCCTCTCCCCCAGTCCGAGCCGGACTGGCCACCAGCGGTGGAGAGGGAGAAGAAAATCCGCAGCTCGCCAATCCCGTGTCATTTGGCACAAAGCGTTCCTCGACGAGTTGCTGTTCCAAAACCGGATGCCGGCCGTCGCGGATTTGCAACACGCCTTCGTCGCCGACTTGCGGACGGACGTAATTATGCAATCGCGCTGTTTCGGCAAACGATGCCAGCACGTCCAGTTGCGCCAGTGCGGAAGCCGTCTGCTGGATTTTGGGCAATTGTCCCAGCACTTCCTCCCGGACGCGCTGGAACAGTTCGTATTCCAATTTCACGCTGCGCTCCTCCGCGCCGAGAATTTTTCCCTCCATTTCCTTCAGCTCCGGCGTGATGAAACGCTCGCCATTGGCGACGGTCTGTTTGCGGTGATAATGCGCCGGAACCTTGTCGAGATTCGATTTGGTGACTTCGATGTAATAACCGAAAACGGAGTTGAAGCGGACTTTTAGCGAAGAAATTCCCGTCGCCGTGATTTCATCCGCCTGAAGTTTGGCGATCCAATCCTTGCCGCCGCGCTGGGCAGTGCGGAGTTCGTCGAGCGCCGGGTCGAAGCCGTCCCGAATCATGCCGCCTTCCTTGATGGGCAGCGGCGGCTCATCCACGATGGCGCGGGAAATCAAATCCACAAGGTCCGGTGATTCGGAAAGTTGCGATTCGAGAACGCTCAAAAGTAGGGAAGGTGTCCCGCCTGCTCCCGTCGGCGAAACTGGCGGGAAAATTCCTTCGCTGCTCGCGCTGGCGCGCTCGCTGGACAGGCGAGACGCCTGTCCTACTTTAATAATTTCTTCATCGTTCGCGCCGGGCAGGCTGGAAGCCTGCCCACTTTAAGGAGCGTTGCCTTCAAATCAGGAATTTGTTCCAGCGCGATTCGAAGCGCGACGAGGTCGCGCGCGTTGCCGCTGCCGGAACTCAAGCGGCCCAGCGTGCGTTCGAGATCGCGCACGTTTGCAAGTTGCTGGCGGAGGGCATCGAGGCCGAAGGAATTTTCGATGAACATTTGAACCGCGTCCTGGCGCCGGCGAACCGGTTCCATTTTTGCGAGCGGTTGCGAAAGCCATTGGCGCAACAGCCGCGCGCCCATCGGCGTGACGGTGCGGTTGAGTGCGCCGTAAAGGCTGGCATTGCGCGGTGCGTCGTGGTGTTGCGGTTCGAGAATCTCCAGATGCCGCAGCGTCGTGTAATCGAGCGTGAGAAAATCGCTGCGCTGGTAAAAAGAGATGCGAGTCAGATGTTTCACGTCGCGCCGCAAATGCCGGGTCAAATAATGCAGCGCGCCGCCCGCCGCGCCGATGGCGGCGGTGTTGTCTTTCAGTCCAAAGCCGTCGAGAGAGGCGACCTTGAAATGTTCCTTCACGGTGAAAACGGCGGTTTCCGGTGCGAACGTCCAGTCGTCGTAACCGTTCAAGATTTTGAACGAATCACGCAGCAAATCGCGGAGCGAGGCCGCTTCCGCCGGGAAAATGATTTCCGCAGGGCGCAGCCGTTCCAGTTCTGCAAGGAGGGCCGGCCCGGCCTCCAGTTCGGTCGTCAGGAAATCGCCGGTCGTCAAATCCACGAGCGCGAGGCCGAACGTCTTTCCGCGCGGGCAGACGGCGGCCAGAAAATTATTCCGTTCCGCGACGAGCATCCGTTCGTCGAAATGCGTGCCCGGCGAAAGGATTTGTGTAACCTCACGTTTGACGAGCTTGCCGGGCCGGGCGTCTTCGAGCTGGTCGCAGATGGCGACTTTTCGTCCCGCCTTGAGCAGCCGGCCGATGTAGGCATTCGACGCATGATGCGGCAGGCCGCACATGGGAACGCCGTTGCGCGCGGTGAGCGCAAGATTGAGGATTTGGGCGCCGGTCTGAGCGTCCTCGAAAAACATCTCATAAAAATCGCCAAGCCGGAACAGCAGCAGCGCGTCCCTGGGCAGTTCGCTTTTAATGCGGCGATACTGCGTCATCATGGGGGTCAATTGTGCTTCGGCGGCCATCGGCGGGAAATTTAGGCTGAAAATTTAACAAGGTCGAAACGAAATTTCGATGTGGAGCAGCCTGACGGCAAATTACCAGTAATTCTGGTTTGACAGCCGGGCAAATTGGGTTAAAAGAATTGAACCATGAAATCCCAATTGCCATGGCGGCGCGGGAACCGAGTACTCTTAACCGGAGGACAAAATGACTGACACCATTTCTTTCAAACTCAACGACAAGCCGGTCCAGTTGGATGTGGACGGCGATCGCACCCTGTTGTGGGTGCTCCGCACCGATCTCGGACTGACCGGCACCAAGCTCGGCTGCGGCGAAGGCTATTGCGGCTGCTGCACAATCCTGCTGAACCAGCGCGCGGCGCGGTCGTGCCAATTGCAGGCCAAGGATGTGGCCGGCAAGGAAGTTGTGACCATCGAGGGTCTGGCGAAGGACGGGCAGCTGCACCCGCTGCAAAAGGCGTTCATGGATCACGACGGGATGCAGTGCGGCTTCTGCACGCCGGGGATGATCATGACGGGCGTGGGCCTGCTGCGGCTGAACCTGCAGCCGACGGAAAACCAGATTGTCACGGGCATGAATAAAAATTTCTGCCGCTGCGGCGCGCACGTCCGCATCATCGCAGCGATCCAGCAGGCCGCCGCAGAACTGAAAGGGGCACAAAAATGAAAACGGAAGATTACCTCCAGCATAATTTCCGCGACCTTGGCGGCATTGAGGACATATTCGCCAGCAACCGCCGCGATTTCCTGAAGCGCGTCGGCGGCGGCATCGTGATTTTCATGGCGATACAGGACGCGCTGTTCGGCCAGGAGGGCGCGCCTGCTCGCACCCGGATGCGCGCGCCGAGCGACTTCAACGCGTATCTACGGATCGGCGAGGACGGGCGCGTGACGTGCCTCACCGGAAAGATTGAAATGGGCCAGGGCATCATCACGTCGCTGCCGCAGATGCTTGCGGAAGAATTGGAAGTGCCGCTCGCGCAGGTGGACATCAAGCTCGGGGACACCGCCGAATGCCCGTATGACATGGGCACATGGGGTTCGATGAGCACACGCGGCTACGGCCCGGCCTTGCGTGCGGCGGCGGCGGAGGCAAAGGGGGTTCTGCTTTCGCTCGCGGCGGAAAAACTGAAAGCGCCGCAGGAAAACCTCGTCGCGAAGGACGGGGTCATTTTTGAAAAGGGCAACGAAAAAAATCGCGTCACTTACGGCGAGCTCGCGAAGGGCCAAACCATTGAAAGGCACCTAGACACGAAGCCGGCGTTAAAGGAAGTGGCGCAGTTCAAGATTTCCGGGCAGTCGCACACGCGGCGTGACGGCGAAGCAAAGGTCACGGGCGCGGCGCATTACGCGGCAGACATCCGCGTGCCAGGGATGCTTTACGCGAAGATTTTGCGGCCGCCCGCGCACGGAGCCACGTTGAAGAGCGTTGACACGTCAGCCGCCAAGGCTGTCGCCGGCGTGCAGGTGGTTCAAGACGGCGATTTTATCGCGGTGTTGCACGAATTTCCCGACGTGGCGGACGATGCGCTTGGAAAAATCAAGGCCGAGTTCGACAAGCCAGTGGCGACGTTTGACGACAAAACCGTTTTTGACCATTTGATCAGCGTTGCCCCGGATCCACGCGTGTTGAAGCAAGGCGGCGATCTGGACGAAGGCCAGAAGGATGCCGCGAAAAAATTCGAGTCCACCTATCTCAATGCTTACGTCGCCCATTCCCCGATGGAACCCCACGCCGCGCTCTGCCAGATCGAAGGCGACAAGGCGACGGTCTGGGTCTCCACGCAAAACCCGTTCGGCGCGCGTGACAGGATCGCGAGCGCGCTGGGTTTCCCCGTCGAAAATGTCCGCGTCATCACGCCCTATGTCGGCGGCGGTTTCGGCGGCAAGACGGACAACCAGGAGGCAACAGAGGCCGCGCGCCTCGCCAAGGCCACCGGCAAACCCGTGCAGGTGATGTGGAGCCGCGAGGAGGAATTTTTCTACGACACGTTCCGCCCCGCCGCCGTCGTGAAAATCAACTCCGGCGTGGACGCCGCGGGCAAGATGGCGTTCTGGGATTACGACGTGTTATTTCGCCGGCGACCGCGGCGCGCCAACAATTTTACACCGTGCCGAACCATCGCACCGCGTCGCGCGGTGCCGGATATGGCTCGGCGCGGGAAGTGCATCCGTTCGCGACCGGCGCGTGGCGCGCGCCCGGCAACAACACCAACACGTTCGCCCGCGAATCGCAGATTGACATCATGGCCGCCGGCGCGGGGATTGACCCGGTGGAATTCCGCCTGAACAATTTGAGCGATGCCCGGATGATCCGAGTGCTGAAGGCCGCCGCGGATAAGTTCGGCTGGACGCCCGCCAAATCGCCGAGCAAGCGGGGTTATGGCGTGGCCTGCGGCATTGACGCCGGCAGCTATGTGGCCGGCATCGCCGAAGTGGAAGTGGACACGGCCAAGGGAACGGTCCAAGTGAAGCGCGTTGTTTGCGCGCAGGACATGGGCGTGGTCATCAATCCCGAAGGCGCAACGATTCAACTGGAAGGCTGTGTCACGATGGGCCTCGGCTACGCGCTCACGGAGGAAGTCCACTTCAATGGCGGCGAGGTGCTGGACACGAACTACGACACCTACGAACTGCCGCGCTTTTCCTGGGTGCCAAAAATTGAAACCGTGCTCATCGAAAACAACGAAATTCCACCGCAGGGCGGCGGCGAACCGGCGATTGTTTTGATGGGCGCGCTGGTGGCCAACGCGATTTGTGATGCGACGGGTGCGCGGTTGTTCCAGTTGCCCATGACGACCGACCGGGTCAAGGCCGCGCTCCAGAAAGCCTGATTATTGCGCGTCCTGAATGATGCGCGATTCACCGGCGCGTTTTAGCCGCAAGATTTCCGCACCGTAGCCGCTGCGGAAATCCGGATGCTTGAACTGATAACCAAGTTCCACCTTTAGTTTGCGGTTTGAAACCCGCTTGTTGGTCACACCGCGTTTGCGGACCATTCCGGCATCTTCGGAAACCGATGGCGGCAGAGGCTTGCCGAGCGCAGTCGCAAGCCACTGGAAAAAATGCAACTGGCTTACCGGCTCGTTGTCCACGGCATTGTAAATCCCGCCTGCGCGTCCGCTTTTCAGAGCCGCGATGATGCAGCCGACCACGTCGTCGCGGTGAATCATGTTCAAAAAACGCGAACCGTCGCCTTCGATGCGGGCCTCGCCGCACAGGAATTGCTTGAAGCAGTGGCCGCGTTCCGGCCCATAAATGCCGGCCACGCGTAAAATCATGGCAGGGAACTTGTGTTCTGCCACCGCAGCCAAAAGCAATTTCTCCGTCTCCACTAGAATTTTTGATGTTTCTTCGGCAGGTTCTGCCGGAGTGTCTTCCGTCACGACCAAGCCGTCGTTCTGTCCATAAACGCTCGTGCTGCTGGTGTAAACGAACTTTTTTGGCGGCGAATCCGCAAGCCATGAAACAAGATTCTGATTGCCCTCCAGATAAATCCGCCGGTAATTTTCCACGCTGCCGCCGGCGGCGACGCAGTTCACGACCCAATCAAATGGGCGTGGCAGTTTCGCCAGCGTTTCCGGTTTGGTCACATCACCAATTAGCGGATGAATGCCCGCCGCTTTCAATTCATTTTCAGCCACCGCGCTCCGCCGCAGTCCAAAAACCTCATGGCCCTCGCGGACCAGTTCCGCTCCGAGCGGCAGACCGATGTAACCGCAGCCAACAATCAGACATTTCATTTATGATTTTCGATTGATGATTTGTGATTGCTTCGCGCGTCGAAGCGTTGTTCAAATCGTAAATCTTAAATCACCAATCGTAAATGACTACTCCATCACCGCAGCGAAGCGTAGTCCGCGCGTGCTTACTCGAAGTTGTTTGAAGCCGAATTCCTCCATCACCATTTCGTAAATCAGCACGCCGGTCAGCACCACGTCCGCCCGCAATTTGGGCAGACCGGGAATTTCCTTGCGCTCGGCCAGCGGCAGGCGCCAGAGTTTTTTCCGGTGCGCGACGATCCGGTCAAAATCCAGCACCGTCCGCTCGATCTTTTCGCGGTCAAAGCGGTCCATCTTGTTCTCGATGCGCGCCAGGATGCTCGTCGTGCCGCCGGTGCCAACGAGCAGGATTTTGCCGGGTTCATTTTTTAATGTGGGTGCAAGCTGCGGCCGGACTTCGGCGTGCAGCAGATTTTTCAGCCAGTCGCGGCAGGCGTTGAACTCCCCGCGCGTCGGCGGGTCGCTGTGCGGGAATTTTTCCATCAGCCGCACCGTGCCGAGCGGAAAGCTGTGCGCAAAATGTTTTTTCCCGCCGCCGCCCACGATGAATTCTGTGCTGCCGCCGCCCACGTCCAGCAGCAACAAAGGATGCCGCGCCAGTTCCGCGTCGGTCGTCACGCCTTGAAAGACCCACTCAGCCTCGCGCGCGCCGGAGATGATTTCCGTCTTGAGGCCGGACGCGCGGAAGATAGTGTCCGTCAAATCCGTGGGGTTCATCGCGTCGCGCGCCGCGCTGGTGGCGAACACGCGGATGGAGGCGGAATTTTTTTCGCGCGCGGTCTGGGCGAATTCCCAGACGGCCTCGGCGGTGCAGGCGACCGCCTCCGGCTGGAGCCGGCGCGTTTCGTAAAATCCCCGGCCCAGTCGCGTCTGCCGACTTTCTTCGTGGATGGGATGCACTTCCCGCCCTGCCACGTCGGCCACCAACAATTTGATCGAGTTGGTGCCGACATCAATGACAGCGCGGCGAATGGTTCCCATGAGGCCACAAAGCTACGAAGCAACCTCATCCAAACCCAAGCGAAAAAATGTTACATTTACACGGGCGTTGCTTTTGGCGCGATCCCTATTAGATTTTCCATGTGAATCTGTATCTGTTGCGGCATGGCATTGCGGTGGAGCCCGGCACACCCGGTTATGAAAATGATTCTGAACGGCCGTTGATTCCGAAGGGCGAACGCCGCCTGCACTCTGCAGTCGCCGCGATGAAAAAACTGGAATTGTCATTTGACCTGATTCTTTCCAGTCCGTTTGTTCGCGCCCGGCAAACCGCCGAAATCGTGGCCGACGAAATGAAGCTGAAGAAGGATCTCAAATTTTCTGATGACCTGATTCCCGGCGGCAGTTCCAAGGCGCTGATTCGCGCGCTGAAGGAATTGAAGCCCGAACCTGAAAACGTTTTGCTGGTGGGGCACGAACCGTATTTGAGCAGGCTCATTTCCCTGCTCATCGCGAATGATGAATACGCGGCGATAGAAATGAAAAAGGGTGGTCTTTGCAAATTGGAGATCGGTGAATTGTGCCACAGACGCTGCGCCCAGATGTCCTGGCTCCTCACGCCGTCGCAAATGGAGCAAATGGCGTAAAGTTGGAGTTCACGCTTCGGCGTGTCCGCGAGCCATGCAAGCTAAAGCTTGAACTCCAACCTCACCCGACGCGGTAGGAAATTTTCTGGATCATATTTTTCCCAAAGCTGTGCTGCAGGCGGTCGAGAATTTCCTTGCGGCGGTAGCGGACGATTTCCGAGAGCCACACGCTGCTGTCCACGTTCACGAACAGCGTGCCCTTGCGCAGATTCGCCGGTTGCGCGTGCGCCACGATGTTCGGATCAATCAGCGAATTCCAGACCTTGACCAGCTCCGCCTCGGCCTGACGCGCTTCGATCCTCAAATCCTTCAGCACATTCGGCAGCACGTCGCCCGCCTTGCGGGCGGGAACGGCACGCGCCATTTCCAGCGGCGCGAGATCCACGCCACGCCATTGCGCGAGCACGCGCTGGCGGGATGAGCGTTTGCCAGCCCCCAGCGGCGGAATCCTTTTCTGCGGCGGTCTCAATCAAAAACACAATAACCACAAAGGCACAAAGGCACGAAGAATTAAATTCAGCTTTGTGTCGTGGCATTCTGACCACGGCCCGAAAGACATTTCGTGCTTGCCATCATTGGCTTTGTAATGCAAAGTGAAAGGCATGGAAACCAACTGGGCTGAAGAAAACCTGCAAACCATTCGCACGTTGATGGAACGCTCCGCCATTTATCGCCGCGCGCTTGCGCCAATCATGATTTTCGCCGGGGCCGTTGGCGTAACAACTGCGGCAATTGGACTTTTATCATCAATCGAGACACTTTCCGGCTTTCTCATTTTATGGTTCAGCGCGGCCTTTCTTGCATTGACTGGCGCATTCCTGATTGCCCGTCGCCAGGCACTCAAGGACAAGGAGCCATTTTGGTCTCCGCCGACGAGGCGTGTGACACAAGCTCTGGTTCCACCTTTGGCTGCCGGATTGTGTCTGGGAGTGTTGCCGGCTTTCTTCGGCCCTTCAGAAATCGCGGTGGCTGTGGCGCTCGTGTGGATTTTATTTTACGGATTTGCCCTCCATGCCGCCGGTTTTTTTATGCCGCGCGGGATAAAAGTTTTTGGCTGGATCCTTATCGCATCCGTTTGCCTGCTCTTTTATGGTGCTGCTGCTGGCTGGATTCATTTGGAAGATAAAGCCCACTGGCTCATGGGATTTTTCTTCGGTGTGTTGCATCTGGCCTATGGGGCATATTTGTATCTGTCCGAGAAACGAAAGAATGCGGCGTGAACCCGGAACCGTTTTTACAGCTCGACCGTGTGATCCACGAGAAAGGGCGGCTGGCCATCATGTCCATGCTCGCGGCCTCGCCGGAATTGTCGTTCACCGAATTGCGGGATGCGCTGGGAATGACCGATGGCAATTTGACCACGCATATCCGCGCGCTACAGGAGGCCGGCTATGTGTCCGTGGCGAAGTCGTATCAAAACAACCGCCCGCTCACGACCTGCTCGCTGACGTCGCCGGGCCGCAAGGCATTCGCTGAATACGTCAATTTGCTGGAGCAAATCGTCCGGCAAAATAAACCCAAATAAAAAATGTTTGAACAAATTCAAACCGGCATGGTCTTTTACTTTGTGATACAAAGTAGATTGCCAACCGATTTAAAACTATGAAAGATACTATGACCTTTCCGATTATGCTCAAGAAACCGAGTGGCTATCTTCCAGTAGCGATGTCGCTGGCGGCCCTCGCCATCGTGCTTGTTTCCCTCACCCTATTTGGTGCTACCCATGAGGCGGATGAGGGCGCGACTGCCCACCTCTGGCAGCTCTTGATGGCCGGGCAAGTGCCGATTATTGGGTTTTTCATGCTCCGGTGGCTGCCGCAGGCTCCGAGGCCTGCGCTGTTGGTGCTGGCAATGCAAATCGCCGCCGCACTGACAGCGATGGCGCCAGTTTGGTGGCTGCGCCTTTGACTAATGGTTGGCCTGCTGTTTGCTGCAATGCTTGAGCCGTCTCATTCACGACCAACGCCGAGAGAACAATGAAGATTATCCGGGCTGAACATCTGGGCATGTGTTTCGGAGTGAAGGATGCCATCGCGCTGGCCCTGGAAACCGCGCGGCGCGAGCCGCTGACGATTCTGGGCGACCTTGTCCACAATGAGACCGTGCTGGAGGAATTGCGCGCGGAAGGAGTCCGCATTGAGCAAGAGCCAGAGGCGGTCGGGACACAGACCGTAATGATCACGGCCCACGGCGCGTCGGAACGCAGGATGGGCGAGACTCGCGGATTGGGCTTAAACGTGCTGGAGGCTACCTGCCCGTTGGTCCATGTCGCGCACCGCAGCCTGGCGAAGCTGGTGCGCGAAGGATTTCATCCTGTCATCATCGGTAAACGCGACCATGTCGAGGTGCGGGGTATGACGGAAGATTTGAATGAATTCGACGTTGTTCTTTCTGAAAATGACGTGGCGAATTTGCTCGATCGTTCACGTTTTGGTGTTATTTCGCAGACGACCCAGCCGATTGATAATGTCCGACAGCTTGTCGGCCTGATGCAGGAGCGATTTCCCAATTCCGAAGTGCGCTTCATTGACACGGTTTGCCAGCCGACGAAGCAACGCCAGAACGCGGCGGTTGAGCTGGCGCAGAAATGTGGCGTGGTCGTCGTTATCGGCGGCGCGCACAGCAACAACACGCATGAGTTGGTCAAAACATGTTTGCGTTTTTGTCAGCGAGTTTATCACGTCCATGCTGCCGACGATTTGCGCGCAGAATGGTTTCGTGCGAGCGACATCGTCGGAATCACGGCGGGGACTTCGACGCCGGATTCCGCCATCGCCGCAGTCGAAGCAGCTATTTGCGCGCTGGCGTTGAACACAGGCAAATTTTCACAGGCGATTTGCAGCTAAACTGAAAACGAAAGGAACAATGAAAACACAATGGTTCAAACGGCATGGCTGGTTTTACCTCCCGATTTCACTGCCGGGCGGCATCATCACTTTGGCGGCGGTGGCATTTTGCGTCCATGTCTTCATCGCCGTTGACCGGCACTCGCATTCGGCCAGCGACACGCTTTACGGCGTCTTCCCATTTTTCGCCTGTGCCTTCCTGCTGTTCGATTGGATTGCCGGCAGAACCATCCGTCAGTCGGATTGAGCCAGGCAAATGACAGTTACAATCCCGCCTTCGCTCAGGCCCTGGCTAGCGGATAGCTGGAAATAGCCCGCATGTATTGGGCGCGCTCGAAGGCGCTGGGCGCGGGACAATTCTTCTGGCTCAAGCTGCCCTTGAGTTGCGCAACGGATTCGTATTCGTGCTCCCCCATCCACGCGACGAGGTCGCGCTCGATCACGCCGATTTGCGGGATGCCGTGGCGCAGCAGCACGGAGCAGAGCATCGTCACGTCCGCGCCGGCCATGAGCATCTTCAACACGTCGGAGGCGCGATGGATGCCGCTGGTGGCGGCGAGGCTGGCGCGAAGGCGTCCGTGCAATATCGCAATCCACCGCAGCGGCACCCGCATGGCCATGGGCGTACTCAACAGGATGTTCGGCTTCACCTCGAGCGTTTCGAGGTCAATGTCCGGCTGGTAAAAACGGTTAAATAGTACGAGACCATTCGCTCCGGCGGCATCAAGTTTGCCCGCCATGCAGGCGAAGTTGGTGAAGAACGGACTCATTTTGACAGCGACGGGAATCGTGACTTCCTTTTTGACCGCCTTGAGAATGTCCAGGTAAGACTGTTCCACATCGCCCGCGGGCAGATTGACATCGGTGGGGATGTAATAAATGTTCAGCTCCAGCGCGTCGGCGCCGGCTTGCTGGATTTGTTTCGCGTAGGAGGTCCAACCGCCGGCAGACGAGCCGTTCAGGCTGGCGATGATGGGAATTCGCACCGCCTTTTTAGCATGGGCGATATGCTTGAGATATTCCTCGGGGCCGAGGTTGAACGATTCCGGTTCCGGGAAATAAGTCAGCGCTTCCGCGAAGCTTTCCGTGCCCTGCTCCATGCTCTGGTGCAGTTCGGCCCGGTCCTGCCGCAATTGCTCCTCAAACAGCGAGTAAAGAACCACGGCGGATGCGCCGGCATCCTCCATTTTTTTTATGTCGTCAATGTTCTCCGAGAGCGGCGATGCCGATGGCACCAGTGGAGTACGGAGTTTCAGCCCGAGATAATTCGTCGTCAGGTTCATAATATTTAAAGTTTCGTGGCAGCCGAGGTAGCGAGGCTCATTATTTGCATTTTCAATCGGAGCCTCCTCACGTCGGCTCTACATTGTTCACGGCAATTGCTCCACGGTGGCGGACGCTGTCGGCGCGGCAGGGGCATCCGCGGATTTCATGTCGCGCGTCTGCATGAATTGATAGAGCTTCCAGCGACGGTCGGCATCAGTCTGCGCCTGCGCGAAGAATTTCTTCGCATCTTCCGGCTTGCTCTTGGTGAGCATCTTGAACCGGTTTTCCGAGAGCAGAAAATCCTGCACCTTCGTCTTGGCAGCCGGCGAATCAATTTGCAGCGGGTTTTCGCCGCGTTCCGCCCGGCGCGGATCGAAGCGGTAAAGCAGCCACTGGCCGGAATCCACCGCGAGCTTTTGCTGCCGCGCGCCCACGCCCATATCAATCGCAACGCCGTGCGCGATGCAATGGCTGTAAGCGATGATGAGCGACGGACCGGGATAGGACTCTGCCTCGACGAATGACTTGAGCGTCTGTTCATCCTTCGCACCGAGTGCGACGCTCGCCACGTAGATGTGGCCGTAGGTCATGGCGATCAGGCCGAGGTCTTTCTTGCCCATCGGCTTGCCGCCGGCGGCGAACTTTGCCACCGCGCCGCGCGGCGTGGACTTGCTCATCTGTCCGCCGGTGTTGGAATAAACCTCGGTGTCCATGACGAGCACATTGACATCGCGTCCACTTGCCAGCACATGGTCCAGGCCGCCGTAGCCAATGTCGTAGGCCCAGCCGTCACCGCCAAGGATCCACACGCTTTTCTTCACCAGTTTGTCGGCGAGACCGGAAAGAAGTTTCGCCTCCGGCGAATCCAGCTGCATCAATTTTGTCTTTAACGCTTCGACGCGCTCGCGCTGCTCGTAAATGCCGGCCTCGTCGGATTGATTCGCATTGATGATTCCGTCCGCCAAATCCTGTCCAACGGCGACGGCGATTTTTTTCAGAAGCTCGATGGCAAAATCCCGTTGTCTGTCCAGCGAGACACGGAAGCCTAGGCCGAATTCGGCGTTGTCCTCGAACAGCGAATTGCACCACGTCGGCCCGCGTCCCTCGGCGTTTTTGCAATAAGGCGTCGTTGGCAGGTTGCCGCCGTAAATTGAGGAGCAGCCGGTGGCATTGGCGATGACCGCGCGGTCGCCGAAGAGTTGCGACAGCATCTTGATGTAAGGCGTTTCGCCGCAGCCGGCGCACGCGCCGCTGAATTCAAACAACGGACGCAGGAGCTGCTGCTGGCGAAGCTGCGTCGTCTTGACTTTGCGCCGGTCGGTTTCCGGCAGGCCGAGGAAGAAATTCCAGTTCTCGTGCTCCGCCGCGCGCAATGGTGCCTGCGGGCGCATGTTGATGGCCTTGAGCTTCGCCTCCGTCTTGTTCTTGGCCGGGCAGACGTCCACGCAGAGGGCGCAGCCGGTGCAATCCTCGGCCGCCACCTGCAGCGTGAATTTCAAGCCCTTGAAATCGGGAACCCGTGAGTCGGTGCTCTTGAATGCCGCCGGTGCTCCGGTCAGGGACGCCGGTTCATAAACTTTCGCGCGAATCGTCGCGTGCGGGCAGATGGCGACGCATTTCAGGCATTGGATGCAGACCTTCTCGTCCCAGACGGGAATGTCGAGCGCGAGATTGCGCTTTTCATATTGCGCTGTGCCGGTCGGGAACGTGCCGTCCACCGGGAACGCGCTCACGGGCAATTCGTCGCCTTCGCCGGCGGTTATCCTGCCCAAGACATTTTTGACGAAGTCCGGTGCATCCGGCGTCACCGGCGGCAGCAACGGACCTGAACCATTCAATTTATTGTTCATCACCGGCACCTCATGCAGATGCGCCAGCGTGTTGTCCACGGCCTTGAGGTTCATCGCCACGACTTCCTCGCCCTTTTTGCCGTAGGTTTTCTTGATGGAATACTTGATGGACTCGATGGCCTTGTCGCGCGGCAGCACGCCGGACAGCGCGAAGAAACAAACCTGCATGATGGTGTTGATGCGCCCGCCCATGCCGCTGTCGCGCGCCACCTTGGTCGCGTCAATCACGAACAGCTTCGCCTTCCTGACGATGAGCGACGCCTGCAACGGCGTCGGCAGCTTTGACCAGATTTCGTCCTTCGAGTGAGGCGTGTTGAGCAGGAATGTGCCGCCGGGCACCAACGTCTTCACCATGTCGTATTTCTCCAGAAACGCCGGTTGGTGGCATGCCACGAAATTGGCGCGGCTGACGAGATAGGTCGAGCGGATCGGCTCCGGCCCGAATCGTAGATGCGACACGGTCATGCTGCCGGATTTCTTGGAATCATAAACGAAATAGCCCTGGGCGTAATTGTCCGTGCCTTCGCCGATGATCTTGATGGAGTTTTTGTTCGCTCCCACCGTGCCGTCCGCACCGAGGCCGTAAAACAGGGCGCGGATGACATTGTCCGGCTCGGTTGAAAAATCGGGGTCCACCGGCAGGCTGGTGTGGGAAACGTCGTCGTTGATGCCGACAGTGAAATGATTCTTCGGCTGCTTCTCGCTGAGATTGTCGAAAACCGCCTTGACCATCGCCGGCGTGAATTCCTTGGAGGACAGACCGTAGCGGCCACCGACGATGCGCGGCAGCATTTTGATGCGGCCCCAGTTGTTGGTCAGCCCCTCATAAATCGCCGCGGCGCAATCTTGGAACAGCGGCTCGCCCGCCGCGCCCGGCTCCTTCGTGCGGTCCAGAACCGCGATGGTCCTCACCGTCCCCGGCAGCGCCTCCACAAACCGCTTGCTGTCGAACGGCCGATACAACCGCACCTTAACGATGCCGATCTTTTCGCCGTTGCGGTTCAAATAATCCACCGCTTCCTCCGCCGCCTCGCAGCCGGAACCCATCAGTACCACGACGTGCTCGGCCAGCGGCGAGCCGTAATATTCAAACAATTTGTAGGAGCGCCCGACCTGCTTCTCGAAGGCGTCCATCGTCTGCTGCACGATGTCCGGGCAGGCGGCGTAAAACGGATTGCACGCCTCGCGCGCCTGGAAAAACACGTCGGGATTCTGCGCCGTGCCGCGCAGCACCGGCCGGTCCGGCGAAAGGCCGCGCAAGCGATGTTCCGCGATGAGCCTGTCGTCAATCAGCGCTCGCAGATCCGCGTCGTCCAGCATCTCGATTTTCTGGACCTCGTGCGATGTGCGGAAGCCGTCGAAGAAATGCACGAACGGAATCCGTGAGCGCAGCGTGGCCGCCTGCGAAATCAGCGCGAAATCCGTCGCCTCCTGCACGCTCGCCGCACCGAGCATGGCCCATCCGGTCGAACGGCACGCCATGATGTCGCTGTGATCGCCGAAAATCGAAAGCGCGTGTGTGGCCACGGCGCGGGCGGTGACATGAAAAACCGCCGGCAACAGTTCGCCCGCGATCTTAAGCATGTTGGGAACCATCAGCAGCAATCCCTGCGACGCCGTGAACGTCGTGGCGACGGAACCGGTCTGCAACATGCCGTGGACCGCGCCCACCGCGCCGCCCTCGCTTTGCATCTCGATGATGCCGGGGATGGTGCCCCAAAGATTGCGCCGGCCCTCGGACGTCCATTGGTCGCACCACTCGGCCATCGTCGAGGAGGGGGTGATGGGATAAATCGCCATGACCTCGTTGAGGCGGTAGGCGACGTGGGCGACGGCCTCGTTGCCGTCCAGGGTAAGCTTCGTTCTTGTGCTCATGTTGATAAAAACTTCAATGTTTTTGCGACATCTAAATGGCCGTTGTCATGGCGAAGTTCAAACGGACTTCCTCATCACTGGCGGCCCTGAAACAAAGATAGGTTGGAGAGTCGCACCCACCCCCACTTTTTTTGTCAAAGAGACAACATTGGTTGTCCCACCTATGCCAATTTCAGGGGTCAGCGGCATGTGGCGTGCGTGCGGAATGGTATCACTATGACAGCGAATATGACGGGCATAAGGCCGAGAATGAACGACATAACCTTAATTATGATTTACTTGACAGCCCAAATGCTCATTAATTCTCGAAACGGTGTAAATCGGATGTTAAAACAACTGGCCAAACAACAGTCTAATCTATCAGAATCAAATCTTTCCAATGCGTTGGCCTGTTGTTTGCACTGCTCTGTATTTTCACGGCTAGCCAATCTCATGCCGATTTACCACCAGATGCACAAGATGCGGTCAATAAAGGAATCACGGCATCCAAGCAACAGGATTACCTACAGGCCGTCAGCTTTTGTCAGGATGCGCGCAAAATTGCAACGAACGCGCCGGAAGCCTTATGGCGACCGTGTTATCATTACCGGCCCGCCTGGAGCGCTGTGAGTATGCGTTCAACGTCATAAACGCAGCCGCGCCAGGTTCCACCGCTGGCCAGTTGCAGCGCCGCCCACAGCCGCGTGTCATCCGGCAGGGCAACATTCGGCGCAAGGTCTGCTCGCGTTGCGCGCAGTGATATAATTTTAATCCCTTCCTCCGGCGCAAACCGGCGTTCGCCTTCGCCGACCAGATCAATGGTTCCCACTATGCGATTCCGGTCAATGTGGATGCGGATGATGTCGCCATCCAAAATTTTCCCGATGGGTCCCCCCGCCAATCCTTCGGGACCGATATGGCCGATGCACGCACCGGTGGACACGCCGGAAAACCGTGCGTCCGTCAGAAGCGTGACGTGTTTGCCAAAAGGAAGATGCTTCAGCGCGCCGGTGACCTGATAGGTTTCCTCCATGCCCGTGCCGGCAGGACCAACGCCGGTCAACACCACGACATCGCCGGCCTTAATGCGATTCTGTTTGATGGCGGTCATCGCATCATTCTCGCTGACAAAAACGCGCGCCGGCCCTTCCTTGCGATAAATGCCGTCGGCGTCCACCACCGAAGGGTCAATCGAAGTGGCCTTAACGACCGAACCTTCCGGCGCAAGATTGCCGCGCGGAAAAACCAGCGTGCCGGTCAGCCCGCGCTCGCGGGCTTTGTCAGGCGAGAAAATGACCTCGTCGGGATCCACGCCGTCGAGTTCGCCCAACAATTTTCGGAACCGAACGCGCCGCCCGGATTTTTCCCACCCGTCCAAATTTTCGCCCAAAGTTTTTCCGGTCACGGTAAGAACCTCCGTATTGAGCAAATTCAACCGGCGCAGATGCAGCATCACTTCCGGCACACCGCCCGCGAGAAACACGCGCACCGTGGGGTGATGGACGGGTCCGTTCGGCAAAACACTGACAAGCCGGGGCACACGGCGGTTGACGGCAATCCAATCTTCGACCGCCGGCAGTTTCAGTCCGGTCGCGTGGGCGATTGCGGGAATGTGCAACAGAAGATTGGTCGAGCCGCCGAATGCGGCGTGGACGGTCATGGCATTTTCGATGGCCGCATAACTTAAAACGTCGCGGGTGTTCAATTTGCGTTGTTCCAAATGGTGAAGCGCGCGGGCAGAGCGCCGGGCGATATCGAGCCATACGGGCTGGCCCGATGGCGCGAGCGCCGAGTGCGGCAGCGAGAGGCCCAGCGCCTCGCTCACCACCTGCGACGTGGCAGCGGTGCCAAGAAATTGACAGCCGCCGCCGGGCGTGGCGCAGGCGCGGCAGCCGAGTTCGGCGGCTTCGGCTAGCGAGAGCATTCCATGCGCAAAACGGGTTCCCAGCGTTTGCACGCCGCTGGCGTCCTCGCCGGTGACTGGCGGCAGCGTGACGCCGCCGGGCACGATCACGGCGGGCAAGTCTGGCAGGCCGGCCACGGCCATCATCATCGCGGGCAAACCCTTGTCACACGTCGCGATGCCAAGAACGCCGGCGCGCAACGGCAGCGAACGCGCGAGCCGCCGGAAAACGATTGCGGCGTCGTTGCGATAGGGCAGGCTGTCGAACATTCCGGTCGTGCCTTGCGTCCGGCCATCGCAAGGGTCGGAACAAAATCCGGCGAATGGAATTGTTTGCAGCCGACGAAATTCTTCCGCGGCGGCGTGGACGAGCAAACCGATTTCCCAGTGGCCCGTGTGATAACCGAGCGCGATTGGTTTTCCGTCGGGCGCGCGCAATCCGCCCTGCGTGCTCAAAATCAGAAATTGTTTTCGTCCTGATTCCGCCGCGTTCCAGCCCATGCCGACATTCTGGGTCATGCCGAACAGGTCGCCGCTGGGGCTGTGGAGGAGCATTTCTTCGGTTAGCGGCAGGCTGCCGGCCGGGCCGGGGTCGCGGGTTTTGATTTCGTAAATGTCCGGAGCATCGGAGTCGAACAGGTCATTGCTGGAATTCATGGAGACATTCAAGCAGCAAGCTGCCGTGAGAAAAAGGAAAACTGGCGAGGGGAGTTGAGATTGAAGAATCATTGGCCTCCTCAGGGACTTTTTAACCACGGATGGACACAGATGGACACGGATAAAAACTGCTGAAATGGAAACATTGAACATCCAACATCGAACTTTGAACATCGAATGAAGAGCCTCCACAATATAGAGTCCCCAAGGAGACAGGGATCTTTAACCGCTAATGGGCGCGAATAAACGCTAATCGTTAACCACTCGCCTTCATCTGATTTCGGCGTGCAGGCGGATGGGCACGGATGGGAAAGCAAGGAGCGGGGAGCGGGGAACGCGGGGAACAAGTAGAAATTGAGAAATACCGAAAAGCTGACAAGTTAAAATTCGGAAACATCGAACATCCAACATCGAATGAAGAGCGGGAATCGTTGGCCTCCTCACCCGCCATAGCCGCTGTCGCTGCTCCTCCTCTTGGGACGAGAGGGAGTAAAAAATTGTCATAGGCATAATCCCACTTTGAGCCGCACTCGGGTCAAATCGGGCCGGTGCTGAAAAAGCTGGCGTCTGAAAAGTCTTCGTGTCACAAAGTAGGCATCATGCACCTGGAACAAATCGTCCCGCTCGCATTGTTTTTTTGCATCTGCGCGCCCGGCAACGCGGCTGAAGAAAAGCCCATCGCCCTCCCGCGCAGTACGCCGGAGAAGCAGGGTGTTTCGTCCGCCGCGATCCTCGACTTTATCCAAGCCGCCGCCCGGCAGATTGATGAGTTGCACAGTTTCATGTTCGTGCGTCACGGCAAAGTCGTGGCGGAAGGCTGGTGGTCGCCGTATGCCGCGCAAATTCCCCACTCGATGTTTTCGTTGAGCAAGAGTTTCACTTCCACGGCGGTGGGCCTGGCGATTGCGGAAGGCAAATTGAGCCTGGACGATCCAGTGTTGAAATTTTTCCCCGATGAAGCACCGGCCAATCCGAGCATCAACCTTCAAGCGATGCGCGTGCGCGATTTGCTGACGATGTCCACCGGCCAGCTCCCGAACGAGGTGGCAAAAATCCAGCTGGATCTGCCGGGACAATGGACCAAAGAATTTCTCGCGCTGCCGGTCGAGCACAAGCCCGGCACGTTTTGGTTCTACAACACGCCGGGCAGTTACATGCTGTCGGCCATTGTGCAAAAAACGACCGGCATGACGGTGTTCGATTATTTGCAGCCGCGCATTTTTGAACCGCTGGGCATCGAACATCCGACGTGGGACATGAGCAGCCAGGGAATTTCGCTGGGCGGCATTGGATTGAGTATTCGCACGGAGGACATCGCACGCTTCGGGCTGCTCTACCTGAACAAAGGCAACTGGCACGGGAAACAACTGGTGCCCGCCGCATGGGTGGCGGCGGCGACCGCACGCCAGTCTTCTAACGGCAGCAACCCGGATAGCGATTGGGAGCAGGGCTACGGCTATCAATTTTGGATCACGCGGCACGGTCTTTATCGCGGCGACGGCGCATTCGGGCAATTCTGCATCGTGATGCCGGAACAGGATGCGGTCGTAGTGATGACCGCCGGCACCACGAACACAGCCACCATGATGAACCTGGTTTGGGGAAAACTGCTGCCTGCCATGCAAGCGAAGCCATTGCGCGCCGATTCCGAGAGCCAAACAAAATTAAAAGCCGCGCTTGCGGGACTGACCTTGCATCCGCAGCAAGGTTCGGCTTCGCCCGGCGTGGCCGCGCCAATGTCCGGCAAATCGTTTCTGTTTCCGGCGAACGACCAAAAAATCGAATCGGTCGCGCTGGAATTCGGCCAGGGAACCAATCCAACGACACTCGTTATCCGCCGAGACGGCGTTGAACAGCGAATCGCCTGCGGGCATGGCGATTGGATAAAGGGACGGATGACTTTTGCCTCCGACATTTTGCGGCCACCGCTGGAACAGCCGGTGGCGGCGAGCGGCGCGTGGACGGTGGACGGAATCTTTCAGGCGAAGCTCGCGTTTTACGAAACGCCATTTTGCGCCACCCTCACCCTGAAATTCACCGGCGACCAATTACTTTACGACACTGAATACAACGTCGTCCGGCGCGGACCCAAAGACCTGCCGCAACTCGCGGGACATGTGGAATGAGTCCCGAAGCCATGCCCCAACAACGCTGGCTGCGCATCTTACCCGTCGCGCTGATCATGTATACGATCTCGTATGTGGACCGCACCAACGTCTCGCTTGCTCTTGACCCGAAAATCTCGAACCTGATGCGCGACCTGCTGATGGACGACAAAATGAAGGGGGAGGTAGCGGGAATTTTCTTTTTCGGTTACGTCCTGCTGCAAATGCCGGGCGGATTTCTGGCGTCTCGCTGGAGCGCGCGAAAGCTCATCAGCCTGTGCCTCATCGCGTGGGGAGTCTGCGCGGTCGGCTGCGGTCTTTCGCACACCTTCCGGCAGTTTGAGTTGATGCGCTTTTTTCTCGGCGTGGCCGAGAGCGCTGTTTTTCCCGCCACGCTCGTCCTGCTGGCGAATTGGTTTTCGCGTTCCGAGCGCGCCCGCGCCAATTCCTACTGGCTGCTTTGCCAGCCGCTGGCCGTCGCCGGATCCGCGCCGTTCACCGGCTGGCTGCTTGGGGCGTATGGCTGGCAGCAGATGCTAATGCTGGAGGGAATGCTGCCGTTCATCTGGCTGCCCGTCTGGTGGTTTTGCATCCACGACCATCCACGGGACGCAAAATGGATTTCATCGGAAGAAAAAAACCGGCTCGAAGCCGCGCTGAAAAAGGAGGCGGAGGAACTGGAGCCGCCGCAAGCCATTTCCTGGCTGGCGCGGTTCAGTCATCCGTCCATTCTTGTGATGGTCGCGCTCTATTTTCTGCACAATTGTGCGGCATATGGTTGCATGACTTTTTTTACGAACGGATTGAATGGGCGCGGGTTCAGCGCGCTGGAATATGGAATTTTATTTGCGATTCCCTACGCCTTGACGGCGGTTGTGATGATGCTCAACTCATGGCATTCGGACAAGACGCGCGAGCGGCGCGGCCACGTCGCGGCCGTCTATGCCATGAGCGGCGTCAGTCTCATTTTGAGCGTGGCGTTGAGTGACCATTTTTGGTTTTCCTACGCGTTCATGTGCCTGGCCATTCCCGGTCCGTTTGCGGCGATGGCGCCGTTCTGGGCGATTCCGAGCGAGACCCTGCCGCGCAGCGTGATGGGTCTGGTCATGGGACTGGTCAATGCGTTCGGAAATCTTGGCGGTTTCGCTGGGCCGTATGTCGTGGGCTGGCTGGTGAAAGAATATCACAACACCACCATTGCATTCAACACGCTCGGTGTGGGAATGCTCGTTTGCGCCGCGCTCGCGTTTTTGCTTCCAAAAGCAAAAGTGCAAATCGCGCCGGCGACAGTCATGTGAAATAATTTGGGATTATGACTTTCACTAATTTTCACTCCTTCTCCTCACAAAAGGAGAGGCAGCGACAGCGGCTATGGCTGGTGAGGATGCCACTGATTCTTCAATCTCAACTCCCCTCACCCCGGCCCAATGACTCGTTCGCGCCCGCTGACTCGGCCCCCGTCGGGCCTTCGCCTTCGGCAAATTCCTCCCGCCGCTTCCCAAGCGGTGGCAGTCCCCGCTTGGGCGGAGCGAGGGAGTTCGTGTCGCCGGGCCTTTGAAAGTTTATCAAAGACATACACTCTAAATAATTTATGAAAATCTGCCGGTTCAAAAATAAAACGGACGATGTTCGCATCGGACTGGTCGCGGACGAAGCCACGCTGCTCGATTTGACGCCCGCCGGAATCGCAGAATTGTTCCCGCTGCTCGAAAATGAAAATTCTGTCGCGCAATTGAATCAATTTGCCAAACAAAATCTGCCGCGATTTGCGCTGGCCGAGGTCAAGTTGCTCGCGCCGGTGGAGCGGCAGGAAGTCTGGGCGGCGGGCGTGACTTATCTGCGCAGCAAAACCGCGCGCATGGAGGAATCCGATTTCAGCGCGACGGCCTACGACAAAGTTTATGCGGCGGAACGGCCGGAAATCTTTTTCAAGTCCCTCGCGGAAAAAGTCGTCGCCACCGGCGAAGCCGTCGGCATCCGCCGCGACGCAAAGTGGAATGTGCCGGAGCCGGAACTGGCTCTGGTGCTGAATTCACGCGGCCAAATCGTCGGCCACACCATCGGCAACGACATGAGTTCGCGCGACATCGAGGGTGAAAATCTTTTGTATCTCCCGCAG
Organism: uncultured Verrucomicrobiae bacterium; assembly: GCA_963827815.1. Lineage (GTDB taxonomy): Bacteria > Verrucomicrobiota > Verrucomicrobiia > Limisphaerales > UBA11358 > UBA11358. The sequence goes on along the minus strand of CAWHCL010000005.1, from coordinate 466,662 downwards.
GCAAAAACCTACCATCGTTCCTGCGCGCTCGGCCCGTGGATCACGATTGGCACGCCGGAAGCCGCCGCGCGCGAGTGGAAAATCAAAATTGCAATCCGGCGGGAGGGACAATCTGTGTTCGCGGGTGAAACTTCCGTCGGCCAGATCAAACGCGGTTTCGAGGAGCTGGCCGGCTTTCTCTTTCGCAGCCAGATTTTTCCCCACGGCGCGGTTTTGCTGACCGGCACGGGCATCGTGCCGGCAGACACCTTCACGCTTCAAGAAAAAGACGTAATTGCGATCGAAATCAGCGGAATTGGATTGCTCCAGAATCCGGTGGTCAAAGTTTGATCTCCGGATCATCCAACTCATGACAACAAACAAAATCAGGAACCTGAGATGGTGGATCATCGGGTTGATCATGCTGGGAGCGATGATCAATTACCTGACGCGCAGTTCGCTGGGGGTTGCCGCTCCCGCGTTGCTCAAGGACTTGAACATCACCCCGCTCGAGTATTCGTGGGTCACGGGTGCATTCCAGGGCGCCATCATGCTACAGCCAATCTGCGGCTATGTGCTTGACGTACTGGGATTGAAATATGGCTTCGCCATTTTTGCGACGGCGTGGTCGCTGATCAGCATGGCGCACGGGCTGGCCCATAACTGGCAGACCTTTGCGTGGCTCCGCGGCCTGCTCGGGCTGGCGGAAGGTTCCGCCAATCCGGCTGGCATGAAGGCCACCTCGGAGTGGTTTCCATCGCGGGAGCGCGGGCTGGCGGCCGGTGTTTTCAACATCGGCGCGTCGGTCGGCTCCATGCTGGCACCGCCGCTGGTGGTCTGGGCGATATTGACTTACAACTGGCAGGCGGCGTTTGTGCTCACGGGTGTCATGGGCCTGGCATGGGTGGCGCTGTGGCTCTGGCTGTATGACCCCCCGGACAAACATCGCCGGCTTTCGGATGAGGAGCGGAACTTAATCGCCTCCGGCCAGGAGAAACATCTGCAAGGCAACGGCACGCGTCCTGCCATTCTGAAGATTGTCCAGCAGCGTAATTTTTGGGGTATCGCGCTGCCGCGATTTCTGGCAGACCCGACGTGGGGCACGTTGACGTTTTGGATTCCGCTCTACTTGACGACCGTGCGGCATTTTGACATGAAACAGATCGCGCTATTCGCCTGGCTGCCGTTTCTGGCGGCGGATATAGGGTGCCTATTTGGCGGCGGAGCGGTGGCGTGGTTGCAGCGGCGCGGGGTGGGATTGATCAACGCCCGTCGCAGCGTGTTTACGCTGGGCGCCTGCCTGATGACGGGAATGGCGTTCGTTGGTCTGGTTGACAATCCCTACGCGGCGGTTGCGCTGCTGAGTCTTGGCGGCTTCGCGCACCAGACGCTCTCGGTCACAGTCATAACGATGTCATCAGATCTTTTTAAACGGAACGAAGTCGCCACCGTGACCGGAACGGCCGGCTTTTTCGGAAACGGCGGCTTGCTGATCTTTTCGCTCATGATCGGCGGCCTAGTGGCAACCGTGGGTTACACGCCATTTTTTGTCGGCCTGGGCGTGCTGGATCTTGCTGGCGCGGCTATTCTCTGGGCGTTGGTCCGTGAACCACAACTCGAACCTGTTTGAGCCAATCAATTTTTTAGCCATGCCAGCCTCCAATCGAATCATCCACAATCCCATCCTGCCGGGGTTCAACCCCGACCCGTCCATCGTCCGCGTGGGCGACGATTATTACATCGCCACCTCAACCTTTGAGTGGTTTCCGGGCGTTCAGATTCACCACTCAAGGGACTTGATACATTGGCGGTTGCTGACCCGCCCGCTGCGGCGCGCGAGCCAGCTCAATCTGCTGGGCGATCCTGATTCCTGCGGCGTGTGGGCGCCGTGTCTGACCCACGCAGACGGAATATTCTGGCTGATTTACACGGACGTGAAGCGCTACGGACGGACGACGGTGGGCGGAGCTTCCGGGGCGTCGTTGCGTGATTTCCACAATTATCTGGTGACCAGTCCCTGCATAGACAGTGAGTGGTCGGACCCGGTTTATCTCAACAGCAGCGGATTCGATCCATCCCTCTACCACGATGACGATGGCCGCAAATATCTGGTCAACATGCTATGGGATCATCGGCCCGGGCAGAATCGTTTCGCGGGCATCGTCTTGCAGGAATACTCGGCGGCGGCGCGCGCGTTGACCGGCAGGCGCCAGATGATTTTTGCCGGGACGGAATTGGGATTCACAGAAGGCCCGCATATTTACAAACGCAACGGCTGGTATTATTTGCTGACGGCGGAGGGCAGCACCGGTTGGGGTCACGCGGTGACTCTGGCGCGTTCACGGATTTTGACCGGCCCGTATGAACTACATCCGGATGTTCACATTCTAAGCGCCCGCAACCGGCCGGACGCCGAATTGCAACGTTCGGGCCACGCGGACGTGGTGGAAACGCAAAACGGCGAGACTTACATGGTGTATCTTTGCGGGCGTCCGCTTCGAAACCGGGGGCGTTGCACCCTGGGCCGCGAAACCTCCATACAGAAGATGGCCTGGTCATCAGACGGCTGGCTGCGAACAACGGACGGGCAAGGCATCCCGTCAAGGGAAGTTGACGCCCCGGCATTGCCAACCCATGTTTTTCCCCCGGCACCGGAGCGTGAACATTTTGATGAACGGCATTTGCCCATGGATTTCCAATGGCTGCGCTCGCCCTGGCCGGAGGAACTTTTCTGCCTGACCGCCCGGCCCGGCCAATTGCGGCTTTACGGACGGGAAACCATGGGCAGTGTGTTCCGCCAGGCGCTGGTGGCACGACGCCAGCAGGCGCACTGTTTCAGCGCCGCGACGGTAGTTGATTTTGAACCGGAACATTTCCAGCAGATGGCAGGATTGGTGTGCTACTACGGCGGAACCAAGTTTCATTACCTTTACATTTCACATGACGAGAGGGCCGGGAAACATTTGCGCGTGATGTCGGCGATTCCCGACGGCGTAATGGCGGATTCGTTCACGCCGCCAATCAGCGTAACCCCCGGCGAACCAATCCAACTGCGGGTGGAAGTAGATTACGAGCGGCTTTTGTTCGCGTATCGCGTCGGAGACCGTGCCTGGAACTGGCTACCGCAGCAGTTCGACGCGAGCATCCTTTCGGACGAAGCCAGCGCACCCGGCCTGTCCAATTTCACCGGCACATTTGTGGGCATGGCATGCCAGGATTTGTCGGGAGCGGCGCGGCCTGCGGATTTCGATTGGTTTGATTATCGCGAACGGGCTTTTCTCGAACACGTCTGATGCCAGCCGCCGGATGTCCTAACGGCCAAATCGTGAGACTGATTCATTTCGTTACTGCTTCGGTTCGTCGTTGAGAGGATCTGTGGACATCACCTCTTCAAGCGTATATTGCGGCTTATCCACGCCAGCCGGGAAGGGACGTTTTGAGAAAGTCTGGAAATAGAGCAGGCATGCGTCGTGCCACCTGACAGCAGCGCGTTCCTGACTGGCAAGCTTGGCGGCCACAGCAGCGTGGCGTTCCGGGTCAATCACGCTGGAGAGCAACTCCCAACTCTTGCGCGTTTCTCTCACCCAATCCACCCCCTGCTGGTAGTGGAGGCACAACTCGTCCCACAGCGTTTTCCCCGAATGCATTTTATAGTCCCACGGCACATGGTGAAACCAGAGGAGAAGCTCCTCCGGACAGGCAGACAGATCAGCAAAGCGTTCGCGCACGGGGAAATTATACTGGCTGACCGCATCACTGCCGGCGCTGGTGCGATCAAAGCCCAGGCCATTCGTATCGGCGCGATGAAAATAGACAGGGTTCCAATCCGGACGCGGCTCCTTATCCCACCAAGGCTGTGGTCCATAGTGATGTTCCATCCACATGAGGTGGGCCAAGCCGAGCGGCGTCATGTAGTTCACGGCCGCTTCGTGTGATTCGAGCATGATGCCAGTGATCGTTTTCACGGCCTGATCGTCGCGCGTGAAGGTCATGCGAATCCATTCCCCGGCAATCTGCCGCGAAGAAAGGTCCGGATTCCAGGCCAGGCGGCCAAACGCATACCAGTTGGCCTGGGCAAAATCGTGGCCGGTCCAATTGCGATCCGAACCGGTATTGGCCACCCCGGCTATCCCCGTAAGCCGCTGGCCATAGAGGCTGCCGTCCGCCACCTTCGTCACCGTCGAGCCCGGACCGCTGGCATAAGTATCCGAATCGAGGAATTCCCGCCACATTGTCGCGAGAAACACCAGGTGATTTGACTGCCCGAGGTATTCCTGGGTGATTTGCAGTTCAGGCATGAGCTGCGTCTTTGGCATGGCGCCGAACAACGGGGAGAACGGCTCGCGCGGCTGGTAATCCAACGGCCCATTTTTCACCTGTAAGAGCACGTTCGTGGCGAACTGGCCGTCGAAAGGTTTCAGCGTGTCATAGGCTTGACCAATACGATCCGAACCCGGTATTGCGTCATAGACAAACGCGCGCCACATCACAATACCGCCGTGGGGAGCAACTGCGGCGGCGAGCATATTGGCGCCATCGGCATGGGTACGTTTGTAAGTGACAGGCCCTGGTTGACCTTCGCTGTTTGCCTTGACGAGAAAGCCGCCAAAGTCAGGAATAAGCCTGTAAATCTCATCAGCCTTAGCCTTCCACCATGCCGCAACTTCGGGATCCAGAGGGTCGGCGGTCTTCAATTTTCCCAGTTCGATCGGGGCGGAGAACCGGGGAGCGAGATAGACGCGCATGCCGTAGGGACGAAGCGCATTGGCGATGGCCGCCGTCTTGCGAAGGTATTCCGCGCTCAAACTCTGGGAGTTGGCGTTCACGTTGTTGAGCACCGCTCCGTTGATTCCGATGGACGCATTCGCCCGGGCGTAGTCGGTTAGCCTCGGATCCACTTTGTCCGGGAGCGTCTTCCAGTCCCACAGCGAGTGCCCGGCATAACCGCGTTCAATCGAGCTGTCGAGGTTATCCCAATGGTCGAGTATGCGGAGTTTCAACCGCGGCTTTTCGCTGATGTTCAGTTCATCAATCGGCTGCAACGTTTGCAGCAGCCGCAGAAAATGAAACGCACCGTAAAGTACGCCGATATCACGAGTTGAGGCAATCACCGTTGCTGTGTGCCCATGAACTTTCACCGAGCGAATAAGAAATCCCTCCGGCCCAAGCTGACCGAGTTGCTTGTCCAATTTCAAACCGGCGATGATTGGCGAACTCGTCGGCGTGCCGGCAATCAACGCGCCATCCCGATCCACTTCGTTCGTGATGGACACCGGGTGGCCGAGCAATCCCGAACAACCCTCGACAAGCTCAGTGCTGATCGCAGCCTGTGTGGCGGAACCGCCCGGAACCACGAGTGAAGTGATGCGAGTTTGATACGGACCGATGTTCTGCGCTGGCAACGGATCGTAGCGCAACCACAGACGGTAGCCGTCCTCGGCTGCTCCTGCGACTGGAGTGAGCAATTGAAGGAGAAGCGCCAGACAAAGGATAAAGGTTGGCGTCGTTTGACAGCCATACAAAGGTCCGGCAAGCCTGTTCAGGAAAATTTTCATAAATTCACGTGTCGGTTAGCACGGCAGTTTAAGGTGCGGCGGCGGCTTTCATTGAAACGGCTGGCATTTTGGCTTTTTACAGCCTCATATTGATTGAAGGCTTTTTTGTGGCGCTGGTCTAGCACAAGCAATCGCTTTTGCAAAGCACTTGCTTTTGTTGACGTAGGGGCGTGCCGCTGCGATTAGCATCAATTCAATCTGCCTGTGGATGATGCGTGCCGTTGCGGTCATGTACACGGCGCGAGAATCGCATCGGTCATCCCGTGGACGATTTTCTTGTCGGCGGGAACAATGGTAGCCAGCACGCCGCCAAGCGTTGGCCGCGCCGCATCGCCTTCACCGCTGACAAAATAATACGGACACAACCGCGCACGTCCCTTCATCGGCGCGACTTCATTTTTCCCAAAATCAAACCACTGCGCCTCGACTAGTTTCGGCTTTTCAAAGCGCTGCAAGACGAACGGCGAGGTGTCAAAACTCGAAATTGCACGGTCCACCGCCGCGCTCCAGTCCGCGTGCGACAAGTCGCTGCCCAGATAAACCCCGCGCGCGCCCCAGGCATGCTCGGAAAAGCCAGACAGCTTCAAAATCAAGTCGCGCTCCTTTTGCGAGAGTGTTTTGAGCTGCTGCCAGTCCGTCAGGTTCAGTTCGGGAATGGCCGCATGCGGCGGCAGCGGCGCCGGATCCACGAGCCAGGTATAGGGAATATTTTTTTTAAGCCGCGCCAGAAACCCCTCGCCCAGTTCCTGTCGCCAGAACGGTTGCAGGTTCCGGTTCCATAAGAGCGCAAACAGCATCTTCTCCTCGAACAATGGTTTCGGCGGCGGTGTAAGACGTATTTTCTTTTCAGCCGCGAGTTCAAAAATCTTATTTGAATCCGGCACGTTCGCCAGATCGAACAATTCAAAGAAGCGATAAACGGCGTCGCCGTCGGCAAACCGGTCGAAGGTTGGCGTCCGGAGGTTGAAGGTTGCGCCGCCGCGCTGATTCAATTGTGCCGCGAGCCATTCCATTTCCGGCCTGTAAGTCGCCGCTTCATCGGAAACGACGATGTGAACCTGTTTTGCGTCTCCAAAAATGGATTCAAACCCATGAATCATCCCATCCGGACCGCCGAACAAGTTGATGGTTGATGGTTGATGGTTGATGGCCGAATAGGTTTTATTGAGCCACGCGGTCAGTCCGATGCCGCCCGGCACGGAATCCAGTTCCGTGATGCTGAAGCCGGATTCCGTCAGCAAAATGTCCGGGCGAATCACGCGCGGCACATCGTTTTTGAATGCCTGCGAACGCTGGAGTTCAACCAGCCCGGCGGGTTTGCCTTGGTCGAGCCAGCGCGCGACCCAGTCCGGCTGTTTGCCCTCTACGCTCCTGCGGTAGAGCAAATTGACCGCCCGATAAAATTGCAACAGGACGCGGCCCAGCGATTCGATTTCCCGCGCGAGTTTTTCATCAAGCGGAAATGGCGACGGTGAAATCCGCCAGTCAAGCCCGGCGAACAAGCCACCCGGGGGACTTTGTTCACGGATGAAACGCGCCTTGTCAGCCGGTGAATTCACGGGAAAAGTTTCGCGCAATCAAGTCCGCACCTGCCCGGTGCCGATGCCGATCCATTTGTAGCTGGTCAATTCCTCCAGCCCCATCGGGCCGCGCGCGCCGATCTTGTCGGTGCTGATGCCGATTTCCGCGCCCATGCCAAACTCACCGCCATCGGTGAAGCGGGTGCTCGCATTCCAATAAACCGCCGCCGAATCCACTTCGGCGAGGAACTGCTTTGCGTGCGCCTCGTTCCGTGTGACGATGCTGTCCGAGTGCGCCGAGCCGTAGTAATTGATATGGTCAATCGCGGCGCGCATACTGTCCACGACGCGGACGTTCAGGATGTAATCGTTGTATTCGGTGAACCAATCCTGCTCGGCGGCGGCTTTCAGCCGCAGTTGAGGGTTAAGAGTTGAGAGTTGAGAAAAAGCCGTCTCGTCGCAGCGCAACTCAACTTTTTTTTCCGCGAGCTTCCGCACAACCTGCGGGAGAAATTTTTCCGCAACGGTTTTGTCCACGAGCAACGTTTCCATTGCATTGCAGACGGCGGGGTGCTGGACTTTGGCGTTTATCGCAATGTCCTCGGCCATTTTCAAATCGGCATCGGCGTCCACGAAGACGTGGCAAACGCCCTTGTAATGTTTGATGACGGGAACCTTGCTGCAATCCGCCACGGCGCGAATCAGGCTTTCGCCGCCGCGCGGCATGCAGAGGTCAATGTACTGCGTAAGCGAGAGCAACGCGGGAATCGCCTCACGGTCGGTTGTCGGCACGACTTGAATGGCGTATTCTGGAAAGCGCGCCAGCGCGATTTTGGCGGCGTCAATCATCGTTTTGGCGATGATTTGATTTGAGTGCAGCGCTTCCCTGCCGCCGCGCAGAATCGTGGCGTTGCCGGACTTGAAACAGAGGCTGGCGGCGTCCGCCGTCACATTCGGTCGCGATTCGTAAATGATGACCACGACGCCGATGGGTGTGGATATTTTTTGCAGCTTCAGTCCGTTAGGCCGGACGCGCTCATCAAGAATTTTCCCGACCGGGTCGGGCAGGGCGACGACTTCGCGCAGCCCCCTGGCCATCGCGGCGATGCGTTTATCGTCGAGCTTGAGGCGGTCCAGCATGGCCGATGAAAGGCCGGATTTTGCGGCAGCATCCATGTCCAGTTCATTGGCTGCCTTGAGCACGTCGGCTTTTTTCTCCAATGCCGTGGCCATCGCCAGCAAGCAGGCGTTCTTCTCCGCCGTGGTCAACCTGCCGAGGTCGCGTGACGCAGACTTGGCCTGCCGGGCCAGCCGCGTCATTTGTTCCAACAGAGTCATGCAGGAAGAAGGTAAGCCAAAAAACCGGACTGAAAAGTGCGAAGTTACAGGATTTAGGGAGTGGGAGCGTCCAACGGCATTCTGGCAGCCATTTCATTCATGGCAAAATTTGCGAAGTTGTTGCCAAAAAAGGGAGAGCCTGTTTCCGGTTTTGGTTGAATAGTCGCATTGAGATTGTGGTGGTTATGGTATGGGAAAAGTTACGGTTCTTTCTCATGCAGAACGGGTTGGGAAACTGAATCCGGCAGATTCAGTTTCAGTGGTTAATTGGTTTTGATTCGGGCGGACAGTCGTTTCTTCAGCGGGATTCTTCATCCCCACCTCCTTGGCGACTGTCGCCCGAATCTTTTTTGGAGTGAATGTAGCAGACGTTATACTGCCGCCGCGCGAATCAGGAGGGCGGGCTCGCGCGACGCAACTACACGTTAAGCGACAGCTTTTTCGTAACGTTCAGAAACAAAATCCCAATTGATGACATGGAAAAACGCGGCCACGTATTCCGGCCGCCGATTCTGGTATTTGAGATAATAGGCGTGCTCCCATACATCAATTCCGAGCAGCGGTTGCTTGCCTTGACTGATGGGTGAATCCTGATTGGCCGTTGGCTCGATGCCCAATTGCTTGTTTGCATCCACCACCAGCCACGCCCAGCCGCTGCCGAACTGACTGGCGGCGGCCTTTGTCAATTCATCTTTGAATGCGCTTAAGCTGCCAAAACTCTGGTCAATGGCCGAGACCAGTGCACCTGCCGGATCGCCGCCATCCTTTTTTAGCATCTGCCAGAACAGGGAATGGTTAAAGTGACCGCCACCTTGATTGCGAACTGCCGTGCGGATTTTTCCGGGGATCGCATTCAAGTCTTTGAGCATGTCTTCAACGGACATTTTCCCCACGTCGGGAAACTCGGCGACGGTCTTATTGAGGTTGGCAACATAGGCAGCGTGATGTTTGTCGTGGTGAATCTCCATCGTGCGCGCATCAATATACGGTTCGAGCGCATCGTAGGCGTAAGGCAAAGGCGGCAGGGTGAACGGGCCGCTCGGTGCCGCGGTGACGGGCGCGGTGGAGTTGGTTTGAGCAATCGCGCTTGGCAATGTGGCCAGCGCGACGCTGGCGAGCGCGGTCGTTTTTATGGCTTGGCGTCGGGTCATCATAATTTCTCCTTTGGTTGGGATTGTTGTTCGGTTTCGCAAATCAGCCCATACACTGGAATGGATTTTGGGTCAACGTGGTCACAGTAAGCCGTCATTGGCCGTTCATCAAGAGTCAGTTGGCCAGTGTCCGCAAATGTTGTCGAGAGCTTGAACCCATTCATTGTTGTCTCGGTTTGCGTGCAGCTTCCAATACGGCGGCGGCAAGTTCTTGCGGTGTCCATTTATTGCCATCCAATTGGCGTGAAATACGCCCTTGCGCATCAAGAACAACCGTTCGCAAACCATGTTCCATGATATTTCCGCCCTCGCGCATGATCATCAGGTCAAGGTTTGGAGCGAGATTGGCGAGGGTTTTTGCGGAGGCGGAGGCGAAGAGCCAGCGGTCGGCATCGCCGCCGCGATAAATGGTGCCGTAATTCGACAGCACTTCGGGCGTGTCAAAATCCGGGTCGAAGGAAATGGAAAGAAATTGCCAGTTGGTGAGCGCATCAGCTGTCGCCAGAATCAATTTTCGCGTTTCAAAGAAATTATTACTCATGCGTGGGCAGTAATCCGGCAGCGGACAGCGCGAATAAAAAAAGGTGAACGCCAACACTTTTCCCCGGAAATCGGCAAAGTGAATCTGCTTTCCGTCTTCCGCCGTCAATTCGTAATCCGGCAAAACATCCCCCGGCTTGAGTTCCGGCGTCATCATGCCCTGGGACATGTCCATCTGCATGGACATTTTGTTTGTCATCTCTTCGGCGGCTTGTCCAACCCGCTGGATATTTTTGACCCAATCATCTTTTTCAGTCACAACCAGCGTGAACGTGATATTATCTCCGGGCGAAATGCCGTTCAGTTCGTTCGTATTTTGCACGGGAAAGTCCATCGTCATTTCCATCATATAACCGGGAATGTTTTGATGATGAATCGTGACGCTGCTCCGGTCGGGCGCGATTTGCTCCACGACTCCCTGAGCGGTGTAGGACTTGGCATCGGGGTCGCCAGCACCCGGCGCGGCGGAGATGGAGTTGGCAAAGGCGGTCAGAAACAGCAGAAGTGCAAACGAGGAAATCAGGTTTTTCATATTTTTGTCAATTTTATCAGCTTCACGGAATTGATTGCCGCAAGCGAGTAATTTCGGCGACAACGGCGGTCGCCACATCGTCGTCCAATCCCTCAAAGTAGGCTTGCACCCGGCCGCGTGAATCCACGATGGCGATACGGTCGGTGTGCGAGAAATTCCCCGGCATATAGCCAAACTGATTGTCTGCATCCTGCGCGAGGAAACTCGTTTCAATCAAGCCATACAATTGCGTTTTGTCACCGGTGAGAAACAGCCAGCGATTGGTGTCAGCGCCAAAGCGCGCGGCGTATTCGGCGAGGACATCCGCCGTGTCGTCACGCGGATCAACTGTCAGCGAAACCAGCCGGACGTCAGGCTGATTTGTCGTGAGTTGCTGGATTTGTGCCATATGTCTGTTCACAACAGGACAAGTCAGCGAGCAACTGGTAAACAGAAAATCCACGACCAGGATTTTGCCAGCCAGTTCAGACTGCGTCACCGTCCGACCCGTGCGATCGGTCAACGTAAAATCAATCAATTCCCGCGGATGATCCGGCGCTATGGCGACGGCTTTTTGATTTACCACCGGCACGGTTTGCGTTCCGTCCTGTCTGTTCAACGCGAACAGCAGCAAGAAAAAGCCGGCCCCAAAAAGCAAGGACATGATGGTGGCGGCATAACAAAACAGCCGCTCGTCGTTGCGTTGCTTGGAACCGGCTTTGTTGGACATGCAATTTACTTTTTCAATTTAGCTTCGGCGTCGGCCAGCTTTTTCATGTATTTTCCCGGATCTTTGTCGAAGTCCGCCTTCTCGGATTTGCTGCACAGTTTGATTTCCTGGTTGGCATTGGTGAAGACGTAAGGCTGTCCCATCATCCCCAGCTCCATGCCGCAGACGAGACAGGTGTTGAGCGGATACGGTTTCACCGGCGCGTTGGTGGAATTGTCGGCGCGGGCCACCAGCGGGATGGCGGCGCACGTTGCAACAAGGATGATTCCCATGAACAATTTCAAGTTTTTCATAATTGGATTTTGGTTGGGATATAATCAAAACATGTAACTCGCGCTCAACTTGAACAGCACCGGTGCGGCCAGTTGATTGCCCGTGAAGTTCTGATAAACAGGCAATTCCACATCCGCATAAATTTTCACGGGGTGAATGTGAAACTCGATTCCCGGCGAAAGCAGGATGCGCTGGTAGCCGGAGCTGTCGTGATTGGCGTTTGAGCCGCAGTCGCTCGTCCGGTCGGAAAAGATGGCCTGCGCCACCGGCGAAATCCTCATCCGGCCAAGCGAGAAGCCCTTGTAATCAACCCCAGCGGCTGAATCCAGTTCGACGCCCGGACGATATCCCACCTGCGTCAGCACCGGCACGTCCAATAATCCCTGTGCGAACCAGTCCCATTTTTCATCCTTCGTGATGTTGCCGCGATAAAAGCCACCGAGCAAAATGTCCGTGCTGCCGGTGCCGATTTCGCTATCGCGGTCAATGTCGCCGTAGGCATTGTTGTAAGTCCAGTCGCCTGTCGGCAGCTTGAGGCCGAATGTCACGCCAGCGGACTGATCCGCAAAAAATCCGGTGTAAATGCCTTCCAATCGGATGTCACCCAGCGCGCCCCAATTTATGGTAGTAATGGGATTACCGGGCGCGTTGCTGGTTGTCTTGAAGGTGCGATAATCATAGGGAAGTGCAAATTGAAGTCCCCAACTGGAATTGAACATATACTGGAGACCGGCGGTGACGAAGTCCGTCTCAATTTCCTTGTCGCCATTGTTCGCCGACGGAGCCATTGATGTGCCGTTCCAATTGCGGTTTTGATCCTGATAATCATATTGCAACCAGGCCATACCACCCGGGCCATTCGGAAGCATTGAACTTGTCGCCACGTCGAAAACACCGCAGCCGCACGCGCAGGCGTGAACCACGCTTGGCACAAGGACTCCGGCTAACAAACCACAACCCATTTTTACTGTCGCTGAATTATTTATTTTATTTCTGTTTTTCATATTCAAATTTCAAAATTGCGAGAATGCGCAACGGCGCTCTCAAGGTTAAAGGAAAACATTTAAGCCCGCGCCAACAGGGCACGGGCAACCAACCGCAATTGAATCAGACGAAGAATCCGCGCGGTGGTGGTGTCAGCGGTTTTTGCGTGAGTGAATCGGCAAAAATGTTTGCCTGCGGCAATAGTTGAAATTCGGAAGGTGCAATCAAAACCGGATTTTCCTTCGCCGGAGGGAATTCCGGCTTCTGCATTTTCAAGGCGAACTCGGTTTTCCTTTCCGATTTCTTGGCGGCGGCGATGGCTTTGCAAATCGGGCAGGGATATTTACCGTCAAACGTGCGAGCCACGGATTCGGAGAGCGTGTGCGTGCACAGATTATCGGCGAGCATGGTCGTCCACGCGACGGTTTGCAGGAGCGCCCAATGCGCGCCGACCGTCACCGCCAGCGAGATGACGACGAGAATTTTGCCAACCCGGACAAACACATTCACAAGATAATATTGCCATCGCAAATCTCAAGCGCATAAAAAATTTCGGTGGCAGCCGAGGTAATCAGGCTTTGACCGATTTTGTTTTGAAATGAGCCTCCTCACGTCGGCTGCCACGAATTATTTTTCGGAAATCCAAACGAGCGTGCCGACAGGCAGCAAATCGAAGAGTGGGATCAAATCCGCGTCGGCCAGATGAATGCAGCCACACGAAGCCGGTTTGCCGATGGACGATTGATCCGCCGTGCCGTGGATGTAAATATAGCGGGCGTGCGAATCCACGCTGCCGCCGCGATTGAAGCCGGGTTCGAGTCCTTCCAGCCACAAGATGCGGGTAGTGATTTTTGCGGCGGCAAGTTCAGGTTGCGACGTGTGGCCAATGACCTTGCGCGATTTGAAAACCGTTCCCGCCGGCACGTCCGCGCCGATTTTTCCCGCGATACGATGCAATCCGAGCGGCGTACGATTCGAGCCTTCCGCCTGCCCGGTGCCGAAGCGCGAAGTGGAGCAGGGAAATGTTTTTACACATTTGCAATCTTCAATGCAAGAGCGCAAAGGCACAGAGGAGTTTTCAAAAAGCGAAATGGTCTGGTCGGTAATGTTGATGAGGAGCGCAAAATCAGTCGGCTTAACCGCATTCTTTTGACAAGAGTCAACGAAGCCTTCCAACGAATGCGATGGAGTCATCACTAATCTTTCGGCTGTGGACAACATGACTATTTCAACTTTTTGACGAGCACCTTGGAATTTCTTCCGCTCTGCTCGTATTTTTCGCGGCGCGCGGGCGGTAAATCATCGGGTGTTCCCTCGGTAAAGCCGCCCTTGGATTGGAAATAGGTGAACGCCTGGGTCGAGAGCGTGATGAGTTCGGCGAGGTTCATCTCCCGCGCCTTATTTTCGACGTATTGAATCAGCTTCCTGCCGATGCCGCGGTTTTCGTGCAGCGGATTGACGTAAAGGCAGGCCAGCTCACCTTTTTTTTGGTCGGGATAGACGTGCAGCGCCACGCAGGCAACCGGATTTTTATCAATCTCAAAAATAAAATAGTCGCCGAGGTTTTTTTCAATCGCCATCCGGGTGCGTTTTACCAGCTCCTCCGATTCGACGGCGGCTTTCGTCAGCAATTGGATCGCTCGCACGTCTTTTTTCATGGCGCGCCGGATTTGCTGGTAATCGTTGGCATAAATCAGCGTGCCGATGCCTTCATTGGAAAACACCTCGGCCAGCAGCCCTTCATCCACGCGACCATTAATGATGTGGACGCGCGGCACGCCGGCCTTGCACGCCGCGACCGCATGGAGAGCCTTGGAAAGTTGTTCCGTGGCAAAGTCGTTTTTTTGAAGCGCGATAACCGATTCAAGGTCGGCCACGAGCATCTGGCGGATGAGCCGGCCCTGGACGAGGATGCCATCCTGCGTGGTGATGAAAATCAATTTGATCGCCTTGAGGGCCTCGGCCACGGCGACTGCTACGGCGTCGGAATTCAAGCGATAGGTATTGCCGTCACCGTCGAAACCAAGCGGCGGGATGACCGGGACGACGCCCTGTCCGAGAAGTGATTGAAGCAATTCGATGTCCACGCGCTCGACCTTGCCGGTAAACAAATGGTCCACGCCCTGGATGATCCCCATCGGATGAGCCGTGATGACATTTGTGCTGGCGGCACGGAGGTCGTTGGCTGAAAGGCCTTCGAGGATTTCATGCGTCAGCCGGTTCGCAGCGTTGAGCGCGAGCTTGAGCGTGGCTGAATCCGTGATACCGGAGCCGTCGAGGTCGGACGGCGTGACATTTTTTTCCTCGGCGAGAGCGCGGATCTGGGCGGACGCGCCGTGGACGAGCACGACGCGGATGTTGAGCGAGCGCAACACCGCCACGTCCAGCAGCAGCGTCGCGAAATTTTCATCCGTGACGATGGCGCCGTCCACCGCGAGGATGAATGTCTTCTCGCGGAATTGCGGAATGTATTGCAGGATGCCCCGCAGGTCGGTCGGTTTCATTTCAGCGCAAAAGAAGTAATCGGTTTCAGGCCCGATTCAAACAATTATTTCTTGCCGAGCGCAAATTTCAACGCGCCTAGACATCGTTCGTTTTCCTCCGGCGTACCGATGGAAATGCGAATCCACTCCGGCAATTGATAGCCGCCCATCGGACGCACAATGACGCCCAGTTTTTGAATCGCCTCGAAAACGCACTGGCCGTCGCCGACACGGACGAGGATGAAGTTGGCGTGGGACGGAATAAATTCGAGCTTCAAATCGCGGAAGGCGCGCTCGAAAAAATCCAGGCCTGCAAAATTGTTCTGACGCGTTTTGCGAACATGCTCGTCGTCATCCAACGCGGCGAGAGCGGCAGTCTGTGCCAGCAGGTTGATGTTGAACGGTTGACGGATTTTCTCCAGCACGGCAATGAATTCAGCATTCCCGATGCCATAACCGATGCGCAAACCGGCCAGCCCGTAAATCTTTGAGAACGTCCGCATCAAAATCAGGTTTTTTCGGGCGCCGAGGCGAATGAGTGAAACCAAGTCCAGCGGGTCGCCCAGAAATTCGATGTAAGCCTCGTCCAACACCAGCAGCACGTCGTCCGGCACTTCATTGACGAAGCGGATGAGTTCCTCGCGCGGCGCAAGGGTGCCGGTGGGATTGTTCGGGTTCGCCACAAAGACGATGCGGGTTTGCGGCGTGATGGCGCGGAGCATCGCGGGCAAATCGTGTCCGTAATTTTTTGCCGGAACGGTGATGAGGTTCGCGCCGAACAATTTTGTGACGATGGGATAAACGGCGAAACAGTATTGCGACACCACCACGTCCGCAGTGGCAGCACCGCGGCCATCCAGCAGCGCATGGCCGACGAACTCGATGATTTCGTTCGAGCCGTTGCCGAGAACCAGATTGGCCGGCTCCGCTCCGAGATTCGCGGCGAGCTTTTGTTTGAGATAAAACGCGTTGCCATCGGGATAAAGATTCAAGCCAGCCAGAGCCTTTTGCATGGCGGCAACAGCGAGTGGTGACGGTCCGAACGGATTTTCGTTGGAGGCGACCTTGATTATGTCGCCAGCAGGCAAACCGAGTTCGCGCGCGACTTCCTCAATCGGCCGGCCCGGCTGGTACACCGGCAGATTCTTCAAACTGGGATTAAGCGGCAGCGGCATTTAGAGCGAATCAACGATTTTTTTGACGTTGATGTGCTTGGCGACGATGTCCCGGATGAGTGAAATTTTTTCCGCGTCAGCCGGGCGCGTCTTGACGATGAGGTTGTGGACCTTGGAAGCCACCTGGTAGCTGTCCTCCTTGGCGAGCAGCACTGGAACCGGCATAGTCTGGAGGGCTTTCAGCACGTTTTCTCCCGGGCGGATACCGCCGGTCAACACGATACCGGCCATTTGGTTGTCGCTTTTCGGACTTGTGGTGGCACCTGCGGCCAACAGGATGTCTTCGCGGTCACCGGGCGTGATGAGCAGCAGGCCGCGCCGAAAGAATTGCATCGCGTTATGCGCACCCATCGCGCCGATGACCACATCGTCCACCGCCGTGTGCAGTGTCGGCGGCTGGTTTAGCAGTTCGGCGCGCAGTTCCTCACGGATCAGGTCCACCGTCGGATTACAGAGGATTTGCTCGTGCGGCAGAACGCCTAGCAAATCCAGGCCTTTGCGGCGCAGCCCGCGGCGCACGAACTGGGTGATTTCGGGGATTTTTTCCTCGAGCACCTTATTGATGATGACGCCAATGATTTCAACGCCCTCTTTTTCAAACAAAGCCTGGTTGAGCGAAACTTCATCAATCGGTTTGCCGATGCCGCCCTGCGTGACGATGATGACTTTCGCGCAGAGAATTTTTGCGACCTGCGCGTTGGACAGATCGAAAACCGAGCCGACGCCGGCGTGGCCGGAGCCTTCGCACAATACAAAATCCTTTTCCCATGCGACGCGGTCGAAAGAAGTCTGAATTTTTTTTATGAGCGCCTCGTTGTTCGCCGACTGGAGATATTTCCGGGTAAAAGCCGGCTCGACGGCAATCGGACTCATATCCACGAGAGGACAGTTCATGGGATACACCGCGTCCATGAGCACGGAATCCTCGTCAATCTTCTGCTCCTCAATCTCGACGAAGCGCTGGCCGACGGGCTTGATATAGCCGATGCGGGGGAAATGCCGCTGCAACGCCGCGATGAGTCCGAGTGATGCGGTGGTCTTGCCGTCGTTCTGGCGCGTGGCGGCGATGAAAACGCGCGGCGTGGTCGTGTTCATCTACTCGCCGGGCAAGTGCGCATTGGCGCCCGGATAAAGCTTTTGATAATCGGTGGCCTGGACGCCGATGATGGCAGCGACACCGAGGATGTCATGCGCGGTCGAACCGCGCGAAACGTCGGCTGCAGGACGGTTCAGTCCGAGCAGAATCTGGCCGTAGGCGTTGGCGTGGCCGACGAGCCGGACAAGTTTGCTGGCAATGTTGCCGGAGTTCAGGTCGGGGAAAATGAGCACGTTCGCCTTCCCAGCCACCTTGCTGTCGTGCAACTTGCGCTCGGCAATCTCTGGCACGAGCGCGGCATCCACCTGCAATTCGCCGTCGAAGTCGGCCTCCAAAAGAAGTTGTTCCGCCTTGCGTTTGGCCATGGCGGTCGCAGCCTGGACTTTGCCGACGGACGGATGCGACGCGCTGCCCTTGGTGGAGAATGAAAGCAACGCCACGCGCGGCCGCACGCCAAGCATGTGCCGCGCGAGCCGTGCGGTGGAAACGGCAATGTCCGCAAGCTGGTCCACGGTCGGGTCTGGAATCACGCCGCAATCCGCCATGAACAGCACGCCGTTTTCGCCGATGCGCGTGTCCTCAACCTCCATCACCATGCAGGACGATGCCGTCTGGATGTCTGGCGCTGGCTTGATGATCTGGAAGAGCGGCCGCAACAAACTGCTGGTGATGTGCGAGGCGCCGGAAATCACGCCGTCAGCCTGGTGTATCGCCAACATCATCGTGCCGTAATAATTCGGCTGGAGCATGGCCTCGCGCGCCTCGGTGGCACGCATCCCTTTTTCACGGCGCAACGAATGAAAGCGCTTGGCGAAGTTCTCCAAGTCCTCGCTCTCTGCGGGATTGATGACGCGAATACCGTTGAGTGAAACGTCCAAGCTCTGCGCGACTGCCTCCACCTTGGCCGCGTCCCCAAGCAGGATAGGCGCGCCCAGCTTCAGCGCGGAAAACTGGCGCGCGGCCTGCAAAATGCGCGGCTCCTCGCCTTCAGGAAAAACGACCCGCTTGGGATGCCGCTGCAATTTTTCGATGACCCTGCCGATGAAACGCATGGCAACAGGTTAGCCCCAAAATTTGAAACTGCAAAATCAATTTGCCAGGAATGCTCCGGCAGTTTGCGCGAATTTTCACGGGACAAGTCGTTGCCTGTTTAATCTGTAAATCCCTCAATTTGCCGAAAAGCATTTTGACTTGGCCATGAGCGGCGGCTAGTATGCGCAATTCAATGCAGGAGACGATTGAGAAACTTTTGATTTTGCAGGACCGCGACCGGAAAATTCTCCGCGTCCAGCAGGAACTCGCCCACATCGCGCCCGAACGCGAAACCCTCCGCGCCAAGGCCGCCTCGACGCAATCGCAGCTTGAAGCCGCCAAAACCCGCGTCAAACAGATCGAAGCCGACCGCAAGCGGCTCGAAGTGGATGTTGAGGCGAAAAAAACGCAGATCGAGAAATACGCCAACCAGCAGTTGCAAACGCGCAAGAACGAGGAATACCGGGCCCTGGCGCATGAAATTGACGGGTGCAAGGCCGAAATCAACAAAATCGAGGACCATGAAATCGAGTTGATGGAGCGGGCCGAGGCCGCGCAAAAGGAGGTCGCCCGCGCCACCCAGGAGGCCGCCGCCGCGAAGAAGCTGGTGGACGAGCAGGTCGCGCAATTAAACCAGCGCGAGGAAAATTTGAAGAAGGAACTGGTGGAGCTGCAAAGCGGACGCGCGGAACTCGCTGCGGCGGTGGACGAAACGGCGCGCAACCGTTACGAGCGGCTGTTCAAGAGCAAGGGTGACAACGTTGTCGTGGGCGTGGACCACAGCGCCTGCGGCGGCTGTCACATGAAATTGCCCGCGCAGATTCTCGTCTCTTGCCAGGGGCACAAGGACCTCGTCTCGTGCATCAACTGCGGCCGGATTCTTTATTACACGCGAGATATGGAATTGGCTGTAGCGGAGTAAAATATTTCGGGACAGGAAGTAAGCGAACTCAACCCGGTGGCCAAGCCAGGCGGCGTCCGCCGAGGATGTGGCAATGCAGGTGCGGCACGGTTTCGCCACCGTCCGGGCCGTTGTTGATGACCAATCGGTAGCCGTCTTTCAAATCCAGCTTCTTCGCCACTTCGGCAGCTTTGAGCAGCAGATGTCCAAGGAGCGACTGGTCTTCGGTCTTCGCCCCGGCGATGCGTGGAACCAGTTTCTTCGGGAAAATCAAAACGTGCGTCGGCGCCTGAGGATTGATGTCGCGGATGGCGAGAACCAGATCGTCTTCATAAACGATATTAGCTGGTATTTCGCGCGTGGCGATTTTTTCAAAAAGCGTCTTGCTCATAGCGGAATTTTAACCGCGGATTACCCGGATTTCACCGATTAAGTTTGGAGTTCTGGCCTCAGCCGGACCGCCTAAAGGCGGAATTCCAAACCAAATTATCATTCCACCACTAGCGCGCATTTATTTTGCTCAGGTTCAGCTGTCAGGCAGCCGCGCAAGTACTCGACAATTTGGTCCTGCATTTTTTCGCACCGGTGGCTCCAACGGCGTGCGCCGGCGAGCTGCTTGACGCAGCCACGCAGGCCGCGAAAGCGGACGACGCGCGGCGATTGTCGCAGTTGGGTGCGGAGTTCGCTGCGCAGGCGCGGGAAAAAGAACAGTTCCAGACTGTCGGCGGACTCGCGCGCGAGCCGTCCGAGGTCGGTGGTGCCGCCGTCCATCGGGCGGGATTCGATGCCGCCTGCGCGGATGACGAAGCCAAGCCCTCGCAGGACTTTTTCCAGTGCAACTGCGAATTCGCCGACGGTGACGGTTTCGCGCCGGAGTTCGCTCTTGAAATAATGGAACACGGATGCAGCGGCGTGGTGGAGCATTTCCGGTTCGAGCAATCCACCGGTGTTTCCGGTGATTTCGAAGCTGATCATTTCTGCAGAGCAGGGAACGCTCTCGCCATTGGCGAGCTGGAATAGCAAACAGTCGGATTGCAGCGCGATCATTTGGCGGCCTCCAGTTTTTTGACTTCCTGCACGAAGTCGGTGGCTTCCTGAAACCGGCGATAGACGCTGGCGAAGCGCACATAGGCGACGTCGTCAATCTCCCGCAAACCGTCCATGACCATTTTGCCGATGAATTCGCCGGGCACCTCGCTCTCAAATTTTTCCGTCACGGCGGCCACGATGTGGTCAACCAAGTCATCCATCGCCTTCGGGCTGACCGGTCGTTTCTGGCAGGCCTTCTTGATGCCGGACAGAAGTTTTTCGCGGGAAAATTCCTCGCGGCGTCCATCGCGCTTGAGCACCATCAAGCCCTCGTGTTCCAGCTCCTCGTAAGTGGTGAAGCGGTGTCCGCATTTTTCGCACTCGCGGCGTCGGCGGATGGTGGCGCCTTCGCGCGAAGCGCGCGAATCAATCACCTTGTCGTCCTGGCAGCCGCACTTTGGGCAACGCATAAATCCACAGCTAATTGTGGTTGCGAATTTGTAACATACCAAGGTTTGTGGTGTCAAGGGGTGGTTATTCACAGAGGATGGCCCGGCAAACCCGTTTGGAACTGATTTTTTCCGAAAACAGGTCTTGCTTTCGGATTGTTTTCAGATATGTTTCGCGGCTCGCGTTTTGGGAAGACCAGCGCATTGATTTTTATTTTATGGCAACAGCAAGCGACCTACGCCGCGGCATGGCGATCAATTACAACGGCGACATCAGCGTCGTCTTGGACATGCAACACCGGACGCCGGGCAATCTCCGCGCCTTCGTGCAGGCGACGCTCCGCAGTATCAAGACGGGCAAATCTTCCGACGTGCGCTTCAGCTCCACCGAACGCATCGAGCCGGTGCCGATGATCACCAAAAAAATGGAGTTCAGCTACAAGGACGGCGAAGACTATGTATTCACCGACCCGGAAACATACGAAACCGTGACGCTCGCGGCGGAACTCGTGGGCGACGCGAAGAATTTCCTGGTGGAGAACGCCACCGTGACCGTCACATTTGTCGAAGACAAGGCCGTGACCGTGGAATTGCCGTCGAGCGTGGTGTTGACGGTGACTGACGCGCCGGAAGGCATCCGCGGCGACTCGGCAAACAACGTGCAAAAGGCCATCATCGTCGAAACAGGTATCACGGTACAGGCGCCACTATTCATCAAGACCGGCGAGAAAATCAAGGTGGACACACGTACCGGCAAATACATGGAACGTGCATAGCCTGTTGAGGGTTGAATATAGAATATTGAGAGTTTCAAGCCCGCCGCATGCGGGTTTTTTTATTTTTTTACGTAATTGCTTTGCAACCGAACTGGGTTGGGGTATTTCTGGATTAAACCGCATGTCAGGACAGCTTAAGGGAGAAAAGGTATATCGCGGCATCGCCGTTTCCGCCGGCGTCTGCCGCGGGAAGATTCTTGTCCTCCACCGAGCACGGCATGTCATCTCGCGGCGCGCACTGCCGGAACCGGAAGTTGCCGGGGAAGTGAGCCGCTTCGAACAGTCGCTGGTCAAAACCCGCCAGCAACTCACCGAGGTGCAGCGCCGGGTGGTTGCCAGTATGAGCGCGGCGGAGGCGGACATCTTTGACGCGCATCTGTTGATGCTGGAAGACCGCATGCTCATCGAAGAGGTGATCCGGTTCATCCGCGAGCAAAAGGTGAACGCCGATTTCGCGTTTCATACCGTGTCTGAGCGTTATGTCGCCGCGCTCGCAAACGTGCAGGACGAATATTTGCGCGAACGTGCCACTGATTTGCGCGACCTAGCCGGGCGCGTACTCGACAACCTGCTCGAGGTCAAGGACGCCTTCAATCTGCGCCACCTTGCCGAGCCGTGCATCCTGGTCAGCCACGATTTAAGCCCGTCCACCACCGCGCAACTGGACAAAAAACTGGTGCTTGGTTTCGCCACCGACATCGGAGGCAAGACGTCGCACACGGCCATCATGGCGCGGTCCCTGGACATTCCCGCCGTCGTCGGCCTGCAAAACGTCAGCGACGAATTGCAGAGCGGCGATTATGCGCTGCTGGACGGTTACAACGGTACCGTCATCGTCAACCCCACGGACCAGACACTTTTTGAATACGGCCAACTGGCAAAAATCAAGGCATCGCTTGACGAAAAACTTCGAGAAATCCAGCGACAGCCCGCCGTAACGCTCGACGGCAAAACCATCCACCTGTCCGCGAACATTGAGGACCAGAATGACATCGAGGCCGTAATCACCCACGGCGCGGAGGGCGTGGGCCTGTTCCGCACGGAATTTCTGTTCATCAACCGCGACAGTCTTCCGGGCGAGGAAGATCAATACAAAGTTTATCGCCAGGTCGCCGCCGCATTGAAACCAAGCCCGGTCATCATCCGCACGCTCGATCTGGGCGGCGACAAATTTGCCTCGCATCTGCAACTGGCGCAGGAGATGAACCCGTTCCTCGGCTGGCGTGCCATCCGGTTCTGCCTTGCGCAGCCGGAACTGTTCCGCGCCCAGCTCCGCGCCATTCTGCGGGCCAGCGCCGAGGGCAATGTGAAGATGATGTATCCGATGATTTCCGGCCTGGATGAACTCAACCAGGCCAACGCACTCGTGGAGAAATGCAAAATCGAATTGCGCGCGGAAAAAGTCCCGTTCGACGAAAACCTGGAAATCGGCGCGATGATCGAGATTCCGTCCGCCGCGCTCGTCGCCGACGCGCTGGCGAAGCGCGTGAAATTCTTCAGCATCGGCAGCAACGACCTCATCCAATACACCCTCGCCGCCGACCGCACCAACGAGAAGGTCTCGCACCTTTACGAGCCGACGCATCCGGCCATTTTGCGCCTCATCAAGACGACCGTGGATGCCGCGCACGCCAACGGCATCTGGGCCGGCGTCTGCGGCGAGATTGCCGGCGACCCCGTGCTCGCGCCGCTGCTCATCGGGCTTGGTGTGGATGAATTGAGCGCAGCTCCGCCGGTCATTGACGAGGTGAAATACATCATCCGCCGCATCAAATTGAGCGAGGCGCAGGCGCTGGCTGAATTCGCGCTGCAGTGCGAATCGCCGACGGAGATTTTTGCACGCTGCCTGGACCTCGCCCGCGTTTCCGCGCCCAGTCTGTTCGAGAACAAGGCGACGGGCGCGAACTGAACTTACTTCGCCGTCACGACGACGTAGTTTTTTTTGCCTTTGCGGAGTAAAACGTGTTTGCCGAACAGCAAATCGCTTGCCGTCACGGCACGCATGGCGCTGGCTTCACGGACGTTGTTGATGTTCACGCCACCGCCTTCGATGTCTTTTCGCGCCTGGCCTTTGGACGGATACAAACCGGCGTGAACTAAAAGTTCAACAAGCGGAAGGCCCCCGCCGTCCAATTTTGCCTTTTCAATTTCCTTTGTCGGCACTTCGCCAACGATGTCGCTGAATGTGGGTTCCGAAACGCCGGCCAGCTCGCCGCCAAACAGAATATCACTCGCGCGAACTGCCTCAGCGGTGGCGCCGGGGCCGTGAATCAAATCGGTTGTGGCCCTGGCCAGAGCCTTGTGTGCCATTCGCGCGCCTGGGTTTTCCGCGTGTTGCTTTTCCAGCGACTCTATTTCTTCCTTCGACAAGAACGTGAAGTATTTCAGGTAGCGGATGGCGTCGCGGTCGTCGGTGTTGATCCAGAACTGGTAGAAGCGATAGACGCTGGTGCGCTTCGGATCGAGCCAGATGGCACCCGCCTCGGTCTTCCCGAATTTCGTGCCGTCGGTATTCGTGATGAGCGGGAGCGTTAGGCCGTAGGCTGTCTTACTCAATTTTTTACGGATGAGGTCAATGCCCGCCGTGATATTGCCCCACTGGTCGCTGCCGCCAATTTGAAGCTCGCATCCATATTTCTCGTAAAGCATCAAGAAATCATATGCCTGAAGCAACATATAGCTGAACTCGGTGTAGCTGATGCCGGACTCGCGGTCTTCCATCCGAGCACGAATGCTTTCCTTAGCAATCATCTGATTGACGGAAAAATGCTTTCCGATGTCGCGCAGAAAATCGAGGAAGGAAACCCCCGCCGTCCAAGAGGCATTATCCACGAGCCGCGCTGGATTTTGTTTCGCTTCAAAATCGAGCAGCCGTTTCAACTGCTCCTTCACGCATGCAATGTTGTGCTCAAGGACGTTGGGCGTGAGCAACTGCCGTTCCTGCGTCTTGCCGCTTGGATCGCCAATCGAGCCCGTTGCGCCACCGGCCACAGCAATCGGACGATGGCCGAAATCTTGAAATCGCCGCAGCACGAGCAATGGCACTAGATTACCGACGTGCAGACTGTCCGCAGTCGGATCGAAACCGCAGTAAAGAGTCATTCCCGGAAGAAGGCCTGGAAAATTCTTGGGAAACACTTTTAGGTTTGGCCCACCGATTCTAGAGTCAAGCCAAGCTGAATCCGACGATTTGGCTGCAATTTGGGCAACTAGGCCACGCCACTCCAGTTCTTCATAAATACTCACGCCGGCAGGTTAAATTGACCGGGGACAAATGCCAATTTCCAATTAGCTTCAATCCTCCTCGTTCTCGTCCTCGATTTTTCTGATTCGAGGACGACGACGAGGGTGATGGGGAAACTTTGGACTTTGGACTTAAGGCTCTGGACTTTAACCTTCGCGCGGTGTCACAAATGCTCAAATCGTCCGGCGCGATGGCCGGTGCCACGCTCGTCAGCCGGCTGCTCGGCATGGTGCGTGAAATCGTTTATGCACGATTCATGGGCGACGGCTGGGTGGCGGGCGCGTTCCAGTTCGCGTTCACGATTCCAAACCTGTTCCGGCGGCTGCTCGGCGAAGGCGCGTTGACGGCGGCGTTCATCCCGATTTTCAAGGAGAAGGAAAAGACGCACGGCGAAATCGAGATGTGGCGCGCGGCTAACGCGGTGATTTCCGGCCTGATTGTCGCCGCCAGCTTGGTTGTCGCGCTCGCCCTGCTCGGCATTTCGCTCGTGCTGGCGGCGCATCAATTCGACGAGAAAACGGAACTCATGCTGCGGCTGCTGCGGGTGATGTTCCCCTACATGCTGCTGGTGTGCCTCGCGGCGGCGTTCATGGGCATGCTCAATGCGCGCGGCCATTTTTTCATCCCGGCAATGGGCGCGACGATGCTCAATGTGGTGATGATCTGCATCGGTGCTCTGGCTCGCGCCGACGATGGGACTGGATTTCCCAAAGGAAGACGAGGCTGCCGCATCAAATCTTTGCGCTGGCCATCGGCGTGCTGGCGGCGGGCGTGGCGCAGGCGGCGTTTCAACTGCCGACGCTGTGGCGTGACGGCTTTCGCTACCGCTGGGTTTCACCGTGGCGCGATGAAACCGTGCGGCGCGTGGTTTACAAGATGATTCCGGGTACCATCGGCGTGGCGGCATTTCAAATCAACGTGACGCTGGTGCTGGCCATCGCATTCTGGGTCAACCCGCAGATCGTCGCGTCGTTCAACTACGCCGTGAGGTTGATGGAACTGCCGCAGGGCATGTTCGGCATTTCGCTGGCGACGTATCTGCTGCCGACGCTCTCCAGCCTGGCGGCGGAAAAGAATTATTCCGAATTTCGCGGCACGCTGCGGCACGGGCTGGGCACGCTACTTTTTTTGAATTTGATCGCGGCGGTTTTGCTGGTCGTGCTGGCCCAGCCGATTGTGCGGCTGATTTTCGAGCACGGCAAATTCACTGCCGACTCCACCGACCGCGCGGCGCTGGCGCTCATGTGCCTCGCACCGGGACTGGTGGCGTTCTCATCGGTCAATATCCTAGCGCGGGCGTTTTTCGCACTTGGCGACACGCAGACGCCGATGAAAATCAGCATCGTCTGCCTGGTGTTGAATTTCATTCTGGCCGCAATCCTCGTGGGGCCGCTGAAGCAAGGCGGGCTTGGCATCGCGAACACCGTGACTTCGGCTTGCAATGTCGGTCTGCTGGCTTTTGCGCTGCGGAAGAAGCTGGAGAAACTCGAAATGGAACCGCTACGCAAATCTCTTCTGCTGTTAATCTGGGCAGGTATATTGGCGGGCATAGTTGCCTTGATGACTTGGAACTTCTGGGAAAATTCGCTCGGTCACGCGACTATCGCACTGAAAATCGGTGCGGTATTTGTGCCGGCGGGAGTCGCTAGTCTGATTTACTGGCTAGTGGCGATGGCGTTCAAAATTCCTGCGGCGAAGGAAATGACGGAATTTGCGCTGGCGAAATTCAGTAAGTAGGGCGGGGCGTCTCGTCTGCCCGACGAGCGCATCAGCGCGAGCAATTGGAAAATACTGCACCGACTTAGTCGGCGCAGGCAGGCGAGACGCCTGCCCTACTTTCAAACCGGCACAACCGCCGTCCAGCAATTTTGTCCGAATTGCGATTTAAACTTTTCCACGAGTGATTCGCCGGAAGGAACATTTTTGACGATGGCAAACGTCGTCGAGCCGCTGCCGGACATGAGCGCGGCCAGCGCGCCATTCGCCCGCAAAAATTCCTGGAAAAGGGCCAGCACGGGAAATTTATCGAGCGCAGGGGCTTCGAGCGAATTGTAAAAGCCGTCAGATGCAGCGGACAAATCATTGGCTTGAAGTTTTGAAATCAATGCCTGCGCGCGACCTTTTTCGCCATTCAGCGCCTTGGGAAATCTCGCCAGGTTTTGATAAGCCCACGGCGTTGAGATGCCGAATCCGGGATGAATCAGCAGAAATGCCCTGCCTTGAAGCGCCGGAAAAGGTTCGAGCGGCTGGATTGTCTCGCCACGGCCGGTGGCAAGCGCCGGCTGGTTTTGGAGAAAAAAGGGAATATCCGAGCCGAGCAATTTGGCAAGTTCACACAGTTTTGCGCCGGATAGCGGCTGCTCAAACAGTTCGTTCAGCGCGAGCAACGTCGTTGCGGCGTTGCCACTGCCGCCGCCGAGACCGGCGGCGAGCGGGATGTTCTTCTGCAAATGGATTTTTAGACCTTCGGAAATTTTCGCCGCCAATAAAAAATCTGCCGCAGCACGGTAAACGAGATTTTTCGAGTTAACCGGCAGTTCGGGATGGCTGCACGCAAGCTGCAGTCCAACACCGGCGCGCTCAAAGGTCAGTTCGTCGCAGATATTCAGCGGCTGCATGACGGTTTCAAGTTCGTGGAAACCGTCCGCCCGTTTGCCGAGGATGTTCAGCAGCAGGTTGACCTTGCAGGGCGATTTCTTTTCGAGGCGCATGGACATTTTACAAAAGCAAAACGCGCCGGCGGAGATTCGCCAGCGCGTCGGTCAAATAAATCCCGGCCACGATCAGTTGTCGAAGATCTTGAACCGGCTGCCGGGGATGAAAGGTGCGACATCGCCTCCGCTGAATCCCATGTAGGTGTCGGTGTCAAACATTCCTTCCGAAATGCGGCCTGGCTTGTAGCTTTCCGGATAAACGGGGCCGGGCCGGACGTAACTGGTGAACACGGGTTGATACGGCGGCAGCGGGAAAGTAACCACCTCATAAACGCCCATCGCAGTGCGCGCCACCGTCCGGTCCAAACCGCGAACCACGCCGGTGGTGTAGCCGACGCTCGGCGATTCAAAAATGGTGGTCTGCTCGACGGAGCTACGCATTTCGCCCATACGAACGGGTTCAAACACATTGCTCATGCCGCGACCGAGCTTGTTTTCCGGGCCGGCGCAACCGGAGGTGAACACCGCGGCCAGCGCGGCGAAGGCGAGAAAAGGGATTACGTTTCGCATACGTTTTTCAGTTGACGAACCAACCTTACGCCAAATCCGGAGGATGTAAAGCGCGTTTTGCAATACACCACCAGTCCAGCGGAATCTGGAAATCCGTCCTCAATGGAGGCGCTGACGCAGAAGCGGCCAGACCTGTTTCCAGCCAACCCAAGCCAGAGCTACGATAAGCAACAAGGCAACCAGCGCAAGCAGGAGAGAGCGCCGCGCCCTGGCCCGATCCGGCTGGTCCCAATACCACGCAATCCAGACCGTCAACTCGTAAAGGAATTGAAGCGGCACGAACATAACGAGCTGCGTGATAGGTTCAGGCGTCGTCAACACCGCGCCGAGAATCAGATTGATGACAATCATGTAGCGGCGCGCCTTCGAAAGCGTGTGGTAATCCAGCACGCCGATTTTCACGAGTGTCAAAATCACCACCGGCAACTCGAAGCCCAATCCCATGCCGAGCATGAATTTGCAGACAAAGCTGATGTAATCCTCCGCGCGCCACTCCAGCGCACCGAGGCCAAGCCAGTGCGAATACATCTGCGCCGCCGCCAGCGCCAACGGCATCAGGGCGAAATAGCAGAACGCCACGCCGGTGAGAAAAAGCCCGACGCCGATGGCCAGCCCGCGATAAACATAACGGCGCTCCCGGAATTTCAGAGCCGGAAAAATGAAGGCTGCCGCGAAATAGAAAATGAACGGCGACGCCAACATCATGCCGCCGTAAAGTGCCACCTGGAAGGCGACCACAAATCCGCCCGCCGGGCTCAAGTTAATCAGCTCGATCTTCATCCGCTGCGCGTCGGCGACAGCTGCGGGATCATCGTTCACGCGCCAGCCAAGAAGCTGGTTGGTGCCGAGCGTGAGCGGCTCGACGGTGACGGCGACGAAGCGGTTCGTGCCGAGGTTGAGCAACTGCTGTTCTTCCGACGTGAGAGAGAAATTGCCGAGATGATTTGTGCCAAAGCTGACGACGGCGATTTGATTCGTGCCGGAAAAGCTGACCGGGGCGTGCTTCAGCGGCCACTTGATGATCTGAACGACGTCATTGGCCGCGAAGAGGCACAGCAGCATGGCGACAAACAACGCGACGAGGCTCTTGATGAGCACCCAACGGAAATCTTCGAGGTGTTCGAGGAAGGTTTTGACCGGGCCGCCTTCCGGCGAACCTTCGGGGCTATCCGGTTCGTGCGCGGCCATGCCGGGAAATTCCGGCCGTCAGGCCTTGGGCGGAGTGGTGGATTGCGAAACCGGCAGATCAGCGCGTGAGGGCGCGGGTGACGCGGGTGGCGTGGTCTTGGCCGTCGTCTCCGTCGGCGCGTTCTGGATTTCATCCGTCACTTCGCGGGTCGCCTTCTTGAATTCCTTGATGCCTGTGCCCAGCCCTTTGGCCAGTTCGGGAATCTTCTTGGCGCCGAACAAAAGCAGCACGGCCATGATGACAATCACCCATTCCCACCCGCCCAGAAAACCTGCAATCATGACTTTCATAATTTTTATCGAGCTTTGGAAAGCTTACGCCTGTTCCAAGGATTAGTAAAGCCCCAAAAACAAAGGCCGCGCTTACGCGCGGCCTTTGCAATTTAAACGGTACAAAATCACGAGCCGCCCATTGAGGCCGGGGCTGGGGAACCCGATTGCGGGTGGAGCAGCACGAAATCGTCGCGGCGGTTTTTCTGCCATGCGGCATCGTCATGGCCTGGGTCAGCCGGCTTGTCCTTGCCGTAAGACCGGGTGAAAACGCGCGTCGGATCCACATTCAATTTGGCTAATGCCTCGCGTGCCGCCAACGCGCGGCGTTCGCCGAGCGAGCGGTTGTATTCCTCCGTGCCGCGCTCATCACAATTACCCTCGACGAGCAGCTTTGTGTTCGGGTCGGCAGCAAGCGCCTGCGCAACGGATTGCAGATTGGCCTGTTCGCTCTTGCGAATAACGGCGCTGTCGTAGGCAAAATGAACCGTGTAAGCCGCAAGCGCGGCGCGGTCTTGAACCATGTTCTCATACAAGTCCTGGCTTCCCATCGGCGGAATGCCGGTCGTGGTCGGGGTCTCGCCAGTATTTATCGTGGGTCCCGGCGGTATAGTGGGCGCAGGAGGTTCCGTTGGCGGTGGCGGTGTCATCCCCGGCGTCATAGGCGTGACGTTGACGGGTTTATGGCGGCAGCCGGTGGCGGCCAGCGAGACGGCCAGCGCAAACGCGAGTGAATAAATCAATGTTGTTTTCATATTTTTTCTTTCAGGTTAAAAGTTTGTTACAAATTCAAATCTTTCCGCCAAGCGGGTTCGGAATCGCTTCCTACAATCCGGCCCACATCCTTGACTTGTTTCGTGAAAACGTCAAGCACAGACAGCGTTTGCAAGTAGCCGACCGAATGGTTGAAAACCAGCGTGTGCGAATTCGGCGACCACGACGGGTCCTGTCCGCGCACCAGCACTGTCGGCGGCGCGCTGCCATCCACAGGCACAACACAGATGTCAAACTCGCTGGTCTGCGACGTGAATGCGATCCATTTGCCGTCCGGCGACCAGTCCGGCTCCGTCGGATTTGGCGCACCGGGGGTGTGAATCACCTGAACCGCGCCGCCGTCCGCCGGCACCTTGGCGAGCAGCCGCCGTCCGGCGATTTTTGTTGCGAAACAAACCCATTGCCCGTCCGGCGACCAGCATGGTGACGAATCCTCGACGCCGGTTGTCAGCCGTTTCAAATTTGCGCCGTCGGCGCTGGATACATAGACATCCGGACTGCCGTCCTTGCTTAAAATCATCACCACCTTCGAGCCGTCCGGCGAGGCCGCAGGGCTGAAGTTCGAGCCGCCGTAACGCGCCACCACCCGGCGCTGGCCGGTCGAAAGGTCGCTGTAAAAAATATCCGGGTTTTCCAGTTTATAGGAATTGTAATAAAGCCCCAGCCGACCCGGTGTCCACGATGGCTTGGAAACAATCGCATTGTCGTGCGTCACGGCTTGAGGATTGTGACCGTCGAAATCGGAGACATAAATCTCGCCACTGCCATTACCCGTTGGCTGGGCCTTGAACGCGATCTTAGTTTGCCCGATGCCTTTTTTGCCGGTGATGGCAAAAACGATGTCGTCCGCGAACGCGTGAGCTTGCCGCCGCAAACTTGCGCCGGTATAGCTCCGAGAGAGGAGGGTGGTCCTTGCAAATTTATCCGCGACGCGCCCGATGACGTTGCCGTCGTTGCTGCCGCTGATTTGATACTGCGCCGCATCCGGCGTAACGAACGAAAAACCCTGGACGTAGAGGTCGAATTTCAGAACGTCTGCGACCTCGCCACTGAAACCGTCGAGCGAAACGGGAACCGGCTTGGTGTTTCCAAGGACGGTGATTTCATGCGTGATAGTGATTTCATTCTGGCTATAGCCGAAATTGGCGGCGAAAACCGCGAACAGCAAAGGCAGGCAAATTTTAAGGTAATTTTTCATTCAAGCGTTCGTTTGGCTTTGGGATTGAAATTGATGGTGTAGCTCCGTTCTTTTTCCGGCGCGCCTTCTGGAAATGGCGCAATGAAAGTGACGCGGTCCAGAGTTCTCTGAACCGAGGCGTCCACCGGTTCATCGCCCGCCCGATCGATGATGTGGGCGGAAATCACGGTGCCGTCGCTGGCGATAGTCACGGTGACTTTCACGTTTTCGTCATCGTTGGCGATACTGTCCGGCAGCGTCCACGCCGCGTCGTAAATGCTTTTGACGACGGAGGCGTAATTCGCGTAAGCCACGGTGCTGTCACCGGGCATGTCAATCGTCGTGCCCGGGGACAAATTCTTTTTCAAATTCGCGATTGCCTTGTCAATTGCCCGCGTATTTGGCGGCGGCTTGGTGACGGAATTATTCGCCGCAGTGCGAACGACCGGAGTGAGGTTGACCTGGATTTTGTGCGGCTGGGGCTCGGTCGTTTCCGGCGCCGGCGCCGGCGGTTCAGGCTTGAAAAAGTTTTTCAGCCGTTCTGAAAGTGTTGGCGGCGGCATCACGACCGCTTTTGGCGCGGGCGGTTGCGGTGCAGGTTGAACCGCCGACGTGGGCGGGGCCGGTTGAGGCGGCGGAACCACCACCGGAGCGGGTGCGGGCGGCGTGGCGTTGCGAACCCCGCTGTTGAAGGCCGCGTCTATCAAGTTGGAAGGAATGACATCAAGCAACTGCGTGTCGTCCGGCTTGGGACGTGGCGAGAAGAAGGCCGAGCCGAAGAGCAAAACCAGGAGCAGCAGCAGGTGAATTCCCGCCGTGGCGATGACGCATTTTTTTTGAAGGCGGTTCATCGGTCGGGTGTCGGGTCGGTGCGGAATGAAATCTTGATGCCGTTGCGCTGGCAGGTGTCCAGCAGCGTGGCAAGCAATTCGTAACGGCTGTCCTTGTCGGCGCGGATATAGACAATCAAATTCGGGTTTGAACGAGAATCACCCGACAGCCGCGAAATCAACTGCGGCAGTTGCAGCCGCTGCCGATCCAGCACATAAACGCCGGTGTTGGAAATCTCGACGGTGGTGATGTCGGACTTGTTGATCTGCTTTTCCGGCCGGCCACCCTTGGGCAGTTTGAGATTGATGCTTTGCTCCAGCAGTGGCGTGGTGATGACGAAAATGATGAGCAGCACGAACGCGAGGTCGAGCAGCGGCGTTATGTTGATTTCGCTCAACGTCACGAGATGACTGCGTTGTGAAAATCTTCGCATGGCTCAAAATCATTCGTCCGCGAGGAATTCTGTTTCCATGCGCGAAACGAGTTCCTGCGCGAAGTTGTCGAGTTCGACCGTGAACGCGCGCAAATTGTGGACCAGCCAGTTGTAGGCGAACATCGAGGGGATGGCCACCAGCAGACCGGCGACGGTGGTGCTCAACGCGGCGGAAACGCCCGGCGCCATCGCCGCCATCGTGGCCGCGCCCTGTTGCGCAATGCCGGCGAAGGTGCTCATCACGCCCCAAACCGTGCCGAGCAGTCCCATGAACGGCGCGCCGCTCGCCGCGATGGACAGCAGGATGAGGCCGGATTCCAGCTTCAGGGATTCCTGCGCAACGGTGTTTTCCAGCGCGCGTTTGACGTGCTCCATGTTTTTGAGACTGACATTCTGCCGGGCGCGTTCACCGGTCGGCCCGCGCAGCCGCGCGTCCAATTGCACGCAACCGACCTGATAGACCGCGTAGAGCGGGCATCCTTCGACGTGCAATTTGCGGTCGAAAATATCGAGCACCTTTTTTTGCGAGCGGAATTCCTCGTTGAAATAATAGTTCAACCGGCGGGCGCGGCGCATCTGAATGGCCTTGGAAACCATCACCGACCAGACGATGATGGAAAAAATAAGGAGGAAGACGATAATCACCTTGGCTTCAGGTGTCGCCTTGTCCCAAATGTAAAGGGTATCCGCTTGATTGGAAGCAGCCCCCACGACAAACAACGATAATCCGTTCATGATGCCGACAATTTACCTGGTCGTGAGGAACCGATTTAGCGGCCAAGCGGCGGACCGTCGAGTGATTTTCCGCCGTGCCAATACTTACCCGCTCGGCCGGATTTTCGCAACGACTTTTTTTCTGAAAATCGCGCTTTGTCTCCGGGCGATAATCCAATACAAGAAGCCGGTGTCTAGACCCCGTTTCATCGCGTTGCTGCTCGTGCTGGGCACGCTGGCCGTTTATCTGCCGGCGGCAAATCACGGCTTCACGCTTTATGACGACAACGATTACGTCACTGAAAATCCCATGGTTGAAAACGGCCTGACGTGGGCCGGCATCAAATGGGCGTTCACGACTGGGCACGCGAGCAACTGGCATCCGCTCACCTGGCTGTCGCACATGACGGACTGCCAGTTGGCCGGCCTCAACCCGAGCGTGCCGCATTGCGAGAACATCCTGTTTCACACGGCGAACGCGGTCTTGCTTTTCGCGCTGCTGTTGCGGCTGACAAAATTGATCTGGCCAAGCGCCTTTGCAGCCGCACTGTTCGCCTGGCATCCGCTGCACGTCGAATCCGTGGCATGGATCGCCGAGCGCAAGGACGTGTTGAGCACGTTCTTCGCCCTGCTGACGCTGCTGGCTTACACCAAGACGGTGACAGGTGACAAGTGGCAGGTAACAGAGGGGAAAACCTCGCCCACTTTGAGCATGTCACCTGTCACCCATCACCTGTCACTTTTGCCGGCCCTGTTTTTCTTCGCGCTGGGGTTGATGGCCAAACCGATGCTGGTGACGCTACCTTTCGTGATGTTACTATTGGATTACTGGCCGTTGAAGCGGGTTGAAGTTCAGGGTTCAAGATTCAGGATTCAAAATCTGATTCTGGAAAAAATTCCATTCTTTGCACTGTCAGCAGCTTCATGCGTCATCACATTCCTGTTCCAGCATCACGGCGGGGCGGTCGTTTCACTGAAAATCGTGCCGCTGGATTTTCGTCTGGAAAATGTGCCGGTGGCTTATACGGAGTATCTGCTCAAAATGATCTGGCCGGCGCAACTTGCCGTCTTTTATCCGCTCCATCCATTGTCACAGGTGGAAGTGGCGGCGTCGGTCGCAGTTGTGGCGGTGATTTCCTGGCTGGCCTGGAGCCTGCGCCGCTCATGCCCGTATTGGCTTGTAGGCTGGCTTTGGTTCCTGGGAACGCTCGTGCCGGTGATTGGCCTCGTGCAAGTCGGCAGCGCGGAGATAGCCGACCGCTATACCTATTTTCCGGCCATCGGAATTTTTCTGGCGACGGCGCTGTTTGTTCGTGATGGCGTGGAAAGGCTCCAGATTTCAAAACCAATCGTTGGGGTTATTGCCGGGCTGGTGATGGCGGCCTGCCTGGCGCTCACGCACCGTCAATTAAACTTCTGGCAGGATGACATCACGCTCTTCCGTCACGCCATAGCCGTCACAATGGCCACAAAGGATAACGACACAGCGCATGTTAATCTGGGGTTTGCGCTCGAAAAGGCAGGTAGGAAAACCGAGGCGCTGGACGAATATCGCGCGGCGTTGAATCTGGATTCCAGCCGCGCCGAAACGCACAACGACTATGCCAATCTGCTCGACGACACCGGTCATCCGGACAAAGCACTAGCCGAATTTCAGGAGGCGCTGCGGATAAATCCCAATCACGTCGCGTCGCACAACAATTACGGCACGCTGCTGGTCGAACTCGGCCGGTTTGACGAAGCCATGAAACAATACGCCGACGCCGCGCGCCTTGATCCATCCGACTGGCATCCGCCTTATTTGACCGGCAAGGTGCTGCTCAAACAGGGCCGTGATGCAGAAGCCATTCCGTATTTCCGCAAGGCGGTGCAAATGGATCCGAACAACCCTCATGTGTTGACCTATCTCGCACAAGTGCTTGCTTCGGACGAAAAATCAGAAGTTCGCGATGGCAACGCCGCGCTAGCCATGGCAGCGAGGGCGAATGACCTCACCGGCGGCATTCAACCCGCCATGCTCGACGCTCTGGCCATGGCCTATGCAGAAACCGGTCAATTCAAAGAGGCACAGCAAGCTGCGGCTGACGCCGTCAAGCTTGCCACCGCCTACGGCATGACCAACGACTTGCCCCTCATCCAAGAACGACTACAGCTTTACCAAAACAACCAGCCGTTTCGCCAGTCCTTTCTCTTCACCAACACACCGGTAAGCGCACCGCAAAAAAATTGAATCAGGCAGCCGCGAGCGCGCTTAGCGTCCGCCGCACCTGTGGATTTTTCAGGATTGACCTTGTGGAAACATTTTCGCCCAGCCACGGCAGTGTAAATATTCTTCGGGCATCAAAAAATCCGGAGAGGAGCTTCACGTTGGCGCCGGCGGCAACATCCCGTTTTGGCTGCGACATCAAAACAACGCGCGCATTGGCCGCAGCGCTGCGAGGCAGGGCTTCCAGCGTAAGCAAAATGTGATTGATGGCACCAAGCCGGTTCGGCGTGACGACCAGCGGTAATGCGCCCAGCGCCGCAATCAAATCGCCCGAATCGAAATTTTCGCCCAAAGGACTTAACAAGCCGCCCGCGCCTTCAACCAGTAATACGTCGAAACGCTTTTGCAGTGCACGAACGTGCCCCAGCGCCCCGGAGAGATGGACGTGTTTTCGTTCGCGGCGCGCGGCCAACAGCGGCGCAATTGGCGCACGGAAATGCCACGGGTTGATTTCATCCAGCGACAGCGCATTGTTCATCGCGGCGCGCAGCGCGCGGGCATCGGCACGCCCACCTGAACAAACGGGCTTCAGCGCCGCCGCGTTCACGCCGCGCCCGCGCAGGAATTGCACCAGCAGCGCAGTCAAAACCGTTTTGCCAACACCAGTGTCCGTTCCCGTAATAAAGATTGTTCGCTTCACCTGCCAACATCAAAGCGGAAAAGGTCTTCGCGCGCCATCAAAACCGTTTGACGGAACCGGCGCGGTTCAGCTATCCTGCGCGGCTCGTTTAACTGACATTTACTGTGAACATCACCGTTGAAAATCTGGCCCCGTGCAAGAAATTGCTGCGGGTGGAACTGGACGCGAAGGCCGTGGATGAATCTTTTGACGCCGTTGCGAAGGATTTCCAAAAGCAGGCCGCGCTGCCCGGCTTCCGTCCGGGCAAGGCGCCGCGCGCCCTCGTGCTAAAAAAATACGAGGCGGACATCAAAGACGAGGTCAAACGCAAACTCATCGGCGACTCGTATCGCAAGGCGCTCGAAGAAAAGAAAATCCCCGTGATCGGCTACCCGGATATTGAGGAAATCCAGTTCGGACGCGGGCAGAACCTGCAGTTCGCCGCGACCATCGAGACCGCGCCGGAATTTCAACTGCCGGAATACAAAGGATTGGCCGCCAAGCGCGAAATCAAATCCGTCACCGACGCGGACGTGGAACGAGCGATCGGATTGCTAGCGCAGCAGCACTTGAAATTTGAAACCGTCGCGCGCGAATTGAAGCCGGGGGACATCGCAGTGGTGAATTACACCGGCACTTGCGATGGCAAGCCGATCACGGACACCGCACCGACAGCGAAAGGACTGACGGAGCAGAAAAATTTCTGGGTGGACGCCGCACCAAACGCATTCATTCCTGGTTTTGCCGACCAGCTTCTTGGCGCGAAGGCGGGCGACAAGCGTACCGTCAATGCGGATTTTCCAGCCGACTTCGTGACGAAAGAACTGGCGGGCAAAAAGGGTGTTTTTGAAGTTGAAATCGTCGAGGTGAAGGAAAAGATTCCGCCGATAATTGACGACGCGTTCGCCAAAAAATACGACGCGGAGAATCTGGAAAAATTGCGTGCTGGCGTCCGCCGCGACCTGGAAAACGAATTGAAATATTCGCAGGCTCGGGCGATTCGCGGACAGATTGTTCGCAGCCTGCTCGACCGGGTGATGTTTGACCTGCCCGAATCGGCGGTCGCGCATGAGACACGCAACGTTGTTTATGACCTGGTGCGGGAAAATTCGCAGAGGGGCGTGAAACGCGAGATGATTGAGAAGCAAAAGGATGAAATCTACGCCGCCGCGACGCATAACGCCAAGGAGCGCGTAAAACTGGCGTTCTTGATCCAGCGCATCGCCGAGCAGGAAAAGATATCCGTGTCGCAGGAGGAAGTGGCGAAACAAGCACAGTCGCTGGCGGCGATGTATCAGATGCCGTTCGAGCAGTTTCTCAAGGATTTGCAGAAACGCAACGGCGTGAACGAGCTTTACGACCAGATTGCTCACGAGAAAGTGCTCGCGTTCCTCGAACAGAACGCGAAGATCGTGGAAGTTCCGGCGGCGGCGTAAGACGGAACAGCCGCGAACCTTGCGTCGGTCAGCGACAAATAACTAGATAGTTACCTTGCGGCGCCTGGTGGCGTCTTAAGTTTGACGAATCGCGGCGGTTGCCGCAAAATCACAACATGAAATTCATCGGTATCCTTTCGGCCTTATTCGCGGTCGTGACGGTCGCTGTCGCGCAAGACAATACGAACGCACCGGCGGGGCGCGCGATGTCGCTGGAGGACTGCATCCAGACGGCACTGGCGCATAACTTTGACGTGCAGGTGCAGCGCATCAACCCGCAAATCTCGCTTTACAATCTGGACGCGGCCTACAGCGGCTACGATCCAAGCTTCAGCATTTCGGGCACCCATACTTACAACGTGTCGCCCGGCGGCGGGTTCAATCCGTATTCCACCAATGCGACGCCATCGCGGACAACGGACCAGAACAGCTTCAGTTCCGGCATCAGCGGCGGACTGCTGCCGTGGACGGGGTTGAAATACGGTTTTAACAGCAGCCTTTCGGAGACTTATGGATCAACCTCTGATAATTCTTCGGGCAGCGCCAGCGTCACGCTAACGCAGCCGCTGCTGAAGGATTTCTGGATTGACAGCACACGGCTGAATATCCGTGTTGCCAAAAGCAAACTTCAACAATCCGAGCAAGCCCTGCGCCAGCAACTCATCACCAGCGTGACCGCAGTCGCCAATGCCTATTACGAACTTATTTATGCCCAGCAAAATGTCCAAGTGCAGCAACAGGCACTGGACCTAGCTCAAACGCAACTGGATCAGGACAACCAACGCGTGCAGATCGGCACGCTCGCCATTTTGAGCGTGCAGCAGGACGAATCCCAAGCTGCGCAGAGCAAGGCCAATCTGATCGCCGCGCAGAGCACACTCGACACAGACCAAAATGCGCTCAAGAACCTGCTCACCGACGAATATTCCCAATGGCACGACACGGACATCCAGCCGTCAGAGGCGCTCCTAGCGCTGTCGCAAACGTTTGATTTACAGGGAAGCTGGACCAAGGGTCTGGCCGAGCGACCGGATTTGCTACAGGCCAAGTTGAACGTGGAGCAACAGGGCATCGAGTTGAAATATGACCGCAACCAGCTTCTCCCTGAACTGGATTTGACTGGTTCTTACGGCTACTCCGGCTCGGGACGGGAATTCGACAACGCGCTGGATCAGACCGGAGAGGGCAACGCCCCGAATTACACCTACGGTGCGATACTCACCGTGCCGCTGGGCAACATCAGCGCGCGCAACCAATACAAGGTCACCAAGGCGACGTTACAGCAGTATGAACTCCAATTCAAACAACTCGAACAAAACATCCTAGTGGAGATTGACAACGCGGTGAAAACGGCGCAGTCCGATTATCAAAGCGTGGAAGCCACGAAACAGGCCCGTATCTACGCCGAGGCCGCGCTGGACGCCGAGCAGAAAACCTACGGTGTCGGCAAAGCCACCACTTTTGAAGTGCTGCAATACCAAAACAGCCTTACCGCCGCGCGTTCGGCGGAAATCCGCGCCCTCGCCAACTACAACGAGGCGCTCGCCACCCTTGCCCAGCAAGAAGGCAGCACACTCGAACGCTACAGCATCAACGTCGAGGCGAAGTAATACTCCGCGCGTCCTTCGTCCTCGTCCTCGTTTTCTTAAAGATTTCGAGGACTAGAACGAGAAGGAATTCCTCACCAGAAATGCCACGCTCCACGCCAGACAATCCATGCTCCGAGCAGAAAATTGGTGATGGCGTGCGCCGTCATCGCGTCGCCCAGTCGATTTTTCCGCAGCACCAGCCATTGAAACGCCGCGCCGCATAAAATTCCGGCCAGCCATTCGTTGTGGGAAAGGCCGAAGACAACAGTGGTT
Organism: uncultured Verrucomicrobiae bacterium; assembly: GCA_963827815.1. Classification (GTDB taxonomy): domain Bacteria; phylum Verrucomicrobiota; class Verrucomicrobiia; order Limisphaerales; family UBA11358; genus UBA11358. Next base: position 427,102 of record CAWHCL010000005.1, on the reverse strand, counting down.
GCCAGAAACGGCCATGGCAATAACTGGTTCAGCGGCACGGACATAAAATCCTGCTTTGCGATGTAGCGATACAGGAACGAACGGTAAAAAACCTCCTCCAGCGGCGGCACAACCAAAGTCATTCCCAATATGTGAACTGCTTTAAAAAACCAGGAGAGCGGGGAATTATTACCAAAGCAGTCATCCGGATTGCCCGTCGCGCCGCCGGCAAAAAACTTTGGATAAAGCGGGTCCAGCCCGACCCAAATCGCAAAAATTCCAACGCCAACCACGACGGCCTCCAGACTGAACTCCCAGCGCATTTCAGAAACAAACGGGCGCATTTCCCAAACAAGCCAGGCACCGACGAGCGTTTTCCCGAAATAAAACCAATAGGCCGAAGCTGCGCCGAATTTCCCCTGACAAAATGTCAGCGCGAGAAAAACAAGGAATGGCGCCACGCGGGCGGTCGCGGGTTTGGTGAGAAATTTTTCCAGAAAGCGCACGCGAAGCGGTGGCGGGGGTTATTCGCCGATTTCCTGTGTCTGCTGCGAGCCGTCCGACCGCTGAAATATGACGCTATTCTTCAATATTTGTTTAACCTGAAAATCGCCCACGCGGTCGCCAACGTTGACAGCCTTGCCGTCCACAATCGCCACCGGGCGAGCGGCGTTGAAAATGATGCCCTGGACTCTGGGCGGTTGCTCTGCGGTGATGGCCGGCTGAGGCGGATTTGTGTCTGTAACCGGCGGAGGCAAAGCGACGGCTTCAGGCGCGGGTACGGGCGTGGGAGGCGTGGCTACAGCCGGTGGAGATGAAATCTCCTGCGCTTTGGCGGCTGCGGGCGGCGGAGTCTTGTGTCCAAACAAAGACGGACCTATGAAGAAACATGCGGCGGCCAAAAATAAAAACACCGCCACCACCAGAATCCAGCCGCTACCGCCGCGTTCGTCAGTTTCAACTGGCGGCAATGGCGGCGCGCCTGACGGGGGACTATTCTGCTGCGAATTCTGGGCGCGCTTGAGCGCATCGTTGATCAGGCTCATGTGTGGATGTTTCCTTCCAACTCGCTGATGGCGCGGCCCACCATGCGATATGTAATGCGGTCGCTGTGTTCAACATAACCGGCGAGGAGCGACTTATCGCAGACGGCGTTGACGAGCCGCGGTATGCCCCGGCTGTATAAATATACCCGCCACAGTGCTGGCCGGGTGAAAAATGGCACGCCCTTCGCGCCAGCCAGTTCCAGCCGGTGCTGGACGTATTGGGTCACCTCGAAGCGGGTGAGCGGCCTGAGATGATACCGCACCGTAATGCGCTGGCGCAACTGGCGCAGGCGCGGGCTGTTCAGGCGGTCGCGCAACTCCGGCTGGCCGAGCAAGACGATTTGCAGCAGCTTGCGGTCGTCGGTTTCGATGTTGGAGAGCAGGCGGACCTGTTCGAGGAGTTCCTCGGTGAGATTTTGCGCCTCGTCAATAATGAGCACGGATTCCCGGCCCTGCCCGGTCTGTTTCAAAAGAAATCCGCTGATGGCGGCGACGGCATCCAGACGGTCGCTGTCATGGACTTCGAGGCCGAATTCCGTCGCGATGGCCTTCATCAATTCGCCTGCATTCAGCACCGGATTCAAAATGACCGCCGTGGAAAAATGACCATCGAGCTGCTCCAACATCGCGCGGCACAACGTCGTCTTGCCCGCACCCACCTCGCCGGTGAGCTGCACGAAGCCCTTGCGTTCGCGAATGCCGTAGAGCAAATGATTCAGCGCCTCGCGGTGCTTGCCGCTGTGGAAAAGGAAACGCGGGTTCGGCGTAATGTCGAACGGGGCCTGCTTCAGTCCGTAAAACTCCAAATACACGCCACTCCTGTAGCAGAAAATCCACGCCGCGAAAAGCAAAGGTTTTTACAAAATTTTCCGCACCGCCTTCACCAGCGCCACCGCCTCCGCCCGCGTGCCGATGGTGATGCGCAGGTAATTTTTCACCTCCGGGAAATTGAACCAGCGGACGAGGATTTTCCGGGTACGTAACTGGCGCTGCCACTCGTGCGCGGCGAAGCGCGGTGGCCGGGCCAGAATGAAATTGGCCTGGCTCGGAAAAACACAAAAACCGAACTTCGTCAGCTCGCATGACAACCACTCGCGGGTGATGATGATTTTTTTGAAATTCGCACGGTAATATTTCAAATCGTCCAGCGATGCGGCGGCGGCAATCTGGCCGAGGCCGTTCACATTATAACTGTCACGGATTTTGTGCAACGCGGCGATGAGTTCGTGATGCCCAACAAAATAACCGACGCGCTGGAAGCACAGCGAATACGCCTTTGAAAATGTTCGCGCCACGATGACATGCGGAAATTTCAACGCCAGCTTCAATGCATTTTCATTGGCGAAGTCCACGTAAGCCTCATCCAGCACCACCACGCCGCGTTGCGTATTGCAAAGCGCGGCGAGTTCACGAACCGGGTAACCGCGCCCGCTTGGCGCATTTGGTGTGGTCACAAAAGTCAGCGCCGCGTCGAATTTCCAAATTTTTCCGCGTTTCAACTCCACCGGACTTGGCAGACTGAAATCCGGCTTGAGCCGCACCGCATTTTTCGCCGCGCCATGAATGTCCGCCAGAACCGGATACAGCGAATAGCTGGGTGTGAAATATTGAACCGTCGCTTTCGCAAGTTTTGAATTTGGCTTCGGTTCGACGAATCCGCGCACAGCCAGCGCCAGCAATTCATCCGAGCCGTTGCCGACGATGATGTTTTCCGGCTTGCAGCCGTGCAGTTTCGCCAGTTTTTCGCGCAACACCTGCGCCGTGGGATTCGGATACAGCCGCAACCGTCCGTCCACTGCCGCCTTGACCGCCGCCAGGACCTTTGGTGCCGGCGGATACGGATTCTCATTTGTATTGAGCTTGATCAACCCCTTGATCTTCGGCTGCTCGCCCGGCACATAGGCGTGCAGCCCGCGCACCAGCGGACGAATCAACTTTCCCAAACCGGTCTTATTCATTTCAAATCAGCGGGTCGCCGCCACGAGCCGCACCGGACCAAGCAACCCGGAGGGTAGAGGCCGGATCAAGTTGAGGTTTTGCGGCTGGAAGCGGTTGCCGAATTGCCGGGTCACTCCCTCGTAGTCGTAGTTCGGAAGCTTGATGCCCGCCATGTAATTCACGGCAAGGTTCGCCACTTCGATGCGGATTTTGTTTTCGCCTGCCTTAAGCTTGCCGGTCACGTCAACCGAATATGGCGGACACCAGACCGAGCCGACGCGCTGGTCGTTGAGATAAACAACAGCGGCTTCACGGACGGGAGCTTCCAAATCAGCGTGAACACCCTGCGTGGCGCCGCGTTCTTCCGCGGGTGTCCCCTGGCCAAAATCAAACGACACCGACAAGCCATCCTTTAACATTTCCGGCGCGACAGAGACTGTCTTCTCGTAAGTCGCAACGCCGGAAAAATTTATTTCATTCGTGAGGGTCGTCCACGACGCAAGAGTGTCCATGGCAACCGGCGCGCCGTTATTGCCGAAACGGACGGCCCATCCGCTGCTCAAATCAACGGGCTGCGGCACATCGGCGACTGCGGGAGAAACTTTCGGCGCGGGCAAGGTGCGCTTCGTGAACACGACAATTGTCGAATCATAAGGCTCCAGGTTCAAATGAACGGTTGTTGAACCGGTGGATTGACCGGTGATGGTTGCCGGGCTGACATCGCCGTTCATGGGGTTCCAGATTTCCGGCTGCATTCCCTGCACTCGAAATGCCGCGTTCACGTTTTTCGGCTCGTTGCTCGTGTTGGCGACAAAATATATCTCGCCGGCGGCAGTGTGGCGATGCACCTCGCCGATCTCCGGGGCGGCTGGTGAAATTGCCACGTCCGGCGGCAATCGTTTTGCGAGTGCCGCTCCGATTTGACTGTCGTCCTCAACGAAAATGCCCGGGGCATTCGAATCCTTGAAAAGTCGCTGGACGATATCGCGGACGTCCTTGGTATCCGCATCAGGCGTCATGTAACCGGGAGCCAAGTCCGGCAGACGACGCGTGGCGATGACAATGCCACCGGCACGGGCGAATTTCTCCAGCGTCTTCATCGTGGTTAGAGGAATGCGCTCGACCCCCGGCAGAACGACCGCGCGGTAATGCACGTCGCCGAAGGCCAGCGTGTCGCCGGAGACTTTGCCGCGCATGGCGAGCAACTGGTCATCAAAGAAATCCAAGTCGTAGCCCGAATCGGTGATTGCTTTCACCGCACTGCCCACTTTTCCCGCAAGCGTTTTGCTCATGCTGAAATCCCGTCCCAAGTCCGTCCACGCGTCACTGTTCGGAAGGAACAGTGCGACGTCGTTAACGGGTGTTCCCTGCCGGAGGATGTAGCTGGTGCGCTGAAGATATTTCGCCACGTCGGGCATCACGGTCCACCACGGGTTTTTCTCATCGAAAACAGCCGCAGCGTAAAAGCTCCAGCCGGGATACGCGACCCCTTCCGCCGTGTAAGGCCAGCCGTGACAGATGATCTGGTTGATGCCGCACAGAAAATGCAGGTCAGCCTCCACCTTCATGTCCAATGGCGTGGCGCGAAACACGACCGAGTGCAACCATGTGAATGTTTCAGAAGAAGTAATCGGATTGCCCAGCAGATGATTGGCGGACGACGCCCAACGCGTGGCCGAGAATTCTTTCTCTGTGTTTCTTCCGCCTAATTCGCCCTCGGGCAGGTCGCAGTAGGCATAACTGAAAAGCGCGGCCGGCGGCGTCCCGTAAGCTTGAATTCGGAACTTGCTATTGTTTTCGTTCGCCAGATTCTTGAACGCAGTGATGAAATAATCGTTGAAAATTTCCGTGACCGTCTGCCCCCAATCCTGGCGGATGTTGAGCGTCTTAGGCCCCATGTCGTTAAACAACGCGGGCAGCAACGGGGTCAAATCATAGCCACGGCGCTTTTGAAATTCCGCCAGAAAATTCGGTGTCCAATTCTCGCCCGCCACTTCCAAGCTGTCGCAGAAAACCGCGTGAGGCGGATTCGGCCCACACGCCTTGATCGCGGGTTCGGCGACTTGCTTAATGAACGTCCCGATGGCGGTCGGGCTGTAATGATCAACAATGTAACCCTCGTCGCCCAGCGCCGCGCGTTTCACATAAACCAAACCCGGCAGGCCGAGCGTGTAGAACGTCACTTGCGTCGCGCCGCGCAGATCGGACGGCAACAGCGCCGTGTTGTCGCTAATCTCGAGCGGCAGGTAAGGACTGACACCATCGGCCGCATTCGTCACCGGGCCGAGCAGTGCCGCGATGATTCCGTCACTTTCTCCATTGCGTCCCGGCGGTGCCGTGACGGTCGTTTGCCCCGGTGACACGCTGACTGGCGCGGATGCGCGGATGGCGTCCACGGCGTTACTGCGTGTAATTTGCGGCCCGCCATAAGGCCAGCCGCTGCCAAGCGTCAGGTCCATCCGCATACCCAGCTCCTTGGTTTTTTCCGCCGTGAACCGCAGCGCTTCCAAATGCTCAGGCGAAAGAAACTTGTTATTTTTAACACCCGGCAACTCGCCATCCAACTGGAGCGGATAAGTCTGCTGGACTTCGACGCCGCCGATGCCGCCCGCCTTCATAACTTCCAATTCACGCTGAATTTCCGGCTTGGTGACCGCGGTGCCAAACCACCACCAGCGCACCATGATTCGTGCATTGTCGGGCGGCTGATCAAAGCTGTTTTGCAACTGGCTGATGTTGTCGGCAGCGGAAAGCGAACCTGCGGCGAACAACATCGCAATGACAGCAACCGATGCGAAGGATTTCAAATGTGTGTTCATAATCAATTTTCTCTGGATTTCAGCCGGCACATATGTCCGGTGAACGAATGGATGCTCTCACTAAACCAATCTTTAGCTGAAAATGCCACAAAAAACCGCGTGAACACCTAGTCAAGACGTTCAATCTTAAAAATTTATTTCATCCGCACTTCCGCACTTTTCCCATGCGCGCCAAGGCCTTCGAGTTCCGCGAATTTTCGCACCGACTTGAGCGCTTTCTTAAGTGAGGCTCGGTTATATTCCACCACGCTCGTGCGGCGCTGGAATTGATCCACCGTGAGGCCGGCAAACGACGCGCCCGCGCCGTCGGTCGGCAACACATGGCTCGGCCCCGCGACGTAATCGCCCAGCACCGTCGGCGACCAGTTACCGAGGAAAATCGCGCCCGCCGTCAGGATACCGCCGCTCACACGTCGCGCGTCGCGCGTGATGACTTCGCAATGCTCCGGCGCGAGCTGGTTCGCCAGTGCCACGGCGTCGGCCACGCTCGCCACCTGGATGAGCCAGGTGTTGCGGTCGAGTACGCGCTGGATGAATTCGCTGCGCGGCAGTTTGGGCAACTGCCTGGCAATTTCCTTCGCAACAGCCATAAGGATTTTTGCGGAGGTTGTCACAAGCCAAACGCGCTCGTGGCCGGAGCCGTGTTCGGCCTGCGCCAGCATGTCGGCAGCGGCAAATTTCGAATTCGCCGTTTCGTCGGCCAGCACGAGCAAATCGCTCGGCCCGGCTAGCAAATCAATCGCCACGCGCCCGACGAGCAAGCGCTTGGCCATGCTGACGTAGGCGTTGCCGGGACCGAAAATTTTCTGCACACGTTGAATCGTCCTGGTGCCGTATGCCAGCGCGGCAATGGCCTGTGCACCACCGACACGGTAAATCTCCGTCGCCCCTGCCGCGCGTGCCGCAAAGAGAATTGCCGGATTGATGGAGCCGTCCTTGCCGCACGGCGTGGTCACGACGATTTCCTTGCAGCCCGCAACTTTTGCGAGCGTGACGGTCATCAGCGCCGTCGAAACGAGTGGAGCCGTTCCGCCGGGAATATAAACGCCGACGCGCTGGAACGGGTCAAACTTTTCGCCGACACTCGCACCGTGGGAATTCTTGCCGGACCAGGCCTTGCGTTTGGATTTTTTTGCGAAGCCGGCGATGTTCGCCTCCGCTTCCGCCACCGCAGCGCGCAATGATTCATCGGCCTTGAGCGATGCCGCCATCAGTTCAGCCTGGGTCACGGCCAGTTGCCCTGCAGTGAGTTTTGCACCGTCGAATCTTTCCGTGAATTCCAGCAACGCGTCATCACCCCGCAGATAGACTTCGTGCAGAATGGCACGCGTGCGGTTTTCGATCTCGGCGTCGAAGAGGCTGGATGCGGCAGCAGCTTCGCGGAGTTGCGCGGCAAAATTCGCATCGGTGTGGCGGATGACTTTCATGTGTCGAGATTAGGCGGAAACAAAAATAGAGGAAAGAATGAAGATGTCTTGTCCGCGAATTACGCTAATTTATGCGAAAGAAATGAGGCTGTTGAATTCGCGTCGATTCGTGAAATTCTCGGATGCTTTTTTTGCAAATCTGTGTTTATCTGTGTCCATCTGTGGCCAATAAAAATCCAATCATTGCCGCGCTGGACGTGCCGACGGCGGAACAGGCGTTAAAACTCGCCAAAGAAATCGCGCCCGTGGTCGGCGCGTTCAAGATCGGCAGCGAGCTATTCACGAGCGCAGGGCCGGACATCGTCAAAAAAATCCGCGCGACCGGCGCGAGCGTGTTCCTCGACCTGAAATTTCACGACATTCCGAACACGGTCGCCAAGGCCGTCGCCTCGGCCACACGGCTTGATGTGCAGATGCTCACCATCCACACCAGCGGCGGATTGGAAATGATGAACGCGGCGGAAGAATCCGCACAACAAACAGCGAGCCATGCCGGGCTGAACGCTCCGCTGGTGCTGGGCGTGACGGTGCTGACGAGTTCCGACAGCCGCACGCTGATGGAAACCGGTTGCGCTGCAAATGTCGGCGCCCAAGTCGAACGGCTGGCGACTCTCGCAGCGAAAGCGGGTCTGCGCGGGCTGGTTTGTTCGCCGCTGGAAATTGCGGACTTGCGGCAGTTTTTACCTTCGCACATGCAACTTGTGACGCCCGGCATCCGGACCGGCGCCGAAAAGGCCGATGACCAGAAACGCACGCTCACGCCGCGCGAGGCGATTGAAGCGGGGGCGAACTGGCTAGTGATTGGCCGTCCGATTTACGCGGCGGAAAACCCGCGCGCGGCGGCGGAGAAAATTTTAGCGTCATTGAATTAATCACGGACCTGCCACAACGGGCGCGAGCACGGCGGGTGGACACGGATTTCTAACCGCGAATGGACGCCAATTAACACGAATAGTCGGGGATTGGTATCAGCCATGAAGGAACGCACAGATCACAAAGGACGGGTAAAATTACTTAGTCATTTTCCTTTCCAAGCAGAGGGTTAATCTGCGTAAGTGGTTGATAGAGCACTCATAACTTGACCGTTTCTTGACCAAAATGGGCCTTGTTTTCACACGGTCAAGTGTTGAGAAGCCGGGAACCGATGATAAAACAGGTCGTTTTCCGGCCTGCAAACACTTCCAACGACGGACCTGTACGACGGGCGCGAGTACGGCGGGTAGACACGGATTTTCAACCGCGAATGGACGCCAATTAACACGAATAGTCAGGGATTGGTTTTAGACGCAAAAGGACGCAAAGAACGCATAGAAAATTATTTTACCTTTTCTTTACCAGGCAGAGGGTGAATCGTCGTAAGTGGTTGATAGAGCACTCAAAACCTTACCTTTTCTTTGTCATGTTTGTTAAAGCCCGCATGAATAAAGGGTTTCGTGACGAAAACGGTGGCCACTGTCAGTGAGATTGTCAGTTTTGAGCCGATTAAATATTGAATCTGCTAGAAACTGCTAAAATCCTGAAACCCGCCCACTCACCTTTTACGGGGTGGTGAACTTCTGTTGTAAGATTCGGATTGCACCTATGAAAACGAAGCTCACACTGTTCCGCCGCAACGGAATCTATTATTCACAGGACTCGACCACCGGCAAGCAAAAGAGCCTGGGCACGCGAGATGAGACCACCGCCCGCAAGCTGGTCGAAGCCACCAATGAGGCGCATCGCAGCCCCATCCTCAATCTGCAACTGGCCCGCGCCTATCTCTCTGCCAGCGATCCCGCGTTCCTTGAGCGCACCTGGCAAACCGTCATGGACCAGATGCAAACGCGCGGTCGCGACAGCAGCCGCGAGCGCTACGCCAGCGCTTTCCGGACACCCGCCTTTGACCCGATCCGCAACAAACCCTTGATGGAAACCGCCACCGCCGATTTTCTTCAACTCATGAAGGACGCCAAACCTTCACAGGTGTTTTACCTGAAATGCCTTCACAGTTTCGCCATAAGCCTGGGCTGGATTTCCATCCCGATAGTTGCCCCGAATGTCTGGCCGAAACATCACCCGAAGGCCCGGCGCGGCATCACGTTGACGGAGCACGAACTTCTTTTAACGATTGCCAAGGGTGCCGAATGGAAACTTTACCTTGAATTGCTCTGGGAAACCGGCGCAGCGCAGACCGACGCCGCAATTCTCAAAGCCGAGGACATTGACTGGCAAGCCCGGACGATAACCTATTTCCGCAAGAAGACCGGCACGCGGGCGCAAATCACCATCAGCAAGAAGCTGGAAACCGTCTTGAGCCACTTGCCGACCATCGGCGCTTTGTTTCCAAAACTCTCGCAGGAGGAAGCGCATGTCCGCTCAAAAAGGTTCGCCTACCAAAGCCTGCTGGCTGGCATCAGTGACATCACGCTCCATTGCTACCGCTACGCGTGGGCCGAGCGCGCCAATTCAGCCGGCATGCCCGAACGCTTCGCGCAGGCCGCGCTGGGTCACAGCAGCACCGCCGTTCATCACGCCTACGCGAAACGCGCCCTGATGAAAATCCCGTCGCTGGAGGATTACGAACAAAAGGCGGCGGAGAAGATCGAATCGCCGACGTGAAGTGCGCCCAAAGCGACGTTTGACAGCGCCGGGCGCTTCTGCCAAAGATGCCCGTGTGAATACTGGGAAAGAAAACCAATTCTCCCTTACCCGCGCAGCGTCAAGTAAATGAGAGCCCATGAAAAGCAATTTCCTATCAGTTGGCCGGGCGTGCGGGCCATTGGCGGCAGCACCGGCTATTCCGATTGGTCAATCACCACCCAGCACATGTGCATGTGACAGTCCGGCTCGGACCAAGGCCAGTTGATGGCTGGCGAATTGGCTTGCAAACGGTTTACGGCGCTTTATAATCTCACCTGCAAGTATTCAGCCTGCATCATTATGCGATCTTTTCTGCCTGCCATTGTGACCCTTTGCGGTCTGCTCACCGTTGTTGATTCGGTCTTTGCGCAAGGGTTGACATTTACGACCAACAGCTATGCCGTCGGCACAAATGCCCGGTCGGTCGCGGCGGCGGATGTCAATGGCGATGGCAAACTTGATTTGATCAGCGCGAATTTCGGCGCCGGCACCCTGACGGTGCTGACGAACAATGGCAGCGGTATTTTTGGCTCCAATGCCACATGCCGGGTCGGGAATTATCCAATATCCGTCACGGCGGCGGATGTGAACGGCGACGGCAAGCCGGATTTGATCAGTGCAAATTACGGCATCAGTCCTCCGCAGTGGGGCAACACGTTGACGGTGCTGACAAATAATGGCAACGGCGTCTTCGGCTCCAATGCCACGCTTGTCGCGGGTGGTTACGGTTGCGGGCCGCATTGTGTCGTGGCGGCGGATACCAGGGGCAGCGGCAAGCTGGATTTGATCTGCGCCAACCTTGATGCCAGCACACTGACGGTGTTGACGAACAATGGCAGCGGTATTTTTGGCTCCAATGCCACATATAATGTGGGCGGTGCGCCCTATTGCGTTGTGGCGGCAGATATCAATCACGACGGCAAGCTCGATTTAATCAGCGCAAATGACGCCGCTGGCACGCTGACAGTGCTGACGAACAATGGCAGCGGTATCTTTGGCTACAATGCCACATATAATGTGGGCAGTGCGCCCGCTTGCGTTGTGGCGGCAGATATTAATAACGACGGCAAGCCCGATTTAATCAGCGCGAATTACGGCGCCAATACGCTGACGGTGCTGACGAACAATGGCAGCGGTGTTTTTGTCTTCAATGCCACGCTCAACTTGGACGCTGGTTCTGATCCGATATGGGTGACGGCGGCGGATGTAAACGGCGACGGCAAACCGGATTTGATCAGTGCGAATTATTTCGCTAACACACTCACGGTGCTGACAAATAATGGCAGCGGTGTTTTTGGATTCAATACCACGCTTCCGGCCTGCCCGTTGCCGGGCAGTAGTTACCCATTTTGTGTTGTGGCGGCGGATGTAAACGGCGACGGTATTCTCAATTTGATCAGCGCGAGCGTGAATTCCGGGATCGGCTTCCTGACAGTGCTGACTCAATTTATCAGCGTGCCGCCACCAGCGTTGTCCATTGTCCCAACCAACGGCAGCTCGCTGGTGTTATCCTGGTCATCTTCTTCTCCTGGCTTCTCGATTCTGACCAATTCAGATTTGACCACCACCAACTGGGTGCCTGCCGGCTACGCCATTTCCGCCAACGGCACGAATCAAAGCAGTATCCTCACTCCGCCATTATCGGGCAACCTGTTCTTCCGGCTGTCGCATCCGTAGCCGGCTTCGAATCAAGGCGGGGCGCATCATTTTGAAGGACCTCGCACCGGGGACGCTTTACGAATTACCCGCGCAGCGTCAAGTAAATGAGAGCGCATGAAAAGCAATTTCAGTGACCTCTGCTGATTCCCGCTGGCATCGGCTGCTTTGACGGACCAAAAAAGCGGTTGAGCCAACCAGCTCAACCGCTTTTGCGTCCCCCCAACCACCGGACCCAAACTAATTGTTTGAATTGGCCGGCAAAGCCGTTGCGCCTGCCGGAGACCTGTATCGCGCATTTCTCCGTGCCCAATCGTTTTGAACGACCGTGGTCACGCGCGCCAGCCAGTTCCGATCCTTGCAAAACTCCAAGACTTCTGCCGAACAGAAATACTTGACCGCATTGGCCGGTGCATTGCCCAGCGGCTTGAGTTGCTTCGCAGCCACCAGTGCCGGGATGTTATGAGGCTGGCAGCCGATCAGCCACGCAGCCTGGTCAGAGGTCAGGCGCGCGGGAAAGGTTTTCAGATTTAAAAACTCCGATGGATTCATACACCGCCAACCTTTCCAGAATTATCCGGTGGCGCGACCACGGCGACCTCGGCCGCATCCACCAGCCCGCGCAACTGGCCGTGCCGGTGCGCGAAAAACCACAGACCGACTGCCGAGGCGACGCCGGCCAAAATCAAAAGTTCATTCCCGACAATGAGCGTCGGCAAAATTATCAGCGCCAGCCCACCCACAATGATTGCCGCGCTTGTCGTCACGCTACCAACGAGCAATTTGAGCGGCGGATAGAACAGCGTTGCCAGGCCGAACAGGAACAACGCCACGCCGACCCACACGATTCCCTTGAGGCTCGCCAGCTTCGCGGTCAATTCACGCGCCGTGTCCTTTTGCGCCGCGCCGAGTTCCGTCTTGGCCCGAATCTCCTCATGCTCGACGACAGGCATCGGCGCGCTGACAACCACCATCTGGTTGCTGGCGGAAACCAATTGCGACCCGGCTGGCACGGTGTAAGTTTTCGTCCGCACGGTCTCTTGATCCTGGCGCGATACTTGCGCCGGGTTTTCGCCCTGCTGGACGCTTTGCTCGATGCCTTGATTCGGTTTATTCAGCGTCGTGGCATGACCGCCCTTGAGCGGGGCCATCGCGCAGCCGAACATAAAACCCGTCACCGTGATGACGGCCATGTTAATTAGAACCAACTTTGTTTTTTTCATAAATTTAATGGCCAGGACGGCTCGCCCCTTCTTGGAAACGCCGCAATTCAAACGCGCAATCTTTCAACGCCTCTGAATTCCGGTCAATGCACACCGCCAGTTTGAGCGATGTCTCATTCTGTTTCTCGATGATTTGGGTGAGCGCCGCGTGATGCTCATCGCGTAGCGATTTGTGATCTGAAATCACGGCCTGAAGCTGTTGCACCAGCCAGTAGATGACCACTCCGCAGACCAGCAGCAGCAGGCAGAACGCCGCCAGGAACAGCCAGCGGTCATTCATGCCGGCGGCATGATCCACGGCGGTAAGAAAATCGGATGGAGTCATATTGGTCATGGTTTAGGCCCTCATCAGCCGCACTGCGCCGCTCTTGGCACTGATTTGCGAGCCGTATTTTGCCAGCATCACCTGTGCGACCTGTGAAAGCACCGGGCGCTTGTCCGTCTTGTCGTAACCGGTTTGCGTGGTGCCGGCGTTCTGATATTTCAAACCTTCACCGGCAGGCGCGACCGTCCTGTCGGCAATCAAAAGCTCCCGCGCCATTTCGCACGTCGCCTGGATGACCGCTTTCGGCACCGTGTCATATTGAACGTAGTCGTATGGAATCGGCAGCAGCACCGAGATTGGCACATGCACGTTGTCAGGTTCAGGACACATCGCCCGCGGCCATTGCAGGCACTGACCGGCAGTCGTGCGCGTGCCATTGAATTGATACTCCGCGTCCACCAGCCGCGTCGCCATCACCAGCGCGACGGCCTTTTGATCCGCCGTCGCCGCCGTCCACGCAGTCGCATAAAGATGACCGGCGTAATAGACGTCACCATCCGCCACGTCGGCGTATGTGTTGGCGTCAACCTTGCCAGTGCCATCTTCCTTGATGAGCGTCAGCGACATATTTTTATTGGCCCGTCCGTGCTACGGACTCAAGCCAGCTCCAGACCGTAATGCGCGATGACCAGCCCCTTTATGGTTTCGTCAGTCCATTGACCAAGCGCATCATAATCCGCGCCGGACACCTGGAACGACGTGGAGTTGTTCATGACGATGTTCAACTTGCGCTGAAAAGAATCATCGTTCGTCCGCCAGGAAATGGCCGACACCATCGCCGTGCGGGCCGGGACCAGTTCAATTGATTTCGGTTTGATTGCGATTGCATCCATATTTATTTCGTGTTGCGGGAACGTTCAGAACAATTCGTAGGGCAGCCCGTTCCCATTGTTGTAAAGCTGCGCCACCTCCGTCGCGGACAACGCCCGCGACCAGATTGATAATTCACCGACCATGTAATCCGGCGGATCCGTCATGGGATTGGTGTCCAAGCCCACGCCTAGTTGACCAGAAACCGGTCGGTAGTCGTATTGCGAAGTCGCTCCCAAGACGCCATTGAGATAAAGGGACCACTGGCCGGCTGGGCGCATGTCTGCCTCGTGTTCGATGCGGCAACTCGCCGCCAAGATCGCCGAAGTCGCCCGGCTGCTCCAGAAACGCGAGAGCGTGGAAATCGCCGACGCCAAAACCCGCAAGGAACTCAATTTCGCCGCCCGGAAAAATCTCCGCATCGCCCGGTTCCTGAATCGCATCGTGTTCTGCCTGTTCGCCGAGGACACGCAGTTGCTGCCGCCGAAACTGTTCACGGAAATTCTCAAAACCGCCGGCAATGACCCCGCTCATTTCGCCCGGACGCTGGAATCATTGTTTGCGATGATGGCGATAGGCGGCGCATTCGGCCCGCACAAGATTCGGCATTTCAACGGCCATCTATTTGAGGAAGCCACCGTTTTTGAACTGAACGAGGCCGAGTTGGGCATCCTGTTGGATGCCGCCGTGGCCGACTGGCAAAACATCCAGCCCAGCATCATGGGCACGCTGTTTGAGCGCGCCCTGGACGAGAGCCAGCGCGCCCAGCTTACCGTCCATTCGCTTGTTTCCGGCGGTGGACGGCGGGCTGGGTTACTTAACGAACACGACCACGGCGGCGGCGCAGACGAACAAGGCGATGCTGGGCGTGTTGAGCAACGGAATGGCGCTGACGATTGCCAGCACGAACTGGCAAGCGACAGGCACGAACAACTTCTTTCTGCCGATGATTTTTGAGGGCATCAGCACTGGCCAATGCATCATCACGTTTGGATTCAGCACAAACAACGCTGCGCCGGTGGCGTTATCGCGCCCGTTCTACTTGAACTTGCAGGAAGTGACCAGCCTCTACGAGCATTGGACTGTGGGTGATAACACAACGACTGAATGGATGAACATTCCAAACCGTGCCGTGCGGACGGCAGACAGTGCGGTGTTCAACGGCCCGGCAACTGTAAATGATCAGGATTACATTCTTTTCGTTCACGGTTGGCGGATGCAGCCGTGGGAACGGCGGGCGTTTGCCAGCACCGCTTACAAAAGGTTGTGGCAGCTTGGCTACAAGGGAAGGTTCGGTCTTTATTCATGGCCGACGGATTGGGTGGATGATCCATTATGGCAAAAGCTGCTCGATCCTCGAAATTACAATCGCAGTGAACGGCGAGCATGGGATTCGGCTTTGGGCCTTTGGGATTTGCTTGCGAACAAGCTTCCGAAGATGGATGGACAGCCACCCGAGCGAGTCCGCCTGATTGCGCACAGCATGGGCAACATTGTGGCCAGTGAAGCACTGCGTTATCGTGGACAGAAAGCCAATAAGCCGCCAATGGTTCAGAGTTATA
The DNA here is from genome assembly GCA_963827815.1 of uncultured Verrucomicrobiae bacterium. Taxonomy (GTDB): domain Bacteria; phylum Verrucomicrobiota; class Verrucomicrobiia; order Limisphaerales; family UBA11358; genus UBA11358. The sequence goes on along the minus strand of CAWHCL010000005.1, from coordinate 411,698 downwards.
TTGCCAGCCAGGCGGCCAGTGTGGCGCATGCTTATGATGCAACCGGGCCGGAAAACGTTTCTTGGATTTATGCCACGCCGGAAATTTACGCGACCTTTCCGCGCAACGGCACGAACCAACCGTATTTCACAGGGATGGACAACAGTGTGAGCCGCACAGGACAAGGTATCTCGAGGACTTTTAATTTTCACAACATGAGTGATTACGCATTGAACAAGTGGATTTATAATCAAGAGCTGGAAAAGCCGGACACGGGGGCTTACAGCTTTCCACCTTATGTGCCATCTGTCGCCGTCTATCCAGATGGATGGGACTATTCCTCGTCGACGAAAACGTATTCTCGTTTTATATGGGGTGCTGGCCTAGTTGAGGAACCAGCCGGTTATCTTGTGCCACAATATAACGCAGACGAGATTCTTGCTTATGTTGCTCAAGCCAGGAGCAGGGCATTGGGAGCGGCGGTCACGCCGGGATACACCGTCGGCGGCGAGATTGGCAATGCCGTGGATTTGTCTGCTACCCCTTTCAACTTTACCGGCAACCAGAACGACCACAGTGCAGAATTTAATTCCATAAATATGAATCGTCGCATTTACTGGCAACAGGTATTAAGCTCATTTGGCCTCACCAACAGTTTTACGCCACAATGAAAAAAATTATTGTTTATCTGGTTTTGGGGTTGATTGTTTTGTTCTGCATCTGGCTTCCCTTGCAAAAAAGAAATACCCAAAAACCAATCGAGCCGACATTGATCAATACAACCAACGGTAACCAGAAGGCTGTGGAAACCAATCAAGCCGCAGGAATTACAACCAACGCGCTCGCGCCATGGGCGCGACCACCGGGCGTGAGCGATAGCAGTTGGGCTTACGCCTTGCGTCTGCGCGAAATGTTGCTGCATTCTAATCATTCGTTGGATTTTTACGCGCGGCTCGTAGATCAGAACGGTCAGCCGGTTGTCGGTGCAAAGATGGAATTTAGAATCACGCGGGTTGATGAGAAGACGGTGGCGTCACAGGCATTTTTGTATATGAAGGAGGGCAGTGAGCAGTCATCTCAAACCAACACGCTTTACTCCGATGACACCGGCTGGGTCAGGCTGGTTGGACAAACTGGCAAAAATTTGGACGTGTTGAGTGTCTCAAAAGAAGGGTATATTTCGAGTTATCCAAATCCTGCTTACGTTGGTATTTTCTATGACCCAAACGGACAGCGGAATCCAGCGGGTGACATTTTAGCGACCAATGCTTGGAATTCATCTCAAGGTTACACCTTTTATATGTGGAAAAATGGGGAAACGGAAAAGTTGGTGCGAGTAAATATGAGAGTAAATCTTGACGTTGAGGATCAAGGCCAATGGGTCAGCAATTATTTTGTCGGATTTGTTCCAGCAAGAGTGGAATGGACTAATTTCGATGGTGCCGACTTAACGATTCAAGGCATTCGACGTTTAAGTGGGAATGAAAATCGCCCTTATGAATTTACCTTTAACCTATCCGTTCCGAGCGGTGGGTTGCTGGTATCTGACGACACATATCCGTATCTCGCTCCAGCGAACGCTTATCAAACCACTTGGTCTTTTGAAAATAAGCCGCAGAACAATCCACCTGACTTTCCATGGACAAAAGCCGCTTACTTTAAGTTGCGGGATGGGAAAATGTATGCCGGTGTGCGGATGGGCTTTTGCAATGGAGGCTTTAATTTTTCCTTTGATGGCTATCTCAATCCAAACGGTTCGCGCAATCTTGAACCCGACCTCGGCAAGTTAATTACCGACCCGGAAGAAATCCAACGTCTTGATGAAGCCGCGCGCGTCAAATGAGATCAACATGAATCGTCGGATTTAAGATTAAGCGCAGTGTTTAACGTATAACTATGAAACAACACATCACAATCCTAATCATTTGCGTCGGTTTGACCGTTCCTGGCTATTGCCAGTCGGCTTCGACGCTGCTCACTTCTTCCGGCAACGGAGACACCAGCGTGTCATCTGATGGCGTTGCGGGCTATGACTTTACCGTTGGAGGCACTTCCCTAGAAGTGCTGGCCCTTGGACTTTATGACCAAGACACAAATGGTTTCTTTGAGGCGCATGATGTCAGCCTCTGGACCCAAAGCGGCACACTCCTGAGCAGTGTAACGATTCCGTCAGGAAGTCTGACCCCGCTGGATGGCGAGTTTCGATATGTTCAATTGTCAACTCCTGTGACTTTGGCTGCGGGGCAATCTTATGTGCTCGGCGCTTTTTATCCCACAACGGCTGATTGGTTCATTGTGGACTCTCCAGACCAGGCGAATGCGATCTTTTCACCATTGGCAGCGTTTGACGGCACTGCGTCCATAGGGGGTTCAGGTTTTCCAGTGCCGAGCGGGCCGGATCTGTTTGCCGGGCCGAATATGGAAATCACGGCCACTCCAGAGCCTTCATCACTAATGCTCGCAGTTGCCGGCGCGCTCATGGTTTTGATTTTTAGCGCCCTTAAGAATCGCTCCGGCTTGCGCATTGTTCGGCGGTGAGCAACGGCGCGAGCGGATTGACATTGAAGATTGCGGAACGGACTGCCAGCGCGGGCGTCTGGCGCGGCTGATAATCTTCCCGCCGCATGTAATATCGTGCGCCATTCATCCCCGCAGATTATCACACGCCCTGGACAAAGCCTGTCCAATCGAAAATTATCCTTCGGATTTTCGTATTGTCCCGGCAGTCGGCGGGCTACAAGTGGCGGGAAGAGACTGTCAGAGAAACTGTCAGTTAAGTGATACGCAATCAGCCGAAATTTGAGCAGATTTTAGCCAATTTTCCTTGCATATCTCAACAAATCCGCTATATTCCTTGCATCTGGATTAGTGCAACAGAATTACCTTTTCTTTACCAAAAACAAGTTTTTGGGTATCTTTACCGCCTGAAAAAAAGGGTTCAAAGTTAACCGCGAATAGACGCCGTTGAACACGGCGCAGTCAGAACGAGTTTGACGCGAATTGCACGAATTACCGCGAATTTGTTTTGAGCCTCGTTACCTCCACGGGACAAGCGGAGTTGCGGTGACGAGGGGTCGTCGCCACAACGCACAACACCGGCTGCCGGACCGGGTGAACAGGACATAGCATGTTCTTATGTCAAAGAACGGACGCATCATACACAGACTGGCTATCAATGCAATAAAATAATGAATATATTTTTGTTTTAAGTTATATTACTAAGCAACATTACTCGCCATTACACAATCAACCGCATGAGACGGGTGACAAAAATTGATTTTAACCACCCGCCTTCATCCGCTTTCATGTCATTCCAGTGCGACAAGTCTGATTTCGGTACGGCTGGCGGATGGACACGGATTTTGGCGGATGCCAGCGCGTTGATTTACGGCTTGGGCGCTTCCTTGGTGTAGGCAATCAGGGTTTTGATTTTTGCCTCGGTGGCGGCATCACGAACCTTTACCACTTTTCCCCACGGCGCATTTTCGTCGGCGTTGATCGCGAGAGTAACGTCGGGGGTTTTGGCCACGGCGTCGCGCAGTTTGCCCCCCAATTGTTCCACCGTCACCACGTCGGCGTTTTGCCCGAATCGCAGGAGGCCGTCCTTGCCGATGCTCACTTCCAGCGTCTCCCTGTCGTTCGCGCCGGCTTTTTTAGCCTGTGAAGATTCCGGCAACGTGAGCCGCAGCGCCGGCTGCTGCTTGAACGTCGTCGTGACCAGCAGAAAAATCACGAGAACGATGAGCACATCTATCAGCGCGACGATGATGACAGCGGGCGTGGTGCGGCGTTTGCGGACGTAGAAGCGCATCAAACGGTTGATGGTTGACGGTTGATGGTTGAGAGCCGAGAGTTGAGGGGCAAGGTGGGGCGGGCAGTCCTCTGCTCGCCGGCGGCGCGCACGGAGTGACGCACCCCACCATGTAAAGTATGATTCTTTTTCATTTTCCGTCGGCGTATTGCCGCCGGATGAATTCGCCGCAGAGCGCCTCCATTTCGACGGCGAGCACCTCGACCTTCTTGCTGAAATAACTCCACGCGATGAGCGAGGGGATGGCAATGAGAAGCCCGATGAGCGTGGCGCGCAAAATCAACGCGATGCCCGCGGCCAGTTTCGCGGCATCATTCAAGCCGGTCTGGCCGACATCGCCGAAAACCGTCATCATGCCAGCGATGGTTCCGACGAGGCCGAGCAGCGGCGCGATGCCGACGATGATTTCGAGCACGACGAGGCCGCGTTCAAGCAGGACAATTTCGTGGCGCGCGGCTGTCTGAAGCGCATCCACGTTATCGGCTTTCGGACGGTCCAGGTAACCGGCGGCGAGCAGCAGGAGACGTCCGAGCGGCGACGGTTTCAGCTCGCAGACACGGCACAGGGTTTTGACGTCATCGCGCGTCTGGCATTTCGCCATTGACCGGGTGATTTCCGGAGGCACGACCTTGCTCCAGCGCAACATGAAGCCGCGTTCCACGATGAACGCCAGCCCTACGACAGAGGTCAGCCCCAGCAAAATGTAAATGAGTTCGCCCATAAGCTTTTAATAGTAATAAAATGTGAAGGTGATTTCACGGGAATTCGCGCCGACCAGCCGTCGCATATCCTCCGGCCACGGTTTGAATGGCGCGGGATCGTTGATGGCCTTCTGGCAGACATAACCGAGCAGGTCGCCGACGGTATTTTGCAGTACGGTCATGTCGGTGATGGTTCCGTCGTAATTCAAGTGGAACCGCACCGTGACCTTGCCGGTGCGGTCGAGCGCGAATTGCTGGCTGTCGAGCAGAGAATACCAGCGATAGGTCACCGCATCCACGAAATCGCTGTCATACTGGCCAAACTGCGTCGCCTTCACATCAAATGAAGTCTCCAGGCGCCGGCTGATGCCGCCGTCCTGTTTCATCTCCACGCCGGGCGAGTGGTGCTGTTGCATCTGTGCGAGCGCCTGCTCAATTGTACGCGGGCGCGGCGGTGTTTGCTCCTGCTGTTGCTGCTGCGAATCCTGCGGTTTGCCCAGGGACAAATCGCCCGGCGCGACCACCGGCGTCGGCTGGGGCGGCTGCACCGGCTCGGAATTCATGGGCTTGGGCGCGGGCTGGAGCTTGTTAAAGTCTGGTTTGGATACGGTCTCGGTTTTGGGCACGTCGGTCTGCGAGCCGTTCAACTTCGGAACGTTGGTGTCGCGATCGGCGTCCGGGTTGGCCGCGCGTGAATTTTTGCTGGAATAATACTTCGCATCTTCGGGGGCCTCGGTTGAGGGCTGCTCGACGGTCACAAATTCCAGCGACGGCTCCGATTTTTGGACCGGTGGCGGGATGAATTCCATTTTTTTCGCCAGCCGTTGCAGTTGAGGGAACCAGTTGAATTCCTTGATGATTTCGTACCCGCCCCACACGAACAAATGCGCCGCGAGAGACAACGCCAGCGCCAGACCCAGCCGGCCGGATTCCCGGCGGCTTAATTGCAGCGATTCTAGTCTGTAGGCAGTTTCAGCCATGTCCTCCAATTTGCCGGAGAAAAACGAACCGGGCAACTTCCTTTAACGGAAGCGGCTCAACTCGCAGCCGACAGCAGCTTCCAAACCCGCAAGGTTTCCGTGACGCCCCAAGCCTGCGCGTCGCAGCCGCGTTGCGTGTGGGGCACATCGCCGTCCAGAATTTCCGGAAGCTGGCCGAGACAGCCGGCATTCATGATATTTTCCGCGCTGCCGAGATACCCTCTTGCTGTTGCGACCGCTTCCGGCGAAAAATCCCACGCGCGGGCGAGCGCCTCGCAAAATGCCGGAAACGTCCACGTCCAAGCCGTGCCGTTATGGTATGCGGGTTTGCGGCGCGTGTCCTCGTCGCCCTCGTATCGCGGCCAATATGGCTCGGCGGGATTGTTGAGCAACTGGCCGTCGCGCCAGATGGGCAGCGGCGTGGAAACCGGCAGCGGCGCGAGCGTCCGCAGCGCGCCGGGCACGACGAGATATTTCTGTGCGGCGGTTACGCAGCGTTTCGCGCGATCGCCAGTCGCGAGGCCAAGGCTGACGGCGAAAAGGCAGTTACTCCGCAATGCGTCACTCAACGTGGCGTCACGCGCGATGACGCGCGGCCCGCCCAAGAGCACGTCGGCGAACCAGCCCTTTTCCTCCAGCCAGAACAATTGGTTGAACGAAGCTGTCGCGTGTTCGGCGAGTTCCCGCCACTTTTTCTGTCCGGCGGGCGTGGAAATTTTCTCGAGAAGCCGCAGCAGCCGGATCCAGAGGACTTGAATCTCGACCGGATAACCCTCGCGCGACGTTCCGGCAGGATAATTCGTGTCCATCCAAGTAAAGTGGCTTGGACTCCAGATGAGCGCTGAATCCGCGTCCATACGGATGCCGTTTGGCGTGCCATTGGAATAATTTTCCGCGATGCTCGCCAGCACGATGCGGATGGTTCGGGCGGAGTCAACGCGCGCCGAATAGAATTTGGAGTGCGCGGTCGTGTCCTCGCTTTGCAACGACGCGACATGTCGCGTCGTTGAAAGCGGCGACGTATCGCCGCACTCCAAAGCGGCCAATTCTCCGCACGCGACTGCGAACCACAGCGGCGCATCGGAGGTATCGCGGTTTGAAACATCGCTGCCGTGAATTGTGTTCGGCAGGGTGCCATCTTTTTCAAATTTGGCGAAGGTCAGTAGCAGCTGTTTTACTTCCCCCACCATACCTGCCGCCAAAAGTCCTCGCGCACAAATCAGCGAGTCACGCCCCCAATCCAGAAACCACGGATAACCCGCAATAACCGTTTTGCCTTCGCCACGGCGGACAACGAATTGCTTCGCAGCACACTCCAACCGCACTTTAAAGCTGTTTTCGGTATTTCCGCTTTCCGCTTTCCCGCCTTCGCCACGCTTCGGCGCGGCAAGCCGCTTTCCGCCACTCATTTCCTCCGTTTCCGCCGTTGCTAGCAGTATGACGTTCGCGCCCTTGGCCAGCGGCAATTCGAACCAGCCGGGACTGTAGGCATCGCCACTGCCAACCTGCCCGCGCGACTGCTCGACCGGATGAGGAATATTCTCACACCATTCCGGTTGCGGATGATATACGCCGGCGTCTGCGAAAACGCGCAACTGACGATCGGGTGCAGGCGTGAATTCAAACCCGATCTTTTCACCAAGAGGACGAGTGTTGGATGAAAAATGGAAATCCGCGCCGCCGTTGCGCTTGGTCTCGCTGTGAAAATTCCGGTCCTCGATGTCAAAGCGCACCGTCAGGCGCACGTCGGCGTCGGCGGGCAATTGTTTGCCACTCGCGCGCTTGTCCGTCGGGCGGCTGAACTGAAAAACCGTCGTGTTTTTGCCCGCGACCATTTCAGCACGCAGTTCAATCTCCACCGTGCGACCGTCACCGGCGCTGGCGACGAATTGCCAGACCGACGTCCGGCCAGCGTGGAACGCGACAAGGTTTTTAAAATCCAGCGGCGAGAGAAAACCATCGGCATTGACCCAGACGCGGAGGCGCTTGACGAAAATGTGGCGGTCCACCGGAAAATCCGGATTCAAATTTGCGCCCAGGACGCAATCGTATTTGGAATTCACGCGGCCCAAATCCACGCAAATACGCGCCATGCCGCCAAGACCATTGGTCAGTAAAACCAAGGTTGAAGGTTGAAGGTTGAAGGTTGAAGGTTGCGGATCGGGTGCGAGGAAGTAAATCGCGGCTGAAATCCTTTGCGAAGTTGTCGCGCAACGTTCCAGGATCAATTCCGTTTCCGCCGCCGATTCGCGTGGCGGGAAACAGGCGACATGCCCCTCACCAACGGAAATGGATTGGACGTGAATTTGGGTCTGGGAATTGGCATCTGGCATCTGGAGGCAAATCGTGGCGCGGAATGGCGCGGTGTCCTGAACCAGCAGCCAGTGGCCCGGCGGAACCATCGTGACGCGGCGGCGGTCAATCAGGGTCCATTCGATCACGCGCGGAAAGATTCGTCCCAATCCAGCTTCACGCAGCAAATCGGCGAGGGGGGTTTTGGCATTACTCGCGGCGAATTCGGCGGCGGCGGCGAGGAAATCTTTTGGCGAACGTTCAACCTGTTCCGCGAGCCAGCGCCAGTGAAGGCTGTCCACAGTTTCGGCGGGAACGATTTTGCCCAATGCTTCGAGCGCAAATGCGGCCCGGGCACGGGCGCGGCGGTAATCGTCGCCGCCCAGACCGGCAGGCTTTTCGGCTGGCGCGAGGCAGAAGGCCGCGCCGGGCGGGAGCGTGAAAACGGTCTTTTCTTTTTCGGTGGAAATTTTTGGCAGCGGCTGGCCGAGCAGGTCAAATTTGAAATCGGCGGCAGGCGGGACGCCCGCGCCACTTTTTGCGTCGAACGAAATTGCGCTTTCCTTTTCAATGTCGGTATTGACCAAAACCAAAACGGAATCCCTGCCTTCGGCAGATTCGCGAAGCAACGCGTAGCCCGGCGAATCGGGCGCGCTCAACCGTGTGAGTTTCGCGCCGTCAAAAAAACAGGGGTGATCGGAGATGAGACGGTTCAGTTGCGCGAGTTCAGGGACGATATTGTCGGCGCTGTCCCAATTCAGGCCGGTGCAGCCGTGGACGCGGATTTTCTCGGCAGCGAGCCATTCGACACCGCAAGTGAACCCGAAGCCGCCACCGGTACTCGTCAAAGCACAAAGGCGATTCCGCAGCAGCGACCATGCGCGGCCTATTTTGGCAAGGCGCTCATTGTCATGCGTTTCGGAGTAATGGACGTAGGTGCCGACGCGCCCGCTCTGGCGGTTTGCGTAATCAAGATACCATGCGACGTCGCGTCCGGAATAATTTTGAAACAGCTCGGAGTACGCCCAATGCATTCCGCCCTCGGTGAGGAGCGCCTCGGTGGCTTCCCAGGAACCGCCGAGGCCTTCGAGCAGGAAAATGGTTTCGGGAAATTCATCCTGCACGCGGGCGATGATGTATTGCCAGGCGGGCACGGGGATTTTGTAACCGGCGTCGCAGCGGAAGCCGTCCACGCCGCGCCGGCACCAGACCAAAAGTGAATCGGCGATGATGTCCCACAGTTTCACGTCGTGTTGTTCGAGTTCGACGAGGTCTTCCCAGACAGTTCCCCAAGCGCCGGGGCTGGCGAATTCGCCGTCGGGCTTTTTAAGGAAAAATTTGGGGCGATTTTCCTGCAGGGTGGAGCCCCATCCGGTGTGGTTGATGACGATGTCAATGAAAACGCGCGCACCGAGCGAGTGCGCGGCGCTGGTGAGTTCGCAAAACTGGTCAATTCCAGTTGCCCGCTTATCGAATTCAACGAGCGCGGGGTCCACCGCCGTCAAATCGAGGGAGGCGTAAGGACTGCCGAAACGGCCAAAACGCGCGTAAGTCGTGGGCGTCGGATGCACAGGCAGCAGGTGGATGATGCGGCAGCCGAGCTGGTTGACGAGGAACGGCAACTGGCGAGCGAGGTCGCGGAATTTTCCCGACGGCGGCAACGTCGCGTAGCCGAGCGCTTCGAGCGACTTCAACTGCGCCTCCAAATTTTGGTCGGCGGTCGAGGCGAGATTTTTCGCGACACCGAAAAGCCGCGTGAAGGCGCAGTAAATCGTGTTGGCGGTGCGAGCGAAATCGGGGTGGACGGAAATTCCCACGTCCTCGCCCGCCGGCCAGTGCTGCCAGTTTTTTTCGTCGAGCAGATAGGCCTTGGCCTTGAACCAGCCGACCTCGGCGAGGGGCAGTTCGATTTGCCAGCCGTCGGCGGTTTTTTGCATCGGCACATCGCGCCATGACGCGCCCGCGGCAGCAGCGCCCCCGGCGTGGGCGGAAATGATTTCCCTGCGGCGAAGGGCAGCGCGACCGAGATTGGTGCGGAGCAACGCGCGCCAGCCGGCGGACGCCGCACCGGCGCGGAGCGAGAAGCGGACGCGGTCGCCGACGAATCGCAGGAGGCGTTCGCCGGGCGGCGGCGTCATGCTCAAATTGGGTTGCACCATTTTTATCCGGATTAGGTTGCCGGACGGCTTTACAATTTCGCAGTTGACGACGGAAATCAATGCTGCAAATGCGGCCCGAGAATGTGTGGTTGCATTGGGGGATGGCCAGTGCTTAAAATGTGTGTGGTTTTATGACAACGGACTCGATAAATCCGGCTGAAGAAGCTCAATTGAAGCAGACTATTGAGATGTTCGAGGTCATTGTCCAGTCGCAGCCAAACGACTGCCAGTCGCTGGAAATTCTCAAGGAAGCCTATACCAAACTGGGCCGGGAGCCGGATGTCATCCGGATTTCGAAACGCATCGCCGAGGCTTACACACAGATGGGACAACTCTCGTCGGCGATTTTGGAATATGAAACGGTGCTACAGCGGCGGCCCAACGACGCCGAAGTGCAGACCGCGCTCCGGCAAATCGAGGACAAGGCCAGCAACTCGGCGGCGCAATCGGCGGTATCCGAGCCGGCGGCACTGGCGCCACAGAGCGAGACCAAATTCCGCAGAAGGGCGCGCGCGGCGGAAGGTGAAATTGACGATGGCCGCAAGACGATGCAAAAGATTTTTGTCGAGAGCAAGGTCGTCAGCGCCGGAGATTTCGATGTGTGCTGGCACACCCCGAATTTGACCGGGGGTCAGCCGGACGTGGTGGAGCCGTTCATCCAGACGGTGCACGACAAGGGCCTTTTTACCGTGGAAAAATCGCTCAAGCTGCTTGCCGACAAATCGCGCACGGGCTATCTGCCATTAGAACGTTACGAGGTGGACATGGATTTGTTGCGCGGATTCCCCGCAGAGGTGTGCCGGCGCTGGTGCGTGGTGCCTTTTGACCGGATGAGCAAGTCCATTCTGGTGGCGACAGCCAATCCGTTCAACCAGCAGGCGGCGAAGGAACTGGCCGAGGCCACTCCCCACCGGCTGCTCTGGTATTTGGCGGCTCCCACGGAGTTGATCCAAACGGTTCGCAAAGCCTTCCGTTAAGCCATGGCCAAAGTCAAATCATTCGGAGAACGCATCGCCGACGCGCTCGTCGAGGACGGCCTATTGAGCGCGGGGCAGGTGGAGGAGCTGCTCGACCAGCAAAAGAAGGAAGGCGCCCGCCTCGTCAAGCTCATCGTAGACAAGGCTTACGTGAGCGAGCAGGACCTGGCCGTGTGCATGGGCCGCGTGCTCAATGTTCCACCCGTCAACCTCGCGCGCCTCAACATTCCGGAGGAAATCGCCGACTTGCTTCCGCGGGACACGGAGTATAACCACAAAGTGGTCCCCGTCGCCCGGCTGGAAAACAAATTGTTTCTCGCGATGGCCGACCCGCTCAACGTTCTCGCACTCGACGACGTCAAGCGCATCACCAAACTGGAAATCGCCCCGCTGATCGCGTCCGAAAAGGCCATCGCGGACAAGCTTGCGGCCATTGATTCTGCCAAGGGCGGCGGTTCGATGGAAGCCATCATTCAGGACGCGGCGAAGCAAGAGGCCGAGGGCGACACCATAGAAGCCGTCAAGGAAGCCATTGAAGAAGTCAACCTCGACAAGCTCGCCGCCTCCAGCGAGGAAGCGCCTGTCATCAAACTTGCCAATCTAATCATTGTGCAGGCCATCAAAGACCGCGCCAGCGACATTCACCTGGAGCCGTTCGAAAAAAACATGCGGCTGCGCTACCGGCTGGACGGCGTGCTGATTGATGCCACACCGCCACCCAAGCAGATGCAACTGGCGCTCGCCTCCCGTTTTAAGATCATGAGCAACCTCGACATCGCCGAGCGGCGCATGCCGCAGGACGGGCGGATGCGGGTCAAGGTCGGCGGCAAGGATTACGATTTGCGCGTTTCCGTGCTGCCCACGGTGCACGGCGAGAAGATCGTGATGCGCGTGCTCGATAAATCCAATCTTACCGCGAGCATTGACAAACTCGGCCTGGATCCCGACACCTTCAAGCAGTTCAAATCCGCCATTGACGCGCCGCACGGTCTGATTCTCGTCACCGGCCCGACAGGTTCCGGTAAAACCACCACGCTATATTCCGCACTCAATGAGTTGAACAGCCCGCAATGGAACATTATCACGGTGGAGGATCCGGTCGAATTCCAGATTCCCGGCATCAACCAAGTGCCGACCAAGAAGGACATCGGCCTCACATTTGCCAGCGCCCTGCGATCCATTTTGCGCCAGGACCCGGACATCATCATGATCGGCGAAATCCGCGACACCGAGACCGCCGAAATCGCCATTGAAGCCGCGCTCACCGGCCATCAGGTGCTGTCCACGATGCACTGCAATGACGCGCCCGGCGCCATCGCGCGCCTAGACGACATGGGCATCGCGCCGTTTTTGATTTCGTCCTCGGTGATTCTCTCATGCGCGCAACGCCTTGTTCGCCGCATCTGCTCACATTGCAAGGAGCCGTTGACGTATCCGCCGAAAATGTTTGAGGACCTCGGCATTGATCCGGCGACCTTTGATGGCGTGCAACTTTACCGCGGGCGCGGCTGCGAGCGCTGCAAAAATTCCGGTTACGCGGGGCGCATGGCCATCATTGAAGCCATGACCATCAGCGATCAAATCCGCAAACTCATCATTGCCCGGGGCAACACGCGTGAAATGGCCAAGGTCGCTGTCAAGGAAGGCATGCGCACACTCCGCATGGCTGGACTCGACCGCGCGCGCGACGGCGTTTCAACCCTCGAACAGGTCCTCCTGATCACATCCGCGCATTAAAATTTGCGCTGCGGAATAACGCCCGGCTGAGGACCGGATGACAACCACGGCGGCAGCTCCGGTTTCCATTCCGGCGCGCGCGTCGTCAGCCCCATGTTGGTCGGGCCAAGCAACCCCGGCAACGGCGTCACCCCCGCCGGCATGGCAATCCCGCTGCTCAACGGCACGAAGGACGCGCCCATCGGGATCACCGCCGGCGGTTCGGACACGGATGTCGCGGACGGTGAAGAAAAAAGCGGGCCACCAAAAGCCGGGGCATTCGCGTTGGCGACGGGGGACGAATGAGGCTGGAGCAGCTGCTGGAATTGTTGCATCGCCGCCTGCTGTTCCGGCGTCGGTCCTGGCGGCGGCGCAGGCAGGTTGAATGGCTTCGACCAGCCGCTCGCCGGGGCTTGACCGGGGACCGTGCGGTCGCCCGGCATCCGGTTCACAAACTGACTCATCAGCCCCGAATAGTCCGGTTTGCCGCCGTAGGGAGACAAAATGTCTGGGTTCATCTGCTGCTGCTGTCCTTCCGAAAGACCCCATTGCGCCGCCGAATCCGCCATGCCAAAATCGGCATTGTTCGTGGGATCATGCAGCCGCTCCTGCCTTTCATAATATTGCTCTTCAACCGTCTCGTCCTTGACCTTGCCAGACGCATCGCGATCCGGGATGCCGAGGATTTTTTCCTGCGTGGGCAGGCCGAGGATTTCCTCGGGTGTCATCAGCGCCCAATTCTTGCGCTCGTCGAGCATCCGCTGCATCCGCTGAAACTGGGATGGCGAAACGGACGGCAGTCGCGGCACGGACGGCGACCCGGCACCGGACGCAACGCCAAATTTCAGCGTTGGCGACTCGATTTCGTTTGCGAAATCCAACAAGCCCGGCGGCTTGGCGACCAACGAAGGCATGTTGGAACTGACGTTATCATCATCCGGCGAGGAAAATAAAATGGCCTGCCCGGGGCTGCGTTCTGCGGGCTGGGACACGGCGGTATTTGCGACCGCCAGCGCCACACCAACAGGAAGCAGCCACCACGTCAAGCTATCAAAGCTGAAACCCATTACAATATATCAGGCTAACTCATTGGACAACCATGTCAAAAATGAATTCAAAGGAAAAGCCGCGGCCCTGTCCCCGGAACCCGACTCTCAACGTTCGATCCCCGGCAGATTTATTGCTTTTCGTATTCACCCTTGCTGACTTTCTTGAGCACGGTGAACCCGGCCTTTTTCGCGTCCGAGATGGACAGCGGCTTGAGCTTGTGCGGCGTGCTGAAGCCGGAAATGATTTTTCGCACCGGCTTTTTGCACGCCGGACAATTCGCGAGCGGCCTGGCAGACAGCGGGCGGTTCAAGGTGAATTTCCCGCCGCACACCTTGCACCCGCCCTCGCACAATTCGTATTCGTAGATGGGCATAAACAAATTTTAATTATTCCGCGGCTTCGCTTCCCGCCATTCATTCAATTTCATTTTCGCGACCTGAATTTGTTCCGCGCTGAAGTCGCGATCACCTTCGATTTTATCAATAATTTTTTCCGCGCGATGGAGATTGCCGGAATACAAGCCATGAGCCTCGGCCAGTTTCAGCCACGAGTCAAAATCATGCGGCTGCTCCCTGACTTTGCGCTCCAGAATCTCAATCGCAGTTCCCTGATAACCGCAGGCGAGCAGCTCGTCAACCGATTCCGGCAGCACGACTGCTTCCGGCGCGCGTTCTTCCCGTCCCCAATCATGAATCGAACGCTGCGCATATTCGATGAGGCCTGTTGGAATATGCGGCTGCTTTTCCAGGGCGCGCAGGACTTCCGCCGCCTTGTCGCTGCGCTGGAAATCCTGAACGTAGAGCCGCATCAACATCAGCGCCGCGTCCACGTTCGCCGGATTCTCCGCCAGCAACGACTTCAAAACCATTTCAGTCTCGTCGAATTTTCCTTCCGCGTGCAGGCGGTGGGCTTCGGTCAACGGCCTGGTCTTTCGTCCACTTTCAAACTGGATTCCACTTCGCGCCAGCATGGTTTCCAGGACGAGAATGTTGGCATCACCCGAATGCTTGAGCGCCTCACACAACTGCGCGGCTTCTTCATGCCGTCCGCTTTTGAGCAGGCTTGCGACCATGTCAAGGTCGCGCGCACCCTGGTTCGGGTCAAATTCGCGCCGGTCATCGGAATCAATCATCCGGTGCAATCCCCGCGAAAGCAAATCTCCGAGTGGATTGCACCACAGCAGACCGAGCGACACCGGGATTATCATTAGCAACGGGATGAAACCGTAACCGGCCTTGATGGGATTGGGGGCGAAAAAAATCCAGAGCAGAACCGCCGTCGCCACACAGCGCAAAATCCGGCGGAACAAATCCGCGTTTTTATTTTCGCCCGTGACCTTTGAATCAAACCCGCTCAACCACCAGAACATCAGGCCGGCAAGAACCAACAGTGTGACAAGCAAAAGAATCATTCACGAGTCCTCAATGACAGCGGATGGCTTTTCGATTTTTATTTTTTAAGAAACGCGCTGAACAAATCAATCGGCAGCGGCAGGAACGTCCTTGCGTTGTGTTCGCCCGCCATTGGCATGCCGGATATCATACCAGCGGCGTGGATTCGAGGAGGTGGCAAATTTCAATGCCGTCATCCAAGTCAGGCCAGTAAATTGCAAAACCGCCCGGCTCAATCGCCCAGTTAGCGCGTTGTTTGGGCTTCGCCTTCGCCAGCCATTTCAGCCATGACACTTCGTTGAGCGGCAGGCTGATTTCGCGCCCGTCGTCCAGCCGGACACGAATCACGCCGCCGGTGAAACGGACGTTTTCGGCGCGAACCTGATCGGTGGTTTTAGCAGTTAAAGTATTCATGCCACGCCTCCAATAATCACGCTTGATTCCGTTCTGTCAACTTCAACACGCGGTTCAATTCCGCACGGTTGTAGCCACGATTGTATTCCAGTTGGACCGGGTCGAGCCAGATTTTCGTCTCGTTATCGTCGTGAATGACGTGAACATGCGGCGGTTCGTGCACATCGGACGAGTAAAAGCGAAACCTGTAACCTGCAATTGAAATTGTCGGCATACCGCCCGCCTACTTCTTCAAAAACGCGCTGAACAAATCAATCGGCAACGGCAGGAACGTCGTCGTGTTGTGTTCGCTCGCCATTTCGCGCATGGTCTGGAGATAACGCAGTTGCAGCGCAATCGGCTCCTTGGCGATCAACGCGGCGGCTTGCACCATTTTCTCGGCGGCTTGGAATTCGCCCTCGGCGTTCACGACCTTAGCGCGGCGTTCGCGTTCCGCCTCGGCCTGCTTGGCCATCGCGCGTTTCATGCTGTCCGGCAGCGACACTTCCTTCACCTCGACGGACGTGACCTTGATACCCCACGGCTCGGTTTGTTTGTCTATGATTTCCTGCAATTTCTGGTTGATGACATCGCGTTGCGAGAGCAAATCGTCCAACGGCGACTGGCCGATGACGCTGCGCAGCGTGGTCTGGGCGATGAGCGAGGTGGCCTTCCAGAAATTTTCCACCTTCACCACCGCCGCGTTGGGGTCCACGACGCGGAAATAAACCACCGCGTCCACCGTAGCGGGCACGTTGTCCTTGGTCATGATTTCCTGCTTGGAAACGTCAATGGTGACCACGCGCAAATCCATCCGCACCATCTTGTCCACGATGGGGATGAGGAAGATGATACCCGGGCCCTTCGCGCCCTGGAGCTTGCCGAGCCGGAAGATGACGCCGCGCTCGTATTCGCGCAGGATGCGAATCGTCTGCGGGAGGATGACGACAAATATGATGAAAACCGGCACGAGAATTGCCATGCCGCCGCCGATGAGATGTTGAATTGTTTGTGTATCCATAATTTTATCAGTTTCTAGTTTTTTGGTTTCACTTTCAAAGTCAGTCCGGCGATGCCGACAATTTCAACCGACTGGCCGGCTTCGACCGGCATTTCGCTGACGGCGTTCCAATGTTCGCCTTCGATGAACACCTTGCCACCCGCCGGGTCAATCCGTGAAAGCGCGTTTACCGTTTTGCCGAGCATCGTTTCCGCACCGGCACGAACCGGCTTGAATTGGGCACGGATGCCCTTGCCGACGATAAAGATGAAAAACAGCGCCGTCACCACCGTTCCCGGAATAATCCATGCCAGCGACAAGCCGAAGCCCGGCCCGGCGTTGCTGAACAGCATCAACGCGCCAAGGAAGAACGAGAGAATGCCGCCCGCAGTCAAAACGCCATGCGTCGTTGCAAAAATGTCCGTGATGAACAGCACAATAGCCAACCCAATCAGCACCAGTCCGGTGACGTTGACCGGCAGAATGGCCGACATGTAAAGCACGAGGACCAGCGCAATCGCGCCGACAATGCCTGGCAGGATCGCGCCGGGACTGCTCAACTCGCCGATGATGCCGTAAATCACCATCAGCATCAGGATGAACATGACCTCCGGCCGCAGGAACAGTCGGGAAAAATGCTCCCACAAGTTCATCGGGATTTCCACAACCGTGGCGTTGGCGGTGTTCAGCGTCCTGCCATTAACTTCGCGTCCGTCCAGTTGTTTGAGCAAATCCGGCATGTTATCCGCGATGAAATCAATGACGTTCTTGTCCAACGCGTCTTCCGCGGTAATGGAAGCGCTGTCGAGCACGGCGGATCTGGCCCAGTCCACGTTGCGATTCCGTTTTTCGGCGATGGATTGGGCAAAACTGGCGGTGTCATTTTCGATTTTCTTTTTCATCACATCGTCGGTCTGTTCGACGCTGCCGCTGGCGCCAAGCTCCACCGGGTGCGCCGCGCCAATCCGCGTGTGCGGAGCCATGACCGCCACATCCGCCGCCATGGTGATGAACACGCCCGCGCTGCCCGCCCGCGCCGGGGCCGGCGACACATAAACCACGATGGGCACCTTCGAGGTGTAGAATTTCTGGACAATTTCCGACGCGGAATCGAGCAGACCGCCCGGCGTGTCGAGCTGGATGACGAGGCACTCGTCGCTTTGGGCGGTGGCCGCGTCAATTGCGCGGGAGATGTAGCTTGCCGTGGCCGGGCCGATGGCGCCGTCAATTTTGATCAAGCCAACCTGCGCCGCGTGGGCAACGATGCCCGGAAGCAGACCCGCCATGGCGATGAAAAGCCAGCGCTTCATATCTTTCCCATTCCAATATTACCTTAACAAAACGCGCGCCGGCCGCAAATGAATTTACGGCCCGGAAACCACCGCGCTTCCTACGGCCGAGCCATTTCCCGACGGGTGGGGCGCGGCTAATGATCAAGTTAATCCAGACAAATACTGTTGGAAACATGCCAAAAAACGGTTGGCACGGGGCGGTTTTCCGTGGAAATTTAGGCGACCGTTATGGATGTATTGACGCTATCACGAATCCAGTTCGGCGCGACCATCGCGTTTCATTACCTCTATCCGCCATTGAGCATCGGCCTCGGCCTGCTGCTGGTGATCATGGAGGGCGCATGGCTCAAGACCGGCAACACGCTTTATCACCAGATGGCGCGGTTTTGGACGCGCGTATTCGCGCTCACCTTCGCCATCGGCGTGGCAACGGGCATCGTGATGGAATTCGAGTTTGGCACGAACTGGGCGGCGTATTCCCGCTTTGTCGGCGACGTGTTCGGCAGCGCGCTGGCGGCGGAGGGTATTTTTGCGTTCTTCCTCGAATCCGGTTTTCTCGCAGTACTGCTGTTCGGGTGGGACAAGGTCAGCCGCAAAATGCACTTCTTCTCCACCTGCATGGTTTGCCTCGGCGCGCATTTCAGCGCGGTATGGATCATCGTCGCCAATTCCTGGATGCAGACGCCCGCCGGATATCACATTGTCGGCGAAGGCATGCACGCGCGAGCGGAAGTCACGAATTTCTGGCAGGTTGTTTTCAATCCGTCCATGTTGGAGCGGCTGTCGCACACGGTTTGCGGCGCATGGTGCGCCGGGGCGTTTCTGGTCGTCAGTGTGAGCGCGTGGTATTTGCTGACAGGCAAACACCTGGAGTTCGCGCGCAAATCGCTGAAGGTCGGCTTGGCCGTGGCGCTGCTGGCTTCGCTGCTTCAAGCCGTCACCGGCCACACCAGCGCACAGGGCGTGGCGAAGAACCAGCCGGCCAAGCTGGCCGCGTTCGAGGGTCTTTACAACACGACCTCCAACGCACCCCTCACAATCGCGGGCTGGGTGGACGAAAAGAATGAACAGGTCGTCGGACTCCAGATACCCAGCCTGTTGAGCTTTCTCGCGCACAACGATTTTCACGCGCCGGTCACCGGACTTAAAGCGTTCGCGCCCGAAGACCGTCCGCCAGTCGAAGCTTCGTTCATGTTTTTCCACGGCATGGTCGGAATCGGGTTCACGATGATTGCGATAGCCGCCCTGGGATTTTTGTATTTCCGACACGGCTCGCTGCATGAGCGCCGGTGGCTGTTGTGGATCCTGGTGTTCTCGGTGCTGCTGCCGCAAATGGCGAACCAGCTCGGATGGTTCGCCGCCGAAGTTGGACGCCAGCCATGGATTGTATATGGCGTGATGCGGACGCCGGAAGGTTTGTCCGCCGTGGTGAAGGCAAACGTCGTCCTGTCGTCGCTGATCTTGTTCACAGTGATTTATTTCCTGCTGTTCGCCGTTTTTATTTACCTGCTCAACGACAAAATACAGCACGGGCCGCACGAGGATGATTTGATCCCGTCCGGCAAACTCGCGCTGCCAACCAGAAATTAAACTGCCATGCACCTCGATTTGAACACCATCTGGTTCGTCCTCGTCGGCGTCCTGTTCACCGGCTACGCGATGCTCGACGGCTTCGACCTCGGCATCGGCGCGCTGCACCTGTTCACGAACAAGGACGATGAACGCCGGCTCATGCTCAACTCCATCGGCCCGGTCTGGGATGGCAACGAAGTCTGGCTCGTCACCGGCGGCGGCGCGCTGTTCGCGGCGTTTCCGAACGTTTATGCGACGGTGTTCTCCGGTTTTTACCTGGCGCTGATGCTGCTGCTGGCGGCGCTGATTTTCCGGGCGGTGGCGATTGAATTCCGCAGCAAACGGCCCGAACACTGGTGGCGGCAAACGTGGGACGTCGGCTTTGCGGCGGGCAGCATTGTGTCGTCGCTGCTCATCGGCACGGCGCTGGGCAACATCGCCTGGGGCGTGCCGGTGGACGCCAACGGCGAATTCGCCGGAACCTTTCTGGGCCTGCTGACGCCGTATCCGCTGCTCGTGGGCGTGACGACCGTGGCGCTCTTCATGATGCACGGCGCGATTTACGGCGTGATGAAAACCGAGGGCGCGCTCCACGACAAACTCCGCGTCTGGGCCATGCGCTGCATCATCTTCTTCGTGATTTGCGCCGTGACACTGACGATGGCAACGCTGCTTTATGTGCCGCACATGTCGGCGCGCGTGCGCGAAATCCCGTGGCTGTTCAGCGTCGCGCTGGTGAACATGCTGGCCATCGCCAACATCCCGCGCGAATTCCATCACGGCAACGACGGCAAGGCGTTTTTATCCTCGTGCGCCGCCATCGTGACGCTGATGGCTTTGTTTGCGCTGAACATATTCCCGAACCTGGTTTACAGCCTGCCGAACCCGGAAAACAGCCTGAACATTTACAACGCCGCGTCGTCGTCCAAGACGCTGGGCATCATGCTCATCATCGCGTGCATCGGCGTGCCGGTGGTGATTGCCTACACGGTGTGCATCTACTGGATATTCCGGGGCAAGGTGAAGCTCGACCGGATGAGCTACTGAAAACAGCCGTCAGCCCACTTCAATTCCCCTGCAACGCGGCCACCGCCGCCTGCAACGCCTGGATTGCCGCAAGGTTGTCACCCCCTTGTAACGACAGGTCATTAACATTCGATTGAAGATCAGCAATTGTCGCCTGCTGCGCATCAATCAACGCCTTGAGGCCGTTTAACTGGTCGCGCATCTCCACTGCCGTCGCGAGCGAATCGTCCACCGGTTTGGTTGGATCAAATGGCATATATCAAAATGGTTGAATGTTTGGGCGATGAGGGCATTAACACCGTCGCCCACGGCGGATAAGATGGATGAGACGCATGAGACGCATCGCCGCCACGCCTCATCCGACCGATGTCCTCTCCGGGCATGTTAAACTGGCGGCAAATCATTTATTTCGTCGTGGTCGTCCCCGGTGTCGTTGCGGGCGGCGTGGTGGTGGATGGTGCGGTGGGGCTTTGCGTGTGCGGCTGCAGCAAGCTCTGCTGCATATACACATCCACCTGTTCCGGCTGGCGCGGGAAATTCAGCGCAATCGTCAGCAGATTCTTGAACAACTCCAGTTGCAGCGCCGCGCGCGCATTGCTCTTGGCCGCTTGCGTCGTCGTCTTGGCACCAGTCTGGGTTTCGCTGGGTGAGAACACCGCGCTCCAGCCCGTCAGCAGCGCCGTCGCGTCCGTGACCGGCTGCGCGCCCAACTGCGGCTGCAACGCCGTCACCCCGGCGATGAGCGTCGGCAGATTGTTCACCACCTCGTCATCCGTGCAGGAGCTGAACAACTTGCGCCCGTGCGGGAAACACTCCACGAACTCCGCCGACCCCTCGCCATATTTGGCCTCCACCGCCAACGCGATCTTGCCCACAGCCGCCGGCAGCGCCACGCGGAAATCGTTCTTGGACTGTATCCGCGCCTTGCGCAGTGCCAGCTTTGTCTCGTCATCCGTGAACGCGCCGCTCACACCGGTCAGCGCCGTGGTTGTGGCCGTGATGCGCGCCGCGAACAGCGCGGGATTGGTGGAGGACATCCGTTGAATATGGTCCGGGGTGAACGCCAGCAATTCCGCCATGCTGATATGCGGGTCATCGAAGGGATTTGTGAGATAAACGTGCAGGTCTCTCATATGCGTAGGTTTGATTTTGGTTGTGATGATTGCGTCCGGCGCGTCGTAGCGGGCGGCTCCCCAATGGAAATGTCCCCAATGTGCCATGATGTGCCGGGTTGTTAGTTGGTTTCGCGGCCATTCTTCATTTCCGGCGAAAAGAACTCTCTCCCTATTTTGGCAAAAATTTTACAAATACTGCCTTTCGCTTGGGCGGAAACGGCCTGCTGAAATCAGCAAGACCATCCTCCGAAGAAAATGCCGCCTGCTGGAATCCGCAAGACCATCTTCCAAGGAAGATGCCACTAGCTGGAATAATCATGACCATCCTCCGAGGAAGATGCGGCCTGTTGGAATCCGCAAGACCCTCTTCCAAGGAAGATGCCACTAGCTGGGAAAATCATGACTATTTTCCAAGGAAGATACGACCTGCTGGAATCCGCAAGACCTTCTTAGGAGGTGGAAACTGCCTCCAAACGAGGGTGTTAGCCAGAAATGGGCAGAAACACTGCCAACTCCCATTTGACTGCCGCCGATTTTTACATTGGACACCCAGTTCGGGCAGTATTAAGGTCGAAACCGTGAAACAGGATAGACTGCATTCGGAAATTGATAGGCCACATGAGAACCTATCTACCTAGCCTATATTGGTTTCTGTCCAGACCACGAGTGGTTCGGAACACCGGGATAGTTCTGTTTATTTTATCATTTCTCGCTCCGCCGACTTTGGGGGCAGGCGAGGATATGCATTTTGGCAATGGACTTGTAGCTCTCATTTATGCGCCATGGCTTGCGATGATAATTATTTCGGGAGGGCATTTGAGTAACATTTTGTTGGGTCTCGTCTTGTTGTTGGCATGGACAGCCAATTTCACCATTTTCATAAATCCCACACGGCTAGCTTGCTTGCTCGCGGTTTTGTCACTTTCAGCCGCAGTTATTTTTTTATCTACATTTGGCAACACTAAGTTTCATTGGACTCTGAATTTTCCACTTTATTTTTATTTTTGGGCGCTCGGCATAGGGCTTATTCATTTATCGAAGCTCTTGAAGCTGTGGTTTCCTACGAGGATAGGCTGAACTCCCTTTCTCCGCGATTCGACGGTTTACTCCGCCATGGAGATGGCGGGTTCCATCGGCAGCACAATTCACGGCCTGGCAAAACTTTCCGCCATCGGCACTGCTATGCGCATGGCATCAGCGCGCGACCAACTCGCGCGCGTGGGCGATTGCGCCTGGTTGAACCGGACGAACCTGATGCGGCATCAGCGTGACGACTGCAATCGTCTCGCCGTCCAAGGAGGTAAATTCGACTTCGTAGCCCGCCGCGCGGCGATGCGCCAGCACCACCGTGCCGATGTCGCCCGCGCTCAAACAGTGTTCGGGCAGGTCGCACGCGAGAATCACGTCATCCAATTCTTTGATCATACGACTTCTTTCTTTTTCAGCGGATAGGCGGTTACAAACCGGGGCATCCGTTCGCCATGTTCAATAAACCATATGAACGGACTTCTGCAACTGTCCCGTTGGGCATTGCCATGACGCCTTCCACAACGATGCGGACGCCAAGAGATGTGGTTTCATTTTTGACGATTTCATTTTCGGCGGCGTGCCGCCGCAATGCCCCGGCCATTGCCTGCCAATTGTCCGCGTAAAATCCGCGGCTCACGAAAAAGCGCGCCTTACTTTTGCCACGCCGGTGCTCCGGGTTCAACAGGTAAAGCACGATCTTTGCCCTCGGAACCTCGGCTTCATCGGCGAGCGGCAGTTTCATTTCACGTTTCAACGGGCCTGGCAAAACTTTCCGCCATGGCAATCGCCTTCCGCATCGCCATGGATTTGTTGACGGTCTCTTGAAACTCGCCTTCGGGCGTGGAGTCGTTCACCCAGCCGCCGCCGGCCTGCACATAAGCCCGGCCATCCTTGATGAGCGCGGTGCGGATGGTGATGCAGGTGTCCAGATTACCGTTGAAGGAAAAATAGCCGACCGCGCCCGCGTAGGTGCCGCGCGTGGTCTGTTCCAATTCCGAGATGATCTGCATCGCGCGGATTTTCGGCGCGCCGCTGACCGTGCCGGCGGGAAACGTCGCGCGCATCAGGTCATAATTCGTCCTGCCCGCGGAAAGCCTGCCCTCGACCTGCGACACGATGTGCATGACGTGGCTGTAGCGCTCGATGAACATCAAGTCCTTCACCTGCACGCTGCCGAAATCGCAGACGCGCCCGATGTCGTTGCGCGCGAGGTCCACCAACATGACGTGCTCGGCGCGCTCCTTCGGGTCGGCCAGCAGTTCCTTTTCCAGCGCGGCATCTTCCCCGGAATTTTTCCCGCGCGGGCGTGTTCCGGCAATCGGGCGTATCTCAACCCTGCCTTCCTCGCAGCGGACATGAATTTCCGGCGAAGCGCCGACGAGCGAGAAGCCGTCCAGCTCAAGCAAAAACATATACGGCGAGGGATTGATGTTGCGCGCGGCGCGGTAAATATCCAGCGGCGATGCGGTGACGGGCGCGGAAAACCGCTGCGAACCGACGACCTGGATGATGTCGCCGGCGGTGATGTATTTCTTTGCGGCCTGGACGTTGGCGGAAAATTTCTCCTTCGTCTGGTTGGACTCGAATGCGACGGGCGGAATGTCGCTGGTCACACCGACGGCGGTGTGGTCGCTCGGCTGTTCGAGCAGCGAGACGAGGCGCTCGATTTCGCCGGTGGCATTTTCATAGGCTTCAGCCGGGCTTTCCTCATCGCCGAGAATGGCGTTCACCAGAATCGTGATGGTTTGCGCGACGCGGTCGAACACGAGCAGTTGGTCCGCGATGAGGAAGTACATGACGGGCGTCTTCAGCTCGTCGTGCGGCGGGCGCGGGACGACCGGCTCGACATCGTGGATGAATTCGTAGCCGATGAAGCCGACCGCGCCGCCGGTGAAGCGCGGCAGGCCCGGCACGGCCACGGCGCGATATTTTTTCATTACGCGCTCGACGACTTCGAGGCCGTCGGCAACTTGGTCGGGCGCGTTCTCCGTTCCTGCGGCGGGCAGAGGACTGCCCGCCCTACCTTTGACTTCAAAGCTTTCCACTACCTTTCCGTTTTCGATGACCTCTACACGGTTGCCGGTTTGCTTGATGACGGCGCGCGGATTGCAGCCGACGAATGAGTAGCGCCCGATGTGTTCACCGCCCTCGACGGATTCAAAGAGGAACGATTCGCCCTGTCCGCTTATTTTGTGATAGGCCGAGAGCGGCGTTTCAAAATCCGCGAGGATGCGGCGCGTGACGGGAATGAGATTTCCCTGCACGGCGAGCTTCAAAAACTCATCAAGCGACGGCGAATACATGCCACACCTTAAACGATTTGGCCGGGCGGGCGCGAGCAAGTTTCGATGACCAGCGGCTCGCAGTTGGGCTGCGAATTTTGCGCCGCCACCAATTCGCGGGCCTCGCGCTTGAGCGCGCGGCGAATGCGAAAAATCGCCAGCAGCGTGTAGAACAGAACGGCGACGGCATAAGCCACAATGCCCATGCCGATGGCCAGCGGAATCATCATCCACGGGTTGCTGGCCCAAATCAGCGCCGCGCCAACGCCAGCGGTGAGGAGCGTGTTGCCCGCGAGACAGAACAGAAACAGGCGGAGGCGCGTTTCCCGGATGCGCTGGACATACCATTCCCGATAGGCGTTCTCGCCGAGCGAACGCATGAGCCAGGCGGACTGAAAATTGCGCGCGGCGACCAGCACGCTGGCGGTGGAAACAACAATCGCAGACAACGGCCAGAGCGGGAGAGCGAGACAGATGGCGATATTCAGCAGCACACCCCATTTCCAGCCGAGCTTTTTGGCTATGGGATTGCCCTCGAGCGCGAGGTTCGGCGTGGCGATCCACGTGCTCAAGAAATCCATGCCGCGCGAAAACACGAGCAGCATGAGCATCAAAAAATACACGCGACTGCCGAATGGAACCATGTCTTCCATTATTTTTTTCCGTAAATCTGCTCGGGTGTTTCGAGTCGGGTTTCCGTCACCTTGAACGTTTTTCCCGCGTTTTCAACCGAGCGGAAGAAACAGGACTGGTAGCCCTCGTGGCACGCCGCACCGATTTGAGCGACCTGAATGAGCAGCGTGTCACCATCGCAATCGAACGAGATGTCCTTCACGGCCTGCGTGTGGCCGCTGCTCTCACCCTTCATCCAGAATTTTTTGCGGGAGCGGCTCCAGAAATGCGTCCTGCCGGTCTCGACGGTTTTTTCGAGCGAGGCGCGGTTCATCCACGCCATCATCAGCACGCGGCCGGTCTTCTGTTCCTGAACGATTGCAGGAATCAGGCCGTTTGCGTCAAATTTCAACTGGTCGTAAAAGTTCATGCGTTGGGCAATTTACGATATACGATACACGATTTACGAATTATTTCTGAATCCAAGGCGGCGCGCTGCCCGAAGGCGGTTCCGGCGTCTAGCGCATAACCGGCGGCGGCATTTGCAACTGGATTGGATTGGAGGGATCCGGCGGAACATTCGTCATCGCGTTGACAATTTTTTGGGAGAAAGCCGGTGGATTGGTCAACGCAGGGATTCCATTCGTGATCGCAGGCAATGCATTTGTCACCGCGATTGAAATGTTCGTGGAAATTTCCACCAATTGATTTGTCGGCATTGCGACGAAGGTATTGGTCGCCGCGTTTTCGCGCTCGACCAGATTGCGTTCCATGCGGGTTTTGACATCGGCATAAATGGCATTGGTCACGGCATCGAGCTGCACGCGAGCCTCGTCGAAACGCATGGCAGCGATTTTGACACGCGCGAGGTGGATGAAAACACCTTCTCGTTCCACATCGTTGTGCGCGATATTGAGCGCGTTTGTCCACGCCACGAGCGCGTCGTTGGTGCGCAACGGGCGGATGCCGTAATAACTTTCCGCGTAATCCGTCGCGAGCTCGAAATTTTCCGGGTCGAGCTGGACGGCCTTGCGATACAGCGCCAGCGCCTTGTCGAAGACCTGCTGCTCGTTGATGCCGTAAAATTCCCGCGCGTCCTTGCGGAAAAGATAAACCGTCGTTGCGAGATTTTGGTAATACACCGGCTCGGCCGGGTCCAATTCAATCGCGCGGGCGTAATCGGCGAAGGCGTTCGTCAGCGGGCCGTTTTCGCCGTAGTAATTGGCCAGGTTGTTCCAGGCCGCCGGATTTTTCGGGTCGAGCTGCGAGGCATTTTCAAATTGCACCTTGCCCGCCTCCTCGTCGCCGATGTCATCGAGAAAACTGCCGTAGGCGAGATAGCCGCGCGATGAATCCGGATGGCGCCGGAGAAAATCTGGCGTAATCATTGCGGACCGTGTCGAGCCGCGCGTGGATGCGCTGGTTCAACGCCTCCTTCGTTTCGCCCGCGCCCTTGGCCACGAGCGCGTCGTTCGTCTGAATCCATCCGTCCACCTCGGCCAGCACCGCGTCGTCGTCCTCCATCAATTTCCGCAATTCCTGTTCCGCTGGATCGTTCGGGTTCACGATGGCGACCGAAACGCCAGTCTCCTGCTGCACCAGATTGCTGACGGCTAGCGGCTGGTTGGTAGCCAGCAGCGCGCTCAAAAGCCCGACGGTCAAATCATTCACGCCGCCAACGTATCAGTCCGATGCGGTGAGTCGAGACACAAGCAGACAAGGCAAGGCTGGCGCAACCGCGGACTCACACCACCTGCCGCGTCATGTTTTCGCCGCCGAAGGGATTAGGCGTGCGCAGCGTGCATTCCGGGTCGTCGCGCCATTCGCCATCCACGAGAAACCGGTAATGATACGTGCCCGGCGGCAGCGGAACCGCCGCCTGCCACACGCCGTCCGCGTCTTTTTGCAAGCCAATCGGACTCTCCTGCCATCGCGTAAAGTCGCCGACCAGTTGCACGCTCGACGCATCCGATGCGCGGAATGAAAAACTTTGCGCGCGAACGTTGGCGCCGCTCTTTGCTTTTGTTTTCTTTGCCATATGCTTTTTCCTTTCCAGAGGCTGCCGAATCAGAACCTCAAGCCCAGAAAAAAACTACGCCCGGCACACTGATAAATCAAACGTAATAAAATCATCAAAGCGACCCGATTTTGTCGGCGCAAACACAAAATAAGGTGACTGGCTCAAGAGGTGTTCACACAAAGAGCGGGGAGCAGGGAGCAATGAGTGCAAAGATGGAAGAGGATGAGGACGAGAAGGAGGACGAGGACGACTGAAATTTGGGATTCTTTAGAGATTCCGCAACTTTTCCAGGTTTCGGCTGTTATATCCTGCGTAAACGCATGGCTTTCAGCTCGGCAAAAAATCTGATCACGACGGTCGCGGAAGCGACGCCCAAGCAATTCGACGACTGGCGCAAGGCGTGGCGCGCGGCGGCGACCGGCGGTTCGACCGAACCGCTGCTGACGTTCATCGCCCGCGAACGCGGCATGGCCGAGGACGTTTTTCTGCAAAAGCTGGCGGCGGCCATCGGCTGGCCGTTCATTGATTTGCACAAACACACGGTGCCGGCCGAGGCGCGCAACAAAATTTCCACGAAGGTGGCATTCCAGTATTCCGTGCTGCCTGCGGCGGTCAATGGCGGCATGTTGCAGCTTGCCGCCAGCGACCCGTTTGACGCGGCGATGATGAATGCGGTGCGGTTCGACGCGCAAATGCCCGTGGAGTTCGCGCTCGCGCCGAAATCCGAAATCGAGAAGTCGCTAAAAAAATACTACGGCGTCGGCGCCGAAACGCTCGACGAGCTGGGCGAGGGCGAGGCGTTGGACCTGGACATCGCGCGACAAGGAAATCACCGAGGACGACCAGGAAGCCAGCGTCATCAAGTTCGTCAACCAGATCATCTGGGAGGCGCACAAGGACCGCGCGACGGACATTCATTTCGAGCCGGCGGAGGACGAGCTGCGCATCCGCTACCGCATTGACGGCATTTTGCACCAGACGCCGATGCCGCCGCAGTTGAAGCGGTTTCAGGCCGCGCTCATTTCGCGCATCAAGGTGATGAGCGGCATGAACATTTCGGAAAAACGCCTGCCGCAGGACGGCCGCATCAACGTCCGCATCAAGGGCGAGGAAATTGACATCCGCGTTTCCACCGTGCCGACGGTTTATGGCGAGAGCGTTTCGCTGCGCCTGCTCACGCGCGGAAAAATTTTCCTGAGCCTGGACAAGCTCGGTTTTGCGCCGAAGGACGAGGCGATGATCCGCGAAATCATCATCAAGCCGCACGGAATTTTCCTCGTCACCGGCCCGACGGGTTCCGGCAAATCCACGTCGCTCTACGCCTTTTTGAGCGCCATCAATTCGGTCCACAAGCGCATCATCACGATTGAGGAGCCGGTGGAATATGAATTGAAGGGCATCAACCAGATTGCCGTGCGGCCGGAAATCGGCCTGACGTTCGCGATGGGGCTGCGCCACATTTTGCGCCAGGACCCGAACGTGGTGATGGTCGGCGAAATCCGCGACATGGAAACCGCCGAGATCGCCATCCGCGCCTCGCTGACGGGCCATTTGGTTTTCAGCACGCTGCACACGAACGATGCGTCGAGCGCGTTCACGCGGTTGATTGACATGGGCATCGAGCCGTTCCTCGTGGCGTCGTCGGTCGAGGCGGTGATGGCCCAGCGCCTTGTGCGCACGATTTGTCCGGCGCTGCAAAACCGAGCAAAAGGTTGAAGCGGATTATCCTGCGCAAAATCGGATTTCCGGAGGATGAAATCGGCACGGCGAAATTCTGGCGCGGCGTCGGCTGCGAGGATTGCCGGCAGTTTGGCTATCAGGGACGCAAGGGCATTTACGAACTGCTCATCGTCAACGAAGCCATCCGCCCGTTCATTTTGAACCGCGCGCCCGCCACGACGATTGCCCAAAAGGCCATCGAACAGGGCATGCGCACGCTGCGCACCGACGGCTGGACCAAGGTGAAGAACGGCGAGACGACCATCGAGGAAGTCCTGCGCGTCACGCAAATCGAGGAGCACATGGACGCGCTCGGCGGCGACGACAAAACAGTATTCATCAAGCGCTGAAAAATGAGTTTAACCGCAACATTCACGATTTGCCCGCTCGCCCACAAGCAGTCCAAATCAATCGTAAATCGTAAATCGTAAAGTCAAAAATCTAAATGGCCCGCTGGAATTCCTGCAACGTCCTGCAAGTCGCGCCCGACGCGAACCGCGTCTGGCGGTTCGACGCGAAAGGCGGGAATTTTGTCCTGGACCGGGAACAAAAAATCACCCGTCGGCGAACCGCTGCCGTCGCGGCTGGTCGCGAAATCATGGAGTTCGCTCTGGCAGCCGAAGTTGAACGTCGCCTGGCTGCCGCCGGAAAATGTTTTTCTGCGCGTCATCGAGCTGCCCAAAAGCTCCTATCGAGGAAACGCAGGCCATGGTGGAGTTGCAGTTGGAAAAGCTCTCGCCGCTGCCCGTCGCCCAGATTGTCTGGACCCTTCACCTCCTGCCCGCGACGGCCGGTGATTTGCAAAGTGTCATCGTCGTCATCGCCGGGCGCGCGGCGGTGGAGGAATTTCTCGGCAGACTGGAAAAGGACGGCTACCTCGCCGACCGGCTCGAAGTTCCGATGCTCGACCAGTTGGAGGCCGCGCCCGCGACGGAGGATGGCGCGTGGATTTACGCCGGCGCGCGCGGGAAAGACGCCGCGCTGGTCGCGTGGCGGAGCAACGGCGCGCTGCGGAACCTATGCCTGGTGGTCCTGCCGCCCGAAGGCGACCGCGCCAAAAGTTTGAAGGACCAGCTCACGCAACTTTGCTGGGCGGGCGAGATGGAAGGCTGGCTGACCGAACCGCCGAAATGGCATCTGGTGGCCGATCCGGTCAACGCGGTCGAGTGGCAAAATCTTCTGCGCGAGGCGCTGAACGAGCCGGTGCGGGTGACGGAACCGCCGCCGCCGGCGGAACTGGCCGCGCGCACCGCGCGCCGGGCCGCGACGGCGGCGGGCGCGGCGCTGCTGCCCGCGGAATTTACGGCGCGCTACCACCAGCAGTTCGTGGACCGCCTCTGGCTGCGCGGGCTGGTTGCGACGGGCATTTTGTATGCGATTGGCGTGGTGATTTATTTTTGCGCGACCACCGTCCTGAATTACAAGACCGTCGCGGTGGAGCAGCAGGCGGCGCAACTGGGCGACAGCTTACACCAACGTGCTGCAGCTCAAGGCGCGCTACGCCGTGCTCACGGAACGGCAGCAGTTGAAATACGCGGCGCTGGATTGCTGGAAGATTGTCGCCGAGCAACTGCCCGCCGGCCTTACGCTGCAACGCTCCAGTTTCTCCGACGGCCAAAAACTCACCCTGAACGGCGTCTGCTCGCCGGACCAGATCAGGCTGATTTCGGATCCGGGCAAGTTTTACGACGCGGTCCGCAAGGCGAAGCTGGACGGCCAGGACATGTTTCGAGGCGGCGGCGATCGAGCCGCTCATCTGGAATCAGAAGCGGCAACACGGTGAACTGGCATTTCACGCTGCAACTAAAACACGCGGAGGCCGTGCCATGAAAAAATTCTTCGCCCAACTCCGGCCGTTGGAACGCCGCCTGGCCGTCGGCGTGATGGTGGTTTTCATCCTGGTACTGAACGGGGTGTTCATCTGGCCGCATCGTTCCGATTGGAGCAACCTGCACAACCGTCTTGAAGATGCGCGGCAAAAACTGGCTCTTTACCAGACTACCATTTTGCAAACGACGAATTACGAGGCGCAGGTGAAGGGCTTTGAAAGCCAGGGCGAATTTGTCGCGCCCGAGGACCAGTCCATCAATTTCCTGCGCACCATCCAGTCGCAGGCGCTGGCCAGCGGCGTCGGCATGGGCAACATGTCGCGGACGAGCACGCGCACCAACGACGCGTTCTTTGTCGAGCAGATCAGAAACATCAACGTCACCGCCACGGACGAGCAACTGGTGGATTTTCTTTACAAGCTCGGCTCCGACGTCTCGATGATCCGAGTGCTCGACCTGGAGCTCCAACCCGATCCGCCGCATCAAAAGCTCAACGCGAACATCAAGCTCGTCGCCAGCTACCAGAGAAACGCCCTGTCCGATTTGAAAACCACAACCGCAAACGCCAAATGAAAACGACCCGCCTTCGCTCCCATCTCCGCTTTGCTTCGACGCGGCAAGCCATAAAAACTTTAGCCAACTGTAAAATGAAAACGATCCACCTTCGCTGCGCTACGGCGCGACACGCCACGCTCTTCCTGATCCTGTTTTTAACCGCCCTCAACCTTTGGGCGCAGACGCCGGGAGCGCCCGGCAATACCGCCGCGCCGGAAAAAGAAGTGGCCGGCTACACCTACAATTTTCCAGGCGTGGATGTGAACCAGGTGCTCGATGTGTATGCCAACCTGGTGGGGCGCACGATGCTGCGCGCGGGACTGCCGAATGCATCCATCACGTTGAAGACGCAAACGCCGCTGACCAAGACCGAGGCGATTGAGGCGTTGCAGGCGGTGCTGGCGCTCAACGGCATCGCGGTCGTCAACATTGGCGATAAGTTCGTGAAAGTGCTGTCACCGGACCAGGCCAACGCAGCGGGCGGAGAATTCAACGAAGTTCCGGCGAACCAGCTGCCCGACCTCGGCTCCTATGTGACGCACATCGTGCAGTTGAAATACGTCAAGCCCAGCGTGATGGTGCCCATCATCCAGCCCTTCTCCCGATTGCCGAACAGCATCACCCCGATAGACGACAACGGCATCCTCGTCATCCGCGACTACGCTGAAAACGTCAAGCGCATGCTGGAGATGATTGACAAGATAGACGTCAGCGTGCCGGCGGTTTACATCTCCGAGGTCATACCCGATCCGCTACGCGCAAGCCGACGACATCGCCAGCGCGCTGAACAGCCTCGGCGGCAGCGGCGGCGCAACCGTCTCCGTCGGCAGTTCCGCCGCCAGCCCGACCATCAGCGGACTTGCGAACCGCAGCGGCGGAACGGGATTTGGAGGAATGGGCGGCACGTCTCAATCCGGTGTCAACAACACGTCCGGCAGCACATTGGGCCAGCCGCGCACGGCCAATGGCGCGACAAATCCGAACGGCACGCCGTCATCGTCCACTCCCTTTCAGCAGCGGCTGCTGAACATCATCAACCGCGCGGGTGCGCCGGGAGAAGGTGGCGGCGGCGGCGGACAACAGCCAATCCAGATTTTTGGCCAGGCCAAAATCATCGCCGATGAGCGCGCCAACGCGCTGCTCGTCTTTGCCACGCGGCAGGACATGGAGCAGATCAAGCATGTCATTTCGCAATCTGGACGTGCTGCTCGCGCAGGTTCTCATCGAGGCCGTCATCATGGACTACGCACTCGGCCCGGATACATTTAGCTTTGGCGTCTCCGCAGCGCAAAATCCAAAAACAATTCCCGGAAGCAGCCCACAAGTTACGACAGCCGGCGGCGTGAACAACGGTCAGACCTTTCTTCAGTTTGCGAATGGCCTTACTCAGGGCCTCACCAATGCAACCACTGGCGTTTTCGGTAACAGCCTTCCCGGCGGCTTGAGCTATTTCGGCAACATCGGCCCGACTTGGGATGTGGCGCTGGCGGCAGCGGCGGCTGACACACATGCCAGCATCATCCAGCGCCCGCGCATCCAGACATCGCAGGCAAAGCCCGCTTCGTTCTTTGTCGGCCAGACCGTGCCCTACGTCACCGGCAGCACCTATGGCAGCGCCTACGGCAACAGTTCCTCGTATTCACAATTGTCAGTCGGTGTGGAACTGGATGTCACGCCGTTCATCAATCCCGACGGCTTGGTCGTGATGGACATCCAGCAGGAAATTGACGATATCAACGGCAGCACGCCCATCACCGGCGTTGGCAATATTCCCAACACGGACAAGCGGACGCTCTCCTCTGAAATCGCCGTCAGAAACGGCGACACCGTGATGCTTGGCGGTTTTATCAGAAACCAAAAATCCACCAGCAGGTCCGGCGTGCCGTATTTGGAGGACATCCCGCTTCTGGGTTACCTGTTTACCCAGCACAGCAGTTCAAAGCAGCGCGAGGAACTCATCGTCCTCATGCGTCCCACTGTTTTGAGGACGCCGGAAATCGCCGCCCTCCAGACCATCAAGGAGGAACAACGGCTGCCGGGCATCTCCGCCGCCGCCGCCGATGAGGCCGATATCGAGCACAAACTCATCAATGCCGAACGCAAAAAGGAATCAAAAAATCCCCAAACCATGTCCGAAGGCTTCTACAACGCCACCGTCCCAACGAATGCGCCCGACGGACAATCGCCACAGCCACAGGACCAAGGCGACAGCATTTTCACGCCAGTCATGCCCTATGCGCCCGCCGTCCAGACCCAGCCGGACAGCAGCAACAATGCTGCGCCCACCGATCCCGCCGCCACGGCCGCCCAGACACGCGCCGCGCTGGAGGAAAAGATGAAGGAACTCGACGCGCAACAAGGTGGCCAGTCCGCTTCCCCGCCCCCGCCACCACAGTGACCGTGGGTTTATTTAATTGACGGCGTGTTTGTAAAAGTGTCGCCGCCGGGGAGCAGTTCCTCGAAGGTGCGGATAGGATGCAGCGGCAGAAGGAAAAGTTTCGGGACATACACCGGCTCTTCCTTCGGATTTTCCAGCGTGCCGGTGACCTTGTATTCAAACAGTTTGGTGACGGGTGCGAAGAGCAGGCTGATGAACGGGCCGACGAGCGGGAAGTTATGCAGGAGTTGGGCGGTGACCCGCGCGTTCACATTCTCCCGCAAGTCCACCGTGCCGGCGTATTCAAGGCGCGTCATGGCCGTGTTGATTTCCAGCGGGTCGGAATAAATCACGCCGTTGGTGATGGCGAAGGCCGCCACGGCGTCCGTCGCGCGGCTGTCACCCAATCCCGGCGAGACGGTGTTCAAGACCGGCGACAAAATGCCAAAAAGCGGGATGTCCCAAATCAATCCGTCGCGCAGCCGCGTCTGGCCGAAGCCGTCCGGCGTCCGCCAGTCCCGCGTATCCGCGTGCGTCACGACAATCTGCCCGGACAGCGCGCCTTCAAGATGATTAGTGGGCGATGACAGATCGGAGGCCAGCGCGTGCAGGTTGATGTTCGTGACCGCCGCATTGAATTGATAATCCGCACCCTCGTGCGGCACGCGGAAATCGAAGTTCGCAAAGCCGTTTCCCTCTGCCGCCGTAAAGCTCCGCCGCAATGTTCGTCAAAACCAGCGTCTCGCCCAGCCAGTGAATCGTGCCGGTAACGCGCGAGGCCCGGAGCTTGAGGCATTGGAACGGCACGCCGCCCACGATATCGAAGCGCAGGTCCGCGTCGTCCATGTCCCGCAGGCCGTTCATTCGCGCAACGGCACGCAGCCCTCCACGAACACCGTCGGCGGCTGCAGAAAATGATACGGCTCCATGATGTGGGCGGTTTTCGGGCCGATGGCGCGCGCGATAGCCGCCGGTGTCGGCGGTGCTGTAACCGTTTTTGAATGAAATCAGCAGCCGGTTGAAATCCAGCGTGACCAAATCGGCGGTCATCGTCTGCGTTCCGCGCCACGAAACCAGATGGGAAAGGTCCAACACCCGGTTTGTGTAGGAAAATTCGCCCGCGACGCTGTCCATGGACTGGCCGCGGACAGTGAAATTCGTCAGCGCCACACGCCCGGTCGCGGTGATGCCGTCGTAATCATACAAACGCCCCCGCACGTCCGCGTCCAGATGCACCGGCTCGGCGAACTGCACAATCCCAAAACCGCGCACGGCGTTGCTCTGCCGTCAAAAACGGTCGAATGGCGGCGGGGTCGAACGCGCCGCTCACATGGCAGCGGTAATCTTTGGTGGCGTCATCCTCGCTGCCGCTGATTTCCAGCCGCGTCTGGGATTGCGCAACCGTGACGGCGGGCAGCCGCCAGACGAGGTTCGAGTAGGCGAATGGCGCGTCTGCCGAGTCCATCTTCGCGCCGAACGCCTCGCCATTTGTGAACGCCAGTTCGCCGAGCAATTGAACCGTCGGCTGCACTTCGCCGCGCCAGTCGGGCTGGCGGTTCGTCCACGCGGGCAGGATCAGCGAGCCGCCCACGCGCAACGACGGCGGCTGCGTCCATGAAAAGTCCGCGAGCCGTTCACGCGTCTTGTCGGTCAGCAACGCCGCGACCGCGTGGAGGTCGAAGCATGAGGAGTTGGTGAACCCAAACTCGCGCGTGGCCACGTTCAGCCAGGCCCGGCCGTCCAGCCGACCGCCGCCAAGCCGGGCGGACAAATTGGTGAGCGCCAGTTCCGGTGCGCGCCAGGAACCGCCGCAGAAAACCGAATCTGCGTTCAACTTATCCGATTTCAATTGCGCAAGCCGCACCGTCCAAAGCAACCGATACGGCTGCAGGTTCGTCCACCACGACCACGAGGCGTCGCAATTTGTCGGGGCATCCGGCGGCGCAGTGAGCCGGGCGGTGAACTGGATGTCGCGCGCACCTGCCCACGGCGTCTGGACACCGGGGGCATTGACTGCAAGGTGGACGGCGATGGAATGAACGTCGCGCGCGTCGCCGGCCACCGTCAGGCTCAATTGCGGCGTGCCAGTGAAATGGATTTTGCCGAGCGTGTCGGAAAATTTCTGCAGTTGCGCCCGCATCGCCGCCGCGTCACCGGTCTGGGTGCCGCGAAAAATCGCCCAGCGGCGGATTTCCGGCGCGTGGGCGATGTCGCCGGACAGGGCGAGTTTCGCGCCCGCGAAGCCGGCCTTGAAATTGTCGAGCGACCACGTGTCGTTCGCTTGAAAATGCAGTTCGGTCTGGATGTCGTCGAGATGGAGGTCGTTCGTCGGCGAGAGCGGCAGGATGAACTTTCCCTTCGCGCAGCATGAGGCCGTCAATCTGGAGCCGCCCTTGAATGCGCCGCCGAGCCGTCCAATTCCAGCCGGACTTCACGGGCGGAAAGCTCCGGGCTGTCGGGCGCAGCGGCATGGCCCACGCTGACGTTATCCGCAATCAGCCCGTGAAAGAGGCTGAAGCGCAGGCGGGAAAATTCCAGCTCGACGCCGCGTTCGCGGAGGGTTTCCACCAGCCGCCGCTGCAAAAAATCCGGCACGCCGACGCGGTCGAACCATACGAACGCGCAAATCAGCGCGACCGTCACCACCATCGCGGCGCGGCGAGACCAGCGGATGCACAAGCGGCATTTGCGCCAGAAACCGGATTGCATATCACGGGACGTTCGCCGGAATGGTGAGATAACTCAAGACGAACTGGTAAAGCACCGGAGGAAAAACAAACGCCCACCGCTCGCCGTCGAGCGTGACGACGGCCAGCGCGGACTGCTTCTGCGCAAATTCGCCGCCGAAATCAACCGTGTCCTTTTCGCCGCTCTTGAGTTCAAAGGTGATTTGCAAATTGTTTGTGCTGAAACCGTATTTTTCCGGTTCAGTGAAGTTGCGCGCGACCCAGCCGACGGCGGCCAATTGACGGAACCGCTCGACACTTTGTTCGATGTATTTCCCCTCGACGAAGCCCTGCGAGCCGGCGGCCAGCGACCATTTGTCCGGCCCGTTGTGGACGAGCTGCCGAATCTTGCCGTCTTGATGGATCGTGATTTGCGCCACGTCATCCACATTGAAATCCCAGATGCGCCGGTCGCGGAATTCCCAGGCCGCCTCCGGCAGCCGGTTGAAATCCTGCGTCGTGATGTCGTAAATGAAATCCTCGCCGGCGCACCGGACAAAAACCTTGTTGTCCTGATTCGTGCCGAAGTCCAGTTGCGCGACGACGGAATTGGTGTCGCCCGCCGCCGAGCGCAAAATAATCTCGCGCTGCGGCGAGGCGAGGCCGTAGGCCGGCAAATCGGGCGCGGTCACGACATCCTTCACATAATCCGCGATGCGCAGGCCGACGAGCGTCTTGACGAACAGTTGGACGTTGTCGGCATCCGCGGGAAATTTTTCGCCGACGATCTGCCAGTCGTTGGAGCCTTGTTCCCGAAGAATGAAATTGTTCTGGCCGCGCACTTCGATTTCCGCGACCGGCGCGGTCAATTCAAACAGCCGCGTGTCGCGGAAATCGTTCACCGCGCCGCGCCACGGCGCCAGCGGTCTCGCGGGGAATGGTGGCGACGGTGTTCCAGCCTTCGCGTTTCACATACACTTGCGTCGGGTCATCCGCCGGACTTTTGCCGACATGGACGGCCGCCACCAGATTGGTTCCACGACCAAGCCACAAATCCAAATCGGCGGGCTGCAGGCCGAACGTGGTGAGGTCCGCCTTCGGATCATCGGTGATGAATCGCGTGACGGACGCGGCTTCGAGCCGCTGCAGCGAGTCGGTGATGTGGTCGGTATCGGCGCGCGCCTGCAATGGCCGGATCATGTGCCAGAGATGGTTTGTCGCGTCGCGCCGCAATTCAATGACCTTGGCGTTGTTGGTCAGCACGATCCAGTCAAAGTCATTTTGCCCGGCGTTCACGAGCGCGGTGTCGCGCCATTCGTCGGCGGAATGGGGAATCAGATTGAGCCAGCCGGCATCGGCCACGGACGTGCCGTCCACGCCGACAACCTGCAAATAAACCTGGTCGCCGGGCGCGGTCTTGTTGCCCACCTTCAGTTGCCAGCTCTGGTCGCCCGCAGTGATGACGAGCGTGGCTTGCGGGTTTTCAAAACCGAATTCCGTTTCGGAATTTTTTTGTTCGCGCAGTTCTGCCGCGCTGATTTTGGCGGGCGCGAGCTTTTGGAGGGCGTCGAGCAGCGCCCCGATGGCGGCGGCTTGCGCGGGATAGGCAACGGGCCTGGTCAGAACCCAACCCGTGTTTGTGCGGTCGGCGCTGATTTCAAACGCGCCAGCCGGAAACACTTGAACGCTCGTGACGGCGGCGGCGCGAAAGCCGGACAAAAGAGGCGCCGGCCCGGCAATGACCGGACGGAGGTAGTGCTGAAAAACGAAGATGAACGCGAACAGCGCCGCGGCGATCACGAACCAGATTCCTGTGGTTTTCGAGTTCATTATTTTCTTCGCGCCAGCCAGACCAGCCCGCCGAACAGCAGCACCGCGCCGGGCAGCGCGCCCAGCAACACCCATCGGATTTCGCGCTGCTGGAGACGCGTCATCTGCAGCCGGAATTCCGTGACGGGCCGCGGACCGATGCCTTCAAGCAACTGGGGCCGGTCCAGCAGCCAGTTGACGGCGTAGCCGAGAAAATCGCGGTTCGCGCCGCCTTCAATGTAATAATTGCCGAGAAAGATGGTATCGCCCGCGACGAGAATGCGAGTGGTGCCGCGCGGGTTGACGACGCCGGCCGCATTTTTTTGCTCGACGGCGGTGATGAGTGGATAGCTGCGCGGCGGTTCGGCGGTATCGCCCTCGAGAGTGGAATCGGCGCTTGAAAAGGCAAGCTCCGTCACCTGCGGCGCGTCGGGCGGAGGATTTTCCAAATTCGCCCGGCCGACTGGCCGTGGTAAAATCATCTGAAGCGAAAGGTCGTTGCCCGCAAGGGGGTCTACCACCGGATGCTTGCCGAATCTGACGACCCTGATGTCCTGTCCGGTCATTGTGTTTGGGTCTCGCACGACATCGGGGACAACATTCACGCCCCAGCGTTGCAAGATGGGTTCAAGGCCAGTCGGTTGCTTGATAGAGGTATAATTGAAGAGAGCCAACAACCGTCCGCCTTGCGCGAGATATTGATCAATTTTTTGCAAATCCAGTCCGGCTAGCGGCGCGGTGGGCACGCTCGGCGCGACGTAGATAAGCAGGTTGCAATCCGCCGGCACGTCTTGGGCACCTGACAAATCCAGATTCGTCACCGCGATGTAGTTCTGGGCAAGGATCGTGGCGAATTTCATATAACCGAAGTTGCCGGAATCGGCCAGAGAAGGCTCGCCATCGCCCTGCAAAAAATACGCCTTGAACGGCCGGGTGCTTTCGAGCGCGAGAAGCATCGAAGTGAAAGCCATCTCACCGTTGAATGCCACGGGACGGCGTTCAAATTCCAATTCCTTTTGTTTTGGATCCTCGGGTTTTACCCCTTCGAGCTTGGTTTGCGTGAGCGCGTCGCCGGGGAAAATTTTAATGCGCTTGTCGCCGGCATCAAAGATAACCAGGTTTTTGTCCGCCGCCGTATTCAGGCTGTATTGCTCCTTCACCTTTTCCGCCTCACCTGCGTCACGCACGGGATCCACCGTGTGAAACGAAATTTTCGGGTTCTCCGCGTGGTATTCATTCAGGAGCGCAACGATTTCCGGATAGAAATCGTCCTGCCGGTCGTAATACAGCGTCACCGCGACGCGGTTGGTCAGCGATTGCAGCACGCTCAGAGTGCG
This sequence comes from uncultured Verrucomicrobiae bacterium, assembly GCA_963827815.1. GTDB lineage: Bacteria > Verrucomicrobiota > Verrucomicrobiia > Limisphaerales > UBA11358 > UBA11358. The sequence goes on along the minus strand of CAWHCL010000005.1, from coordinate 372,009 downwards.
CGAGGCCAACTGGATACGCGTCTGCGAACTCAAATAAAACCGGTAAAAAAACTGCGCCCCCAGAAAATTCACCATCACGACCACAGCGCACACCAGGACAGTGCGCACAGCCAGGTCAAAACCGATTTTCCACCGGCGGCTGCGCGAAAAGCTGGGTTGGCTTTCGTTTGGCATTTTATTTCCAGCGGCGGCTTTCCACCAAGCGCAGTGTCAGGAACAGGAATAGGAACGTGAAACTCGCGTAAAAAATAACCGCGCGCGTGTCCACCACGCCGCGCGCGAAATCGTCCATCTGGTCAAATAAATTCAAATATGCGATCACTTGCGCTTCCCATTCCAGCGCGCCCGCCGGAACCGCCTTGGCAAGAAAACCGAACGAAAACAAACTGACGCCCAGCACAAATGCAATCATTGCCGCGGCCATCTGGCTACGCGTCAGCGCCGAGGCAAAACAACCCAGCGCCAAAAAAAGGCAGCCGGCCAGAAAGATTCCCAGAAACATTCCGCCCACCGTACCAGCATCCAGCCCGGATTGGTTTGTGAAATGCCGCAGGATGAAAAGACACGCAAGCATTGGCAGCCACATCACCATATAGAAAAACACCGCCGCCGTGAATTTTGCCGCCACCACCTGCAGGTCGCTCACCGGCGTTGTCATCAGCGTCTCGAACGTGCCGGAATATTTTTCCAGCGCGAACGACCGCATTGTGATAACCGGCGCCGCCAGCAGCACAATCAGCCAGAAAAACAGGGTTTGGTAAAACAATTCCGTCACCGGCGCCGGCGACGAATCGCTTCCGAGGCCATTGATCAGCACAACGAAACTTAACCCGATCAAAAAAGTGGTTGCCGCGACGATGACATAGCCTGTCAACGAGAAGAAAAAAGCGGCCAGTTCCCGCCGCAGGAGCGTCCAGAAAATTTTCACTCGATTTCCTCCTCCTCGTCCGGCCGGGTGATTTGCACGTAAATGTCCTCGAGCGAGTGGCGGTGGCGCGTCAATTCACGCACCACCCAGCCGCGATCGCGCGCCAGCGCAAAAACAACCGGGCGCAGGTCCAGCCCGTCGCACGGCGTCAGCGCGCAACGCTGGAATTCGCCCTCGCCAGCCGACACGTCGAACTGCTCGATTTCCGGTATCTGCGACCAGCATTCGCGCAGCACCCCTGCAGGCGCGGCAATTTCGGCGATGATCTGGCTGCTGCCGGCCATCAGCCGCTGCAAATTTTCCGGCGTGTCCGCGGCGAGGATTTTGCCGTCAAACATGATGAGCATCCGGCTGCACATCATTTCCGCCTCCGGCAAAATATGCGTTGAAATCAATACCGTGTGTTTCCCGGCGAGGCTTTTGATCAATTGCCGCACCGAGCGGATTTGATGCGGGTCGAGGCCGATGGTTGGTTCGTCCAGAATAATCAGTTCCGGCTCATGCACGAGCGCGTCCGCCAGGCCGACACGCTGCCGGTAACCCTTCGAGAGCTGGCCGATAATGCGCCGACCCACGTCCGCCAAGCCCGCACTGCTCCATGACCGTCGTGACGCGTTCGCGCGAGCGCCGCCAGCCGAGACCCTTGAGCCGCGCGCGGAATTTCAGATACTCGCGCACGCGCATTTCGGGATACAGCGGATTGTTTTCCGGCATGTAGCCGATGCGGCGGCGCACCTCCACCGATTGATGAAACACGTCAAAGCCCGCCACACGCGCCGTGCCGCTCGTCGCCGGCATGAAGCATGACAAAATCCGCATCGTCGTGCTTTTGCCCGCGCCGTTCGGGCCAAGCAGGCCGACGATTTCGCCGCGCGCGACCGCGAACGAGATATCGCTCACCGCTGTGCGGCCCGCGTAGCGTTTCGTCAAATTGGAAACTTCAATCATCAAGTTTTTGAACCGTAAAGAACTTATGCCAGTCTAGCCGAAAACACCCTGCTGCGGCGAACAAAAACTTCGGCCTGCCAACAATTAAACAGGCAGACATCGCCGGAGTTGCGTTCAAAATAAATTGACTTCACCGCCCAACGGGAGCAAAAGCAGTTTCGATTGAACCCGTCCACCGAATATTTTTACGCCGTCTGGCGCAACCAGTGCCGCGCCACGGATGTTTTGCAGGACAAAGACGGCTTTCCCGCCGAGCGCCTGCTCCAGGCCGTCTGGCGGCATCAACGGCTGCGGCGCGACCAATTGAAAACTTTGGACGGGAAAACCGTCCGCGTGCTGCATCCCGGTTTCGCCAGCGCCGAAGGCGGGCCGGATTTTCGCGGCGCGGTCATCCAGATCGGTGGCGAATCGCCGCGCTCCGGCGACGTGGAAATTGATTTGCGCAGCAACGGCTGGCACGCGCACGGCCACGACCGCAATCCGAATTTCAAAAACGTCATCCTGCACGTCGTTTGGGAAAGCGGAGCGCCAGCCTCCGGCCCGGCACAAAACGAACGTCCCACGACTTTGCGGATAAATGATTCTCTCGACGCGCCGCTCGGCGAATTGAGCCAGTGGCTCGAAAACGAATCCGCCTCCGTCTTTCCCGAAAATCTGCGCGGCAAATGTTCCGCGTCGTTGCGCGAACTTGACGAACCGCAACTCGGCGGAGCTTTTGCGCCAGGCCGCTCGCGTCCGTTTGGAGGCCAAGGCCGCGCAATTTTCCGCGCGGGCGCGGCACGCCGGCTGGGAACAGGCCTTGTGGGAGGGCTTGTTCCGCGCGCTCGGCTACAAACACAACGCCTGGCCGATGCAAAATCTGGCGGAATCGCGTTTGCTCTGGTCGCGCGGCGCCAAATCGCCATTTGCATTTCAAGCGCGACTGCTCGGCATCAGCGGCCTGCTGCCGGTGGAATTGACCCGGTCGCAAAAAAGTTCGGACACCTATTTGCGCCGCGTCTGGGATTGCTGGTGGCGCGAGCGCGATGAATTTGCGGACTGCATTTTGCCGCGCGCCGTCTGGAAATTTCACGGCCTGCGCCCGGCGAATCATCCGCAGCGGCGGCTTGCGCTCGCGGCGCACTGGCTGGCGGACAAAAATTTGATTTCAAAAATTGAAAACTGGTGCGCCGCCGACCTGGCGGACAACGCGCTGCCCGGTTCGCTGCTGAAGATTTTGCAGGTTGAGCGCGATGAATTCTGGTCGTGGCACTGGACGTTCAAATCGGCGCGGCTGGCAAACCGCAGCCGCTGCTGGGCGAGACGCGCGCGACGGATTTGGCGGTGAATGTGATTCTGCCGTGGCTGTGGGCGCGCGCGGTGGAAGGCAAAAACGCAACGCTGCGGCTCGAAATCGAGCGGCGTTATTTTGACTGGCCGGCGGCGGAGGACAATTCAGTTTTGAAACTGGCGCGGCAGCGGCTGCTCGGAACTTCCAACCGCCGCGCGTTGCGGAGCGCGGCGGAGCAGCAGGGCTTGATGCAAATCGTCCGCGACTTTTGCGAACACTCGAACGCCATTTGTGAAAACTGCCAGCTACCGGCGATGGCGGCTGAATTTCGCGCGGCGAACGGCGGTGCGTGACGCGAACCCGCCAATTCGCCACGTCATTTCACTTCGATCTTGTCGAACGGATTGTTCACAAAACCGTCCGGGGACGGCTCGTTCAAGACGGGAACTTTACCGGTTTGCGGCGGGGTGGCAGAATGGTTATTGGCCGAAGCAGGCTGGGGAACCGCCTTCAACCGCATACGGATTTTTTGCGCGTTTGTTTCGCGGCAGCGGGCTGATCATCACGTTGATGCCGCGCCCGATGAGCTTCGGCTGAAAATCGGGATGGCCGAAGGGCGCGATGGCTTCGAGAAATTTTTTGATGACCTCAAAACCGAATTCCTGATGCGCCATTTCCCGGCCGCGGAATTTGAGCGCGACCTTCACCTTCATATCCTCGCACAAAAAGCCGATCGCGTGCTGGACCTTGATGCCGAGGTCGTGCGGGTCAATGCGCGGGCTCAACTGGACTTCCTTCACCATCGAGGCGTGCTGGTGTTTTTTGGAATCCTTCTCCTTCTTGGCTTTTTCGTAGCGGAATTTTCCGATTTCAACGAGGCGGCAGACGGGCGGAGTGGCGTTCGGCGCGATTTCGACGAGATCAACTCCTTGCTGCCGCGCCAGGGTCAGCGCCTCGTTGAGTGAAATGACACCAAGCTGTTTTTCACCCATGACGACGCGAACTTCGCGGGCGCGGATTTTACCGTTGACCCGAAGGAACGAATCGGACGAAGAATGGCGTGAAGGAAAAGGGCGGCTCAAGACACCCTCGACGGTTGTGGCATAGCTATAAATTTTGGCATCAAATCTGTCGTCGGACTAATTCAAACAATATTCCTTAATTAAGCACTAACCGTTCGAGTTGCAAGCAAATAAATTGAGGCTAAATCAAAAAGCACCCCGGAACGCCTGAAGGCTCCGGACAAAATCGTCCGGCACGCCGAAGTCAAACCGCTCCGCCGCAGTCATTTCCAGCGCCAGATATCCTTCGCGCTGGCGCTGGATTTCCTGCGCGCGGGTCAATTGAAACTCGCCGTGGTCGCGCACGTCGTCCCGGATCATTTCCTCCAGCACGTCGTAAATCGAAGGCGCCAGCAGATGCAGTCCGAACCAACCGAGCCAAGTTCCGGCGGGCAGACCGTCAACGCGCAATTTTTCCTGCGCGACAGCCACGGCAGGTTTTTCGACGATGAGCGAAACGTCAATCAGGCGCGGGTTTTCCGCGTGGCGTGTTCCGGCAATCGTGCCATAGCCTTTCAATTCACCCGCTGAAATCCGGTTCACAGCGGAAACACTTTTGCCGTCGGATATTTTAGCCGTGTCCGCCAGTTCGCGGTATGGCGAGTGTGTGCCACACGGGCCGCCATGTTTGCCTCGAAACAAATGATCGCCGAGCGCCGAGCAGCACCATTTCACCCGCCGCAAATTTTTTCGTCTGGAAAACCGCGTGGCCGTAGCCTTCCTGCTCGAGCTGGACGGCAAAGCTAACACGCTTTTCAAAACCGCGCATCTGTTCCGCTTCGCGGAGGAGCGCCGGATATTTTTCCAGCCGCTTGAGATAAGCGTCATCCGGGCCGCGCAGATAATCGCGCACCATTTCATCCTCGCCGGGCTGGACGATGATGCAAATCTCCTCGATGCTGGCGGCTTCGAGTTCGAGCAGGTGATAATGAAACAGCGCGCGGGCGATGCCATCCGGGCCGACGACCGGAAACAGTTCCTTTTTCACCGCGTGCGACGCCGGGAAATGGCGCGTGCCGAGTCCGGCGATGGGGATGACGGCTTTGCGGACTTTCATTTTCAAACGTCGAATCGTTTCCAGCCGTTCGCGCCAAAGGCGTAGCGCTTGGCACCGAACTCAATCGCGCCGGGCGACATGCCCTCAAAAATGTCCGGCATCACCCCGACGCGACGGGAAAATTCGACGGCGATTTGCGGAATGTGTTCCTTCAGCGCCTCGATTTTGCCGAACACGGCCACGGTGCCGCCGGTGCCGCCGCCGGTGATTTTTGCGCCGTAAAGTCCGTTTTCCGGGCCGCGTTTGCGAACGGCTTCCACGAGGAAATTCACCTCCGGCACCGAGAGCCGGCAGTTGTCGCGGTAGCTTTCGTGCGCGCCATACATCATTTCGCCGGCCTCGACGCAGGCGCGTTCGTCGCCGCCGGAAGTCGCGCGCAGCGACTCTATGAATTTCAGCACGCGCTCGTTTTCTCCGATGGGATGACGCGTAGGGCCGGCGACGCGGTAGGTCGCATCCGGCTGGACGATCGTCACCGGGTCGTCATGCGTCTTGTATTTCGCGAGAAAATCCGAACCGAGAATGGTTTCAGGGATTTGCGGCTCGTATTCGGCCTTCAGTTCGCCCGACTGAAATTTCGGTGAGGTAATTCAGCGCCGCGCGGCCGGTCCTGGCGCGGAGTTCGTTGATGATTTTTTTGCCCATGAACGCGCCGATGCGGACGTTGCCGTAGGCGTTGCCGGCGACGGAATGGCGCACCATCGAGTTGATGCCGACGAAGCCGGTGCCGGGCGGGATTTCCACCTCGCCGACAATCGAGCCGGGACGGCAGAGGATGTGCGTCAGTTTGCCTTCGCGACCGCTGGCCACGGCAATCTGGTCCATGATGCCGCATGGCGCGCCGACGACGTGGTTTTCCGCCATCTGGCCGAGCCGCGCGATGCGCGCGCCATCGAGTTCGAGGCCGAGATAGGCGTTGAGACATGACAGCGTGCCGATTTCCACGGCGGCGGAACTGCCGATGCCGACGTTCATCGGCACCGCGCTCAACAGCATGAAACTGAAACCGTAAGGCAGTTCGATGGATTCTTCCTTCAGCAAAGTGAAAATGCTGCCGCCGATATAGGCCGCCCAGGCAGCGAGCGGGTTGGCCAGGCAAAGTTCGCGCATTTGCGTGTAGGAGCCAACGGCGTCGCCCGAAGTCAGGTAATCCAGCGGGATGCGCGTCTCGACGGGCAGGCTGCGGTGGCCGACCTGCATCGACCGGATGCGCAGCGTGCGGTCGGTGCGCGCCTGCAACGCCATCAACATGCCGCGGCCCAGCACCGCTTCGCAGACGTTGGCGCCGGAATAATCGGCGATGCCGCCCATCACGTCCAGCCGGGCGGGCACGCGCGCCACCCAGACCTCGCCGCTGTTGAAAAAACCGGCCAGGCCCGTCGGGTCGCCGTTCGGTTTGCGCAGGAGCTGCTCGAATTCGGAAATTTCAAACGGTGTCGCGTCGTTCATCGGTTGTCGCAGGACGATGCCAGAAGCCGGCGCGCGTGGTCACGCGGGAAAAATCAGTCGTGATGGCGGAACAGCCGCTTCCGGTTTTGGAGCAGATACCAGACGATCAAAATGTTCAGCGCCAGCACGATGAGCAGGCCGATTTTGGGGTGATGAAAAAATTCCGGGCGCGGTTCATCCGGATGAGTTTGGCAAGTGGCGGCGCACCAGTTCAAAAATTTCAATCGGGATGAAAAACGCCGATTCGCCGATGGCCAGCCAGATGGCCCATTTCGCGCGGAACGCCAGCCCGGTGCCGCCGACGAGCAGGAACAATCCGTAAAGCATCGTGCCAGACGCAAACACGCGCATATTGGTCGGACGTGACGGTGTCCAGCCAGTCGGCGATGCCCGCAAAAAAACTCCGTTCGGGATCGAGATGCACCCACCCCAAAAACTGGTCGAACAAATCCGGCAAATCCTTGTTGGCGAGCGAAAAGATGCCCAACGCCAGCAGCAACAACAGCACGCCCTTGGTCAATTTGATCGCGATGATGAAATACAGCGTCGGCGCGCGCTTTTTCACCGGCACGTTCGGATTTTTTGCGTTCTCGGTCATCAACGGATTTTAGACAGCAAAAAATCCAAAAGTTCAGAAATTTTCAAACGTTCCTGCCGGCCATCGTCGCGGTAACGGATCGTCACCGTGTCCAGCAGTTCCGGTTTTTCGCCGAGCGTGTCGAAATCAATCGTCACGCAGAACGGCGTGCCGGCCTCGTCCTGGCGCGCGTAACGGCGGCCAATCGAGCCGCCGTCGTCGTAAAACACGTTCATCCACGGACGCAGCAAATCGCGGACTTCCAGCGCCTTCTTGACCAGCTCCGGCTTGTTTTTCAACAGCGGCAGCACGCCGACCTTGATCGGCGCGACGCGCGGATGAAATTTCATCACCACCGTCGTCTCGGTTTTGCCCTTGTCGTCGGTCTTGGTGACTTCGGAATACGCGTTGGCGATGAGCGCGAGAATCAAACGGTCCACGCCCGCGCTCGGCTCGATGACGTGCGGAATATATTGGCCCTTCGCCAGCCCGTTCGCGTCATCCGTCGCCTGCTTCTGCGCCGGCTCCGGCTTCCACGCCGGATTTCAAAAGATAATTTTTCCGGTTTTCGTAATAACGCTTCCAAAGATCATCCTGTTTTTCCTTCGGCAATTTCGCCCACGCGGCGCGCAACTCGTCGTCAAACACGCCCATCGGCTTGCCGGAAAAACGCGCGTGCTGGCTCAAATCAAAATCGCTGCGCGCGGCGATGCCTTCGAGTTCGTCGCCCAGCGACGTTGCCGTTTTCGTCTTTTTTGCTGAACGGAAACTTGAACAAAATGTCCACGCAGGCGCGGGCATAATGCGCCAGCTCCTCCGGCGTCTGCCGGTGAAAACCGAGCGTCGAGTCATCGCAAGCCCGATGCCTTCGTAAAAGCGCACGCGCTCCTCGACCCAATATTGATGCCACGCCTGCCAGCCCCAGTTCGGCTGCGGTTCGCTCGGGGTGGCCGGTTTCGGAGCACGGTTGCCACGCTGCCGTGAATCGCCTCAATGACTTCATCCGGCTTGATGAAAAATTCCAGTTCCATCTGCTCGAACTCGCGCGAGCGGAAGGTGAAATTGCGCGGCGTGACTTCGTTGCGGAACGCCTTGCCGACCTGCGCGATGCCAAACGGCACCTTCTGCCGCGACGTTTCCAAAACATTTTTGAACTGCGCGAAAATCGCCTGCGCGGTTTCCGGGCGGAGATAAGCGATGTCCGCCGCTGTCGCTGTCGGGCCGACGTAGGTTTGAAACATCAGGTTGAACGCGCGCGCCCCGGTTTTCTCGCCGTGACATTCGTTGACGCACTTGCTCGGCTTTTGCGGGCAGGGGATTTCATCCGTCTGATCCGCGCGGAAACGGCCCTTGCACGTCTTGCAGTCAATCATCGGATCGCTGAACGTCGCGACGTGGCCGCTGGCCTCCCAGATTTTCGGCGACATGATGATGGTGGCTTCGAGGCCGGCGACGTCGTCGCGCTGGCGGGTCATGGCGTTCCACCAAAGCTCCTTGACGTTGCGCTTGAGTTCCGCGCCGAGCGGGCCGTAATCCCAAAAGCCGTTGATGCCGCCGTAAATCTCGGAGGATTGAAAAATGAACCCGCGCCGCTTGCACAGCGACACGATTTTTTCCATCAGCACATTCTCTTTTGGCTCGGCCATAGGGTCTGCCAGTGTTTGCGAAGCGGGGCCCGGTGTAAATCAGATTTTCACCGGCGACAATGGCATTCAATGCGTGAACTTCACGCGCGCTGCGTGAAATTTTCACGCAACATGCCCCGGCAGGTCAAAAAATTTCCTGGGTTTTTCCCGTTTTATTTGGAATTTTGAAAGAACGAGCCGGCCAATTTGGGTTGGCATTGGCATTGCTAAAGATTTTCCAGAATTGGTGTTGACAGCGGGCGCGCTCGGAGTAGAGTTTGCCACTATTGTCACCCGAACGAAACAACAACAACAAACTACTGAACCTATGAAAAGCATTCTCAAACAGAAAAAGGCCTTCACGCTGATCGAACTGCTCGTCGTGATCGCCATCATCGCCATTCTGGCGGCCATGTTGCTGCCGGCGCTCGCCGCCGCCAAGCGCAAGGCGCAGAAAATCAACTGCGTCAACAACCTCAAGGAAGTCGGCATCGCCTTCAGAATCTGGGAAGGTGACAACGGCGACAAATATCCCATGGCCCTTCGCTCGCCTCAAGGCGGCGCTCTGGAATTTGTTGGAACTGCTTGGCAATGACGGCTCCTGCACAGCAAGCTTGTGAACGTGCCTTATCTTTTTTCAGTCATGTCAAATGAGTTGTCCACGCCAAAAGTATTGTTGTGCCCATCGGATGCCTCCGTTCGCACCGTGGGACAGAACTTTAACGCAGCTGCCGCAGGCCCCAACGCTGGGACTTTTACCAACGGCAATGTAAGCTACTTCGTTTGTGGCGACGCATCAGATGCTTATCCGCAGTTGATTCTTGCCGGCGATCGCAACATCGGCACGATAACCACCTATGGCACCGCAAACAACGGCTCCGTTAGCGGCCCCAATGGCGGTAGTGCCACGGCTCGCCCTCTGATTGACGGCGCTGCTGGCAGTCTGATGGCAAACCGGTTCTCCTTATTGGTCTTGGACCTCCGGCGATATGCATCTTAAAACCGGCAATATCGGGCTGACTGACGGCAGTGTCGCATCGGATACGGTTTCAGCCATGCAAACGGCATTTAACAATGCAACAAATGGTTTCACCAGCCCCACCGTATGGTATAACTTCCCGCAATAAGCTGGATTTGGCTTGAGCGAGCGAGGCACCTTCGGGTGCCTCGCTTTGCTTTTGTCCAAGATGTTTTTTATGAATTGGCGATTCCCCGAGGGTTCTTTTTCCCTCCTTATGCCTCGGCCGACAAAACAATCCATAGGCAGCGTAATGTTTAGCTCAGGCCCTTTAATTTAAACGCTGTCCATGCCGCATTTCGAGGTGACGACCATTATTATCAGTGAGAATATGGAACAGTCTCCAACTGTTTCGTCAAGTAAGTTCAAGGAAAGGGCTGGGAATCCGGCTCTTCCTTGATTTTAAGAATGGATAATCAGCCTCAGCGGCACAGCGAGATTGCAGAATTAAATCCGCCAACAGGCTGGCTTGGCGCGACACATGGCTTGCGTCCCAATGGACAAACAACGCATTCTTCCCATGCAAAACAACAAATTGGCCATGAAAAAACTCCTTTGGATTCTGCCGTTCGCACTCGCCGCCAGCCTGTGCGCCGCGCCCAAAACCAATCCGTCCGGCGCCGACACCAACGCGCCGGCGCGAGAAAAATGAGGCCGCCACATCCCAGACGCCACGCACAAGCCGGTCTTCACCACCAACACCATCACCATCGCCGGCCAGCACGTCACCTACGTGGCCGAGACGGGCATGCTGCCGATTCTCGCGCCCACCGGCTCGGTGCGCGCATCGGTCTTTTATGTCGCCTACACGCGCGTCGGAACGTGCCAGGTGACGGCCCAACAACAAGGCCGCGCGTCCGGTCACGTTCTGCTTCAACGGCGGGCCCGGCTCGTCTTCCGTGTGGCTGCATCTGGGCGCGCTCGGCCCGCGCCGCGTGAAAATGAACGAAGACGGCACGCTGCCGCCGCCGCCGTTCGGCCTGACGGACAACGAGTATTCCATTCTGGACGGTAGCGACCTGGTGTTCATTGACCCGGTGGCCACCGGCTTCAGCCGACCGGCGAAGGACGGAAAGCCCGATGACTTTTTTGGCAACTCCGCCGACCTGGATTCCGTCGGCGAATTCATCCGGCTCTGGACGACGCGGCACGACCGCTGGCTCTCGCCGAAATATCTCTGCGGCGAAAGCTACGGCGTCTTCCGCGCGGCGGGGCTGGCGGATCATTTGAGTTCGCGCTACGGCATGTATTTGAACGGGCTGATTCTCGTCTCCGGCGTCCTGGACTTCGCGACCATTTACGACAATCCCGGGCAACGACGTGCCGTATCCGCTCTATCTGCCGGCCTACACCGCAGCGGCGCATTTCCACAACAAACTGCCGCCGGATTTGCAGGCGGATTTGCCGAAGGCGCTGGCCGAGGCGCGCGAATTTGCGAAAGGCGAATACGCCTCGGCATTGCAGCGGGGCGATTCACTCTCCGCCGATGAACATAAAAAAGTCGCCGACGAACTGGCCCGGCTCACCGGCCTGAAACCGTCGGTCATCGAGGACAACCACCTGCGGATTGACGAGGGCGTTTTCCGCAAACAATTGCTGCACGACGAAGGATTGATTCTCGGCGCCTACGACGCGCGCATCACCGGGCGCGATGACGATCCGGCATCGCCGTATCCGGATTTTGATCCGTCGGACGCGGCGGTGGTCGGGCCGTTTTCCGCCGCGATGAATTCCTATGTGCGCGGCGAATTGAAATTCGAGGACGATTTGCCCTACGAAATTCTCGCCGGCGTGCAGCCGTGGAATTACGGCGCGCGCAACACCTACGCCAGCGCGGGCGACCGGCTCGCCGGACATCATGAACCAGAATCCCTACATGAAAATCCTCGTGCTGGGCGGGCGCTGCGATCTGGTCTGCCCGATTGACACGGTGCATTACGCGCTCGACCACATGCAGCTCGACCCGGCCTACCGCACGAACATCACCTACGCCGAGTTCGACGCCGGCCACATGATGTATATCAACCTGCCGGACTTGAAGAAATTGCACGACGACGGTGGAGGACTTCTTGAAATGAAGACTGAAAATGAAGAATGAAGAAACGCGCGGCCTTTGGCGCGCGGCCAATCTCTCATTCGGTGGGTCACTGGACTGCCTTCAGTGTCATTCGTGGACTTTGATCAGCGTCTTGATGGCGTGGTTGCCCGCGGCCATTGTCTTGAACAATTCCGGCAGTTGCGTCAGCGGACATTCGCCGTCCACGAAATCGCCCGCGTGAATGACGCCCGCCTCGATGAATTCCAGCGCCCGCCGGATGGCGCGCGGCGTGTGGTGAAAACTCGCCAGCAACGTGAGGTCGGAATAATGGATGAAGGTCGTGTCCAGCGTGACGGAGGTGCCCGCCGGGCAGCCGCCGAAAAAATTCACCGTGCCGCCCTTGCGCACCAGATGCACGCTCGCCTCCCACGTTTCGGGCCGGCCCACCGCTTCCATCGACCACGTCAAAATGCGTCTTCGTCGCCGCGCGGATTTTCGCGGGCAGGTTCGAGCCGTCACCAATGTCAATCGCCTGGTTCGCGCCGAGCCGTTGGGCCGCCTCCAACCGCGCTGCGCGCCGTCCCAGCCACCGTCACGTCGCAGCCAAGACTTTTTGGCCAGCGCGGTGAACATCAGTCCGATCGGCCCCGCGCCGATGACAAGCACATGCTGGCCAGCGCGCAATTTCGTGTCGTCCACGCCCTGCACAACGCATGCCAGCGGTTCGGTGAGCGAGGCGTCGGCAAAATCCGTCTCCGGCTTGAGCCGCAGAAGGTTTTTTTGGACGAGGCGCGCCGGCACGACGATGGATTCGGCATAGGCACCATTGAGAAACTGCAAATCGTCGCAAATGTTTTCCTGTCCGACCCCGCAGTGGAAACAGTTTCCGCACGGCGCGGAATTGGCCGGAACCACGCGGTCGCCGATTTTCCAGCCTGACTTCAAACTACCATCACCCAGCTCCGAAATCACTCCGGCCAGCTCGTGGCCGAAGACGGCGGGGGGCACGATCATTTTGGCGTGGTAGCCGCGTTTGAAAACCTTGAGGTCGGTGCCGCAGGTCAACGCAGACTCGATACGGACGCGGACTTCGCCTGGTTTCAGGGCGGGGGGCGAGACATCTTCAATCTGAATGTTTTCCTTCCCGTGGAGGATGGCGGCTTTCACGGGCACAGTTTATGAATGCGCTGTGTCGCCGCAAACTTTAGTTTGCATTGCGCACCGATGTTGCCTTCACAAAATTTGTCTGCCGAAGATAAATCGGCTCCAGCTTCTCGCCCGGAGTGAAGTCACTCCGGCGCGCAGCCAGTTCCGCCAGCGCTGTTGCGCGCGGGAAGATAATCCGGCCGTTTGGAAACCATTTAGTCGCTTCTGGCCCAATTATAATTCCGCTTTCTGTCGCCCGTGATTGGACTTCCTTCAGCGACAATATTTCCAGCGGCGTAATCTCCCGCCAGCCGTCCGGGACGATTTCATAGGTCGCCAGATAAAATTCATTTCGCTGCGCGTCAACCACCACATTCACGCGGCCGACGATTTTTTCCGCGCGCGCCTGTGACGCGATAGCTTCCGTGCTGCTGACGCCAAGCAGCTTCGCGCCGCGCGCCAGTTGCCAGCCCTGCGCCAGCGAAATCGCCGCGCGAATGCCGGTGTAGGACCCGGGCCCGAGGCCAACGGCGAGCACACCAATTTGTTCGCGCTCGATTTTCACATTTGCCAGAGCCTGCTCGATCATCCCGAACGCATTCGTTCCGCGAACGCCGGTTTCGACGACCTCAGCGATCATGGCCGCGTTTTCCATCTGGAAAACCGCCACACTCCGTTGTGGCGAGGAAAAATCAAGCGCCAGAATCATCATAAACAATTTTCCGTTCCGTCTCCCCAGCAACTTCAATTTTCACTCTTTTCATATTTGTCAGTCGCAATTCGCCATTCGCCATTCGCTCCGCCCATTCAATCACCGCCACACCATCCGGCTGCAAAAATTCCTCCAGCCCGGCGGACAGAATCTGCCCGCGCGATTCCAGCCGGTATAGATCCAGATGGAAAAGCCGCAACCGCCCGCCGGTGTATTCGTTGACAAGCGTAAACGTCGGTGAATGCACCCGCGCGGCGATGCCGAGTCCGCGCGCGAGGCCTTTCACCAGCTGAGTTTTGCCCGCGCCGAGTTCGCCGGATAATGCAATGACCAGTCCATGCCGCGCCTCGCGGCCAAAACCTTCGCCGAGTGATTCGGTGTCCGCCGGGCTATGTGAAATGAACGTAGCCATGGGCATTCAGTTTTTGCGCGCCGGTTTTGTCGCGAAGGATGACGTTTTCGCCCACGACAATCTTGCCGATGCAACTCAATTTCAGCTTCGGAAACTTCTTCTTCCAGGAGTCAACGAGCTTCACCGCGTCACCGCCGGCAATCGTGAACAACAGTTCAAAATCCTCGCCGTCCGTCAGCGCTGCGGCAAACGCCGGCTTCACCCGCGCCCGCAATTTCGCCGCGCGGGAAACTGGAATCGCACTCTTCAACAATTCCGCGCCGATGTGGCTGGTCTTCAAAATATGGCGCAGGTCCCCAGCCAGTCCGTCGCTCAAATCAATCATCGCGTGGATTGAAAAATGTTCCACCAGCCAGCGCGCCTCTTCGAGTCGCGGCTCGAATTCCAAGTGCTTTTCTGCCAGGGAACCACCGAGTTCACCGGTCACAAAAATCGCGTCGCCAACTTTCGCGCCGGAGCGGAACACCTGTTTTCCGCACGCGACGGTTCCGATGAGTGCAATGGAAATAAGAATGCGCTCCGGGTTCGTCGTCGTTTCACCGCCGACAATGGCCACGCCGAATTTTTCTGCGATTGCGTTCATGCCGTCGTAAATTTTCGCCACAAATCCCGGCTCAAAATTCTCCGGCAGGCCAAGGGTGACGAGAGCGGCGACAGGCGTGCCTGCCATCGCGGCGATGTCGCTCAAGCACCGGGCCAGGGCCTTGTGGCCGATTTTTTCCGGCGGTATGTCCTTCATGAAATGGATTCCTTCCACCACCGCGTCAGTCTTGAACAAAACCAGCTTGCCGGGCACACCTAAATCCAACACGGCGCAATCATCGCCCGCGCCGGTGAGGACGTTTGCATTTGTCGGCAGCGATTTTGTCAGGCTTGCGATAAGTTCGAATTCGTTCATTTCAGCAACTGGACATGCAGGGATTTTTGCAGGAACTCGTTGATTTGCGGTAAAAAATGGAGCGCAACGAGATTGGTAGCGTTGAACAGCGAATGCGCGGCGATGGGTGCCAGCAGATTATCGGTCATTTCGTAAAGCCACGTCAGCGCAAGCGCAAGCGCAAACAGCGGCACGAAGGTCCCCGCGTCGAAATGAATCGCGGCAAAAATTGCGCTGACGCCAAAAAGGGCGGCGCGCGGCGAGCCAAGCTGTTTCACGAACGGATAAAGCATCCCTCGAAAGATAAATTCCTCGGCGACGGGCGCGATGACAACGGCAAAAGTTCCAAAACAAACGCGAAGCCAGAAGGCTTTTAAGCCGAGATAAATCTCCACAGCGGGCTGGCTTTCAACCGGCACGCCGATTTTTTCCAAAACGATGCCAGAGAGACCTTGCAGCAGCCAGACCGCGGGCAGTATGAATACCAGCACACCAACGGCCAGCAGGAGTGATCTTTCCAAATCCGGTCCGCGCAATCCAAACGCGTCGCGCCAGTCGGCCTTGTGCAGACGCAAAAAAACCAGGATGAAAATCCACGCCGGGCCTTCGATGCCCAGCGTGCCAAGCAGTGCAAATCCGGCATCGTCGGGGTTTTGAAACCCGGCAAGACCACTTTTTTGGAGCAACAAGGCCAGCATGGCTACGAAGCCATAGCACGCGAACATCGCCGCTCCAAAAAGGAGGACGAATTCCGATTGCCACGGCTTTTTCGACAACATGGCGCCAGCCTAGCGCAGCCGCGCGCGGGTGACGACGCAAAATTATTCGCGGTGAAGCTGATTATGAGGCAGAGTTTCGGCGATGTCCGCCAAACATACCAACCGCCTGGCACGGGAGAAATCGCCGTATCTGCTCCAGCACGCGCACAATCCCGTGGACTGGTTCGCGTGGAATGACGAGGCGTTTGAAAAGGCGCGCCGCGGAGAACAAACCCATTCTCCTGAGCATCGGCTATTCCACCTGCCACTGGTGCCACGTCATGGAACGCGAGTCGTTTGAGGACGAGCGCATCGGTCAATTTCTCAACGAACATTTTGTCAGCATCAAGGTGGACCGCGAGGAGCGGCCCGGACGTGGACAAGATTTACATGACGTTCGTGCAGTCCACGACCGGCAGCGGCGGCTGGCCGATGAATGTTTTTCTGACGCCGGATTTGAAGCCGTTTTTCGGCGGCACTTATTTCCCGCCGGACGCGCGCTACGGTCGTCCAAGTTTTCTCCAACTGCTCCAGCAAATCAGCCAGCTCTGGCAGGAACGAAAAAATGAAATCGCCGCGTCCGCCGAAGAAATCCACGCGCGGCTTGCAGCAGGCAACCGCCAATTCGGACGAGACCGGATTTGCCGCTGGCGGCGGACGTTTTGAAAAACGCGGCGAATGTTTTTAAATCGAATTACGATCCGGCCAACGGCGGCTTTGGCGGCGCGCCGAAATTCCCGCAGCCGAGTTTTCCATCGCTGCTGCTGCGCTGCGCAAAACGGTTTCACGACGACGAGGCGGCCCGGATGGTTTTGCACACCTGCGAACGCATGGCCGCCGGCGGCATCCATGACCAGCTTGGCGGCGGATTTGCGCGCTACTCCGTGGACGCCGAATGGCTCGTGCCGCATTTCGAGAAGATGCTCTATGATAACGCGCAGCTCGCGCAGCTTTATCTCGACGCCTTTCTCGTCAGCGGCGATGTTCGCCATGCGGATGTTGCGCGCGACATTTTGGATTACGTTTTGCGTGACATGACGCATCCTGGCGGCGGATTTTATTCCGCCGAGGACGCCGACAGCGAAGGCCACGAGGGGAAATTTTATTGCTGGACGAAGGACGAACTTTCCAAGCTGCTGACCGTGGATGAATTCAACGTGGCCGCGCGCTACTTCGGGATAACGGCGGACGGAAATTTCGTTGACCACAGCCATCCGCAGCCGTTGTCGGGGCAAAATGTGTTGAGCGTCGTCAATCCAGACGTGCCCGTCGAAGACCTGCCGCTGCTCACATCCGCCAAAAGAAAAATGTCCGACATCCGCGCAAAACGAATCCGGCCGCATCTCGACGACAAGATTCTCGCTTCCTGGAACGGCCTGATGCTCGGCGCATTTGCGCGGGCATCCGCAATTTTGGGCGACGAAAAATACCGCGCGGCCGCGGAGAGAAATCTGGCGTTCATCCAAGGGAAGCTTTGGGACGAAAAATCCCGGACGCTTTTCCACCGCTGGCGGGATGGTGAACACGACAATGTGCAATTGCTTGAAGGTTATGCGTTTTTGCTTTCCGGCTTCATCGAGCTTTACGAAACCACGCTGGAACCAAAGCATCTGGACTTTGCCATTGCGCTGGCTGAAGCGATGCTCGCCAGATTTTACGACGCGGAGAACGGCGGTTTCTGGCAAAGCGCGAATGACGCAAAGGATTTGATTTTGCGAGTGAAGGACGATTACGACGGCGCGGAACCATCCGGCAATTCCGTCGCCACGCTTGCGCTGTTGAAATTGGGCGCCATCACCGGGCGGAAAGATTTCACCGAAGCCGCCGAAAAGACTTTGCGACTGTTCGCGCACCGGCTACAAAATTTCCCGCAGGCAATGCCGTTCATGCTGCACGCGCTGGATTTTTCACTGCAAGAACCAAAGCGTGTCGTCATCGCCGGAGACGTGAATTCCGCCGATTTTCACAAATTGTCGCGATCCGCACACTCGGTTTATCAGCCGAACAAGATTGTTTTGGGCAACACTGGCGCAGTCGAGGAATTTGCGCGAACGCTGCCGGCGAAGGACGGGCCGATTATTTATCTTTGCACCGGCCAGTCATGCCAGCCGCCGACAAGTGATGCGGCGGTGAGTAATGTAAGACGAAGTGCTGGTCGATCACACCATCGTCACCGTCACGTAACCGCGCTGTCGCCCTGTTCCTCGGTGCGGATGCGGAAGGCGTCGTCAATGGTGGAGACAAAGACCTTGCCGTCGCCGATCTTGCCGGTCTTGGCCGCCTTGATGATGGCTTGGACGGCCTGCGCCGCGAGATTGTCCGGCAGCACGCTTTCGATTTTTATCTTCGGCAGAAAATCCACGGTGTATTCGCTGCCGCGATAAATTTCGGTGTGGCCTTTCTGCCGGCCAAAGCCTTTCACTTCGGTGACGGTCATGCCCTGGATGCCGATTTCGTTCAGGGCGGTTTTGACGTCGTTCAACTTGAACGGCTTGATGATGGCTTCGATTTTTTTCATAACAATCAGTTTGGTTATTCCGTGTAAGCGCGTTCGCCGTGTTGCGTGAGGTCCAGTCCGGCGTCCTCGTCTTCAATATGCACGCGCAGGCCGACCAGTTTGTCCACCAGCTTGAGGAGGATGAACGACGCGCCGCCCGCAAAGACCGCCGTGAAAATGACCGCGATGGCCTGGTTGAAAAACTGGCTGGTTCCGCCAGCCAATGAAACGGCAACGCCGTTTGCGTGGAAGGTGGAGGCAATCGCCGGGTTCACGGTCGCGCTCGCCAGAAAACCGAGCATCAACATGCCCGTCATGCTGCCGATGCCGTGAACGCCAAACACGTCCAGCGAATCGTCGTAGGCGAATCGCGCCTTCAGTTTCGTCACGGCAAAATAGCAAATGATGCCCGCAGCCAGCCCGATGCAAAACGCCGCCGGCACCGAGACGAATCCCGACGCGGGCGTGACGGTGGCCAGTCCCGCGACCATGCCGGACGCCGCGCCGAGCACGCTGGGCCTGCCCTTGTGCAGCCATTCGGTCGCCGCCCAGCTCAACGCGGCGGCGGCGGCGGAAAAATGCGTCGCGGCAAACGCGCTGGTGGCGAGGGCGCCGGCGCCGAGCGCGCTGCCGCCGTTGAACCCGAACCAGCCGACCCAAAGCAATCCCGCGCCGATGAGGCTCAACACGACGTTGTGCGGCATCATCGGTTCCTGCGGATAGCCGCTGCGCCTGCCGAGCACGATCGCGCAGACGAGCGCCGAGACGCCGGAGCTGATGTGGACGACCGTGCCGCCGGCGAAATCCAGCACCGGGATTTTTCCGCCGAGCGCCCAGTTGAAATAGCCGCCCGTGCCCCAGACCATGTGGCACAGCGGAAAATAAACGACCGTGACCCAGAGCACCGTGAACAGGACGTAAGCCTTGAACTTGATCCGTTCCGCGACCGCGCCGCTGATGAGCGCGGGCGTGATGATGGCGAACATCATTTGAAACAGCATGAAACTTTCCTGCGGCACCGTGGCCGAGTAATCCGCATTCGGCGCGCCGCCGACGCCCTTGAGCAGAAAATAGGTCAGCGGATTTCCGACGAACGCGTTGCCGGGCGCGAACGCCATGCTGTAACCGAACAGCATCCACAGCGTTGACACCAGCGCCATGAGAATCAGGCTGTGCATCATCGTGGAGAGGACGTTCTTGCTGCGCACCAGCCCGCCGTAAAACAAAATCAACCCCGGCGCGGTCATCATCAGCACCAGCGCGCAACTGGCGAGCAGCCACGCGTTGTCGCCGGTGTTGATGGCGGGCGCGGCCGGCTGCGATGCCTGTTCCAGCCGGGCCACGCGCTGTTCCAGCGAGGCGCCGGCATCGGCGGCATTCGCCAGCGTTGCGCCGAATCCAAGCAACACGCAAGCGATTGGCAAAAGGAGAAACAGGCGGGTGGATTTGACTAGTAATTATTTTGGTTGGAAAGACACCACCGCCGGACGATGATGGGACGCCATGGTTCATGGCCATACGATGAGGCAGGCGGGAAAACCGGTCTAACCGGATTTTGGCAAACCCTTACCAAGAATTAACAATTAACTACCCGGTTCCCGCCGCTCCCGGTGCGGCGGCTGGAGTTTGTGCAGGGCGCGGCGCAGCGATTCAAGCTCGCGTTCGTCGGCGAACTTCTGTTGCTCGGCCAGCTCCACCAGCCGCAACACCTCCACCATCTGTTCCAGCGCCTGCTCCAATGACTCGACGATCTGCCTGACTTCTTCAACGGTCTGGCCGATGGCTGAACCCTCCGGCTTTGCAGCACGCGCCGCCGGAACTACAGCCGGAACGGGAGGAACATGAGGAACAGGCGGTTGAATTCTTTGCTTCGACGGCGCGGGGCGCACCGGCATCTCCTCACGCAGGCGGATTGGCGGTTCAATTTGTTTCGCCGGTGATTCCGCCTTGCGCGGGTTGCTCGGAAACTGTTGCAGCCGGCGTCGGCGCGGCAATTTCCTCCGCCGGTGTGCTGTGCTGGTTGGACGCGAACCCCGGCTCCGGCCGCGCCCGCCGCGACGCCCACGCCGTCGTCCACCGCCCGGACGTTTCGCGGCGGCACGGACGGCTTCGATTCCATGGTGTTGTTGCTCTGGCATTCCTGCGCCGAGCATGACGCGCCGACGGACAAAAGCAATGGCGAACTGCGACTACTTTTTCACAAACAGCGCGAGCGAGGCCGTGAAACCGTGCAGATAATTTTTCCCGCCGACGGGGCCGATCTCGCCGTTGCAAAAAAATCCGGCGAGGCCGAGCGGGCCGAGCTGTCTTTGCACCAGCCCGGCGTCGTGGTCCGGCGCGCCGAAAAGATTCTGTCCGCGGCCGTTGCAGCAGCAGAGGCAGCCGCCGTAAATCGTCGCGCCGTCGAGCTGTTCTTTGGCGCGGGCGAGCAGTTCGTTCATGTCCTCGGTCGCCGCCGCCGCGTCGCGCCGCTGGAATTGCATCATCTGCCCCGCGCGCGGCAGCGCGCCGACGGCCAGCACGCCGGAATTCGGGTCGCCGCCGATGAGATTGCGCACGAGAAAATCGCCGCGATGAAAATCCTCGAGGTATTGGTTGACGACCAGGCCGATGAGCAGGTTGCCCTGCGCCTTGCGCTTGTTCGTCGGGCGGAAGTTTTTGAAACGTCTCGGCCAGCACCGCGTAAGCCGGCCGGTTGCCGATATGATGGATCATATTTTTTTCCACGCGCGTGAGCGTCCAGCGTTTCGCCGATGGGCGTGCAGCCCTGCGAAATGACGCCGTCCAGCTTCACGGCGCCGCCGACGGAAATCGCCACGCCGCCGTCCTCGAACACGTCGCCGTTCAGATAAACCTGCGTGGTCTGGTCCGAAAAATTCCCGCTGGCCAGCCCGCCAAACGTCGGCACCGGCGCATAGGCCTCGTTCCAGCCGCGAATCCAGCTTTCCGAATCGAGGTGAAACGGGTCAATGAACACCAGCCAGCCGTTGGTGTGCTTCGGCTCGACGCCGGTTTCGAGATGCCAATACGCGCCGTTCGCCTCCTCGACCTGCGCCTGCGTGAAACGGACGCCCTTCAATTCCGCGCCGGGCAGCGAATAAAGCGCCAGCGCCAGCCCGTCCGTGTTTTCAATTTCACGCGCGCCGGCAATCAGCCCGGCACTCGAACAGCCCGCCAGCAGCGGGATGCGGGCGTGGACGCGCAGAATTTCCAGCGCCGCTTTCGCGTGCGGGAAAAATTTCGGCGACATGAACACGAGGCCGAGCGAAACCTGCGGCGCGAGCAGTTGTCCGCCGCAGGTTCTCCGCCCAGTCGCGCAGGCCGGTTTTCGTCAAAATCGCCCGGCCAATGGGCCGCGATGGAAAATTCGCTGTTCACAGTCCTACCTCAACCATGCCACAACTTTCTCGCCCGACCAAATTTCTTTCACCGGCTGACGTTCGCGCGCGACGGCGACGCGTCTGCCGTTCACCAGGATTTCGGCGGCCAGCGGGCGGGTGTTGTAATTGGACGCCATGACAAAACCGTAGGCGCCCGCGCTCAACAGCGCGAGATAATCGCCCTCGCCGACCTTGGGCAGCGGCCGGTCCTTGCAAAAATAATCGCCGGATTCGCAAATCGCCGCCGACGACATCGGACGAGATTTTCATTCCGCCCTTTTTCGACGAGCGGCACGATTTCGTGATAAGCGTCGTAAAACGCCGGGCGGATCAAATCGTTCATCGCCGCGTCCACGATGACAAAATTTTTCCTGCCCGTGCGTTTCACATATTCGACGCGCGTGACCAGAATGCCGGCGTTGCCGGAGATGAACCGGCCCGGCTCAAGCAGGATTTTCAGACCAAGCGGTCTCAGGAGCGGCAGCAAGGTTTTCGGCGTAATTTTCCGGCGTCAAAATGTTTTTCGCAGCGGACGTTTTCCACCACGCCGTCGCACCGCTGGCAAGCGCCGGCTGATAAACGATGCCCAGCCCGCCGCCGATGCTGAAAAATTCCAATTCGATATTTTTCGGCCAGCCACCGCACAAGCGGCAGAACTTTTCTTACCGCCTGCTCGAAGGGACGTCGTTTTCGTGATTTGCGAGCCGATGTGCATTTGCAATCCGCGCAGCCGCAGATTTTTCAACTTGCTCGCGCGGGCATAAACGCCTTCGACCTGTTCGAACGCGATGCCAAATTTGTTTTCGTAGGTGCCGGTGGTGATTTTCGCGTGCGTGTGGGCGTCCACACCCGGATTCACGCGCACGGCGACGGGCGCGATTTTTTTCAGCCGCGCGGCGACGCGGTTGATGCGTTGCAATTCCGGCTCGCTCTCGGCGTTGAAGGAATAAATTTCCTGCCGCAGCGCGAATTCAATTTCCTCCTCCGTTTTGCCGACGCCGGCGAAAACGCATTTGCGCGGGTCGCCGCCCGCCGCGATGACGCGCCGCAATTCGCCACCGCTGACGATGTCGAAGCCAGCGCCGAGGTTCGCCAGTGTCCGCAGCACCGAAAGATTGGAATTCGCCTTCATCGCGAAGCAAACCAGGTGGTCGAGCGGCGCGAGCGCGGCGTCCAACCGGCGGAAATGCTCCGTCAGCGTCCGCTGCGAATAGACGTAAAGCGGCGTGCCGAATTTTTTGGCGAGCGACTCGACGGCGACGCCTTCGCAAAACAACTTGTTTCCGACGTAACGAAAATCGTGCATGACGCATGAAGTTTAGGGTTCAGAGTTCAAAGTTCAAGGTTGCTAAGCAAAAAACCCGCCGGAGAAAATCCGGCGGGCGAAATCGAAGGAACAATTCAAGGCTCGGCCAGAATCGCCGCGCGCTCTTTTTGGTATTCGTCCGGCGAAACCTGGTCGGCCATGTATTTCGCAAGCAGTGCCTGCAACTCCGCCTCCTTCTGCGCCGAAACGGGCAGCGGCGGCGCTTCGATCGGTTTGAAGCCCAGCACTGCTCCAGTCGTGCCCGCACTGGCTGGTGACGGATTGGCAGCGGGCGCGGCAGGTTTCGCAGGCGGCGTGGCAGCCACGCCCGGCGGAGACGTGGACGCGGCGGACGGTTGTGAATTGGTTTCGGGAACCATTGTCACATGCACCGCAGGTTGTGTTTCGGCAGGCATCGTGGCGGGAGGGGAAGTTGGAGCCGTATTAGTCGGCTGGCCCGCCTGTTCCTGCTCGGCACCGGAAGGTGTCACCACAACGACTGGCGGCGGCATGGATGCGGCAGACGGAGTGGTTTCGGGAACTGCCAGCGCTGCCGGTGCAGGTTGTGTTTCAGCAGGCGCTGGTGCGGTGGCCTCGGCGGGCGCGAGAACCGCTGTCGCCGTTGGAGCGGGTTGGGTCACGGCTGCCGCGTTGGTAGCAGCTTCCTGCGCGTCCAACTCGGCCATTTTTTGCTGTAACGCGGCGGTCGCCATAGCTTGGGCCGACGTGCTGTCCGACGGCGTTTCAACTGGCGGCGCGGTGGGCGCAGCAACGGCAGCGGGCAGTGGCGTGGCTTCGGAAACCGCTGTCGCTACCGGAGCAACAGTGGCAGCCGGGACCGGCGCAGTTTCGGCGGGTGCCGGGGCAACGAGAGGAGGAGTTGGCATCGCATTCGTTGGCTGGCCTTGCTGCGTGTCCAACTCGCTCATCTTTTCGATCAATGCCGCACGCGCGGCGGCCTGCGCCGGAGTGTCGTCCGCACGGACGGATGCAGAACCCGCCAAAAACGCCATGGCGCTTACTGCCGTCAATAACTTGGAAATTCGCATCTCATTTTCTTACGCCAATTCATGGCCGGATGCAACTGCTTTTCCACCAGCCGGAATCAACCGCCGCCATGCAAAAGGCAGCGGACTGACCAATGTCGAACGCAACATGATGCCGCGAACCTCACCTCGCGAAACCTTCACGCGCTGCCCCAGTTCGGCTACGCCGGCTGCGCGCAGCTTTTCAATCGTCCTCATGCCAATCAAAATCGGCCATGCGCATGCCAGCCGGACGCGGAATTGCCTGAACGGTAGCGTATTTGTGTAACGCCAGCCCGCGTGCAAATGCGATTCAGCTTTTTCGAGATGGTCGCGGAACAATGGCAGGAATTTCGCCTCGCTTTCGGGCGACAATAAATTGTACGGTAATAAGCCGGTCGGCTTCAATTGTTCCAGTGGCAGGTAACAGCGGCCCTTTTTTAAATCCGCCGGCAGGTCGCGCAGAATGTTCACGAGCTGCAAGCCCTTGCCGAACCGGATGCCGTCGGCGATGAATTGTTTCTCATCCAATCTCGCGCGTGGAAACAGATGCGCCCGACAAATCTTCGTCCAGAACTCGCCCACGCAGCCAGCCACTCGATAGGTGTAATCATCCAGTTCCACCTCCGTCTCCAGCGCGCCGATTTTGGTTTGGTAGGGCGTGTCGCTCCATGCGCGCTGGTCGTCTCCGGTCACAGCGGCGGGCAGAGGACTGCCCGCCCTACCTGATTCAAACCGCCGTAAATCCAGTTCCTGTCCGCTAGTGATGGTCGTGAGAACTTCTCGGACAAGTTTCAAATCGGCCGGCAAAAGTTTTTGCAACAAGGCCAGACTTGCCTCGGTCTTTTCCAGCAACAATTTTTCCACAGGCAAACCCTGCTGCTTGGCAAGCTCACCAAAATTCAGCGGCTTGGAGGACTGGCCTAAAATCCGTTCGCGCAGTTTTTGCAGCGCTTCGAGCCGTTGCGCAAGCGGAACGATTTCTGTGTCGGCAATCGTGTCCGTGGTGCGCGCGAGCAGGTAGGTGAGACCGATCTGCTGGCGCACCGCCAACGGCAACACACGCAACGTCAGATAAAACGAGCGCGACGTCTGCTTCAGCAAGCCGTTGAGCGCGGCGTTCATGAATTACGAAAGTTGGTCCCGCCAGCGTGCCAGTTGCTTTGTGACTTCCTTTGTTCCCGGCGCGCCAGTCATATTCCGTTTGGCCATCGCCATTTTCAAATTGAAAACGCCCAACGTGTCGCGGCCAAAGGCTTTGTTGACAGTTTGCAATTCCGCGAGCGTCAGTTGGTTCAGCGGTTTGCCAGCCTTCGCTCCGCTACGGCCCGGCGAGCCGGTTTTTTCTGACAGCGCCACGCATGCGCCGACGACATGATGCGCCTGCCGGAACGGCATTCCCTTTTTGACGAGATAATCCGCGAGGTCGGTCGCCAGCAACGCCGGGTCGGCTGCGGCACAGGCGCACGCTGGTTTGTTTACCTTGGTGTGGGTCAACATGGCGGCCATGAGCCGCGTCGTGGCGCGCAAGGTGTCTGCGGTGTCGAACAACCGCTCCTTGTCCTCCTGCAAATCGCGGTTGTACGTCATCGGCAAACCTTTCAGCAGCGTGAGTAGCGACATCAAGTTACCGAAGACGCGGCCGGTCTTGCCGCGAGAGAGTTCGGCGATGTCTGGATTTTTCTTCTGCGGCATAAGCGACGAGCCGGTGGTGTAGGCGTCGGCGATCCTGATATAATTGAATTCCGCGCTCGCCCAGAGAATCACGTCCTCCGCGAGCCGCGAAAGATGCACGGCCAGCAGCGCGCCAGCAGCGCAAAATTCGATGGCAAAATCGCGGTCGCTCACTGCGTCCATGGAGTTTTGCGTGAGCTGAACCTGGCCGCTGGCATTCACGAAGCCGAGCAACTTGGCGACGAGCTCGCGATCGAGCGGGAGCGTGCTGCCGGCAATCGCACCGCTGCCGAGCGGGCAGATGTTAACGCGCGAATGGCAGTCCCAGAGGCGCTCGCAATCGCGTTCGAGCATCTCGACATAGGCGAGCAGATGATGCGCGAGATAGACGGGCTGCGCCCGTTGCAAATGAGTGTAGCCGGGGATGATGACGTCGGCATTTCGTTCGCCGAGCGAGACGAGGGCGCGCTGCAGGTCGGCAATATCGCCGAGCAGCGCAATGATTTCATCGCGCAGCCAGAGCCGCATGTCGAGGGCGACCTGGTCATTGCGCGAGCGGGCGGTATGGAGCTTTGCGCCGGAAGGAACACGCCTGGTCAACTCGGCCTCAATGTTCATGTGGACGTCTTCCAGTTCCGGCTTCCACTTGAATTTGCCGGCCCGGATTTCGATGCCGATTTTGTTCAGGCCATGGATGATGGCGTGCAGTTCATTTTTCTTCAGCACACCGATTTTGTGGAGCATCTCGGCATGGGCCATCGAGCCGAGGATGTCGTGCCGCCAGAGCCGCCAGTCGAAGGAGACGGATTCGGTGAATTGTGCGACATCGGCGGCGGGACTTCGCTGCGCGAAGCGTCCGCTGCGGGAAACGGGAGGTGTTTTCTTCATACGCTGGCCTGTTTTTAACGGAAAGAGGCCGGGACGCAAAGGCATTTCATCAGGCCGTTGGATTGGAAAACTCCGGAAAAAGCCCATTGCCGAACGGGCGCAAATGTGAAATGTTCTCCCCACTTCAATGAGCGAGTTCAAATACGCCTGTCCGGTGTGCGGCCAGCACATCAGTTGCGACTCGTCGCAGGCCGGCTCGGTGATGGAATGCCCGACGTGTTTCCAGAAAATCACCGTGCCGCAGGCACCCTCATCCGAAGACCAGAAATTCATCATCACCGGCACCAAGGTCGGCGAGCGGCCCGCGCCAACCATCCCCGAAGACCGGGCGTTGGTCGCGCCGGAAAAAAATCTGGCCAATCGCTGTGGTGGTGGCCCTGGTTGTTCTGGTTTGTGCCGCTGGCGCGGCGGTTTTTGTTTTTCGCGGAAAAATTTTCAAATCCAGCACCGCCGTCGCGCCGACCAAGCAAGCTGCATCGGGATCGGATGAGGAATCAACAATGCCGCCACAAATCAAACGCGCACCAAACCCGCGCCTGCCCCGCCGCTTGTCGCGCCGCCGGCCAACGACACGAACTGGATGCTGGATCTCGAAGAGGCGGCAATTCCCAATTCAACGGCGGCGGGGCGGATTCACGGGCAGGATTTCATTGTCGAGCGCGCGATTTTGCAGAACGGCACGCTGACGTTGCGGACCGGCCGCAACGGGACGGTGGAGTTTGGCGTCATGATCAATTTCGGCGGCGCGCAGCCGGAATCCCTCGCCGGCCAGTCGCTCAACATCACCACCAACGCGGACAAGGCGGCGGGTGTCATGCTGCGCTGGAAGGACGACGACCAGCAATCGAAGGTCACCATCACAAACGGCTATGCGCTGCGGCTCAATTTCGGCCAGCTTTCCGGCAATCACCTTTCGGGGAAGATTTATTTGTGCACGCCGGATGAAACCAAAAGCTACATCGCCGGAACGTTCAATGCCGACATCCGCAGACCCAGGCCGAAGCAATAAAATTGAGGCCGTCGTGGTCGGGCTTCTGGCGCGGCGGGGAAAAACCCTGGCGCTGGCCGAATCCTGCACGGGCGGTTGCATCGCGCACCGAATCACGAATGTGCCGGGCGCATCCAAAATTTTCCTGGGCGGAATTGTCGCCTACAGCAACGCCGTGCAAACAAAAATTTCTCGGTGTCCGGGCCAAAACCCTGGCGCGGCACGGCGCGGTGAGCGAAGCCGTCGCGCGCGAAATGGCCGAAGGCGCGCGGAAAAAGTTCGGCGCGGATTTTGCGATTGCGGTGACGGGCATCGCCGGGCCGGGCGGCGGGACGAAAAGCAAGCCGGTGGGAACGGTGTTCATCGCGCTGGCGGACGAAGGGGAAACGGTAGTCGAGCGGAAATTGAATCTCGTTTGGTCGCGAAAAATTCAAGCGAAGTCACGGCAAATCAGGCATTGAAGATGCTGCATTTGCGATTGAAGCGGAAATGACGTACTAGAAGCATGCTTTGTTCTTGAGAACAAGAGCGGCGTGATGGTATTGTCTTTGCGCAAGTAGAGCTAAAATTTGATTAATCAGATATGCCCTTGACTGCAAACCCATTGGCGGAAGCCGCTGCCGCAGTGACTGATCTCATTGAGGCGACCCCGGCCCCGAAAAAGCGCGGCATGCTGCTGATTGTGGACGACGAGGACGGACCGCGCCAGTCGCTGCGCGTGATTTTCAAGGACGAATATGACCTGCTCATGGCCGAGGACGGCCCGACGGCGATTGAGCTGGCGCAGAAAACATGACATTGATGTCGCGGTTCTGGACATCCGCATGGCCGGCATGTCGGGCATCGAGGTTTTGGAACGCCTGAAATACGTGAAGCCCGAAATCGAGGCGATCATGATGACGGCGTTCGAGACGACCGACACCATCCGGCAGGCGCTCCGGCTCCGCGCGTGCGATTACATCAACAAGCCGTTCGACATCGCGACGATGCGCGCCGCCGTCAGCCAGGCGATGCAGCGCCGCGTGCTCGAGAGCGAAATCCACAGCAGCGCCGAGAAGGTGCAGGACCTGCTGACCGAACTCCAGAACCAGCGCGTCGAGGAACAGATCGCCAAGACGCGCGGCGACATTTACGCCAGCATCATCCACGACATCAACGGCCCGCTCACCGTCATCTCCGGTTTCGTGCAGGTGCTCAACCAGCGCCTCGGCCGCAGCTCGCGGCTGGAACTGGAGGATTTGGAATTCATCAAGGACCGCCTGCGCATCATCGCGCGGCAGGTGGGCAACTGCATCGAAATTTCGCGGCGCTATCTTGGATTTTTGCGCCGCCAGTCCAGTGAACCCGCTCCGAGCGTGAGCGTGAACCATCTGCTCCACGACCTGGAACAACTCGTCCGCGTTCATCCCAGCCTGCAGGAAAATGAATTCAACGTCACGCCGCTGGCCGGGGATGTCGCCGTCAAAATCAACGGCACGGACCTGATCCAGATTTTGCTGAACCTCGCGGTGAATGCCTTTCAATGCGCGCCGCTGCCGCACCGCGTCGAAATCAGCGGCGAAGTGCTGCCTGCGCCGCTTGATCTGACGAAGTTCAAGGACAGCCCGAACGACCGGTTGATGAACATCGAAGGATTGGACAACACCGCGCCGCTGGTGAAATTCTCCGTGACCGACACCGGCCCCGGCATTCGCGCCAGGAGGTGCTGCCGAAGATTTTCCAGCCTTATTTCACGACGAAAGGGCCGCGTCAGGGCACCGGCCTCGGCCTCAACATCGTCCAGCGGCTCATCAAGGAAGGCAACGGCGCACTGCATTGTCACACCCGCGTCAGCGAAGGCACGACCTTCACGGTTTATCTGCCGGGAGCGAATCTGGCGAAACCAGCCTGATGTCGTTCCCAAACGCTTGTTGTTTTCACCGAACCAGGCGGTTTCAACCTCGGCGCTTGACAAGCATATCTTCAGGCAGCATAGAGGGGACATGCGTTTGGCGATTTGCATCGCACTGGGTCTTTTGATCATTGCGCAGAAGGTTTGCGCGGATGAAAATTTACCGCTACTCAAAACCAGCAGCGAGGTTTACAGCAACGTCACTGTTTTCTCGGCCACGGCGACCGATATCTATTTTACATACAACAATGGCCATGGAATGGCCAACGCGAAGCTGAAGGATTTAAGCCCGGAATTGCAGAAACATTTTCATTACAACGCGGCAAAAGCGGGTGTGGTGGAGCAGAAACAGGCTGCGGCTAACGCCCGTTATCACGATGTAGTCCTCAACGAACAGGCGTCGGGCCTCGACCAGCCCAGGGTTTTGGAGCGGGCCAAATCAGAAAACAAGATGGTGCTGCTTGATTTCACCGGCTCCGACTGGTGTTCGTGGTGCATCAAATTTGACGAAGAAGTTTTGTCCACCGGCAAATTCAGCGATTACGCCGCAACCCATCTCACGCTGGTGACTGTGGATTTTCCCAACAGCAAAGAGCAAAGCGATGCGCTCAAACAGGCCAATCAGAATCTGAAAAACAAATACAACGTGAATGGCTTTCCTACGTTTATCTTGCTGGATTCCGATGGCCGTGAACTCGGTCGGCAGGTCGGCTATCGCGAAGGGGGGCCGGATGCATTCATCGCCGAACTGGAAGGTTTCAGCAGACGCTGATCCTGCTGTTTCCGCTCAATTCCCCAAATACTCGCGCGGATCAACAATCTTCCCGGCAATCGCGCTCGCGGCCACGGTCATCGGCGAGGCGAGAAACACCTGCGACTCCTTGTCGCCCATGCGGCCGGGAAAATTCCGGTTCGTCGCACTGATGCACTTGATGCCGGGCTTGTTGATGCGGCCAAATGTGTCCACCGGCCCGCCGAGACACGCCGCGCAACCGGCGTTCTCCGTCATTTGCACGCCCGCGTCCACAAGGATGTCCCAGATCGTCTTGCCACCCCAGCGCGTGGATTGCAAGTCATGCACAATGTCCGGCGTCGCCGGCACACCGAACGTGTCAATCGTCACGTGCTTGCCGCGCAACACCCGCGCGAACTCCACGAAATCGCTCGTCTTGCCGCCGGTGCAAGAACCGACATAAGCGCGATCGAGCTTGGTGTCGCCCATGTCCTTCGCCTTCTTGCGCTGGCCCGGATCGGGATGGCACGCCACCGTCGGTTCGAGCTTGCTCAAATCCACGACGAGTTCGTAAACAAATTTTTGATCTTTGTCCGGCGTCACCGGTTCGTAGGCGGATTTTGTCCCGTTCAATTTCACGCGCGCGTCCACGTATTCCGCCGTGCGTGAATCAAATTCAAAAATCGCGTTCTTGCCGCCCGCCTCGATGGCCATGTTGGCAATTGTCATGCGGTCGTCCATCGAAAGGCTCGCCACGCCGGGGCCGTCGAACTGCATCGCGCGATACGTTGCGCCGTCAAAGCCGATTTCGCCGATGCAATGGAGGATGATATCCTTCGCCATCACGCCCGGCTGCAATTTGCCTTCGAGCCGGAAATGCATCGTCTCGGGCACCTTAATGAGCAATTTGCCCGTGCCCATCACGAAGCCCGCGTCCGTGTTGCCGATGCCCGTGGCGAACTGGTTGAACGCGCCCGCCATGCAGGTGTGCGAATCAGTGCCGAACAGGATTTCGCCGGGGCGCGTGTGTCCCTTGGCCGGGAGCGCCGTGTGGCAGACGCCCGCGTATTGCGAGCCGTATTGCCGCTTGAGCATCCCCTTGCTCGAATCGAAATGCCAGTGCCCGTTCGGGTCATCAATCACGTCGTAAAAATACGGCAGGCCCTGCTCCTTCACGAAATCGCGGAGGATGTCCACGTTGCGGTTCGATTTCGAATCGGCGGTGAAGATGTAATGGTCGGGGATGATGACGATCCGGTTTTTGTCCCAGACCTTGGCGTCCTTGCCGAACTCGCGTTTGAAGACGCCGATGGTGCCCGGCCCGCATACGTCGTGCGTCATGAGCACGTCAGCGTTCACCCAGATGTTGTCACCGGCCTGCACGTGCGGCTTGCCGGCGGCGCGGGCGAGAATCTTTTCCGTCAAAGTCATAGGCTGACACGATAGCTGACGCGCGAGGCAAGTTCAACTGAACAAACAGAGTAAAACGTTGTGCTTGATGGGAATTGAATAACATGATTCGCTCGCAGCATGAATGATGAGAAGAAAAAGAAAGCAGCAATGATTTACAAATTGCACAAGCAATTGCTGCTTACAATTAACGTTCTGGATTCCGACATCCAATTTGCTTCCAAACAATGGCAACAAGACAAATCCAATCAATTTTGGGCTCGAACCAATGTTCGATGCTTTTGCGCTTCGGTAGAAGCATTCTTAAGCGTATTAAAAAATGTGACACCTGAAACCGCAAATTATTTCGATGTAACTTTAAGTGAAAAAGAATTGGAATCTATAACCGAGCGCCGTAAAAAAGTAAAAGACGGCGTTATCAAAGAAGTTCCTTCTTATTCGCCATTTCCTGAAAGAGTTAAAGAAACGTTCAAATTATTTCTGAAAGCTCATGCCGTGGAAGTTTCGATTGATTACAATGATTCTAGATTTAACGATTTGTGCGGCGCATTTGAATTACGAAATAGACTCATGCATCCGCGAGGAATATTTGACCTAGCTGTCGACGAAAAATCCATGCAATCAGCGATTCGTGGACAAAGATGGTTTAGTAGGGTAATCGAAGTAGTTTTAGAAAAATGCGCGGAAAAACAACCATTTTCCACACTCGGTTTTAACAATTGATTATTTTCGCCTTCGCTCAAAACTTGTTCGCGGCGGTTTCGCCTGAATCCCAACGGGATTCAATCATCCAGCCCAGCATTGACGCGCAGCGGCTACGCTGGGTCAACGTCCCACCAATTTCATCAACCCCAACGGGGTTGCATCACCGGGCGTTTTATTGATTCAACTCTTTCAGAGTTGTTGATTTGTCGCTCGATTTCCCAGGGTAGCTCGTTCCTCGCAACTCTAGTCTGGATGATTCAAGCCCGTTGGGCTTGATACAGCGCCAGGAGCGCGGCGCCGATGGCCTGCGATAATTCGCCCAGGACGGCGGGAATGATTTTGATGCTGGCGCGTTGCGCGGGCCAGAGATACGGCGCGGCGGTCTCGCGGATGGTGCGCAGGTAACGCTCGCGGAATTCCGGCGTGGTCACTTCATGGTCCATCAGCCCGCCGCCAATGACGACGATGCCCGGATCGAGCAGCGTCACCAGGTTCGCCACGTGGAAACCCATCGCGCGCGCCTGAAAATCGAAAATCTCCAGCGCCAGCGAGTCGCCCTTTTGCGCGCGGCTGCGCAGCGACAAAGCCTTTTCCTTCTCCGGCGCGGTTGATTTGGCAAGTTCGTGGTCGGGGAATTTTTTCAGTTTTTCCGCCAGTAGATACGGCAGGCCGGCGATGGTCGTGTAAGGCTCGACGCAGCCCCAATTTTTCCCGCAGCCGCAGGGAATCGGTTTGCCCGCCGAGGCCGAACAGGTGCAACGGCGCGGCCATGTGCGCGGTTTCCATGGCGGTGAGTGTCTGGCCGGTGAGCGGCAGGCCGTCCTGACCCACGAACGCGCTGCCGAGGCCGGAGCCGGGCATGAGCATCAGGACGGAAATCTTTTTATCGGCGCGGGCGATGCGCGCCTCGGCCACGCCGCCGCAATGGCCGTCGTTGCCCATCGTCAACGGCATGGGACGACCGGCTTGTCTTGGCGAGCGCCGCGCTGTAATCGGCGTGAACATTCCAACCCATAAAACCCGCCGGAAGATTCGCCGCCTTGCCGAGAACGCCGTAGCGTTCATACGGTCCGGGAATCGCGAGGCCGACGCCCTCGAACCTGCGACCAATCAAGTTTGTTCTCCGCAAGAAATGCTCCGATGGCAGCAATCCAGCCGCTGATGACGGCATCGCGCCCGTTCTGCGCATTCGTCGGACGCTGGAAGATTTTGGTGGAGACGGCCTCGCCGTCTTCCCGGACGGCGGCGATTTTGGAGGTGGTCGCGCCGCTGTCCGTGCCGATGAAGATTTTTCCGCTCATGTTTGCCCGTCAAGTTGCGGACAGCACGGCCAAAGGCAAGAATTATTAAATCCAGGTTGAAACCACGAAACACACAAAACACACGAACGGCAAATGCATCCGCAAATCCAACCACGATTCATCCGCGCCTCGTTTCGTGTGATTCGTGTATTTCGTGGTCAAAATTCCAGTTTTGTTTTCCTGTCAATCCCGTTTAACTTCGCCGCGCGTGACCCCGCACGAAACATTTTCCGCCTTGCTCCGCGGCGACGCGCCGTTGCTCGCGCTCGCACCGATGCAGGATGTGACGACGTTGCAATTCATGCGCGTCATCGCGCGCTACGGCGGGCCGGACGTTTATTGGACGGAATACTTCCGCGTCCACGGCGATTCGCGCCCGGAAAAATGGATCCTCGAGTCCATCACCAAAAATCCGACCGGCAAGCCCGTCGTCGCGCAGCTCATCGGCAACGACATTCCCGCGCTCATCCGCACGGCGAGGGAGTTGCAAAAATATCCCATCGCAGCGATTGACCTGAACCTCGGCTGTCCCGCGCCGATCGTCTATCGCAAATGCGCCGGCGGCGGATTGCTGCGCGAACCGGAGAAGATTGACGCCATCCTCGGCGCGCTGCGCGACGCGGTGACGGTGCCGTTCACGGTCAAAACGCGCATCAGGCTTCGAGTCGGCGGAAGAATTCGACGAGTTGTTGCCGGTTTTCGCGAAGCATCCGATTGACCTGCTCACCGTCCACGCGAGAACGGTCAAACAAATGTATCGTCCCGGTGTGCGTTACGATTTGATTGCGCGGGCGGCGCGGGAATTGAAATGTCCCGTGCTGGCGAATGGCAACGTCCACGGCGCAGCGCAAGCGAAACAACTTGCTCGCGGAGACGGGCGTGCGTGGATTGATGATTGGCCGCGGCGCGATTCGCAATCCGTGGCTGTTCGACCAAATCCGTGCGCGAATTGCGCGGCGAGAAGATAAAATTGCCGGTCGGGCGCGACGTGCTGGCCTACATCCGCGAGTTGTGGGAAAACGAAATCACGCCAGGCGTGCCTGAATCCGCACAGGTGCAGCGGATGAAGAAATTCATGAACTTCATCGGCGAGGGCGTCAGCGAAAAATTCCTGCACGATATCCGCCGCGTGGTGACGACGGCGGACTTTTTCCGCGTCTGCGAATATTTTCTGAATCACGACCAGCCGATGACACTGGAACCGCCGACCATTTCAGAAACGCCTTTGGATTTGCCGGCGGCGTTTTGATCGGTTACTTCATCTTCACCCGGAACGCGCTTGCGGTTGTGATTTTTTCCAAGTCGCCCTTGTAAAATTCGTCCCGGTATTCCTCAGTTTCGAGCAGGTGCTGGGTCAGTTCCTTTTTATCGCGCTTGATGATGAATTTCAGTTCGTCCAAATCGTCCGACCAGCAGAAGCCGTTGAAAAATTCCGCACCCGCGAACTGCGTCTTGTAAAGCGCGGTTTGCGAGTAGCAGGTGCCGAGGTAAAGATGCTTCACGCCACGTTCGGCGAACAACGCCACCGCCGAGGTCATCATGAACATGCCGAGGTTGCGCGCGTAATAATTCAGGTCGTAAAAGGCGTAATAATAAAACGCAAGTTCCCTGCCTTCGAGATACACCGTCGCCACACCGATTTCCGCCCCGGTCTTGGTGTCGATAAACACAAGCAGGTGTGAAATGATCGGCGAATCGAACAGCGCGTCGAGCCGCTCGAAGGTCATCACGTCCTTGCCAAATTTGATGTCAGCGTAGGTCTTGAAAAATTGGCGCCGTTCCGGCGTGTAATCATATTTCTCCCGCGGTACGAGCTTCACGTCAATGTCCGTGCCTTTGCGCAGGATGCGGCGGTTCTCGGATGAGGGCTTGAACTTCGCCAGATTCACGCGTACCTGCCGGCAGAGATAGAAGCGATCCAGAGCGCGCGACGATGGCAGGAAACCCGCGTTCAAAAATGTCCGCCGGCGTCTCGCCGTCCTCCGGCACGGCCCAGATGGCATACGGGAACTGGTAATGCTCGTAATCGGAGTTTTGTTCGGAGAAAAGGAGTTTCATGGGGAAAACTTTGACACGGATTTCACGAATTAACACGAATTGGTTCTGCTTCAGTTGAATCCGTGCCAATCCGTGAAATCCGTGTCTCGCCTTGTTTTCCATTTACCGATTTCCGGCGCAGGCGCAGCCGCCAGTTCGTCAACACATCGTAGGTCACGGAGTTTTTAAGCTTGGCGATATCGCGCACGGTGATCTCGTCATTGCCCTGCCTGCCCATGATGACCGCCTCGTCCCACATCTGCGCCTCGGGAATGTCCGTGATATCCACCATCAACGCATCCATCGCGATGCCGCCGATGAGCGACGCACGCTTGCCGTGGATGAGCGCGCCACCTTCGTTCCGCACGCGCGGAAAACCGTCACCATAGCCGATGGGCAGCACTGCAATGCGTCGCTCCACCTTTGCCGTGTAACGCATTCCGTAGCCGACCACTTCGCCGGGTTTTAGTTTCTGGATTGCCGCGATACGCGCCTTCACCGACATCACCGGTTCGATGCCGGGAATCTGCCGGCAGGTCTGCGACGGGAAAACGCCGTAAATTAAAATGCCCGGCCGCACCATGTCCAAATGCGCGGACGGCAAATCGAGAAAGCCGCCACTGTTGCAGGTATGACGAATCTTCACGGAAATCTTCCGCTGCTCCAGCGCATGCAGCACTTCGCTGAAACGCGAAAATTGGAGATTTGCGAAGGTCTTGTCCGTTTCATCCGACTGCGAGAAGTGAGTCATCACGCCTTCGAGGGACAACGATTTTTCCGCGACCACTTTTTCGATGAGCGGCAGCGCCTCGTCCCAGCGCACGCCGTAACGGCTCATGCCGGTGTGGATTTTGACGTGGACCGGAACCTGTTTGCCGAAGTCCGCCGCGATTTTGGCGAGCTTGCGGACGGCGTGCGGCTCGTTCACGCAAACCGTCAGATCATGCGCCACGCACCATTCGAGTTCGGCCTCCTGCCGTTCGCCGAGCAGCAGCAGCGGCGCGGTGATGCCGGCATCGCGCAGTGCCATCGCTTCTTCGAGTGTGCTCAAGCCAAAACCCCACGCGCCTTCCTCGAGCGCGATGCGCGCCACGTCGAGCGCGCCGTGGCCGTAAGCCTCGTCCTTTACCACGGCGAGCAATTTCACATTGCGCGGCAGGTCGCGGCGGATCAGGCGCAGATTGTTTCGCAGCTTGCCGAGGTCAATCTCGGTCCACGCCGGCCGCTGCGGAAAATTTTCAGAACTCAAGTTCATCGGACAATAAATTTAACCACGGATAGACACGGTGCACACAGATATTCAAAGTCGCCGAAGCAGAACTGGAATCATCCGATTCAATCCGTGGTCGAAAATCAAGCCGTTCCCGGCGGCCACAAACTTTGGCCGACGTCCGTTCGGAAATAGCTGCCCACGACGCGGAGCTTGCGGATGTTTGCGTAAGCCCTGGCAATCGCCACGTCCAGTTTCGGCGCAAGCGCAATCACGTCGGCGATGCGATGGCCGGTGGCAACCAAATTTCCGTCCGCGCCGCGCGCCACTTCATTCCACCAGACGTCGCAATCGAATTTGCCGTCCACCTCCAGCGGCAACTGCGGCCCGCGCACCTGCGTGAACGGATAGCCGTAGCCCGCCAGCGTGAGCGAACAGCCGAAATTCAATTTGTCGTTGAACTCCAACTTCAATTTTTCATTCCGCGCCGTCCGCAAAACAACTTCCGCCGGATTCTTCAGCATCCGCAAAATCATCGGGCCGGACGTGACGCCGATGCGGATGTTGTATTCGATGACGTGCCATTTGCCGCCGCGCTTGATGGCGGTGACTTGCAGCGGCCCGTTGAATTTCGATTCGCGCAACCACGGCTTCAGCGGATGAATCAACTCGCGCGCCAGACCGTATTTGTCATTTTCATCGCGCTCGACCAACCCGCCGAGTGGCGCGCCGGCGACGATGCCCTGGTTGCCATTGAAGGCATATTTGTATTCCTGGTTCGTGACGAGCGAATGAATCTCGCCGCCGCTGACCAACGCGATGTGACCGGCCTCGGCGCGACCGAGGTATTCCTGCAAAAAAACGCCCTCGGCATAATTGACGTGCCGCAGCCACGCCCGCGTGTCGGCGACCGTCTCGCACAAAATCGTGTGAATCGGGCTGGTCGGCGAGCAGAGCGGATTTTTGATGACGAACGGCTGCGGATTTTTAGCGAGAATCTTTTCCGCCTCGATCCGGTTTGATGCCACAAACGCCTTGGGAAATGGAATCTTGAACCGGGCGCACAACTCGCGGGCAAAATCGCGCTCGCGTTCAATGCGCATCGCCTCGCCGGTCGGGCTGAAAAAATCCCGACGCCGGATTTCACCAAATCCGCCGCCCACGGCTGCAGTGCCCAATCAATGGATTGCGGAATGACAACATCAATTTTATTTCTCTTCAGCAGCGGAACCGGACTCGGAAATGCGTCGCGCGAAAAAGTTTTCCCGACGAGCGTCGGCGGAAAGTGCCCGTAATTGCGCGTCAGATACGTCGAAACGTCCGCCCCGGCATCCGCCAGCGCCTTGCCGATGCTGTGCGCAAACGAGCCGACGCCGAGAATCATCGCGGCGACCGGCGGCTTGGACTTTTTTTTGGCCATAAAGGGCGTAGAGAAGTTTTCACGAACGGCGCGCGTTCGCAATGGGAAATTGTTCACTCCCGCTCCAGCGTCTTCAGCGCGGCGCGCAGAAAACCGAGCGCATAGGCCATGCCCGCGTGCCATGGCGCGGCGCAACTCATTTGCGGCGCGTGGTCGGGAATGATGACGCCGGCGAAATTATTTTTCTTCAAAATCCGCAGCACGCGCAGCACGTCCACGTCGCCGTCGTCAATGAATGTTTCCTTGTAGAACGGAACCTTGCCGTGGACGTTGCGGAGGTGGACGTAGGCGAGTTTGTTTTGGCGGCTGTAAGTTTCCACCGCGTCATAAACGTTGCCGTCCTTCATCTCGGCGATGGTGCCGACGCAAAATTCGAGCGCATTGCGCGGGCTGGGTTTCAGGTCAATCAGCTTCTGGAAAAGCTGCGGCTGCCAGACAAGACGCGGCTGGGCGCGGACGGTCGGCAACGGCGGATCGTCGGGATGCGCGGCGAGCGTGACGCCGGCTTCCTCGGCGACGGGAATCAATTCATCCAGGAAAAACTTCAGGCGCGACCAAAGCTGTTCCGGCGTGGCGGACGGCGCATTTCCCGGCGCGGCATTTTTGTCATAAACCATGTTCCAGACCATGCCGTTGGGCAGCGGTTTGTCGGGCGGGCCGTCCATGCCGACGGCCTCGGCATCGCCGCGCGCGAATTTTCCCTTCACCCGGCCCGCGACGCCGGCGATGGAAAAGTTGTAGCCGAAAATCGGGAATGCCCGCCTTGCCGACATTGCGGATGATGGATTTAAGATTTTCGATTTGAGCCAGTTTCTTCGGGCCGTCGAGCAGTACGTCGTGCCAGTGCGCCGGGTCAAAATTCTCAATCGCCTCCAGTTCGAGGCCGTGGGCATTGATTTCTCTTTTGATGGCGGCAAGTTCCTCAAATGTCCAAAGTTTGTCGGGATCGCCAGCCAGCCCCCAGCCGGTGTCGTCGCCGACGGGCTGGTCGCCGGGCTGGTTGCTGCGCGACGAGCGGAAATAATCCACGAGATGGATGACGAGATGCGTGCAGCCGCATTGCTTCGCGAAGCGGTAATGCTCCGCGTTCAGTTGATGACGATATAGCCCAAGCCCGAGTTTCATGCCGCATGACCATCGGCGAAAACGGCGGTGGAATTCAACACCGAAATTTTCACCGCCTCGACTTTGCCTGCCGCTCTGGTAACTTGTTTGCGTGAGTTTTGTCCCTGAATTCAATTCGTTGCCGCTGCCGTCGCTGGTGAAGCGGTCGCTGGATGCCGGCGCCGGTTCGGTTCGCGAAAGCCTGGCGAAATCGAAATTGTCGCTTGCCGATTTCGCCACCCTGATTTCGCCGGCGGCTTCGGAATTTCTGGAGCACATGGGCCGCCGGTCGCACGCGATGACGAAGCAACGCTTCGGCAAGGTCATCCGGCTGTTCGCGCCGCTTTACCTTTCCAACGAGTGCGTCAACAACTGCTCCTATTGCGGTTTTTCCCGCGACAATCCGATTTTGCGCGTCACGCTGTCGCTCGACGAAGTGCGGCAGGAGGCGCGGGAACTGAAGAAGCAGGGCTTTCGCAACATCCTGCTCGTCGCGGGCGAACATCCGAAATTTGTCTCGAACAATTACCTGCGCGACTGCATCGCCGCGCTGCACGCCGACTGGCCGGGCATCTCGCTCGAAGTCGGGCCGATGGAAACGGAAGATTATCGTCCGCTCGTCGCGGCGGGCGCGGACGGGCTGGTGGTTTATCAGGAAACCTACGACCGACAAGATTTATGCGGACATGCACACCGCCGGGCCGAAGCGGAATTTCGACTGGCGGCTCGAAACGCCGGAGCGCGCCTACGCCGCCGGTTTCCGCCGGCTCGGCATCAGCCCGCTTTACGGACTGGCCGACTGGCGTTACGAGGCGATTGAGCGTGGCGGCGCACGCGGATTATCTGCTGCGGAACTGCTGGAAGGCGGCAGGTGACGATCTCGCTGCCGCGACTGCGTCCGTGCGCCGGCGAATTCCAGCCGCTGACGCACATGACCGATCGCGAACTGGCGCAACTCGTCTGCGCGCTGCGCCTGATGTTCCCCGACGTCGGGCTGGTGCTTTCGACGCGCGAATCGGCGAAGCTGCGCGACGGGCTGCTGCCGCTGGGCATGACGATGATGAGCGCGGGCAGCCACACCGAACCGGGCGGCTACACCGGCGCGGGCAAGGAAAACCTGCACCAGACCGTGCGCGGCAGGATTGTGGAACTGGCGTCCGGAGCGAGCGAATGGGCGCCGCAACCGAACCGCGCGACGAACGCGACGGGACAATTCAACATTGCCGACGAACGTTCCGCCGGCGAAGTGGCGGAACTGATCCGCAAGCTCGGCTACGAACCGGTGTGGAAGGATTGGGACGCGGCGCTGACGGCATGATTTTATGTTCGTGATCGCCAACGGAAAGCCGGTCGAGGCGCAACTGCCGTGCTCGATTGAGGAATTTCTGGTCGCGCAAAAACTGCTGCCGCGCAGCGTCGTGGTGGAGCACAATGGCGAGGCAGTCGCGCCGTCGGAATTTTCCACGGCGCCAATTGAACGCGGGCGACAGGCTTGAAATCGTAAAAATCGTCGCCGGCGGTTGAACAAAATCGCGGCCACGGAGTCACAGAGAGCACAGCAATGAAAAACATTCTCAAGATTCTTTCAGGTTGTCTGGTGGCTTTCGCGTTGTTCGCGCCGGATGCCCGCGCGGACGGGACGAACCTGACGGCGGCGCAGGCGTGGGTCGGCGCTGACGAATTTTTCACTGCCGCAGCCGCCGATGGAATGGCAGACGAATCCGCCGACACGAGGAGCAGTTGGCGAAATTCGATGACCGAGCAGGCCGCGCAGGCCGGCGCGCTGGCCGACCGAGCGCTGGATTTTTACACGCAGATTTCCCGATGACCCGAACGCGCCGCGGGCGCGCGTGACGGAAATCCAGGCGCTGAAATGGCGACGCATTTCGGCGCGACGAACCGGCTGGCCGACCTCGACCTGCGCGAGCAGGCGGTGCTCGCCGACACGAACGCGCCGGAGGAGTTGCGCTATGAATTGCGGATGGACCTGCTCGGACGCGAATTGCAGGCGGAGTCGGCGGCGGGCGCGGACATGAAAGCGGAATTGGAAAAGGCTGGGCGCGCGCTGGTGAAGGAATTTCCCAGCGGCCCCGAGGGTTACGAGATTTTGATGGACCTTTCGATGGACGCCGACCTGTTGAAAATCCATGACCTCGGCGAGTTGATGGCCAACAGCGGCGGGCCGCCGGAATTGACGGACCTCGGCAAGGGCCTGCTGCGCCGGCTGGACGCCGTGGGCAAGCCGCTGCCCATCGAATTCAACGGCCGTGGATGGCCGCGCGGTGAACCTGACCACGCTGTCCAACAAGGTGGTGCTGGTGGATTTCTGGGCGACGTGGTGTCCGGGCTGCGTAGCGCTGTCGCCGGAAATAAAAAAGCTTTACGACCAGTTCACACGAACGGCTTTGACGTGGTCGGCATCAATTTTGATGACGACACGAACCAGGCGCAGCGGTTCATCAAGGAAGAGGACCTGGCTTGGCCGCAGTATTTCGGCGGGCGCGAGAACAAGTTCGGCCGGGAGTATTCCATTGATGCCATCCCCGCCGTGTGGCTGGTGGACCGGAAGGGCATCGTCCGCGACATCCACGGCACGACGGATCTGGAGGCCAAGGTCGCCAAGCTGATGGCAGAGTGACGCGCTTTGGGCTTCGGTTTTAGCGGATGCCGGGTTAAGCTGCTGTCATTATGGACTGGCTGACCAACCTCATCTGGCACGGCGGAAAATTTCTGGGCATTGATTGGAGCGTCTGGAAGGTTGTCGGCTGGCTCGGCAACCTGATCTTTTCCTCGCGCTTCCTGGTGCAATGGTATGTGACGGAGAAAAAGAAGCGGGTCGTGGTGCCACAGGCGTTCTGGTGGTTGAGTCTGGCCGGCTCGCTCATTTTCCTTTGCTACTCCATCCACCAGCAGGATTCGGTTTTCATTTTTGCCTACGCCTTCACTTGGATTCCTTACATCCGGAATCTCATCATTCACCGGCGCAACAAGGCGGCGCAATCGGCCTGCGCGGGCTGCGGCGAAAAAATTCCGCCGCAGTCGAATTTTTGTCCGAACTGCGGCGTGAAGGTGGCTTGAATTTTCTACTTCTTCGGCGCGCGAGCGGCGTGAACAACCCCGTCTTTTATAAGCAACGGGCGGAATTCCGGGTGCGCCGTGGCCGTAGGCGACAATCTGGCTTATAAAACTTATCAATGGCCGGCAGCTTCTGCTTGTAAGGCTGGACGACCGGGCGTTGATCGACGTCGATGTCCTTGCCGAGGTGGTATGATTCGTAACCCAGATAAGCCACCAAGGTGCCGCTGACGACGATGAGCGCCAGCAACAGTGTGAACACCTGGCGTTGCAGCGCGGCCATCTGGCCGGCCAGATCACTCGGAGAATTATTCAGAGTCGTTCATAAATTGTCAGCGGGTGGCTTGCAGGATGCGCGTCAATTCCGGACTCGGGGCTTTTTGATTGTAGGCATTCACATCGTTGGCCAGCGCCTGGAGCCGCATGTAGTTGGCATTGATGTTGGCCGCCTGGACTTGCAGCGAGCGGATTTCCCGCGTGCGGAAAATCGTCTGCAACGCGAAAATCACGCCCAGCACAACGAACGCGCCGAGCACAAAGGTCAGCACCGAGTTCATGGTTTCACATTTCATATGGTGCGGGGAATTTATCGGATTGGCGGCGGATGTCCAATGCCTTTTTCATGCTGAAAAAATTGATTTTGCCCTGTGCGAATGGCATTAACTTGCGACCACTTTCCGGCAGAGTTGACTGCAATCATCCTCGTGCTCCTCGAATCGTTGTAGTACTAAACAGAGCGGGCAAAAAATCGTGTTCATCCGTGTTCATCCGTGGTTAAATTCCGGCGCATGAAAATCCATTTCTTCGGCGCGGCGCGCACCACCACCGGCTCCATGTATCTCATCGAGGTCAACGGCAAAAAGTTGCTGCTTGAATGCGGCCTGTTCCAGGGCCATCGCCAGGAATCGGAACAGCTCAATAAAATTCTGCCATTCGACACCCGGCAGGTGGACGCCGTCGTCCTGAGCCACTCGCATCTGGACCACGCGGGAAAACTTCCGAGCCTGTGCAAAAATTACGACGGGCCAATCCATTGCACGTCCGCCACGCGCGACCTGTGCGGCATCATGCTCCTCGACTCCGCGCACATTCAGGAACAGGACGCCATGTTCGTCTCCAAAGTCCGCGCAAAAAAACATCAGCCGCCCGTCCAGCCGCTTTACACCACGCCCGACGCCCAGAAATGCGTCCAGCAGCTTGTCGCCCACGATTACGAAAATCAGTTTCAACCCGTTCCCGGCGTCACCGTCACGTTCCGCGACGCCGGACACATCCTCGGCTCCGCGCAGGTGATTCTGGATGTGCAGGAAAATGGCCGAAAATTCCGACACCTGTTCACCGGCGACATCGGCCGCGGCGGCGACGAATTGTTGCGCGACCCGATTCCCGTCGAGAACGTGGATTCCCTCCAGATCGAATCCACCTACGCCGCGCGCATTCATGAGCAGCGTCCGGACGCGGACGAACTGGTCGGCAAACTCGTCGGCGAAACGCTCAAGCAGCGCGGCAAGATCATCATCCCCGCGTTTTCCGTCGGGCGCACGCAACAGA
The DNA here is from genome assembly GCA_963827815.1 of uncultured Verrucomicrobiae bacterium. Classification (GTDB taxonomy): domain Bacteria; phylum Verrucomicrobiota; class Verrucomicrobiia; order Limisphaerales; family UBA11358; genus UBA11358. The sequence continues at coordinate 327,938 of CAWHCL010000005.1, read as the reverse complement.
TTGTCTATGTGCTGCACGAACTGACCTGCGCCGGAAAACTGCCGCGCGTCCCGATTTTTGTGGACAGCCCATTGAGCGTGAACGCGACGGACATTTACAACAAACATCCCGAATCCTTGCGGCCCACCATCCGCGACACGATGTGCAACAACGAAAATCCGTTCGGCATGGGCAACCTCACCTACGTCGCCAGCGCCGACGAATCCAAAAAGCTCAATGACCGCCAGGAGCCAATGATCATCATCAGCGCGTCGGGCATGTGCGAAGGCGGACGCATCAGGCACCATCTGAAAAACAATATCGGCGACGCGAAAAATCTCGTCCTGTTCATCGGCTACTGCGCCGAAGGCACGCTCGGCAACATGATCACGGCGGGCAAAAATCCGGTGAACATTTTCGGCGAACCTTACAACGTCCGCGCGAAAGTGGTTTCACTCGACACCTATTCCGGCCACGCGGACAAAAATGAACTGAAGAGCTACGTTCAGAAACTTTCCGGCGACATCAAGAAAATCATCTGCATCCACGGCGAAGAAACCCAATGCCTCGCACACGCCGATACCCTGCGCGCAATGAAACCGAAGGCGCAGGTCATCGTGCCTGCATACCAGCAGGTCGTGGAGATTTAAAATTACTTTACCTTTTCAGTACCAGGCAGAGGGTGAATCGGCGTAAGTGGTTGATAGAGCACTCAAAACTTGACCATTTCTTGACCAAAATGGGCCTTGTTTTCACACGGTCAAATTTCTTTAACCGCTAATTCACGCTAAGAAACGCTAATCGTGCGGAATGGGTTTAACCACGAAACACACGAAAACATCGTCTCCCACAGGCCGATCACTGTGCCGAAATACACCTAATAGCACCGGATTACACCTAATGACACCGAATGACACCAAAAACTGACATTTTCATGAGGGATTGACCCCCCATTGAGATTACCTACGGTTACCTGCGGTTATCTAAATTTCAATTTTCAACCACGGATTGACGCGAATTCTTTTCAACCGGATTGAAGTGCAAAGGCGCAGACTTGCTTTACGGAAGCAAACAGAGACAACGGAGGCGGTTCCGGTGGTTTCAAGTTTGATGTGGGGCGGATACGTGCCATGACGCGAAGATGCCAACGATGCAAGGAGTTTTTTTAACCACGAAACACACGAAACACACTAAAGAAAAAGGATTGGTTGTAGCCGCAAAAAAAGCACAGAGCAGCCTGAATTTAACGCAAAGATGCAAAGATGCTTAAGGCGCAGAGGGAACAGGGGAACCGGAGTTGCGGCGACGAAGACGCCGCCGCAATGCGCATGCCGGTGCGGACCGGTTAAAAGGGACAAAGCAGATTCTTATGTCAAAGAACGGACACAGCATACGCCCGCCGGCCAGCAACGCAAGAAAATACAATGCAGGCCATTTCAATTCAGATTTCAACCGCCCGCTTCATTTGATTTCGGCACGGCAGGCGCAGAGAGGCGGATAAGAAAAGGACTGCAAGATAACTGACCACGAACTGCGGATTTTTAACCGCTAATTGACGCTAAAGGACACGAATTATTTTCAACCGAATCAAAACGCAAAGGCACAAAGGCGCGGAATATGCGCTTCTGACGGAGCTTGGGATTTTTGTGGAACGGAAACTACAAATATGCCGCGCCTACGGCGCTCGTTGCACGCGATGAAGCCGAAGGCCCAAGTCATCGCGCCAGCATGCCGGCAGGTTATGGAGATTTGATTTTTATGCTGGCGGCTTTGGCAAATTCCGCTTCCAAAATAATATTGGACAATGGAAATGACCTCCCGCATAAAATGAGTCAGGCCGGTCGCATGACCGGCCTGCTCTCAAAAGAAGAATAAAAAACAATCTCCGACTATGCTGTGCGTTCTTTGCGCAGGGAACGAAATGCCCCGAAGCCAAACGGCAGCAACATCATCACGCCAGCGACCACTGTTGACGGCTCGGGAATTGGCGCGGGAACAGCCACGAGGGAAACATTGTCCAGGGCAGCTCCATATGGAGAAGGGCCTCCATCTATAAGGCTTAAATCTTGAAAGCTTAAAACATCGCCAGTAGCCACAAAGGTTGCTGACTCTTCAGTCCAGCCCATATTATCTTTTGTATAACCAGTATCATTAAAGGTAAAGTTTTGAGAGAAATCACCCATGCTGGCTTGCAATGTTTTGGTTGTTGGAGCCCCATCCGGATTTCCTGCCATGTAAAAAGTGAGTAAATAAGTCTGGCCAACTGTGATGCTGCTGATTGTCTGCTGGATTGTCCCGTTAATATTGCCGGCTACATCTACTGACTGAGCTCCATCCGCAGGCTGCCAATAATTATTTATTAGATCCACGCTGCCAGCGGTCACAGTCCAAGCACCAATAGAAGAGCCCGCATTAATGGTGGTGAACGTGCCGCTAACGGAAGGATCTTCAAAACTTCCATCAACCACCAGATTCGCGGATGCCACCACAGGGAGCAGCAGCATGGCACCTGAAGCCACCAACCCGGCCCTTTTAATCAATGTTGTAATCATATATTCGTTCCTTCTCAACTAATGCTTAATTTATTGCTAGTAAGATTGACGCAGGCAGCATTTACAACTATCCCAAAACGGGACATCTTAGCTCGCTTTTGGGACACGCGGGAACGTGTAGACCAAAGGCCGCGACAGATAAATTTTAAAATTATACCTGCGCGATCACTCCCTGAAATTCATAAACTGCACCGCCACGGGAAATTCCCTGGCGCGCACGGCGGCGATGACGGACTGCAATTCGTCGCGGCTCTTACTGTTCACGCGCACCTCGTCACCCTGGATCTGCGTCGTCACCTTGAACTTGCCGTCGCGGATGAACCCGGTGATCTCCTTGGCCACCGCCGTCTCGATGCCCTGCTTGATCTTGATGACCTGCCGCGCGTGGCCCAGCGGCGAGATGTCCGGCTCGCCGGACTCCACGCTTTTCATGCTGACGCCGCGCTTGGCCAGCTTGCCGATGACGATTTCATTCAGCGTGGCGACCTTGAACTCGTTATCAGCGGTGAGCTTGATCTCGGCTTTATCCAGCATAATCTCCCATTTGCTGTTTTTGAAATCGAAGCGATTGGCCAGTTCCTTTTTGGCCTGGTTGACGGCGTTCTCGATTTCCATCGAGTTGACCTGCGAAACAATGTCGAATGAGGGCATAATGAATTTATGATTTGTGATTTACGATTTACGATTTCGTCCGCAGGCGCAATTCCTAATTAACCACGGATGCACATGGATTGACACGGATAAAACTGCTGAAATGGAAAACATCGAACATCCAACATTGAACATCGAATGAAGAGCCTCCACGATACGGAGTCCCCAATTCTGAATATTCGCTGACGCGAACAGTGGTCACGAAAGACACGAAATCTTTAACCACGGATGGACACTGATAGACACGGATATAACCGCTGAAATGGAAAACATCGAACATCCAACATTGAACATCGAATGAAGAGCCTCCACGATACAGAGTCCCCAATTCTGAATGTTCGCTGACGCAAACAGTGGTCACGAAAGACACGAAATCTTTAACCACGGATGGACACTGATAGACACGGATAAAACCACTGAAATGGAAAACATCGAACATCCAACATTGAACATCGAATGAAGAGCCTCCACGATACGGAGTCCCCAATTCTGAATGTTCGCTAACGCGAACAGTGGTCACGAAAGACACGAAATCATTTGCCGGGGCACATTTGCGGATTGAACATTATGGGAATCTTTGCCAGCTTCCGTTGAACCGTCGAATGACCGAAATCAAATCCAACGCCGACATCGAGCCCTGCCTTTCGGTCGTCATGCCGGTCTTCAACGAGGCGGCCACGGTGGCAGACGTCATCAAAACCGTGGTGGCGCAGAGGCCCGTGCAGCAGCTTGTCATTGTAGATGACGCTTCCACGGACGGCACCTGGGACAAACTCCAGCCGCTGGCGACTGGCGAGCCACGAATCAAGCTCGTCCGCCACGAATTCAACCAGGGCAAGGGCGCGGCGTTGCGCACGGGGTTTTCGCAGGCCACGTCGCCCATCGTCATCATCCAGGACGCTGACCTCGAATACGACCCGTCGGAATATCACCGGCTGCTGGCACCCATACTGTCCGGCAAGGCGGATGTGGTATTCGGCTCACGGTTCACCGGCTCGGACGCGCACCGCGTTTTGTATTTCTGGCACTCGGTCGGCAACAAAATCCTGACGACGTTGTCCAACATGGCCACCGGCTTGAACCTGACGGACATGGAAACCTGCTACAAGACGTTCCGGCGCGAAATCGTCCAAAAAATCAAGATTGAGGAAGACCGTTTTGGTTTCGAGCCGGAAATCACGGCCAAAGTCGCACGCCTGAATGTGCGCATTTACGAAGTGGCGATTTCCTATTACGGGCGCACTTACGCGGAAGGAAAAAAAATCGGCTGGCGCGATGGTTTCCGCGCCGTGTGGTGCATTTGCAAATACAATTTTCTCTGACCGGCCATGCCCGCCGCCATCGCCATCTGGATCTGGTGTTGCGCGTATCTCAATCTGGCAGGCTGGGGTTTATCCGCCATCCACCAACTGAACACAACGGGTTACGCCGCTGTCTTGCTGATTGGGTTTGCCGTGTTATTGGTCTGGCGGAAAAAAACAGCCGAACATTTTCCGACCCGGATCCTTGGGCCGGGACTCCGCCGCCGTTTTCTCCGTCCGCTTCCGGCGGCTTTCCTGCTCGTGAGCGTTTTGATTTTTCTGGGCGGCGCGCTGCATGCCCCCAATAACTATGACGCCCTGACCTACCGGTTGCCGCGAATTTTGAATTGGTGGGCGGCCGGGCAATGGTTCTGGATTCCGACAATCAACGACAGGATGAACTATTCCACCACCGCGTGGGAATGGATTGCCATGCCTTTTCTGGCGCTGCTGCGTTCCGACCGCGGCCTGTTTTTAATCAACGCGCTGGGTTTCCTTCTGATGCCGGGACTGCTTTTTTCCGTGTTCCGGCAACTCGGTATGACCCGCAAGGTGGCATGGACGTGGATGTGGCTTCTACCACTGGGGTATGGCTACGCGACCCAGGCCGGAAGCGTCGGGAATGATTTTATCGGCGCGTTGTTTTGCCTGATGTCAGTCCATTGCGGTTTGCGGGCGCGGCGTTCGGGATGGGTGTCGGACATCTGGCTGGCCGGACTGGCCGCCGCGCTGATGACCGGCGTTAAACTGTCCAATCTGCCGCTTCTTCTACCATGCCTGATTGCGGTCTGGCCGGCTCTGGGTCAATTGCGAAAAAATATTGCCGGCAGCGCGATGGTGGCATGCATCGCGGTGCTCGTATCGGCCGCCCCGACGGTCGTATTGAATCAAGTACATACCGGCAGCTGGAACGGCGACCCGCGCAATCAGGCGCAGATTCAGGTGAAGAGTCCGGTTGCAGCACTGCTCGGCAACAGCCTTTTGTTGTTACAGCAATCATTCATGCCGCCAGTGCTTCCGGCGGCGCAAAAAGTGAGCGAGCGGCTAGACCAGCACTTGCCTGATTCATGGCGGCAGACTTTGAAAGAAAAATTTCCGCGATATTATCTGACCCACCTGAATGAGCTGCCGCAGGAGGAAGCCGCCGCCCTGGGACTTGGCATCATCCTGCTCCTGTTGGCGGCCATTGGCGCGACGGTTTGTGGATTGGGACGGGTTGGTTCAATGCAGCACATGATGGCCATTATGTCTCCCGTCGCCCTGGCGGCGTGGGTGTCGGCGCTTTTCTTTATGCTCAAGATGGGGTCGGAAGCTGACGCCCGATTGATGCTGCCTTATTATCCACTGGTCATCATTCCCATTCTGTTGCTTCCGGCGCAGAACCGTCTATTGCGCTTCCGCGCATGGCGGATTTTGCTGGTGCTTGCGGCCTTAAGTGTACTGCCGGCCGTGCTTTTATCACCGGCGCGTCCCTTGTGGCCTGCGCAAAAAATTTCGGAACGGCTGGTGCGGCAGCATCCCGCAAGCGCGGCGCTGCGCCGGCTGGCGTCGGTTTATTCCGCTTATGTCGGCCGCAATGACGCGCTGGCTCCTTTGCGGGACAAATTGCCCGACACCGCGCGGACTATCGGCTTCGTGGCGGGCACAGACGACTCGGATTATTCCCTCTGGCGCCCCTTCGGGCAGCGAAAGGTGGTATCTTTGCGGGATGACAGCCATCCATTCATCCGGCTTTCAGGCGATGTCGAATGGATCGTGGTCAAAGAGGATATCTGGCCGGAGGCATGCCCGGATTCCCTGGAAACATGGTCGGAGGGCCATCACGCCAAGATTGTGATGACGACTCCCATAGTCGAACTTGTTTCATTGGGGCCGGAAACGTGGTGCCTGCTCCACATCGAGGAACCAACCCGCGCGGAAGATACCACCGATCATTAAATCCAACTTGTGGACGCGCTCCAACGAAGCGAATACGCGCACGCAGTGCTGAAGAATGTCCGGCGTCCGGGTGAGGCCGGTCGCGATATTGATTTTCTTTGCTTCACTCCCCGGCAGGACCATTTTTGTCATTCAAAGGCAGGCCAGAATCACACCTGCCGGGGCAGGCCTCTATTTACTGGCAACCTTTAGCAGAAAATTCTGAAACGGGTAAAACACAAATGGCCTCTTGAGATCCTTGCCCGAGCAAGTCAATCCCCTGGCGGCAATTGCCTTTTCCCACTCCTCCCGGTGACGAAACGTAAGTGGAACCGGCATGTCCTTGTTATGAATCAGATTCAACACCCTGTCAAAAAAGAACGTTAACCGCGAAGGCCTGGCATCAAAGATCAAGACCGTTTTACAAACTCGCGTTGCCTCCCGGATGAGTTCCAGCTGATTATCATAGTCAATGTGATGAAGCACATCGTTAATCAGCCCCATGTCAAAATGCCTGTCTTCAAAATCCAACTGGGTTGCAGTTTTCATCTGGGTAAACGGGATGTCTTTTTTTAAATACCTTGCGACATCGGCACCTGAAATATCAAAACCAAAAATGTGTCGAAGCTCCGAAGCAACAACACCGTTGCCACAACCGATATCCAAAACCTTGGAGTTTTGAGATAGATAGGGAGCGATATTACGACCAATATGTCTTGCGCGAAGTCTTAAGGTCCATTCCATCCCCGTAACGCTACCTTCAAGGGATATGAGCGTCAAGTTCTGCAATTTGAACATGGAATGTTGCGATTATCGCTTGCAGCCATCGTTGTGGCATCTACAATCCGGCACCCTGATATGACCAGCCAGCCAGAGACATTGAGTTCAGCTCGCAAGGTCCCGCCTTCCGCCTCCATGGGCGGAGCCGTCCTGCCTGAACACGAAGTAGATCTGTGCTTCGAGCAGCGCAACCGGTATGTGCTATACATCTTCGCCTTCAATGAGCGTCCGCTTCTCACCCAATTGCTCGACCAGTTTCCGCCGCCCCAAGAACGGACGTTTGACCTGATGCTAGGCGACGACGGATCCAAGGATGGGACAGCCGCCGCCGACCTGGTCGCGAAATACGGCATTCGCGGGGTGACGCGCCTCAAGCGCAACTGCGGCCTCAGCCAGAACATCAAGGTCTCGATCCGCTGGCTCGCGAGCCAGAATTATCAGGGCGTGATTTTCATGAATGGCAACAACCGGGACGGCCCTGCCGCCATACCGGAGTTCATCCGGATGCTGGATCAAGGCTGCGGTTATGTGCAAGGCTCGCGTTTCGTGGCGGGTGGCCGGCAGGTGAACACACCATGGATCCGCTATCTGGCCATCCGGTTGGTGCACGCGCCACTGTTCTCCCTCGCGAGCCTCAAATGGATGACCGACACCACCAATGGTTTCCGGGCCTTTTCCATGGCCTTCCTGAACGACCCGCGTGTGGATGCCTTTCAACCGGCGTTTGTGAAATATGAAATTGAACAGTATCTTGGTTGGAAGGCCATCCGCCTGGGCTATCCGGCAACGGAGATTGGCGTGTCACGGATTTATCCGGTCGGACAATTCTCGTCGCACATCCGGCCCGGCTGGGGCTGGGTATCCATGTTCAAACCCCTGATCATGCTGTTGTTCCGGAGATATCGCTAATCCCCGACCAGCGCACTGCGCTGTTGGCGGGGAGTACTGGTCATCATCGCAACCAAGACCGGCCTTCCCGAAAAATTTTCACCCGGCGGATTTCCGGCTGGACGTTCCAGTCCAATTGGAACAATCTGCCTGCGCTTGAACCCGGCCCGACTCCCTGATATGCCAGCGAACCGGATTCCACTAGTTATCCGGCTTGCCGGACTGTGGCTTTTGTGGGGCGCGTGGTGCCAGTGGTGCGGCTGGGGTCTTTCGGCCGGCCATTGGCTTTCCGGCTGGGGCTACTTGGCGGCGTTGCCAGTCTTGCTGGCCGCGGGTGCATGGTGGCTCAAGACCACGGCGGCGACCGTGGCAAAACCTCCTTGCGCCGTTGCGATAAAATGGCGCTATCGCTTTTCCCGTCCGTTACCGTTCATTTACCTCGGCATCGCGGCGCTTTCGCTGGCGGGCGCGCTGCTTTATACGCCGTGGAGTTTCGATGCCGTCACCTATCGGTTGCCCCGCCTGCTCTATTGGAACGCGGCGCATCATTGGTATTGGATCGGCACGCTGGACCATCGGCTCGAACTTCATCAGTTGCGGTTACGAATGGCAGATGTTGCCGGTCATCCTCTTCACGCACACCGACCGGCTGGTTTTCCTGTTGAGTTGGCTGCCGTTTTTGCTGATGCCGGGACTCGTGTTTTTTGCGTTCCGCACATTGGGCGTCGGCGGCCGGAGCGCGCGGCGCTGGATGTGGCTGCTGCCGTCGGGATTCTGCTACGCACTCCAATGCGGCGGCCTGCAAAGCGACGGTTACATGGCCGGCTACACTCTGGCCGCCATCGCCTTTGCCGGGCTAGCCTGGCGCCGCCGGCAAGCAGTCTTTCTGTGGCTGGCGCTGCTCGCGGTAGCGCTGCCGACCGGCGCAAAACTTTCCACCCTGCCGCTGCTGCTGCCACTGGGCCTGCTGCTGCTGCCGGTGCTGCGCGTGGTGAACTGGTTTAATTGGAAAACCGTCCTCATCGTAATCATCGCCGCAGGCTGCTCGTTCGCCCCGCTGGCGTTTCTCTGCTGGAAACACACCGGCGACTGGACGGGCGACCCGGCCGACCAGTGGAATATACATCCACGCAACCGCGTCGGCGCGTTCGCGGCCAACGCCATCGCCATGGTCAACGATGCCGCGCAGCCACCCGTTTTTCCAGTCGCCCAAAAGATTAATGCCCGGCTCGAGCCGCTAAACCAGTCTGCCTTCATGCAACGGCTGCATTGGGCGCAGCCCAACAGCGACGGAATCCGCTTCGGCAACATGGCTTACGAGGGCGAGGCCGGTTTGGGTATCGGCATCGGCTTTTATGTGCTGTTTCTATTCCTTGGAGTCTGGTTCGCCAGACCGGCCACGCGCGCGGCCAAGGTTGATTTGCCATGGGAATGGCGGTTGGCGCCTTGGGCCGCGTGGGCGGCGCTCGGTGTGATCCTGGCCGAGGTGGCTTTCACCCACATCACCCGTTACGGCGCGCCGTATTATCCGCTGACCATCATTTCCATCCTGCTCCTGCCGCGCATCGCCGCGCTGGAACGCGGCCGGCTCGCCGCCGTGTTTTCGGGGGTAGCCATGCTGGCGGTCGTGCCGGTGATATTATTCACGCCTGCGCGCCCGCTTGTCCCCATTGAGCGGCTCGCCCGGATTTTTCACCGTCCGGCGTTGCAAACCTTCGCCGCCCAATACCATTTTTGGGCGGTCATGCGCGACGATCTCGCGCCCTTGCGTAACCAACTGCCGCCGGGCGTCAAGTTGCTCGGCTACGCCGCCGGTTTTCGGGATACCTCTTACGGGTTGTGGAAGCCATTCGGCAGCCGCCAAGTGGTGGAACTGGGCCTGCCGCTAGGCAGCCGGTCGAAACCGCCGGCGGATATCCATTATGCCGTGGTCACGGAACGCGGATTACAGCAACGCTACGGCATGGACATGAAAACATGGCTCAACTTCACAGGCGGCCGGGTATTATTCGAGCACCGCCGCGACACCAGACTAGTGGCGCATGCGGAGCAGCAATACGAATCGTGGTATCTGGTGGAGTTTGCCCCGACGCCTTCAATACCGGACTGAAATGCCTCGCCAAATTGGCGCGCGCCCAATTAAAATCCCCGCGTGGCCGAACCCGTTGAACTCACGATCCTTATTCCCTGCCTGAATGAGGCAGAGACCATCGCGCGCTGCATCGAAAAGGCCAAGGTGGGAATCCAGCGCTCGGGTGTGAGCGGCGAGATCCTCGTCGCTGACAACGGCAGCACTGACGGTTCCCCGGCCATCGCCGGGAAACTGGGTGCGCGTGTCGTGACGGTGGCTGAAAAGGGCTACGGAAGCGCGCTGCGCGGCGGCATCCAGGCCGCGACCGGCAGATGGATACTGATGGGCGACGCCGACGACAGCTACGATTTTTCCGAGGCGGACCGCTTCGTCAAAAAATTCCAGGAAGGCTTTGAACTCGTCATGGGCTGCCGGTTGCCCGCCGGCGGCGGGACCATTCTGCCCGGAGCGATGCCGTGGAAAAACCGCTGGATTGGCAATCCAGTGCTGTCGTTCATCGGGCGACTCTTCTTCAAATGTCCTGCGCATGATTTCCACTGCGGCCTACGCGGATTCACGAAGGTTGCGTTCGAGAAGATGGATTTGCAGACCACCGGCATGGAGTTCGCCTCGGAGATGGTCATCAAATCCACCTTCAAGCAATTGAGAATCGCGGAGGTACCCGTCACGCTGCGCCCGGATGGGCGGTCGCGCCCGCCGCACTTAAAACCGTGGCGCGACGGCTGGCGTCATCTGCGCTTCATGCTGCTGTTCTCGCCGCGCTGGCTGTTTTTTGCGCCGGGGATGTTCCTCTCGCTTCTCGGCATTATCGTCGGCGGCGCGCTTTCGATTCAAAACATCGTTATCGGCGGAATCATTTTGAATGTCGGGACGCTGATGATGGCGTGCATGGCCGTCATCGTCGGGTTTCAACTCGTCGTCTTTGCGTTCTTCACCAAGGTGTTTGCCATCGCCGAGGGACTGTTGCCCGACGACCCGAAATTTTCCCGCTTGTTCAAATTTTTCAACCTTGAAAAGGGCATCTTGCTCGGGCTTGCGGTGCTGCTGGCGAGGAATCCTTTTGTTTCTGCGCGCCATCTGGATCTGGCGGCTGCACAATTACGGCACGCTCGACTACGAACAAAACCTGCGCCGCCTGATACCCGCCGCCACGCTCATCGTCCTCGGCGTCCAGGCTGTTTTTTCCAGCTTTTTCATGAGCGCGCTCGGCCTGAAGACCGCGAAGCGCAAACCGCCCGAGCCGCCACAAAATTGACCGATTGAACACTTTCAAGCGAAACTGTTCATTTGGAATTCAACACAAAGACGCAAAGGCATCATTAACCACGAAAAACGCGAACTTTTTAACCGCTAATTTACGCTAATAAACGCCAATCGTTAAACGCCCGCCTTCATCTGATTTCGGCGCGGCAGGCGGAGGGACACGGATAAAACTGCTGAAATGGAAAACATCCAACATCCAACATTGAAAGAAGCAGAAGGCAGGAGGGACACGGATTTTTACCACGAAACACACGAGACACACGAAAGAATTGGTTTTAACCGCGAATGGACGCCAATATTAGCCGCGAAAGAGCACAATGAGTTTGAGGCGAAATGCGCGAATTGCGCGAATTTTTTGATTCGGCAGTGAACCCGTCCCCATTGTCAGTTGTGATGCTTTGCTGAAATTGAAGAAAATCGCCGGACGCAGTCAGGATTTGGGCAGTGGCACAGTTTGAATCCTGAAATTTCACTTTTCCGACAATTGAATTGAGTTGGCTTGGTCATCTAAAGCAAAATCCCGCCCAGCGATGTCCCGCCTGAAAAAATTCACCCGCTCGCTGTTATCCGGCTATGTGACGCTGGGGGCGAACATCTTTTACACGCTTGCCAGCGTGCCGCTGGCGCTGCATTACCTCAGCAAGGCGGAGTTCGGGCTGTGGGCGCTGGTCTCATCCATCAGCGGTTACATCGCGTTGATTGACCTTGGGATGAGCAGTTCAGTGGCGCGTATTTTGATTGACCACAAGGATGACAGGCGGGACGGAGCTTATGGCGGCGTCATCCAAGTGGGTGCGCTGGTGGGTTTGGTGCAGGGTGCGATTGTGGTCGTGGCGGGAATTGCGCTCTCGACGCTGGCCGGCTCACTGCTGCGGGTGCCCGACGAATTACGCCATGAATTTGTCTGGCTCATGATCGGGCAGTCCACCTTGCTGGGACTGACCTTTGCAACGAAGATTTTCGGCCAACTGTTGTATGCCCACCAGCGGCTGGATGTGTCCAATCACAGCGCCTCGGTCCTTTTTTTCATCAACCTGGCCGTCATGTGGGCGGGCTTTGCCGGCGGATTGGGCATTTACGGCTTCCTGATTGGCCAGGTTGTAATGACAATTGGCAGCGTTACCGTCAGTGCACTGGCTTGTGTGCGGCTGGGATTGCTGCCACACGCCGGGGAATGGGGCCAGGTCACTAAAAAACGGTTTAACGAGATGTTTGCATTCGGACAGGGTGTTTTTCTAATTTCCGTCGGCATCCAGTTTATCAACACCAGCCAGACCATCCTGCTCACGAGTCTGCTGGGGCTGGAGACCGTGGCGACATGGACAGTCTGCACACGCGCTTACACCATGCTGACCATGCTCGTCTGGCGGATACTGGATTATTCCGCCCCGGCCTTGTCGGAAATGGTTGTGCGCGGCGAACGAGAGAAAGTGTTGGGCCGGTTGCGTGACATCACGGTTTTGATGGCAGGATTTAGCGTGCTCGGGGGCACATTGTTTGCCATGTGCAACGGACCTTTTGTCCAAATCTGGATGATGGGAAAAATCAACTGGCCACAGGTGAACAATGTCTGGCTGGCCCTGTGGTTTTTTGCTTGCAGCGTCATGCGGGTGCATACGGGACTGGTGGGCATTACGAAGAACCTGCGATTTTTGCGATTCATTTATCTGGTTGAAGGCCTGGTGTTCATCGGGTTAAACCTGCTGGCATGGCGGATCGAAAGCATGACGTGGATGTTGATTTTTTCGCTGGCCAGCACGCTGGCATTCACCCTGCCATACGGGCTGTGGCGCACGCAGAAATATTTTGGCATGAGCTGGCGCGAATTGCTGGGCTGGCTGCAGCCGACGTGGCAACTGGCGTGGCGGCTCGTCCCGATTGCATGGGCTGTGTGGTGGCTGGCGCGCGGCCTGCCGCCAAAATGGCAGCTCACGGTGAATCTTGTTTTGCCCAGCCTGACAGGGACGGTCATCTTGCTGCGCTACGGCCTGGACAAAACCCTGCAAACAGAAATCGCCGAAAAGCTGCCACCTTCAACCCAGCGCGCATTCAAGCGGCTGGTTCGGGCATGAATGTGTCAACGTTTTAACCATGTTTCGGTAATAAATGAACATTCAGCCATTTTGAACCCCGTCTTCTCAAGAATTTCGCGGCACTGGCGCACCCCTACCACGCCGATGGCCGATTCGTGCAGTTCAATGATGATGAGCCGAAACTGGCCGATGACGTCGGTCGAAGATTTCAAGGTTTCCAACTCACTTCCTTCAATGTCCATGATTAAGACCGAGAACGGGCCGTATCTCGCGCACAATTCTTTCAAAGACCGTCCCGGTGCACGCACGGACACACTGGCAGCGGAGTGGTTTCGCAATGCGCTGCCAGTGACATAATCTGGATTCACAAAGAAATTCACTTCGACCTCATTGCTGACCGCGCAATGTTCCACCAAAAACGCCGCCTGATTGCGGTTGCGGTTGAGATGAATGGCGGGCAGGCAATAGGGATTGGCCTCCACGACCACATGGCGTGCCGGGTTACGCAGCCGCCTGTTGGTGATGCAGGAAACGATTCCCAAACAGGCGCCGAGTTCCAGCACGCTATCCTCCGGCACAATATATTTCCGCAACAGCATCCGCTCATCGGCTTCGTAAGAATTCATTAAAAAACAGGCGCGGAATTCCAAGGAAGTGATGTTTTTTGGAATGATGAAAGAGCATCCGTCTGCATAGAAGCGCCCGCCCTTCAGATCGAAAATCAGCCCCAAAAATGGATAGAGAACATGCGCCCGAAACATTCCACTCAAGCTGCCCAAAGGTTTGCGGATGAAGGGCGGCAAAAATGTCCGGGCAAAATTGCGGATTCGATGTTCAAGGTTCATGAAACAGCGAAAAGCTACCGGCCTAAATTTCGTAGTAAAGCATTTTGGCTAGAGAACACATTTCGCACGCTCAAGGAAGTTTTTGAAAAGGCATTGTGGCCCGACAGTTCGCCCACTGCGATTCCACCCAATTGGCCTTTTAGGATTTTGGCCTTGTCAGGACAGAACAAATGCGCAAGGACTGCGGGCCGAGAAGCCGGAACAGCCATTGCAGCGCGGCATACCGCCAGTGCGGCGGTTTGCTGTGCGTGAACAGCCACCAGTTGTAAAACAATGCTCGGCTGGAAAATTCATGCGCAAAACGCAGCAGCAAACGCAATGGAATCGGGCTTCGCTCCAGCGTCGCGGCCCGTTCAAACGCGAGCGCAACCCCTTTTTCCTGCCGCAACAAGGCCAGATTGCGTTTGCGCTGCACATTATCCAGCAGCCATTTCCAGCCTTTGCGAGCGACGAGCGTTGACGCACGATCCGGCTGGTCATGGCAACGACCGACTGCAACCGCAGAGGCGGATTCCACACCGCCAAACCTCAGGGACATCCGGAACCACATATCCCAGTCGCCCGTATAAAGAGAGTTTTTGCGAAAGCCGCCCAAGGCCTGGGCGCTGGCGACATGAATCAACTGACCGGGGAATCCGAGGATGGATTCATTGGTCATTTCCACCAGGCCTACGCCTGAATTCAATTCACGCCATTCTTTCCACGATGGGGGTGGGGTGACACAAGATTTCCCATCACCCATTAAACGGTCAATCCGCCCATAATAAAGTCCGCGTCCGGGGGCTTGTTTGGCCAACGCCAGCATCGTTTCGATAAAATGGGGATACAGCAGGTCATCATCGTGCAAAATGGAAAACCAGGGGGTGCGGACGTACTCCATGCAAGCGTTCCAATTGTCGAAGAGCCCGCGATTTTTGGAATTGCGAAAATACTCAATGCGGCTGCCAAATTCGCCAACAATAAAATCCTTCAACGCCGCGTCCGGTCCGCAATCTTCCACGACGATGATTTTGACGGGAATGGTTTGATTCAATGCGCTGCGAATGGCCTCCAGCACATATTCCCGGCGGTTGAAAACGGTGACGGCAATCGTGATGTATTCGGCGCGCAGTTCCACTGGCGCGGATTCTTTAGCGACACGGGTATTACTGCAAGTGAAGAATTTTTCCCGCGGGCACGCCCAGCAGATTAAGGAAATGAATTGAAAAAAACTTGAATCCTGTCAATCAGCCGGGAGAATGGGCCAAGCCAGAAGCCCTTTCCGCTTGATGCGGTGGCTGGCAACTTGAAATCGTAAAATGACCGCCACCAAAAAATTGAATGTGCTGCTGACAACGCCGGGAGCCTGGCATATTCCGCATACTGCAAAGGCCTTTGCCGCCCGCAATGCGCTGGCAGGCATGTGGATTAGTGAAAAGAACACTGCGAATATTCCACCGGACAAATACCGTCGTTGCTGGCCGTTTCACGTGATAATAAAGCCTTTTTACCATGCGCCGCAAATCTGGGAGGAGAAGATGTTTTACGCCTCGCTGCCGATCTGGCGGGCCTGGTTGAACTCCCAAAAATGGCCGGAGGTCAATGTGGTACAAGCCATAGCCGGCTTCGCGACCGAACCCTTTGATCACGCGGAAAAAATCGGCGCATTGAAAGTAGTGGACTGCCCGAACAGTCATCCTATGACTTATCATGGTTCCTGGCAGCGCGAGTGCGATCTCTGGTGTCCGGGTGAAAAGGTGCCTGTGCCGCAATTCATATTTGCCCGGATGAACCGGGAATTAGAACGCGCCGATGTCATTATCGTTCAGTCCAACCACTGCCGGGACTCCATGCTCCTGAATGGCATTCCCGCAAAAAAAATCATGATCAACCCAATGGGGGTTGACACAAGCATTTTTCGCCAACGCGAAAAGGTTCCGGACAAAATCCGTTTTATCTGCCTCGGCACCATCTGTCTGCGCAAAGGGCACCAGTATCTTTTCCGCGCGTTTGAACAAGTGCGAAAACATCTTCCGGAGGCGGAATTGATATGCCGCGGCGACTATAAACATGATTTCCGACTCGAACGCCCCAAATGGGAAGGCACTTTCACTCATCTCTCTCATTTGCCCATTGCGGACCTGGCCAAGTTATTGCAGACCTGCACCGCCTTCGTTTTTCCATCCCAGGAAGAAGGCATTGCCCGCGCGCAAATGGAGGCACTCGCGGTTGGCCTGCCCGTCATTGGCACGCATGAAGGCGGCGCGACCACCCTGGTTGAAGATGGTGTCGAAGGCTTCATTGTGCGCGGGCGCGACCCGCAGCACATTGCTGAAGCCATGCTGCGTGTGGCGCAGGATCGGGAACTATGCCAGCGCATGGGTGAGGCAGCGCACAAAAGAGGCGCAGTAAAAAACACCTGGCAGGATTACGGCGACCGGCTGCTGTCGGAATACGCCAAACGTTTGAATCAATGAAATCGTTGGAAACCCGGCCATGAGATATTTCCCTGATTTACGAAAGCAGGAGGCAGATAGTTGACCGGAAGCTGTCTGGCCCGCCAGCTTTGCAAAGAGGCTCCTGCCAACTTTTGTTTTCAAAACGGCACTGTATTGGCTTAAGCTTGTGCCATGGCGAATCCTGAAGTCAGCCTGATTGTCCCTGCATACAACGCGGCCCGCTACCTCAAGCCGTTTTGCGAGTCCATTTTGCAGCAGACATTCCGCGATTTCGAGGTGCTCATCGGGGATGATGGTTCTTCGGATGACACCGTGGAAATTCTCCGGCCGTATTTACGGGATCCGCGCTTCAAGTTGCTCCGCTGGCAGCCCAATCGCGGAATGCACTTCGGCGTACTCGTTCTCCTGAATGCCGCCCGCGGACGATATTGGTGTCCGCCCGGCACGGATGACATCTTGGAACCCACCTTCCTCGAACGGCGGGTACCACTGCTGGCGGCCCGTCCGGAAGCCGTCCTGATTCATGGCCCGGCCAATTGGATTGACGAATCCGACAACCCCTATGTCACGGATGCCACCGCGCGGGGATTGCCGGAAATGAACCGCCGGTTTCCAGAATCCGTGCCTGCGGACCGCATGATGCGCATTCTGCTTCAGCATAACGTCCTGAACTGGCCATCCACCCTGGTGCGCATGGATATCACCCGCCAGATCCTCCCGTTTTTCAGCCCCCATTGGGTACATGTCATGGATTGGATGATGTGGATATTGCTGGCGGCGACCGGGCATGATTTTCTTTGGGACGAGCAACCCATGATCAAATACCGGGTGCACAGTCATTCATTAAGCGGTTCGCCGCAAAAACAGGCCATCCGGCAAATCGAACGCAAACTGGTTTTGCTTTACGCTCTGCACACAGCCAGCGCCTTTTCCCCCCTGGCGAAAGGAATCTGGATTGAGCAGCGGTCCGCCCTTTACCGGTGGTGGCTCGTCACGGCAGCATCTCTTCGGTTTAAAGGCGCGTTGCAATCCCGTGATTTATCGTTCGCCGCCGAATCCTATCACGGCGCGCTGGCTGGTTCGGTCGGCCTATGGCAGGAACTGGCCTTCCACGGCCTGCCGGCATTGTTCCAATACCGTCGAGAAAAGGCGGCCAACCGGCGGCAAATTTTTCAGGTTTCAGGCTTTTCACTGATGGATGACCCGTTGTTTCGAGCCTCTTGAAAATGTTGCGAGTTGCCTTGATCACCACCGATGGCCGTCTGCTCATTGGCCGGCAAAATTCCGATGTGCCCTCGTTCGGGACAGCCCCCGAAGCCCTGCTGCAGGGATTTGCCGGACTGGGCGAAGCGGAAATTCACGTGATCTCGTGCGCACAAAAGCCGATGCGCTCGCTGGAAAAACTGGCGGACAACATTTTTTACCACAGCCTTACGGTTCCGAAAATCGGCTGGCTGCGGACGGGTTATCAGGGTTGCATCCGCGCAGTGCGAAAAAAACTTCGGGAAATCCAGCCGGACATCGTCCACGGCCAGGGCACCGAACGCGACTGCGCCCTCAGCGCCGTCTTTTCCGGTTTTCCCAATGTGTTGACCATTCACGGCAACATGCGGATGATTGCACAATTGAACGGCGCCCGTCCGTTTTCCTATGAATGGCTGGCGGCGCGGCTGGAATCCCTCACCATTCCGCGTTCTAATGGCGTCGTTTGCATCACCCGCTACACCCGCAACGCCGTGGGTGGTCTGGCGAAAAAGTCCTGGGTTGTGCCCAACGCCGTGAACAGCCGCTTCTTTGATTTGCAGGCCGCCCCGGCCCGGAATGAGCCGCCGACAGGCCTTTGCATCGGCGCCGTGTGCGCCCGGAAAAATCAAAATCAGTTCATCGGCGCGCTGGATCCGCTGGCGGCCGTGAAAAAGTTCAAAATGATCTTCCTGGGGCGCGCGGAAAGAAAAAGCGGTTACGCCGGGGAGTTTTTCAGACTGCTTAAAGATCGTTCCTGGTGCGAGTATCCGGGATTTGCGGGGGACTTTGACAAGCTGAAGGTCTATTTTCAAATGGCTTCCTTCCTTGCGCTGCCGTCGCTCGAAGACAATTGTCCGATGGTGGTGCTTGAGGCCATGGCCGCCGGTGTGCCGGTGATCGCGGCAAAAGTCGGCGGCGTGCCGGATTTGATAGAGGACGGAAAAACAGGCCTGCTCTGCGATCCGCTTGACGGAGCGAGCCTCCGCAATGCGGTGGCCCAATTACTGAACGAGCCGGATTTGGGACGGCATCTGGCAGCGGAGGCAAAAAAACAAGCCCGTGAACGGTTCCATCCGACAGTCATCGCGCGGCGACACCTAGAAATTTACCGTGAGGTACTGGGCCGGACTCGGTAGTTGAAAGTTGAACGTTGAAAGTTGATGGTCCGTAGTCCGTGGTCCGTGGTCAGTAGTCGGTAGTCAGTAGTCGGTAGTTGGTGGGCAGTGGTCAGAGTTCCGCGCGTAACCGGGCGCGGTGAGGATTTTTTTCAGGTGCGAAAAATTCTTTAGCACGCTAAAGATAACCTTGGGGATTTTGCCCAGCGGCAACCCGCGCGACGCGCCGGAGCGCTGCCTGTAAATCACCGGCACTTCCTTCACCTCGAAACCGCTGTAGATGGCGCGCAGCGCCAGTTCCGATGAGATGAGATGGCGGTTGACCCAGGTCTCGCCGGCGATCTTGCGGATAACAGCGGTTTGATAAATCCGGAAGCCCGCGTCGGCGTCGCGGAACCGGACATGGAAGTAATGCCGCAACAAAAAATTGTATGCCCAGGTCATCAGCCGCCGGTATAACTGGTCGCGCCGCCCTGAACGGCAGCCGCTCACAATCCCATATCGCCCACAGTGCGGATATAGCTTCCAGAATTCGGCGAAGTCCTGCTTCCCGCCAGTGTCGCTGAAAAAGACATAAGGATTTTTCGCCAGCGCCACGGCATCGCGAAACGCCCTGGCATAACCCTTCCGCTCGACGCCCGTCGAATGGATGATTCCCAGTTCGCCCTTCAATCGCCCAAGGATATCCTTGGTGCCATCGGTGCTCCCGTCCTCGGCCACGATGAGTTGGGAGCCGGGCAGTTTTTGGATGATCTCCGCGTGGATCTCGCGGATTTCACGCTCAATCGTCCCGGCCTCGTTAAAGACGTTGATGATGACGCTGACGGGTGTGTTCATCTTCCAACAGGGGACACGGGAAACCGCGTTTGAGGCAAGCCGGGATTTGTCACGATAAGATTTCCTTTGCGCGCTTGATGGACTTCTCAATCACGGCGTCCATGTTGATGTAATCGAATTCCCCAAACCGCCCGTGCAAAATCATCCCCAGACCGCCCTCGCAATAATCCCGGAGTATTTTCATGTTCTTTCGATGATGAAGGTCATAAATCACGTAGGCGTGCTTTTGCCGCAAAACCTGCCTCGCCCGGACCGAACCGGCATCGTCAATGAACTTCAGCCGCACCAGATCCTCCACGAGGCGGTGGAGCAATTCCGCGTCGGTCAATTTGGAAACCGGGTCACCCTCGCGGTAGGTCACATCCATCATGAAACGCGTGGTGCCGTCGCGCGCCTCCTCCGGCAGCAGAAAATCCAGCTTCGTGATGCGATGGAAAAGTATTCCCTTGTCGGCGACCATCACTGACAGATTATCGCCCAGATGGTCGCCGGCAACATGGATCAAGCAGATGGCGATGGAGTTGAACTTCAGGTTGCGCGCCGCCTGCCGGACCTCCTCGGGGGCTTCCGGCTGCAGCATCGGTATCATTTCGGAAACGGGCATGGTAGAAACCAGCCGGTCGCAAAGTGTTTTGCCGCCGTCCGCCGTCTGCACTTCCCAGCCGTCCTCCAGTCTGGCCACCCGCCGGACAGCCGCGTCCGTGTGGATGGCGACCTTGTCTCCTAGTTGTTTCAGGAAGGCGTCCAGCAGCGACTGGACCCCGCCGTGTTTCGGATAATAAAAATAAAGCTGGTGCACATAACCCTCGGTCGCGACGCCCTGCGCACTCTTGATGATATCTTCGCGCGGCGGCTTGGGTATCCGGTCCACCATTTGCGTGTCCATGAAGGCCGGGTCGAACTTCCAGATTTTTTCGTTGTAAGGCCGGAGATAAAGATTGGTGATGCCTTCGCCGAACGTCGCCAGGAAAAATTCGAGCATGCTCTGCGGCGCATAGGCTTCGTAGGGATTGTTCAAAAACGAGTTGAGGCAGTAATCGCGATCCGTCTCGGAAAGAGCGGACAATTCGTTTTCAAAGGGGTATTTGATGAAGCGGCCGCCGTGGAAAATCCTGCTCGATCGCCGCAGTTTGTGGACGTTGTCACCCAGCAGACGCACCATCCAATCGAGCACAGCCGCGTTCTTGGAAAAAATGATGTGCGGCCCCACGTCGCAATGGATCCCGGCAAAGGGATAAGAGCGGCACAAGCCGCCCGGCTTTCCGGCCATTTCCCAAAGCTCCACGCTCTCCACCCGCCCGCTCTCCTGCAACAGGCAGGCCAGTGAAATGCCACTCAATCCCGCGCCCAGTATGCCGACCTTCACAATGGTACCTTTAAAAAACGGGGTTCATGTGCCGTGGTGTCCGGGAAGTGTTTCCGCATCCAACCCGGCGCGGTCCCGTATCACCCAGTGCGGACGGGCCTTCACCTCGTCATAGATGCGCCCGACATACTCGCCAAGGATGCCGAGGCAGATGAGCTGCACACCGCCCAGAAATAAAATTGAAATCACCAGTGTCGGAACGCCGTGCGGGCCGGGGGTGAAACCGAACTTTGCAAATTGGCCTGCAAAAACCTTTTCGCAAAAGGTAAAAATCGCGCCGACAAATGCGCACGCCGAAACCGCAAGGCCCAGCCATGTCGCCAGGCGCAACGGCAGGGCGGAAAATGAAAACATGCCGTCCATCGCCAGGCGGAAGGATTTTTTGAAGGTGTATTGCGGCGCGCCCGGCGGCGCGTTCGCCGCGCTCAAATTCGATGGAGGCCTGACGAAATCCGCACCACGCCCGCAGGCCGCGCAGGTAACGGTTCCGCTCCGGCAGGGCGTTCATCACCGCGACGACTTTTTTGTCCAGCAGGCAGAAATCGCCCGCGTCGGCCGGCATCGGGAACGGCGCCATCCGGGAAATCACTCGGTAAAATCCCCACGCGAGAATCCGTTTGAGCAGCGGGTCATTGCGCTTTTTGCGGGTGGCAAAAACCACTTCAAACCCCTCGCGCCATTTCGCCAGCAGGCGCCCGATCTCCTCCGGCGGATCCTGCAGGTCGGCGTCAATGATCACGGCGGCATCGCCGCTTGCATGATGCAATCCCGCGCTCACCGCCGCCTGGTGGCCGAAATTGCGGGCAAACGAAAGGCAGCGCCAGCGCGGGTCCTTCTGGTTTTGCGCCTTGAGCAGTGCCCAGGTGCGGTCGAGCGAACCGTCGTCCACGCAGAGGATTTCATAATCCAATCCCCAGCCGGCGGCCGCGGCCGTCATCCGTTCAAAAAGTCCGGGCAGGACGATTTTCCTCGTTGAAGCAGGGCACGATGACGGAAATTTTTTGCATGTTGGCCAACGACGGCGGTTTGTAAGGGGGTTAAGCCGCCGGCGCAAGAAAAATGATTGAACATCGAACATCGAACATTGAACATCCAACATCCAACATTGAAAGAAGCAGAAGGCAGGAGGGACACGGATTTTTTACCACGAAACACACGAGACACACGAAAAGAATTGTTTTAACCGCGAATGGACGCCAATATTAGCCGCGAAAGAGCACAAAACATTTGACGCGAATTGCGCGAATTTCCGCTCCCCGTTTTCTTCTCAATTTGGGACGGCGGCACGCCATCCCTCCCGACTTCACGTTCTCTGCTCCATCACTTGTTCATAGATGGCCTTGAACTGGCGACCAATCTCCGGCCATGACGCCGGTTTGGGCGGCGGCTTTAAGCGACGGGGCCTCGTCGTAAAACTTCCGCAAAAATACCGCCGCTCTCTCCGGACCGACGACGGGACAGTAGCTGGCGTGTCCGCCAAACGAGCTGCGCGCCCACGGCAAATCGCTCAACAGCAGCGGACATTCGCACGCGGCGGCCTCCAGCGCGGACAGGCTCAAGCTTTCCATGGCGCTCAAGAGGACAAACCCGCGCGCCTCGCGGTAAATGCGCGCCAGCAGCGCGCGGTCCTGGATCGCGCCTTCGTAGCGGATGATTTGCGGCTGCTGTTTTGCCAGCGCGAAAAATTTTTGCGCGTAAGGATCGGAGTCGGAATAGGGTTTGCCGATGATCCAAAGCGGCGTCCGCGCAATGACGGCGGCCTCGGCCAGTTCCAGCACGCGCTTGCGTTCCACGATGGTCGCGGTGCAGACCAGCCACGGCCCGCGCGCGGCGCGCGCTGAATTCAAAAAGACATCCTCAACGCCGTTGGGCACGACATGGACGCGCTCCTTGGGCGCGCCAAAAAGGTAATTCATCAGGTGCGCCTCCCACGGCGTGAGCGCGATGCAGGCATCGGCGAGGCGGTAGGAATCCCAGGCCATCCGCGCCGCGAACGTGCCGGGCAGGACTTTGCGGAAGATGCCGGTGAGGAACTTTTGCAACGCCAGTTCGACTGCGCGAACGCGAGCCGGTCGCGGTAAGCAGTTCCGCCATGACCACCTTGATGTTCTTCTGGTGCGCAAGGCGGATGAGTTCGGCGGGCATCCGGCCAACGTGATGGATGATGTCACCTGATTGCGTCTCATCCCACCAGCGCAGCGGCTCGACTTCAATGCCTGCGGATTTCAGAGCCGACAGCGTTTGTTCAATCTGGATTTGGGCACCGCCATGCGCCAGTGCGAAGGGCAGATGGCAGTTAAAAAGTATTTTCATGGAACAGACAAACGGGGTGGCAACCGTATGGCGATTGCCACCGGTTCAACGGCTTTAATGCGGTGCTCATGTTCAATTGAACGCAGTCATTGTGCATTGCTTGGGCCACCGCGCAATTCGATTCGAGCGGGCCGACACAGGGTGTTGTATCCTTTTGTTTGGAGTTCCGCGTTCACGCTGCTTGGAACCGCCTAAATGCGGAACTCCAAACTTCAAAATGAGTCAATCGCCGGCGCAGACCCGGATTGACTTCCCGGAAGCCCAGCTTAAACTTCCACAATCGGGACGATGCCCGTTGTTTTTCCGGCAAATCGTCCGCCAACAATGAACAACGAAGTCCCTGAAAAAAACGCTGCGGACAGGCTCCACTCGCGTCTGCGACAGGAGACGCCGGAGTCTCTCAACGAGTATTACGCCGGGCGGAAACTTTGGGGCGACGACTTCGGGCCGGAAGAAATCCGCGAATGGTACCGGCTGGAGGAGAACGCCTGCTTTGATATTTATGACCAGGGCCGCCATCGGATGCCGAACAATGACTATTTGCACTGGCAGGATGGCTATCGCTGGGCATTGAAAGGGCGGAATTCCCTGGGCAAAGTTCTGGGGCTGGGCAGCGGCAACGGCGAGGAATTCCGGCCGGTGCGCCAATGGATTGAACACCTTTACATTGTTGAATCCGCCGCCGGTTATTTTCACGATGATGCGACGACCACCTATGTCAAGGCGCGGGAGGATGGCAGCCTGGATTTTGACGGCGGATTTTTTGACACGGCGGTGAACATCGCCGTGCTGCATCATATCCCGAATGTCTCACACGTCTTGCACGAGCTGTTCCGGGTATTAAAACCTGGCGGCTTCTGCCTGGTGAAGGAGCCGGTCACCACGCTGGGAGACTGGCGCCCGCCGCGCAAACCCCGCCTAGCCCCTTGCGAGCGGGGGTTTCCGCGAATCTTGCTGGGCGAAATAATTACAAATGCGGGTTTTGAAACGGTCCACCGGAGCTATTTTGAGTTTCCACCGTTGCGCCGCCTGCGTGATCGCGCCGGAATTGACACCTACAACTCAAGATTTTGGACGGGAATGGATCGGCTGTGCTGCAGGCTGACCGACTGGAACTATCGCTATCACCGAACCGGCTGGTTTCAAAAACTGGCTCCGTCTTATGCCTTCCTGGTTTTGCAAAAACCCGGATGATTTTGCCTAGACGATTTTCGGAATCTTTACGCACCGGATAAACAATCTGCCAACAATTCGGTTGCCGGCCTTTCGCGGGTTCGGTTAAGTTGAATGCCGTGCCGCAGCCAAAGTTGCCGTGGCCTATGCAGGTCCTGAATGAATAATGCCCCCGCCATCTTAAGAGCGCTGATTTTTTATGCGTTCTGCTGCCTGCTCGCCATTGTCGTAGGCTATGCGGCCGTGTTGATGGCCAATTCGTCGGATTATTCGGACTTCGGCGTGCTTGGCGTGCTGGCCCTGGTCTTGAGCGTTCCTATTTTGCTGCGCTGGCACCACCCCATGCTCGTGTTATGCTGGAACCTGCCCTTGATTGCCTTCTTCCTACCGGGCGCCCCCGCAGTGTATATGCCGATGCTGGCGATCAGCCTCGGCATTTCCATGTTGCAACGGGCGATGGACAGAAAGAAGCGCTTCATCCCGGCGCCCCAAATCACCCTGCCGCTATTCTGTCTGGCGGTGGTGATGCTGGTGACGGCGGAAATGACGGGGGGAATCGGTTTACATGCGCTGGGAAATCCGGTCATGGGCGGCAAAAAATATGTCACCATGCTGGCGGGAATCCTCGGTTATTTTGCCCTCACCGCCCGGAGGATTCCGGCCGGTCAGGCCGGGCTTTATCTGGCCCTGTTCCTTTTGGGGGGATGCGTCAGCATCATGGGGGATCTGGTTGCATTCATCCCCAGTTCCTTTTACTCCATTTTTTTGATTTTTCCGTTTGATCCTTACGCCATTGGCAATTCGTCCATCGCCATGCGTTTCGCCGGGGCAGGCTCCATGGCTGCGGCGATTTTTGCATATATGCTCGCCCGATATGGCATCCATGGAATCTTCAGCACGGCCAAACCGTGGCGGCTGGTGATTTTCATTCTCTTCACCATCCTATGCCTTTTTGGCGGATTCCGTTCGGTGCTGATTGTATTGTGCGCTGCTTTTTTTGTGTCAATTTTATCTGGAAGGCCTGCACCGCACCAGGCTGCTGCCCGTTCTGGCCTTTGCCGGGCTGCTGGCCGCGTTGATTTGTCTTCCCATGGCCGGACGGCTGCCCTACGCCTTCCAGCGCGCCCTCTCTTTCCTGCCCGTGAACATTGACTCCCGCGTGCGGGCGGACGCGCAAGGCTCCTTGCAATGGCGTCTCGACATGTGGAAGGCGCTATTACCACAGGTGTCGGACCACCTGCTTTTGGGAAAGGGTTACGCCATCACCCAGGAAGATTACCAGATGATGGGATCCGATTCGTCCTTTCGCAGCATTGACCCTGCCGAGCAAGCCCTTGCGCTATCCGCCGACTACCACAGCGGGCCGATTTCGGTGATCCTGCCCTTCGGCATCTGGGGCGTCATCGCCTTTTTCTGGTTCCTGATCGCCGCCGTCTGGGCGCTCCATCACAACCGCCTTTATGGTGACCCGGCGTTGCGGGGCGCCAACACCTTCCTCCTAGCCATGTTCCTGGCAAAAGTCATTGTCTTTTTCTTCATCTTCGGCGCCCTCCAAGACGACATTGCGATTTTCACCGGCCTTCTTGGATTAAGCGTCAGCCTGAACGGCGGCGTCTGCAGGCAGAACGCGAAACCCATCCCGACGATAGCGGATGCAACTGCACACAACGTTTTGATGTCACCCTGCCCGCCAGGCCTTGCGCCCTCAATTTCCCCTGTCAGGACAATCGGTGGCCGGCCAAGACTTTCATTTTTCAACTAAATATGAACGGCGGCGACGCATTCAATGTAATAATCGTGGGTGGAGTCAATTTGATTCCGGGCCGTTTTGCGGCAAAAAACAATTCGATTGCCGGCGTTTCGCCGGTTCGGGTAAGTTGGGAAACCGTGTGCAACCAAAATTGCCATGGCTTGATGCAGATTTTGAATGAATAATTCCGACGCCATCTTAAGAGCGATTGTCGTCTATACGGTCTGTGTGCCGCTGGCCATTGTGATGGGCTACGTGGCCGTGTTGCTGGTCAATTCATCGGATACTTCATACCTTGGCGTGCTGGGCGCGATGGCGCTGGTTTTGAGCGCCCCGATTTTGCTGCGCTGGCATCACCCCTTACTCGTGTTGTGCTGGAACCTCCCCTTGATTGCCTTCTTCCTGCCGGGAAGGCCCACGGTTTATATGCCCATGATGGCGGTGAGCCTCGGCATTTCCCTGCTGCAACGGGCGATGAACAAGGACATGCGCTTCATCCCGGCGCCCCAAATCACCCTGCCGTTGCTATGTCTGGCGGTGGTGGTGGTTGTGACGGCAAAAATAATGGGGGGCATCGGTTTGCACGCGCTTGGAAGCCCCGTCATGGGCGGCAAAAAATATGTCATCATGCTGGCGGGAATCCTAGGCTATTTTGCCCTCACCGCGCGGCGGATTCCGCCCCGCCATGCCCTGCTTTATGTGGGCATGTTCCTTTTGGGGGGATGTGTCAGCATCATCGGGGACCTGATTGCATTCATCCCCAGGTCATTTTACTTCATCTTTCTGGTTTTCCCGTTCGATTCTTATTCCCTTGGCAATTCGTCCGGTGCCGTGCGTTTCGCCGGGGTAAGCACGATGTCCTCCGTGGTCTTTTCATATATGCTCGCCCGGTATGGCATCCACGGAATTTTCAAGGGCGGCAAACCGTGGCGGCCAGCAGCCTTCGTTTTTTTCACCATCCTGGAATTTTATGGGGGATTCCGTTCGGTGCTCTTGTATTGTGCGCTGCTTTTTTTGATTCAATTTTATCTGGAAGGCCTGCACCGCACCAAGCTGCTACCGATTCTGGCCTTTGCCGGGCTGCTGGCTGCGCTGGTCTGTGTTCCCATGGCTGGCCGGCTGCCCTACACCTTTCAGCGCGCCCTTTCCTTCCTGCCCGTGAACATCGATCCCGTCGTGCGCGCTGACGCGCAGGGGTCCTTGCAATGGCGTCTCGACATGTGGAAGGCGCTATTGCCACAGGTGTCGGACCACCTGTTTCTGGGCAAGGGTTATGCCATCACCCAGGACGAATTTGAAATGATGGGAACGGATTCGGCTTTTCGCAGCATTGACCCCGCCGAGCAAGCCCTTGCGCTATCCTCCGACTTCCACAGCGGGCCGATTTCGGTGATCCTGCCCTTCGGCATCTGGGGAGTCGTTGCCTTTCTCTGGTTAGTCATCGCCGGCGTCTGGGCGCTCCATCACAACCGCCTTTACGGCGACCCGGCGTTGCAGGGGCGTCAACACCTTCCTTCTTCGCCATGTTCCTGGCAAAAGTCATTGTCTTTCTCTTCATCTTCGGCGCCCTCTCGGATGACATAGTGGTTTTCGCCGGGATCCTCGGATTGAGCGTCAGCCTGAACGGCGGCATCTGCCGGCCAGAACGCGAAACCCGCCCTGACAACCGCCGGTCTCCCGGCGCGCCTTCCGGCGCGGTCTCAATTGAAACCGGCTTTTCAAAGATAAGCATTTCCCGCGGGAACCACGGGAGCGCGTCCGCCTTGAAACCCAAACTGCTCATCGTCGAATTGTGGGGACTGGGCGACCTGGTCATCGCCACGCCGCTGCTGCGCGCCGCCGCGGAGCGCTTCGACATCACCCTGCTCGCCAAGCCCTACGCGCTGGATTTGCAGCGCCGCCTGTGGCCGGACGTGCGCGTCGATGCCCTTTGTCGCGCCATGGACCGCCTTCAAAAACAAATACCGCCTCTGGCAATGGCCGTGGCTGGAGATTTTCCACCTGCGCAGTCAACTCGCCAGGGAACAGTTCGCGTACGGACTTTCCGCCCGGTGGGACCCGCGCGACCATCTGCTCCTGAAGCTCGCCGATGTCCGCGACCGCATCGGCTTCCCGCGGGTTGGCAGCCAGATTTTCCTGACCAGGCCCCTCGCACGACCCGATCCGGAGGCGCACCGCTACGAATCCTGGCGTGCCGTGGCCGGCGCACTGGATATCGAACTGCCGCCACGCGGAGAAATCCCCATCCCCGCCATTCCGGGTCGCAAAACCGTTTTGATTCACAGCGGCGCCGGCCAGCCCGTCCGCGTCTGGCCTCTGGAAAACTACCGGCGGATCGCCGCCCGCCTGCGCGGGAAAAAAATCCCGGTGCAAGTCGTCTGCGACCCCGACCAGCGGGACTGGTGGCTCCGCGCCGGCGAGAACAGCGTGGCCGCGCCCGCCACGGTGACCGAGCTGATTGCGCTCACCGACAGTGCCGGCGCGTTCATCGGCAACGATTCCGGCCCGGGCCACCTTGCGGCGTTCTGCGGTGTGCCGACCTTCACCCTCTTCGGCCCGCAACTACCGGAATGGTTTGCGCCGCTGCATCCCACCGGCGGAATGGATGGAGGGCCGGGTCTGTCCCTACATGCCGTGTTCGGATTACTGCCGCTATCCCGTGCCGCATTGTTTATGGGACGTCAGCGAGGGGGATGTCTGGGCGCGCGTGGATCAATTCGTCGCCAAGCACATCAAAGAGGGGTGACGAGAGCATATAAAATTTTTATTCCAACCGCGAATGGACGCCAATGAACGCGAATGGACAGGGATTGGTTTTATTCAACCACGGATTAGCACGTATTTTTAACCGCTAATTATCGCTAATTGCGCGGACTTTTAGACGCGAAAGAACGCAGAGAGCAAAAGGAATTAACGCAAAGACGCGAAGAGGCCAAAGACGCAAAGGGGACAACCAAAACCTCACAGCCGGTTCCACCAGACCGCCGTCGGCCTTGGAACGTCAAATTTCACCCGCTGTCCGGGACTTTTCAGCGTGTAAATGGAATAGAACGTCGGCTTCAGCGAGAAATGTCCTGCAGCCACCCGGCGGAGACGGTGATGCCCGATCCAGAATGGTTTCAGCGCGCGCAGCCAGACCGGGGCCATTTTTTTTGTCTCGGCCTTTTCACGGATGGCATTTGGCTTGAGGTTCATGTTCTCGCCGGTGTCGGTAAAGGAGGACGTGAACGAGTTGCTCACCGCCATCGGCACTTTGTTTTTCATCAGCGCCAGGACCCAGTGAAAATCCCCGAGGTCGCGCCAGTGCGTGTCAAAAAAAATGCCGCGTTCCGCGACGACCTTGCGCCGGATGAAAATGGAGCTGGTGAGCGCGGGGAAGCGATGCCAGATGTGGCGCGGGTTGGGCACCATGCTGTGCCGGTGGCAAATGTATTTACCGCGGCCGTCCGTCACGATGGTGCCGGCGAAGAGCACTTCCACCTGTGGATTCTCCTGGAAAAAATCCTCAACCGCCGCCAGTCCGCCGGGCAGGTATTGCTCGTCGCAATTCAGATAGGCCAGGATGTCACCGGTCGCACGGCGGTAGCCGCGGTTCACGGCGTCATACATTCCGTGGTCTTTTTCGATGAAGGCCTTCACGCGCGGGTCGTGCGGCAGCCAATCCTGCGTGCCGTCGTCGGAGCAGGAGTCCTGCACGATGTGCTCCACCTCGACGCCACTTTGGTCGGCCACGGAGGCGATGCAAAGCTTAAGCCATTCGGAATTGCGGAAGCTTGGAGTGATGATGGAAAACTTCAAGCTCGCGGGGGTTGAACCGCGGGGCGCTTCAACGGCGACAGGCTTTCCATAAACGTCCATGCTTTTAAAATCCATGCGAATCCGGGCCAGTGTCAGAACCAGGGCTTCCATCAGAATAAAACGGCTGAAGGTGTTCCAGAGAATCACAATCCAGGGGCGGTAATCGGTGTCGCCTTCGTATTGGATCATCAGGCATCAGGATTGAAGCCAGCACCACGAACAACGTGGCCCAGCGGGCGTTCATTACCAGGGCCAGCAACACGCAGGGTATTGAATAAATCAGAACGAACATCAAGTGCGGGTCGGTATGGCTGTGAACCCATGTGATGACGGCAAGCATCACGGTGGCCGTCAAAATGGTGGGCCAATGTTTCTGGCAGTCTTTGATGCCGGAGGTGTTCTGATCCGGCTTGCCGGAGGGTGGATTCACCACCCAGTTCTTGATCAACCGGTAGACCTGCAACCAAGGCAGCGGTACGAATTCAAAAGCAGCCCGGACCATCGAATCGTACCGGCTCAAAAGATTGCCCGCCAGATTGTCATAGGCGAATTCAAAAAATCCCGGCCCAGATTTCGCCGCACCGGACGGATGGTCTGCTTCTCCGGCTTGCATCCGGTCCCAGCGATTTTGGTAGCGTTCCAGCTTGTTGCCGATGGCTGGCGGCACCAGTTCTTCGGTGTAATGCTGCCGCTCGATGACGCCCCGGCGGAGATGCGCGAAATGCGGCCCCTTGAAAACCGCCGACAAATCCGCCTTGTTGAGACGCAGCATCTGCTCATCAAACGGCACGCCCAAAAAATTGCTAAGCCCCCGGCAGGATTTTTCGGTCCGGTCAATAAGGTCCGCGTAAGTCACCCGGAAAATTCGCGCGCCCATTTTTTCAATGCGGCCCGCCTGGACGATCAACTGTTCCTGCTGGTAAATCATCCGGCTCAACATGCCCGGCTTCCCAAAAAATCGCGACTGCTGGCCAGCCTTGAGCACGCTGCGGTAAATCTCCACAGCCGGTCGCGAGATGATGATGAAATACGCGTTAGGATACTGCCGGTGGATCTGCTCCAACCGATTGCAGTAGAAGGGCGATTTTTCCCCGCTCACGACCGCCCCTTTTTTCTCGGCGAGGGCGAGATACAAATCCATCGGGGTGCGAATCCTCCTCAACCCCGACAGGTCATTCTCGGAAATAATCCCGTGCCGCGAGAGGGACTGGTTGTAAAATTCCATCCGTTCCGCCCATTTGCGCTGGAAACGAAACGGCAGGAGCGGGCTTGGGAAATTCCAGACATCGCACTCGAACATCAGCGCGACTTTCGGGTTCTGGTTCAGGAGCGAGCAAAGCAGGGACGTGCCGGAGCGAAAAACACCGACAACGAAAATTGGATTCGGGTTGGTCATCGGTCAAAAATCGTGGGTGCAATGTTAAGAACAATGCCGTTCAAAGCAACTTTCAATATGCGCCCACCGATCAAAATGATTGCGCAGCGGAATCCGTGCCTCCTGTTCGAGTTTGTGGAACCGATATTTCTTGCCTTGAAGAGGCCGGCATTTAGGATGTTGTTTTTATTCATGACTTTCCTCCCCATGAAAAACATCACAAAGGTTTTTTGGCTTTACGGGCGCTCGGGTGCCGGCAAGACGACGCTGGCACAATGCCTCCGCACCGGCATGGCAGACCGGAATCTGCCCGTGATTTATCTCGACGGGGATGAAATGCGCTCGGCGCTTTGTTCCGACCTGGGCTTCAAGCCCGAGGCGCGGCTGGAAAACCACCGGCGCATCGCCGAAATCGCCCGACTGCTGACCGAGCAGGGGCTGAACGTGGTCGTCTCCACCATGGCGCCCGAACACCAGCAACGCGACCTGGTGAGCGGGATTTTAGGCCGGAAGCTGGTCTGGATTTATATCCACGCGCCGCTGGCGGTGTGCATTGAGCGCGACCCCAAGGGCATTTACAAGCGCGCCCGTGAGGGGCAGATCAAGCTGTTGATTGATTATCCCTTCGATGCCCCGCGACCACAGGAATGCAAGAATTACATTGATACGGTGGTTCAGGACGTGGACGATTGTTACCGGGCCATCCTCGAAGCGGTGAAAACCCACCTGACCGATTTCGCGATTTAGACCGGGCGGGAACAGGAAAGACCTTAAATATACAATCAGGTCACGATTGAGTCCGGAATTTTTGCACGATGGGAATCCGCCGCCCGATGCCGAACGCGCGCGTCGACACCTTCAATCCCGGCGCGGCCTGACGCCGTTTGTATTCGCTGAAATTGATTTTGTTCACACACGTCGTTGACCATCGCCGCGTCGAAGCCGCGCCGGACAATTTCCTCCCTGCCGAGATTTTTCACGACATACAAGTCGAGAATCGCATCCAGCTTCTCGTATGGCGGCAGCGAATCCTGGTCCGTCTGGTCCGGCCGCAACTCGGCGCTAGGCGGCTTTGAAATCGAAGCCGCCGGAATGATTTCGCGGTCGCGGTTCACCCAGCGCGCGATCTTGTAAATGTCGGTCTTGAAAACGTCCGCCAGCGGCGCGAGCGCGCCGCACATGTCGCCGTAAAGCGTGCAATAGCCGACGGCCATTTCCGACTTGTTGCCGGTCGTCAGCACCAGCGCGCCGAATTTGTTCGACAGCGCCATCAGCGTCACGCCGCGCAGCCGCGACTGCACGTTCTCCTCGGCCTCGTTTGGCCTTGTTCCGGCGAAAATTTTTTGCAACTGCTGCTCAACCGATTTGAACACCGGCTCAATCGGCAGCACCTCGTAGCGGATGCCGAGATTTTTCGCCAGCGCCGCGGCGTCGCTCAAGCTGCCCTCGCTCGAATAGCGCGCCGGCATCGAAACGCCGAGCACCTTGCCCGCGCCCAGCGCGTCCGCCGCAAGCACGGCGACGAGCGCGGAGTCAATGCCGCCGGACAAGCCGACAATGACGAATTTGAAACCGCATTTGTGGACGTAATCGCGGATGCCCAATGACAGAGCGGAAAAAAGCATGCTGCTCGCGCGGCGGAAATTCACAACCCCCGACCCGTCCCTCTCCCCATCGGATGGGGAGAGGGACGGCGTGACGGCGCTCTCTTGCAATCCAAATCCGCCACCAATATATCCTCCGCAAAGCCTTTTCCGAGCGCGATGACCCCGCCGCGCGCATCCAGAGCGACGCTGTGACCGTCGAAAATCAATTCGTCGTTCGCACCGACAGCGTTGACCTGCGCCAGTGGAATTTTCTCGTCGCGCGCGACGCGACGGAGCATTTCCAACCTCATCTTCTCCTTGCCGTCGTGCCATGGCGAAGCGGAAATATTCAAAATCATTTCAGCGCCCTGGGCGATGAGCTCCCTGACCGGGTCGCGGCGATAAAGCCGATCCGGCCAGAAATCCTCGTCGTTCCAGATGTCCTCGCAAATCGTGATGCCGAGCTTGCGACCGTCAAACTCGAACGGCGCGATAGATTTGGCCGGCTCAAAATAGCGGTCCTCGTCAAAAACGTCGTAGGTTGGCAGCAGGCATTTGTGCGTGCGCCAGACGATTTTTCCATTTTGCAAAACCGCGGCGGCGTTGCGCAACGCGCGTCCGGGCTGTTCGGGATTTTTGTCCACGAAGCCGACACACAGCGGAATCGCGCCGACACTTTCAGCGGTTTCCGCGAGCGCGGCGAGATTTGCCTCCACAAAATCAGCGCGGAGCAACAGGTCGCGCGGCGGATAGCCGCAAAGGAAGAATTCCGGTGCAAGAACGAATTCCGCGCCGAGCGAGCAGGCCTTTTCGTAGCCGGCGAGCAGTTTTTGCCGGTTTGCCGGGTAATCGCCCACGGTCGGGTTGAGTTGTAGCAGGCCGATGATCATTTTCGATTTACGATATGCGATTTACGCGCCGCGCGCGAACCGAGAGTGGAATCGTAAATTGCAAATCGCAAATCGCAAATTAAATGTTTTCGATGCTGTGAATGGCTGCGGCCATGCCGGCGAGGTGCTGCTCGATGGTGAACCGGCGCAGGAACGCTTCACGCAGCGGCGCGGCGAAATCCATCACGGCCAGGCGGAGCAGCGAGCCGGCGATTTGCCCAGGCGATTTCGGATCCACGATGCCGGGATAATCGGGCGGCAACATTTCGGGAACGGAGCGCCATTTCGTCGTGACCACCGGCAGGCCGAATGCCATCGCCTCGATCAGATTGCCAGGCTGGTTTTCGGCGCTGTAATAAGTCGGAAAACAAAACAGGTCCGCCGTGGTCAGCGCCTGCGTTTTGCGTTCGGCAGAGACGAAGCCGAGAGATTCCACTGACGGCCGAAGCCCACGCTGCCGGATCAAATCGCGCAACTCCTGTTCCTCCGCGCCCGAGGCGGACGCGCCGATCAACGTCAGCCGGAAACGCAGCGGCGATTGTGTGGCGGCCAGTTTTTCATTGGCCAGCGCCACTCCTTCAATCGCGTCAAACACGCCCTTTTCGCGGGTGCAATGGGCCAGAAAAAGCACGTTCACGATTCTGTCACCGTCATTTGCACCCTGAAAGTCACCGGCCAAGATTTTCTTGAACACCGCGGCGCGCGCGCGGCGGCGCGGCAGGATGTCCGTCTCAAATTGCGGGCACGGGTCGGGAATGCCACCTGCGACGATGGTGACGCGCCGGGCGGTGAGCTTTTCCGCATCGCGGCGGTTGAATTCCGAGAGCACGATGCTCAAGTCGGCGTCGCGCATCCGCTGATAAGTGAAGCTGCGCATACGGATGGACGCGGCGGTCTCCAGCCATTTGGCCAGCCCAGCGGCGTGCCAGTGAAAGATGATTTTTTTGAAAAACGGGCGGCAGACCAGCATCACCAGCCAGTCCCGGTAAAGCGCCACGGATTTGCCGGGGGCGGGAACGTAATAAAAAACGTCCACGCCATGGCGAAACCGGCACCAGACCGCCTGCAGGCAGTAAAAAAGAATCAGAAAAATCTTCCAGCCCTGAAACTCGCCGATGTCCTCCAGGGTTTTGGAAAAGCGCGCATTGACGTGATAACACTCGATGCCAAACCGATCCGGCCCGCCGCCATCCGGCGCCGCATTGCGCCGGTTGCCGCCAAAGCTTTCCAGCATGAGCTTCACGGCGTAGCTCTGGCCGTGGTACGGAGGCGGCACGTGGGCAAAGACAAGCAATTTCATTTCGGATTTCCGATTTGCGATATACGATTTACGCGCCGTGTGAACCCTGGAATCGTAAATCGTAAATCATGAATCGTAAATGACGAATCGTGTCAATGTCCTCGGCGTCGGCGTCAGCGTCCTGAACCTGCGGACGGCGATGGACGGCCATTGCCGACGCCGTACGGGAGCGGCGCAAGGGCTACATCTGCGTCACCGGCGTCCACGGCGTGATCGAGGCGCAAAGCGACGCGGCATTCCGGAAAATCCTGAACGAAGCGTTTCTCTGCACGCCTGACGGGATGCCGATGGTCTGGATGGGCAAAATCCGCGGCCATTCCGAAATGCGCCGCGTTTACGGCCCGGACCTGATGCTGGACGTTTGCGCATGGGGCGAGAAAAATCCGTGCCGCCACTTTTTCTACGGCGGCGCGAGAAGGCGTGGCGGAAGCGCTCGCGGAAAAATTGAAGGTGCGATTTCCAAAACTGGAAATTGCCGGAACCTTCACGCCGCCGTTTCGCCCGCTGAATGCCGAGGAGGAAAAACAATTTGCAGGAAACGATTCGCGCGGCAAAGCCGGATATTTTGTGGGTGGGCTTGAGCACGCCGAAGCAGGAAAAGTTCATGGCGGAATTCCTGCCGAAGCTGGACGTGAGCGCTGATGATTGGCGTGGGCGCGGCGTTTGATTTCCACAGCGGGCGCGTGAAGCAGGCGCCGCGCTGGATGCAGCGGAGCGGGCTGGAATGGTTTTTCAGGCTGTGCCAGGAGCCGCGCCGGCTGGCGAAACGCTATTTCAAAAATAATCCGCTCTTCGCGCTGAAAATCCTCGGCCAGCTTTGCGGTTTGAAGAAATACCCGCTGCAATAAGCGTCACTTTGGAACGACCGGCTTTGCATCCTTCGGCAATCGTAAATCATCCTTCCCGCCTTTGCGCTGCGGCAGCCATTCGATGATGCGGCGGATGGCCAGGCGCACGGCCTCGTCAGAGCTGCGCGGCAATTTGAACCCGGCCATGCGGATCTTGGAGGCGTCCATCCGCGAATGCGGCACGTCGCCCGGCCAACCGCCGGGGGTCGTCCCGTAGGAAATCTTCGTCCGCCCCTTCAAGCCAAGCTGCGCGACAAGTTCCCCGGCGATGAACCTCACGGTCGTTCCACCATTTGGCGCGACGTTGAACACGTCGAATTTTCCCGCTTCCAGTTCCCCGCATTTCTTCCCGCCAAAGACGATCGCGTCCACGATGTCGCGGACGTAGATGTAAGGTTTCGATTGCCGACCGTTGCCGAGCACCTTGAGTTCGGCGGAATTTTTCGCGAGCTGCTTGATGAAATCGTAAATCGCGCCGTGCGTGGTGCGGTCGCCGACGATGTTGCCGAAGCGCAAGATGACGGCACGCATCCCGAACGTGGCGCAGAACGCGGAAAGGAGCGCCTCCGCCGCGACCTTGCCCGCGCCGTAAAGGCTGATGGGCAGTGCGGGGCCTAGATTTTCGCATGTCACCGTCGTGCCGACGTCGCCATAAACCGTGCCGGAGCTGGACATGATGATTTGCTTCACGCCGTGGCGGCGCATGGCTTCGAGGACGTTGTAGGTGACGATGGTTTCCTGCTCCAAATCCAGCTTGGTATTTTCGAGTCCCCAGCGCGCGTCGGGATTGGCGGCGAGATGATAGACGCGGTCAACGCCTTTGAAATGAGGCAGCGCCTTTTTCAAATCCAGCAGGTCGAGCTTGACGATTTTCAGGCGCGGATCGGATTTGTGCTGCGCCAGATGCTCGCGGCGGCCGGACGAAAAATTGTCGAGCACGACGGATTTCCTTGGTGCTGGCATCCGCCAGCAGGGAATCAATCAGATGCGAGCCGATAAAACCGGCGCCGCCGGTAACGAGATAAGTTGAATTTTGTGCCATGGGCCTGCCGTTAGTATTTGGTTCGAGCCGTGGAGGTCAATAATTATTCAGGAAACAAAATAGAAACGCGCGTTTGACGGCAATTTTGTTTGAGTAAAAACGCGCATTCGGCTATCTCAACCGTGCCAACACACGCCAATGAACGATAACCCTGACAACAAAACGCGGATGAGTTTCGGGCAGGACATGGTTGACTGCTGGCATCGCCTGCCGAACAAGGCCTTTTTTTTCACGCTGCTCGCGGGGTGGCTGCTGCTGTTCCAGTTTTATGGCAACTCCATTCTGGGTTACATCCACACGTCATCATTGTTTGCGTGGCTTTACTACCTCTATAACATTGGCGGTGTTGACAAGTCCACTGATGACAGTTACGGCAACTTCATTCCGTTTCTGGTTATCGGCCTTTTCTGGTGGAAGCGCAAGGAACTGCTCGCGTTGCCTCTGAAACCCTGGTGGCCGGGATTGCTGCTGCTGGCTGCGGCGATGGTGTTGCACATTTTGGGGTTTCTCGTCCAGCAACCGCTGGTTTCCGTCGTCGCCTTGTTTGCCGGCATTTACGCATTGATGGGAATGGCCTGGGGACGCGAATGGTTGCGGCACTGCACGTATCCGTTTTCCCTTTTTGTATTTTCAATCCCGCTGACGGCGCACCTGAATTTCATTCTGTTCCCGCTGCGGCTGCTCGTCTGCCGGCTGGTGGAAATGGTGGCGCATCTGATCGGCATTGACGTTATCCGGAATGGCACGCAGTTGATGGATCCATCGGGAAATTATGGTTATGACGTCGCGGCGGCGTGCGGCGGCATGAGAAGTCTGATCGCCATTTTTCTGCTGGCGACGATTTATGCGTTCGGCGCTTTCCGTTCGCCCTGGAAAAGAATTCTTTCTGATGGCCACGGCGCTGCCATTTGCCGTCCTCGGCAACATGGCGCGCCTGTTGTGCATCATCATTGCGGCGGAAATAGGCGGGCAGAAATTGGGGCGATTACGTCCATGAAGGCGGCCCGTTTGGGATCATCAGCTTGCTGCCTTACATTCCCGGGATTCTCGGGCTGCTTTTCGTGGGGCGGTGGCTGGAAGGGCGGGTGGAGAATGTTCATTCCATCGGAAAGGAACGCCCGTGATGAATCAAAAGTGGATTCTTTTTTCCATCGCGCTCGTATTGATTGCGGTGACCGCGGGCGGATTGAAATGGATCAAGACGCACCAAAAACTCGGCCAGCCTGGAATCAAATCCACGCCAATTCCCGGGCAGCGTGCAGATGAAGATTGATTTGCCGGAGAACGTGCTGGATTTCACTTCCACGAATCTGCCGGAACCGCCGGTCGTTTTGGGCTATCTGCCCCCGGATACGAGTTATGCGGAACGCATATACACCGCGCCCGACGGTTTCCAAGTCCAGGGCACGATCATTCTCATGGGCGCGGACCGGACGAGCATCCACAAGCCGGACTATTGTCTGCCAGGGCAGGGTTGGCACATTGATTCAAAGAAAATCGTCAACGTGCCGGTCGGCGGCGCGCAGCCATACGGACTGCCCGTTGCGGAATGGATCATCAGCGCCGATTTCCAAATGCCCGGCGGACAGACGGAAAAGCACGGCGGCGCTTATGCGTTCTGGTTCGTGGCGTACAACGAGCAGACGCCGGACTTCTACGGATTTTTGAGACGGCTGACGCACGATTTTTTGTTCACCGGCGTATTGCAACGCTGGGCTTACGTCAGTTATTTTTCCCCATCCGAACCGGGGCAGGAGGACGCGGTGTTCGCGCGGATGGAAAAATTGATTGCGGCGTCCGTGCCGGAGTTTCAACTGCCACATACCGGACATTGAAATGTTGATTTTTAAGTTCGCGCACGGCGTTTTGATTTTGTAGAATGTATGCCCTGAAAAACTATGTTACGGCGTGATCGTCAGATTCGGACGCAAATCAGCCAATTGGCCGATGCCTTTCTGGTGGCGGCGAGTTTTTGGTTTGCGTTTTTCTTGCGCGCCGATCCACAAATCGCCGTGTGGCTGCATCTCGATCAAATCCCCGCCGATACATTAAATAAAGATGCTTTTCTTGTCCCGGTGGCAATGATTTCCGCGGCCCTTCTGCTTGAATCGCAGGGTTTTTACAATCGCCCCTTTCTCTGCCCGCGCC
Source organism: uncultured Verrucomicrobiae bacterium (assembly GCA_963827815.1). Classification (GTDB taxonomy): domain Bacteria; phylum Verrucomicrobiota; class Verrucomicrobiia; order Limisphaerales; family UBA11358; genus UBA11358. The sequence goes on along the minus strand of CAWHCL010000005.1, from coordinate 288,413 downwards.
ACGCCATTATGTGGCCACTGTTCAAAGGTTGCCTGCTGACGACGATTGTCTTGATTCTGGTGACTTTTCTTTTTCAAAAGACCCTGATCATGCCGCGCGGTGTGACGACGTTTTTCGGCTTCATCAGCTTCGCATTGATTTACTGCAAGGAAGAAGTGCTGCGGCTGGCGTTCAAAAGCAGGTTTGCGCAAGGCCAATACAAACGCCGCTTCATCCTCGTCGGCACGGAAAAGGAAACCGCCCGCATGTGCCGGGAACTGGAGGGGCGCAAAGATGAAACCGTTGCCGTCATCGCGCAGTTCAATCTGGCCAACCCCATTACACAACTCGTCCAATTGCTCCACGACCACGCCATCAACGGCGTGATCTTGAGCGGCAAGCACACCTATTTCGAGCAGATAGAGAACGTCATCAAGGTTTGCGAACTCGAAGGCGTCGAGGTCTGGCTCCTCGCCGACTTTTTCACCACGCAGATTTCGCGCACGAGCTTCGACGAATTGTTCGGACGCCCCCTGCTGATTTTCCGCACCGCGCCCGAATCCTCCTGGGCGGGACTGGTCAAGCAGCTCATGGATTTCTTCGGCGCGCTCGTCTTGCTGGTTGTGGCGGCACCACTGGTGATGCTGCCGGTGCGCTATTTTAATCAAGCTGTTTTCGCCCGGCCCGGTCCTTTTCCGGCAGCAACGCTCCGGGTTGAACGGTGCGCCCTTCACGCTCTACAAATTCCGCACCATGGTCACCAATGCCGAGCAGTTCAAACACGAGCTGGTATCCATGAACGAAATGAGCGGCCCGGTCTTCAAGATCGCCAAGGACCCGCGCATCACGCCGCTCGGAAAAATCCTGCGCCGCTACAGCCTCGACGAACTGCCGCAGGTCTTCAATGTCCTGCGCAACGAGATGAGCCTGGTCGGCCCGCGCCCGCTGCCGGTGGACGAAGTCCGCCGCTTCAACGACCTCGCCCACCGCCGCCGCTTGAGCGTGAAGCCCGGCATCACCTGTCTCTGGCAGGTCCAGGGTCGCAACAAAATTTCCGATTTCCAGGACTGGGTGCGGCTCGATCTTGAATACATTGACAACTGGTCGCTCTGGCTGGACATCAAAATCCTGTTGCGAACCATCCCCGCCGTTTTCACCGCCACCGGCGCGAAATGAGATATTCGCGTTGTTTCATGGTTGAATTGCTGAATCATTTCAATAACCTTTCTGCGTGGAGATTTAACTATTTAACGTCTTGAAAAAGAAACAACCCACTTCCGTCGTCACCGGCGCCGCCGGTTTTCTTGGCTCGCACCTGACCGACCTGCTGCTGGCGCGCGGCCACCGGGTCATCGGCATTGACAATTTTGTCACCGGCAGCGTGGACAACATCGCGCACCTCGGCGGCAATCCGAATTTCAAGTTCATCCAGCAGGACGTCACCGAGTTTATTTTTCTCGAAGGGCCGGTGGATTTCGTCTGGCATTTCGCCTCGCCCGCCAGCCCGATTGATTATCTGGAGCTGCCGATTCAAACCTTGAAGGTCGGCTCGCTCGGCACGCACAAGGCGCTCGGCCTGGCCATGGATAAAAAGGCGCGCTTCCTCATCGCCTCGACCTCGGAAATTTACGGCGACCCGCTCGTGCATCCGCAAACCGAGGAATACTGGGGCAATGTCAACACCATCGGCCCGCGCGGCTGCTACGACGAGGCCAAGCGGTTCGCCGAGGCGATGACGATGGCCTATCACCGCGAACACAAGGTCGAGACGCGCATCGTGCGAATCTTCAACACCTACGGCCCGCGCATGAGAATCAACGACGGCCGCGTCGTGCCGGCGTTCATCAGCCAGGCGCTGAAGAACAAACCCGTCACCGTTTTCGGCAAGGGCAATCAGACGCGCAGTTTTTGTTATGTCTCGGATTTGATCGAAGGCATTTATCGCCTGATGATGAGCAACTACGATTTGCCGGTGAACATCGGCAATCCGACGGAACTGACCATGGTCCAGTTCGCCGAGGAAATCATCCGCGCGACCAAATCGCAAGAGCAAAATCGTTTTCAAACCGCTGCCGCAGGACGATCCGAAACAGCGCAAGCCCGACATCACCAAGGCGAAGAAACTCCTGAAATGGGAACCCAAGGTGAAGCTCGCCGACGGCCTGACGGACACGATTGCGTATTTCAGAACGAAGGTCTGAACACCCGCTAGAGACGACACAAGGAGTCTCGCAACTTTTATAAATTTGCGCCTCGTTCACCCGACTATTACTAATTAAATTGAGCGCGAATGATTTTCCGCGCCCGACAATTTGAATTTCGTTTCCCGCGCCCGGCGCTCGTCATGGGCATCGTCAACGTCACGCCGGATTCCTTTTCCGACGGCGGAAAATTCTTCAGCCCGGCAAAGGCCGTCGCACACGCGCTGGAGCTGGTCGCGCAAGGCGCGGAAATCCTCGACATCGGCGGCGAATCCACGCGGCCCGGCGCGGAGCCAGTCAGCGAAGCCGAGGAATTGCGCCGCGTGATTCCGGTCATCGAAAAACTGGCAGCCAAATTAAAAATTCCGCTTTCGATTGACACAATGAAGCCCGCCGTCGCCCGCGCCGCGCTCGAGGCCGGCGCGAGCATCGTCAACGACGTGGCTGCGAACCGCAAAGATGACACGATGTGGAAAGTTGTTGCGGAATTTCGCGCCGGTTACGTTTGCATGCACGCGCAGGGTCGTCCGCGGACGATGCAGAAAAATCCGGCTTACATGAATGTCGTCCGCGAAGTCGGCGAGTTTTTCCGCGAGCGGCTGGAAAAATTGAACGCTTGCGGCGTTTCATCGGACCAAGTTGTGTTCGATCCCGGCATCGGTTTCGGCAAGACGCTGGAGCACAATTTGCAGTTGCTTGCGAACCTGCGGCGTTTTACAAAGTTGAAGCGTCCGTTGCTGCTCGGCGTTTCGCGCAAATCGTTCATCGGAAAATTGCTTGGCGCAACCCTGAATGAACGCTTGCCAGCCTCGCTCGCGTGCGCGACTCTGGCCGTCGCCGACGGCGTGCAAATCATCCGCGCGCATGACGTGGCGGAAACGGTCCAGGCCGTGCGACTGGCGGAAGCCCTGCTGGCCCGGAAAAGAAATTGATGACTGATCTGATTCACATTCAGGATTTGTGGCGGCCCGCGCTGGAAATTTTAATCCTCGCGGTGCTGATTTATTTCGTTTTCAAGTTCGTGCGCGGCACGCGCGGCTGGCCGGTCGTCATCGGCTTCGTGGTCGTGCTGCTGGCGCTGGTGCTGGGGACGACCATTTTGAAATTGCAGGTGTTGCGCTGGTTGCTCACCACATTCTCGGCATTTTTTGCCATCGCGGTTCTCGTCATTTTTCAGCCGGAACTGCGCCGGATGCTGGCCGAACTGGGCAACCTGCCGCTGTTCGCCACCGCGAGCGAGCAGCGCGAAAGCATCGAGGTCATCATCCAGACCGTCGAGCGGCTCGCCGACGTGAAAATCGGCGCGCTCATCGCCATCGAGCAATCCATCCAATTGCAGGAGGCCGTCGAGTCCAGTCTGCCGGTGGATTGCGACGCCACGCCGGAGATGCTGGAGACGATTTTTTTCCCGAACAACGCGATCCACGACGGCGGCGTCATCATCAAGGGCGACCGCATCGCCTATGCCGCGTGCATTTTTCCGCTGACGCAGCGGCAGGATTTGAACAAGTCGCTCGGCACGCGGCACCGCGCGGCCATCGGCTTGAGCGAGGAAACCGACGCCGTCATCGTCGTGGTGTCCGAGGAGACGGGCATGATTTCGCATGCCTACAAGGGCCAGTTGGTGCGCGGCGTGACGCTGGAGGAACTGCGCTCGTTTCTGACCTCCGTGCTGTTGCAACCGGCGAAATCGCACAGCGTCGTCAAATGGCTGCGCGCGCGGTTCAGCGAACCCCGCAACCCCGGCCCGGCGGTCATCACGAGAAATGAACAGCGCCCGTCGCCGAAACCAACCGGCAAATAATATTTTAAACCATGCGCGACTGGTTCATAAAAGATTTGGGCTGGAAATTGTTCTCCGTCATTTTGGCGCTGGCCATCTGGCTGACCGTCCACAAGATTCTTGAGGAATCGGCGCCGCCGCCCGTCGTCGCGCCGCCCTTGCCGCCCAGCCCGGTCGCGACGACCTTCACCAACCTGCCCGTGCTCATCGTTTCCGCCGCCGCCGACGTGCGGGAATTTCACGTCACGCCAAGCGCGGTTACGGTCACCGTCAGCGGCCAGCCCGAAATCATGGCGGCGCTGCAGGCGGACCAGATCCACGCGCTCGTGGACTTGACCGACATCGAGGCCGCGCGCGACCTGCAACGGCGCGTGGACATCTCGACCCCCACCGGCGTGACTCTCGTGAATGTGGATCCGGCGGAAGTGAACGTGGTCATCCCGCCGCAACGCAAAAAACAATGAGCAAACCTCAAAAAATCTTCGGCACCGACGGCGTCCGCGGCACGGCGAACATTGAACCAGTCACGGCGGAAACCGCATTGAAACTTGGCCGCGCCGCCGCGCACGTCTTCAAAAATCTCGAACGCCAGTCACGTGGGCGCGGCAAGCACAAAATCGTCATCGGCAAAGACACGCGACTTTCCGGCTACATGCTCGAAAATGCCATCTCCTCCGGCATCCTTTCGATGGGCGTGGACGTGTTGTTCATCGGGCCGCTGCCCACGCCCGGCGTTGCCTACGTCACGCGCAGCCTGCGCGCGGACGCCGGCATCGTCATCACCGCCTCGCACAATCCCTACGCCGACAACGGCATCAAATTTTTCCAGGCCGACGGCTACAAACTCGACGACAAAATCGAAGGTAAAATTGAAGGATTGGTTTTCAGCGGCGAAATCGAAAAGATCCGCCCGACCGCCGATGAAATCGGCAAGGCCGTCCGCATTGACGACGCGCTGGGGCGCTACATCGAATTTGCCAAGGCAAGCTTTCCAAAACATTTGACGCTCGAAGGTCTGCGTGTCGTCGTGGATTGCGCCCACGGCGCGAGCTACAAATCCACGCCATCCGTGCTTCACGAGTTGGGCGCGGAAGTCATCGTCTATGGCCACCGACCCGACGGCACGAACATCAACAAGGACTGCGGCTCGATGCACCCGGCAGCAGATGTGCCACAAAGTCGCCGAGCACCAGGCGCACATCGGCATCGCGCACGACGGCGACGCCGACCGCGTTTTGCTCTGCGACGAAAGGGGCAAATTGATTGATGGCGACGACATCATGGCCATCGCCGCGCTCGACATGCTTCGCGCAAAACACATTGGCCGAAAAAACCCTCGTCGCGACCGTGATGAGCAACGCCGGTTTGGACGACGCCATCAAAATCGCCGGCGGCAAAATCGTCCGCACCGCCGTCGGCGACAAGAACGTGATTGATGAAATGCTGAAGCACGGCTTCAACTTCGGCGGCGAGCAGAGCGGCCATTTGATTTTCCGCGATTTCGGCACGACGGGCGACGGCCTGGTCGCCGCGCTCCAAATTTTGCGGATCATGAAGGCGAAGGGGCAGCCGCTGTCAAAACTCGCGAAATGCTGGACGCGCTTTCCGCAACTCGTGACCAACGTGATGGTGCGAGAGAAAAAACCGTTCGAGCAACTCGCCGGCGTGACGAAGCTTGTGGCCGAAGCGGAAAAGGAATTGAAATCCGCCGGCGGTCGTGTACTGCTGCGATATTCCGGCACAGAACCGAAGGCGCGATTGCTACTCGAAGGCCGAGACGCGAGAGTTCTGGATAAATGGTCGCAAAAAATCTGCGGAGCGATTCAGAAACAGATTGGCGCGTGATTTGTGTTCGCGCCTTTACTTTGCCCGCAAATGGAGTAGTTATGTTCCCATGAACGACACCAAGAATTTTCTGGTTCCAATTGTGGTTGAGCAGACCGGACGCGGCGAGCGGACGTGGGACATTTATTCACGCCTGCTCGTGGACCGCATTCTTTTCCTCGGCACGCCGGTTGATGACAATGTTTCCAACATCGTCATCGCCCAGCTTTTGTTCCTGCAAATGTCCGATGCGAAGAAGGACATCCATCTTTACATCAATTCGCCCGGCGGCAGCGTCACGGCGGGCCTGGCGATTTACGACACGATGCAATATCTCACCTGCGACGTGAACACCTACTGCGTCGGGCAGGCGGCGAGCATGGGCGCGGTGCTGCTGGCGGCGGGCACGAAGGGTAAGCGTTATGCGCTACCGAACGCGCGCATCATGATTCATCAGCCATGGGGCGGTGTGCAGGGCCAGGCGTCAGACATCAGCATCCAAGCGAAGGAAATCCTGCGACTCAAGGACCGGCTGAACGAAATTCTCGCCAAGCACACTGGCAAAACCTTCGATGACATCGGCAAGGACACCGATCGCGACAATTTCATGTCGTCCGAGGAAGCCAAGAAATACGGCCTCGTGGACCAGGTCGTCGTGTCGCGCAAGGAAATTCCGGGCGCGGAAAAAACGTCGTCCGGGGTATAAATGGCAAGGCCCACGAACATCACGATGTGCAGTTTCTGCGGCAAGTCGCACGCGGAAGTGAGCAAACTCATCGCTGGGCCCGGTGTTTATATCTGCGACAACTGCATCATCCTTTGCAAAAACGTCCTCGACCGCGAACTGCAGATTCAAAACCAAAAGAAGCAGCAAAAGCTCGCCGTTCCAAGGCCGGCGGAAATCAAACGGCAACTTGACCGCTTTTGCATCGGGCAGGAGCACGCCAAGAAGACCCTGGCTGTAGCAGTTCACAATCACTTCAAACGCATTCAACCGGTGCCGGAAACTGACGCAGTCCCAAAAGCCCCGCCCCCGAGGCACGCCGACGTGGAAATCGAGAAGAGTAACATTTTGATGATTGGCCCGACCGGTTCGGGCAAGACGCTGCTGGCGCGCACGCTCGCGAAAATTCTGGACGTGCCCTTCGCTATCGCCGATGCCACGACATTGACCGAGGCCGGTTACGTTGGCGAGGACGTTGAGAATATCATTTTACGGCTGTTGCAAAATGCGGACTATGATGTGAAGCGTGCCCAGCGCGGTATTGTTTACATTGACGAAATTGACAAGATTGCGCGCAAGGCGGAAGGCCCATCCATCACGCGCGATGTGAGCGGTGAAGGCGTGCAGCAGGCGCTGCTAAAAATCCTTGAAGGCACTGTCTGCAACGTTCCGCCGCAAGGCGGACGCAAGCATCCACAGCAGGAATACATCCGCGTGGACACGACAAACATTCTCTTCATTTGCGGTGGCGCATTTGTCGGCTTGGAACGCGTCATTCAACGGCGCCTAGGCCGGCATGTGATGGGCTTTGGCGCAATTGGCGAGGCACAAAAGGCCGCCGGTGCGGCGCGCGGTGAAATTTTGCAGCACGCCGAGCCGGAAGATTTGCTCAACTTTGGTTTCATCCCCGAATTTATCGGACGCCTGCCCGTCGTGACGACGCTCGCTGAATTGACCGAGGACCAACTGGTTTCAATTCTCACCGACCCAAAGAACGCGCTGACTAAGCAATACGCCAAGCTGATGGCGATGGAGGGTGTGGAACTGGAATTCACGCCCGACGCACTGCGCGCACTGGCGGTGCAGGCGACAAAAAAGGGCACTGGCGCGCGCGCACTGCGGAGCCTGCTTGAAAAGCTGATGCTCGATTTGATGTATGAGGCGCCGGAAGGCGGCAACATCGTTCATGTCAAAATCACGGCGGCGGTAGTGCGCGGTGAAGGCAAACCAATTGTGCGGCGCAAACAGGACGCAGAAGCGGCCTAGTGAATTGACGATTTCGGATTTACGATTGAGTCTGGATTGAGTCTGAATTCGCGGCTGATTTTCAAATTCAACTCGTCAATCGCATTTGGAGAGATTCAACCTCATTTCACCGTGCGAAAATCTGGCGGATGACATCTTCAATCGGCACTTCCTGAATATCAATATCCGTCACAGGCAGTTCATCCAGCAATGACTTGCAGACGGAAATCACCCGGTCACGTTTGACCTTGAGCGTGATGGCGCCAGGAGTTTTCAGAACGACTTCGCCAAAGCGCGACAGGTCTTCATTCGGGCGTGCCTCGGTGCTGGCACATTGAATCGTGATGACTTTGAAATCGGCAAAGCGGTCAACGATTTCGCTTAATTTGCCGTCGAAGAAAATTTTGCCGTGGTCAATGATGATGACACGCTCGCACAGCGCCTGGATGTCGGCCATGTAATGGCTCGTGAGCAGAATGGTCGTCTTCCATTCCGCGTTGTGACGGCGGATAAAATCACGAACGGTTTTTTGCGAAGTCACATTGAGGCCGATAGTCGGCTCGTCGAGGAACAAAACCTTCGGCTGGTGCAGCAGTGACGCGATGAGTTCCATCTTCATCCGTTCTCCTAGGGAAAGTTCACGCACGCTAACATTGAGCTTATCGTTTACGGAAAGAAGTTCGCTCATTTCCGCAACGGTGCGCTCGAAGCGTTCCTTTGGAATGCCGTAGATTTTGGCGTTCAATTCCAGCGATTCACGCGCCGGCAAATCCCACCAAAGCTGGTTTTTCTGGCCGAGCACGAGCGCGAACTGGCGGCGATAACCGTCGGTGCGTTCCCACGGCGTGTAGCCGAGGACTTTGGCTGAACCGCTCGTGGGATAAAGTAATCCAGCAAGCATTTTGAGCGTGGTCGTCTTGCCCGCGCCATTCGGGCCAAGAAAGCCCACGAGTTCGCCGGGTTCAATCTTGAAGCTGACTTCGTTGGCGGCCAACGTCTGATCGTATTGCCGGTGGAAAAGTCCTTTGACCGCACCGCCAAAACCCGGCTGCTTCTTGTAGGTGCGGAAGGCTTTTGTGAGATTGTTGACTTCGATGACGGGCACGGCGCGATTGTCGAAAGACGAAGATTGAGAGTTGAGCGGCAAAAATCAGCGCATTAACTGTTTTTCCAAATAATGGACGATCTGGCGGACATTGGCGTCCACTTCCATGCGGTCTTTGACGAGGCGGCAGGCGTGCAGCACAGTGCCGTGATCGCGTCCACCGTAGGCTTCGCCGATGGTGTTGAGCGAGCTTTCGGTCATCTGGCGCGAAAGATACATGGCGATCTGGCGCGGGAAGGCGATGTTTTCCGGGCGGCGCTTGCTGGTCATGTCGGCCAGACGGATGTCAAAATGTTCTGCGACCTTTTTCTGAATGACTTCGATGCTGATGGAAAAACGGCCTTCTTCGTGCAGGATTTCGCGGAGCAGGCCTTCAACGACCTCGATGTTCAATTTCTTACCGGTGAGCGAGGCGTAGGAAGCAACGCGGATGAGCGCGCCTTCGAGCCGGCGGACATTGGTGCGGATGCGATTGGCCAGAAAATTCAGAATATCCTCCGGCAGCGTAACGCCCATAATCTGCGCCTTCTTTTGGAGAATGGCCAGGCGCATCTCGACGTCCGGCGGTTGAAGGTCGGTGACCAGACCCCATTCGAACCTCGAGACGAGGCGGTGTTCCAGCCCCTGAATTTCGCTGGCGGGGCGGTCACAGGTGAGCACAATTTGTTTGTGGCTCTCGTGCAGCGCGTTGAAGGTGTGGAAAAACTCCTCCTGAATCCGTTCCTTGCCGGCGAGAAACTGGATGTCATCAATCAACAGCACATCGGTCTGGCGGTATTTCTTGCGGAACTTGGCGAGCTGGTTGTTCTGGATCCCGTCAATGTATTCATTGGTGAACTTCTCGGACGAGACATAAGCGACTCGCACGCTTTTCCTGATACTCCCCGCGTGCTGGCCGATGGCGTGAAGTAAGTGCGTCTTGCCCAATCCGACGCCGCCATAAAGAAAGAGCGGATTATAAGATTTGCCGGGTGCCTGGGCAACGGCCAGCGCTGCGGCATACGCGAAGTTGTTATTGTTGCCAACAACAAAAGTATCGAAGGTATTTTTGGGATTGAAATGGATTTCTCCGCTAACGGGCGCGCGCTCATGCACAGACTCGGCGGATTTTGTTTTGACTGGAACGGCTGTCGGTGCCAAAGCGATCGGCGTGCCACCGGGTGCAATCTGGAATTTGACCTGCAACTGCCGTCCGGCGGCGATGGCAAAGGCGTCCTGCAATAGGCTAGTGTAATTGTCCTTAAGCCAAACTTCGCTGAACTCGTTGGGTGCCTCAAGAGTAACATGATTGCCATCCACCGCGCACGCGCGCAAGGGTGCAAACCACATGCTAAAGGTGTCTTTGCTCAACTTGGAGCGGAGTTGCTCCTGCGCCAAATTCCAAATTTTTTCTGCCGAAAGCTGCATTTGTCGTTCCATCCAAAAGCCTGTATTCAGGCACTTTATTCACCTAGCCCCAAAATCGGGTTCAACGCCTACTTCCAAGCTCATTTACCCCGGCTAAAAGCAACAATTAAAACAAACCCGCCGCTACTTATTCCATCTTCACTAAAAAACTTGCTTGATAACTAAACTAAGTATCTTATTTTCAACATCTTACACAAGAAAACCGTCTTTAGCCACTCCCCGTTCGCCTTCCGCACTGAAATACTCGAATCAATTTGTGCTGACATGTCTATTTTTAGGCAAATGAACGTAAAGTTTCTAGGACAACATATTAACTCTTGTTCACGAGTTATTCACACGGGCCTTCTGATCAATAAAATCAAGCTTTCTCTCGCCTGACAGCTTTTGTTCAAACCGCCTGCTCGCCCGTTTCACCCGTGCGAATGCGCACGGCGCTTTCCACAGCAGAGACAAAAATCTTCCCATCGCCAATCTTGCCGGTCTTGGCCGCCTTTGCAATCGCATCCACCGCCGGGCCGGCTTGCGCATCAGTCACCACAATTTCGATTTTGACCTTAGGCAGAAAATCCACGGTGTATTCACTTCCGCGATAAATTTCGGTGTGGCCCTTCTGACGGCCAAAACCCTTGACTTCGCTAACGGTCATGCCTTGGATTTCCAAGGCAGTCAAAGCGGATTTTACGTCCTCCAATTTGAATGGTTTGATGATCGCCTCAATTTTTTTCATAGTGCGTCTAGCTTGTTCGTTTAATTGTTCGGATGTTAGCAACCGGCCCAGTTCTGTAAACAGGAATTTTCGAGGCCATGAGATTCGCCTGTCCCGCCCCCTCCAACATGTCCGTCAGACATCATTTTCGATCGTCCTTTAATGAACGGTCAGCCATCAATCAGTTTCAATTATACTTTTAGTCTGCACTTGACAAAAATAAGCGACTATGATTAATTAGGGCAGTTGCAACGACTAATCGAGACGGTTGCATAACGATCTTTGAATTTTTTAACAATTTCGGTCCGGGTTTTGGTTCAGACCTGGATTGGAGTCCTCCGTAATCCTACGTTGAACTCATTCTGAATTCCCCGGGTCTTTCGGTCATCTTCTGACTGTCTGGCCCGGTTTTTTCTTTTAAACCCTCATTCCTGCCGCCCAACCGGTTGCCTGCGCTCGTTGACACTGCTTTTTTCCGCTGTTACCGTTCTCGTTCCTGAAAATGGCGACCGACTACAAAAGCACACTCAATCTGCCGCGCACTGACTTTCCCATGAAAGCCGACTTGGTAGCGCGCGAGCCTGAACGCCTCGAAAAGTGGCAGCAGGCCGATCTTTACGCCAAAATTCAAGCCTCCCGCACCACTGCACCCAAGTTTGTTCTGCACGATGGCCCGCCGTTCGCCAATGGCGATGTTCACATCGGCACGGCTCTGAACAAGATTCTCAAGGACATCATCATCAAGTATCAGACCTTGCGCGGCAAAAGTGCGCCCTACATTCCCGGTTGGGACTGTCACGGCCTGCCGATCGAGTTCAAAGTGTCCCAAGATATGCGCAAGGCCGGCGACACCACCGCCGATGCCGCCACCATTCGCAAAGCCTGCGACGCCTATGCCCGCAAGTTCATTGACATCCAGCGCTCGCAATTCAAGCGGCTTGGTGTCCTCGGCGATTGGGAAAACCCGTATCTCACGCTGAACAAGGAATATGAGGCGGACGAAATGCGCATGTTCGCCGATATCGTGGCCAAGGGCTTTGTGTATCGCGGCAAGAAACCGGTTTACTGGAGCATTCCCTGCCGCACCGCACTGGCCGAGGCAGAGGTCGAATACAAAGACCACGTCAGCCAGAGCGTGTTCGTGAAGTTCCCGCTCCTTGAGCTTCCTGATTTTGTACAAGGTTCGGAATTCATTGAAAAGGCATCCATCTCGAACACGTTTGTTTTGATTTGGACAACTACGCCTTGGACGTTGCCGGCCAACCTCGCAGTCGCCCTTAATCCCAAGCTTCAATACTCGCTCGTGAAAGTTGGCCAGGAACAATACTTGATTTTGTCGTCGCTGGTTTCCTCTGTTGCGGAAAAATGTAAATGGGACAAATTCGAGACGCTTTCAACGGTTTTAGGCAATGAACTCGAAGGGCTAAAATACCAACATCCATTTTGCAACCGCACTGGTGAAGCATACCCCGCCGAATTTGTTACCGCTGACACCGGCACCGGCTTCGTCCATATCGCGCCTGGTCATGGCTTGGACGACTACAATCTTGGCCGACTGGCTGGCCTACCGATTTATTCGCCGGTGGATGATGATGGAAAGTTTGCCTATTCGAACGAATTACCTGTTCGAGCAACAGATGCCGACCGAGATGGTCGGCAAATCCATTCTGGAAAAACACGGCAAAAGCGACGCCAATGAAGCTGTGGTGCACGAACTCCGTGTCCGGCATGCGCTGTTGCATCAGGAAAATTACCATCACAGCTATCCGCATTGCTGGCGCAGCAAAACGCCGATCATCTTCCGCGCGATGGATCAGTGGTTCATCAGGATTGACCACGACAAATTCCGTGAACAAGCGCTGGCCCAGATTGACCGGGTGAAGTGGATTCCCGACTGGGGCGTCAACCGCATCAAGGGCGCGGTGCAATCCCGCCCCGACTGGTGTATCAGCCGCCAACGCACCTGGGGCGTGCCGATTCCGGCGTTTTACGACGCAAAAGGCGAGGCCATCCTCGACGCGCAAATTGTCCGCAATGCAGCCGATCTCATCGAGAAGCACGGCTCAAATATCTGGTTTGAGAAATCTGCCGAGGAACTCTGGGCGTTGGTGAAGCCCGCGAATTGGACCGGTGCTGAAGCCGCCGCCAAGTCCAATGAAACGCTTGATGTGTGGATTGATTCCGGCAGTTCCTCGCGCGCCGTTTTGATGCGGCGCGGCGAGTTGCAGCACAAAGTAGGGCAGGCGTCCCGCCTGCCCGACGAGCGCGCCAGCGTGAGCAGTCAGGAAGTTGCGCCGACTGCGTCGGCGCGGGCAGGCGAGACGCCTGCCCCACTTTGGCAAGCCGACGTGTATTTAGAAGGTTCCGACCAGCATCGCGGCTGGTTTCAATCCTCGCTGCTGCTGTCGCTCGCGGGCAATGGCGCGGCGCCGTTCAAGACCGTGTTGACGCACGGCTTCATGGTGGACGCCGACCGTGAAAAGATTTCCAAGAGCAAGCAGGCCGCTTACGAGAAGCCGCAGACCGCCGAGGCCTACGTAAAAAAATATGGCGCGGACGTAGTGCGGCTGTGGGTGGCGTCGCAGGATTACCGCAGCGACATCGTCGTGAGCGAGGAACGCATCAACAAAGTCGGCGAGACCTATCGCGGCATCCGCAACGCGCTGCGCTACCAGCTCTCGAACCTCTACGACTTCGACCCGGCGAAACATTCCGTGCCGGACGAGAAATTGACCGGCCTCGACCGCTGGATTCTAGGCGAATTCGCGAAGCTCGAAGCTGAAGTCTTGGCCGCCTACGACCAATACGAATTCCACGTCGTCTATCAAAAAATCAGCCAGTTCATTTCCGTGGAACTCTCGTCGGTCTATCACGACGTCATCAAAGACCGGCTCTACACCGACGCCGCGAATTCGCCGCGCCGCCGCTCCACGCAGACCGCGCTGCACCGCCTCGTGACCGGCCTGTGCCAGATGCTCGCGCCGATTCTGGCGTTCACGGCGGACGAAGCGTGGGAATTTGTGCCGGGCAAACCGACCAGCTCGGTGCATGAAGCAAATTGGCAGGAGAAGAAATTCCAACTCGACGATAAAGGAAAGTTCGATTGGAAAAATCTTTTTGCTCTTCGCGCGCAGGCGTTGCCGGAATTGGAAAAAGCTCGTCAGTCGAAGGTCATCGGCAAATCACTTGACGCCGTGTTGTTCTTCCCAGTTTCAATTGATTTGAGGCTTGAAGAATCCGACAAACTGGCGTTGCGCGAATTGTGCAATGTTTCGGAAGTCGTTTTTGATATTCAGCCCAACACGCAATTGCGAGCCGAACCAGCCAGTAAACATGGCCGCACGAAATGCGAACGGTGCTGGCATTGGGAAATGGATGTCGGTAAAAATCCAGAACATCCAACTATTTGCGGTCGTTGTATCGAGGCTGTCAGACAATTCAAGGCGTGAAATTGTCATTTCACACTGACCAGTGATTTTTTAAGAAGCGCATTTTTATTTAGCGGGATACAAGACCTCAGAAATGGGTCGATAGTCAGGCTGACCATCTCTACGCACCATCCATTCTAACGAAATGTTGCCTTTCAGTAAATCCTGCCGCAACTCATCAACGCTTGTGTATTCATGATCGAGACCTTCAGGCGGCTTCGCAAAATATTTTTTGCGATTACCACCAACCGCTTTACTAAAGCTATTTATCAAAGTCAAAATTATCCCGTAAACCATACCTTTCCCGATTGCTCTACCAACGGTCTCGGGATCAGCACCGGAAATGATTGCTAAAACAATTATCGCCGCCAAGACAAGCACAAGAACGCCAATGCTTTTTAGAAAACTGATAATAAACACTCTAATTTTAGAGGCTGGACGCACCATGCCTGAATCAGCGGTTTTAACCGAATTACAACCAAGCATGAACCATAATGCAGTGAAAATAACGGCTATAAAGAACCAGTAAACGAATGCGTCAGCGAACTCTTCATCCAATGCAATCAATCCTCCAAAAGCGAATAATATAAGAAACACCCCCGTCAGTATTTTCCGTTTTGTGTTCATGATTCCGTTATAATACAAAAACAAAATTCATTTGAATTTGCGCCCGCTAAAAATTTTGTCGAGGCAAAAGTCACCCCGGCAGCGTGGATTTAGCCGGAAACCCGGTTGATTCAGGTTGATCTTGGGTTCATTCAGGCTGGCGGTGAGTCGGCCCATCCCAAAGCTGGGTTGATTCATGAAAATGATGAATTGACCCACAAATTGGCGGGTTAACCCATTAAATTGATGAGTCAACCTACCAAAATGATGAATCAACCCAATTCCGAGGTAAGTTGACTCACCTAAAAGATGAGTCAATTCATCAAAAACATGAGTGAATTCAACTTTTCACTGAATCGGCCCAAAATTGAGGCGGTTTTGGGCGGCTGGCCTCAAGGCGTGGGCTTGGCGGGCGTCTTTTTAGGGCGCGGGCCGGTGGAGAATCGGGTTTTGACGGTGTTTATGTAGTCGTCATAGGCACCGGCGCGGTTGGCGGCCTTGGCGTAGGCATAAACATCGAGGGTTTCAGCGTAAATGTCGCTGTGGAGGGCGCGAAGGGTGTCGTCGGTGTCGGTGTTCAGGCTGGCGATGAGGGAGGCGACCTGTTGGAAAGGCGCGAGCAGGGCGGCGTCCTTGTTGAACTCGGCGACGTTGAAGGTGCCGGGCAGTGCCTCGGAATGCTGGGCCACGAAGTTGATGGTGGCCTGCGCGATGCCCTGGCTGGCCTCGGTGATGTTGCGCAGTTGCTTGCGCTGGGCGTCGTTGAGGTTGAGCAGGAACGGGAGGTTCGTGCGGATGGTGGCAACGGCGGTGGTGATGTTGGTGACTGCCTGCGCGGCGAGCGCGGCACTAACGAGGTTTTGCGAACTCATGGTAGTATTGTTGTTCTGCTGATTTATGGCCGCCATCACTTCCTCGACGGTTCCGTTCCAACGTGCGCCCGGCGTGTCGAACCGGAGCGGTTCCCCATTGGGCAGGATCATGTTCCAGCGAAGCGGAGTGGCAGCCATTTTTTAGTTTTTGCTCGTGATTCAATCGCGGCCTTTCTGTGGCCGCGGTAATGTTTCACCACGAAATCCGGAAACGGTCAACGGAATAACTCCAAATGGCTACAGATGTGCAATTTTGCCAAAAAATGTTGAGGCCAGCGGTTTTTTCCGAAACGGCACGTCCCGTCTCCCTGTCGCCGCCAATCAGAATTCATCCGCGAATTGTGCAGGCCGGAGGCCTGCGCTACCTTTTTGGCCTGAATGACTGACGAAATCAAAACCACCGCCGACGGAACGGGTTCCACAAAATTTCGCTTTGCATTGACGCTGCTGGCCGTCGCGCTGGCATTGCTCGCGTTCGAGACGTTTAATTATTTTTCCGCGCCACCTCTCGATGAGGAACAAAAGGCGCTCGTCTCCTGGGAAGGCGTCCGCGCGCCGGATTTTTCCGTGACCAACGTGGACGGTCAGGTCGTCCGGCTCGGCGATTTGAAAGGCAAACGGGTCATCGTCAATTTCTGGGCGACTTGGTGTGTGCCGTGTCTGGAGGAACTTCCGAATTTCATCAAGCTACGTGCGGAGACTTCACCGACGAACGTCGTCATCCTCGGCTTGAGCACGGACGACCCGGCAACGCAGAAAGCTTTTGCGCAGCGAAACGGCATTAATTACCCACTCGCCATCCTGCAAAACGTCCCATCGCCGTATCAGGACATCGTGAAAATTCCGGTGACGATGGTGATTGACCGCAACGGCGTGATTCAACACGTCCTTTTTTACGCGCAGGATTTGAAGACGCTGGAAAAATTTGCAGCGGAGGCTGATTATACCGGCGTGGTGAAATCGTCACCCAATTCGCAATAATGATTCCGGCGCGACGCCGGAAACGGCATGCGAGACGCCTGCGCTACCCTTTCACGCCGGCTGCTGTTGAGTGAGGCAATGCAGTGAGCCGGAGCCGAGCACCAAATCCACGGCGTGAATGCCGACAACAGGCCGGTCCCGGAACAATTCGCCCAGGATGCCGAGCGCGACGCGGTCGTTCGGGTCGTTGAAGGTCGGCACAATGACGCAGGCATTGGCGATGTAGAAGTTGGCGTAGCTCGCAGGCAGCCGGCGCCCGGCAAAGCATAGCGGCGCAGGCATGGGCAGCGGGACGATTTCGGGCCGGGAACCCTCTTCGAGGCGGAAGTCGCGCACACGATCCCAGTTTTCGGCCAGCGGCTTGTAATTGATGTCGCGCGGGTTCTTTTCCCGGATGAGCACGAGCGTTTTCCGGTTCACGAAGCGGCAGATGTCGTCAATGTGGCCGTGCGTATCGTCGCCAGCCGGCCCCTTGAGCAGCCAGAGCGGGTTTTTGACGCCGAGATATTGCGTGAAGGTCTCGTCATATTGCGACTGCGTCATGCCCGGATTGCGGACTTGGATCGTCGGGTGGAGATAACATTCCTCGGTCGTGAGCAGCGTGCCGCGTCCGTTCACTTCGATGCCACCGCCTTCCAAAACAAAGGGTTGAGGGTTGAGGGTTGAGGGTTGAGTTGAATCGTCATGGCTGCGCTCGGCGTGGAATAATTTTTTGCCGAGCAAGTTCGCCGCCGTTTCGGGAATTTTGCGGTCCTTCCGCCAGTGGTTGTCCTTGGCCCATGCATTGAAATGGAAATGGACGATGGCGGTGTCGGCCCCGGCGTCTGGCGTCTGGCGTCCGGGGAGTTTGCGTCTTACAAAAATCGGGCCGGTGTCGCGCATCCAACCTCGGTTGGTCGGGTGGATGACAAACTCGACTTTCTTTAAATCGCAGCCGGCCCGCTGGAGATAACTGGCAGCGACCTTCTGTTCCGCCGGATGCCGTACGAGGAGGCGCACGGTTTCGCCCGGTGAAATTTTGCGAGCCATTTCACCGTAAACCCAGCGGATGGCCTCCATCTTACCAGGCCAGTCGGCCTGATGGTGCGGCCAGGCGAGCCACGTCGCCGCGTGCGGCTCCCATTCGGCGGGCATGGCGTAGCCGAGTTCTGCGGGTGTGGCGGCGATTTTCGGTTGCGACATAAATTGCATGCGGAGCATAACAGATTCACGGTCTCCGGGAAATCCCGAAATGAAACCCAATTGTCACCCGGCTTTATTCAATAAACTCTTGTAACACCAAAAAATTTCGGACAAAGTGCCGCGCCAAAACAATTTGCCATGCTCGAATTCAAAAACAAAATCCTGTTCGTCGGTTACGGCGCCGTCGCGCAATGCGCGCTGCCGATCCTCGTCAAGCACCTCAAGACTCCGGCCAAAAGCATCACGGTCATGGATTTCGAGGACCGGCGCGGCATCCTGTCACCGTGGCTGAAGCGCGGCGTGAAATTCGCGCGCAAGCGGGTGACGCGCGAGAACATGGGCGCGCTGCTCGGCAAATATCTTTCCGCCGGTGACGTGTTGATTGACCTCGCGTGGAACATTGACTGCTGCGAACTCCTCCAGTGGTGCCACGACAAAGGCGTGCTTTATATCAACACGTCGGTGGAGTTGTGGGACCCGTATGAAAATTCAAAAGGCGCGTCGCCACAGAAAATGACGCTTTATTGGCGTCACATGAATCTGCGCCGGATGGTCGGCCGGTGGGCGCAACCCGGGCCGACGGCGGTTCTGGAGCACGGCGCAAATCCGGGTTTGATTTCGCATTTCACGAAGCAGGGTTTGATTGACATAGGGCGTCGTTCCATCAAGGACAAAAAAATCACCGGAAAGGCCGCGGAAGAAATCCAGCAGCTCATTTCCGATCAGAAATTCAATGTTCTCGCGCAAAAACTCGGCGTGAAGGTGATTCATTGCAGCGAACGCGACACGCAGATCACGAACCAGCCGAAGCAGGTGGATGAATTCACCAACACCTGGAGCGTGGAGGGATTCCGAGAGGAAGGAACAACGACAGCCGAAATGGGCTGGGGCACACACGAGAAGGAATTGCCGGCGCGGGCGTTCGAGCACGCCGACGGCCCGCGCAACCAGATTTGCCTCGCGCAAATGGGCATCAACACCTGGGTCACGTCGTGGGTGCCGGATTATTGCATCCAAGGCATGGTCGTGAGGCACGGCGAGGCATTCACGATTTCCGACCGGCTGACGGTCTGGGAAAATGGCAAGGCGGTTTATCGTCCAACGGTTCACTATGCGTATTGCCCGGCGGACGTGGCCATCGCATCGCTGAACGAACTGCGCGGCTACAATTATCAGCTCCAGCCCAAGGCGCGCATCTTGAATGATGAAATCACCAGCGGCGCAGACATTCTTGGCGCGCTGCTGATGGGGCACGGTTACAATTCGTGGTGGGTCGGCAGCGACTTGAGCATCAGCGAATCGCGCCGGCTTGTGCCGCACCAGAACGCCACGACGATGCAGGTGGCCATCTCGGTCGTTGCCGCCGTAATGTGGATGATTGAGAATCCCGCGAAGGGTGTCTGCGTGCCGGACGATCTGCCGCACGACACCATTTTGAAAATCTCCAAGCCGTATCTCGGTAAATGGATTTCCAAGCCATCGGACTGGACGCCGCTGAAGCATCGCGTGGACGCGTTCAACGGTTACAACAAACCTGATCTGGATTTGAGCGACCCGTGGCAGTTCAAGAATTTTCTCGTCACCAACGGAGGCTGATTTTATTGAACCACAAAACACACGAAATGACACAAAACCGAGACCGGGATTTTAACGGATTACATTTTGTGTTAATCCGTGAAATCCGTGTCAAAAAACTTTCATGTGGTTCGTGTGTTTCGCAGTAAAAGGTTTTGAGAAATGATTTCCAAAAGCACACTAAAAAAGCTGGCCGCGAAACACGGCACGCCGCTGTTCGTGGTTGACCACGACGAATTGCATGCCAACTACGCAATGTTCAGGAAATACCTGCCGCGCATCCAAGCTTACTATGCAGTGAAGGCCAATTCCGACCCGGCCATCGTTCGCACACTTTACCAGGCGGGCGCGAGTTTTGATGTCGCCTCGATGCCCGAATTTGAAAACGTCTTTGAAAACATCAAGGACATGCCTGCGAAGGAACGGCAGGACTGGATTTGGGACAAAATCATTTATGCCAATCCCACCAAGGCCATCGAGACGCTGAAACAACTTGATCAATACAAACCGCTGGTGACGTTCGACAATTACGAGGAGATAAAAAAAATCAAAAAATACGCGCCGCACGCGGGGCTGGCGCTGCGCTTGAAAGTGCCGAACACCGGCGCGATGGTGGAACTCTCCTCCAAATTCGGGGCGTCACCCGGCGAAGCGGTGGACATGATTCTTGAAGCAGACCGGACGGGCTTGACGGTCGAGGGCATCAGCTTCCATGTCGGCAGCCAGACGACGAATTTTGAGAATTACGTCCAAGCCATCAATTTGGCCGCGAACATTTTCAAAGAAGCACGCGAGCGCGGCTACAACAAGATGAACCTGCTCGACATCGGCGGCGGTTTTCCGGCCCCCTACGACGCGAGCGTCAAGCCGTTCCGCGAACTGGCTAAAGTCATCAACGGTGAATTGGACCGGCTGTTCCCCAAAAACGATCCGTCGTTTCCGAAAAGATTCGAGATTCTCGCCGAACCGGGCCGGTTCATGTGCGCGACCGCCGCGACTGCCGTTTCCAAAATCATCGGCAAGGCGGTGCGCGACGGCAAACTTTGCTACTACATTGACGACGGCGTTTATCACACCTTCTCCGGAGTGATTTTCGACCACTGCCAATATCACCTGAAGGCGTTCAAGAAGGGCGCGATGCAAATCTGCTCGGTGTTTGGCCCGACGTGCGACGCGCTGGACGTTGTTTCGATGGCGGAAAACCTGCCAGACAATCTCCAGCTCGGCGACCTACTTTACAGCGAACAAATCGGCGCCTACAGCCACGCCTCCTCAACGTATTTCAACGGTTTCCCGCCCGCGACCGTGGTTCATGTGAACCAGTAAAAATGACGCTGCGGTTTTGGAATCCCACCGGCGCGCTTGAATTTGCTACCGGCTCACGCCATGCTAGCCACAGTTTATGAAGCCCAATAACTTTTCCGACGCGCGGGTGCTCGTCACCGGCGGCGCGGGGTTCATCGGCAGCGCACTCATTTGGGCGCTGAACCGGAGCGGTTGCGACGACATCCTTGTTTGCGACCGGCTCGGTACTGACGAGAAGTGGCGCAATCTCGCACCGTTGCGTTTTGCAGAATTCGTCGAGGCGGATGTGCTGCTGGCGCGGTTGCAGAAGGGTGTGCTGGGAAAATTCGACCTGATCCTGCACCTGGGTGCGTGTTCGTCCACAACTGAACGCGACGCTGGTTTTCTTTTCCGCAACAATTTTGAATTCACACGGGATCTCGCCGACTGGTCGCTGGCGAAAAATGTCCGGTTCGTCTATGCGTCATCCGCCGCGACCTACGGCGATGGCTCGGCGGGCATGGAGGACGGCGACGCGAAACTCAACGATCTGCGGCCGCTAAACATGTATGGCTACTCGAAGCATCTGTTCGATTTACACTCGCGCCGCGCCGGATATTTAAAGAAAATTGTCGGCCTGAAATACTTCAACGTTTTCGGCCCAAACGAGGATCACAAAGGCGACATGCGTTCGCTTGTCCACAAGAGTTTTGCGCAGGTGAAAAACGAAAGCGTCATCCGCCTGTTCAAAAGCCACCGGAAGGATTTCCGCGACGGCGAGCAGAAACGCGATTTTCTCTACATCAAGGACGCCGTGGCGATGACGTTGCATCTGGCCGCGAACAAAAAGGCCGGCGGACTTTTCAACATCGGCTCCGGTGCGGCGAGGACGTGGATTGACCTAGCGAATTCGGTTTTTGCCGCGCTGGACAAAAAACCGAGAATCAAATTCATCGAAATGCCGGAAACGATCCGTGGTAAGTATCAATACTTCACTCAGGCGGACATTTCGCGGTTGCGCGCCGCCGGTTACAAAGCGCCGGTCACGTCGCTCGAAGAAGGTGTGAAAGATTACGTCCGCAATTATCTCGCGCCGGACCTACGGCTCGGTTCGGTGGTGGAATAATCCGGCCTGATTGATTGCCCGGGCAAAACTACTTGATTTCGCCCAGACTTGAACGATCATTTGCCCATGGCATTGCCCAATCAGCCCATCACACTCACTGTCGAACAGATTGGCGAATTGCACAAAAAACTCTCCACCCTGCGCCACGACGTGAACAACAACCTCGCGCTGGTCTCCGCCGCTGTCGAGATCATCCGCCACAAGCCGGAGTCCACCGAGCGCATGTTGAACGGCGTGTCGGATAAACCGCAAAAGATTGCCGAGGCCTTCGCGCAATTCTCGCATGAACTGGAAACAGCGCTGGGCGTCACACGGCCTTGATGCGCGGGAGAGTAAAAAACCAACTTTTGAGGCCTCTGCTGCCGCTACCGCGCGATAAGAATGCCGCGGCGGCTTTTGGCTTTAGGCCCGGGAAAAAGTCTGGCAGACTCGTGAGCGATGGAACGAACCGAAGCGGAGTTGATTGCCGCGGTGCTTAAAGGCGACAGTGCCAGTTTCGAGCCGCTGGTTCAGAAATACTCCCCGCGCGTGTTCGCAACCGCCCGCCGATATGCGCGGCGCGAAAGCGAGGTCGAGGACATCGCGCAAGAAGTCTGGCTCAAGGCCTTTGACAAGCTCAAAAGCTTCCGGAGTGAGGCGCCGTTCGAGCACTGGCTGATGCGGATGACAGTGCGGACGTGCTACGATTTTTTGCGCGGCCACCAGCGCAACCGCGAGTCGTCGTTTTCGGATTTGAGCGAACCGGAAAGCGACTGGCTGGAACGTTTCGTCACCGCGCCGGAAACCGCGGGTGAAAACGCGGACGCGGCAAAAATACTCATCGGACGCGTTCTGGAGCGGCTATCGCCACAGGCGCGGCTTGTCATCACGCTGCTGGAAATCGAAGACCGCTCGGTGAAGGAGATTTCCGCGCTGACTGGCTGGTCGGTGCCGCTGGTGAAGGTCCGCGCCTTCCGGGCGCGCGCCGAGATGCGGAAAATTGTTTCCAAAATTGCAAAGGACAAGTATCTGTAACCGCATGCGGCAGGGCCGCGTCTAAAAAATGGAGCGCGTATGAATCTCGCTGAACTGCAAAAAAGACTGATCGCCGCCGCCCGCGCGAATGTGCCGGGCGACCATGTGCCGTATGCCTTTGAAAAGCGTGTGACGGCGCTGCTTGCGTCCCGTGTCGCGCCACAAAACCTGGACGGGTGGGTGCGCGGACTCTGGCGCGCGGCGGTTTCGTGCGTGGCGGTCGCTCTGCTGTGCGGCGCGTGGTCGCTTTTGACCCCGACGATCGCGCCGACGAACGCAACGGCTTCCACCGATCTCTCGCAGGATTTAGAGAACACGCTGCTGGCTTCCGTTGACCAGGGCGATTAAGCTCCGTGAATTCTTGGAAAGTCATTCTGGCCACAATTGTGATTTATGGCGCGGGTGTGATGACCGGCGGCCTGCTCGTCAATCACGTTTATCGTTCGCATCCCAGAAACCCGCGGCGTGCGGAGACACCGGCAGCTTCGAGCAATTCCGCCTCACCCACCAACGGCCAGAACCAGACGGCTTCCAAACCGCCGCGCCAGCCGGAAATGTTAAGCCGACAATTTTTGCAGCGGCTCGATGCCGAATTGCACCTGACGCCGGATCAGCACGAAGCCGTCCAAAAGATAATCGCCGACAGCCAGAACCTGATGCACAAGACAATCCTCGATGCCCGACTGGAAATCCGGGAACAACTCACGTCGGAACAGCGGAGTCAATTTGATGAGATGGTGAAACGCCCGCCGCGCCGTCCGTCTGGTTCCACCAACGCGCCACCGGTCTTGCAGCCGGCCGCCGCCCCAACAAACGCCCCGGGCGCCTGATTTTATTCCCCATCCAGCAACGCACGGATTTCCTTGCGCAATTGCTTCGTGACGGAATCCACCGAACGGTTTGCATCCACGATGGTGAAATCGTAGGTCTTTTGCAGGCGCCGGAACGCACCTTGCATCGCGGCCTGGTATTTCACAAAGCTGTCAAACATGTCGCGCGACAGACCGAGGTCCATGCCGCTTTCCCAATAGTCGAGCGCCGCGCTTTTGGAGAGATTGCGCTGTACCAATTCTTCCGGCTCCAGCGAGAGATAAAACACCGCGTCCGGCTCCAGCGCGATTCCGTAGATGTTTTTCAGCCACGCCTCGTCCATGCCGCGCACCATGTCGCGCGCCATCAGCGTGTAAATGTAGCGGTCAGCGAGCACGATGAAACCCGCCTTGAGCGCGGGCAAAATAATGTTTTCCAACTGGTCGGCAAAATCCGTCGCGTAAAACAAGCTCAAGGTCGTCCGACTCAAAATGTTTCCCTCCTGCGCCTTTTCGAGCTCGGAGCTAACCAGCGAGGAGCGTTTCAAGCCGACTTGCACCGTGGCGTGGCCGCAGGTTTCCAGCCAGTCCACAAGCTGCGCGATCTGCGTCGAACGCCCGGAGCCGTCCGCACCTTCGACCACAATCAGTTTGCCAGCGAGATCTTCCAATTTGACGCGCTGAATGCCGTGGCCAAAGAATTTGCGGTTTTTCTTCACTGGAGCGGAATCGGTTTTCATGCGGCCATATCCTCCTCGGCTTCTTTGGCCGGATCCAGCGGGAAGGATGGCGGCAGCGGCAGCGGACTGCGGCGTTTGAATTTTGACAGGTCAATCTTTTCGCCGACAATCTTGCGAAGGATGGCCTGCTGTTTCTCGACGTTCTGGTTGGCATCCATGCCGATAAAATTGAATTCGGCGCTCATCGCCATGTATTGCTCCAGAATCCGGCCCTGAAATATCCGGAAACTTTCATACGGATCATTCGACAGCCGCAAATCCATGCCCGCCTCAAAGAATTTCAACTTGGGCCGGCCTTCGAGAATCCGGTTTAGAGACACCTCCAAATCCGCCTTGAAGAAAAACGTCAGGTCGGGCTGCGCCGCAAAACTGTAAATGCGGCGCACCCAATCCGGCGGGCAGCCGCGCGTCACGTCGCGCGCGAATGCCGTGAAAACATAGCGGTCGCACAACACGATGTAGCCTGCGCGCAGAAGCGGCAGCAGATGGCGTTCGTAGCGGTCGGCAAAATCCGTCGCGTGGATGAGGCTGAAAGTCGTCGGCGTGAGCAATTCGCGCTTCTTGCCCTTGCTCGTGGCGGATTTCACCAGCTCGGACGAATTCCAACTGCTGAAATAAACCTTGATGCCCTCGGCCTCGAGCCAGCGCTTGAGCAGATAAATCTGCGTGGACTTACCGGAGCCATCAAGCCCCTCGACGGCAATGAGCCGCCCCGGAAAACTCAGTTCCGCAAATGTTTTCATATTTCACGCCCAGTGCGTTTGCTGATTCTACACAAGCCGCCACCGGTCACAAGCGCAAGTTGAAGCGGCGTGTTAAATACCATGCCACCGGGCGTTTGCCTTGTTACATTCCGGTGAATTTAGTTCCTCTTGTGAAAAAAATCACAAATTCAACTTGCCCCGGTTTTCCGTGCCTATTAACTTCTTGCGGCGCTCTGTTCAAGGCGCGTTGTGCTTATGCGAACCGAAACCGAAATCGGCTATAATTCGAAGATAGAGGGCGATGTCATCGTCACCCGCGTGGATGCCGCGCTGAACTGGTTTCGCAAAAACTCCGTCTGGCCGATGCCGATGGGCCTGGCCTGCTGCGCCATCGAATTGATGGCGGTGGGAGCCAGCCGGTTCGATATTTCCCGCTTTGGCTCCGAGGTCATGCGGTTTTCGCCGCGGCAAGCCGACTGCATGATTGTTGCCGGCACCGTCACTTATAAAATGGCGTTCGCGGTGAAGCGCATTTACGACCAGATGCCCGAACCCAGGTGGGTGATCGCCATGGGCGCCTGCGCCTCCACCGGTGGCATGTATCGCAGCTACGCTGTGCTGCAAGGCGTGGACAACATCATTCCGGTGGATATTTACATTTCCGGCTGCCCGCCGCGCCCCGAAGCCGTGCTGGACGCGCTGATGAAATTGCAGGCCAAAATCAGCACCCAGCCGATTCTGGAAAACCTTACGGCTGTCAAAGCGTTACAAAATCACTGAAATCGCCGTGTCTGCCCTCGAATCCGCTCAAAAAATCAAAGCCAAGTTCGGCGATTTAATCTCCGAACCGGCGGAATTTCGTGGCGAAATCACGGTGAAACTTACCGACGCGGAACAAATCACCACAGTGTGCGAATTCGCCAAAGCGGAGTTGGGTTTCGACTACTTGGTGGATATCAGCAGCTTGGACAATTATGGCGAGGATCCCCGTTGGACAGTTGTATATCACTTGAGAAATATCGTTAACGTAGTCGAAATGAGGCTAGAAATCAGCGTAAGTGAGGAAAAATCAGAGTTGCCGAGCGTTTTGCCAGTTTGGCGCACGGCCAACTGGCATGAGCGCGAAATCTACGACATGATGGGCATCCGTTTCAGCGGTCATCCTGATTTGCGCCGGATTTTGATGTGGGAAGGCTATCCTTATTTTCCATTGCGCAAGGATTTCCCTCTCGCGGGCAAACCGAGCGAACTGCCCGGCGTGGCGTTTACCAAAATATCGCCGATGGAAGGCGGGCCGTTTGTGACGGTCGCCGGAGGCAAAGACGCGATTTCACGCGAGCCACGCATCCGCAATCCTGAAGAATAATTTTCATGGCCACCGTTCAAGACATTGAAATTCGTGATTCCGCCGCGCGGTCAGCGCAGGCAGCGGACGAACTTCAAGACATGCATGGCGAGAAAATGGTCTTGAACATGGGGCCGTCGCATCCGGCCACGCACGGAGTCCTGCGCATCGTGCTTGAACTGGACGGCGAAATCATCACCAAGGCCGACCCGGACGTGGGTTATCTGCATCGCGGCGACGAAAAAATCGCCGAGAACATGACCTACACCCAATTCATCCCTTACACGGACCGGCTGGATTACCTCGCGCCGCTGGCGAACAACGTTGCCTATGCGCTCGCGGTGGAAAAACTTCTCGGCATCCACGACAAGCTGCCGCCGCGCTGCCAATATATCCGCGTGATGTGCGCGGAATTGGCCCGTATTTCCGCGCATTTGCTCGGTCTCGGTGCGTTTGCGATGGACATGGGCGCTGTCACGGTATTCCTGTTGAGCTTCACCGAGCGCGAAAAAATCTACAATCTGGCCGAAGCCATCAGCGGCGCGCGGCTCACGACCAGCTATACGCGCATCGGCGGCGTGATGCGCGATTTGCCGCCGGGCTGGGTGGCCCAATGCCAGAAATTCTGCGACGAATTCATCCCCGCGCTCAATGAATTTGAGACGCTGCTCACTCGCAATCGCATCTGGGTGGACCGCGTGCGCGACCTTGCGGTGATCTCGAAAGCGGATGCGATTGACTACGGTTTGAGCGGCCCGAACTTGCGCGGCAGCGGTGTCGCATGGGATTTGCGCAAGAAACAGCCCTACCTTTGCTACAAGGACTTGGATTTTGACATTCCGACCGGCTCGGTCGGCGATTGCTACGACCGCTACCTCGTCCGCATGGAGGAAATGCGGCAGAGTGTGCGGATTCTGGAGCAGTGCATCAAAAACATCCCCGGCGGCGCGGAAAACAAGACCAACGAACCTGTCAATGTCGCCGACGGGAAAATCACCCTGCCTTCGAAGCAGAAGGTTTTGTCGAGCATGGAGGAGTTGATCCATCAGTTCATGCTCGTCACCGAAGGCGTGAACTGCCCGCCCGGCGAAATTTATTTCGGCCACGAAAATCCCAAGGGTGAACTCGGCTTTTACATCCATAGCAAGGGTGGCGGCACGCCCTACCGGATGAAGATCCGTTCGCCCAGTTTTGTGAACTTGAGCATCGTCCCGAAAATTTTTGTCGGCACGCTCATCAGCGACACCGTGGCGATTCTGGGTTCACTCGATTTTGTTATGGGGGAATGCGACCGATGAGCTTTCAAGCCACCCCCCAGCTCGAAGCGGAAGTGAGCGAATTGATTTCGCACTATCCGGTAAAGCGCGCCGCTTCGCTCATGGTGTTGCACGCGATCCAGGAACAGTTCGGCTGGATTTCGTCGGAAGCGGTCCGGTGGACGGCGAAGAAACTGGAGCTCCAGCCGATCAATGTCTTTGAAATCCTTACATTTTATCCGATGCTCCGGCAGGAGCCGATGGGCAAGTATCAAATCAAGGTCTGCCGGACATTAAGCTGCGCGCTCGGCGGCGCGTATGAATTGCACCAGCATTTTTGCGACAAGCTCGGTCTGGACGCACACGCTCACGGTCCGCAGACGACGAAGGACGGAAAGTTCACCGTTGAATTTGTCGAGTGCCTCGCGAGTTGCGGGACCGCTCCGGTAATGATGTGCAACGACGCGTTTTACGAAGGCGTTTCGCACAAAAAAGCGGACGAAATTGCGGGGAATTGCAAATGAGCTGGCTGCCCGACATGGATTTGAACCATGACAAACAGATTCAGAGTCTGCTGTGCTACCGTTACACCATCGGGCAAGACGGGGTGGATTAGGCTAGAGAATTTTATTTGAGAGTCAAGTTGCTATGGCGCAGGAATACAAACTGATTTTGAAGCACGCCGATGAACCCGGATACACACGGGACATCGAATGCTATTTGCGTTTCGGCGGCTATGCGGACTTGAAAAAGGCGCTCGCCATGCAGCCGAGGGATTTGGCCGACGGCAAAAAACTGTCGCCGCAGGAACAAATCCGCGAGGACGTAAAAATTTCCGGGCTGCGCGGCCGTGGTGGCGCGGGGTTTTCCTGCGGCCTGAAATGGAGCTTCGTTGACCGCAAGAGTGGCAAGCCGATTTACCTGATTTGCAACGCCGACGAATCCGAGCCGGGCACGTTCAAGGATCGCCAGATCATGTATAAAGACCCGCACCAGTTGATCGAGGGCATGGCCATCTCGTGCTTTGCAAACGACGTGCATCTCGCCTACATCTACATCCGAGGCGAAATGGTTGACGGTGCGAAGATTTTGAATGAGGCGCTCAAGGAGGCCCGCGCGAAAAACTTTCTCGGCAAAAACATATTCGGCAGCGGCTACGATTTGGAAATGCACGTGCATCGCGGTGCGGGCGCCTACATTTGCGGCGAAGAAACCGGCCTCATCGAATCGCTCGAAGGCAAGCGGCCGTATCCACGCATCAAGCCGCCCTATTTTCCAGCGGTGCTTGGCCTGTGGATGTGCCCGACCATCGTCAACAACGTCGAGACGCTCTGCAACGTGAAACATATCGTCGCGATGGGCGGCGCGGAATTCGCCAAGCTCGGCACGCCGAACAACACCGGCACGCGCATCGTCAGCTTGAGCGGCCACGTCAAGAAACCCGGCTATTACGAAATCGAAACCGGCAAGGCGACAATTGGCGAACTCATCAACGACCCGAAATTCGGCGGGGGACTGCGTCCCGGACGTTCGTTGAAGGCGGTCATCCCTGGCGGATCTTCGGCGAAAGTTTTCAAGGCTGGTGAGAAATTCAAGCTCAAGAAGAAAGATGCCGAAGGCAAGGAGATTCTAATCGAGACCGACATGCTGGATTTGCCTTACGATTTCGATTCGCTGGCTGCCGCCGGTTCGATGAGCGGTTCGAGCGCTATCATCGTGATGGACGATTCGACCGACATCGTTGAGGCACTCGCGAATATTTCCGAATTTTACGCGCATGAAAGCTGCGGCCAATGCACGCCCTGTCGCGAAGGCGCTCTTTGGATGAGCAAGACACTGCACCGCCTAACGCACGGCGAGGGGCGCGCAGCCGACGCCGATTATCTGGTGAAAATCGCCGACAATATCCCCGGCGGCAGGACGATTTGCGCGTTCGGCGAAGCCTGTTCCTGGCCGGTGCAAAGTTTCGTGGCGAAATTCAAGGACGAATTTGTCGCCAAGGGCACAGCTGATGAAGCCCGCCATGCGATGGAAATTGCCGCGTCCGCCGAACCGAAACAATTGGCCGAAGCGCATCACTGATTTCAATGTCAACCGCCGCCACAACTGAAACGAAGCCCGCGCCTCCGGTCGAAAAGATCAGGGTGAAGGTGGACGGGCGCGAAATCGAAGTGCCGAAGTCCATGCCCGACCCGATTTCCGGCAAGCCGGTTCCGACCACGATGATTCAGGCGTGCGAACTGGCCAAGACCGACGTGCCGCATTACTGCTGGCATCCGCAATTGCCCGTCGCCGGCAACTGCCGCATGTGCCTCGTGGAGTTCGGTACGCCCGCGCTCGGCCCGGACCGCAAGCCGATTTCACACCCTGACGGCACGCCAAAAATCGCGAAGTCGCCGCGTCCGGCGATCGCCTGCGCGACTCCGATTTCGCCGGGGATGGAAATTTACACGAAGACACCCGGCGTGAAGCAAATGCGCGAAGGTGTCCTCGAATCGCTGCTCATCAATCATCCACTCGACTGCCCGATTTGCGACCAGGCCGGCGAATGCAAGCTCCAGGAATACTCGGTAGATTACGGCCAGAGCGCGAGCCGCTTCGTTGAGCCGAAGGTCCACAAGCCCAAGGCCGTTGACCTTGGCCCGCGCATCATGCTCGACGCGGAACGCTGCGTCCTTTGCACGCGCTGCATTCGTTTCACGCGCGACATTGCCGGCGACGATGCGCTGGGCATCATCAATCGCGGCAGCTACAACACGATTGCGACTTTCCCGAACACGCCATTCGACAATAATTACACGCTGAACACGGTGGACATCTGTCCCGTCGGCGCGCTGACATCGAAGGATTTTCGATTCAAGATGCGCGTCTGGTTCCTCAAGGAAACCAAGAGTGTCTGCACGAGTTGCGCGACGGGATGCAACATCATCATCAATTCGCGCGAAGAAAAAATCCAGCGCTACACGCCGCGCGACAACGATGCTGTCAATGGCCCGTGGATGTGCGATGCCGGCCGCTTGAATTACAAATGGATTGGCCGTGAAGACCGCTTGAAAAATGTTTTGGTGCGCGGACAAAAGACGACATGGACGGCCGCACTCAATGAAATTTCCGACAAGCTGAAAAAAACTGCAGCGGGTTCCGTCGCGATTATCGCTTCGGCGCGGCAGGCGAACGAGGAACTCTGGCTGATTTCAAAACTAAAATCCAAGCTCGGGGCGACCAGCGATTCCGTTGCGCGCTTCGGCGAAGGGGACAAGCTCCTCGTCAGCTCGGACAAAAATCCGAATACAAACGGCGCGCGGCTCACGGGAATTTGCTCAACGGAAACCGGCACAAACCTGACACAAATCGCGAATGGCATTTCGAGCGGCAAAATCAAGACGTTGATTGTTTTTGGCGAGGACGTGACGAAGCACGGCATCAGTGCGGATTTGCTCGGCAAGCTGGAAATGCTAATCGTGAGCGATATTTTGCCCAACGAGACGACCAAGCTGGCGCACTATGTTTTGCCAGGCTGTGCGCATGCAGAAAAGCGCGGTTCGTACACGAACACCAAAGGCCGCGTCCAGAAATTCATGAAGTCGGTCGAGGTGCCCGGCAACGCCCGCGCCGAATGGGAATTTTTGCATGATCTCGTTTACAACGTCACCGGCCAGAACGGTTTTGTGACCATCGAAGGTTTGTTCAATGAAATGGCGAAGGACGTGCCAGCATTCAACGGTTTAACGTGGGCCAATCTCGGCGACACCGGGGTGACGGTGAATATCTAAAATGAACTGGAATTTCGTCATCTTCAGTCTCGTCAAAATCGCCATCGTCATCGGCGTGGTACAAGGCATGGTGGCCTATGCGGTGCTTGCCGAGCGCAAAATTTCGGCTTGGATTCAGGACCGCGTCGGGCCAAACCGCTGCGCGCCACCGTTTGCCAAATATATTCCGGTCGTCGGTCCGGCCTTGATCCGGCTCGGCATTTTCCAACCGCTGGCGGACGGCTTGAAATTCATGCTCAAGGAGGATTTCACACCGGCGGGCGTGCGGAAGATTTATTTCTTTCTGGCACCGGCTATCGCGGTGATTCCTTCGATGCTGGTCGTCGCGGTAATTCCGTTTGGCTCACAAATCGGCCACCAACAGATGGTCATTTCGGATTTGAATGTTGGCATCCTCTACACATTCGGCATCGTATCGCTGGGTGTTTATGGCATCGTGCTCGCCGGCTACGCTGCAAATTCAAAATATCCGATGTTCGGAGGCATCCGTTCGAGCGCGCAGATGATTTCCTACGAAATTTCGATGGGCATGTCGGTGATTCCGGTATTGCTCATCGCGGGCAATTTGAATTTGAGCCGGATCATCGGCTGGCAGTCAGCGCACGGCTGGATGGTATTTTACGCACCGGTTTCGTTCATCATTTTCCTGATCGCCTCATTCGCGGAAACAAACCGCCTTCCTTTCGATTTGCCGGAGGCGGAAACCGAACTGGTCGGCGGCTATCACACCGAATACAGCTCGATGAAATTCGCGCTGTTTTTCCTGGCGGAATACTCGAACATGGTCGCCTCGTCGGCGATGATGGTGACGCTGTTCTTCGGCGGCTGGACGCTGCCGTTCTGGGGGCTGGACCATACGGCAGCGACGCTTGGCGCAGGCCTCGCGCACATCCTGATTTTTCTGACGAAGATGCTGCTGTTCATGGTGCTGTTCATCTGGGTGCGCTGGATGTTCCCGCGCTTCCGGTATGACCAGTTGATGGATTTGGGCTGGCGTCGGTTCCTGCCGCTGGCGTTGGTGAACATTTTGGTGACGGCGGTGATTTTGTGGATGAAAAGTTAAATGATTGTTAATCGCAGACCGTTGACGTTTTGGGAGCGGCTTTATCTGCCGGCAATTGCCGGTGGATTAAAGGTCACACTCCGTCATGCCTACCGCACACTGTTCGAGGGTAAAAGGGTCACGATGGAATACCCTGAACAAAAATGGGCCGTGCCGACGGACTACCGCGGCGCGCCGTATCTGGTGAAGGATCAGGAAGGCAACACGAAGTGCGTGAGTTGCCAGCTTTGCGAATTTGTCTGCCCACCGAAGGCGATTAGAATCACGCCGCCCGGCGACAACGGCCTAAAGGCCGACCGCACCAACGCGGAAAAAATGCCGCAGGAATTTGAAATCAACATGCTCCGCTGCATCTTCTGTGGCTTTTGCCAGGAAGTCTGCCCAGAGGAGGCGATTTTCCTGCTAAAGGACTATTCGCTCACCGGCCAGAGCCGCGAAGAGATGATTTACGACAAGGAAAAACTCCTCGCCCTCGGCGGCACGTACGGCGGCATCCAGAAGTGGAAACACAAACTGGAAGAAGCAAAGGCACAGGATAATTTCCCGGTGAAAGTTTAATCAGTAATGGAAGCCATCAATAATTTGATCAGCGGCGGCGCGGTCACGGATGTTTTGTTTTACGTCTTCGCGTCGCTGACGCTTTTGTGCGGCGTGCTCGTCGTGGCCAATCCGTTCAGCCGCAACCCGGTCACGAGCGCGATGTTTTTGGTGCTAACCATCATTTCGATGGCCGGGCTGTTCGTGCTGCTGCACGCCTTCTTCCTCGCCGCAGTCCAGATCATCGTCTATGCCGGCGCTGTCATCGTGCTGTTCCTGTTCGTCATCATGCTGCTAGATTTGAAGGAGGAACAGCGGCGCAAAATCAAGATGTTCGGCCTTGTGGGCGGGTTGATTTCGGTTGGGGCCATCGCAGCGATTTCCCTGAAGGCATTGAGAACGACCAATCCGGGCGCGAATCTGCCCGCGCCACAACTCGAAGGCGGAACAAACGCGCTCGGCCAGGTGCTGTTCAGGCAATATGTGCTGCCCTTTGAAGTCGTCTCGGTGCTGCTACTCGTGGCGATGGTCGGCGTGATTTTATTGAGCAAAAAAGACCTTAAATGAAAAGCGAATCATCATTGTCGAAAATATGAACGTAGGCTTGGAACATTATTTGACCGTGAGTTTTCTATTGTTCGCCCTTGGACTTTTGGGCGTAGTCATGCGGCGGAACCTGCTGGTGATTTACATGTCTCTGGAACTGATGCTCAACGCGGCCAACCTCGCGCTGGTTTCCTTTTCGCGGTTCAACAACCAGCTCGACGGCCAGGTGCTGGTGTTCTTCATCATCACCGTGGCGGCGGCGGAAGTGGCGGTAGGTCTGGCGCTCATCGTGGCGCTCTACCGCAAACGCCAGACCGCACATGTCGAAGATTTGACCTCGATGAAACTCTGACGGATGAAATACGATTATCTGCCATGGCTGACTTTGTTCCTGCCGCTGTTTTCCGCGGCGGCCATCACGCTTTTCACGTTGAAGCACCGCAACGTGAGCGCACTCCTGTCCATCGGCGCGATTGTCATCGGCTTCATTTCCACCGTCACGTTTGTCGCGGCCAACGGCTGGGTCACGGGCGAACCTGCCGTCAACTGGCTGTCCATCGGTAACCTGACCATTGACTTCGGCCTGAAGCTCGACCGCTTGAGCGAGATGATGATGTTCGTCGTCACCGGCGTCGGCGGCGCGATCCACATTTATTCCTACGGCTATATGGACGACGACCGGAGCAAGGCGCGCTTCTTCGCGTTCATGAGCCTGTTCACGTTCTCGATGCTCGGTATCGTGCTGGCGAACAATTTCGTGATGATGTTCATCGCGTGGGAATTGGTCGGCGTCTCCAGCTACCTGCTCATCGGCTTCTGGTTTGAAAAACCCAGCGCGGCGGATGCGGCGAAAAAGGCGTTTTTCACCAACCGTCTCGGCGATTTCGGCTTCCTGCTCGGAATTCTGGTCGTGTGGGCGGCGCTAGGCTCGTTGAATTTCACCGCGCTGCAACAAACACTCGTTGCCAACCCGGCAGCGCTCGGAACCATCGCCACCGTTGCCGGCCTGCTGGTTTTCTGCGGCGCGATGGGCAAATCCGCGCAATTCCCACTGCACGTGTGGCTGCCGGACGCGATGGAAGGCCCGACACCGGTCAGCGCACTCATCCATGCAGCGACGATGGTTGCCGCCGGTGTTTACATGCTTTGCCGCATCTTGTTTTTGCTCAACGCCGACTCGCTCCACGTCATCGCTTACATCGGCGGCTTTACTGCGCTGCTCGCAGCATTGATTGCCGTCCAGCAAAACGACATCAAACGCATCATCGCCTACTCGACGTTGTCGCAACTTGGCTACATGGTCATGGCCGTCGGTTTGAACGGCCCGACCCCGGCGATGTTCCATTTGACCACGCACGCGTTTTTCAAGGCATTGCTGTTCTTGAGCGCCGGCTCGGTCATCCTGGGGATGCATCACGAGCAGGACATCTGGCAAATGGGAAACCTGCGCAAGAAAATGCCGATCACGTTCTGGACCTTTCTCGTTGGCGCACTGGCATTGAGCGGCATTCCGCCATTCAGCGGTTTCTATTCGAAAGATTCCATTCTCGCGCAAGCGTTGGAACAGAAAAATTACCTGCTTTTCGCCGTTGCTGTCTTCGTCGCCGCGCTGACGGCCTTTTACACCTTCCGCTTGTTCTTCGTCGTTTTCTTTGGTCAGGAGAAATCCAAAGCTGCTTCGCATGCGCACGAGTCGCCGCCGGTGATGACTTTACCGCTGGTGGTCTTGGCCGTATTTGCGGCCATCGGCGGATTTATCGGCATCACGAACAACTACGGTTCGCAGTTCGCTGCCGGCCACGAAACACTTTCAATTGCCCAGCAATTGACGGAGCCGCTGCATACACCCATCCCGATGCTGATTGGTATTGGCGTCGCGCTAGCCGGCATCTTCCTGGCTTTCTCACTTTACAAAAATGCCGCGACCGATCCGCTGTCCGCTAAACTCGGAGGCCTGGCGACGGCGATGAAGAACAAATTTTACTTCGACGAGTTTTACGAAGCCACCTTCATCCGTGCACACGATTTCATCGCCACGGTGATGGATGGGATTGACCGCTGGTTTGTGGAAGGTTTTTGCATCGGGCTGGTTCGCGGCGGCACGGATTTCACCGGCCGCGCTCTGCGCCTCGTGCAGACCGGCAACCTCCAGACCTACGCCTTGCTATTCGTCCTCGGCGTGGCGGTAGTGCTGTATCTGGTTTTGGGAAAATAAGATGTCCATTCTCACTTACATTTTAGGCTGGCCGCTTTTGGCGGCGCTGGTGCTGATGCTTGTGCCGCGCAATTATCGCGTCATCATCCGCGCCATCGCGGTGCTGGCCACGTTCATCTCGGCGGTGCTGGCGGTGAAGATGTTCTGCCAGTTCGTGCCCGGCGCGAACGGCTACCAGTTCGAACAGCAGATTCCATGGGTCGAATCGCTCGGCATCAGCTACCACGTCGGCGTGGATGGCTTGAACGTAGGACTGATTTTGATGGGTGCCATCGTCGCATTCGCTGCCACGCTCTGCTCTTGGGAAATCCAGACGCGTGAGAAGGAATTTTACATCCTGTTGCTGGTGATGAGCGGCGGCATACTCGGTGCGTTCGCATCGCTCGACTTATTCTTCTTTTATTTCCTGCACGAACTCGCATTGGTGCCGACGTTCATCATGATCGGTGTCTGGGGCCGCGGCGAGCGGAAGAACTACGCGACGTTCCAGATCACGCTTTATTTGAGCATCGGCGCGCTCATCGCGCTCATCGGCCTTATCGCGCTTTACCTCCAATCCGGCGCGAACACCTTCGACATCCCGAAATTGATTGAGCACGCCAAAGCGAATCCGCTCGCGGTCAATGCACAGAATTTCATCTTCCCGCTGCTCTTGTTTGGCTTCGGCATTCTGGTATCGCTCTGGCCGTTCCATTCGTGGGCACCGCTGGGCTATGGCGCCGCGCCATCGCCGACCGCCATGCTACATGCCGGCGTGCTGAAAAAGTTCGGCCTTTACGGTTTGATCCGCATTGCGCTGCCACTAATGCCGCAGGCCGCCCATGGATGGATGACTTTTCTTGCGTGGCTCTGCCTCGGCAACATCCTTTATGTCGGCTGGGTGGCGATGAAGCAAAAAGATCTGAACCTGCTCATCGGCAATTCCAGCGTGGCGCACATGGGCTTCATTTTCCTGGGCATCGCGAGCTTGAATCTCATCGGTGTGACCGGCGCGGTGCTCATCATGATCGCACACGGCTTTCTCGCAGCACTGACGTTCGCGTTGAGCGGCTACATTTATCAAAAGACCGGCACGCTGGAAATGAGCAAGCTGGGCGGACTTTGCCGCCAACTACCGTTCATCGGCACGGCATTGTTGATGGCGGCAATGGCCGGCTGCGGTCTGCCTGGCTTTGCAAACTTTGTCGGCGAAGTCACCGTGTTCTTTGGTGCGTGGAAAGTATTCCCGTTCGTGACCGGCTGTGCGCTTTGGGGTGCGTTGCTGATTGGGGCTCTCTACATGCTCCGCGCCGTGCGGAACATTTTGCACGGGCCGCTGCCGGAACAATGGAACTCAATTCCAGACGCGTCGAACGTCTGGCGCAAGCTGCCTTACGCGCTGCTGCTGGCGAGCCTGTTCGTCTTTGGCGTCTGGCCGCGTTTGCTCACGGAAAAAATCACGCCTGATGCGCAAAAAATCGTTGCGATGGTGAATGGTAGCGCAGCCGTCCCGGCTGCCGTCGTTGGTGTCACGCCTTCGACACTTTTGGCCGGTGCGACGCCAGCCAATGTACGCGAGACGCGTGCGCTCCCTGAAATCTCAAATCCGCAATCCTCAACCCGTAATTGATGAACGCCTCCTCCATCACGCTTGAAATGTGCGTAATCGCCCTCGGCACGATTCTGATGCTGGCGGATTTCTGGATGCCCGCCGAACGCAAGAAGTTCGCGGCTTACGCGGCAATCGCGGCGCTAGGCGGACTTTTGCTCATCAGCTTGAGCGGCGATGGCATTTGCAGCGTGTTCGGCACATCATTCAACGGCGAGTTCGTCGAGGATGGGCTTGCCCTGTTTTTCAAGCGTTTCTTCATCGTTGCCGCCATTCTGGTGTTGTTCATGGCGGCGGAATTTTCCGACCGCATCGCCGCCGGCATTTCCGAATACTATTCGCTCATCGTGTTCGCGCTGGCGGGAATGTTGTTCGCGGCGTCGGCGAACGACTTTGCGATGCTGTTCGTTTCAATCGAACTCATCACCATCACGTTTTATGTCCTCGTCAGTTTTCAGCGCAGCCGGCTGGGGTCGCTCGAAGCGGGCGTGAAATACCTGATTCTCGGCGCGCTGTCGTCGGCATTCCTGGTTTTCGGCATCGCGCTGATTTGGGGAACAACAGGGAAGTTGAACTTCACTGACCTCGCGGCAGTCGCGGCACAATTTGAATCCAACAAAATCTTTCTGCTCGGCGTGCTATTCGTGATGGTTGGGCTAGGGTTCAAAATTGCGGCGTTTCCATTCCAGATCTGGGCGCCGGACGTTTATCAAGGCGCGCCGGCTCCGACGACGGCGTTTCTGGCCGTCGGTTCAAAAGCCGCGGGATTTGTCCTGTTGCTGCGCGTTTTGTTCACGGCGGTTCCGAGCATCACGGCGCATTGGGCCGATTTGCTCATCGTGATTTCCGGCATCACGATTCTTTACGGCAACCTTTGCGCGATTCCGCAACGCAATCTCAAGCGCCTGCTCGGTTATTCGAGCATCGCGCACGCCGGTTATTTGCTGCTCGGCGTGGCGGCACTGAGCGCGAACGGGCAAGCGGCGGTGATGTATTACCTCGCCGGTTATCTATTCACCGTGCTGGCAGCGTTCACCGTGATCTGCCTCGTGATGCGGCAAGCGGATGCGGAAGACATCTCCGCGCTGGCCGGTCTGAACCAGCGCTCGCCGCTGCTGGCCGCGACGATGACGCTGGCGATGGCATCGCTGGCGGGCATTCCGCCGCTGGCGGGTTTCTTCGGGAAATTCCTGCTGCTGAAATCCGTAATTGAATCCGCACAGGCCACCGGGAATCACGGCTATTATTGTCTCGTGTTCACGGCGCTGGCGGGTGTGGTGATGTCGCTCTACTACTATTTTGGCGTCATCCGCGCCATTTACTGGAGCAAGGAAACGCCGGATTTGTCGCCTATAACGCTTTCCTCGCCAGCCAAGCTGACCATCTGGATTTGCATCGCGGGCATGTTCTGGATCGGTTTGTTCCCGAACACGGTCTTGAATCTCGCTACTGTCGCAGCGGCTACTTTGAAATAGCCGGTTGCTGGTGGTTCTGCGGCCC
Source organism: uncultured Verrucomicrobiae bacterium (assembly GCA_963827815.1). GTDB lineage: Bacteria > Verrucomicrobiota > Verrucomicrobiia > Limisphaerales > UBA11358 > UBA11358. The sequence continues at coordinate 249,295 of CAWHCL010000005.1, read as the reverse complement.
AAAACTCACGCTCAGCAGAATCAGTTGCGACTCGTGATTTTCCGCGTCGGGAAACTGCGACGTGCCGGGGTGCCATCCCACAATTTCCGTCCACGGCCGCGAACTCATGTTCCCAACACGATCAATCTGAACCCTCTCTTTCGTGGCGGGTTGCCACGACATTGGTTTGGACGCGAGGTAATTTGTTCCCGCCGTCTGGGAAACGAAACTCAGCGGCGGCGGCGCGGCGGTCGCTTGCAAGGCTGTGCCGAGCCCGATAGCCAGCAATGTTTTAATCATTTTCATGATTAAACCTCGGACGATTCCGGCTGCTGTCAAGGGCTCCCCGCTGACAAGATGCCAACAAATCCCAAGTCAAACCGTCCGCATCTGGATGGCGTCCACGATTTCGGTGCCGACGGAAATCGCGCCAATGATGACGACCGTCTCGCCTTTGTTCAACCGGCCCTGGTCAGCCAGGTTTTTCAGCGCCGTTTCAATCGTGTTCTGCGGCTCGATGAAATCGAACTCCGTGACGAACGGCGTGACGCCCCAGCTCAAGGTCAGTTGACGGGCGGTCTTTTCGTTATCACACAGCGCGATGACCGGCGAGTAGCGCGGGCGCATCCATGAGGCGTAAGTGGCCATGTGGCCGTGCCGGGTGAAGGCCAGAATCGCCGCCGCCTTGAGTTCATTGGCCATCACGACGGCGCTCTTCACGAGCTTCTGCCGCGCGCTCGTCAATTCGGCCAAATCGTGGAATTGCGCGCTGCCGCTGCGCTCGATGCGCGTGGCAATCTTGTCAAACACCTCGATGCACTTGAGCGGATATTTACCGACGGTCGTCTCGCCGCTCAACATGATGGCATCCGTCTCCTCGTAAATCGCGTTGGCCACGTCGGTCACCTCGGCGCGCGTCGGCATGGGCGACTCGATCATGCTCTCCAGCATGTGCGTTGCGACGATGACCGGCTTGCCGTGCTTCAAACACGTCTTGACGATGCGGCGCTGGACGATGGGCAGTTCCTCGTAGGGAATCTCAATGCCCAAATCGCCGCGCGCGACCATCACGGCGTCGGTTTCGCGCACGATGGATTCCAAATTCGCCACCGCCTGCTGGTCCTCGATCTTGGCGATGACGAGCGGCGGCATCTTGCCGGCCTCAAACAATTCCTTGAGCTGCATCAGGTCGCGCGCCTCGCGCACGAACGAGAGCGCGATGAAATCCACTTCAAGTTCGAGGCCGAGCTTCACGTCCTTGATATCCTTGGCCGTGAGCGCGGGCAGGCTGACCTTGACGCCGGGCAGGTTGATATGGCGGCGGCTGCCGAGCGTGCCCTCGGTGAGCACCTCACACTCGACCTTGTTGCCGGCCTTGGCGAGCACCTTCATCTCAATCGCTCCGTTGTCAATCAGCACCACATCGCCGACATTGATGTCGTTGATGAAATTCTCGTAATTCACGTCCACGGAATGCTGCTCCAGATCGCGCTCGCCGCGGACGGTGAGGATGAACTTCTGGCCCGGCTGCAAATCCAGCGGCACGGCGATGTCGCCGGTGCGGATGGCGGGGCCTTGCGTGTCCATCATGATGCCGATGAATTTCTTGCGCGCGGCAGACTCGGCGCGGATGTCCGGCACGACGCGGCGCACCCAGTCATGCGGCGCATGCGACATGTTAAGGCGGAAGATGTTCACGCCCGCGTCCACGAGCTTGCCGATCATTTCGGCGGAATCCGTGGCCGGGCCGAGGGTGGCTACGATTTTCGTCTTGCGGAGAGTACCCCGTTGCATGGGCCAAACATACCGGCGCGCCGCGCGATGAAAAGTTTTTAATCACAGGCAGGGCTTGGGGTGACAAATGAGGCTTGCTTTTGACGGCGACGACGGGCATATTGTGCGGACATTTTATGGCAGACGTTGCAAACAAATATCCAGAGAGCGTGGCGGGCAAATACTACGTGGACAACCAGTGCATTGACTGTGACCTGTGCCGCGAGACCGCGCCGGACAACTTCAAGCGCAATGACGACGGCGGCTACTCCTTCGTCTATAAACAGCCGGTCAGCCCGGAGGAAGAGGCCCGATGCAAGGAAGCCAAGGAAGGCTGTCCCGTCGAGGCCATCGGAGACAACGGCACCTAGATTTGTGGGGTAAGCGAAAGGCGCGAAGATTCATCTTCGCGCCTCTTTGCTTTTTGATCCCGTCCGCGATGGTGGCCGTTTACCCACCGTTCAACGCATTGATCATATCGTTGATGACCGTCTGGATGTTCTGCACATCCGCGAGCGTGGGCGGGTCGGAGAAACCCGGGTCAAACTCGCCCATCCCAGCCTTGTTCACCTTGCCGTCCAGCGCCAATTGCAACGCCGTGATTTGTGTTTGTTGCGAGTCACTCAATGCCTTCAGCGCGTTCAACTGGTCGCGCATCTCCTGTGATGACAATGTTGAATTGTTTGCCGGTTTGGTTGGATCAAATGCCATAAATGTGTTGATGGTTGAGAGTTGAAAGTTGAGGGTAGGGCGGCGCGGTAGCGCCGCCCCCGGTTCCTCATTTCGCGGCAACGGGCGCGGGTTTTCTGGCGGCGGGCTTTTTATATTCCGATTTCTTTTTCAAGCCGATGGCCTGCAACTGGTCGGAATCCTTGCCATATTGCGCCATCACCTGCGTCTTGGCGCCCTGGATTTTGTTGTGATACGCCCATTCGGAGGCGTTGGCCGAGTCGCGGGCGGCGGCGGCATCACCCTCCTTTTGCACTTCAGTTTCCTGGCTGGTTATCATGGACGTCTCGGAGGTCGTCAGATTCGCCGCCGAATACTGCGTATCCGCTGGCGCGTAAACGGGCGCGAGCGTCTTGATGGCCGCCAGCACGTCCTTGTCCTGTTGAATGATTGTTGGATTTAATCTTTTTGTTTGGTCTTTTGCCATAGGAATGGTCGGTTGTTTGGTTATATCCGCGGAATCCCACGTGATTCCGGGCGCATCCCAAGCTATCGGAGGTTGTGTTTGGTCCCAGCGAATCATAAGTGATGCTGCAAAATACTAAACTTAACATGAAATGTATGTCAATAACTTTATATTATTCATAATCAACGCCTTGCGACGGGCAGCGCCATTTGGAAGATGCTGCGCTTGGTCGGGAAGATTGAAATCGTGGATTATAATCCCGTCGTCTTCCTTGGGAAGATTGCAATCTTGGAAGCGAAGATTGCGCTCTTCGAAGGCAGGATTGCGAGATTGGTTAAGAAGATGGCCATCTTCGATGATAATCCCGCCGTCTTCCATGGGAAGATTTGCGTCTTGGACGGGAAGATTGCCATCGTGGTTAAGGCGACCGCCAGAGGATTTGAGGCGCACATGAGCGCCGACCAGACGCTGGAATGGAAATGCCCGCCGCCTTTGCTGACTTGATGGGAGCGGGTGAATGGGAAGAAAAATCAATGTGGACAAGGCGGGAGGATAGTTTTATGGTCGAAACCGTGAAACAGGATAGACTGAACTCGGCAAAGGATAGGCTGAATACCACGCCGCCTACTAACTGTTAGGCGGCATCGTGCCATGAAACACTTCGCGCTCACAATCTGTTCGATGGCTATTGTTGTTATTGGCGGCACGGGCTGCTCGAACAGCCATTCCCAATCGGACGCAAAAGCAGCCGAACTAAAAGCCTTTGACCAGGAAGACGTGAAGTTGTTCACACCCTATATGACTGGTGATGTCGAGCAGGCTAGACAGAGCTTGAAGCAAACGATTCAGCACCTGAAAGCATCCACGGTTTTAGACCCTCGCTCTCAATCTGGCGGCTTATATGTAAATTATATGCGTATGTATGCTCTCGAAGAGCGCACCGGACATGCCGCCGCTGCCAGAGATGCTTTGCTGCTGGCTCGATACTGGCGAATCCGAAATATGAAGTTACCAGAGGCGACAAATGACGCGGACATCATTTATGTTATGTCCGTGACGCCGGAGCAGATTTTGAAGTATGTAGATGTGCTTGATGCCGGTGACAATGGGGGCAGACCCAAATATCTCCAGTATTTGACCAATTCACCTGCCAAGACGCCGCCTAACACCGCGCTGGAGCCAACGCCGACTGCCCCTTGAGTTTATGGATGGTTTGAGTTATACAACGATTATCGAGTTTGCGGAGCCACCCGCCGGTCGGCGTGGCTCAGCTTTGGATCGTTAGGCCACTAGGTTATGGACTTGTTCACATCAACGCTGATTGCAGTAGTCGTCGTCCTCGGCGGAATCGCAGGTTGGTTTTCGCGTGGCCGCTTCGTTATCACTATCGCCATCTGCGTTCCTTTGTCGTTTCTTGCTTCAGTGGTATCAATGATTTGGGATGGCATCAAAGTGGACATTGCCGCCTTGGTGTGGGGTGCATACTTTTTTACCGGTTACATTTTCATGCCATGTTTAGTTAGCGGAGCTTTGATGACGCTCGTAGCTTATTTGGTCAAGCGTCGCACCACATCACAGAAAATATGATTGAGCCGTGGCCTAATACGAGGATAGGCTGAACTCCCTTTCTCCGCGTTTCGACGGCTCACTCCGCCGTGGAGATGGCGGGTTCCATGGGCAGTGAGACGCGGACGATGCCGTGCTGGCCGGTCTGCGGCGGGATGATTTCCAGCAGGCCGTGATGGGTCTCGATGATTTTCTGGCTCACGGTCAGGCCCAGCCCCAACCCGACGTTGCGCGTGGTGAAGAATGGCGAGGGCACCTTCCCGGCGGCCTCGGCGGTGAAGCCGGAGCCGTTGTCCTGCACCTCGATCTGCACGTTCTGCCCGCCTTCGCTGTTCGTCCCGGTCTGCAGGCGCACGCCAATGGTCGGCGTCTTGGGGTTGGCCTGGAGGGCGTTGAGCATGATTTCGGCCAGCGCGTGCTTGAGCGCGGCGCGGTCGCCGGTGATGATGATGGACTTGCCGCCGTTCTCGCATTTCAACTGCGCGGCCTCGGCGGGCTGGTGTTTGCGCGCCTCCTGATAGGCGTCCTCGACCAGCTTTTCCACGGTGAAGACCTCCCGGTCCATCTGCCCCTCGCGCGCGAGGAACCGCATCTGGTTGACGAGGCGCGTGACGCGCTTGACGCCGTCGGCCATCGCGTGGTCGAGGGATTCGCGGAATTCCTTGTCCTTGAATTTCTCGGCGAGCAACTGCTGGTGGGTGGAGAGCGGCACCATGGCGTTGCCGACCTCGTGCGCGAGGCGGTCGGCCATGGACTTGATGAGGCGCAGGTTGGCGGCCTCGACCTCCAATTGCTGCAACTGCTCGGCCTGCGTGAGGTCGTCGGCGGTGAGCAGCGCGGAGACCGGCACGGTGGAGTCGCCCCGCTGGAACGGCACGACGCTGATGCTGTAAATGGTGCCGGGCGCATTTTCCGGCTCGTAGCGGAACGGCCCGATGGCCGCGCCGGTCTTCAGCACCTGATAAATCTTTGCGCCGAGCGCCTGCGGCAGGTCGCTGAATTCCAGTTCGCCGGTGCGCTGGTTTTTGCGGCCGAAATGGCGGCGGGCGGATTTGTTGGCGTGGAGCACCTTCAGGTCGCGCCCGACGACGATGCAGGCGCTGCTCAATTCGCGCAGCACGTCGGTCATCATCGCGTGGTTGCCGGCGAGCTGGTTGTGCAGCCAGATGTTGCGCAGCGCGAGGCCGACCTGTTCGAGCAGGTGGAAAATCAGCTCCAGCTCGACGTTCACGAGCGGCTCGCCGGTGACGCGCCCGTCGAACACGGCGACGCCGGCAATCGTCCCGCGGTCGGGGATGGGCACGGCGACCTGCGCGCTCAAGAGTTCAAATTCCTTTTGCGTCTCGATGTTGGCGCGCGCCTCGTCGCTGTCGCGCCGCAGGATGCGCCCGAGCCGGGCGACCTGGCCGCCGATGCCGGCGTCCAGCGACAGTTCAAAATGTTCGAGCAGGCCGGACGGAAGGCCGATGGCGGCCACGGCGCGGAGCTGGCGGCCGTCTCCCGTCGAAAGCGCCTCGGCAAGCGGCGTGACCGGATGGTTGAGGAAGATGGCGGCGCGGTTGACGCTCAAGGTTTCGCGGAGGAACTGCAGGAATTGTTTCAACATCGCCTCGGCGTCCAGCGAATGCGTCAGGATGGCCGAAAAATCGCGCAGGATGTCGAGGGTCTGCGCGGCGTTGACGAAGCGGGCGGTGTCGGACGACGGCTCGGCCGCGCGAAAAAATTGCGTGGTGTGCCCGGACGAGGAAGGTTGCGACGGAGTCGGCAGCGCCGCGCGCGCGGACGGCACGATCCACAGACGTTCCAGCAATGAATTCAGCAGCCGCCCCCGGACGGGTTTGGTCAGCACATGGGTGACGCCGTGCAGGAAGGCTTCCTCCTCCCATTCAGACTGGCTGCTGGCGGTGTAGGCGATGACGGGCAGCTTGGAATTGCGGCGGCGCAGCCGTTCGATGACCCAGACGCCCTCGGCGCCCATCAGGTCAATGTCGAGAATGCACGCGGTGGCGAGACCGTGCGTGAGCATGGGTTCGGCTTCCTCAACCCCAAGACGGTGGACAACGCGATACTGCTCCGGATTCAGAGCGGCGCGGATGGTTTCCGCGAAATCCGGATGAGCGGACAGAACCAAAATGGTTTTCATCGGTTACTCAAGAGACCAAACTTTGCACAAGACCCGTCGCAGGCCAAATCATTCCACAGCTTTTGCCCGCAGGTCAATGGAAACTTGAAACGCCATTGCCGGATTCCGGCTCGAAGCCCTGCAGAATTCGTCAGCCGCCGGAAATGAGTTTCTGCCAGATCTCTCCGTTCAACAGCGCTTTTTGCAAAAAATCAGCTTCGTCGGGCGGCGCCACGGCGCGCTCGGATTGCAGCGGAAACCGGAGGGTGAAGGTCGTGCCGCGACCGGGCAGGCTTTTGGCGTCAATCTTCCCGCCGTGATGGTGGACGATGAAAAAGCAGGCCATCAGATTGATGCCGTATTCGGACGGCACGGTGTCGCGCACCACGAACGGGTCAAAAATGACGCGCAGCGCGTCCTGCGGCAGGCCCGGCCCGTTGTCGGTGATTTGCACGACAATTTCCGGTTTCGCGCCGGTGTCTTCCAGTTCCGCCGAAAACGACACGCGGCTGCCGGCGGGCAGCGTGGACATTCCTCCTTCAACAACAATTCAAACAGCCGGCGGAATTTGGGCCTGTCCACCTTCAGCGTGGGCAGCGAATCGGGAATCCGGCTTTCAACTTCAATCCGGCGCGCGGCGAACTGGTCGCGAAACGCGGCCAGCGCATCGTCCACGATCTGGCGCAGGGACACCTCGTCGGCAAACGGCGCGGAGGGATTTTCCGACGACACCCACAAGATCCTTGAGCAGCGCTGTTGATTTTTTCAATCTGCGACTGGACGTTCTGGTGGTAGTCCTTCCAGAATTCGGGATTGCGCAGGCCGTTCATGTTCGCCCGCTCCTCGTCCATTTTTTTCGGCGCGAGGTCGAGGAACGTTTTCACCGCCACGAGCGAGTTGCGGATGTGATGGCTCAAGCCGGCGGCGAGCAGGCCGAGGCTCACGATGCGGTCGGCAATCATCATGTTGCGCAGCACGGACATTTTTTCGTGGAGCAACTGGTCGCGCTCGGTCTGCACGATGAAAAATTCCATGCGCATGCCGGAGGGTGAGTTCAAACTGCGGCGGATCCCACGGCTTGCTGACGTATCTGTAAATCGCGCCGCTGTTGACGGCGGCAATCGCGGCGTCGAAATCCGAGTAGGCCGTGACGAGAATCCGCAGGATGCGCGGGCGCAACTGCCGGGCGCGTTCGAGCAGCCAGACGCCCTTTTCGCCGGGCATCCGCTGGTCGGTCAGCAGCAGGCCGATTTCGTCGGCGTGCTGTTCGAGCAGCTTGAAGCCGTCCTGCGCGTTCGAGGCGGTGAACACGCGGAAATCGTCGCCGAAGGCGCGCTCGAAATACTTCAGCGATTTTTCCTCGTCATCCACGTAGAGGATGGCGAATTTTTTGTAGTCGTAGAGACTTTCCATGTTCAGCTTTCAGTTCACAGCCTGATTTGTCCGGGCGGGAAATTCCAGCGTAAATTCGCAGAATTTTCCCGGTTCCGTCTTCACCGAAATTTTCCCGCCATATTCCTGCATGATGCTGTAACAAATGCTCAAGCCCAGGCCCATGCCTTCGCCCACGTCCTTCGTGGTGAAGAACGGGTCGAAAATCTTGTCCAGATGCTTCGGGTCAATGCCCGTGCCGTTGTCGCGGATGGACAGGATGCTTTGCCCGTTCTCGACGCGGCCTTCAATCCAGATGGTTGGCTTTTCGCCGGGGGCGAAAGGATTTCAATTTCAGCGCGTCGAGTGAATTTTGCAGCAGGTTCACGATCACCTGGATCAGCCTGTTTTTATTGGCCAAAATGGTCTGGTGTTCCGCGAACTTCTGTTCGATTTGCACCGTGTCGCGCCATTCGTTGCTCAAGAACCGCAACGCCGGCGTGACGACCTCGGCCACGGGCACCGGGTCAATCTGCTCGGTGTTGGGATGCGTGAACATCCGCAAATCGGAAACGATGGCCTGCACGCGCTTGAGGCCATCCTCGACATCGGTGAGGACCTCGGTGTAATCCGCCTGTTGTTCCGGCGCGAGGTGTTTGCCCTTTTTGCGCAGGGTGAACAGGCCGGTCGTGGCGAAATTCAGCGGATTGTTGATTTCGTGGATGATGCCCGCGCTCATGCGGCCCAGCGACGCGAGCTTTTCGGATTGCACCAGTTGCATCTCGTTTTCCTTGAGTTGCTGGAGGCTCGCTTCGAGCGCCTTGCGGCTCTTGTCCAGTTCGCAACGGGAAACAAATTCCCGAATCCGCACGCCGCTGTGATAATATGTGCCCGCGATGATGGCGATGCCGGAGGAGACCAGGAAAAACAGGTGTTCTATGAAGCGGCTCCCGTCAACAGCCGCCGAGGAAAACAAACAGGCGGCCAGATAAAGCAGCAGAACCAGCACTACCGAAACGATGCTCTGCCAGATCGGCCAGTCCAGCACCACGGCAAGCACCATCAACACCAGCGTCAGCCCGGCGTAATAGGGCGACGACGCTTCCCTCGGTCGTATAAACCATCCAGGCAATGGTCGCCGAGGGAAGGAACAACAGGATGATGCCCTGCAAATTATAATGCTTTTTCCCGAAATTTGTCCCCAGAACGAGATAAAGCACCGCCATCAAAGCCGAACAGAGCAACCGCAAAAGAAAAAATGAAAACTGCCTGCTGCGGATAAGCGTAGTGATCCAGCCAGCCGAAGAGCGGCACCAGCACAATTCCCAGCCAGCATCCCCACTTCGTTTTGCGGATGGTGATTTCCCGGTCATACTCCTGATAGGCGGCGAGAAATTCCTGGGGAATGAATTGCATATCAGTCCGGTTTGCGGATGTGCAGGAACAGATTCACGGAGGTCGGCTCGGCAATCACGCGGGTCGTTTCCCGGCAATGCCTGGGGGCGAGCGACAAAATCTCCCGGCTGTCCCGGTAAATCAACTGCCAGTCCAAAATGAACTCGATGAAATTGCGGAACGGCTTCGTGTCGTTCATGTTCGCAACCAGCATCAATCCGCCGGGCAACAACGAATCATGCCACAGCTCCATCAGCGCGCGGCAGGTGTCCGGCGCGAGATAATCGAAAAGTCCCGCGCAATAAATCAGGTCGAACTTTTCCGCGCCGGCACCGCCCCGCTGGGCGCGCTTCAAAAGTTCATACACCGAAACCTGCTGTGTTCTGATCGGTGTGCGCCGGGAAAACTGGCGTTTGGCTTCGACCAGTTTCTGGCCGGCGTGAAGCAGGGTCTCCTCGTTGAAATCCATCAGCATGAAATCCGCCTGGTTGCTCAACTGTGTCTCCTTCAAAAAATCCTGAACTTCCCGCGCCGGCCCGCAGCCGACGTTCAGGATGCGCGCGATTTTTCCGGCGCGGGCGGCGCGCGCGGTTTCGTTGACGATGTTTTCGCCGAGATGGGCGATGCGGTTGCGGACGGATTTTGCCGGCCACTGGCTGACCAGCAACAGATGAATCAATTTCTCAAAAAGCGTGCGGCCCTCCGGCTGGTTCCGGTAGATCATGTTCATCATCTCATAATCACCGGCGTAACCCATGGGTTTTTGATATGTGCGCTGGCCGAAGGGCGAACCCAAAAACAATTTATGCCAGTGCAGCCGCGTAAAATCCTGATGCGCGCCGCGCGCTTCCGGCGGCAGCGCGTAAATGATTTCCTCAAACCGCTCGTGCCGGCCGTTGAAGGCGGCGATGATTCTGGGCGCGACGGCATCCAGAATGGCGCGCTCCTGCTCCTGCCTGTCGCCCGATGCCTTCATTCCAAATTCCAGCTGCTCCAGCCAGTGCCGCACGCCGGTGAGGTAGGACTGGACATCGGCAACGAGCACCTTGAACTCATTTGAAATGCGGTAATTTTTCTGCCACGCCTGAAAAAATGAATCGTAAGCCTTTTCAAGATTGGAATGGGATTCCGCGAGCGGCAAAAAAAACGCCGTGTCCGGACCCAAGCTCATCCAGCTTGGCCTCGCAAATGAGCGATGCGCCGGCATGAATAACGTTGCTCACCACGGCGCGCCCGAAATAGATGACGCGATTGCCGGTGGTGATTTTGAAATTGGCCAGCACCTCCGAAGTCCGCAAGGTTGCCGTGAGATTATCCGCCTCAAAAGTCAGGGCGTGGCGCGTCAACCTCGCAAGCCGAGCGTGCCATTCCATGCCATCCGGCGTCTGGAAGGCGACTTCGCTTTCCACGGCAGTTTGAAATGATGAGGCGGCTTGCGCCCGGACTGTCTTCTTTCCGGCCCGGCCAGCCAAACCGCCTGTGCTGCCACCGCTGGTTTTGATAACGAGGCTCATCTCACGGCCAGAATGGAACATTTTCCGTGCCGAAACAACGGCGATTATTTCGCGATCAAATCGTGCTTCCGCAGCATGGACACGAGCGTGGCGTTGAATTCAGCGGGCTTCTCGAGCATGAGAAAATGTCCCGCGCCCTCCATCACAACGTAGTCCGATTGCAGCGAAAGCGAGCGGACGTAATTTTCGTAACCGCCATTCCACCAAGGACTCGGCGCATTGATGACGAGGACGGGCGCATTCACCTTTTGCAATATCCAGTCGGGCTGATCCGGGTCGAGCATGGCAAGCATCGCGCCGAGCATGACGTGCTGGGGCGTGACGAGCATTTCGGCCGTCACGCGGTCGCGCAACGCGTCCGTTCCGGGAATGGGGAAAAAGGTGCTGATGAAACCTTTGGCGTGTGCAAGATAGTGCGGCGAGGCGAAGCCACCGGCCAATGCCCTCGCTTCCTCCGCCGTTCCGGGCAGCCGGCAGAGCAGGCCATCCACGGAAACCAGTCCGGCGAACTTTTCCGGCGCGTGATGATAAACGCGGCAAAGAACCGCCGCGCCCATGCTGTGGCCAATGAAAATGGCCTTGTCCACATGCGCGTCATCGCAGCACTGCGAGGACGGCCCCGGCAAAAAAATCCATCGTGTAGGCCGATTGCGGCTTGTCACTCTGGCCGTGGCCGGGCAGATCCATCAAAATCAGCCGCGCCTCATCCGCCAGTGCCGGGACCTGTTCGCGCCAGAAACCGAGATTGCACGCCCAGCCGTGGACAAAAACGATGGTGCGACTTCCCTTGCCGGCGGTGACGTAATGAATCCGGTCCGCGCCGACGGAAACAAAATGCGATTGGGCGTCAGCCGCGCTTGCGAAGGGAGCATTGTTGGTCATGCCAGAGATTCCTTCTCGTTCATAGTCAGCCATTTGATGCTATTCGGTTGAAGCCACGCACGCAAACAGTTAGTTGGAATGGCGTTCGTCACATCCTATGAGGAACAAAAGCGCGCCGGGTTCCAGAGGGGAATTAAAAATGCATCCCCACCGACACGATCACGGCACTGCTGCTGAAGCCGTATTTGCCGTCGGCGTTCTGACCTGCAAATAGTGCAGGCGTGGTTGACGGCGTGCTGCCGGTGACCGTGTGCGTAGGTGCATAGCAGAACTGATAGGCGACATCGAAATCGAACCTCCTGCCTTTGCACCCGGCTCCGACACTGAAAACATAACGGTTGAGGTCCGCCGCAAGAGGGGTGTAATAGGCGTCCGGCACGGAGTTTTCGTTGAAAACGAAACCTGCACTTGTATGCCAGCCATTTTCAAAAAATCGCGTCACGCCAAATTCATACATCCAACTCGCCTGCCAGCCCAAATTTACTGGAATTTCCTGGTGAAAAGGGCTTGGCACCGGAGGTTGCTCGATGGTCACCGTGTTAAAAGCTGCTCCAGTCCGTGCAGTCCGCATCAAATTCGAGGTTCCATTTGGGCGTTGGCCGGTAGGAAACTCCAAAGACCGCAGTCAGGGGAAAGGTGTATTTGGATGAAACATTGCGCTGCGTTGGCGAGGAGACTCCAGGATATGGTTGCAGTTCAAATTCGGTTTTACCTTTCATATTGACTGTTGCCATGCTGCGGAAGGCGATTCCAAATGAGATTTTCGGATGCGGCTGCCAAAGCAAACCCAGATTGTAACCCACACTCCAGCCGTCGCCGCTGAAGTCGAAGTAGTTGGCAAACCCCGACGGATAAGAGTAAAGGCCCTGGGTCGTGCTGATTTTTCCGTAATTCAGCATCACTCCGCCGCCAACTGAAAGAGTTGGAGACACTTTCAGTGCGACCACAGGATTAATTGTGATATATTTCAACGAGCCGCTGGTTGCCACCGTGTTGAAACCCGTGTCCTGCGGCCAGTTCATGTTCCCGCCGAACGGCGCATAAACGCCCAAGCCAAAGCTGAACGGCACGGTGCTGGCAGTATGGGTGTAAAAGAACTGCGGCAGGTAGGCGGAATTATCCAAACCGTTGTAAGTTTGTCCGCTGTTGGGCTGGCCAACGGGGGGTTGGAAGGAAGGCTTGTAATAGATGCCTTCCAGCCCGCCGCGAAAATTATCCCCGGCAAGCTGGGTGATGCCCGCGGGGTTGTAATAGATGGCCGATGGATTGTCCGCCGTGGCGACAAACGCCTCGCCGCGCCCGGTCGCAAAGGCATCCTGGTCGGGAAGCCGGAATCCGTTCGCAGATACGTTCCAAACGAAAGCGCCTGAAATCAGTGTTACCAACATCCTCCATGTGTTGCGCCTGTTCATCATTCCAGTTTCTTTGGTTCTGATTTCTGCCCAAATTTCATGACTGGGCACGGACGATGCATTTCTGTCGGTAGCTTACCGAAAGCCTTGCGCCATGCCAGCAAATATGTGGCTGCCGACCGCGTTATAACCGACTTGACTCCTTTTCCGACTTTGGATAAGCTCGCACCATGAAACGTATGTTTCAGTTCATTACAGGTTTTTTGTTGTTCGGATTAATCGTTCTTCCGACGCAGGCGGCTTTCAAGTCGCTCTATGTTTTTGGCGACGGCCTTTCCACTACAACCGGCAACGTACAATCGCCTCCGCTATCAACGAGTTATTATGGTTACCGTTATAGCAACGGTCGGGTCTGGGTCGAGGTGCTGGCGCAGCGGCAGGGGTTGACCTACGACGCCACCAAAAACAATTCCTATTTTGACCATAACAGCGCAATTTCGGTCACAGACGTCAAAAATTTCTCCGCACCTTCTGATGTCACGAACGATTTGTTCATCGTCTGGGTTTGCAATGCGGACACATATGATGCCGCGATTAATAACGACACCTCAAACCAATGGGTGGTGGCAATTAATCAGTCACAAACCAATCATCTGCAAATCATCACCAATCTTTATGCCAAGGGCGTCCGAATGATGCTTCTACCGAACGCCGTGGATATTTCCAAGATTCCGGCCTTTAACACAGCTTCTACCCTTACGAATCTCATGCACAATGAATGTATTGCTTACGATGTTGCATTTTCCAACACTATCAAGCAGGTAAAGACATTGTGTCCCGGCCTTAAAATCTACGCCCCGGACTTTTCCACCCTGATGAATAATGTGCTGACAAATGCCTCTAATTATGGCCTGACGAATGCACTTTCATCCAAGGGGATCAGCCTTGACGCCATGGATGAGTGTTACAACCTCTATCAAAGTTTTCCGCCCGCTGTGCCCAATGGTTATGGCAACAATTTTGTATTTTGGGATAAACAAGATCCAAGTTCTGCATTTCACGAGGTGATTGCCGATGTCGTCCAACAACTCATCTCGCCAGTGCAAATCGGCCAGATAACGGCATTGAACGGCAGCAACCAACTGGATGTGGTGAATGTGCCGATTGGACTAAATGGCTTCGTGGATACCACCTCGAATCTGTCGCCGACAAGCTGGACGTCCGTGCAAAACATCACCAGCACCAATACGGCGCAATCAGTTTTTGTCGCACAGGTTGCGGTGTCCACAAACGCCAACCCCGCTTTTTCCGGCGACAGCAATCCGGTGAAGCCCGCCGATACTGGCGGTTCGGGACTGTTGGGCGGACCACCGCCAGACTATATCGCACTCCAGTTTTACCGGCTCCGGTTCCCCTACGCATGGAACTGGCCGTGATCCGTTGAAATCTTTCACGCGGCTGAAACGGTGGCCGGGGCTGCCTTTGACAAAGCCTCATAACCCCAGCGCAACATCCGTTCCGTTGCTTCCCAGCCGATACACGAGTCGGTGATGGAAACGCCGTAGCGCAAATCATTCATATTTTTAGGAATCGGCTGGTTGCCTTCGTGAAGGTGGCTCTCGACCATCAGGCCAATGAGTGAGTTCGCGCCTTCAATTCTCTGCTGGATCACGCTGCGCCAGACATCCTCCTGTTTCGCAAATTTCTTTTCCGAATTCGCGTGGCTGCAATCCACCATCAGCACCGGCAGCAGCTTTTCCGATTTCAATTTGTCCTCCGCAGCGCGGATGCTTTCAGCGTCATAGTTTGTCTTCTCACGCCCGCCCCGCAAAACGACGTGCGCGTGCGGATTGCCCGTCGTGCGCACGATGCTCGTCACGCCATCCTCGTTGATACCCAAAAAACTGTGCGGATGCCGCGCCGCGCCCATCGCGTCAATCGCCACCTGCAGGCTGCCGTCCGTGCCGTTCTTCAGACCTGCCGGCATCGAAAGGCCGCTGGCCATTTCGCGGTGTGTCTGGGATTCGGTCGTGCGCGCGCCAATTGCCGCCCACGTGACCAGGTCGGCGATGTATTGCGGCACAATCGGATCGAGAAACTCCGTCGCGGTTGGCAGTCCCATGCCGGTGATGTCGAGCAGGAGTTTTCGGGCGATTTGCAATCCGGCTTCGATGTCCTGAGAACCATCCAAATGCGGGTCATTAATCAACCCCTTCCAGCCGATGGTGGTGCGCGGTTTCTCAAAATAGACGCGCATGACGATTTCCATTTTCCCGGCAAATTCCCTTTGCAGCCTGCTCAACCGGGTCGCGTATTCGAGCGCACTTTTTTCGTCATGGATCGAGCACGGCCCGATGACGACGAGCAGGCGCGGGTCTTCCCGCCGCAAAATGCGGATGACCCGCTCGCGGCTGCGCGCCACCATGGTGTTGACGGCGTCGGGCGCCGGCGACTGCGCCTTCAACTCACGCGGCGTCAGCAGCCGGACGATTTCTTTAACATTGAGATCCTGCGTCCGAAACATGATGACGAGTATAGCACAGGTTTGCGTTGCGAAAAGTCCGAACTCATCCGGCATTGGACATGACGCGCCATTTGTGTATTTTTCCAGCAGCAGGGGAGCGGTTCAACACCATGAACAGAGAGAAATTAAATACCGGCCAGAAGGCGCTGCAAATCAATCTGGACGCCAAAAAATACGGCACCTTTGCCGAAATCGGCGCAGGCCAGGAAGTCGCACGCTGGTTCTTCCATGTCGGCGGCGCTTCCGGCACCGTCGCCAAAACCATTTCCGCCTACGACATGGCGGTGAGCGACGCGATTTACGGCCCGTCCGACCGTTACGTCAGCCGCAACCGTCTCCAGGCCATGCTCGATTACGAATTTGACCTGCTCCTGCAGCGGCTGGACAAAACGCGGGGAGACAAATGCACGTTTTTCGTTTTCGCCAACACCGTCGCCACGCACTGTTTTTCCCGCCAAACCGAAGGCAGCGGCTGGCTCGGCATCCGGTTTCAGACGCAACCACGCGAGAAACCGTCCGAAATCATCATCCACGTACGGATGCTCGATCGTGAAAATCTCCGCGAGCAGGAGGCATTGGGCATTCTCGGCGTGAATTTGATTTACGGGGCGTTCCATCTGCACGGCGATCCGTCCAAACTTATCGGCTCGCTACTTGAGGACCTGTCCCGCGAACGCATCGAAGTGGACATGATCAAATTTTCCGGTCCGCGCTTTGCCGACCTGGACAACCGGCTGATGAGTTTGCAACTCGTTCAGCAGCAATTGTCCGACGCGGCCATGTTCACCGCCGACGGCGAGGTGGTGATCCCGAGCGAGGTGCTTTACAAAAAACCCGTGCTCGTCGAGCGCGGCAGTTTCCGGCCCGTCACCAAGACCACACTCGACATCCTCGACCGCTCGCGCGAACAATTTTTGCGCGAAACGCAGACACAGGGCGAGGAACCGGTCGTCCTCATGGAAATGACCCTGCGCAGCGTGCTCGCCGATCCGACGCTCGCGCACAAAGATTTTCTGGATCGGGTGGACATTTTGGGCGCTCTCGGCAAAACCGTGCTCATCTCCAATTTCGGCCGCCATTACCGGCTCGCCCAATATCTCACCCGCTACACCCAAAAAATGCACGGCATTGCGCTGGGCGTCCCCAGCCTGGTGCGCCTCATGGACGAAAAATTTTACACCGATCTCGATGGCGGCCTGCTCGAATCGCTTGGGCGCTTTTTCAAGGGAGCCACCCGGATTTACGTCTATCCCGTGCGCGATGCAATGACCGGCCGGGTGATCACCGCCGAAAACTTGCAGGTCGCCCCGCACCTGCGGCACCTTTACGCGCACCTGCTCGAAAACCGCTTTATCACCAGCATACAAAACCACAATCCGGATTACCTGTCGGTATTCCCGCCGCTTGTGCTGGCCAAAATCCAGTCCGGCGACGCCTCCTGGGAAAACGATGTGCCGCCGCCAACGGTCGAAATCATCAAATGCGGCCGGATGTTCGGATGGAACAAAAATGCGGCAGAGGTGAAAGCGTAAATCCTTGGATGAATAGAAAATTTCTTTCGTGCCTTTGTGTCTTCGTGGTTAATCTTTCTTCATGCGCATCACCGGTGGCAACGCGGCGCGACGAATATTAAAGGTTCCCAAAGGACTCGACGTACGCCCGACACCCGACCTCGTCAAACAGGCGGTATTCAACTCGCTCGGCGCGCGGGTCGGCGGCGCACTGGTGCTGGAATTGTTTGCCGGCTCCGGTGCGCTGAGCCTGGAGAGTTTGAGCCGCGGCGCGGCCTCGACGGTGTGCATCGAGAAATCGCATCGTCACGCCGAATTCATCCGTGATAATGCACGCGCCGCCGGCTTTGAAGAAAAGCTCGAAGTACGGACGCAGGATGTCTTTCCCGCGATGAACCAGCTAGTGGAAAACGGGCGACGATTCGATTTGATTCTCGCCGACCCGCCTTACGGCGAAAAAAATGTGAACCGCCGCTCGACTTCCTTCGCGCAGCAACTGCTCGATGATCCACATTTGCCGAAGCTGCTCGCGCCCGGCGGAAGGTTTGTTCTTGGCCACACAAAGCGCGACACGCTGGAAATCGCCCCGCCGTGGACAGAAGTGAAGCTGCTGAAGCACGGCGACAGCGTGATGCGATTTCTGGAAATTGAAACCGCTAATCCGACGACTCTTCCACCGCCTCGCGAATCGCATCCTTGAACTTCTCAACGCCCTGGTCAAACGCGGCGGAAATCAGCAGCGGGGAAACCTTTTTGATTTTCTTTTTGAACTGCTTCAAGTTCTTTTCGGCAACCGCCTCATCCATTTTATTCGCGACGACTAGGCGCTCTTTTTCGAGCAGTGCCGGGTCGTAAAGTTCCAACTCCCTGAGCAATTGCTTGTAATCGTCCCACGGCGAGCGGCCGTCGGTGCCGGCCATGTCGAGCAACAGCACGAGGACTTTGCAGCGCTCGATGTGCCGGAGAAATTCATGGCCGAGGCCGACATTTTGGTGCGCACCTTCAATAAGCCCCGGCACGTCACAAACGGTTAGCCGTTTGAAATCGCTGGCGTATTCCACGATGCCAATCTGCGGATGCAGCGTGGTAAACGGATATGCCGCCACTTTTGGCCGCGCCTTGGAGATGGCCGTGAGCAGGGTGGATTTGCCGGCATTCGGATAACCGACCAATCCAACCTCGGCCATGATACGCAGTTCGAAAAGATATTCGCCCTCCGTGCCAGGCTCGCCCGGTTGTGCAAAGCGCGGTGTCTGCCGGCGCGGGGTGGCGAAATTGCGGTTGCCCAGACCGCCGCGCCCGCCTTTGCACAAAACAAACTGCTGTCCGTGCGTAGTGAGGTCGGCGACAAGCTCACCCTTTTGCAAATCGGCGGCGGGAGTTTCCGCCGCTTCCTCCTTGCTGAGATCAATTTCCCGCGCCTGCATGCCGCCAGCGGTGCGAATCAACGGCCGCTTGCCCGCACTGGTTTTGAAAACCGGTTTTTCATTTTCGGCGTTTTCGTCGCCATCATCACCGGCTTTTTTTGTTTCGATGGGTGGCGTGGTATCCTTGAGCCGCCAGACGAGCGTTCCGCAGGGAACCTTGATGATGATGTCTTTTCCGGCGTGACCGTCCATGCCCTTGCCCATGCCGTGTTCACCGTCCATGGCAATGAGGTGGGGCTGATAATATTGCGCGAGGAGGTTGTTCAGGTCGTGGTCGGCCTGGAGGATGACGCTGCCGCCGCGCCCGCCGTTGCCGCCGCTGGGACCACCCTTCGGCACAAAGGCCTCGCGATGAAATGCAACGCTGCCCTGACCGCCATGACCCGCCTTCGCGTAGATTTTTATTTCGTCAATGAACATGCGCCGAATTTCCGATTGATGATTTACGATTTACGATTTTCAAACGCAACAAATCATCATTCAAAAAATCGCATGCCGTAAACAAAAAAGGCGAGGCCAGTGACCTCGCCGTGAAACCTTGTCTCCGAAATCAATTCTTCGCTGCGGCTTCAGCCACGACATTCACGCGGCGGCTGCCCTTGTCGAACAGCACCTTGCCATCCGTGAGAGCAAACAGAGTCCAGTCGCGACCGACACCGACATTTTTGCCGGCGATAAATTTGCTGCCGCGCTGGCGGATGATGATGCTGCCGGCGGTGACGAACGTGCCGCCAAATTCCTTCACGCCAAGCCGCTTGCTGACGCTGTCGCGACCGTTGCGGACGCTGCCTTGACCTTTCTTATGTGCCATAACTGGTTGAAAATTGAGAGTTGATGGTTGAGAGTTTGAAAATCAGGCGTTGATTGCAGTGATTTTGACGACCGTCAATTCCTGGCGATGCCCAATGGTCTTGTGATAGCCCTTGCGGCGCTTCATCTTGAACGTGAGCTTCTTCTCGCCGCGCTTGTGCGCGACCACGTCGGCCACGACCTTGGCGCCATCCACCGTGGGCGTGCCCACGCTCAACTTGCCGTCGTTGTTGACGAGCAGCACGCGGTCAAACGTGAACGGCTTGCCCGCCTCGGTTTCGAGACGTTCGATTTCGAGCGTGTCGCCTGCGGCGACGCGATACTGTTTGCTACCTGTTTCTAAAACGGCATACATAAATTTTCCCGCAAAGGGCCCGAAAGAAGACCACAAATGCCCCAAGCTGTCAACGCTTGATTTTTCATTAAAATGGCCGCATCGCACACTCAATGTGCCTTGTCCCGAGAAATGTCTTGCCAAAGTCCTGAATCACCGGCATTATGCAGGTGTTACAAACAATTTCATAACCAATTGATTTCTCAGTTTTTATTCTGGACGGCTGTGGGCCTGATTGTCGCCGTGATATTTGCCTCCTTCTTTGAATGGGCGCTGCATCGCTTCGTCATGCACCGACCTATTGGCAATTTCACATACCCTTACAAAAGCCACGCGCTCATCCACCATCGCATTTTCAAGTCCGACCACACTTACCACTTGATCCACGAGGATGACAAACGCACCATCCCAATGGCGTGGTGGAATGGCCCGGTGCTCGTCGCTGTTGGAATGCTTCCCTTCGGGTTGGTGGCATTGCTTTCCGGGCACTGGGGTATCCTCGTTGGCGCGACGCTGGCCTGCGGCGGTTATTACGGCACCTACGAATACATGCACTGGTGCATGCACCTGCCGCGCAAACGGCACGTGGAACGCTCGGGCATCTTCTTCCGGTTGAACGGCCATCACCTGTTGCACCACCGTTACATGAGCAAGAATTTTAACGTCGTTCTGCCACTTGCCGATTTATGTCTGGGCACCTTGTTGCTGCGCTCTAAAATCCACTTCAGACAGGCCGAAGGCCCCTCTGTCCCCAACGTCCAGCCCAAAACGCCGCGCTTACCGGTTCCTGCAGTTCCGTAAAGGAAAATGCTGTGTGGTGTGCCGGCATCCCGTCCGATTGACAATGGCCTGAATTTATCGGATTATTTGCGAGGAGGTTGACGCGCCCGTGGCTGGAAATACAGTTAGATCCAAACTTGGATTTGTTCTGACTGGAGATTGGCAAGCGAAATGAGTGCCGATACAACAATTCGATATCTAAAGGAGGCCGAGACCAAATACCGTGGAATGTTCGAAAATGCCATTGAAGGCATTTATCAGAGCACGCCTGACGGTCGTTATCTGGCGGTCAACGCCGCCCTCGCCAGGATGTACGGCTATGAACACCCCGATGAATTGTTGAATCAGGTGTCCGACATTCAAAACCAGATTTATGTGGATTCCACGTTTAGGGCACAGTTCAAGCGGCAAATTGAGTTGTCTGGTTTTGTCCAGGGGCTGGAATATCAGGTGCGGCGGCGCGACGGCAAGATCATCTGGATTTCGGAAAGCGCGCGCGTCGTCCGGAACGCCGCCGGTGCCGTGCACCACTACGAGGGATTCATTGACGATATCACCAGCCGCAAGGAGGCCGAAGCAGAAAGGGCCAAGCTCGAACGACAAATGCTACAGGCTCAAAAAATGGATGCTGTCGGCACTCTCGCCAGCGGCATGGCCCACGATTTCAACAACATCCTCTGTGCCATCCTCGGCTACACCGATCTGGCCTTGACGGATCAGCAAATCAAAGGCAGAACCCGCGAAAACCTTAACATTGTGCATAAATCCGCCTGTCGGGCACGTGACCTCATCAGCCGGATTTTGACCTTCAGCCGGCAGGCCGACGCCGAGCGCCATCCGCTCAAATTGGGCGCCATCCTCACGGAAGGCGTGAAGACCCTCAACGCGACCCTGCCTTCGTCAATCGTCATCCAGGTTGACATCCGAACCAATGAGGACGTGGTGGTGGCGGATTCCACGGAAATGCATCAGGTCGTCATGAATCTCGGCACCAACGCCGGACACGCCATGAAATCGAAAGGCGGCAGGCTGACTTATGAATTGGAGGCATTCAACCTCGATCCCGGCGCCGCAGACGCCTTGTCCATCCCGGCCGGCCAGTATGTCCACCTGATTGTCAGCGACACCGGCCGGGGCATGAGTCCCGAAGTCGTCGAAAAAATCTTCGAGCCTTTCTTCACCACCAAGGGTCCCGGCCGGGGCACCGGTTTGGGCCTGACCCTGGTCCAAAAAATTGTCAGCCGCAGCGGCGGATACATCAAGGTGAGCAGCAAGGAAGGACAAGGCACCACCTTCCACGTTTATTTTCCACACTCCCACGAACCTGTGGCTCCGGTTCCGGCGGATAAAAACCAGCTTCTGCGCGGACACCGCGAAAAAATCCTCGTTGTGGACGATGAAGTTCCCATTCTCGACATGATGCAGCAACACCTGCGGAAAATGGGCTACCGCGTCACCACCCGCGCCGACAGCCTGGAAGCCATGAACACATTCCGCGCCGACCCGAACCATTTCAACCTGGTAATCACGGATCACACCATGCCCGGCTTGCAGGGTGCCGATCTGGCTGAGGAACTCGGCGCCATCCGCCCCGATTTGCCGGTCATCCTCATGACCGGGCTGAATCAACCGCCGGATTTGACGGCTTCCCGCCATGCCCCATTGCGAGAGGTATTCCAAAAGCCCATAAACTTTGTCGAGCTGTCCCAATGCCTGCGCATATTCCTGGACCGCCCGAATGTTCATTGAACCCAATCTTGGACAAACCGGTGGACTCCAAGGTTTCAGCCTACTCTTGTAGGAACATTGCACGCTTGGTTACCGGGCGACTATAAGAGTTTGGCGTAGAGGCTTTTCTTTTCGATCCGGTGGCAACCCATCAAGGCCGCAGCGCGACTCAAATGCTCTGGTGCAAAGGGGAGGGGACGTCTATGCTCCAACGGCATCATGAATAAACAAGACATTGCGGAGACATTGCGAACCGAAGTGGGCGCGCTGGAGGATTTAATCAAGAAGCTCAAATTGCGTTCCGACCGGCTGAAGAGGATGCTATTTGAACTGGAGGAGGAGATTGAAGGTCCGGCGGCAGCAAAGCAGATAAAGGCGCTGGGACCGGACAGCAAGTTCCGGAAGGTGATAGACACCGTATTCGGCGAAACGCCAAAGCACCCCAAACGGTCCTAGCGGACGGCTCAAACGGCGGATTTCTGGCTGAGCAACTCGTTCATCTGGCGGATGCGGTCGGCGAGGACTTTCATGACGTGGGTGGCAAAGAACGGGTTGAGCTGGATGAGTTGAAGGAACCGGCGCTGGTCAATCTTCGCGAGCCGGGACGATTCGCGGGCAACGACGGTGGCGCCGCGCGGCGACTGGTCAATGAGAGCCATCTCGCCAAGAATGGCACCGCGGATGGAATTCTCCACGACCTTGTCGCCCACCATCACAACGAGGGTGCCTTCGAGCAGAACGAACATGGCGTCACCTGGATCGCCCGCTTTGAAAAGCGTTTCGCCGGGCGCGAGGTTTGTCGTGTTGCTTTCGCGGGAGAATAAATCCGCCGGATTCACGGGGCCAAAGGTAGGTTACAAACGGATGACGGCAAGTTACAAATTGGTTACAGTTCAGGCCAGATGGTCGAGGCACCAGCGGCGGAAATGTTCGAGTACGCGCTTGGGGTTGTCGTTGAACCAAGAATACCCTTTGCGCCGTTCGCGAGAGATTTCATTCACGTTGTCGTGGATGCTTTTGTCGCGGTCACCGAAAATCGGCCGGTCGGTGCCGATCTCGTAGTAGCGCGACCAGATGGGACCAGTGCCCGGCGCGGGCACCAGCATTCGCCCGACCGCGCCGGTGCCCCGAAAGGCGACGTTGTTCATCCGGGTGGCGTCAAACCATGCGACGGCGGCGCGGACTGCGACAAAAACGTTGGAACCGGGATGCGGTAACTGCATAAGAAACAGGACGATGTGTGCACTCTCGCCGCTGGTCAACGCAGGCATCTCGTAATTACGTGCAGAAGCAGACTGCAAAGTGAGCGCGTCGTGCTGCTGGCACCAGACGGTGCGCCGGCCATCCACGACAATCTGGCAGGCGAGCAGACAATCCAGGCCGCGCTGAAAACTGGCTTCGGCCTGGGCGCGCGTTTCGGCGGGCACAAAGGCAAATTCGTTCGTACCGTCCGCCACGTAGCGCAACAGGGTCAGGACGTTGAGCATAGCGTCGTCGTTGATGGTGATGGTATCGTGATAGCCGCCTTCGAGAGGCCAGACCTGTGGCCAGCCGCCGTTGGGATATTGCGCGGCGAAGATATAATCGAGGCCGCGCAAAAACGCGGCGCGATATGAGGCGCCGGATTCCGCGCCGGTGGCCGTGACGGTCCGGGCGAGGAAACGGAGTTGCGTGATGGTGGCGTCGTTGTCGAACGTGCCGACGTAATTCCAATGGGCATCCCATGGCGTGTCGTTGTCGTTCGTGGCGATGAAAAGGGAATTATTGTCAGGCGCGAAGGCTTCGCCAGGCGCGCGGTTGGAAGATGTCATGTCGAGATTTTTACTCCAGCCGCCCGCCGGCGTCTGGAATGAAACAATGATGTCGGCAATGCGGCGGCCGTCGGGCTGACCATACCACGAATCGGCCTGGTCGAGGTTAATGCCTTTGACGCCCTTCACTTCGTGCGGCGTGACCGGTTTCACCGGGCCGATTGTCCGCATCTCATTTTGGAGAAAAGCGTGGTCACCCTGCATCTGCCGTTCGGAACGCTCCAGGTATTCCCGCCAAACGGGTTGCTGTGCGGATGGCAGTGTGGCGATGCGCTTGAGAGTCAAAGGCTGCGCCGGAGAATTCGTGCCGATAACGGCGGCGGGCAAAGACGCCGCCCTGAGTATGACGGCCAGAAGAAATGCGGTTTTGAATCTCATGAGTCGGGTGTCGGCCTGCGAAGATTATACCGCCATGCGACCATTGCAATCCGCCAAATCATCCTTCTCTGGCGTCGGGCAGCACGTTTGATTCTTAATGATGATGCCAGCCACCGTTGAACCCGCCCCCATGCCATCCGCCACGATAGCCGCCGCCCCAGCCCAATGAGAGCGAAACAGCCGGCCAGCCACAATACCCGCCATAGTAGCCATAGGCCGGATGGCCATAATACGGACCGTCGTAATACCAAGCGTCGTATTGATAGGTTTGCGTGTCGGGAATGACATAGACGGTGGAAGCCGGCGCGGTTTCAACATAGGTCACCGCAGGCGCGGCGGGCGCGTATGTCTGACGGCTGGTATCGGTCGAACTGGCCGTCGTAGTGGAAGGCTCGGTGGAACCGGTCAGGCGGCTGCGCTGATTCAGCATCGCGTTCAACACGTTGTCGGACGCACCTTGCTGTTTGAGATAAACAATTTCGTCCGCAGTCAAGCTGTAGATGGTGCCGGAATTCTGGATGTAATTGACGATGATGCCATCGCTGACCTTGGCCTGCTCCAATTGCAGAACCTGCGGCACACCGTAGGAAAGCTGTGGCGACGGCTGGTTCGTGACGACGGTCTGGGCAGTGGTGGTAATGTTGGAATCCTGTGCAGCAACATTGCCCACCGTGACGAGAAACGCGGTGACGGCGGCAATGGCCAAAAGTGAATTTCGAGAGAATTTTGTTTTCATAATCGGCACCTAAATATTCAACACCTGAACGTCGCGCGAGTTGCGCGGGCTGTCAACTACGGCAGGAAGATGGGTCAGGCCTTTTCCCGACGACGGAACCTGCTTTCACGCTTCTTCGTCTCCGCAGACAGCAATTCCTCTGCGGACCATCCGCACGACTGGGCGAACGCCGCCAGTTCGAAAAGCTCCTTCGCCAGCACGGATTTGGCAAGCTTGCATTTTGAAACATGGCCGTCCGCGTGGTGACCTTCTGTAAAGACCTTGCGCGCCTTCTTCATGAGTTTTTCTGCACGGAGCAATGCGGGCAGGTGTTTGGGAATGCCGTCGAACGCGGAATGCCGCGCGTGCCGCGTGCCATGCTTCTCGGCGCGCTTGATTTTCTCCCAGTTGGCCCAGACTTCGTCCACGTTTTTGACCTTGGTTTTTCCGAAGACGTGCGGGTGGCGGCGGACCAGTTTCTCCACGAGTACGCGGCAGACTTTTTCGAAATCGAACGCGCCGCGCTCGCGCGCAAGTTGGCAATGGAAAACCACCTGCAACAGCAAATCACCGAGCTCCTCGGTCATCTCGTGGTCGTCCCGTTCCTCGATGGCGTCAATCAATTCATAAACTTCCTCGATGGCGTGGCGGCGCAGCGTCATGTGCGTCTGCTCTCGATCCCACGGGCAGCCCGTGGGTGAGCGCAACTTCGCCATGACTTTCAACAAGTCGCTGATAGCGAGCTGTCGTTTCACAAAATCACCAAATCGTCGCGATGGACGAGTTCCTCCTTGGGCAGTTTACGGGTGCGGACGGCGGCGGAATCGAACCGCGCGATGCCGCGCGCAAATTCCGTGCCGTCCAGATCGCAAATCCGCACGACGTCGCCGGCGGTAAACTCACCTTCGCAACGCGCCACTCCCGGCGGCAGGAGGCTCTTACCCTTCTCGCGCAACGCCAGCTTCGCGCCGTTGTCCACGAACAACGCGCCGCGCGGATGATGAAAAAACGCAATCCAGCGCTTCCGGCTGTGCATCTTGCTCGGCTTCGCGACGAAGAGCGTTCCTTCCGTTTCGCCGCCCAGGATTCTCGCGAGCACGCTCTTCTTTTTGCCAGAGGCAATGACGAGCGGGATGCCGGAGCGGACGACGATTTTGGCCGCCTGGATCTTGGACGCCATGCCTCCGACGGCGGTGTCGCTGTCCGTGCCGCGTGCGATTTTTTCCAAGCCGGTATCAATCTGTTCGATGAGCGGAATCGTTTTGGGATTCGCCTCGCCGAAATTTTCAATCACACCGTCCACCGTCGTCAAAATGACCAGCAAATCTGCGGGCAGCAGCGCCGCGACGAGCGCGGAGAGTTTGTCGTTGTCGCCAAACTTGATTTCGGTGAACGACACGGCGTCGTTTTCGTTGATGATGGGCACGACGCCGCGACCGAGCAGCGTGACGAGGGTGTTGCGCGCGTTAAGATGGCGCTCATGATGTTCGAGATCGTCATGGGTGAGCAGCACCTGCGCGACGTGCAAATCATGCCCGGCAAAAAGTTTTTCGTATATCGTCATCAGCCGCGACTGACCGACCGCGGCGCACGCCTGAAGTTCGGCGAGTTCCGCCGGGCGCTTCTCATAACCGAGCGCGCCCATACCCGCGCCGACCGCGCCGCTGGTGACGAGGACGATTTCCTTGCCGGCCTTTTGCAGCGCGGCGATTTGCGCGACAAGCTGCTCAAGCTGCGCCGGGTCGGGCTGCTTGTGGCTGTCGGTCAGCACGCCCGTGCCGAGTTTCACGACGAGGCGGGCGGCGGCTTTGACGGGTTCACGATGCACGCATGGAGTTAAAACCAAATCCGCGCGCTGAAAAAGGCGAAAATGGCACACAACCTATAGTCCGAAGAGTTTCAAAATATCTACTCCCGAACCTTTCTGCTTGGCCAACGAAGTAAAAAAATCGCCGCTGCGCAAATAAATGAGCACTTCTAAACCCGCGATGTCGACTCGCGATTTCACGTTTGGGATGACGCAGTTTTCGATACCGATGTCTTGCTCGCGGTTGTTCCGCTGATCCTGCAAATCGACGTATTTCACCTTGCCGATGGATACATTCAGCATGTCAATGCCCGTGAAATCGAAGCCGGATTGTTTTTTGAAATCTGCTAGCGGATTGCCGCCGCCGCTGGATTTTGGGGCCGACGACTTGAGGTTGGGCAGAAAAATGTTCGTCAGCCCGGCCTGGTTTTTCACGATGTCCAATTCGCCGAGGTTGAAGCGCAGGAGTTTGAGGTGGATTTCACGGCGGCCCAGCGCGTCGCGGTCGTATTCCACGTGGATTTCCGGGATGTCGAGGAACGGCGTGCCGCCGAAGTCCGGCGAGTTGTGGATTTTGAGGTTTTGGATTTCCACCGTCGGCGAAGTGAGGGCGACGTTCAGGCTGCCAATCTCCGCGTCCATGCCGGTCTGCGCACGGATGTTGTGCTCGATGATCACGCGCAGGATGGAATTGTAGGACAGGAGCAGGACGATGACGCCGATGACGGCCAGCGCCACCGCGGCGAGGAAGAGCCGGAGCAGCCATTTGAAAATCCACTTCATGACGAAGTTATACGGCGCGCATCATCGCGGGACAACCTGATAAATAAGCGCGGAAATAAATCCCCGCAACGGCTCACGGAGTTTTTGGGGCCGGCTCGGGAATGGCTTTACGCATGGGCGGACTCACAGGCAATCCCACTACACGGCCACCGCGAATCCAGAGCTGTCCCGAAAGGCTTGAGAGATCAGCAGTCGTTACCACGTTGGTGTAAATCTGGTTTTCAATGCCGATGGCCACCATCCGGTTCCGGCGCTGATCCTTCAAATCCACGAACTTCACTGAGCCAATAGAAAGGTTTAAAAGGTCAATTCCGGTAAATTTGTAGCCTTTGATCGGAGCAATCTCCCTGCCGCCGCCACCAGGTTTTTTGGGCAACATCGAAGCGACGACGGGGAGGATGTTGGTTACGCCATCCTCATTTTTCACAACGTCCAACTCATGGAGATTCACCCTCATCAAAGTGATGTGGAGTTCGTGCCGCCGCAGCGCGGCGCGGTCGTATTCGATGTGCAATTCCGGCACATCGAGAAACATCGTGCCGCCAAAATCCGCCGAGTTGTAGACCTTGAAGTTTTCGAGCGTCACCTTGGGAAACAGCACTCCAAAGGAAATATCGCCGATCTCCGGCTCCATGCCTGTGGCAAGGCGAATTTTCTGTTCCATCACCTCCTTGGCAATCCAGTTCCGGCCCACGATCGCGATGACCGCCAGAGCGGTGATCACGAAGATCAGCCACTTCAGGATTTTTAAAAACCGGTCTTGGAACTTTTTCATGCGCCGTTTATACGCCTTTCCGCAACGCGGGACAACAGGATTTCTTGCGTTAAAGCTGAACGTCTTCCGGCCGGACTTCCAGACATTCATCCTGATCTTCCCAAACGGCGGCGGCGTAGGAGTTCAGCAGCTTCGGCGCGATTTCGCGGCCCGCGCGCGCAAGCAGTTGCTCCGCCTGTTCCGCCGCGTTTTCGTAGGCAGCATCGTAATTTCCCGCGCGGCGGCGCTGGTGGTCGTCCCAATGGGCGACGGCGTGGACGGGTTCGTATTGCTGCGCCCACGCCTCGATTTCGGCGCGAACTTCGGCGGGGATTTCATCGAACGGCACGAGCGTTTCGTTGCAATGCTGGCAGATGAGGCCGGACTCGCGCACTTCGCGCGTGAGCAGTGGCAGCAACGGTGCGCGGCAACATGCCGATTCCGCGTAACCCGCCGGCGGAGTGGCCAGCCGCTTGAACCAGATTTGTCTTTCGTGGGCGATCTGCGCGGCAAGCCGGTAGGCGCCGACGAGCGGATGCGAGAGCCGCCATGCGCGGCCTTCGATCTGGCCGAGCGTCTGCGCCAGCCAACGCGCAAGCGTGAGATCGTCCCAATCCTGAAACGTCCGCCCATAATCCTTCCAGAGCGAGTCGAGCGGCGAATCCGATTCAAATACCATGCGCCCAGAATGGGGCGGAGGAAAAGTTTTGTCGAGCGGCGTTGCGGAATACGAGCGGCGACGTTCCTGAAAACCTCATAACGTTAACCCGCCATTTTCGGATTTTGCCTAATTATGCGCCGCCATTGCAAAAAATGGTGAGGTTTTGACAAGGACTGTGAAGTTCGCAATTGCCGGGACGGCTAATCTGGCAATGTTATATGGGTCAGTCCAGCTTATCTGAAATGACCACCGCCTGTGGATTCCACGGGTGTAACATGGAAAATGTGTTTGATTGCCGGTTTTTGAACAATATGTTGCCCTTGAATTTTTGACATCTCATGCAAACAACAATGACTGCTCCAACTCCTCCCGCCTCCGAACGCCTTGAATCCGCCCACGACATTTTGCGAGGGGCGCGCAAACGGCCGCTCGACAGCATCTGCAACCCGAAGGTCGTCGCCGTGATTGGCGCGACAGAAAACCCCGGCACCGTCGGGCGCACTCTGTTCCAGAACCTCGGACGCGGCGGGTTTGACGGCATCGTTTATCCGGTCAATCCCAAGCGCGCCTCCGTCCTTTGCGTCAAGGCATACCCGAACATCAGCGCCATTCCCGAGAAGGTTGACCTCGCGGTGATTTGCACTCCGGCCAAAACCGTTCCCGGCATCATCAAGGATTGTGTCAAGGCTGGTGTCCGCGGTGTCATCATCATCTCCGCCGGCTTCAAAGAAATCGGGCCGGAAGGCGTGAAGCTGGAGCAGCAAATCCTTGCCGAGGCGCGCTCCAGCGGCATGCGCATCGTCGGCCCCAATTGCCTCGGCCTGATGATGCCAAACATCGGCCTGAACGCCACGTTCGGAACCACCATCGCCAAGCCGGGCAACGTCGGGTTTTTGAGCCAGAGCGGCGCGCTTTGCACCGCTGTGCTCGATTGGAGCTTGAAGGAAAACGTCGGGTTCAGCATGTTCGCCTCGCTCGGCTCCATGCTCGATGTGAGCTGGGGCGACCTGATTTATTATCTCGGTGACGACCCGAATACCAAGAGCATCGTCATTTACATGGAAACCATCGGCGACGCCCGCGCGTTTCTGTCCGCTGCCCGCGAGGTCGCGCTCACCAAGCCCATCATCGTCATCAAGCCGGGCCGTACGGAGGGTGCCGCCAAGGCTGCTGCGTCACACACCGGCTCGCTGACCGGCAGCGACGACGTGCTGGACGCCGCGTTCAAGCGCTGCGGCGTGCTACGCGTGAACAACATTTCCGATTTGTTTTACATGTCTGAGGTTCTGGGCCGGCAGCCGCGCCCGAAGGGCAACCGCCTGACCATGATTTCCAACGCCGGCGGTCCGGGCGTGCTCGCCACGGACGCGCTCATCACCAGCGGTGGGGCGCTCACGGAAATTTCCAAGGGCACCATGGAGGAACTGAATAAATTCCTACCCGCCTCGTGGTCGCACAATAATCCGGTGGACGTCCTCGGCGACGCCAGCGCGGAAATTTACGCGAAGACGCTGGAAATCGCCGCCAAGGATCCAAACAGCGACGGACTGCTCGTCATCCTTACGCCGCAATCCATGACTGATTGCACCGGCACGGCTGAAAAGCTGAAGGCGTATGCCCACATCGAAGGCAAGCCCATGCTCGCGAGCTGGATGGGCGGCCTCGAAGTCGAGGCGGGCGAAAAAATTCTGAATGCCGCCGGCATCCCGACCTTCCCGTATCCCGACACCGCAGCCCGGGTGTTCGCCTCGATGTGGCGCTACGCGGACAACCTTCGCGCGCTCTACGAAACTCCAGTTCCTTCCGCGACACCGGACGATCTCGAATCCGGCCGTGCGAAAGCAAACGTGCTCATCGAGTCGGTGAAAAAATCCGGTCGCACCATTCTGACCGAGGCCGAGTCCAAGGAACTGCTCGGCTGTTACAATATTCCGACCGTCGTCACGAAGATTGCAAAAACCGAGAAGGAAGCGGTTGAACTCGCGTCGGAAATCGGTTTCCCGATTGTCCTGAAACTTTATTCCGAAACCATCACGCACAAGACCGACGTGGGCGGTGTCCAGTTGAACCTCAAGGACGAGGCCGACGTGAAGCGCGCTTTCAAGGCAATCAAGACCGCCTGCACCGAAAAGGCTGGCGCGCAACATTTCCAAGGCGTCACCGTCCAAAAGATGATCAAGCTCGGCGACGGCTATGAAATCATCCTCGGCAGCAGCATTGACCCGCAATTCGGCCCGGTACTCCTGTTCGGCATGGGCGGCCAGCTCGTCGAGGTGTTCAAGGACAAGGCGCTCGGACTGCCGCCGCTGAACACTACGCTCGCGCGACGCATGATGGAACAGACCAAGATTTACAAAGCGCTCAAGGGCGTTCGCGGCCGCAAATCCGTCAACCTCGCCGCCTTGGAAAGACTCATGGTCGGGTTCAGCCAGCTTGTCGCTGAACAGCGCTGGATCAAGGAAATTGACATCAACCCGCTGTTCGCCTCCGCCGATGATCTCGTTGCGCTGGACGCCCGCGTCATCCTGTACGACGCCAAGACTGCCGAGGACAAGCTGCCCAAGCTCGCCATCCGGCCCTATCCGACCCGATACGTCGCGAAATGGAAATTGAAGGACGGCTCGCCTGTTGTCATCCGGCCCATCCAGCCGGAGGACGAGCCGTTGCTCGTCAAATTCCACGAATCGCTTTCCGAGGAAAGCGTCTATCATCGCTACTTCAGCCAGATAAAACTGGACCAGCGCATCGCACACGAACGGCTCACGCGCATCTGCTTCAACGATTACGACCGCGAAATCGCACTTGTCGCGGAACGCAAGGACTCGAAGACCGGCGACCGTGAAATTCTCGGCGTAGGCCGGTTGAGCAAGGCGCGCGGCTTGAACGAGGGCGAGTTTGCGCTACTCATCAGCGACCGCTGGCAAAAGCAGGGCCTGGGCAGCGAACTGCTCAAGCGCCTCGTGGATATCGCCCGGAGCGAAAAACTCACCCGCGTATCGGCCATCATCATGTCGGACAACCACGCGATGCTGCACGTCAGCAAAAGGGCTGGGTTCGCCCTCAAGGCCGATCCGGAGAATCGCGATTTCACCGCCGAGTACGCCCTTTGATTTAAGATTGAATCCTTACGCCCTCCACTGAACGTCAGGCGGAGGGCGTTTTGTTTGGCGAAATTCACCGGAGCGAATTGACACATGCGGCCAATTTTGCGGAAATGTCGCGCAACCCAGACATCATGACGACGCCAAACAAGACCATTTCGACCGAGTCGCTGCAACACGAAGGCCGGACGTTCCCACCGGCACCGGAAGTCATCAAGCACGCGCTGCTCAATGCCGCGCAGTTCGGAGCGCTGTATGAGCGTTCACTCCGCGACCCGGACGTGTTCTGGCTGGAGCAGGCACGCACGCTCGAATGGATCAAGCCGCCAACCATCGCGCGAAAATACACGTGGGACACCGACACGCGGAAGATCCAGCACACCTGGTTCGAAGACGGCGAGCTGAACCTGAGCGTCAACTGCCTCGACCGCCATCTGAAAACCCGAGGTAACCAGACCGCCATCATCTGGCAGGGCGAGCCGGAGGAGGAAGTGAAGAAGCTGACCTACGCGGAATTGCATCGCGAAACCTGCAAGTTCGCCAACGCGCTCAAATCGCTCGGCGTCAAAAAGGGCGACCGCGTGGCGATTTACCTCCCGATGATCGCCGAGGCCGCCACCGTGATGCTCGCCTGCACGCGCATCGGCGCCATCCATTCCATCGTGTTCGGCGGCTTCAGCGCGGATTCGCTGTCCGACCGCATCAACGATTCCACTTGCAAACTGCTCATCACGGCGAACTGCTCCTTGCGCGGCGGTAAAATCATCCCGCTCAAGGCCATCGCCGACGAAGCGTTGAAGAAAACCCCGAGCATCGAACACGTCGTCGTCATCAAGCGCAACAATGAGCCATGCAACATCATAGCCGGGGCGCGATGTCTGGTATCACGATTTGATGGCGAAGGCTTCCGCCGATTGTCCGCCGGAGAAGATGAACGCCGAGGATTTCCTGTTCATCCTTTACACGTCCGGCTCGACCGGCAAGCCGAAGGGCGTCGTCCACAGCACCGCCGGTTATCTGCTCTGGAGCGCGCTCACGCACAAATATGTCTTCGACATCCACGACGGCGACGTTTATTTCTGCACCGCCGACATCGGCTGGGTGACCGGCCACAGCTACGTCGTCTATGGCCCGCTCTGCAACGGTGCGACGAGCCTGTTGTTCGAGGGCATCCCGACATTTCCCGACGCCGGGCGTTTCTGGAAAATCGTCGAGAAATTCAAGGTCACCTCGTTTTACACCGCGCCCACGGCCATCCGCGCGCTCATCCGGCTCGGCGATGAATGGCCGGCACAACACGATTTAAGTTCCCTCCGCGTCCTCGGCACGGTCGGCGAGCCCATCAATCCCGAGGCGTGGATGTGGTATCACCGGCACATCGGTCGCGAACACTGCCCCATCGTGGACACCTGGTGGCAGACCGAGACCGGCGGACATCTCATCACCCCGTTGCCCGGCGTGAACACGTTAAAACCCGGCAGCGCGAGCCGTCCGTTCTTCGGCGTCGAACCGGTTGTCCTGCGCGATGACGGCACCGAATGCGCGCCCAACGAAGGCGGCAAGCTCTGCATCAAAACCCCGTGGCCCGGCATCATGCGCACGACGTGGGGCGACCACGACCGTTTCATCAACACCTACTTCTCGACGTTCAAGAACATGTATTTCACCGGCGACGGCTGCCGCGTGGATGCCGACGGCGATTACTGGCTGCTCGGCCGCGTGGACGACGTGGTGAACGTCTCCGGCCACCGCATCGGCACGGCGGAAGTGGAGAGCGCGCTCGTGAGCCATCCGAAAGTGGCCGAGGCCGCCGTCGCGCCCATGCCGCACGACATCAAGGGCCAGGCCCTCTACGCCTTCGTGACGCTCAAGGACGGCATCCTCGAAAGCGAGGAATTGAAAAAGGAACTGGCCGCGCACGTCCGCAAGGAAATCGGCGCGATAGCCGTGCCGGACAAAATCCAGTTTGCGCCCGGCCTGCCCAAGACGCGCTCCGGCAAAATCATGCGCCGCATCCTGCGCAAGATTGCCGAGAACCAGACCGACCAGATTGGCGACACGACGACGCTAGCCGACCCGCAAGTGGTCGCCGCGCTCGTCAAGGGAAAGCAGTAAATCGGAAGTGGCTGGGTAGCATGAATCCGGAAACACACACAATATTTAGATTACTGCTTTATGAAGACGGCAAACCGCATCCGGATGGAGCCGCAGTGTTGCTTGTGCTTTGCATCATTGTCTCCCTCGTCTCTTTCTTTTCCTTCCGTGTTCATCCGTGGCTAAAACAAGTCCTTTGCCTCCTGGCGTCGTGGCATTCAATCCGGTTGAAAATAATTCGTGTGAATTCGTGAAATTTGCGTCTCGCACCCGTGGTTGGTTGAGTTTTGAAACAGTTGACTGCGCGGGCGTTTGCACGGATGCTGCCGCAGAATGATGAAGGCATCTTTTTGGAGTTCGATTTCACGGCGCAAACGCAAGCTCGCACTCTGGGCGCTGGGGCTGCTGCTGGCTTACGCCGTGGCCGGTTTTTTCATCTTGCCGCCCATCATCCGCAGCGTGGCGGTGAAGCAATTGTCCAAACAGCTCGGTCGCGAGGTCTCGATTGAGCAGGTGAAGCTCAATCCCTTTGCGCTCTCCTGCGCGGTGCGCGGACTGCTCATCAAGGACAGGGACGGACAGCCGTTTGTTTCGTGGGACGAGGTGTACGTGAACCTGCAGCTCTCCTCCTTTTTCGGCCATGCCTGGGTGATCAAGGAGGTCAGCGTGTCGAGACCATTTGTGCGCTTGCTGGTGAACAAGGATAACTCGTTCAATTTTTCAGATATCCTCGCGAAATTCGCCACCAATACGCCCCCAGCGCCACCCAAGCCGGTGGTCACTGCGACCAACGCGGAGGGCGGCATCGTCTTTCTGCTCCGTGCCGTGACCAATGTCGTGGCGCTGCTGCTCGACAGCACCAACCAGTTGGACGCAACGATCCAAAGCGTGCTGGTGACCAATGGCGAGGTGCATCTGGAGGACTTTGTGAATTCACGCCCAGCACGGCTGGTTTTGACTGAAATCACGCTCGACGCGAAAAACATTTCCAACGTTTCCTGCACAAACCTGACGGCGGAACTTTCCCTGCGCTGGAACCAGGACGGCTCCATCAGGACCGCGACCACTGTGTCGCTGCTGCCGCCGACGGCGGACCTCCAGATTGATCTGGACCGGCTCGATCTCGGCACGCTAGACCCGTTCCTGGAACCGAAACTGAATCTTTACATCCTCGGCAGCAGGGTCGGCCTGCACGGAAAAATTAGTTTGCGTACGCCGCCGGACGGATTACCGCAGGTGGCATTTCTCGGCGACGCGAGCCTCGACGGCTTTCATACGGTGGATGGGGTGGTGGTCGAAGATTTGGTGAAATGGGACTCCATCGGCTTCAACGGCATTGATGCGAACCTGAATCCGCAAACGGTGAGCATCAAGCAGATTGATGTGAACAACGCCTACGCGCGGCTGGTCATCGAGACGAACAAGACGATCAACCTGCTTAACGCGCTGCGCATGACGGACACGAACGCGCCCGCGACGAACGAAACGGAAGCCGCCGCCACGACGACGACAAACAAAACGGAACTTGCCGTTGCGCCAATTGCACCCACGGCGAGCGCGTTGTTGCCGCAAATTTCCATCGGCGCGATTGTCATCACGAACACAGCGGTCAGCTTCACCGACCGTTCGCTCCAGCCGAATGTGAACCTGGCCATCCAGTCGGTGAACGGCAGCATCGCCGGCCTTTCCACCGAACAACTCCAGCACGCGGACATCGCGTTGAACGCGGTGATTGACGGCGTCGGCCCGGCCAGCATCACCGGCACCATCAATCCATTCAGCGGCACGCTCACGAACGACATCAAGGTTTCCGTGAAGGACATGGATTTGACGGCGACCAGCCCGTATTCGGGCAAGTTCGCAGGCTACGGCATCGCCGAGGGGAAATTGAATCTCGACCTCTGCATATGAACTCGTCGGCAAAAAGCTGAAGTCGAAAAACGTCATCACGCTCGACCAGTTCACGTTTGGCGAACAGGGTGGACAGCCCGGACGCCACGCATCTGCCGGTGCGCCTGGCCATCGCGATTCTGAAGGACCGCGACGGAAAGATTGTTTTGGACGTGCCGATTGAGGGCAGCCTGGACGACCCGAAGTTCCGCATCGGCAAGGTGGTCCAGCGCGCCATCGTGAACATTCTCGAAAAGGTGGCCACGTCGCCGTTCTCGCTGCTCGGCGCGCTGTTCGGCGGCGGCGGCGAGGAACTGGGCTATCAGGATTTCGCGGCGGGCAGCGCGGAGCTGACGGCTGACGACACAAAGAAACTGGACTCGCTGGCAAAGGGACTTTATGAGCGGCCGGGATTGAGCCTTGAAATTGCCGGCAGCATTGATCCAGACGGCGACCGCGAAGGCTTGCAGCGCGCCGCGCTCGACAAGGAAATCCGCACGCGGATCTGGATGAAGCTCCGCAAAGCCGAGCAGGCCACGAACTCCGTGGATCAGATTGTCCTGACGCCGGACGACCGCGTGCATTGGGTGAAAAAACTTTACGGCGAAGCGAAGTGCCGCCGGCAAAATCACGCCGGAACTCATTGCCGCGAACACGAATCTCGCCGCCTATGCCGCCAGAATCCTGCCGCACAAGTTGACCGCCAACAAGCAGGCGACGCAACTGATGCAATCCGAAAAGAGCGTGTTGAAAAATCAATCCGTCGCCAGGACGGGTTATCAGACGAAGCTGGTTCCGCCGCCCGACCCGATGGAAGCGTTGCTGCTCGCAACTTATTCCGTAAGCCAGGACGATTTGGAAACGCTCGCCGCAAATCGTGCCAAGGCGGTTCAGGCTTATATCCTGCAAACCGGCAAGGTGGAGGCTTCACGCTTGTTTCTCAAGGCGGGCGCGACGGAAGGTGTCCGCAGCGACGGCAGCCGCGTTTATTTGCAATTTAGATAAAATGGTTGATGGGAACCGCACATTTTACTTCTGTTCCAGTAGAAAAATCTTCGATGATTTTCGGTCCAGGGCGGATTCCACCTTTAGCATCGCCTGATACCCGGCGGGACTGACGATGGCTGGGGCGGTTTCGAATTCATCGGTGATGATGCACCCGCTGGCCGTGTCCTGCGTGGTCAGGTGAGCCGTCTCGGCCCCGGCCGCAAAGTCTTCACGCTTCGGCGCGATGAGAACCCTGGGAAAGTCCGTCGGCAAATCAACCTCGACCCGTATGGTATTTTTATCCCCTTGTGAAACGAGTAAGGGCAGAGCGCGTTGATCGGCCCCGACCGCCATCTGCGGTGGAGTTGATGGAAGGTTGAAGTAAAAATAATTTCCGGACGCAATTCCATAGTTGTCAATGACAACGGAAAATCGTTCCACTCCCGGGTAGGTGTCGAACGAGGTCGTCAAATTGCCCACCGGGTGCGCGCCCTGGGCCACGCCGGAAACGGCTTCTTGAAAATACCGTTTTCTTTCTTCAGGCGGTAGTTCGGAAAAATACTGGTTCTTCGCGTTGAAATCTTCACCGTAATACTTCCGCGAAACCTGGAGCAACGCCCGGCCGCTGTCATTCAGCATTAGAGTGTAGTCTGTCCGGGTCGCATCCTCGCAACCTGCGGCGGCATGAACGACTACCCATGCCTGGTCCGAAAGCACGATGCCCAGCGCGCCATCACAACCCGTCGATCCCGGTTGCGCATATTGGTCGGTGTCGTTCAGATAATAATTCACTCCATCAAGTGTGATTCTAACGAGCGGCGTTTGGAATGATTCAGGCAGGGGAAACGTCATTGCCACGTTCGTGATGCCGGCGATGGCCGGCAGACTCGATGCCAGAACATATTCCGGCTGGAAGCCAGCCGCTTCCAGCATCGCGTGAAGCAGGATGGCTCGATCCGCCGCGTGGCCGTAACCGTCCGCCAGCGTTATGTCGGCATCAGAAAGCTCGCTCAATGGAAGTTCGGTGAACGATGGCCCCGCATCACGGATGGTCTTGGCGACAAAATCGCGTATGGCCTTCATTGCATCGAGCCTTGTCCCGGCGTTCACAGTCAATTGCTGCGCCAGTACCGCCGCCTTCTTGGATTGATGCGACCGATCCAGCATCGTTTCGTATAGTGCTGCGAAATAATTTGTCGCATCACCGACAAAATAGCCCACTCCAGCGTTATAAACCCATTCCGGCGGAAGCTGGGTCTCGGCCGGTAATGCGCCAACTTTTCCGGACTGCCATTGAAACTGCTGGCGGTCACCGTCGCTCTTTGCCTGGCCATCAACAATGCCCGGTGCGCCACCGACCAGCCGCTGGATTTTCATACCTGCCGGTGCGGTCAGCGTAAATGATTTCTGATCCATCTCGTCCGGCAATTGGAACGACTCAAATCCCGAAACGAACGGCTTGTTCGTGTAGATGATTTCAAATTCAACCTCGATGGTGGACCCGATATCCACCCCCGGCAGGCTTGCCACCAGTATTTTTCCGCCAGTGTATCGCTTGGCCGATGGGTTCCAGCCTTCGTCCATCAGATTGATTTCGTCCTTGGAAATTTCCTGCCGTTCGCCGGAGGCGGAAGTCACGACCGCGCTGATAAGCCGTGCCTCTTCGCAAGAGGGATTGTAGGGAATTTTCACCTCGCTCTCGCGTATCTTGCCGCTGTAAGTCAGGATCCGCTTCGAGTATTTCACCCGGTAGACCGCCGTGTGCGGATCGGTGACGTCAAGTACCTTATGGCTATCCAGAATCCGCGCATTGGATTCCACCGTCGGCGCACTGGAGTTGACGGCCAGCCTCGGGCCGTTGGCCGCAGACTTTTCATTGAGCGCCAGGATTGGCGATTTTCGCCCGTCATCGTCCAGCAGTTTCAAGGTCTGCTTGAGACTTTGATACTGTGTCGTGGTGAACTCGACTGCCTTTAATTTCAGCGTTCGGGAACATTCAAGTGAATCCGCCGTCGCGTCAAACTGCTGCCGGTAGCTCACGCAATCGTCCTCCACCGACGAGGTCGCCGGCAATGAGACCGCGCCTCCGAACCCATCTGCAAGCTTGAGCGATATGTCCTCCTGAACGCCGCATGTCACCTCGGTTTCGAGGGGGTATTTCCTTTTTTCGAGGCCGGTACCGTCGAGTATGAAATTCAGCACGCCCAGCCGTTTGCCGATCCACGGCATGCTCGCCACCGATTTGCCGCCGCCGTTTGCCGTCATGCCATCCACGGAAAATTCCAACTCAGCCCGCAGGCCGGTCGCCACGTCGCTCATGTCTGTCGGAGTGAGTTTCAACGATTTGAGCTGCAGGCCCGGCATGGCCTGCTTGAGGCGTTGCTCGAAAAACCGGCGCTCATCGTCCGGTTTCATTTTTGAGAAGGCGTTTCGATACGCGTCGTCATTCACGCCCTCGAAAGATAATTCCGATTTTGCCTCGATGATGCCATCTGGATTCAAAGTCCCGGTGGTTTTAATCCGCAGCAGGTTTTCATCCGGCGATTGAATCGGGCTTAACCGGATGTTGTCGCCATCGGCCCGGCACACGAGATAGCTCTGGTCCCGATCGGATGCCGGCAGCAGCTCGCGTGTGTTTTCGTCCGTCGGATCCATTAGCGTGATTTGGCCTTTCTCCAGTTCAACGCCCACAATGGCGTGGTTGAAAAACGGGTCCGGCACCTCGGCGTCCTTGTGGGTTCCCACACTGACGAGCACCGGATACGCATTCAAGCCGGCCAGGCGCAGCATCGAAACCAGCAGGGCCGCCTTGTCCCGGCAAACGCCGTATTTTTTGTCGAAGGTGATGCACACGTCATGCGGCTCGAAGCCCGGACGGTCTTTTTCCGGCGTGATGCCCATGTAACGGATCTTGTTGGACACGAAGTAAAACAGCGCCTTGACCTTGTCCATGTCCGTCGTGGCGCCGGCGGTCAGTTCCTGCACCTGCTGCTTCATTTCCGGCGTCGTCGCGTCCAGGTGCGACTGGCTCAAGTCCCAATACCATTTCGAGACTGCCGCCCAATCCGGCATGGTGCTCACGAACAGCCGCTGCAGCACCTCCTCGTAAGGCGGCATGGACGTCTCGTCGAACATCCGCGGCACATTGTTCACCTCCCAGCGATAGACGATGGTGTTGTTCGTCTCCGGATTTATCGAAGCGGTCACGGTTCCCGGAATCTCGTCCCGCAACACGATGCGCTTCAGAGGCCGGTCGGCCGGCGAATGAACCTCGTAGGTGATGTGCCGGATAAAACCCGTGCCTTCAAAAATATTTTCCTCGGCGTATTGGCCGGGGATGATCGAGCGTTCGATGTTCTCGCGCTCCACCGAATGGATGACGTCGCCGACTTCCAGAATCGGGATGTTTACCTGCAATATCCGCATGTTCGGGTCGTAAATGTTTTCCGCCATCTGGCTGTCATCAATGGACTCCTTGGAATTCGCCGCCACGTCCACGGGAACAACCGTGCCATCGGGCTTGATCACCTCCAGCACGGGCACCGCGACCGTCGTGTAGGGCAGCATGAAATTCATCGTGAGCGTGCGGTTGTCCCGCTTGCCCTTCTCCGTGAGCACCTTGGTGAACGTTTCATCCTGGCACTCGCCCGTGCCATCCGCGCGATACACCCGGACCGACTTTTGATCCACGGTCACGGCGTCGGAATCCGGATATTTCTCCGGCGTGATTTCAGCCGCCGCCGCCATCACCGGCTTCGCGTCCACGAGGAACCACTCGCCGCCGGCATAACAGTTCGTGTCGCCACGCGCGGGCAACACCGCCAGCGCGATGGCAGCCAGAACAAGCCCGCGGCCCGCAACCAAAAATCCAATTTTCATAAAATTAAGCACTTTCGGATATGATGCTGGAATCCGGCCAATCCGCCTGCCGGACATAAAGCCTGCCATCTTTTTTACCCAATCATCATACGCTTGGCTAGATTTCTCCGCTTGAAAAAAAA
This sequence comes from uncultured Verrucomicrobiae bacterium, assembly GCA_963827815.1. Taxonomy (GTDB): domain Bacteria; phylum Verrucomicrobiota; class Verrucomicrobiia; order Limisphaerales; family UBA11358; genus UBA11358. The sequence goes on along the minus strand of CAWHCL010000005.1, from coordinate 208,110 downwards.
TCAACTTCCGCCAGCTTAACATCGGTTTTGGAAGGGTGGAGAATCGCTTTCGGCGCGGGCGTGCAGATTCTCGTCTCCTGTCAGGGGCACAAGGAACTCGTCTCCTGCATCAACTGCGGGCGGATTCTTTATTACTCGCGCGACATGGCCCTGACGGCGGCGGAGTAAAATTTAGTGCCGAACTTCTGTGCCAGAAAATCCCGGAGCGCAAGGCATATTGTAAATAAATTTGGATTCCACGCCTAACCGCCTAATATCCCACGCAGTCTTTTCGTCATCCAATCTATCGTCCGTCCATCCAACAAAAGGAAGTCTGCTTTCGAGAGCGAAACCGATTTTCACAGTTACATCGGGCGACAATTTAGATCCTGATGTTTTCCGAAGGAAGATTCCCCTGCTTTTTTCCAAAGACGTGAGGTAGCTTTGAATCTCGTCTGGATAGAACCCAACTTTCAGCAACCGATTATTTAAGAATGTCAGCCATAATTGCCCGCTATGACCTAAATCCGTGTATGGTTTTACCAGTATCGCTGATGAACCGTGCAGTAAATTGCTATCGCCAGGCAACGACGCCCATTCAGGATTTAGGTTTTTGGACTGAAGATATTTTATGACTTCTTCGGTAGATTCATAGCTTTTGAAGCCTTCAATTAACTCTCTACCTTCTTTTCTTTCGGTAAAAGTCGGTTCAAAAATTCGTATGTGTAATTTGTAAAGACAATATGAAAGAAACGGAGTCGGATTTTGGCGAATGTCTGGAGGCTCAGCAGCGACAAGACAAATAACCACAACAACTGCGGTCGCAATTGCTATGAAAATTCTTTTGTTCCGCTTGCCGGTCATAAAGCCTGCGCTTTTTTACTCAATCGTTACGCACTTGGCTAGATTTCTCGCAAAGGGTCAGCCCTTCGTATTGACACAGAATCATCAAATAGTTTCGTCAGCGCATTGGAAAAGCGGCCTCCGTTTCCGAAGGCCGCTCTTGCCTCCCGCCCCAATTTATTTCAACCGCCCACGGCGATGCTGACGGGCGCGCTCCAACTGCCGGTCTGCGCATCGCCCACGCGGTAAATGGCGCGATACGTCCACACGGTCTTGGCCGCCGGAAACGGCTGGGTGTCGGTGTAGCCGGGCGTGGTGTCTATGGTCAGGAACACATAGCCCTTGCCGTCGCCGCGATCCACCTGGATTTCGCAACTGTCCAGATAATCCCCGTTGCCGCCCCAGGTCCATTTGACGACGGATTGGTTGCCGTCAATGACGACGGTAAAAACCGGTTGGAGCTTGGTGGAGTCCGGGTGCATTTGTTCGGAGCCGACAATCTGCAGGCTGGCCGCGATGTCGTCGGTGCATTTGCCGCTGTCCTTGATTTGCTGGACGAGGGCGAAGATGCGGTTGAGCGCGCCGGGGTTTTGCGGGGTGACGCCGGTGGGCAGTGTGGGCGCGGTGAATCCCGGCAGGACGAGCGGGCCGGTGCCGGTGCCGGATTGGGCGAGCAGGGAGGATTGTGTGCCGGTGAGGCCAAATGTGCGCAACGCGCCGAGCCAGAGCTGGAGGACGTAGATGAGCCAGCCGCAATCCGCCAGCGCGGCGGTCACCTGTGCCGGGGTCAGGCCCAGCTGGGTGGCGTAGGTGGACAGGTATTGTTTGAAGTTCACCAACCAGTTGATCTGGTCGGCCATTTTGGATGGGAACCATCGTTGATGTGGTATTTTGCTCATTTTTTTAGGTTTAGGTGTTGGATTAACTGGCGTGGAAGGTGGCACATAACCGGGATCGCCCGGCTCGAGCAGGTAGGAGGGACTGCCCCAGCGTAGGTTTGTGTCGTCCCATCGGAGACCGGAATCCCAATAGGCGGGTTTCATGGTTTAATTTAGGTTTAAGGGTGGGGTTGGAGGGGTAAAACCGGTGTTTTAGGCGTAAATGGCTTAAAATCAACGAAATACCACCTGTGGAAAATGAAATCCCACGCGTGAGAAACGGAATCCCACGTGTGGGAAATGGATTTTCACGCGTGAGAAATGGAATCCCACGGGTGCAATACGAATTCCCACGTGTGGGAAATGGAATCTCACGTGTGGGGAATGGATTCCCACCGGTGGGAAACGAAATCTCACGTGTGGGGAATGGATTCCCACCGGTGGGAAACGAAATCTCACGTGTGAGAAATGAAATGCCACGCGTGGGAATTGGAAAGGGGGGCGTCCCTTTGGGAAAAGCGGTGGTGTCCGCCGGATGATTAACCGGACGTTGACGCAGTGGTAAAGTGAGGCGAAAACCGACCCCCGAAATTTTTCCTAAAAACTTCATCCCGATCCCAGTTAAAACTTCGTGAGAGTTTTCTCAAAGCGGTGGAGAGCTGCAACGCGCGCTTTGCCAAATCCTGAACATTTCTTGCACCGACTTGACCGGGGTTGGAGTTCAAGCTTCAGCTAGTCCGGGGGGAAGGCAGGCTAAAGCCTGAACTCCAACAAACACAGCTTGAGGTCGATTTTTGGGCGGGAGACGGTGGGAATCCTACGGGGCGGGGTTAGGCGGCACACTACCGCTTGGAAGAATATATGACAGTATCCAAGCCCTCGGCAATCGTGTGGAGAACCCAAACGTTGGTATCGTTCATCTGAGGCTCCCAAGCTAAACCAAACCCAGCATGACTGTCGCTGCCAAGTATCATCCAGACACGTTGGGGGCTGACCTGAATCCTGATAGGACGCAAACCTGTTATTATTTTGGGGAGTGACGGGTCTGTTACGGGAATCTTGATTGCTTCGTTTGTGCCAAGCGGATGCTCTGCCAGAACGGAATCACACGCTGCCGTAAAATCGGCATAATACTTGGCGCTCTTATGCTGCAATCCAAAATACTGCGGATTTGGGTTCACTAAGAACGATACGAACCAAACAAATCCAATGATAAAAACGGCGACCAATCCTATTCCTAGTATGTTTGGAAATGTGCGCATATGCCCCTTAACGATCATTCGACCGCAGGTCGCAGTGTGATTTTCTTCACGGGATGACGCTATGCCTGTGTTTGGCCTTGGTCAACAGTTTTTGGTAGACCGCTTATTGATTGAGGGTGGGGCGAGCGTCCTCGCGAGCCGTCTCGTCAGTAGCCTCGCCCAACCATTTCATTTCACGCTGGCACGAGATGATTCGCGGCTTGAATAATTTTTTAATTCCGGTAGCTTAACATCGGTTTTGGAAGGGCGGAGAATCGCTCTGGGCGCAAGTCCGGGGAGGAAAGTCCGAACACCAAAGGGCGCGATGCCGCGTAACCCAAGTCTGTTCGATTGGGATACACGCGGGCGGAAGGCTGAAAGGCTTTCCGACGGATAGTGCCACAGAAAATTAAACCGCCGCAGTCCGTTTGATGCGGTAAGGGTGAAAAGGTGGTGTAAGAGACCACCGCGTTGCGTGTGAGCGTGACGGCACGGAAAACCCCATCGGGTGCAAGGCCAAATAGGAGACCACGGAGCTGCTCGCTCCAAGTTTCGCGAAAGCGGGACGGGTCTCGGGTATCGGCTGCACAGACAAATGATTCTCTCCGCTCGCAAGAGTGAAGACAGAATTCGGCTTACAGCCCTTCCAAAACCATTCTCGATTTACGAATGACGATTTACGATTTAAGAATCCCCCCCCCAAATTCAAGCACGCGCGTAAATCGTATATCGGAAATCGAAAATTCTGGATGCTATCTGTAAATGATCTGCCTGTGCATCTGGCGTGGCGGCTGTGTGGGATACTGCAGTGATGGTGCCATCGCCGGTGGCGGCGCGGTTTTCTGGACGGCGGCGGGCGGGCTGATGTTTCCGTAGCGATTGACGGCGCTGATTGAAATCACATCCGGCGTTGACGTTGAAAAAATGCATCCGGTTTGGTTTGCCGGAAGAATCTGCGTCCTCCAGAGATTGTTCGTGCCGCGAATCTGAAGCACCCACGATTTGGGAATTTCATTGGTCGCCATTGCCCAGCGCACAACCAGATTGTTGCGCGCATCTGTCATGGCGGAAATTTTCGGTTTGCCCGGCGACGATGAACAAAGCCAGGGCGACGCCGGCACGAGCGCAGGCTGGATGTATTCGGTGCGGATAATGTCAGCGAGCGCGGGCTTTTCCAATACATCGCGCAGATGGAAGTGAATTTCACCGCCGACAGATTGTTCGCGCGCCGTTTCCACCTGCCGCGCAACTTCTTCGGCTGGCCATTCTTTGCCGACGTTGTAATCGTTAAGACTGGGCCAGAGATGGCGGCCTTTCACGTTTTGCGCCGCCCACCAATTGAGCAGGACGGGAAAACTCTGCTGCGGCGCGTCTGCCGGCCAGTAAAGTTGCGGCGACAAATAATCCACCCAGCCGGCAGCCAGCCACAAGCGCGAGTCGGCGTAGAGGCTCGCGTAGGCATCCAGACCCTTGATTTGCGGCGGATAGCCGGGACGCCAGATGCCGAACGGGCTGATGCCGAATTTCACCCACGGTTTCACGCCCTTGATGGATTGATAAACACTCTGGACAAATTGATTCACGTTTTGCCGCCGCCAATCGTCTCGGGCCAGGCCGCTGCGCAGGCCGTATTTCTGCCAACTCGCGTCGTCGGGGTAATCCAGTTTGCGTCCCAGTGCATTCTTCACCGGGTAAGGATAAAAATAATCGTCGAACGTCACGCCGTCCACGTTGTAACGCCGCACCACGTCCATGACCACGCGCAGGACGTATTCGCGCGCGGCGGGTTCGCCGGGGTCGAGCCAGTATTGCGTGTCATACTCGCGGACGAGCTCCGGATGCGTTTTGGTGATGTGATTTGGCGCGACGATTGATTTCGACAGGGGATGCAGCGCGCGAAACGGATTGAACCATGCGTGCAATTCCAGCCCGCGCTTGTGCGCCTCGGCAATGGCAAACGCGAGCGGGTCATAAAATGGCTCCGGCGCCCTGCCCATTGTGCCGGTGAGGCGCTCCGACCACGGCTCAATCGGAGAGGCGTAAAGCGCATCGCTCGACGGGCGGATCTGGAAAATGACCGCGTTGAAATGGAGCTGCGCCGCGCGGTCGAGCAGCGAAATCAATTCCGCCTTCTGCTGCGCGACCGGCAGGCCGGGTTCGGAGGGCCAATCCTGGTTCGATGCCACGACCGAAATCCACGCGGCGCGAAATTCGCGCGGCGGCGGTGGCGGTGCGATTGTGACGGGCTGATAGATGAAATCAGACGCGAACAGGATCGCGGGCGTCAGCCAGACGAATACGGACAAAGTTCTTTTCCGGGCTGTCATTGAATGGCGCTTCTAATTTAGACGCAAACTGTCGTCGGCAAAGCTTTTTCCCAATAAAAACGGGCTGTTTGTGGGTGATTTGACAAAGTGGCCCCATTGTGATTTAATCTGGCCATTGCAGCCGAAGTCCGGCTTCCTTCCTGAAGCCGGGCGCGGGAGACCCAAACTCCTCAAAGTGATTTGAGGACGGGGCGAACGAAGCCGGGCAACTGGTTTCAAGGCCACTTTCAAGGCCAAGCCCGACAGCTAATCTCGCAGGCATTTGGAAGGGCGAGCCTCTGCGCCGCGAAGTCCGCGGCAGCCAAGTTCACCCAATATAAAAATGAATTGCGGTTTGCTGTGCTCATGGCATAAGCGCCGTTGACAAAACTATGTTGGACGCAATCTATATCGGACTGGTTTTTGGAGCATTCATGACTTTTTGCATTTATGCAGTCGGCTGTGAAAAGCTCTGACTAAATTTATGGAAAACCTCATTCTCGGAATCATTTCCGTCGCGCTCTGCGTGTATCTCCTCGTGGCGATGCTCCGGCCCGAAAAATTTTAACCAAACTGCCATGAACTCCCATCAATGGTTGGAACTCGCGCTCTACATCAGCGCGCTAGTCCTCATCACCAAGCCGCTCGGTTTGTATATCAACCGTGTGCTTGACGCCAATGGCCGCACCTGGCTCGACCCGGTGTTGCGCCCGCTGGAAAAACTCACCTACCGCGTGCTCGGTGTGGATCCGCAGAAAGAACACGGCTGGAAGCAATACACGGTCGCAATGCTGATCTTCAGTTTGGCGAGCTGCCTTTTTACCTACGCGATTCTGCGCCTGCAGCAACACCTGCCGCTCAATCCACAACAATTCGGCGCGTTATCGCAACATCTCGCGTTCAACACCGCCGTCAGTTTCACCACGAACACGAACTGGCAGAGCTACGGCGGCGAATCCACGATGTCTTATTTTTCGCAAATGGTCGCGCTGGCCATCCACAACTTTTTCTCCGCCGCCGTCGGCATTGCGGTCGCCGCCGCGCTCGTGCGTGGCATCGCCCGGCAGACAGCCACCACCATCGGCAACTTCTGGGTAGATTTGACGCGTATCATGTATTATCTGCTGCTGCCGATCTGCATCATTTACGCCGTGTTTCTCGTTTCGCAGGGCATGATCCAAAATTTCAAGCCTTACACATCAGCCAAGCTCATCGAGACGCAGACTGTTTCCGTCCAGAAGACCGATGCGAATGGCAAACCTGTGGTTGACGCCAAGGGTAATCCAGTGATGATGAACCAAACGCTCGACACGCAAACCATCGTGCAGGGGCCGATGGCGTCGCAGATGGCCATCAAGATGCTCGGCACGAACGGCGGCGGCTACACCAACGCCAACGCCGCGTATCCTTTTGAAAACCCCACGCCGCTTTCAAATTTCATCCAGATGCTTTCGATTCTCGCCATTGGTAGCGCGCTGACCTATCACTTGGGGCGCGAAACGAAAAATCAAAGGCACGGCTGGGCGGTCTGGTCGGCGATGTTCGCCATGTTTCTGGCCGGAGTCATGCTTTGCTGGTGGGCGGAAGCCAAAGGCAATCCGATCCATCAGCATCTCGGCGTGGCCGTTGCCGATGGCAACATGGAAGGCAAGGAGGTCCGCTTTGGCATTTTCGATTCCGCGCTGTTCGCCACGGTGACGACGGACGCCTCGTGCGGGGCGGTCAATTCCATGCACGATTCCTTCACGCCGCTCGGCGGACTCGTGCCGCTCTTCAACATCATGACTGGCGAGGTGATTTTCGGCGGTGTCGGCGCGGGACTTTATGGAATGATGATTTTCGTTGTGATCACGGTGTTCATCGCCGGACTGATGGTCGGGCGTACGCCGGAATATCTCGGCAAAAAAATCGAGTCCTACGACGTGAAAATGGCTCTGCTCGCATTCATTGTCCTCGCCTTTATCATTCTGGGCTTCACGGCTTGGGCGTCGGTAAGCAGTTGGGGGCTGGCCGGTTTGAACAATAACGGTCCGCACGGCTTGAGCGAAATGCTTTACGCCTACACCTCCTGCGCGGGTAACAACGGCAGCGCCTTCGCAGGACTCAACGCCAACACGCCCTGGTATGATACGACTCTGGGCATTGACATGCTGCTCGGTCGGTTCGCCATGATTGTGCCGTTGCTGGCGCTCGCCGGTTCGCTCGCTCGCAAAAAAATCGTTCCAGCCAGCGCCGGCACATTTCCGGTGAGCGGTTTCACATTCGTCGCGCTTCTCGTCGGCACGGTCATTTTGGTAGGGGCGCTCACGTTCCTGCCCGTGCTCGCTCTCGGGCCGATTGTCGAACATTTCCTGATGCTCAAAGGCAACCTGTTTTAACCCGAATTTGTTATGACTCAAAAATCCGTTTCCATTTTTGACCCGAAGATTCTCATCCCGGCCATCGGGGATGCTTTCAAAAAGCTCGACCCGCGGCTGATGGTGAAAAATCCCGTCATGTTCGTCACGATGGTTGGCGCGGCCATCAGCACCGCGGATGCCTTCCGCTCGCCCGGCCAGACATTGTTTGTCACACAGATCGCCATCTGGCTTTGGTTCACCGTGCTGTTCGCGAATTTCGCCGAGGCTGTCGCCGAGGGCCGCGGCAAGGCGCAGGCCAAGGCGCTCCGCCAGACCCGCACGCGCACGAATGCGAACAAAATTTCCGCCGCTAACAAGATTGAAATTGTCGATGCAGACTCTTTGCGCAAAGACGACATCATTTTGGTCCGCACTAATGAAATCATTCCCGCCGACGGCGAAGTCATCCTCGGGGCGGCGACGGTGGACGAATCCGCCATCACCGGCGAATCCGCGCCCGTCATCCGCGAGGCCGGCGGCGACCGCAGCGCCGTCACCGGCGGAACGCGCGTGCTCTCCGACGAAATCAAAATCCGCATCACGGCTAATCCCGGCGAAGGCTTTCTGGATCGCATGATTTCGCTTGTCGAAGGCGCTAGCCGCCAGAAGACGCCGAATGAAATTGCCCTCACGATTCTGCTCGCCGCGCTCACGGTCGTATTCCTGCTCGCAGTTATCACGTTGAAGCCGTTCGGTATGTATGCCGGAGTGAATTTTTCAGACGCTGTTCTCATCGCACTTTTGGTTTGCCTGATTCCGACGACCATCGGCGGTTTGTTGAGTGCCATCGGCATAGCGGGCATGGATCGTCTGCTTCAGCGAAATGTCCTCGCGATGAGCGGGCGCGCGGTCGAGGCTGCGGGCGACGTGGATGTGCTGCTGCTCGACAAGACCGGCACCATCACGCTGGGCAACCGCCAGGCGACCGCATTTGTGCCCGCGCCCGGCATCACGCAACAGGAACTCGCCGACGCCGCGCAACTCGCCTCGCTCGCCGACGAGACACCCGAAGGCCGCAGCATTGTCGTGCTCGCGAAAGATTTCGGCATTCGCGCACGGACGATTCACGAGCTGCCCGGTGCGCAATTCGTTCCATTCACCGCGCAGACGCGCATGAGCGGCGTGGATTTTGAAGGCAAACAAATCCGTAAAGGCTCAGCGAACGCCATCCGGCAGTTCACCGGCGGAATGTTCCCGGCGGAGATTGAGAAAATTGTGGAGGCAATATCGCTTTCCGGCGGCACGCCGCTCGTCGTCGCCACCCGTGACCGCGCGCTCGGCGTGGTTCATTTGAAGGACATCGTCAAAGGCGGGCTGGCCGACCGATTCAAACGTTTTCGCGCGATGGGCATCCGCACCGTGATGATCACCGGCGATAACAAACTGACCGCCGCAGCTATCGCACAGGAGGCGGGCGTGGATGATTTTCTCGCCGAAGCGAAACCGGAGGACAAGCTCAAGCTCATCCGCCAGGAGCAGCAGGGCGGTCGCCTCGTGGCGATGATTGGCGACGGCACAAACGACGCCCCCGCGCTCGCGCAGGCCGATGTCGGTGTGGCGATGAACACCGGCACGCAAGCCGCCAAGGAGGCTGGCAACATGGTGGATTTGGATTCAAATCCGACAAAGCTTTTGGAAATTATTGAGGTCGGGAAGCAACTGCTCATCACGCGCGGCGCGCTCACAACGTTCAGTATCGCCAATGATGTGGCAAAATACTTCGCCATCATTCCGGCGATGCTTATGGCGACCTTTCCTGTCATCGCGCCGCTGAACATCATGCGCCTGCACAGCCCGGACAGCGCCATTTTGAGCGCTGTGATTTTCAACGCGCTCATCATCATCGCGCTTATTCCACTGGCGTTGCGCGGCGTGAAATTCCGCCCGCTCGGCGCGGCGGATATCCTCCGGCGCAATCTCCTGATTTATGGCGTCGGTGGCGTCATCCTGCCGTTCATCGGTATCAAACTCATTGACCTTATTGTCGCCAGATTGCACCTCGCCTAACTCAACACTGGAAAATTATGAAAAACATCTTCACTGAATTCGGCCGCTCGATCGTGGCGACGATTTTCTTTGCCATCATCCTGTGCGGTTTGTATCCACTCATCGTCTATGGCGCGGCGCAACTGCTGTTTCCGCACCAGGCCAATGGCAGCTTGATGGTGGACAAATCCGGCGTGGTGCGTGGTTCGGCGCTGCTGGCGCAAAACTTCACCGGCGCGCAGTATTTTCATCCACGCCCTTCGGCGGCAGGGTCGAACGGTTATGACCCCACCAGTTCCGGGGGCAGCAACCTGGGCCCCACGTCATCCAATCTGGTGGCCAACATCAAGCAAAACATCGCCACCTACCGTTCCGACAACAACCTGGCGACGAACGCGCCGGTTCCCGCCGACGCCGTGACTGCATCCGCCAGCGGCCTCGACCCGCACATCAGCCTGGCAAACGCCGAATTGCAGATACCACGCGTGGCCAAGGCACGCGGAATGTCCGAGGACAGCGTGCGCGTCATTGTGAAACAAAGCACCAGCGACCGCGACCTCGGCGTTTTCGGCGAGCCGCGTGTGAACGTGATGACGTTGAACTTCGCGCTCGACCAGTTGCCACAAAAATAGTTTCTTTGCCGCATGGAACCGCCAGCCATTGAACGGTTGAAGCCGGAAGATTTTCTCCGGCTTATCGAAAAGAGCAGGCTGGGAAAGCTAAAAATTTATCTCGGCCACGCGGCGGGTGTCGGCAAAACCTATGCGATGCTCGAAGAAGCGCATCGGCTGAAAAAGGCGGGCGTGGACGTGGTCATCGGCTGGGTGGACACCCATGGCCGCAAGGAAACCGAGGCGCTGCTCGAAGGGCTGGAAATCATCCCGCGAAAACAGGTCGAACACAACGGCCACATGGTTGAAGTCCTCGATGTTGACGCCATATTCAAGCGCTACCCGACCGTTTGCGTCGTGGATGAACTGCCGTTCACGAACGTGGCCGGTTCGCAGCATCCCAAACGTTATCTGGAGGTGCATGACTTGCTGCTCGCCGGCATTAATGTCATCACCGCGATGAACATCCAGCATCTTGAAAGCCTGCACGACACGGTGTTGAGGGCGACGGGCGTGGACGTGCGGGAGCGCGTGCCCGACCGCTTTGTGCTGGAGGCAGACCAGGTCGTGAACGTGGATTTGACGGCCGAGGAGTTGCGCGAGCGGCTGAAGCTGGGAAAAATCTATCCCGCCGACCGCGCCGCCGCCGCACTGGAGAATTTTTTCACGGAAAATAACCTGAACGAACTGCGCGAACTGGCCCTGCGCGAAACCGCCAATGCGCTCGACCAGCGCCCGCGCATCGGCACGAAGTCGCCGCCGAAGGTCAGCGAAAAAATCGCCGTATTCATCAGCACGAATCCGGTGACAACGGCGAGGTTGTTGCGCGCGGCATCACGAATGGCCGGGCGATTGAACCGCGAATGGATGGCGGTTTACGTGCGGCGCAAAAAGGAGGATCCGATGCGGATCCCGTCGGATTTGCAACGGCAATTCATGCAGAATGTCCAGCTTGCCACCGAGCTCGGTGGCAGCGTCACGGTGCTGGAGAGCGAAGATGTTTGCGAGGCGCTGCTGAAGTATTGCCGCGAAAATGATGTCAATCTGGTCGTGCTCGGCACGACGGAACGGCACTGGTGGCAGTTCACGCGCCCTAACGTCCTTGAGTTTTTCATGCACCACGCGCCGGGCATTGACATCCACATCGTGGACCCGAACAACTGACGCAATCAAAATCGTGCGTCCCGCCGGGCTGCAGCAGATGTAATGTCATGCCTCCAGTCAGGGCGTTTCGCTCATTCGGCTTCGTAGGCAGCGAAAGCTTGCGACAACGCGCATCCTGCGGCTAACGTTTCGCCTGTGAATCTCGAAGACCATCTAGGCGACATCATCCGCAAGGCGCGGACGATGGATAACATATCAACCTCCGCTGCGGCGGGCGCGGCAGGCCTTTCCGAAACTGAATTGTCCGAGCTTGAGGAAACCGGCAAAACCTATGCGAAAATTAATTTCTCCAGGCTCGCGCTGTTGATTGGTCTTAATCCCCAAAAGCTCGAAGCGATCGCCAATGGTTGGCTGCCATCGCAAAAGGACTTAAGCCTCTGGCGTGAGATTCGCGTGTTCACCACGTCGGGCGAAGGGTTGACCGTGAATTCTTATCTCGTCTGGGACGAAGTCACCCGCGACGCGGCGGTGTTCGACACCGGCCTTGATGCAAAGCCGATTCTTGAAACCATTGCCACTGAACAGCTTCAACTCCGGCATGTTTTCATCACACACTCGCATTGGGACCATGTCGAGGCGCTGCCGAGAATCCGCGAGGGATGGCCTAAAGTGCGGTTGCATTCCGGCTCGAAAAATGCCCCGGTGGATCAGCGCAACAAGACTGCTGAAATCGTCCATCTCGGCGGTCTGCGCGTGACGCACCGCGAAACGCCCGGCCATGCGGAAGACGGTGTGACTTACATGGTCGGCAACTGGCAGGAGGACGCACCGCTCATCGCCTTCGTCGGCGACGCGATTTTCGCTGGTTCGATGGGCAACGGCAATGGCGCGTGGGATTTGGCCAGGCAAAAAGTGCGCGAACAAATTTTATCACTGCCGGCGGACACACTGCTTTGCCCCGGCCACGGCCCGATCACAACTGTGTCAGAGGAAAAAGAACACAATCCGTTCTTTTAACCGTCGATTGAAAAGATGCAAAACCCACACCCGGCAGAGGAATCGTTCAGACAATTTGCCGCCTGGCTCGCTGCTTTATTTCTGACAGCGCTCGGCGCGCAGCTTTGGGCAGTCTGGCTTTACGGCTCTCCGATTCCGATTTGGGATCAATGGTATGAAGCCGATTCTCTCTTTCGACCGTGGTTGGCAGGAAACCTGCACGGAAGCGATTTATTTGCGATTGACAGCAACAACAGGGCTGTGATGACGAATCTGTTCGATTTATTTGTTATCCGGCTGAACGGACGGTGGGATCCATTGCTGCAAATGACCATTAATGCCTTCATTTATGCCGCATTTGCCTGTGGATTGGCCTTTTGCCTGTGGAATTATTTGGGTCGAAAACGCGGGTGGCTCGTTTGTCTTTTGCTGATGCCTTTCTTCGCGCTGCCCTATGGCGGGGAAAATGCCATTTGGGGATACAACTCGATGTGGTATTTTGTGAATATTTTTGCCCTGGCAACCATCGTTGGACTGGGCTTCGCCAGGGTTGGCAGTCGGCGGTGGTGGCTCGGATTTGTCGCGGTGGTCTTGGGTTTGTTGACAATGGCTTCGGGGTTGGTTGCTCCTATGGCGGCGGGCGGGTTGATTCTTTTAAGGGCGATCAAAAATCGGCGGATGGAGAAAATGGATTCCGTCACCTTGGGCTTGTGCGTGATATTAACCGTTCTGGGTTTATTGATGGTTGGCATGTCACAATACAACCGCCCGTTGCAGGCGCATTCATTGCAAGAATTCACGGCCGCTTTGACACATAATCTGAACTGGCCATTCTTGAACATTCCGGGAATGGTGTTTGTCATCGCGCTGCCGCTCGTTCTGTTGCTAGTGCTTTATCTTCGGCCAGATTTTCATATGACGAGGGCGGCGGAATTGATTTTGGCCCTGGCGCTGTGGAGCGTGCTGCAGTCAACGATGATAGCCTACGGCCGGGCTAATTATGTGCAGTTTGTCGCAGGTAGCCGGTATATGGATGTGTTGAATATCTTCGTTGTCGCCAGCCTCTTTGCATCTGTGTTGCTCGGGCAGTTTTGGGAACGCGAACACATCAAGCAATGGGACGGGATTTTGATGCCGCTCGTTTTCTGGGGTGTCATTCTTTTTGGCCTCTGCCGGATTTCGCTGGTCATCGTGGACGATGTCCTGGTGGTGACGCGCGAGTGGAATCTCATTGCCGAAGAACGTACGGAGGCATTTCTCAAAACCGGCGATGAGCGTGAATTGTTCAAGGAACCGACTGTCCGGCCGGATCCAAAAGTTACGTTGACTGTTTTGAGCGACCCGAAATTACAAACCATTTTGCCTCCGGTTTGTCTTTCCCGAGCGCCACTTGTTCCCGTAGGCCGCTTCGCTGCGGCCTCGCGATGGCTGTTGAAGAATTCCATCGCCATCTTGTCGTGCGGTTTGATGTTGTTCATTGGCCTTTGCGGATACGGATTGTTCAATGAAACCATGGATTTAACGGTCAGAAATCCGGCTGGAATTGTCGCATTGTTGATTGGATTGGCTGCGCTTAGTTTCGTATGGTCAAGGCATGCGCTGCAGCGCGAGTCGGTCGAACATGATTTGCAACAACAATTGTCCGGCTATTTCAAAGTCAGTGATCCCGCTCGCGCCGCAATTCACGAGCGCAAAGCCGAAGAACTGAATTCTGCCAGCCAATTTGCAAATTGACCCCATTCGTTTGGGATGTTAGCCTCTTCTTCCGTTTCCAAACGGTTTTATGCCTGACATACCATTTCAGTTCTGGTGGAAAACAAATTCGGCGTGCTCACGCGCGTGGCCGGGCTGTTCAGCGGCCGCGGCTACAACATTGACACGCTCAACGTCGGCCCGACGCACGACCCGAACCTCTCGCGCATGACCATCGTCACGCACGGCGACGAGGCCACGCTGGAGCAGATCGTCAAGCAGCTCAACAAGCTGCCCAACGCCATCAAGGTGCAGAATTTCCGCGAGGGCGAATACGTGGACCGCGAGCTGGTGCTGGTGAAGGTCGCGGTGGATTCCAAGTCGCGCGCCGAGGTGATGCAGATCACGGACATTTTCCGCGCCAAAATCGTGGACGTGCAGCCCAAGACGCTCACCATCGAGATCACCGGCGCCGAGAGCAAGGTGGAAAAGTTCATCGGCCTGATGAATTCCTTCGGCGTTCAGGAAATCACGCGCACGGGCAAAGTCGCGTTGCCGCGCAAGTGATCAGACGCTGGAGGATGGTTAGGGGCAAGAAATGAACCCAGAAACCGCAGTAAATTCAATCGTTGATAAACACCCGCTTAACACGGGAACACTCCTGATCATAGTGGTTGGAGCAATCTTGATAATCTACGGAGTGGCCTACCTCATTTTGAAGAAACTGCTGTGAAAATTCAAATTAGGACAACACCGGACCGCATTTCCGTTTGACTGGCCGCAAAGACGGCTAGAATTCACGGTTCATTTGACGAATTAAAAACACAAACAATACCCATCGAAGAAAGAGCAGATTATGGCAATCATTGATTTTGGCGGAACGAAGGAAAAGGTCATCACGCGGAAGGAATTCCCGATGGCCCGCGCCCGCAAGGTGCTCAAGAGCGAAACCATCGCCATCATCGGCTACGGCGTGCAGGGACCGGCCCAGGCGCTGAACCTGCGCGACAACGGCTTCAACGTCATCATCGGCAACCGCCCCGGCGGCAAGGGCTGGAACCGCGCCAAAGCCGACGGCTGGAAGCCCGGCAAAACCCTGTTCGACATCGAGGAAGCCGTGCAGAAGGGCACCGTCATCCAGATGCTGGTCTCCGACGCCGCCCAACGCCAGATCTGGCCGATGGTGAAGAAAAACCTCAAGCCCGGCGCCGCGCTTTATTTTTCACACGGCTTTTCCATCGCCTACAAATCCCAGACCGGCGTCATTCCGCCGAAAAACGTGGACGTGATCATGGTCGCGCCCAAGGGCTCCGGCCTGAACGTCCGCCGCAATTTCCTCACCGGCGCGGGCATCAATTCCAGCTTTGCCGTCGGGCAGGATTACACGGGCCGCGCCACCGATCGCTGTCTGGCGCTGGGCATCGGCGTCGGCTCCGGCTATTTGTTCCCGACCACGTTCCAGCACGAGGTGTTCAGCGACCTCACCGGCGAACGCGGCATTTTGATGGGCGCGCTGGCCGGCGTCATGGAGGCGCAATACGAAGTGCTCCGCGCCCGCGGCCACTCGCCCAGCGAGGCCTTCAACGAAACCGTCGAGGAACTCACCCAGAGCCTCATCCGGCTGGTGGACGAAAACGGGATGGACTGGATGTATTCCAACTGCTCCGCCACCGCCCAACGCGGCGCGCTGGACTGGAAGCCCAAGTTCAAGAAGGCGACGCTGCCGGTGTTCAAGGACCTGTATGCGCGCGTCAAGGACGGACGCGAATGCGCCCGCGTGCTTTCGGCCTGCGGCGGCTCGAATTACCAGAAGCTGTTGCAGAAGGAACTGGACCAGCTCCACAACTCCGAGATGTGGCGTGCCGGCGCGGCCGTCCGCGCCCTGCGTCCGAAGGAACCCGCCCGCACCATCACCAAAGGCACCAAGGGCGTTACCGGACGCGCATCAAACTAAAGTCGCGTAAGAAATTCAAAGCCGCTGGAGTAATCCAGCGGCTTTTTTGTTTCCCATCGGAGAGGCGAGTTCCATGAGCCCCAAATCTCCGAAATGATTCAACCGCCGAGCGAACTTGGATCGCCCACGTCACCTTTGTTGAAATCCACATATTCCTCGGTCAAATCGCAGGCATACATCACGGCGCCGGCTTTGCCGATATTCAGGTTGATGTGCAGATCAAATTCCTTCGGCGCCGCGGCAATACAAAGTTGCTTGAACGTCGCCTTCGTCGGCTGACCGCGTTTCAAGCTCCAAAGAATTTGTTTGCCGCCGCTGGAGCTGTAACCGATGTCCACTTTTTCCTCAACGATTTTTGCCGGCGAATAGCCGAGCGCGTCAATGATGCGGCCCCAATTCGGGTCGCCGCCGTGCCAGCTTGTCTTCACCAGCGCGCTGTTCGCCACCGCGCGCGCGGCGGCATCGGCATCCTGAATCGTCTTCGCGCCGTTCACCCGCACCGTCACGACGCGATGAACGCCTTCGCCATCGCGCACAATCATTTTCGCCAGTTCCAGGCAGACGTGATTCAGAGCACTTTGGAATATTCGAAGTTCGAGGTTCGATGTTCGATGTTCGATGTTTTTATTTCCCGCCAGCCCATTTGCCAGCACGAGCACGGTGTCGTTTGTGCTCATGTCGCCGTCCACGGTGATGCGGTTGAAACTTTGAGCAACGGCTTCATTTAAGGCATACGCCAACGCGCCGCGAGCAATTGAGGCATCCGTTGTGATGAAACAAAGCATCGTAGCGTGAAGCGGTAGTGCGGCGGGACGTTTTCCATCCGCGCTGCATGCCGGGCTGAATCATTCCCGCGCCCTTGCAAATGCCGCCGATGCGAACCGTTTTGCCGCCCAACTTGAATTCGACCGCAATCTGCTTGGGTCGCGTGTCGCTGGTCATTATGGCTTCGCAGGCTTCATCGGCTTGGGCGGGCGCGTTGCCGAGAAGTTGCGCGGCTTCAGAAATTCCGCGCCTAACATTCGCCATCGGCATTGTCACGCCGATGCGCCCTGTCGAGCCGACCAAAACCTGTTCCGCCGGCATGTGCAGGAGTTTCGCCAGCAGCGCGGTCATTTCGCGGGCGTCTTTCAAGCCTTGCTTGCCGGTACAGGCATTGGCGTTGCCGGAATTTATGACCAGCGCCTGCGCAATGCCCCTTTTCACTCGTTCGGCGCAAACTTTCACTGGAGCGGCACAGACCTGGTTTGTCGTGAACATTCCGGCAACCTTTGCCGGCACTTCCGAGACGATGAGCGCGAGGTCACGCTTTTGTCCCTTGTTCGAGCCTTTACCAGTGCCGAGACGTTTGATGTCGCAAAACACGCCGCTGGCCAGAAAACCTTGCGGCGCGACAATGGAACCCGGAATTTCTTTGAACTGTGCTTTCATTTTGGAACCAAATTGAACAACAAAGAAACCAAGGAACAAAGTTTTTTCGGCTTTCGTTACTTTGTTTCTTTGTTGTTAAACCTTCACCGCATCGATTTCCAGGCGCACCATCCTCACGTGGACCTGCCCGGCATTATCCGGCGGATGTTTTGCCACATAACGATCCATGACGGCGGCGATGAATTCCTCGCGTATGTTTTCGGGCACACGCTGGACATAAGGCAGCCACGTCGTCCGGAGCCAGGTGGCGAATCCGTCCGCGCCGTTATAAGTCGCATCCTTTGGCGCAAGTTTGAGCGTGTTGATTATGAAGCCGAATTTCGGCAGCCATTTTTCGTAATCGCCCGGCGCATAAAAAAAGTAGGGCTTTGGCATCCTGCGGAAAAAGTCGCGCCAGCGCTTCAGCCGCATTTCCGGCCGCAACGCGACAAAAACGTCCTGCGCGTTGCCTTTGCCGCCGCAGGAAACAATCAACTGTCCACCGGGTTTCAAGACCGCCGCCATGCCGCGCAGAATGGCCTGATGGTCGTCCACCCAGTGCAGCGCCGCGTTGGAAAAGATCAAATCGAACTGACGGTCGGATTTGATCTTCCGCGCGTCCATGACGTGAAATTCCAGGTTCGGGAATTTCTTCGCCGGAAAAGTCTTTTGCGCGAACGAAATCATTTGCTGCGAGGCGTCAACACCCGTGGCCATGCCGAGCGGAACGGCACGAGCGATTTCGGCGGTGATTTTGCCGTCGCCGCAGCCAACATCGAGGATTCGCTCATCGCCGTGCAGATTGAGTTTGGCGATGAGTTCGCGCGCCCAGGCGTGTTGTGGAACGGAATTTGCCGCGTAGTCCGCTGCGTCCCACGTTACCGACTGCGCGATTTTGGATTTTTGAGAATGCGACGGGCGGTTCATTGTCACAGGAAATATCTTGCGAGGCTGAAGTAAAACAGCAGCGTCAGGATGTCCGCCAGCGCCAGCGTGACCGGTCCGGCGGCGATTTTGGGATCAAGCTTGAGCGCGTGCAGGAGGGTCGGAACGGTCAAGCCGGAGAGATTGGCGATGAATGCCGAAAACAGGACGCTTGAGCCAATGACAATCGCCGGCATCCCCGCGCCGCGCCAGATGCAGACGATTACAAATACGACCAACCCGCACGCCGCGCCGAGCAGCAGCGACGTGGTGCATTCGCGCCGCAACATTTGCAGATACCACCGGAACGTTGGCTTGTGAGTCCGCAGCGCCTGAATCGTGACAGTCATGGATTGGATGCTCACGCTCTCGGCCAGGCCCAGGATCATGGTGAGGAAAAACGCGAGCACGAGGCTTTTGGCTAGCGTCAGTTCATAAAACTTTGCCAGAAACGCGCAAAGCGTGCCGCTGACAATCGTCGTCAGCAACCAGGGAAAACGGAATCGGAAAGCTCGCAGCGGCGAGGCGTCGCGCACCTGCGCCACATGGAAGCCGAGCGTTTCAAAAACCTCCGTCAATTGCTCGCGCTCGGCGATGTCAAAAACCTCCTCCGTGAACAATCCCACGTCCACAAGCCCCACCACGCGGCGCGCCCCGTCAATCAGCGGGAAGGCGAAAAATTTGTGGAGCACGAAAAATTCGCAAGCCTCCATCACGGTCGCCGTATGCGGAATGGCTACGACGCGGCGGATCATCAGTTCCGACAGCGGCATTTCCAGCGCGGCCATGAGCAGCCGCCGCGTGGGCACGACGCCGACGAGTTGTTCGGAGTCATCAACGACATAAAAATAGACTATTTTCTCACCCACGCCACGCTTGCGGATGGAGGCAAGCGCCTGTTCGATTGTGAAATTCTGGTTGAGCGTGGCAAAATCCTGACGCGCGAACCGCATCACCGGCTCGTTCAAATGCTCGATGGGTGGCTTGACTTGCACCTGGTTCGCAGACGCTAAACCAACCCTGCCGTCTCCGGCCAGCCGCACAAGAGGTTCATGCTTTGGATCGCCTGTCCGCTAGCGCCCTTCACCAGGTTGTCCTCGGCGCTCATGACGATCAGCCGTCCCGTGCGCGGATCAAGCCGCCATGCGATTTCGCAGACATTGGTGCCGACGACATTTTTCGTGTCGGGCAACGCCTTGCCTTCGAGCAGCCTGACAAATGGCTCCTTGCCGTAGGCTTTGGCATAACACGCGGAAATTTTCTCCGCATCGGTGGATTTTTCTGGCGTCAGATAAAGCGTCGTCAAAATGCCGCGATTCACCGGAATTAGGTGTGGTGTGAATTGAATTATGACTTTCGCGTCAGCGGCAAATGAAAGTTGTTCTTCGATTTCGGACAAATGCCGGTGCTTCGGCACGCCATAAGGCCTGACGCTCTCGTTGCATTCGCAAAAGAGATAATCAATTTCCGCCTTCCGGCCCGCGCCACTCACGCCGCTCAACGAGTCGGCGATGATGCCTGTCGGCTTGATCAAGCCCGCCTTCAGCAACGGAATCGCCGGCAGCAGAATGCTGGTCGGATAACAGCCCGGCGAAGCGATGAGCAGCGATTTTTTGATTTCGTCCCGGTAAATTTCCGGCAGGCCATAAACGGATTTCTTCAGCAAATCCGGCGCGGGATGGTCATGCGCATAAAAGTCCTTGTAGATTTCCGTGCTCTTGAGCCGGAAGTCCGCGCTCAAATCAATGACAACGCAACCCGCTTCGAGCAGCGGTACGGCGTATTCGGCGGCGACGCCGTGCGGCAGCGCCAGAAACACCACGTCGGCCTGCTTCGCCAGCAGTTCGACGTTCGGCTCCGAGAACCGGAGCGATCTTGGATTTCGGATGGCTGGCGAATTTCGGGAAAACCTGCGCCAGCGTCTGCCCGGCATTTTGGCGCGAGGTGACGGCCACCAGTTCCGCATGCGGATGGTTCAAGAGCAACTGCACCAAAACTTCGCCGGAGTAACCCGACGCGCCGATGATGGCCACATTTTTTGTTTTCATTTTTAACACGAAAATTGAACAACAAAGTTACAAAGTAACAAAATCTTTTCCGGCCTTCGTTTCTTGGTTTCTTTGTGGTTCAAATAAAAAACCCCGCCGGATTGAACCAGCGGGGCTTGGAAATTTCCAGCGCGATTAACGTTTCGAGAATTGGAAGCGTTTGCGCGCGCCCGGCTGGCCGTATTTTTTGCGTTCGCGCATGCGCGGATCGCGCGTGAGCAACCCTTCCGCCTTCAGAGGCGGACGGAGGTTCGCGTCAAATTTAATCAACGCGCGGGAAATGCCATGACGAACGGCGTCGGCCTGGCCGTTCGGCCCGCCGCCCGCGACGTTCACGCGAACGTCAAATTTTTCCAGCGCGCCGGCGACCGTCAATGGCTGGACGACGGTGGCGCGCAAGGTTTCAAGCGGGAAATAATTTTCAAAAGCGCGGCGGTTCACGGTGATCTTGCCGCTGCCGGTTGCGAGCCGGACACGCGCGACGGCGGTTTTGCGCCGGCCGGTGCCGAGAAATTCAATTTTGGTTTCTGCTGCCATAAATCATTTATGCCGCCGCCTTGAGCGCCGCAGGTTGCTGCGCCGAGTGCGGATGTTTCGGGCCTTTGAACACTTTCAATTTTGTGAGCAACACCCGGCCAAGCCGGTTCTTGGGGATCATGCCCTTGACGGCGTGCGTGATGAGGTGTTCGGGATTCTTGACGCGCAGCCGCTCGACGGTGGTGTATTTCTCGCCGCCCTTCCAGCCGGAATAGGTCATGTATTGCTTGGCGATCTCCTTTTTGCCGGTGACTCGGACTTTTTCCGCGTTGATGACCACGACAAAATCGCCGGCATCGAGGTGCGGCGTATAGACCGGTTTGTTTTTGCCGCGCAAAATGTCGGCAACCTGCACGGCCAGACGGCCGAGCACCGCGCCGTCGGCATCAATCAGATGCCACTTGCGCTCGTCTAAATTCACTTTCGGCAAATGCGTTTTCATTTTTACCCAAACAAAAGGGAGGCGGAATCTATCAGATGCACGGACGAAGTCAACAGGACTTTTTGGGTAAATCAGCCGCCCAAATAGGCGCTTTTGACTTGTGGATTCTGGCGCAAGGCGGCGGAATCGTCCTGCAACGTCACCTTGCCTGTTTCCAGAACATAGCCGAAGTGTGAAATTTCCAGCGCGAGATTGGCATTCTGTTCCACCAGCAAAATCGTGATGCCTTGCTGCCGGTTGATTTCAACAATTTTTTCAAAAATCGTCTTCACCAGCAGCGGCGCGAGGCCGAGCGACGGCTCATCCAGCATCAGGAATTTCGGCCTGCTCATCATCGCCCGGCCAATCGCCAGCATCTGCTGCTCCCCACCGGAAAGAGTTCCGGCGATTTGCTTTTCGCGTTCCTGCAACCGTGGAAACAATGCAAAAACGTGTTCGAGTTCGCGCCGGACGATTTGCCGGTCCTTTTGCAAATATGCGCCGAGTTGCAGGTTTTCCATAACGGTTAGGTTCGTAAAAATCATGCGGCCCTCCGGCACGTGCGAAAGGCCGAGTTTGACAATTTGATGCGGCGGCTGGCCGGCGATGTTTTTCCCGCCGTAAAGAATTTCGCCGGATTTCGGCTTGAGCAGTCCGGAGATCGTTTTGAGTGCCGTCGTTTTGCCTGCGCCGTTGGCGCCGATCAGCGTGACAATCTTTCCGTCCGGCACGGACATGGAAATTCCATGCAGCGCGGTGATGGCGCCGTAGCTGACTTGAAGGTTTTTAATTTCCAACATGGGTTTTAACAACAAAGCAACGAAGTAACGAAGAAAGCCAGACCTGTTTCCCGAAGACTTTGTTCCTTTATTCCTTTGTTGTTCATTTCAATCCTTCCTCGCCCAGATAAGCTTCGACGACCTTCGGATTCGCCCGCACTTCGCCGGGCGTGCCCTCGGCGATTTTCACGCCGTAATCCAGAACGACGACGCGTTCGCAGATGCCCATGACAACCTGCATGTCGTGCTCGACGAGCAGCACGGAAATCTGGAACTTGTCCTTGATGAACTGGATCAGCCGCATCAGTTCGGTCTTCTCGTTTGTGTTCATGCCTGCGGCGGGCTCATCGAGCAACAGGAGTTTCGGCTTGGTCGCCAGCGCGCGGACGATTTCCAGTCGCCGCTGGTCGCCGTAGCTCAAGCTCTTCGCCGGGGCATCGCGGAATTTTCCAAGATGGAAAATATCCAGCAATTCCATGACTTGCGCCGCGATAAATTTTTCCTCCTCGTGAAACGCGCGCCCGCGCCAGAGCGCGTGCCGGATGTCCCCGCGCAAATGCAGGTGAAAAACCGTGCGGACGTTGTCGAACACGGTCAGCGACGGGAACAAACGCATATTTTGGAACGTCCGCGCAATGCCGCGCACGGTGATGCGGTAGGGTTTGCTGCCGACGACGGATTGGCCGTCAAAGGAAATATCGCCCTCCGTCGGCTGATAAACGCCAGTGATGAGATTGAACACGGTAGTTTTGCCAGCGCCGTTCGGGCCAATGAGGCCGACGAGTTCATGGCCGCCGATTTGAAGATCCAACTCTGAAACGGCGGTCAACCCTCCGAAACGGATGGTGGCTTTTTCAAGTTGCAGCAGCGCGGGCATTCTTATTTCGTGTAAAGAGATTTTCGGAAAACAAACAGTCCCTGCGGCCTCGTGAGCATGAGCACAATAAGCAACAGTGAATAAATCACCATCCGCGCGTCGCCAACCCAGCTCAACGGAAATTCCCTACTGATGCCCGGCAGATGTTCGATGCCGGCAATGGCGCGCAATCCTTCCGGCAGCAGCGTCAGCAAAATTGCGGCAATGATAACGCCCGGCGTGTTCCCCATGCCGCCGAGGATGACCATCACGACGATGGTGATGGATTGCATGAAGCCGAATCCGCCTGGCGTGATGAATTGCTTCGAGTGCGCGTAAAGTCCACCCGCGATGCCGGCAAAGAACGCGCCGACGACGAATGCGGTGACCTTGTATTTGGTGGTGTTGATGCCCATCGCCTCGGCGGCGACCTCGTCGTCGCGAACAGCGATGAACCCGCGCCCATAAGTTGAATGCACCAGCGAGGTGACGACGTAAATCGTCACCGCCGCAAAGCCGAAGGCCCAGAAGAAATTTGTCAAGCCGTGCGTTACGCTCAAACCGCGCGCGCCGCCAACCGCGTTCATGTTTTGAAAAATCACGCGGATGATTTCTCCGAAGCCGAGCGTGACGATGGCCAGATAATCTCCCCGCAACCGTAGTGTCGGCAGGCCCACCAGAAATCCCGCCACCGCGGCGAGTAATCCACCTACCAGCAGCACGCCAGGAAACAGAACTGCCGTCGCAAACGAATTCAATTCGCCAAATTGGTTCGTGATGACTGCCGCCGTGTAGCCGCCCACGGCCATGAATCCCGCATGGCCGAGCGAAAACTGGCCGGTATATCCATTGATGAGATTCAGGCTGACGGCGAGGATGATGTTGATGCCGATGTCGTAGCTGATGAACAGCCAGTAGGAATTGATTTTGTCTTCAACGAGCGATATCAGAAAGCACAACACAATCATAACGGCCAGAAATAGTTTGGCGTGCTTGAACATCATACCTTTTCAATCTCCTTTTTGCCGAGCAAACCGGATGGTTTGATGAGCAAAATCAAAATCAACACGCCGAACGCAATCGCGTCGCGATAGGTCGATGAAATGTAGCCGGAAACAAAAGTTTCGGTGACGCCGATGATGAGTCCGCCAAGCACTGCTCCGGGCAGATTGCCGATGCCACCGAGCACTGCTGCGACAAAGGCCTTCAGCCCGGGTAGAATGCCCATCAGGGGGTCAATGGACGGATAATTGATGGCCCACAAAATCCCAGCCGCCGCCGCCAGGGCCGAACCAAGGCCGAAGGTGAACGAGATGACGACATCGGTGTTGATGCCCATAAGTGCCGCGGCCTCGGGGTTGAACGCCAGCGCGCGCATCGCCGTGCCAATCTTGGTGTTCTGGACGATGGAACGCAAAGCGACGAGCAATAACAATGTGACGGCAAGCACGACAGCTTGATTGCTGTTGATGCTCAAGCCGCCAAAATGAGTCAGGGGATAAGACGGAATCAACGCGGGGAAACTTTTCGGCGCCGCACCGAAAACAAGCTGGCCGGTATATTCCAGGAAAAGGGAAACCCCAATGGCGGTGATAAGCACGGCCAGCTTCGGGCTGCGGCGCAACGGGCGATACGCCAGCCTTTCAATAACGATGCCCAGCATAGCGCAAATCGTCATGGTAATCCCCATCACGACTAGGCCGGTTGCAATCGAGGGCGTCGGCAGGACGGCGGCGATTTTCGGTGCGAGGTAAAATCCGGCGAACGCGCCAAGCATGAAAATATCGCCGTGCGCAAAGTTGATGAACCGGAGGATGCCATAGACCATCGTATAGCCCAGCGCGATGAGGGCGAGAATCGAGCCGAACGCCAGGCCGTTGATCAACTGTTGGAGAAATTCAGTCAGGGGAAGTTGATAGTTGATGGTTGATAGCGACAATAAGTAAATCGCGAGGCTTCAAGCACGGAACGGCGAAAACAATCGCCTTCTGCCATGTTTCCAATTTTTCAAGTTGAACATGGACGGAAATCTGCCGTCCCCTCTATCAACTATCAACTATCAACTATCAACCAACCCTACGGCGCAATCGTCTCAACGTATTGGAATTGGCCATTTGTGATGGTCAAAATCACTGCGGGCTTTGAAGCGTTGCGGTCGGCGTCAATCGTGATCTTGCCCGTGATGCCGGGAAAATCCTTCGTGGCGGCAAGCGCGTCGCGGACTTTCGCACAATCGGTTGAACCGGCACGTTTCATTGCGTCGGCCAGAATCATCACCGAATCGTATCCGAGCGCGGCCATCGCGTCCGGCGTCTCATTGTATTTGGCCTGAAATCCCTTCACGAAGCCTTGTACGGCGGGCGACGTGTCCTGCGGCGAAAAATGCGTGGAAAAATAACAGCCCTCCAAAGCCTGCTTGCCGATGGGCACCAGCGAGGAGGACTCCCAGCCGTCACCCCCGAACATTGGCACGCTGATGCCCAGTTGCCGCGCCTGTAACACGATCAACCCGACTTCAGTGTAATAGCCCGGAACAAAAATGCCGTCGGGGTTTTCGGCCTTGATGGCCGTCAATTGCGCGCTGAAATCCTTGTCGCCCCCGCTGTAATTTAGCTCAGCGACAATTTTCCCGCCATCAGCGATGAAGCTTTCCTTGAAGAATTTCGCCAGGCCCAGGCTGTAATCGCTTTTCACATCCGTCAGAACCGCGACGTTCTGCAACTTGAGCGTCTTGCGCGCGAAATTCGCCATGACCGTGCCTTGGAACGGATCAATGAAGCACACACGAAAAATATAGTCGCCGGTTTCGGTGACTTTCGGATTGGTGGATGACGGCGAAATCATCGGAATCTTGTTCTCCTGGCAGATGGGAGCGGCTTCGAGCGATTTCGAGGATGCCACCTCGCCAAGAATCGCCACAACGCCGTCGCTTGAAATCAATTTGCGCACCACCGTCGCCGGCTGGCCGGCTTGCGACTGGTCGTCCTCGGTCAGAAGTTGGATTTTCTTGCCGAGTACTCCGCCGGCCGCATTAAGATCGTCCACCCCCATTTGTGTTCCCTTATGGGACGACTGGCCGAACGTCGCTTCGCTGCCGGTCAGCGATGCGAATTCACCGACCTTGATGACACCGCTGTCTGGAGCGGAAACACCTGGCGGTTTGCTGCAGCCGGTGAAAAATACACCGCCCGCCAGCAGGGACGCGATCGTCAATTGTATGTGCCAGTTCCTCATGTTAAATCCAAATTCCACCGCAAGCCTAAACGTTCGTCGCGGAGATTCAAGTCTTTGAAAATGCGGCAAAAACAATCCGGTCAAATATTTCAAACAAACGTTTGACAAATGGTCTGAAATTACCTACCGTTCGGTAAGTTTTTATGGCTAAGGCGGTCAACAACCCCAATACAGATTCGGAAACGCGACGGCATATCCTTCGTGCGGCGCTGAAGCATTTTGCCAACGCCGGCTATGCCGCCACGTCCGTCCAGCAAATCGTCGGCGACGCGAAGGTGTCCAAGCCGGCGCTGTATTATCATTTCCCGGACAAGGCTGGGCTGTTCCAGGCGCTCGTGCATGAAGCGCATGATGAACGCTACCGCCTGTTGCGAGAGGCGGCGGAGAAAGGCCGCGACTTTCGCGCGCAACTGGAGAACATCCTCGCCGCGTTGTTCGATTATTTCCGCCGGAACCGCGAATTGATGCGGATTTCCTTCGCCACGATGTTCGCCGCGCCGGGCGAGGTGCCGGAGGACGTGGCTTGCACGGAAAAATGCGAACGCAACTTCGAATTCGTCCATTCGCTCATCAAGCAGGCGCAGAAAAACGGCGAACTGGACCGGCATTTTGACAGCCGCGAACTGGCTTTCGGCTTTTATGGCCTGACCCATTTTTATCTCGTGGCCCATCTGGTCGCGCGCGATTGCGTGCCGGACACAAAAACAGCCAGGCGCACCGTGGAATTGTTCCTTGTCGGCGCGGGTGCGAAGAAACAGCGAACTTGAAGCATTTGGAAAATCAATCATTGTAAAAATATGAAACGAAAAATAGTTGCTGCAATTGTCATCGTCTTCGCCGTTTTGGCGGGACTGGGCGGCATTAAGGCGTTGCAAATTCACAAGATGATAGCGTTTGGCGCGTCCTATGTCCCGCCGCCGGATACCATTTCGTCCGCCGTGGCGCACGAGGAGCAATGGCAAGACACGCTCACCGCCATCGGGTCAATTGACCCGCAAAACGGCGTAACGCTCGCCTCCGAAGTTGCCGGCACGGTGGCGGAAATCGCGGTCGCCGACGGTTCGGTGGTGGCAAAGGGCGATTTGCTGCTGCGGCTGGACACATCGTCCGAGGAGGCGCAATTGCGTTCCGCCGAGGCGCAGACGGAATTGTCCCGGCTTAATGCCGACCGGACGCGGACTTTGCGCGCAGACAACACCGTTTCCCAGTCGGAGCTCGATCAGGCGGAGGCGTCCTTCAAACAGAACCAGGCCAACGCCGATGTCATCCGCGCGGCCATCGAAAAGAAAACCATCCGCGCACCGTTCGACGGGCGGCTGGGCATCTGGCAGGTGAACGTCGGTGCATCGGTTGACGCGCGCAGGTCGCTGGTCTCGCTGCAATCGCTCACGCCGGTCTATGCGGATTTTTCGCTGCCCCAGCAAAGCCTCGCGCAATTAAAAACCGGCTCGCCCGTCCAGGTCACCTGCGACGCTTATCCCGGCCGGACATTTGACGGCACGTTGACCGCCATCAATCCAGATCTGGATGCGGCCACACGCAGCGTGGCGTTGCGGGCGACACTGGAAAATGCGGATCAGTTGTTGCGACCGGGTATGTTCGTGAGCGTCGCGGTGGTTTTGCCCCAGGCGCAGCCGGTGCTGGCGGTGCCGGCGACGGCAATATTGAGCGCGCCCTTCGGCGATTCGGTTTACGTGATCGAACCGTCAACCAATGCCGCCGGCGGACTGGTGGTGCGGCAGCAATTCGTCCGAACGGGTCAGTCGCACGGCGATTTCGTGAGCGTACTGACGGGACTCAAGTCTGGCGACCGCGTCGTGAGCGCAGGCATTTTCAAACTCCGCAACGGGGCGCCCGTAACAGTGAACAATGACGTGGTGCCTGCCCCGGTTAAAAATCCGTCGGATAGTTGATTTAATTTCAGGAGCGAATGAAATCTTTCACCGATTTATTTATCCGCCGGCCCGTGCTGGCCATCGTGGTGAACCTCGTGATCTTGATCGCGGGATTTTCCGCCATCCGCTCGCTCACCGTCCGGCAGTATCCGCGCAGCGAAAACGCCACTGTCACGGTCACCACCGTTTACGTCGGCGCGAGCGCGGACCTCGTGCGCGGCTTCGTGACGCAGCCGCTCGAGCGCGCCATCGCCGCCGCCGACGGCATTGAGTATCTGCAATCGAGCAGCGCGCTCGGCCTCTCGACCATCACCGCGCGGCTCAAATTGAATTACGACGCGAACAAGGCGCTTTCAGAAATCAATTCCAAGGTGAACCAGGTTCGCAACGACCTGCCGCCGGAAGCGGAGGTGCCGATCATCAACATCGAGTCCGCCGATTCGCAATTCGCCGGCTGCTATTTGAGTTTCACGTCGGACATTCTGGAGCCGAACCAGATCACCGATTATCTCGTCCGCATCGTCCAGCCGCGCCTGACCGCGCTCGATGGCGTGCAACGCGCCGATATCCTCGGCGGCCGCACCTTCGCCATGCGCATCTGGCTGAAGCCGGATCGGCTCGCGGCGTTCAACATCAGCCCGAACCAGATTCGCCAGGCGCTCGCGGCCAATAATTTTCTTTCCGCCGTCGGTCACACGAAGGGCGCTCTCATCCAGATCAACCTCACTGCCAACACGGATTTGCGCTCTGTTGACGAATTCAAAAATCTCGTCATACGGCGCGTGGGCGACAATCTCGTCCGCTTGAGCGACGTGGCCGATGTTTCGCTCGGCGCGGAAGATTATGATACGGAAGTCCGTTTCAGCGGCGAACACGCCGTATTCATGGGTATCTGGGCTTTGCCGAACGCGAACTCGCTCGACGTCATCCAGCGCGTGCGCAAGGAGATGGCTTCCATCCAGAAAGATTTGCCAACCGGACTTCAGGGCAAAATTGCCTACGACGCGACGAAATACATCAGCGACGCGATTCATGAAGTGATCAAGACGCTCGTCAAGACGCTGCTGATTGTTTCCATCGTCATTTTTTTATTCCTCGGCTCGTTGCGTTCGGTGCTGATTCCGTTGCTGGCGATTCCCATTTCGCTTATCGGCGCGGTTTTTCTGATGCAGGTTTTGGGTTTCACGCTGAACTTGCTGACGCTGCTGGCTATTGTTCTTGCTGTCGGGCTGGTCGTGGACGACGCGATTGTCATCGTCGAAAACGTGGAGCGCCACATTCGCGAAGGGCTGACGCCGTTGAACGCGGCATTGCTCGGCGCACGCGAACTCGTCAGCCCCATCATCGCGATGACGATTACGCTCGCGGCGGTTTACGCCCCCATCGCGTTTCAAGGCGGGTTGACCGGTTCGCTGTTCCGCGAATTTGCGCTGACGCTCGCGGGGGCGGTTTTCATTTCGGGAATCGTCGCGCTGACGTTGTCTCCCTGGCTGTCATCCCGATTGCTTGACGCCGGGCGCGAAGAGCACGGCTTTGCCGGGCATATCAATCGGCAGTTCGACCGTGCAAAAAAATTCTACGGACACATCCTGGACTTCACGCTGGCATCGCGCCCGATGGTTTATGTCATCTGGATCGCGTTGAGCGCGCTGGCGTTTCTTTTGTATTCCATGTCACCCGGCGAACTCGCGCCCGCCGAAGACCAGGGCGTGATTTTCGGAATTGTTGAAGCGGCGGCGGACGCGACGATTGACCAGACCTCGTTTTACGCGGATGCCGTCGGCAAAATGTTCAAGTCCATTCCCGAAACGGACCAGTCGTTCCAGCTCACGATGCCCAACAGCGGCTTCGGCGGCATGGTTCTCAAGCCGTGGGGCGAGCGCAAACGTACCGCCGCTCAGATTGTTCCCGAGGCGCAGGCGATGGTGAATGCCGTCCCCGGTATTCGGCTGTTCATGGTCACGCCTTCGCCGATACCCGGCGGCGACAATTTCCCGGTGAATTTCGTTTTATCCGCGACCGCCGAACCGGAGCAGATCATGCAGTTCGCGACGCAGTTGCAGCAGGAATGCGCTACCAACGGTATGTTCGCCTTCCCGCCGCAGATTGATACGAAGATTGACCAGCCGGAAATGGAACTCGTTATTGACCGCGACAAGGTTGCCGCGCTCGGCCTTGACATGCAAACCGTCGGCTCCGACCTGGCTGCGCTCGTCGGCGGCAATTTCGTGAACCGGTTCAGCCTCGCCGGGCGCAGTTACAAGGTGATTCCGCAATTGAAACGCATCGAGCGCCTGAACCCCGGCCAGTTGGAAAACAATTACGTGCAGGGCCCTGCCGGGAAATTGATTCCCGTCAGCACATTCGCGCATTTTGAAAAGCACGTCACGCCGCGTACGCTCAACCGTTTCCAGCAGTTGAATTCAGTGATGATCAGCGGTGTGGCAACCGTGCCACTCGACACCGCGCTGAAATTTCTTGAAACCGAAAGCGCAAGGATTTTACCGGAAGGTTACAAAACCGACTATACTGGCGAATCGCGCCAGTTGCGGACGGAGGGCAACAAATTCCTGCCCGCGTTCATGCTGGCCATCATCCTGATTTTTCTCGTGCTGGCCGCGCAGTTCAACAGCTTCCGCGACCCGTTCATCATCATCCTCGGCTCGATGCCGCTGGCGATGTTCGGCGCGCTCATTTTCTGCTTCCTGAAGATGCCGAACCCGAATCTGCCGTTCTGGACGAATGGCTGGACGACGACGATGAACATTTATTCGCAGGTCGGCCTCGTCACGCTGATTGGTCTCGTGACCAAAAACGGCATTCTCATCGTCCAGTTCGCCAACGACCTACAGAGGCAGGGCCGCACCAAGCTTCAGGCGGTGCGCGAGGCGGCCCTGTTGCGGCTGCGCCCGATTCTGATGACCAGTGTCGCCACCGTGGCCGGCAATATTCCGCTCGTCCTCGTCACCGGCGCGGGCGCGGCGGCCCGCAATTCCATCGGCATCGTCCTCGTCAGCGGCATGACCATCGGCACCTTCTTCACATTGCTCGTGATTCCGTCCATTTACATCCTGATTGCGAAGGATCACGCCGGCGAAAGCCGTGCGCCCATCGAAAAGATTTGATCGTTATGAACGAAAATCCGCCGTCCCCGCCTAAAGGCAACACCTCGTTGCTGGCGAAATTGGATTCACCGCTTTTCCTCTGGCCCGCGACCGGCGCGCTCGCCGTCCTGCTTTTTTTCGGTCTCGGCAGTCTCGTGGACGCACTCACGCACGAATCCACCGACGACGCGTTCATCTCGGGGCATGTCGTTTCCATCGCGCCGCGGATTGATGGACAGGTTTCCGCGGTTCACGTTCTGGACAACCAGATGGTCCGCTCTAACGATTTGCTCGTTGAAATTGATCCGTCGGATTATGCCATCACCGTGGCGCAGAAACAGGCGGCAGCGGCTTCGCAGGATGCAAACGTCAGGACCGTCTTTGCCGTGGATGAATTGATGCACAAGAAAGTCACCACCGCCGGGGCCAGTGCCCGCAAGGCGCAGGCCGATGCGGACGCGAGCGCCGCCAGCGCAAAGCTCGCAGCGACGAATTTCGAGCGCGCCGCATCCCTGTTGAAAGACAGGACGGTTTCGCAGCAGGAATTTGACGCCGCGCAGGCCGCGAACAGGACCGCCCAGGCTGATTTGGCTTCCGCGATGGAAAATGTGGACGAGGAACATTCCAAGGTGGACGAGGCAAACACGCAACTGGCCGCCGCGGAGGCGGAAGTCGGGCTTGCTTCATCCCAATGGCGGGAGGCGCAGACGAATGTTGCGTCGGCGCAACTGAATTTGTCCTACACAAAAATCATTGCGCCGTGCGATGGGCGTGTGACACGCAAACAGGTCGAAGCGGGTGATTACCTGCAGACCGGCCAGATAATCATGTCCATCGTGCCGGTGGACGTCTGGGTCGTGGCGAATTTCAAGGAATCACAGTTGAAGAAGATGAAGCCTGGCCAGGGCGTGTTCGTGACAATTGACGCGCTCGGCGGCAGAAAATTCCGCGCGCACGTGGACAGCGTGCAGGCCGGAAGCGGTGCGCAGTTCAGTTTGCTGCCGCCGGAAAACGCGACAGGCAATTTCGTGAAGGTCATCCAGCGCGTCCCGGTGAAGATCCTGTTCGACGAACCGCTGCCTGCCGACCACACCATCGGCCCCGGCCTTTCCGTAACGCCGAGCGTTCAAACCGGTTCGTTCCGCGTGCCGGATTTTGTCACGATGATCGCCGCAATCATCCTGGCGGTTGCATCGGCGTTCGGTTGCCGGACATTTCTGGATCGAAAGACCGGGGAGTAAGGAGATTTTATGGCTGACGGTTTGCAACAGGTATGGCATCCGCGCCACAATCCCTGGCTCATCACGCTCACCGTGATGATGGCGGTGTTCATGGAGGTGCTCGACACCTCCATCGCCAATATCGCCTTGCCGCACATAGCTGGCAGTTTGTCGGCCACACCGGAGGAGGCGACCTGGGTGCTGACAAGTTATCTGGTGGCAAACGCCATCGTGCTGCCGATGACAGGCTGGCTCGGAAATTATTTCGGCCGCAAACGAGTCTTGCTGACTTGCATCATCCTCTTCACGTTCGCATCGGTGCTGTGCGGAATGGCCTGGAGCCTGCCGACACTGATTCTGGCGCGGATTTTTCAAGGCATCGGCGGCGGCGCGATGGTGCCGATCGCGCAGTCCATCATGCTGGAAAGTTTCCCGCCGCAGAAACGCGGCGTGGCTATGGCGGCGTTCGCGCAGGGTGTGGTCGTGGCGCCGATCCTGGGTCCGGTGATCGGCGGCTGGATCACGGACAGCTATTCTTGGCGCTGGATCTTTTACATCAACGTGCCGGTGGGAATTTTTGCGGTGTTGATGGCGAAATGGGTCGTCGAGGACCCGCCCTACATAAAGCGCGACAGAAAGGCGGACATTGATTTCGTCGGATTCGGGCTGCTCGCAGTCTGGCTTGCAACCTTGCAGATCATTCTGGACAAGGGGCAGGAAGCCGACTGGTTCGGCGCGGAATGGGTGCGCTGGTTCACGGTGGTTTCCGTCGCGACATTTGCCGGCTTCATCGTGTGGGAATTTACCGTCGAGCATCCGCTCGTGGATTTGCGCGTTTTTAAAAACAGGAATTTCACCATCGGCCTCATCCTGATGACGTCGCTGGCCGCGATTCTTTACGGCACCACGGCGCAACTGCCGCTGTTCCTGCAAACGCTTATGGGCTATCCCGCATTACAGGCGGGTTACGCGATGAGTCCGCGCGGTGTGGCAGCGTTCTTCACGACCTTCATCGTCGGGCGGTTGGTCGGGAAAATCAGGATGCGCTGGATGCTCGGCTTCGGTTTCGTCATGCTGGCGCTATCGTCGTTCATGTTGAGCGACATCAACTTGCAAGTGGGCATGTCGAGCGTCATCTGGCCGAGTGTTCTGAACGGAATCGCCATCAGCTTCATCTTTGTGCCGCTGACGACCACGACGATGAGCCAGCTTGGACAGGCGCAGATCGGCAACGCAAGCGGCCTTTACAATCTCATGCGCAATCTCGGCGGCAGCATCGGCATCGCGTTCGTCACCACGATGCTCGCGCGCGGCGCGCAGACCCATCAAGCCTTGATGGTCGGGCATCTGACGCCCTATGATCCGGCCTTCGCGCAACGTTTCGCCGCTGCGAAACAGCTGCTTTCGCATCACACCGATCCGGTCACCGCGACGCGGCAGGCTTATGATGCGGTGTATTCGTTGCTTGACCAGCAGGCGCACTTGTGGGCGTTCGTGGATAATTTCTACCTATTTGGTCTGCTGGCGCTCGGCGGTTTCCCGCTGATTTTTCTGCTAAAGCGTGTGAATTACAGCAAACCAAACGCGGGCACCGCTGCTGCCGCGCATTGATGTTCAAGAAAGATGAAACAATTTCCATCCCCGCCGCGTCTGGCTTTCAAAGCTGTCAGCGTTGCCATACGCAAGGGCGGAGAATTTTCCAGCATTGTGCGTGAAATTTCACGTGCTTGGGTTGATTCTTATGGGAAATCCCGCAAAATGGGCGTGGCATGACCGATGATGGCAATGGAAACAGAATTGAAAACTCAACGGACAGCGCATGGCAGCCAGGCACTCACCTTGACTGAATTGCTGTTGGTCAACCGTCTCGAGATTCCCTGACCATGCATCGTCACCGACACAGCAAGGAGAAGGAGAAGGAGAAGGAGAAAGAACGATTCTACCTGCTGCCTGGTCAGGGCGGCCGCGCGCATCGGCGCAAACAATGGCGCATCATGTGGTGGTCGCTCCTCGCCGCGCTGCTCGTGGCAGGCATTCTGGCGGCGGCGATGTATTGGTTGAACCGTACCCAGCTCCACTAATTCGCCTGGCGCTTGACCCGGCAGGGGTTGTTGTTAGACTGCGCGGCAGTTGATGAAAATGTTCCGTTTTGTTCCGATTCTGGCACTGGTGCTTTGCGCCGGCTTGCCGCTGCATGCGGACATGGTGGACGGCGTCCTGGCCGTCATCAACGACACCGTCATCACGCGCCAGCAGGTGGAGGACTTTGTAGCGCCGGCGATCGATTCCCTGCGGCGCGAATACGCCGGTGAGCCGGACGCGTTCCAGCAGAAACTCGCCGGGGCGATCAACGACGGCTTGGAACAGTTGGTCGAGCGCCAGTTGATCCTGCATGATTTCGACACGGAAGGTTATCGGATGCCCGATAGTTATCTGGATGAGATGGTGCAGGACCGGATTCGCGACCGATACACCGATCGCGTGACTCTGATGAAGACCTTGCAGGCGGAAGGCGAGACGTTCGAGTCATTTCGCAAGGATGTGCGCGACCAGGCGATTGAGTCGTTCATGCGCTCCAAAAATATCGCGCAGGAAATCATCATATCGCCCTACAAGGTTGAGACTTATTACCAGGCGCACCAGGACGATTTCAAGGTCGAGGACGAAATCAAATTGCGCATGATTGTCCTCAACAAGACTGGTAGCGACGACACCAACACGGTCATTCTGGCCCGTGAAATCCGGGACAAAATCAAGGAAGGAGCGTCGTTCGCGGATATGGCTTCCATTTATTCGCAGGATTCGCTGCGCAGCCAGGGAGGCGACCGCGGTTGGGTCGAACGTTCCGTGTTGCGTGCGGAACTGGCCGACACCGCGTTTGCCCTCCAGCCCGGCCAGGTGAGCGACGCGATTGAGACGCCCGATGCCTGCTATCTCATGCTGGTCGAGCAGACGCGCCCGTCGCACGTCAAGCCGTTGAACGACGTCCGCGACGACATCGAGAAAAATTTGCGCGCCCAGGAACAGGCTCGCCTGGAAAAACAATGGATCGCCCGGTTGAAGGCAAAAACCTTCATCCTCTATTTCTAATCTGGCGGATAAATCGGGAGCCAGCGCGCTCAACATTCACCCTTCAACCCTCAACGCCCATGACCGGCTGGATTGGCATTTCGCTCGGCGACGCGACCGGCGTCGGCCCCGAAGTCGCGCTCAAGGCCATGGCCGCCGAAGCTGCGAAGGGCGATTCAAAATACCTGCTGATCGGCGATGAACATTGCCTCCGCCGGCTCAACCAGAAACATGGACTGAACCTGCCGCTCAAAACATTCTCCGGTTACAATTGCGCCGGGAAATTATTCATTGCCAATTCGCTGGCCCAGCCGCTGTCGGAGGATTTGTCCGCCGGTTCGTCGGTCGCTGCGCAGGCTGCCATCGCGTGGCTGCGCGACGGCGCGGAACGCTGCCTCCGGCGTGAACTGGATGCCCTCGTCACCGCGCCCGTCAACAAGGAATCCATCGTCCGCGCCGGGCACAAATTCGTCGGCCAGACCGAGTTCCTGTCCGGACTCGCCGGTGCCAATCGCACCGCGATGATGCTGCTCGGCCACGACAAGGAAAACCGATGGCTGCGCGTGGCGCTCGCCACAATCCACATTTCCATCAAGTCGGTTCCCGAAAAACTGACGCCAGAAAAAATCACGCTCGCCATCGAACTGGCCGCTCAAGCCTGCCGCGATCTGGGCTTGCCGCGTGCGAAAATTGCCGTTTGCGGCCTGAACCCGCATGCGGGCGAAGGCGGGGAATTCGGCGACGAGGAAATCAAGACCATCACGCCGACGGTTCTCGCTGCGCAGAAGCGTGGATTTGATGTCGTCGGGCCGCTGAGCGGCGATACGGTTTTCCATTACGCGCTGCAAGGGGATTTCGATGCTGTCGTGGCGATGTTCCATGACCAGGGACTTGCGCCATTGAAGGCTGTCGCGTTCGACACCGGCGTGAACTGGACGCTCGGACTGCCGTTCATCCGCACCTCGCCCGACCACGGCACCGCCTACGACATCGCCGGTAGGGGAATCGCCAATCCTTCAAGCATGATTGCCGCCATCCGTCTGGCTAGGCGACTGGCGAAGAATCGAAAATGAATTTCCGGAGGGACGAGTTATACGAGTCCCAAATTAGAAAATAAAAATGGAGACTCGTGGAACTCGCGCCGCCGATTCAGCCGATCAACTCACGGATCTTGGTTTTGATGTCTCCTCCGCGAAGCAACGATTCGCCCACCAGAATTGCGCTCGCTCCACATTTCTTCAACCGTTCCACGTCCGCGCGTGTGTGAATCCCGCTCTCGGCGACAAGCAAAGTAGGACAGGCGTCTCGCCTGTCCGGCGCAGGCGGGACGCCTGCGCTATTTTTTAATTGCGACGCCAGCTTTTCGGTCGTTGCCAGATCCACCTTGAACGTCTTCAAGTCGCGATTGTTGACGCCGATGAGTGCCGGAAAAATTTTCATCGCGCGAGCCAGTTCCCCCTCGTCGTGCACCTCCACCAAAACGGCCAGTCCGGCTTCGGCAGCAAGCGAATGAAACTTTGCCAATTGCACATCGCTCAAAATGGCGGCGATGAGCAGGATGGCGTCCGCGCCCCATTCGATGGCCTCGAGGATTTGCCGCTCATCAATGATGAAATCCTTCCGCAGCAGCGGCAGTTTCACCTCCGCGCGGATTTGCCGGAGATATTCGAGCGAACCCTGAAAAAACTTCTCATCGGTCAGAATGGAAAGGCAGCTTGCGCCCGCAGCTTCGTATTCCTTCGCGATGCGGACTGGATCGAAATCTTTGCAAATCACACCGGCCGACGGTGACGCTTTTTTGACCTCGGCAATCAGTGCGATATTGCCGTGACGCGTTTTTTTGAGCGCGCCAATGAAATCTCGCCGCTCGCCATGTTCCAGCATCGCATCGCGCAAATCACCCGCGGCGATAAGCCGCGCGGGTAGTCGCGCGACTTCGGCTTTCTTTTCTTCAACAATTTTGTCCAGTATGTTTGCCATTCTTTAACGCAAGGTTTGTATTTTTTTTGCACCTTCGCTCCTTTGCGTCTTTGCGTTGAAATTACTCATCTTCATCCTTCACGCCCTGCGTCCGTTTGGTCGGGCAGCCGGCGCGGAGCCAGCCGTTCACGAAGGCATCCAGATCGCCGTCCATCACCCCCTGCACATTGCTTGTTTCCACGCCAGTGCGCAAATCCTTCACCATGCGATACGGCTGGAAGACATAGCTGCGAATCTGGTTGCCCCACGACACGCTGCCTTTCTCGCCGTAAAATTTTTCCATGTCTGCTTTTTCCGCATCCACGCGCTGCGCGAAAATCCGTGAGAGCAGCAGGTTCATCGCCGTGGCGCGGTTCTGATGCTGCGACCGCTGCGCCTGCGACGCGACCACGAGGCCGGTCGGGATATGCGTGATGCGCACGGCAGTCTCGACCTTGTTTACGTTCTGCCCGCCCTTGCCGCCGGAACGGAACGTATCCACCTTGAATTCATTCGGCGGAATGACGATTTCACCATCACTCTCCTCGATCTCCGCAATTGTGTCCACGCTCGCAAAACTCGTGTGGCGGCGTTTATTGGAATCGAACGGAGAGATGCGCACGAGGCGATGCACGCCGCGCTCGGCCTTGCAGAAACCGTAGGCGTTCTCGCCCTTGATTAGCATGGTGACGCTCTTGAGTCCGGCCGTTTCGCCGGTGAGCGCGTCGGTCACCTCGACCTCCCATCCGCGCGCTTCAGCCCAGCGCGTGTACATCCGTGAGAGCATCTCCGCCCAATCCTGCGATTCCGTGCCGCCCGCGCCGGAGTTGATGGTGAAGATGCAATTCTTCTTGTCGTGCGGGCCGTTGAGAAACAGTTTCAATTCCAGCGCGTCGAGTTCCTTGAAAAAACGTGTGAGGTCGCGGGTGAGTTCCTGTTCAATCTGCGCCTGCTCTGCGGGCGGCTCGGCCTCGCCGAGTTCGAGCATGACGCGGAAATCGTCGAGCTGCTTCTCCAGTTTTTGGAGCGGTTCAAGTTTGTTGCGGATGCCGCCGGCTTCGTCAATGGCCGTCTGGGCCTTTTCACGATTGTTCCAGAAATTGTCCGCGGCCATCAGCGCGTTGATTTCGGCAAGCCGGTTTTGCAATGTGGCCACGTCAAAGAAACCTCCGCAGATGCGAAAGTTTCTCCGAGGCCGTGCCAATTTCCATTTTAACCGTGTCAAACATGGTGCGAAAAGTAACGAAAGCTGACACGAATTAGACTAATTTTCAAGAATTGAGAATGGGTAGGGCATGCTGCTCCACCGCCGTCTCACGACCTCCTCTTGCTTTAGTGGCCGCCGCTTTTGACCTGATTAAGCGCGAAGAGTATCAAGCCGATGATGATGACTATGCCAATGCCCGCGCCGATCCAAAAGTACATTCCGGATTTGTTGCGCTTCTTGGAAAACATGCTGCTGGTGGTGTCCAGGCCAGGCTTGCGTCCGCCGCCTTCCAGCTCGCTCAAGCTGACCCCGCGCGGCATCACCATGGTGGCCTCCGCCACTTTTTTCGCCGGAGCCGAGGGCGCTGCAGGCGCTGCCAGGGGTGTCGAAGCCGATCCATCGGTTTCAAGCTTCAACTCAATCTGGCCTAGGCGCAGCTTCTGGCCGGGTTTAAGAACGCTTTCCGTAATTTGCGCGTCGTTGATGTAGGAGCCGTTGGTCGAGTTGAGGTCGCGGATGAGAACTTCGTCGCCGCGCAGCAGCACCTCGCAATGGTGGCTGGAAACTGACGCATCCGCGATTTGAAAGGTGTTATCCTCGACGCGGCCGATGGTGGTGCGATCCACATTCAGCTCGTGCGCGCGGCCCGTCATGCCCTGCGTCAGGATAACCAATTTGGCCATAGCTTGATGAACCCGATTATGTTCACCGCCCGCCGCAAGTCAAACGGAAATCTTCAGTGAAAATTCCCCGCTCACCCGCGCCGCTCAATCATCGAGCGGAATTCCGCGAATAATGGCGTCGAATCGTGCGGCCCCGGAGATGCCTCCGGATGATATTGCACGCAAAAAACCGGCTTCATCTTGTGCCGCAATCCCTCGACGGTTTGGTCGTTAAGATTGATGCGGTTCACCGCTACTGCGGAAGGCAGGCCTGTGACATCTACCGCAAATCCGTGGTTTTGCGAGGTGATTTCCACCTTGCCGCTCTCCAGGTCCTTCACCGGCTGGTTCGCGCCGCGATGGCCGAATTTTAATTTGAAGGTCTTCCCGCCAAATGCCTGCCCCAGAATCTGGTGGCCAAGGCAGATGCCGAAAATTGGGATCCCCGTGTCCACCAGCGTCTTTACCTCGCGCACAATGTAATTCAGCGCCGCCGGGTCGCCGGGGCCGTTCGAGAGAAAAATACCGGCCGGCTTGTTCTTCAGCGCGTCGGCGGCGGACGCCGTTGCCGGCAAAACCTGCGTGGCGAACCCGTGCTGCCGCAGCCGCCGCAGGATGTTGTATTTCAAACCGTAATCGAATGCAACGATGGGAATGTCGGCGGGCGGCAGCGGCTTGCGCACGTTGCGCGCATCGGTGGCTTTGACTCCCCTCACCAGGTCAAACGCCGCGCTCTGCTCGTCCTTCTCGTCCCAGCGGAATGCCTTCTTGTGCGTCACTTCCTTGACGTAATCCACGCCGACAAAAACAAATTCTTTTGCGCGTCCTACGGCTTCCTTGTCCGAAATTTCCTCCGTTGAAATAAAACCATTCATCGCGCCGCGCACGCGCAGTTTTTTCGTCAATGCCCGCGTGTCAATGCCCTGGATTCCCGGAATGCCGTTCTTCTCCAGATATTCCGCCAGCGAAAAATCCGCGCGCCAGTTGCTCACCACCGGCGATAGTTCGCGGATGACAAACCCGGCCGCGTGCGGCCGCCACGATTCCACGTCCACCGCGTTGACGCCGTAATTGCCGATGAGCGGATACGTCATCGTGACAATCTGTCCTTTGTAGGACGGGTCCGTGAGGATTTCCTGGTAGCCGGTCATTGAAGTATTGAAACAGACCTCGCCGCAGGCCGAGGCGCTCGCGCCAAAACCTTGTCCGTGAAACACGGAACCGTCTTCAAGTGCCAGGATTGCTTTCACACATTAAAAATGACGCGCGATGCTAGGCAGGCCATGAAGGAGGTCAAGCGCGAAGGGAGCTTTTTCATGCGGCGATCAGCTCGCTTTTTTCCACCCACACGGTTTTTCCGCCCACAATCGTTGCCACCGCTTTGCCTTTAAGCTTCCAGCTGTTGAACGGGCTGTTCTTGGATTTGCTCGCGGATTCGTCAGTGTGGAAATACCATTCGTAATCCGGGTCAAAAACCGTCACGTCCGCATCCGCGCCGGCGGTCAACTTTCCTTTGCTTAAGTTCAGCAGGCGCGCCGGGTTCACCGTGAACTTCGCAATCAGATCCGCGAGCGGAAGGCGATTCGCGTGGACAAGTTGCATCAGCGACAGCGCCAGTTCGGTCTCCAGCCCTGTGATGCCAAACGGCGCGTAATCGAACTCGACCTCCTTTTCGTAATCGCAGTGTGGCGCGTGGTCGCTGCACAGGATCTCAATCGTGCCGTCGGCCAGACCTTCCATAATTGCCTCGCGGTCGCGTGCCGTGCGCAACGGCGGGTTCATCTTGAAATTCGTGTCGTATTTCGGCCATTCAGGAAGTTCACCGCCTTGAAATTTGGCCAGCCCTTTCCCGTCATCCGCCCAAAATTTTCCGCTTCCGGCCACGGCCGCGTCGGTCAAAACAAAATGGTGTGGGCATGCCTCGCCGGAAATCGGCACGCCGCGCTTCTTCGCCTCGCGCAGCAGCGCCACGCTGCCCGCCGCGCTCAAATGCTGGCAGTGGATTTTCGCGCCCGTCAGTTCCGCAAGCAGAATGTTCCGCGCCACGATCACTTCCTCGCCCGCCGAGGGCCACCCACGCAGCCCGAGCACCGTGCTCCAGTAACCCTCGTGCATCACGCCGTCGGTCACGAGCGAGTAATCCTGGCAATGGTCCATCACTGGCAGGTCGAACATTTTCGCGTATTTGCAGGCGTGCCGCATGAGTTCGTGGTTCTGGACGCAATGGCCGTCGTCGGTGATGGCCACGACACCCGCGTGTTTGAGCCCTCCGATGGGCGCGAGTTCCTCGCCGGCGATGTTCTTGGTGATGGCCCCTGTGACAAATACATTCACGACCCCCTCGCGCGCCGCGCGTTCGCGGATGAGCGCGACTGTCCCGGCCGTGTCAATGGCGGGTAGCGTGTTGGGCATGCAGACGACGGAGGTGAACCCGCCGCGCGCCGCCGCCGCGGTGCCGGTGGCGAGGTTTTCCTTCGCCGTCTGGCCCGGCTCGCGCAGGTGGACGTGCAGGTCAATCAGGCCGGGGCAGACAATTTTCCCCCTCGCGTCGAATTCCTCGATGCCCTTGGGCGCGTAAAGATTTTTGCCGACGGCGGAAATCTTGCCGTCAATGATGAGCACGTCCGCGGAAGAATCAAAATGATTTGCGGGATCAACCACCCGTCCGCCGGTCAGAAGCAGCGAATTCATCGGCGCGAGCATACAGCAGCGCGGTTGACAAGGCAAGCGCGACAAAACCCTCCTCGTCATTCGATTCATTTTCCAATTACGACAGGATGATGGCAAATTGACATTGTCCCTGCGGAGAATTATGATTTGCGCGCTGCTAGTCTCGCCCGGCGGGACGAAGGCGGGCGTAGTTCAATGGTAGAACGGAAGCCTTCCAAGCTTCACACGTGGGTTCGATTCCCATCGCCCGCTCCAATCTCGAATTAGAGCAATGAAATCAAATGAATTTGAGTTATTTTCGATTTCAAAAAGCTTCACTGCTAACGCCCACTGCTATGGGGATACCCTGAAACCGAGACTGCAAGGGGCTACTGTCCTTGAAAAAACGTTCGAGCGGAGTCAAAGACATGCTCCATTCATAATCAACAACTTACGACGAAGTGCAAGTAAACTACCCCCGCAAAAATATTTTCCTGCCGAGACCTGGTAACCCGCTTTTTCACGCCGCCCGCGGAATTTGTTGAGCGCGTGGCGGCAGGTAGGAAATCTTCTTTCCATCGTTCAACGGTAATATTTTATCAGCCTGCCGCTTCACATCGTTGCGGCCCGTACGCCACTGGGCGAAGTCCTGCCAGAAAACGACCCCGCGAAAGACCGGAAAGCCAGGCAGGTGAACGGCAATACCGGTTGAGGACCGGGTAAACGGGATAAATCAAATACTTATGTTAAAGAACGGGCACATCATGCCACAGTCAGCCGGCAACGCAAACATACAATGTATCTATTTTTAAAATACGTTAATCGCTATTTCAAGCCCAGGCGGCTAACTGTAGCCGTGAGATTTGTACAAGCACTTATTTGTGAAGCTTTGATATTCACTGTGGTTTGGGCCTATCAGCGATGGCTTAGTTGCAATGAAAACTCACCAAGCCATTTGATCCCTGCTTTGGATTAAAATTACTGACAAGTTGTCCAGCCATCCATTTTTCTCTTTCCTTTCGGGTCAGTAATTTTAAATTCCCTGCCATATGAAGCCCAAAATGCCTTACTCAATGGTCACGGCCATGCCGAGACTGGCGCCATTGGGCCTGTAATGTGAAATTTCATTCACAAACAAACATTCAACGTAAATCAACCACAACTGTCATAGATAACATGAAAAAAATCCTATCCACCCTCGTAATCACCACCGCCGCCATGATTGGCGCACTGCCGGTCATGGCCCAGGAACGGCATGTCAGCCCGCATGAAACCATCAGCTCGGTCATTGAAGGCAACCGGGTCACCATCACATATGGCCGGCCATACACAACCAAGCCGGGGACGACCGAGGCCCGCAAAATCTGGGGCGGGCTGGTTCCCTACGACAAGCCCTGGCGCATGGGCGCGGACGAGGCCACGACCCTCATCACGCAAAAGCCGATCATGCTGGGAGCGACGACCGTTCCTGCGGGCGTCTATACCCTTTACATGGTGCCGAGCGAAGCCGGTGTTTCCAAACTGGCCTTCAGCACGCACCTCGGCGGGTGGGGAATTCCCGTAGATACGACGCAGGACCTGTGTCAGGTGGATTTGACGAAGGACGCACTGGACAAGCCGGTGGACCAGTTCACGATGGGCATCGCGAAAAATCCGGCGGGCGGCGGCGTGCTGAAGCTGTCGTGGGAAAGCACGCAATTCTCCGTGCCGTTCACCGTCGCGAAATAACGCAGCGCGGAATCGGCTTCGCCATTTGATTTTAACGAACGTGCGGCGTCGCGCATGAGAATAAAAATGTCGTCTCTCAAATCCGACCGCCGCAGCCATTGGCCCATTCGCCTCACAGTCGCAGGCGCGTGCCTGCTGGCCGGTTTTGCCGGCATTGGCCAGATGGCCGAGCCGCCACCGGCGTCCGCCATCTTGCAGGACCTGAACGGTTTTCGCGAAATGGGCAGCGTGCTTTACGTCGCAGCGCATCCCGACGATGAAAACAACCAGTTGATCGCCTATCTCGCGCGCGGCCGCAATTATCGCACGGCCTATCTCTCGCTCACGCGCGGCGACGGCGGCCAGAACGTGCTTGGGCCGGAGTTCGGCGATGAACTGGGCATCATCCGCACCGAGGAACTGCTCGCGGCGCGGCGCGTGGACGGCGGCCGGCAGTATTTTTCGCGCGCGGTTGACTTCGGTTTTTCCAAGGACTACCTCGAGACGTTGAGAATCTGGGACCGGCAGCAGGTGGTGGCCGACATCGTGCGCGTCATCCGCGAGTTCCGACCGGACGTGGTCATCGCGCGCTTTTCCACCGTGCCGGGCGGCACGCACGGGCATCACACGGCCTCGACCGTGCTGGCGCTGGAAGCCTTCAAACTCGCAGG
The DNA here is from genome assembly GCA_963827815.1 of uncultured Verrucomicrobiae bacterium. Lineage (GTDB taxonomy): Bacteria > Verrucomicrobiota > Verrucomicrobiia > Limisphaerales > UBA11358 > UBA11358. The sequence continues at coordinate 163,769 of CAWHCL010000005.1, read as the reverse complement.
CGATCCCAATTCGTTTCCCGAACAACTCCGTGAAGGACTAAAGCCGTGGCAGCCGAAACGCATCCTCTGGAACGAGGGCGGGTTCCAGCGCGGCGGCGGCGAGACCAATCTCATCCGGATTGACGACGGCGGCAAGGAGCCGGTGACCGGAGAAGCGTTCACGGACATTGCCGGACGCAGCCGGTCCATGCACAAGACCCAGGGCTTCGGAAATTACACCGGCTCCGGCGGAAGCGGACCGAGGTCCGAGTCCTTCGCGCTGCTCGCGGGCGAGCCGGCGACCAATGACATCCTCGACGGCGTGGACGACACGTGGAACCGAGTGCCCGGGGGCGCGGATATCGGGAAGCAGATTGATGGCATCATTGCAGAATTCAATCCGCAGGATCCCGCCGCCGGTGTGCCGGTGTTGCTGCAAATCAAAAAACTTCTGGCCGCGCTTCCCGCCGATGACCCGGTGCTGAATGAAAAGCGCCAGCAACTGGATCACATCATCCAGGAATGCCTCGGCCTGACGGTGGAGACGACGATTCCGGACGCCGAAGTCGTGCCCGGCGAGCTGCTCAAGATGCATCTGGCCGCGACAGTCCGGTCGGACATTGTTCCGGTGCGCTGGGTGGCAGCGCGGTTTCCGTCCATCAAATCGAAATTCTCCATCGGCACCGATCTGGCCGCCTTGCAATCTGTAAGTCAGGATACCGAGGAGACACTGCCGGCCAACACACAAGTGAGCCAGCCGTATTGGCTGCGCGAGGAACGCGAGGCGGGAATGTTCAAGGTGGCCGACCCGCAGCTCATCGGCCGGCCCGAAAATCCACCGATCTTTCCAATCGAGCAGGTATTTGAAGTGGGAGGCCAGACCGTGATTGTCCCAGACCAGCCGGTGCAACTCACAGCCGACCGGGCGAAAGATGAAACCCGGGACTTGACGGCAATTTCGCCAGTCTCGCTCAAGCTGGGGTCGGAAGTCGCGTTGTTCGCGCCAAGCGCCACCAAGCCGGTGACGGTCGAAGTCACTGCCTCACGGCCCGGCACCGCCGGCACCCTGCGCCTGAACGCGCCATCGGGCTGGACGGTTGCACCGGCGACACAATCATTCAATCTGACCGACGCAGGAGACCAGGTGACATTGACTTTCACAGTCACCGCGCCGGCGCAACCGGCGACCGCCGGGATCACCGCCGAGGCGAAGGTTGGCGGCAGGCGTTACGACAACGAACGCGTGGTGATCAATTATCCGCATATTCCGCTGCTGTTGCTCCAGCCATCCGCCCGGCTCAAGGCCGTGTGCCTTGATCTCACCATCCGGGGCCAAAACATTGGCTACCTTCCCGGCGCCGGTGACAGCGTGGCCGAATGCTTGGAAGACATGGGTTACAAAGTCACCCAACTCACCGGCGCGGACCTCACAGCCGACCAGTTGGGAAAATTTGACGCCGTGGTCATCGGTGTTCGTGCGTTCAACGTCCGCACGGACCTCGTCTCACAGTTGCCTGCGCTATTCGCTTATGTCGAAGGTGGCGGCAATGTCATCGAGCAATACAACCGGCCGGGACGCGATTTGAAGACCGACCAACTCGCGCCCTACAGCCTGCATATTTCGAGCGACCGCGTGACCGACGAAACGGCGCAGATGACGTTTCTCGCGCCGGACCATCCGGCTCTGAACAAACCGAACAAAATCACGAGCGCCGATTTCGACGGCTGGATCCAGGAGCGCGGGATTTATTACCCCGACCAGTGGGACGAACATTTCACACCGATCCTTGCGTGCAGCGATCCGGGCGAAGCGCCGCTCAAGGGTGGGCTGCTTGTCGCTCAATATGGCAAGGGTTACTTCATCTATACCGGGCTTGTGTTTTTCCGGCAGTTGCCTGCCGGTGTGCCCGGCGCCTACCGTCTATTTGGCAACCTGGTTTCACTTGGAAAATGAAAGATCCCGCCGCCACGGAACCCTCCGCGCGTGAATCTGAAGAGACCGGCCTGCCGTTTTTCCGCACCTGGAAACGTGTTTATCTTTTCGTGCTCGGCAGCTTTGTTTTTTGGATTGCGCTGCTCATCGCGTTGACAAAAACGTTTTCATGAGCGCGCTCGACTTCGTTGTACTCATCGGCTCGATGCTCGGCATTGCCATTTATGGCATCTGGCGCACGCGCGGCCGGCGCAACCTGAACACCTACTTACGCGGCGACGGCCAGACGCCGTGGTTCGCCATCGGCTTGTCCGTCATGGCCACGCAGGCCAGCGCCATCACGTTTCTTTCAACGCCCGGCCAAGGCTACCTTGGCGGCCTCGGTTTCGTGCAGATTTATTTCGGCGTGCCGGTCGCGCTGATCATCATCGCCATTTTTTTCCTGCCGATGTTCCGCAAGTTGAATGTCTATACTGCCTACGAATTTCTGGGCCGGCGTTTCGACAGCAAGACCCGGCTGCTGGGCGCGGCGTTATTTCTAGTGCAACGGGGCTTGGGCGCGGGGCTGACGATTTACGCACCCGCGATTGTACTCACCACCGTCTTCGGCTGGCCGCTCAACCTGACAATCATTTGCAGCGGGCTTCTGGTGATCGTCTATACCGTGGCCGGCGGCAGCGATGCCGTGACCGTGACGCAAAAATACCAGATTGGAATCATCTTCGCGGGCATGGTCACCGCGTTTTGCCTGCTAGTGGCGAAGCTGCCTACGGGCCTTACCTTCACGGACACCTTGGCCCTGGCGGGTGGGTTTCATAAGCTCAACGCGGTGAATTTTTCAACTGATGTTCACGAGCGTTACACCTTTTGGTCGGGATTGCTTGGCGGAACATTTCTGATGCTGTCCTATTTCGGCACCGACCAGTCGCAGGTGCAGCGCTATATCTCCGGTGCGTCGCTGCGCGAAGGCCGGCTTGGTCTCATGTTCAACGCCGTGTGCAAAATCCCGATGCAGTTCAGCATCCTGCTGCTTGGCGTCCTGATTTTTGTCTTCTATCAGTTCGAGCCGCCGCCGCTGTTTTTCAATCCGGCCGCCAGCCAGTATCTTGCGTCGCATAACGCCGACGAAAAGTTGCGGGCCTACGAAACGGATTTCAATTCGGCCCACGCCCAGACGCGCCAGCAACTCGAAAGCTGGCTGGATGCCCGTCACAACGGCGATGAGGCCGGCGCGAAATCAGCGTTTGCCACCGCGTCAGCTGCGCACCAGCAGGGCGAGCAGGTTCGCGAGGAAGCCACGAAGACACTGCTGGCGGCGAATCCGGGCACCACGGCCAACGACGCCGATTACGTTTTCATCACCTTCATCCTGCACCAACTGCCGCACGGCGTCATCGGCCTGCTTGTGGCGGCATTTTTTGCCGCTGCGCTGTCCTCAAAATCCGCCGAACTCAACGCGCTTGGTTCCAGCACCACCATTGATTTTTACCGCCATCTCATCAACCGCGACGCGACCGACGCCGTCTGCGTGGCCGCGTCGAAATGGTTCACCGCGTTTTGGGGACTGGTCGCCATCGGGTTTGCCCTCTACGCCCATCTGGTGGAGAACCTGATCCAGGCTGTGAACATTCTCGGCTCCATTTTTTACGGCGTGATGCTCGGGCTGTTTGTGGTGGCATTTTTCATCCGGCGCATCGGCGGCACGGCGGTTTTCTGGGCGGCGCTGGCCGCCCAAACCCTTGTCTTCGTCCTCTACTACAATCTCACTATTTCCTACCTCTGGTATCCGCTCATCGGCTGCGCAGCGTGCGTGCTTTTCAGCCTGATGCTACAAGCTGTGTTGGGTTCAAATACCCGGTCCGCGAAGGCTTGAGATAGACTCTTTAACGCGAATTTCACGAATTCACTTCAAACGGATTGAACTGCCAAGGCACAAAGGACTTGTTTTAACCACGGATGAACACAGATTAACACGGATTGGGTTTATTTAATTTCATCAGAGCATTCCAATCAATATAAGGACCAACATTTTCAAAAACTGATTTATCAAAATAGAATATTTTCAAATGACGTTCGCTCTGAGCACGAGTCAGATACTTTTGAATCAGGCTATAAATCTTTCTGTTTGTGCTTCCCGCTGGGACTTCTATTTCATCGGTCACTTTGTGCGCAAAATGCGCGAAAACTTTCTTTCGCGTTCTTGTTATTCTTTTCGCAGTCACACGCCAGTATTCGCCGCGAATTTGCGTAAAGAAGAAATGCAATCGGACAAATCCGACAATTTCGTTGAATCGCCAACATCTGCCATAAATTTCCCCAAAATGCCTTTCCATAGATTTCTTGTGTGCTGGATTGCGCCGATACATTTCCTGAACATTACGATCACCGTCCGCGGATATTTCCCGTTGGATAAACGAGCGTTGCGCTGACTCATATTTGCTTCTAGTAACCCTGTAAATTGGAATGTCGAAAAAGACTTTCATGAAGAAATACAAACGCCAATTACCCCAATCGTCCATCCCAAAATGAATACGGAAAAGAGCCGTTCAAGTACGGAGTGCGACCGGCCCGGTTGCCGTTTTCGGCAGCGTGCCGAAAACCCGTCTCTCAGACTGAATGGTTTCGCAAATGGTTCGGGCGCGACGCCCGAACCCGCACGCGAGACGCGTGCGCTCCCCCCAATCATCCATCGCAAAAATATGGAGGTGCCGCGTATTCATTGACGGGCGCGGCGCTGGTTTCCTATCGTCTTCACTACAAAAAGAACAATGAGCATCGCCCCTGTCATTTGCTTCGGCCAGCAACCGTGCGGGTTTTTCCCCAAGCGGTTTTTATCTGCAAAAATCCAGACAGCGCGGCGATTGCAAAGGGAAATCGGCGGAGAGATTGTTTTCTTCTGCCACGACAGCGACCACGATCCGCGCGAAACGCAGACTGTTCTGCGTCATCGCAAGACGAATGAACCGGCCCAACTTAACTTCACCTTCAAAAACCGGCTCCAACGGAAATTTTCACCGCAACACCTCAAACAGATCGCCGCCGGCTGGCAGGACAAAACGCTGCTCCAACTGCCCAACTACGTAGAGCGCGGGTTGATCGAGGTTTTCAAAACCATTTCCGCGACCCACGTCGCCGATTTCTGCCTGGAGATGTATCGGGCGATGGATTTGCTCGATGGCATCCGGGTGGTGCGTTCCAGCGACCCGGCGATCCGCCGGGCGGCGTGTGATGTGACGGAGTTTTTCGTGGACGTTCCGTTTGAAGGTGAAATCGTCCGTGCCCGCTTGTCCAACGGCGCATTCCAACTTCATGAAGGAGGCAATTCATACGTCACGTTACCAACGACAACCTTCAGCAAAGAACAGGTCAGCCCAACGCGCGATACCCGGCTTGGCTGGATGCAATCCGTGGTGCATTGCACGCATTACGTTGCCGGAGCCGGCGAAAAAGCCTACCTTCGCCCGGAAGAAACACCGGAAATCACTTTTATAAGCCGTGATGCCATTGACCGACATGATGAAGCCTGGACTGAAATTGTAGTGGCACGGGCGTCTCGCCCGTGAGTTTTTGACATGCAAAAGAAAATTCGCTTTCAACACACAGGCGAGACGCCTGTTCTACTATTGGCCTTCGGCGCACATCCCGACGACATCGAGTTCGGGTGCGGCGGCGTCATTGCGAAAAAAACACGCGCCGGCCGCAAGGCGCACTTTGTGATTTGCTCGCGCGGTGAAGCCGCGTCCCACGGCACGCCCAAACAAAGGGTGGCCGAGGCGAAAAAATCCGCCGCGCTTCTCGGCGCAACGGTTGAATTTGTCGAACTGGATGGTGATGCACACCTTGAAGTTCGCGCCGCCCACGCCATCAAACTGGCGGGCATCATCCGTCGCGTGCGGCCGGGCATCGTACTCGCGCCGAGCCTTGTTGAAAACCAGCATCCCGATCATCCAAGGCTGGGACAACTCGTGCGCGATGCCTGTCGGCTCGCCCGTTACGGCGGCGTCCAAGAGCTGCGCCAATCGCCGCCCCATCCGGTTGAGCAACTTTTTTATTACGCGGTGACGCCCGAAGCCGAGCCGGCGGACATCACACCGGTGCTTATTGATGTTTCCGAGCCGGAAATTCTCGCCGACTGGAAGGCGGCGATGGAAGCACATGCCTCGCAGATTTCCGCGCGCAATTACGTAGAACTACAGCTCACGCGGGCGCGTTTGCGCGGGCTGCGCGCCGGGGTGAGCCATGCCATCGCCCTGTTTCCGAACGACCCAATCGTGCTCGACTCGTTCGGGCGTGCAAGCCGGGGAGCGCGGGGCTTTTAATTCAACCACGGATGGACACGGATATACACGGATTGATTGGCAGGGCAGGCAGAAGACTGCCTGCCACTCATCAAAACACAGAGCGCGGCGCACACGGAGTGACGCGCCCTACCTGTGAATGTTCATTGTCTTTACCAGAGTCCATCCGTGTCTATCCGTGGTTAAGAACCAAATGAAAATCGGCATTGCCTGTTATCCGACCGTCGGCGGCAGCGGCGTTCTCGCAACCGCCTTGGGGGAGGATCTGGCCCGGCGAGGACACGAAGTCCATTTTTTTAGTTACGAACGCCCTTTCCGGCTGCCGGAAAATGCGCCGCGATTGCATTTCCATCCGGTAGTCATCAACGAGTATCAATTGTTCAAATATCCCGATTACACCCTGCCGCTTTCGGTGCGGATGGCGGAGATCAGCCGGGAACACCGGTTGGATGTGCTCCATGTCCATTACGCCGTGCCGCACGCGACGGCGGCAATCCTCGCGAAGTCCATGCTCCCGCCGGAATTGCAGCCGCGTGTCGTCACGACGTTGCATGGCACGGACACCACGCTGCTTGGCGATGATCCGGGCTATGGACCGGCCATCCACCATGCGCTCACCTGTTCGAATGCCGTCACGGCCGTTTCAGCCTACTTGAAAGCGGAGACGCAGCGGGTGCTCGGATTCAATGGACCGTTGGAAGTCATCCACAATTTTTTTGCGCCGCGTCCGCCGCGGCGTTCGCGCGAGGAAGTGCGCCGCGAGCTTGGCGTGTTGGACAATGAAGCGATGATTCTCCACTCCTCGAATCTTCGCCCGGTGAAACGCATTGATCTCCTGCTCGAAACCGTCGCGCGCATCCGACCGCGTGATGCCTTCAAGCTCGTTGTCCTGGCAGGCGGAAGTTTCGCGCCATACACCAAGGACGTGCAGCGTCTGGGCCTGGAAGACCGCGTGATCGTGCGCGAGAACGTGAATGAAATCGAAGACCACCTACATGCCGCCGACCTGGGATTATTCACGTCCGAGACGGAAAGTTTTTGCCTGAGCATCCTTGAGGCAATGTATTTTGGGTGTCCGAGCGTGGCCCGGCGCGCGGGTGGAATTCCGGAAGTGGTGGAGGACAACGTTAGCGGGCTTTTGGTGGCGACCGACGATCCAGACACCCTGGCCCGGGCGCTTGAAAGTTTGATTCAAGATCCGAAGAGCAGGATGGAAATGGGCAAAGCCGCGCAGCGCCGGGCGCGCGAACAGTTTTCCGCGGAAGTCATCGTGCCGCGTTACGAAGCACTTTACCGACGCGTCTGCGGCTGAATCGGGCAGCCATGCGCCAAGACTAACAGCAAACGACGCGCAAGCGCCCGCGTTCCACTGAAAACGTCGCGGGCAAATTTCCGACGATCTCGCCATCCAATTCAAAAGAGGTCTTTGCATCACCCGCCAATTCAAACGCCGACGCGCGAAACCGCCGCACCAGTTTCTCCGGTAATTTCCGGCGCGCGAAAAAGGCCGGCGTGCAGCGCAAAAGCACCGGCCAGTTGACGCGCGGCAAAATGCAAACGTCCAGCAACCCATTGCGCAAATCCGCCTGCGGGAAAATTTCAAACGGCCCGCCGTAAAATTTCCCGTTACCAATCAAAACCAGCTCGCCGGTGGCATTTTTTCCGGCAGGGCTTGCGTTGTGGCGAGCCGTGATTCGCGGCTTCGACTCACGTAACGCCTTCAAACCGGCGACGACATAGGCCAGCGGCCCGACATTCTTTTTGTGCTGCCAATCCACCAGTTCAATCGCCCGCGCATCAAGCCCCGCGCCGGCGAGCTGGATAAAATAGCGCCGCTGGGTCCTGCCGTTGGCTGAAAATTCCACGCATGGCAGATCAATTTTCGTCTCATTTCCGCGCCGCAAAACCTCCCAGGCGCGTTCGAGACGGAGCGGTATTTTGAGTTCGCGCGCAAAAACATTCATCGTGCCCAGCGGCAACACGCCGAGCCTCACGCGGGCGAAGCCGTCCGGCGCGTCGCCGAGACCGTTGAGCACCTCATTGACCGTACCGTCGCCACCGGCGGCCGCAACCAGGTCGTATCCTTCGCCGACCGCCTCGGCCGCGAGCCGCCGGGCGTCGCCGGGGGCAGCGGTGGCCTTCAATGCGCATTGGGAGCCGATGGCATCGAGCTGGCGTCGAAAATGGCGTGCCTTGTTGCCGCGGGCCGCCGGATTGAAAATGACGCAGATGCGCACATGGGCATGATTTTGGCAGGGGAGGTCTTAGTTGAGGAGAAAGCGAATTGCAATCGGCGCATTTTTTCCCGAAACTAGGAGCGTGAACGACTCAAAAAACTGGAAAGTCCCCAAATGGCCGTTTTTGCTTGGTGATGCACTGCTGCTTGCGGCGGCATGTTTTATCATCCAGCAGAGGCCACACCCGATTGGCCGGTGGGAAATTTTGGCCGTCGTGGCATGCGTGGCGCTGGGCGCGATACTCGGCGCGATGCCGTACATCCTCGATTACCGGGCGATAGTCAAAGTGATAGAAGCCGGCGCACTCGGTTCCATCGCCGAAAAAATCCAGAATCTCGAAAAGCTTGCCGCCCAAATCAACGCCGCGACGAACGAATGGACAAACGCGCAGACGCAGGCCGAAAGAACCTCCGCCAGCGCGAAGGAAATCGCCGACCACATGGCCGGGGAGGTCCGGCAATTTTCCGAATTCATGCAGAAAATGAGCGACAGCGAGAAGGCCACGCTCCGGCTGGAAATTGAAAAGCTGCGTCGAGGCGAGGCCGAATGGCTGCAGGTGCTGGTACGCATTCTTGATCATGTATTCGTTTTGCACAATGCCGCCGTGCGCTCCGGCCAGCCGAAGCTAGCGGAACAGATTTCCAACTTTCAGAACGCCTGCCGCGACGCGGCCCGGCGCATCGGCCTCGTGCCATTCAGCCCCGAGCTGGATGAACCATTCAACGCAGAGCGGCATCAAGCCGTCAGCGGAGAAGAAAAGCCGAGCGCCAATGCGGTGGTGGCTGAAGCGGTCGGCGCGGGATTCACATTTCAGGGCCGCCTTTTGCGTCCGGCGATCGTCCGTTTGCGTGAAACGAACTCGATCGAGAAGATAGCAGCCGGGGAAACGGAAACACCCGAACCGGCAGCGGATGAAAAGGCGCAGGACAAACTTTCGCTCCAGGCGCCGGATTGATAGAGCGGGGACGGCTCGTCCACATATTGAGTCCACGCTTCGGCGCATCCGTGAATGGACAAGCTAAAGCTTGAACTCCAACTGTTAGATTTTGGCGTCCACGGTTTTCCGTGCATTGAGAAAATGGAGCCAGCAACTTGTGACCGGCCGTGAATAAATTTTCCCGAGCGCACACGCGTAAAGCTTCAACTGTGGTTCGTAGAGCCTGATCTTTTCCGGCAGTTCGTCCGTGCGCACCTGATCCGTCTTAAAATCCACCAGCCAGATTTCCTCCGGCAACAGCACGACCAAATCCGCCACGCCCTGCACAACGACGAATTCATTTTCCAGCCCGGCTTCGGCCTTCGCGCCGGTGATTTCCGCAAGTTCCGCCGGGCTGAATTTTGCCGTGAACGCGAGTTCGCGCCTTACGTTGTCCACTTTCGCCTGTATTTGCCGTCCGGGTTTGGAACTCCAAAACGCTGCGACAGCGTTCAAATCCAACGCCGCGCATTCGTCCGCCGACAAAATCTTTTCCCGCTCCAGCCGCCGTGACTCGGCGTCTAGCGCCGCAAGGTCGCGCGCGGTTTCCAGAGCGAAGTGCTGGAGAAACTTGTGATGCGCCGTCCCCGCTTCCGCCGCCGACAATTTCGGATTTTGGATTTTGGATTTTGGATTTGGTCCTGATGGGACGATTGTCCTTGCGAACCGCTTTGCTGAAATCCGAAAGCCAAAGACTGGTTCCGCTTCATCGTCGAATTCCTCCGCCGCGCGCCGCAATGCCGTGACCGACGACTTGGCCTTGCGCCTCGTCGCCGCCGCGAATGGATACTCCCATTCCAACATGTCGCGAAGTCTTTTCGCCGTCGCGGCGTCGAGCACCAACGTGTCTTCGTAGCAGCCGACGTGAGGAGACCGTGAATTTGTTCCAGTTTGAGCCTCGTCACCTCGGCTGCTGCGGACAGAATCGTTGCCAAGTTCCGCGTCGTCCACAATCCGCCAGCGCAAATCCGGCAATTCGCCTTCCGTCCCGGTTTGGAATTTAGAATTTGAGATCCGGATCTGGTTCGCGAACCAAAGACCGAGCCAGTCTGCAAAGCTTTTCGCGCCAGCAATTTTTCGCAGCACGATGGCCGCCGGATCGTTCCAGTTTTCGCGCCACTTTTTTTCCGTGATGGCACCGCTCAAAATCAGCGTGTCCTGGGCGCGGGTCATGGCGACGTAAAGCAGTCGCAACTCCTCGCCGCGCAACTCGCGGCGCTGGCGCCGCTGCGCGAGCCAGTGCGGCAGGCTTGGATAATGCCCGCTATTTTGCGGCGGCTGGACACGCGGGCACACTCCAAATTCCCCGTCCAAAATGATTTCTTCGTTCAAGTCCCGCTCATTGAATTGTTTTGCCAGATCGGCAACGACCACCACGGGAAATTCCTGTCCTTTGCCCTGGTGAATACTCATCAGCCGCACGGCGTTTTCTTTTGCGACGGGCGCGACTCCGGGTTCGGCCCCGGCTTCGCGCTGCGCCTCGATGAATTTCAAAAAACGGAACAGCCCCTGCCTCTGGAACTGGTCGAACCGCTGGGCCAGATTGAGAAATTGTTCCACATTCGCCCGCCGCTGCGCGCCACGCGGACGCGACTGCAGCCAGTCGCCGTAAAAGGTTTCCGCCAAGATTTCTTCAAGACATTGGGAGAGTGAAGTTTCCTTCGCCAGTTTCCGCCAGCGATGAAATCGTTCCAAAAACCTTTCAATCTTTGCACGCGTCACGCTTTGGACCCTGGACTTTGGACCTTGGGCCTGACTGAGCGCGTACCAGAAATGTCCACCGGCCAGAAGCCGGATTTCCGCCAGTTCATCGAGGGAGCAGCCGACGAGTGGCGAGTGCAACACCGCGATACCTGGAACGTCCTGCAACGGATTGTCGAGTAACTGCAACAGGCTCAACAAATCCAGAACCTCGCTGGTTTCGTAGAATCCGCCGCACGCGACGGACAGCTTCACCCCGGCGTGCTCAAATTCCCTCGCAAATATTTCCGCCTTGCCCGATGGCGAGCGCAACAGCACCGCCATGTCGCGCCATTCGGCGGCGCGGAAGGCTTTCTTTTCGTCGTCCCATATTTCGTGTCCGGATTTTTGAAGGTTTTTTAAATGCAGCGCAATCAATCGCGCTTCCCTGGCGGATTCTTCCAGATCCGCCCAATCGGCGTTTTCATCATTGGAAACTTCGCCGGGCCTTGTTTTCAGGCGCAACAGCAGTTCCGTGCGCGGCGACGGATTTTTTGACGTGCTGAAATCCGCGCGCTCTTCCGGCGAGCCGAATTTTAACTTTGCTTCCTCATCGTAATTCACGCCTCCGATTTCCTCGCGCATGAGCGGCTCGAACAGTGAATTGACAAAATTCAACAGTGATTCGCGGCTGCGGAAATTTTCGGCGAGAGGAATCGTCTGTCCCTCTTTGCCGCGCCAGCTTTCGGCGTAGTCTCGGAAGATTTTGGGATCGGCGAGGCGGAACCGGTAAATGCTCTGCTTCACGTCGCCGACAAGAAAGCGGTTGGCTTTGGAGTGCGCGAACACGTTCGCGCTTTGTCTCGACGCGACATGTCGCGTCGTTGAAAGCGGCGACACGTCGCCGCACTCCAAATCTTCACGGCTCAACGCCTGGATGATTTTGTCCTGTGCGGCGTTGATGTCCTGATATTCGTCCACGAAAACGAAGCGCAGCTTCCCGCGCCAGCGCTCCGCTGTCGCCGTTGGTTTGTCTGCCGCAAAATCCCAGAGGAGCTTCAAGGCGAATTGCTCCAAATCATGAAAATCCAGAACGCCGTCGTCGCGTTTGCGCGTGGCGAAGCGCGCGGCGAAGTTTTGAGTCAGCCGCAACAACGCCGTCATCCGGCTGCGAACCCAGTTCCAATCCTCGACCAGCGGGTCGCTACCATTTTTTACCTGCGTGACCGAGGCGAGAAATTCCGCCTCTTGGAACAAGTCTTCGAGTGGTTCGCGGAGCCTGCCGAATTTACCTTTTGGAAAATTCTCCCTGCCGTCGGCGGAGATGATGTGTTCCAAAACTTCCGCTGCGAGTTCGCGGGAAATCATGGTAGCGCAGGCCTCTAACCTGCCGTGTTCGGCGGGACGCCGAACGTTTTTGTTCGACAATAAATCCGGCGCGACGCCGGATTTTGCAGGCGGGACGCCCGCGCTACCTAAACGCAACAAAACGCCTATCAATTCAGCGGCTTTCCCGTTGCCGGCTTTAAGATTTTCAAGAATCGGCAGCCACTCGTCGCGCCAACCGGCGATGGCGTCGAGCAACCAGGCCTGCCAGACAGCGGGTCCGGTGGCGGTAAATTTACCGACCTGGTCCGCGAGCCAGGTTTCGGCATCAGGCCGCGTCTGCGCGTAGTGGTGCAGGCGCAAAACCAGCGAGCGGATTTTTTCGTCGCGCGCACCGCCGTAAGTTTGAATCAGGCCTTGAACCGACACGGCTAATTCATCCCGGCCTGAGTATTGATCCTGCAATACTTCCTCCAGCGTCTCGTCGGCCAGCAATCGCGCCTCGCCCTCGTCGAGGACGGCGGGTTGCGGGTCGAGACCCAGCTCATAAAAATGTTCGCGCACCAGCTTGAAACAAAAACCGTGGAGCGTGCCGATGTACGCGGCATCAAAGAGCGCGAGCTGTTCGGCGGCAAATGGGTTGAAGGTTGACCCGTCTTCGCTTCGCTTCGACGCGGCGGACGGTTGATGGTTGATGGAATTTTCCAGAGCGCGGCGGAGGCGCTGCCGCATCTCCGTGGCGGCGGCTTCGGTGAAGGTAACGATGAGGATTTCATCAAGTGATGCGCCTTCCCGGACAATGCAATCCAAACAACGCTCGACGAGCGTGCGCGTTTTGCCGGTGCCCGCGCCAGCCATGACCAGCACATTGCCCCGCGCGGCGACCGCCTTTTGCTGTGACGGTGTCAGGCGCGAATCATTTTTTTCGCCGGGCGATTCCATTGCTTGCGCCAGTCTAAAGTTCGAAGCCCAAACTCCAAAGTCCAAAGTCCCGCATAAATGATTACTTTGAACTTTGGAAGCTGGATTGTTTTGGCTAATCTTTGCCCATGTCAGAAAGTTTTCGTCTTAAAGACCAGCCCATCAGCCAGCGACCGCGCGAACGGCTCGCGGCTCTGGGCGCGGACGCCTTGAGCCACGCGGAATTGATCGCGATCCTGCTGCGCACCGGGTTGAAAGGTGTCAATGCCGTGCAGGTCGGACAGCAATTGCTGAACCGGTTCGGATCGCTCCAGTTGCTTGCGAAGGCGTCGGTCGCGGATTTACGAAATGTGAAAGGCATCGGACGCGACAAGGCAGTGACGCTGATGGCGGCGTTCGCGCTCGCGCGCCAAATGGCGAAGGAATTGCAGGACGAATCGCCCGTGCTCGACAATCCCGAAAACGTGGCCGCCCTGCTGCGGGCGAAAAACCTGGTGAAGACCGTTGAGACGTTGCAAGTGTTGTGCCTGAACACGCGCCGACGGCTGATTCGAGTCGTTCCTGTGACCGAAGGGACGATTGACACGTTGCTGGTGCATCCTCGAGAAGTTTTCAAGTCGGCAATTGCCGTCAACGCCGCCGCCGTGGTGCTTTCGCACAACCATCCAAGTGGCGACCCGACGCCGAGCGAGGCTGACATCAAGGTGACGCGCGACCTCATCCGCGCCGGACAGCTTTTGAAGATTGACGTGCTGGACCACGTCATCATCGGCCGTGCAACGCCGGAAAGGCAGAAGGATTACGTCTCGCTGCGGGAATTGGGATATTTTTATCAGTGAACCGGCTTATTTCCCCATCTGCCCGCGCGTGACGCCAAGCTGGTTGAACAATTTCAATTCGCGCCAAAGCTGCGCGCCGGAAATTTCGCCGCGCAGAAGCCGGCGGTATTTTGAAATGGTCAGCGTGACCTGCTCCGGCGTTTCGTTGAGAAATTCCACGCGGAAGTTTCTCACGCCAAGTTCAATCATTTGCGAGACATATTCCGCGCCGGTTTGTGCCTGTGAATTGAAAACGGTGTTGCGGCAGCCGGCGTCCGCCTTGAGCGGATGCTCCGCGCCGACGCGATCGCGCAGCCTCACGTCGTGATGGTCGCATGGCCGCCCGCAGTCGCGGTAGTCCCTGCCGCTGGAAAGAAACGCGCAGAACACGCAATGCTCCATGTGAAACATGGGCATGTGCTGGTGAATCGTCACCTCGAACCATTCCGGCGGCGCGGCGCGCAGCAATGCTTCGAGCTGTGAAAAATTCAGGTCGTAGCTCGCCGTCACACGCTCCAGGCCGAATTTGTTTTTGAAATAACCGGCGGAAATCCGGTTGGCTATGTTCAGCGAGTAGTCGCCCACACGCCGGTCGTTCGCAAAAAACTTCAGGTGATCGTAATTGCGCACCAGATAGCCATCCGCGTTGCAGGAGCGGACTTGTTCGAGCGTCCATTCCTCGCCCATTTTGAATATGCGGGGAGGAGCGACGAAAAGTAGTGACGGGTGACGGGTGACGGGTGACGTGAAATCACCGGCGCGTTTCGCGTCACTCGTCACTTGCCACTCGTCACGCGCCCGCACAGCCTCGCGGTATTTCTTCGGGTCTTCAAATTCGCAATAAATCGTCTCCGTACCACATTTCAGTGCGGCGTCGAGTTGCGACAGATTGCGGACAAGAACGATCAATGTAGGGTCTGGGGTCTGGGGTCTGGGGTCCGGGGTCTGGCATCCGGGGGGAGTCGTGTGAGCGCAGTTCCCCAGAATGGAGACGCCAGAAGCTGGATCCGAAAGCTTCCACCGTTTCGGCCGGGCGCGGAGCTTTTCGAGTTCAACGACGATTTCACGGCGAAGGCGGTTCAGTTCGCTCACCGGCAGCAGGACTTCGCCTGTCAGGAAATTTTCCAGGTTGCCGAGCCGGAATGGTGTGCCGCCGAGCCGGCCGAGATGTCCGCGCAATTTTTCCTCCGTCAGCGGCTGTTTTTGGGCTTTGACCAGCGGCATCGTGGACTCCACTTTCGTCACGTTGCCAGATTCGTCGCGGGCAACGAGCGTGAGCGGTTTGCCGGCGCAGCCGTGGACTTCGATTTCAACCGGCCGCTGAAATTTCGGCTTATCACCCGAAAAACTCTGACGCAAACGCCTGTCGAGTTCGGGATCGTTAGTCTTCCATATTTTATCGCCGATATGGACACGCAGAAAATCCACATCGCCGTAGCCGAAGCGCAGTTCGGTTGGTTGCCGGCCAGGAATTTTGAAACGCGGCGCCTGCACTTCGTAAATGCGTCCGCCTTCCTCCTTCTCGTCGGGCCTACCGGCGTCAAAAACAACGCCGTCACCAGGTTTGACGGGTGCTGCAAGATCCAAGATGACACCGTCGCGTACAATTTTTTGGACTTCGCCAAGGAACACTCCGCGCTTTTTGCCGAAGCGGGCGTGGACCAGTTTTTGATTGTCGGTACCGCCGAACCAGCCTGTGAACAGACCACGTGAGAACGACATTTCCATTTCGTAGCGGTCGGAGGGACGAGTTTCAGGAGTCCTGCTCTTGTCAGAATGATTTGGGACTCGTGTAACTCGTCCCTCCGAAAGTTGACCCTCCGAAAGTTGATCGAGTGCGTTGCGATAAATCCGCGTGATGTTCGCCACATATTCCGGCGCTTTGAGACGGCCTTCGATTTTCAACGACGCGACACCGGCGCGGATCAAGTTTGGTAAAACTTCCAAACCCGCTAGGTCTTGCGGGCTCAATAAATATCGCTTGTCACCGAGCGGAACCTGTTTGCCGTCAGAAATCAAATCGTAAGGCATCCGGCACGCCTGCGCGCACTCGCCGCGGTTCGCGGAACGTCCGCCGAGCGATTCGCTGGTAAGGCATTGGCCGGAATAGGCCACGCAGAGAGCGCCGTGGACGAAAACTTCCAAGGGCAGTGACGGGTGACGGGTAACGGGTGACGAGGTGGCTTCGCCAGCGGCGCTGATTTTTTCAATTTCAGCAATCGAACATTCGCGCGCGAGCACGACGAGATTGCAGCCGAGTTCGCGGGCGAATTCAATACCCGCCGCGCTGGTGATGGTCATCTGCGTCGAGGCGTGAATCGGAAAATCCGGCGACAATTCGCGGATGAGGCGGCAAATGCCCACGTCCTGAACAATCACCGCGTCCACGCCGGTGGAAATCATCGCGCGCAGATATTTTTCGGCGTCGGCCAGTTCGTTCTCAAAAACGAGCGTGTTGAGCGTGACGTAACCACGCACACCGCGCCGGTGCAGAAACTCCATCAGCCCGGGCAATTCCGCCTCGGTAAAGTTCTGCGCCCGCATCCGAGCGTTAAACTTTTCCAGGCCGAAATAAGCCGCGTCCGCCCCATTCTCGACGGCGGCCCGGACGCAGTCCCAGTCGCCGGCGGGCGCAAGCAGCTCCGGCAAGCGATTGCCGATTGCCGACCCGCCGTGCTCGCGCACCGTCGCGGCAGGTAGCCGATTGCCGATTGATTCGTTTGCGATTGCGCCGGTCATTTCAGTTTCAATTTAACCACGAAACACACGAAACACACGAAAAGAACGTTGTTGAATCGGCATTTCAAGTTTGTGAACCTGTGGTTGAAATGATTCATCCGACGGCCATCATTCACCCGAACGCGAAACTGGACGCGACCGTTCAAGTCGGGCCATATGCCGTGATTGACGCCGGCGTGGAACTGGGTGCGGACTGCATCATTGGCCCGCACGCCTATCTGACGGGCGAGACCCAGATTGGCACCGGCAACAGGTTCCACGCGGGCTGCGTCATCGGCGACGCGCCGCAAGATTTGAAATACAAAGGCGAGCCGACGCGACTGCGCATCGGCGACCACAATGTTTTCCGCGAACACGTCACGATCCACCGCTCGAACAAAACCGCCGAGGACACGGTGATCGGCTCGCACAATTTTTTCATGGCGAACTCGCACGTGGCGCACAATTGCACCGTTGGCGACCATGTCATTCTGGCAAACGGCGCGCTGCTGGGCGGTCACGCGGTGGTGCAGGACCGCGCGTTCATTTCCGGCAACTGTCTCGTCCACCAGTTCACGCGCGTCGGCACGCTGGCATTGATGCAGGGCGGCGCGGCCATCAGCCAAGATTTGCCGCCCTTCGCCATCGCGCAGCGCGAAAATGAAATTTGCGGGCTGAACGTCGTCGGCCTGCGCCGAGCCGGTTTAACGGCAGAACAGCGGCTAGAATTGAAGCGGCTTTATCATCAGCTTTTCCGCAGCGGAAAAAATCTGCGCGAGGCACTGGCGGCGGCCGGGAAAAAGTTCAAAAGCGCACCGGCGAAGGTATTGTTGAACTTTATTGGCGAAGCAAAACGCGGCGTGTGTTCGGATTCCGGCCACACTACCGATCCAGGCGACGAATGAGCGCGACCTACAAAATCATCGGCGAGGATGGAAAGGAATACGGGCCGGTTTCCGCCGGACAACTGCGGCAGTGGATTGCCGAAGGCCGCGTCGAAAGCCGGACGCCAATTTTCGTGGACGGCGCAAAGGAGTGGAATTTCGCCGGGCTGCTGCCGGAGTTTGCCAGCCAGTTGGCGCCACAAATTCCGCAGACGATTGCGCCGCCGATCCGAGCGCGCAAGGCCAGCGGTTTCGCGACCACGGGAATGGTTTTTGGCGTGCTGTCATTGATATTTTGCTGCTGTTACGGATTTCCGTGCAACATACTGGGGCTGGTCTTTTCCTCGGTCGCACTTGTCCAAAACAGCCGCCATCCCGAACTTTACGAGGGCCGTGGCCTTGCCATAACGGGACTGGCGCTGTCCATCGCGAGCATTCTCATTTACGGCCTGATGCTGGTGTTCGCCCTAGCAACGGGTAATTTTCATGTCAATTGGAACGTGAACCAATTTTGAAGTCAATGTCCGCCCAATCACATTCCATACCGCCAAAAATCAAGACCGGAACCTTTCCGTTGGGTGTCTTTGCCGGCATCGTCTTGGGTCTTGGCATTTTGGGCGCCGGTGCGGTGGTATTTTTGTTTGATCCCAGCTCAAGTGGATTTTATCCGATCTGCCCCTTTCACCAAATGACCGGGTTGAATTGTCCGGGCTGCGGCGGGACACGCGCGGTTTACGCGCTGCTGCACGGGCATATTCAGGCCGCGCTGCGCGACAACGCGCTTTTCATCCTGCTGCTTCCGACCATTGCGCTACGCGGTGCGTGGTTGGCAGGTAAAAAATCCTTCGGCAGACCGGTCGGACAATTTTTCCCGGCGAAATTCATGTGGTTGCTGCTCGCGATTACCGTGGTTTTCACCGTGTTGCGCAACCTGCCGGCGTTTGCCCTTCTCTCGCCGTAAAAGGAGCGGCACTTTTCGCTTTTGCCAGCGCGCCGGGTGGTGTTCAATTCCAGCATGAGTCAGACACATCCATTGACAACGACGACGTTCGAACTGCCCGGCTACCGTGTGACCAAATCCTTCGGCGTGGTGCGTGGCATCATGGTTCGGTCGCGCTCGGTGATCGGCAACGTGGGCGCGAGCATCCAGGCCATCTTCGGCGGGAACATTTCGCTATACACAAACCTTTGCGAACGCGCCCGCGAAGACACGTTCAACCTCATGCTCACTCACGCCGGCCAACTCGGCGCAAACGCGGTGATTGGCGTGCGTTACGACGCGACTGAAATCGCGCCGGGCATCACCGAGGTGCTGTGCTACGGCACGGCGGTCTTTGTGGAGGCCGAAAGCCATTGAAGGAAGTTTTCTTCAACGCGGAATTCCCCGAGGAAGCGGTGAAAGCGTGAATCTTCCCATCCGGCCTGAATCATGAAGGCATTGAGCACCGATTCCCTGCTCGCGCGGCTGCTGGCAAAGCTGGCGGGCGCGGTCTGCCGTCATCCGCGCTGGTTTTTCTATCCACAACTGGTGGTGCTACTGGCGAGCGTCGCGGTTACGGTCGCGTTCCTGCAATTTGACATGAATCAGGACGACCTCGTCGGTCCGAACCTGAAGGATCACCAGAATTTTCTCGCACTGCAAAAGGAATTCCCACAGCAGGGCAATGACCTTGCCGTGGTGGTGGAGAGCGAGGACACGGAGAAGAACCGGCAGTTTGTCGAGCGCCTCGCCATGAAAATGGCGCCGGAAACCAACCTATTCCTCAACATTTTCTACCAGCAGGATTTTGCGGTTCTGGGAACCAAGGCGTTGTTTTTCGTTCCAACAAACGACCTGGCCGCCATACAAACCAAACTCCGGGATGATCTGCCTTTTATCCAAAAATTCACGCAGACGACAAATCTTGTCTCATTTTTTGAGCAGATCAATACGGCCTTCCGCACCTCGCCACACGAGGATAACGCGCAGACCGAATCGCTGGCGCAAGCCCTACCGGTACTGGCGCGAATTCTGACACAGGCCAATGCCGCGTTGCAAATGCCCGGCCAGCCGCCGTCACCGGGCGTGGCAGCACTGTTCGGCGCCGACAACGCGACCAACATTTACATCACCTTAAACGAAGGGCGGATTTTTCTGCTCACGACACACGCGCCCAATGACGAGCTTATCGGCACGGCCATTGATCATTTGCGCGATTTGATAAAACAAACCAATGCCGAAGTGCCTGGCGTCAATGTCGGCCTGACCGGGCAGCCGGTGCTGGATTACGACCAAATGACGCAGTCGGAAAGGGATGTCGCGCTGGCCAGCATCGTTTCGCTGTTCTTGTGCGCGCTGATTTTTATCTACGGCTACAATGAAACCGGCCGGCCGGTAAAGGCAACGATCTGTCTGGTTTTCGGCATGGCCTATACGCTGGGCTTTGCAACGCTGACCGTCGGGCACTTGAACGTGTTGACCATCACCTTTGTGCCAATGCTCATCGGGTTGGCGATTGATTACGGGGTGCATCTGATCACGCGTTACGAAGAGGAGTTGCGGCACGGACGGACGCGGGAGGAGGCGATAACCAAGGCGATGGTGTTCACCGGCCAGGGGATTTTCACCGGGTCACTGACAACGGCCGGGGCGTTCCTTGCCATGGCGTTTACAAATTTCAAGGGCATCCAGGAAATGGGCATTGTTTGCGGCGGCGGATTGCTGCTTTGCCTCATCCCGATGATGACATTGCTGCCGGTGCTGCTGCTGCGCGGCCGGCAAAACGTCATTGATCTCGAGCATAAGGAGGACGAAACCCGCGCGCGCATCGAAAATCTGTGGCTGCAACGCCCGGGGCTCGTCATCGGGACCACCGTCGTGCTCTGCGCGCTCGCCGGCACACAGATTTATCAGGGCAAGGTGAAGTTCGATTACAACCTGATTGAATTGCAAAGCCGCGGTTTGCAGTCGGTCGTGTTCGCGCAAAAATTGACTCATGCCGACAAATCAACGCTCGCGGGCGCAATTGTGGCCACAAATCTGGACCAAGCCATCGAGTTGAACGAGAAACTCAAAACGCTCACCAACACCGTAGCGGATGTTGAACCGCCAACGAGCCTGTTCGAGGATTTTATCGAGCAAAACCAGATCCAAAAACTGGGTTTGATTCGGGGAATCAAGGAGGCAGTCGCGCCTCTGGAATTCAGTCCGCCGGACTTGAGGCCGGTCAACGTTGATGAATTAAGCCTAACCCTCTTTGGCACCCTCGGTTACGCAGGCATGGCTTTAGGAGATCCAAATGTGCATAACGATCCTGTCCTGACGCAACAGTTCATTGCCCTACAGCAAGCCATCCAAAATCTGCGGAAAACCATGCTGGCCGGTGACACCAACACACTGGCCGAACATGCGCAAAAGCTTGGGGCATTTCAGCAGGCACTGTTCAAAGACGTGCGGGAAACTTTCCAATCCCTCCAAAAACAAGATGTGAGCGCGCCGTTGCGGGTGGATGACCTGCCTGCCACCTTGCGCGACCAGTTCGTAGGCGCGACCGGCAAATTTCTGTTGCAGGTATTTCCCAAGGAAGATGTGTGGCAGCGCACGAACCAAGAGGTGTTCGTCACCGACCTGCGAACGGTGGATCCGAATGCCACGGGAACGCCCGTGCAATTTTATGAATATGAAACGCTGATGAGGGACAGCTATGTGCAGGCGGCGTGGTATTCACTCATCGCGATTGCCATCATGGTTCTCATCCACTTTCGCAGCCTGTTCGCAATGATTTTATCGCTATTGCCGGTAGGCATCGGCACGCTCTGGCTAGTCGGGTTGATGGGCTGGTTCGGCATCCCGTTCAATCTAGCGAACATCATGACTTTGCCGCTGGTCATCGGCATCGGAGTCACCAACGGCGTCCAGATTCTCAACCGATTTGCCGAGGAAAGAACGCCGAATATTCTGGCGCGCAGCACCGGCAAGGCCGTGCTTGTCTCCGGGTTGACGGCTGTTGCCGGTTTCGGCAGTCTCATCCTCGCCAAGCATCGTGGCATTCACAGCTTGGGTTGCATGATGGCCGTGGGCATAATGACCTGCATGATTGCGGGATTAACATTTCTGCCGGCCTTGCTGAATTTGCTCGGAAGATGGCGTCCTTTAATAAAACAACCCAGTGCCGACAACAAGTCGCCGACACCGGGTCAGGAGGAACCGAGGTGAAAACCTCAATTATTTTTAAAAGATAATGAATTCCGGTCTAAAGTCAATACGAATGTTAATATCAATGTTAAACTAAATTCAAATTTGCCATATTTTGGCGTAAAATGCATTTCAATAACGATAACGTAAAATTGTGATTTTTATTCACAAAAATCCGGTTGTTCACATCAGGCGCAAAAAATTGCGCTGGCTTCTGCAATATTTGCGAGTTTGTGGACTAAGTCTGGCTTTGTGTTTCTGCTCTTCGGCTTTTGCCGACAGTATCTTTCACGCCGGTCTGTTTTTCGACGAATTCCCGCTGACGCTGGATGCGGGGCAACGCACGGAAGCCGTCGGACCCTTTTTTTACGGCCAACAAAAGGATTCGGAAACGACCTGGGCGATTCCGCCGCTGTTTTCACACGACGCCGATCCCGACGTGGAATCACGGGAAGATGATTTGGTTTATCCGCTCCTGACGTGTGAACGATACGGAACGCAATATCGCTGGCAGTTCATCCAACTGTTCAGTTTTTCCGGTGGCCAGGAACAGAATGACACTGAAAAAAGGCGTTTCACACTGTTCCCGATTTATTTCCAGCAGCGCTCGCCGAATACAAATGACAATTACACCGCGCTTGTCCCGCTTTATGGCCACCTCCAGAACAGGTTGATGCGGGACAAGATTTCCTTCGTGATGTTTCCAATTTACAGCGAGACGCAGAAACGAGACATCGTCACCGACAATTATCTTTATCCATTCTTCAACCTGCGGCACGGTGACGGTCTGCGCGGCTGGCAGTTCTGGCCGCTCTTCGGCACGGAACACAAGGACGTGACCACGCAAACCAACGGTTTCGGCGATGTTGAAACCGTCGCCGGGCACGACAGCTATTTCGTGCTCTGGCCCATCCACTTGTGGCAGAACAATGGCATCGGCACCGACGACCCTGAAAAATTCCGCGCCGATCTGCCAATTTACAGCACGTTCCGTTCGCCCAAATACGATTCGACCACCGTACTCTGGCCGTTTTTCAGCTGGATTGACGAGCGCGAGAAACAATATCACGAATGGCAGGCACCGTGGCCATTTGTGATTTTCGCTCGCGGCGAAGGCAAGACCACCTCGCGTGTGTTTCCGCTGTTCAGCCTGTCACAAAACAAAACCCTGGAAAATGATTCGTATCTCTGGCCGCTTTACCGCCACAAGGAAGTCCATTCCGACCCGCTGGAACAAAGACGCGACAGCGTCCTGTTTTACATCTACTCAGCCGTGACTGAAAAAAACACGCAAACCGGTGCGGAGAAGAAGCGCCTGGACATGTGGCCGTTTTTCACGTGGCACCACGACCTTAACGGCAACGAACGCCTGCAGGTCTTCGCGCCGGTGGAGCCCGCGCTGCCCAACAACCGTGGCGTCGAACGCAACTGGTCGCCGCTCTGGTCGGTGTGGCGCTGGGAGGAAAATCCAAAAACCGGCGCCGCCAGCCAGTCGCTGTTGTGGAATCTTTACCGTAGCGACACCACGCCCGGCACAAAAAAATGCTCGCTCCTGTTCGGCCTTTTCCAGTATCAATCTGATGGGAAAAATAAATGGCTACGCCTGTTCTACATTCCGGTGGTGAAAACCGGCCAGCTGGCGGGGCAGTCCGTCAAATGAAACGGTGCTTGAGTTATGTTTGAGAACATTGGCGAAATAGTCCTGCTCTTTTGGCGCACCCTGCTGGCGCTGCCACTCGCGTGGCGGCAGCGGCAGAAGGTGTTCGACCAGTTTTTCGAGATTGGCAATGCAAGCCTGCTGATGGTCTGCGTGCTGTCGTTTTTCATCGGCGCGGTCATCGCGCTGCAGACGGGTCCGGTGCTCGTGGAACGCAGCCTCTCCAGCGCCGTCGGCGGCGTGGTGGGCATCGCCATCGCCAAGGAACTCGCGCCAGTGATGATGGCCATCCTCATCGCGGGCCGCATTGGCTCGGCGATGGCGGCGGAAATCGGCTCGATGCGCGTGTATCAGGAAATTGACGCATTACGCACGATGAACATCAACCCAATCCACTACCTGGTGCTGCCGCGGGTAGTCGCCATCGCCATCGCGCTACCGATGCTGGTGGTTTTTGCCATTCTCGTCGGCTGGTTCGGCGGCGCGGTTGTCGCGCAGGCAAACAATCAAATCGGCATTCCGATTCAGGCGTTTTTCTCCGATCTGCGAGACATTGTGAAACCCATGGATGTAGCCAACGGCGTGTTCAAGAGCTTCTGTTTCGCGCTCATCATCGGCGTCGTTTCGTGCCATCAGGGACTGGTGACCATCGGCGGGCCGCGCGGCATCGGCCGTTCGGTGACAAAGGCGGTTGTCAATTCCATCGTGCTGATTGTAATTTTTGACTACCTGCTCACGCGTATTCTTTTGAAATGAACCACCCGGCCACCAACCACTCCGGCGTGAGCCTGCAAGTGCGCGGGCTGCGCAAAAGTTTTGACGGCCAGGAAGTGCTCAAGGGCATTGATTTCGAGGTCAAGCCCGGTGAAATTTTTGTCATCATGGGACCGAGCGGCAGCGGAAAGAGCGTTTTGCTCAAACACCTTATCGGCCTTGAACCGCCCGATGCCGGCGAAATTCTCATCAATGGTGAATCCATCCAAACCCCTGAAATCGCAGCCAAATACCGCATGGCACTCGTCTTCCAGTCCGGCGCGCTGCTCAACTCGCTAACCGTCGGCGAGAACGTCGGACTTTACTTGACCGAGCACCGCCTGAAGCCGCCTGAGGAGGTCGCGCGCATCGTTGCGGAAATACTCGAGGACGTCGGGCTGAAGGGTGCAGGGGAAAAAATGCCGGGAGACCTTTCCGGTGGCATGAAAAAACGCGCCGCCATCGCCCGCGCGCTGGTCATCGAACCGCAGTTGATACTTTACGATGAACCGACGAGCGAACTCGACCCGCTTTCCGCCGTCGTCATCGGCGAAGAGATATTGGAGCTGAACAAGCGGATCCACGTCACGACGCTCGTCGTGTCGCATGACCGCGCCCTGGCGTTTGGCATCGCCGACCGCATCGCCGTGATCAACGAAGGCGGTATCCTGACGATTGGCACGCCCGACGAGGTGAAGCGCTTCAACGACCCGCTCGTCCAGAAATTTTTGAACGCAGATTTCAAACACGACCCCAAATCAAGCCTATGAAAAATTCACTCGAAACCCGGCTCGGCATTTTTGTGATCCTAGTGGTGCTCGCCGCCTGGGCCATCATGGAAACGCTTGGCGGCATGGAAATGCTGCACGGCGGCTACCGCGTCAACGCCCTGTTCAGCACCGCGCAGGAATTGAAGGTGGGCGACAACGTCAAAATGGCCGGTGTCGAAATCGGCCGCGTCGAGAAAATTGCGCTTGCCGACGGGAAGGTCAAAGTCACAATGAAGCTCCACTCCGACGCCGTGGTGAAAACCGACAGCGAGGCCATCATCAAGTTCAGCGGCCTGATGGGGCAGAATTTTGTGTCCATTAATTTTGGTTCGCCGGAAGCGCCCAACGCGGTGGATGGCGCGGTGCTTCAGACAGAAGAGCAGCCCGACCTAAACGCTGTCATGGCCAAACTCAACGACGCCGCCGATGGCATCAAACGGTTTGGCGATGCCTTTTCCGGCGACAAAATCAGCAATTTGATCGGCCCCCTGGTTGATTTCGTCAAACAAAACAGCGGCAACATCAGCGGCGCAATTTCCAACATTGACAATATCACCGGCCAGATCGCCAGCGGGCAGGGCACCGTCGGCATGCTGATTTACACCAATGACCTATACAATTCCGCGCTGGGCACCATCACCAACTTGCAAGACGCGGTGGCGCAGGTGCGCTCGGTCGTCAGCGGCATCACCAACGGGCAGGGCACCATCGGCAAACTGGTAACGGACGAGACGCTTTACACCGCCACCACCGCTTCCATGACCAACCTGAACCAGATTTTGCTGCGAATCAACCAAGGGCAGGGCACCATCGGCAAGCTCGTCAATGACCAGGAATTTTACAAAAACGCCAAGCTCACGCTGCAAAAGGTGGACAAGGCCGCCGATGGATTGGAAGACACGGGGCCGTTGAGTGTCATTGGCATCATGGCTAACCAGTTTGGATTGTAGGTTCAAAGCGTGTCGCGATAACGGTGCTCTGATTGAAATGAGCCTCCTTACGTCGGCTCCTACAATTTCTCAGGCCAGGCCCAGGTTTTTCAAGACCTGCACGGTGGAACGCGATTTATTCAGCGTGTAGAAATGTAGTCCCGGTACACCGGCGCGCAATAGTTCTTCGCACTGACGCGTGGCGTATTCGATGCCGAATACGGCGGCGGCCTCGTCGTCGGTTCCGAATTCATCCAGTTTCGCGCGCAGCGCCGAAGGGATTTTTGCTCCGCACGCCTGGGTGAACTTGATGATGCCCGGCGCGCTCAATATCGGGACAACGCCCGGCACGAGCGGCACAGAAACGCCGAGCTTGCCGGCCACGAAATCCCGGAACTCAAAATAATCGGCATTGTCGAAAAATAATTGCGTGAGGACGAAGTCCGCACCCGCATCCACCTTTTCCTTCAGATGCCGCCAGTCGGCGTGTTTGCCCTCCTTGCATGCGACGTGGCCTTCGGGAAAACCGGCGGCGCCCACGGAAAAATCGCCCGAATCGCGGATGAATTTGACAAGCTGCGCCGCGAATTCAAAGCCGCCGGGCATCGGCTGGAATTCGCCGCCGCCGGGCGGGTCGCCGCGGAGGGCGAGGATGTTTTTGCCGCCAAGTATGCGGATTTTTTCGAGCAGGGTGCGCACCTCGTCGCGCGTGTGGTTGACACAGGTGAGATGCGCCAGAGCGGTCAAACCATGCTGCCGTTGGATGCAATCCACAATTTTGAGCGTCTTGTCGCGCGTGCTGCCGCCGGCGCCGTAGGTAACGGAACAGAAATCCGGCCGCGCCTCCAGCAGCGCGGGAATATGCCGTTCCAAAAGGTTGCGGTCGCCCTCGTCGGTCCTGGGCGGAAAAAATTCAAAGGAGACGACCGGCTGGCCTGCCGTACGTTTTGCCGCATAAATGTCACGGATGAATTGCATTGAGTTTGGAAATGGTAACGGCATGCGGAGCCAATGTCAGGGTGAATTCCGATTCAAAAGCGGCAGAGGGTACCGCAGTCCAAGACGCGAAGCGATTTCTGGAAAACAAAAAGCCCCTCCCGGTTTTTCCGGAAGGGGTCGTGAGGTTCTAATTAAATTAGAACTGATAGATCAAGTTAAGCGCCAACAGATAGGCGTTGTTATGAACGGGTGACGGGCCACCGAGGCCGAAGCCGGAATACAGACTGCTGTTGTCGAATGCATTATGATCTTCGACATGATCCCAGCGGAATTCCACGCGGCTCAACACATTCGCCCAAAGGGCATATTGAACAGTGGCTGTGAATTCATCATCCGCAGGCGTTACTCCCGCGAAGTTGTTTTCCAAGTGTTCAAAACGACCGTTGAAGCTCAACTTGTCATTGTATTGATAGTTGGCATAAAACCCAATAACAGATTGGCTACCATTCACGCCAGCGCCAAGACCGACCATGGTGGTAGTCAGCGTAGTCAAATGCCGACGCCAACTTTCAAGGCGGTTAACGGCGTCGGCACAGTGGCACCAGCATAGAAACTGGTTGTGCCAGCATTGAATGCCACCAGCTCCGCTGTCGTCAGCGTTGATAATGCCCGCATTGATCGTTGTGCCTTTTGCCCAACCCCAACTGTCCGGGGCTGTGAATGCAACTGCACCCATGTAGGCTTTCTGGGATTCTTGAACGTGCAAGACCATTGACGCCAGCAGGAGCATGCGCCGCCAAGGTTGGAGCCATTGGCCACGCCTGCCTGAACCGTGAACATGTCATTTATCTTGTAGGTGCCCAAGATGCCCGTGTGAGTGGTCGGCTCAATGCTATAACCGTAGGAACGGGTATAGTTCGGATTGGCCGGGTCGCTGCTGGATTCGTAACCGATGATGGTATCCCAAACACCAATCTTCCAGTCAATCGCGCTGCTGCCCACCGGTGTGCGCAAGGCCATATAGGCTTGGCGAATTGACGACAACAATTGACGCAGCTACCACCAATGCTGCTCCGGGCCGGTCCATCAATTCGACATGATAGCCGGAAGCCCACGGGGTTTCGTCTTCCGGATTGTCAAGGGCGATGTCAATGGCATTCAGAGTTGAAGCCGTCGGCATTTGCCAGCGTTACCTATAAGGCCCACCGTAGCTGGAGTAGGACCGCCATTTTGGGAGCCGAGGTTCCACTGGGCGGCCGTGTCAACGTAGCCGCTCAAGGTTGTGTTTGAGAGCGCGGTTTGCACCTGGCTCATTTTTGTTTCGTCCGCGCGCGCCGCCGAAGCAAGACTGACCACTCCGACCGCCGCCAGACCCATTGTCCATTTATTAAACTTCATCTGGTTCCTCCGATGTTGTTTGGTTTACTGTTTGTTAATGTTTCTTGTTTCGCGCCTAGCGCGCCTCGAGGCAAATCCTGTTCGCCCCGGCACCATGCGGTGCAATTAAGAATGAAAATAGGGAAAATCCGGCGGGTTTGACAACACTTTTTTTTGCAAAAAATTACAGCGTAAAATGTTTGATAATAAACATGTTGTGATTATTGCCTGTTTTCGATGACAGTTGGCCAAGGTCGAATACGATGGCGGATTGGCCATGTTTTTGGCGTTGCGGGACGATTTGATTGGAAGTGCTCCGATGCATCCGCGCTTGTGGATTCTACGCGGGCAAGACTAACCCAGGGCAAGGCGGAGGAGAAGCGGTCCAAGACGCCGGCGCGCATGTTTCACGATTTGCTTAAACGCGAAGCATCCTTGAGTGCTTCAGACCCTGGAGCTTTGACCGCGTTTCACTCCGGATCTCCGCACAATGTGATTCAAACCAAATCCGCGCTTGCCTTTGCGCCGTGGTTTTTCTATGACAGTCCGGCAGAGGCTATGCCAACATTCATTTACACGGCCCGCGAAACCGCCACCGGACGCGAAATCAAAAACACGGTGGACGCCGCGAGCGAGCAGGCCGCCATCGCCGCGCTGCTCAACCGCAACCTGCTGGTGCTGTCCATCCAGGAACGGGTCGGCAAGAGGGGCAAGACGAAGGGCGGCAAGGTTTCGCTGGCCGACCTGGTGGTGTTCACGCGGCAACTGGCGACGATGATTGACGCGGGCATCGCCATCGTGCAATCGCTCCAGGCGCTCGCGGACCAGTCGCCGAACAAGGTCATGCGCGACACCATCAAGGACATCTGCACGCGCGTCGAAAGCGGCGAGAGTTTTTCCGAGGCGCTTGCAGAAACATCCGAAGGCGTTCAACCGGCTTTACGTCGCCATGGTGGCGGCGGGCGAGAAGGGCGGTTTGCTGGCGGAAATCATGGCGCGGCTGGCCACCTACCTTGAAAACACCGACCGCCTCCGCAAAAAAGTCAAGACGGCCATGATGTATCCGACGGTGGTGACCACCGTGGCGATTTGCATCACCGTCTTCCTGCTGGTGAAGGTGATCCCGGTGTTCGCGGACATCTATTCCGGCTTTGGCGCAAAACTGCCGGGGCCGACCCTGTTCTTGATGGAAATCAGCGACATCTTGAGGCATTGGCTGATTGTGGTAATCCCTTGCGCCGCGGCGGGGATCTACGCCTGGCTGCATTACATCAAAACCCAGAAAGGCCGGGAGTTCTGGGATCGCAAAGCGCATCAAGCTGCCCATCTTCGGCCCCATCGCGCACAAAATCTGCCTCGCCCGTTTCACCCGCACGCTGGCGTCGCTCGTCCGCAGCGGCGTGCCGATTCTGGACGTGCTGCAGATTGTTTCCCAGACCGTCGGCAACACGGTTTTGGAAAAGGCCGTCAAGACCGCCGCCAGCGACATCGAGCGCGGCGAAGGCATTTCCCAGGCGCTGTCCAAACATCCCGTGTTTCCCAGCATGATCATCCGCATGATGACCGCCGGCGAACAGACCGGCAACATTGACACCATGCTCGAACGCGTCTCGGACTTTCTCGACGAGGAAATTGAAAACACCCTGTCCGGCCTGATGTCGCTCATCGAGCCGCTGCTGATTGTCGTCCTCGGCGTTGTCATCGGCGGCATGGTCATCTGCATGTTCCTGCCCATCTTCAACCTCGGCAACATCGTCAGCGGCAACGGATAAAAGTCAGGCGGTGGGCATGCACTGGACGGGCAATAACGGGCGCGCTCGTCACCCGTCACGCTGAAACCATTTTACCCGGCTGCGGCTGGATGACTTTGATTTTCGGCCAGCGCGAATGGATTTGCTCCTCGAACCACGCGCGCGCATCCTTCGTCGCCGTGGCCGAGCAGCACCACGCGCGGCGAAACCTGCCCGACGAACTCCAGCAAATCCCCGCGGTTCGCGTGCGCCGTCAAATCGAAATCCTGCATGTCGCAATTTTTCGTCACGCGCCCGGCGCTTGGGCTGAACACAAAAGTCTCGCCGCGCTTCGCCGCCTTCAATCTTCCCGCCGGCGAATCCGGGTCGGCGTAACCGACAAAGAAAATGCTCTGCCGCTCGTCGCCAATCATCCGCGCCGCCAGGTCGTGCGCCGCCGTGTTCTCGCTCATCATGCCGGCGGTGATGACGAAGATTTTCCCGCCGCTCAACTTCATGTTTCTCCGCCTGGCCCTTTTCCAGCACGATGAGCTGCAACGCCTCGTGCAGTTGCAGATTTGTGTGCTGCCGGTGCGTCCGATGCGCCTCCAGGTCGTAAATCTCCGTGAACACGCGGCCCAAGCCCGCCGATGTAAATCGGCTGCTTCTTCAATTTCCCCTCGCGCATCAGCAGCGCCAGCAGCGCCAGCATCTCCTGCGTCCGACCCAGCGCGAACGACGGAATCAAAACGCAGCCCTTCTTTTTCTGCCCGGCGTGAATCGCCGCCACCAACCGCTCGATTTCCTTTTCGCGCGTGAAATCCTTCGGCACCTCGCGATTGCCGCGCGTCGTTTCCATGATCAACACGTCGGCCTTCACGTCCTCGAACCGCGCGCTCCGCAAAATCGTCTGGTCGTGGAAACACACGTCGCCGGTGTAAAACAGCGTCTCCTTTTTGCCGCGAATCAAAATGCCCGACGAGCCGATTGTGTGGCCGGCGTCAAAAAATTCCAGCGTCGGCGACGGCAGCCCTGCGCGCGATTTCTGGAATGAACCCCATTCGATCTGGCGGTTGTATTTGAAACCCTGAAATTGCGGCGTGATGTCGTCCACCTCGTCATGCGTGTAAAGTGGATACTCGCGGATGCCCAGCTCGTCGCGCTGGCGCGTCATCACGTTCACCGAATTGTGCAGCACGCGCTCGGCGATGAAATAGCTCAACTCCGTCATCAGCACGTGCGCCTTGGGAAAATGCCGGCACGCCACCGGCAGCGAGCCGACGTGGTCGTGATGGCAATGCGAAATCGCAATCGCGTCGAGGTCGTTACTTTTTCGCCGCCTTGAACAGCGGCAATCGCTTCGCGGCCCTCGCGTTTCGGGTGCATTCCGGCGTCCAGCAAAATGCGGTGTTCGTCCAGTTCCACGAGCCATGCGCTCGCGCCGATGTCCGTGTCGGGATTCAGATTCGTTATGTTCACAAACTAATTGAACCACAGATGGACACGGATGGACACAGATGAATTTACGATATGCGATTGAGGAGCCGCTCCCCGATTTCCTATCAGCGCGCATATTCGTAAATCGAAAATCACTTAGTTGGATACCGCCAGACCCAGTCGCCTTGGGAAATGTCCAGGGAGTTGCCACTTTCATCCCGGGAGTCACGACTTTTCTGGTTGACCACCACGCCACCGTCGTCTTTTTCATTCCAGCCGACCGAATAGAGAACGAACTGTCCATCGGCAGTTTGGCGATAATGCAACGGCTGGCCGCCGATGATATCATGCGGAATTTTTTCCATGAACTGCGGCGCGAGCGCGTCCAGCGAATCAGGATAATTCCCATGCGCCAACCGCTAACGTTCCAGCGCGATGGCAATACGCGACATGTTCGCGGAATTCTGACCGTTTGCCACGCGCATCGCGTATTTGCCGAGCTCCGGCAGCAGCAGGCGCGCGAACAGGTTGACCGCAGTCGGGCGCAGCGAACTGACGGCGTCCACCGATTTGCGCGCGTTCTCCGGCGAAACCGTTTGCTGCGGGTCGTTGACCATCGGCAAGACCCACCGCTGCTGCACGTCGGACAGCACGATTTCACTTTGATAATACCAACCCTTGGGCATCAAGTAGATTTCCACCGTCAGTTCGAAATGGTTCAACATTGTCTTTTGGTAATCGTTGTCAATCATGTTGAACAAATCCCAAAAACGGCTCCGCTTCTGTTCCATCCAATCAACGATTTTAACGTGCGCTGCCCGCTCGCCGCGCACGGACAATTCGTAGTCAGCCGGAAAATCCAACTTCGACAGTGCTGAATCCAGCTCGGCCAGTTGCGCGTCTGACCATTTATGCTCCGCCAGGCCTTCATAAACCGGCTGGAGCGTGATTTGCAAAATGGCGATGCGGACAAGGTGCGTGATGATGAACGGTTCCGTGCGAACGGAATCCGCCAGACGCAAAGCCAGCTTCACATCGGCCAGCGCCTTTTCACTCTGCCCGTTTTGCAGTTCGGCGATGGCGCGCAGTTGCAGCACCTGGCGTAACGTTTCAATGCCGCCAGATGTGGAATCAAAATTGCAGCCGGATCGTCCGTGTCATACAGAACGGGAAATCGCGAATACGGCCGCGCGCTGTCCTGACGCAATTGTTCAATCACCGGATCATATTTACTCAACGCCAGCAAAACATCAACGTTGGGCGATTGCGGCTGTGGCGCGACGGGAACTTTCGCAGCCGGATTCGTGATTTCCAAATCGCGGTAATACGATTGCCACGGCTTCAAATCAATGGTGCGGGCTATCGTCCAATCGTCCGACATTTCAGGCGTAGAATGACCACCAAATATTTGTTCCCACCAAACCCGACACGGAAACCGGCATCAGCGAAAGCAGATTGGATACTTCCTCGCTATAAATCCGGTCGCCATACCACGCCTTGGCCCTTTCCGGCGATTTTTGAAAAAGATATTTTTCTTCTGCGATCCAAACCGGCGACATCGCAAAATCCTGATCGTCCGGCACGGGCGGGGGAACGAAATCGTTTGCAAATCAAATTTTTCGCCTTTGGCTTCCCATTCGTGCTTGAATTGATTCCAAGTGTGCCAACCGCGCCAGTCTTCCTCGGCGTAAAACAGCGCAATCAGAGTGGCGAAACACGCGACGCCAAATAGGAAGCGTTTGAAATTGCGCCAGCAACACAGCCAACGGATGAAACCAGCGAGCAAAAAAATGGTTGTTATCGCAATTGTGAAAACGCCAAAAAGCCGTAATTGTTCATCCGACTTGGCTATTGGTGCTCCCATCGAAATCAACCAAATTGAAAAGATGACCGCCATGGCAACCATCAGGATTAGCCACCCGATCAAAAGCCCGCTCCAGCCAGTCCACGATTTTTTCCAGATGCTTTTGGGTTCTTCGTTCATAAATTCTGTCTTTGGCGGGACGCAGTGTCGGCGTCCCAAATTAGACAAATGGGACGGCGACACGCCGTCCCTCCCAATTTACGTCATCAAAATTTCCACGCGTTCGCTGCGCGGCAACGGCAAAAATCTCGGTGGCACAGCCTCGCGCGCCTGGCTCACGCCAATCAATTCCGCCAGCATCCACTGCTGTTGTTTCAATTCCGCCATCACTTCCAGTGACGGCGGCGCTGCTTTTTCTGCCATAACCGGCGTTGTGTCGCGCGCTGAAAAATCCAAGCAGAAAATCAGAATCCAGACCGCCGCCAGACCGGCCCAGGCCTTGGGATGAGGCCACAGCAAAGTTGAGAGTTGATGGTTAAGTGTTGAAAGAAATGAGGCGCAAGGCTCCGGGCTCGAGGCACGTTCGGCAGCAGCCAAAATTTCCGCGCGCCATTCGCCGGAAATTTGCCGCAACGACTGGCGTGAAAGTTTTTGTTCAAAATCCATCCGTCATTCTACCTTCTTAATTTCCTCGTAAATGGACGCAGCCGGTCGCGCAATTTGTCTAGCCCGTAGCGATACCGGCTGGCGGCGGTGTTCGGCGAAATGTCCAGCGCGGCGGCTATTTCCTCAAACGTCAATTCCTTCCCATAATTTCAAATGCACGACAGCGCGCTGTTCTTCGGGCAATTCGCCAAGCGCAAACGCCAATTCTTCGCGGAAAACCTTTTCATCAGGGTCATTGTGTTGACGCAAACATCGAAATTGTTTCGGCGGCGAAATTTTCTTTTGTCCGCTCGCGCGTGCCACGCCGGCGAATCAAATCAATCGCCGCATTGTGCGCAAGCCGGATGAGAAACGCGCGATCGCTCGCGGACGCCGGCGAGCAATTCGGCTTCGCACGCGAGCTTGACGAAAATTTCCTGGAGCACGTCGCGGGTGTCCGGCCTCGTCGCGGGTGAAGTTCAGGAGGAAGGCAAACAGCGGCTGGGCGTGTTCGTCGTAAAGCCGTTCGATGTCCAGTCCGGCGGGCATTTTCATAATGACGCTCCTGCCGGACAGATTTGTCTAGCCGGAAAACTGAATTATTTCACGCCGGTGGATATTTCGCCGACCGCGCTCGGGGGGATTGTGTTCGGAGCCGGGTTAATGCGCCCGGAACCGCCTGAAGGCGGAACTCCAAACTCTAAAATAAGCTGCCACCATCAAGCGGCAATCAAAAGACTTCGGCCCTCAATCCGGACACCTGGCGGACGACCTGCGCGATGTGGGAAAGGGTCTTGAGCGGCAGATGCCCGCATTCGGCGTGCGACATGGGGCGGTTGGCGGAATAAATCTGCACCAGGGAAATCTGCGCGCCGTCGGACTTCAATTCCTTGAGCCGGTGCGCGTATTGCTCGATGTCTCCCGCCGACGGCTCCTCGCCATTGATGGCCGGGAACAGGCTTTGGATGACCACCGGACGCTGGCGCGCCAGATGCAAGATGTTGGACAGGATTTTTCCGAGCGTCACGTCCTTCAACCGGCAGACTTTGTCCAGATATTCCTGCGTGCCGCCGTCGAGCTTCACCCAGATTTCGTCCGACTTGGTGAACCGCTTCAAGCTTTCCTGGACCTGCGAACGGTCCAGTCCCGTGGCGTTGGTGATGAGCACGATTTTGAAGAACGGGAATCCGCCCAGCGCGCGGATGTGGACGACGGCCTGCACGACATCGGCAAACTGGGGCGACAAGGTCGGCTCGCCGTCGCCGCTCAACGCCACGTGGCGCAACTGCAACAGCTCGTCCGGCAACGACTGGTATTGCGGATGTTCCCGCAGCCGGCCTTGCAGGACATGGTCGAGCGTCCGGTGCAGTTCCGAGGCCACCACGCCCACATCAAGCAACGGATGTTCGGGCATCGTGGCGCGATCCACCTCGCAATACACGCAATCGAAGTTGCACCGCTTGTCGGGATTCATGTTCACGCCCAGCGTGAGGCCGCGCGCCCGCGGTGAAAGCACGGCATAGACGAAGCGGTTGTTGAGAAAATCCCGCGGCCGGTCAAAGGCGATTTCGCGCACCGGGAGGTGCCGCTTCTTTTCCGGCTGCCCGTTCGCCGTCAGAATTTTGTCAGTAGATTCTTCCACAATGTTCACTAGAAAGCCTAACCGCGGGCGGATGGGCGGACTACACGGTTATTGCCAAATGCTTGACATGATTTGTGGCAGTGGCGGCGAGGGTTTTCACGGAAATCAAGGCGTTCCGGCCCGCGCATTTCGCAGATTTTGGCAAAAGAAGAACATCTTTTGGTAATATGGCCGTTCTCCATTGGAGGACCGCGGCTTATGTTGTAAGCTTCCGCCATGACCACAAAAAATGACCGGGCCGCCTGGCTGAAAGGCGGCGACGCACTTTGTTCCATCCTCCCCACGGCGCCGCCGGGAAAAACCTGGCGTCTCGTTCTCCTGGGCGCGCCGGGCGTCGGCAAGGGAACGCAGGCGAAATTGCTCTCGGAGCAGCTCGGCGCCTGCCACCTTTCCACGGGCGATGTGTTTCGCGCGGCCAAATGCCTCGCGGACGGGGAAAGAAGCCCTGCGCTGGACCATGCGCTGGGATTCATGCGCCGCGGCGAACTGGTGCCGGACGAAATCGTGCTGGACATGGTGGGCGAGCGCGTGGGCTGCCTGCGTTGTTGCGGCGGCTTTCTGCTCGACGGTTTTCCGCGCACCGTCGCCCAAGCCGAGGCGCTGGAGCGGCTGTTGCAACGGGAAAAAGTGGCGTTGACGGCTGTGCTCGACTTCGAGCTGCCGATTGATGAAATCGTCGCGCGGCTCGGCGGACGGCGCACCTGCTGCCGGCTGCAAGGCGGTCTTTTCATGTCGACGGATCTGCCGCCCCGCATCGAGGGCGTTTGCGATCATTGCGGCGGGAAATTGTTCCAGCGCGAGGACGACCGGCCCGAAGCCATCCGCGTGCGCATGGCGGCATACGAGAAAAGCACCCGGCCGTTGATGGAGTTTTACCAGAAGCGCGGCCTGCTGGTGACCATCGCTGGCGGGAAAAGTGCCCGACGAAACCTTCCAGCGGACGATGAAGATGCTCAACGACGTGGTCGCCCACTCAACAAATTCGCGGTAACTGCTCGCCGCTCGCCATGTCGAGAATGCGCTGAACGCCAATCGCGCTCTTGAGCGTCACCAGCGGCGCGGATTTTTCCACGACCCTGCCGATGAGCGCGGCGTTTGCGGAAACTTCGTGACGCTGGAGAATTTGCAGCGCCCGTTCTGAATCCTCCGCTGCGACGAAGGCGATGAACCGTCCTTCGTTCGCGACGTGCAACGGATCAAGCCCCAGCATCTCGCACGCGGCGTGGACGTCTTCGCGGACGGGAATGGATTTTTCCTCGACTGCAGATTTTCATTCCGGCGGCTTCCGCGATTTCGTTCAGCGCGCTCGCCAGTCCGCCGCGCGTCAAATCGCGCAGGCAATGGATTTCAATTCCCGCCTTCAACAAATCCAAAACGACCTCGTGAACCGGCGCGGAATCGCTTTCAATCCGGCTCTCAAATTCCAGCCCTTCGCGCACGGCCATGATGGCCATGCCGTGCCGGCCCAGATCGCCGCTGACCAGAATGGCATCGCCGGCCTGCACGTTTTGCGGCGCGATTTTTTGATCGTGCTCGATGATGCCAACGCCGGCGGTGTTGATGAACAGTCCGTCGCCCTTGCCCTTGTCCACAACCTTCGTGTCGCCGGTCACGATTTGCACGCCGCACTTTTTCGCCGCGTCGCGCATCGAGCAGACGACCTTCCAAAGCGTTTCCATCGGCAGCCCTTCCTCGATGATGAACGCGCTGCTCAAATAAAGCGGCCGCGCGCCTGCCATGGCCAGGTCGTTGACCGTGCCGTGAACCGCCATCGAGCCGATGTCGCCGCCGGGGAAAAATAGCGGCTGCACGACATAGGAATCCGTCGTGAACGCGATTTTTTTCCCGGTCAATTCCATCACCGCCGCGTCGTGCTGGATTTCCAGCAGCGGATTGCGAAACGCCTCCAGAAACATTTTGCCGATGATCTGGTGCATCAATTTGCCGCCGCCGCCGTGCGCGAGCAAAACGTGCGGGTATTGCGAAATTGGAACCGGGCAAACGCCGGAAAATTCAATTGGTTGTTGCGTGCTCATTTCATTTAGTTGCAATCGTGTCGGGCCGCCGCCGATACCGGTAATACGCCGCGCATGCGCCCTCGCCCGAAACCATCGGCGCGCCGAGCGGACGTTCCGGCGTGCATTTCACGCCGAAGGCTGGGCATTCGTGCGGCTTGATTTGACCCTGCAAAACCAGGCCGCTCAAGCATTCGGACGATTCCTCGACGCGAGGATTCGGCGACGCCGAATTTTTTCTCCGCGTCGAACGCGGCGTATTCCTCGCTCAAGCCAAGCCCGCTTTGCGGAATTTCCCCGATGCCGCGCCATTTGCGCGGAACGACTTTGAATACCTTTTTGATCAGTTCCTGCGCCGGCTGGTTGCCTTCGCGGCGCACGGCACGCGCATACTGGTTTTCCACCTCGGCGCGGCCGGATTCGAGCTGCTGCACCGTCATCAGCACGCCCTGCAAAATGTCCAGTGGCTCGAAGCCGGTGACGACAATCGGCACGCGGTATTTTTCCGCGAGCGGAAAATATTCCTCGAATCCCATCACCGTGCAGACGTGGCCGGCGGCAAGAAATCCCTGCACCTTGCAATTCGGCGACGACATCAACGCCTCGATGGCCGGCGGCACGAGCACATGCGAGATGAGCATCGAAAAGTTTTTCAATTTCTTTTGCGCGGCCTGATAAACCGCCATTGCCGTCGCAGGCGCGGTGGTTTCAAAACCGACGCCGAAGAAAACGACTTCCTTCGCCGGATTCTGTTCGGCCAGTTTCACGGCATCGAGCGGCGAATAAACAATCCGCACGTCGCCGCCCTTTGCCTTGACCGACAGCAAATCCGTCGTGCTGCCAGGCACGCGCAGCATGTCGCCGAACGAGGTGAAAATGACGTTCGGCCGCGCGGCGATTTCGAGCGCCTTGTCAATCATCTCCAGCGGCGTCACGCACACCGGACAGCCCGGCCCGTGAATGAGCGTCGATTTGCTTCGGCAACAATTCGTCAATGCCGAACTTGACGATGGCGTGCGTCTGCCCGCCGCAGACCTCCATGATTTTCCATGGCCGCGTCGTGACCCGGTGAAGCTCGCGCGCAAATTGCTCCGCGAGCCCGGCATCGCGGTATTCGTCCAGAAATTTCACGGGCTGGCCTCCTTCAGTTCGCCCAGTTCTTCGATTTGCTTCAGATACTCAAAAACTTTTTGCGCCTCGTCCTCGTCCACACGGCTCAAGGCAAAACCGACATGCACGATGACGTAATCGCCGACCTTCGCCTCCGGCACATAGGCGAGGCAGGCCTCCTTCAGAATGCCGCCGAAATTGATTTTGCCCATCCGCGACAACGGGTCATCGCCGGTGATGCTTTCAATTTTTCCTGGAATGGCGAGGCACATACAAAATTTATGATTTATGATTTACGATTTCCGTTGAGCGCGAAGCGCGGCAACGACCTGCCCCAGCGCGATTCCGCCGTCATTGGGCGGCACGCGCTGATGCCAATACGGCTGGAAGCCCTCCGCCTGCAACCGCCGCACGGTGCGCTCGGTCAAATAACGATTTTGAAAACAGCCGCCGGACAGCGTGACACGCCTTTTCCCGACGTATTTCGCAACGGCAACAATCGCTTCGGCCAGCGCAGTTGTGAAACTTCGCGGAAATTTTGCCGACCCGCAACACCGCCTTTTGACATCCGATAAAATCGCTTCAATCATCGGCAACCAATCGAGAACGAGTGATGGCTGGAGGGTGACGAGCGACAGGTTGTAGATGTTCATCCGTTTCAATGCCGTCCAGCGCAAATTCCAGTTCCATCGCAGCCTGACCTTCGAACCGCATGATCTGGCGCAGATTCGCGAGCGAGGCAACGGCGTCAAACAGGCGGCCAATGCTGGAAGTTTGCGGCGAGTTCAATTTGCGTCGCAGCATTCCCTTCAACGCGCTCAATTCAACCGCCGCGATGTCCTGAAATGGCGGCAGATGCGTCATTTCAAATGCCGCGTCGCCAAACATTTCGTAGAGCAAACCGATTGCCGTGCGGCGCGGCTCTCTGACCGCTTTGTCACCGCCCGGCAACCGGAAAGGACGCAAGTGTGCAACACGCTCGACATTTTTGTCCGTGACCAGAAAAAATTCCCCACCCCAAATTGTGCCATCCAATCCGTAGCCGGTGCCGTCCCACGAAACGCCGAGCGCGGGCGGCTCAATTTCATTTTCCGCCATGCACGACAAAACGTGCGCAATGTGGTGCTGCACGCCAATGTGGCGCGGGCTTCCAGTCTGCGAGTTCGGAGTTCCGGCTTTAGACGGTCCGGGAGACGCGCCGCCTGAAGGCGGAACTCCAAACTCTTTCGCAAATTTCGTCGAGAGATAATCCGGGTGCAAATCCGCCGCGATAATTTCCGGCTTTGCGTCGTAAAGTTTTTCAAAATCGGCGATGACGCGGCGGAAGGCAGTGTTCGCCGGTTCGGTTTCCAGATCGCCGATGTGCTGGCTGATGAAAACCTGGTTTCCAACGGACAACGCAATGGAATTTTTCAAATGCGCGCCGACGGCCAGGATTGGTTCGAGAGTTGAGAGTTGAGATGTTGAGAGTTCAACGTGAATGGGCAACGGCGCATAGCCACGCGCCCGGCGCAAGACCATTTCGCGACCGAGCATCACGCGCACGATGGAATCATCCACGTGCCGGACGATGGGGCGGTTGTGGACGAGGAAAACATCGGCGATGCCGCCGAGCCGTTCCAATGCTTCGCGCTCATCCGTGCAAATCGGCTCGTCGCTCAAATTGCCGCTCGTGGCGACGACGGGAAAACCAAGTTCCGCCATCAGCAAATGATGCAGCGGGTTCGACGGCAGCATCACGCCGAGGTTGGGATTGCCGGGAGCCACGGCATTTGCGATTTGCGATTTGCGATTTGCGATTTTCTTCAAGCAAAACAATGGGCGCTTCGGGCGAGCGAAGCAGTCGTTCTTCCAGCGGCGAAACTTCGCAAACTGCCTTCACGCTTTCGAGCGACGGAAACATCAGCGCGAAGCGGTTTTTCTTCGCGATGTTTTCGTTCGCGGAGACGTTTGACGGCGACTTCGTTGCGCGCGTCCACCATCAGATGAAATCCGCCGATGCCTTTGACGGCGACAATTTTTCCTTCACGAATAGCCTTTGGCGGCGGCGAGCAAAGCGTCGTTATTTTGGAATGCGCGGATATGTCCGCGCTTTGAAAGCGGCGACACGGTGACGCACTCCAAAAGTTCCAGGCGCGGCCCGCAGACCGGACAGGCGTTCGGCTGCGCGTGAAAGCGGCGGTTGCGCGGGTCGTCGTATTCGGCCTGACACTGCGGACACATTGCGAATCGCTTCATCGAGGTGTTCGCGCGGTCGTAAGGCAGCGATTCGATGATGCTGAAGCGCGGGCCGCAATTCGTGCAATTCGTGAACGGATAGCGGTAGCGTCGGTTCTTTGGATCAAAAATTTCGCGGAGGCAATCGGGACAGGTGGCGATGTCCGGCATCACCAGCGCGGTTTTGCCGCCGCCGGTTTCGCTCTCGCGGATTTCAAATTTTTTGTAGCCGTTGGCGTCAAGCCACGAAGATTCAAGGCTCTGGATGAAACTGCGCGCGGGTTTTTCGGTTTCGAGGCGGAGCAGAAATTTTTCGATCGCGGCACGCGGGCCTTCGACTTCGATGAAAACGCCCTGCGGTGAATTGTTGACCCAGCCGGCGAGTTTTAATTCCTCCGCCAGCCGGAAGACGAATGGCCGGAAGCCGACGCCCTGCACCGCGCCGCGAACGGCGAGTTTCAGTCGGGTCCTTCCCGACGGCCGGATTGACGGCGGATTTGTTCATTCGCCGCTATAATACTACTCCCAATTCCAGTCTAGGCCCTTAACCTTCGCTTGCCAATCTTTGCACAGGAATTGTCAAAATAAGGTGCGCATGTGGGCGGCTTTGGGTGGAATATATCGGTGGAGTCCTATGCACGAAGTTTCGATCATGGAAAGCGCGGTGCGGATGGCGGTGGACGCCGCGAAGTCGGCGGGCGCGAGCCGCGTGCTGGCGTTGCGCCTGCGCGTGGGGACATTGAGCGGCGCGGTGCCGGAGGCGCTGCGGTTTGCGTTCGACGTGGTCTGCCGCGATACTATTGCCGAGGGCGCGAGCCTGGAAATGGAATCCGTTCCCGCCGCCGGCTGGTGCCCGGTCTGCCGCGCGGAATTTGCGTGCGCGGATTTCATCAGCGAATGTCCCCGCTGCCACAATCCCAACGGCGAGTTGCGGCGCGGGCGTGAACTGGAAATCGCCTCGGTGGAGATAAATTAAATCGCTGAACCGTGGCAGCCGACATGAGTCGGCTCTGACTTGGTGTCAAAGTGTAAGAAAATGAAGCGGACTGACGTCCGCTGCCACAAATTATTTTATGTGCAAAGAATGCGGATGCGGTCTCGGTGGCGGCGATGTGAAAATCGGCGGCCATTCCCACGAACACGGGCATGACCACGGCCACGACCATGCCCACGAACATGACCATCATCACGAACACGGACACGCGCACGGCGGCAAAACGCTGAATCTGAATCTCTCGTTGATGGAGAAGAACGACCGGCTGGCGGAGCGCAATCGCGGCTTCTTCCGCGCCAAAAAATTGCTGGTGCTCAACGTGGTTTCCTCGCCGGGTTCGGGCAAAACCACCTTCATCCGCGAAACGGCGGCGAAACTCGCGGGCCGGTTGCGCCTCGGCGTGATTGTCGGCGACCTCGCGACGGACAACGACGCCGCGCGGCTGCGCACCGCCGGGATTCCCGTCGTGCAAATCACCACCGGCACGGTCTGTCATCTGGACGCGGACATGGTTGCCAAGGCCGCCGCGCAACTGGATTTGGACAAGCTCGACGTGCTGGTGATTGAAAACGTCGGCAACCTCGTCTGCCCCGCCGACTACGATTTGGGCGAGGATTTGCGCGTGGTGCTGTTGTCCGTCACGGAAGGCGAGGACAAGCCGCTGAAATATCCGCCGATGTTCCATTCGGCGCACGTCGCGGTGGTGACGAAAAGCGACATGGCGGCGGCGGCGGGTTTCAACCGCGAACTGGCGTTGCAGAATCTGGAACGCGTGAGCCATCACGCGCGGATTTTTGAACTGTCAGCAAAAACCGGCGACGGCATGAAGGCGTGGCTGGACTTTTTGGTCGAGAAACGGGCAGCTTGATTTCAGCGGCAGATTTCCTGAATTTTTTGCACCGCTTCGGCAAGTCCGCGCTGCGCTTCCGGCGTGAGGGTTTCGCTGAAATCCAGCTTCACAGCTGGAATGGTCAGCCACCAGGCCCGCGGCGCGTGGCCGAAAACGTCGCGCGCCAGCGCCAGTAGCGTGCGCGGGTCGGCGGCGTGCGCAATGAGCTGCGATGACTCGCTGGGTTCGAGCTTGCGGAGCCGCACATCGCGCGGGGCGTCCACGGCGGCATCCACGAACACCACGGTGTGCGCTTGCGAAATCGGATCAGCGCATTCGGGCGAGAGTTGCTGGCAGATAAGCGTGCGCACGCCGGGCAGATTCAGCTTCTCAATGGCCTCGGCAACGCGCGGGCCGACACCGTCGTCGCCGCGCAAGGTGTTGCCGTAGCCGATGACCAGAAAGTCACGACCGGCGGGTTGATTTGTCATGTTGCCCTCGTTCACCGGGCCAGATTACTGACGATTGAGCGGTTGGCCAACGCGATTACGGCTCAAATTTTGAGAGCCCTAGGAGATTTTGATTTCTACTAATTTTTTAATGGTTGGAATTTCCTTCGTTGCGTTTACGACAAAACGAATCCCACGGCCTTCGGCATATGGCTTTGCTTCGGACAACATTTTCTTAATCGCGGCGGGAAGCGAACTGGCCAATGCCAAACCGTAGGCCCGCTCGCCAAGAATAATCGCTATTCGAACTTTCTCCTTCTCGGGTGTCAGATAAAGCAGTGTTCGTTTTTTGTGCTGAAGCAGGCAAATGCGGCCAAATTCCGATTTGGATGACTTCCACTCCAAGTCGAGCGGCGAAGCCACGGCTTCGACAGCTCGAATGATGTCGGACCACAATGCGGCAGCGGGGCCGAGGACCGCCTTTAGTTCCGTTTCAGTCGGCGACTTCGTTTTTGCCGGCGTCTTCATTGAATCAGCGCGCTGACTTTTTTTCGTGCAGAATTATCTGGTTCCCATCGGGATCAGATATGATGCAGCCGCGACAAGTCGGGATATCAAACGGC
This sequence comes from uncultured Verrucomicrobiae bacterium, assembly GCA_963827815.1. Taxonomy (GTDB): domain Bacteria; phylum Verrucomicrobiota; class Verrucomicrobiia; order Limisphaerales; family UBA11358; genus UBA11358. The sequence goes on along the minus strand of CAWHCL010000005.1, from coordinate 119,905 downwards.
TTCTCAGGCAGAACAGACCTGCTCTTGAGGTGTTCCAACGTTGCGTCAAGATCCACAACTTCGAGTGCAACCGTCGCTCCATGGATGCCAGCCTTGTGCTTCTCGTCAGCGGGAGTTATCGCAAGACAATCATCACCGATCTCATATTCAACCCATCGTCCGCCCCAAAAACTGTTGCCCTTGAGTCCTAGCACTCCCTCGTAAAAAGCCTGTGAAACTTTCGTGTCCCGCACCGGATACATGACATAGGCGACGTTTTTGAACAGGCTTATCGGTTGGGTATTCATTTGAGTTGGTGCAGTTGGACGCACATTCAAGTTTTTATCCTCGCGCCAATTCGTTGAGAACCGAGCCGTCCGGCGCGAGGAGCCGGATGTGCAGCGGCATCTGGCCGACGGCGTGCGTCGAGCAGCTCAAGCACGGGTCGTAGCAGCGGATGCCGTGTTCGATGCGGTTGAGCATCGGTTCAGGAATGTCGTTGCCGCGCACATAATGCCGCGCGATTTGCGCGACCGTCTGGTTCATCGCCAGGTTGTTCTGGCCGGTGGCGACGATGAGGTTGACCTTTTTGAGGAGGCCATCGCGGTCCACCGTGTAATCGTGGAACAGCGTGCCGCGCGGGGCTTCGCTCGCGCCCACGCCGCGCAGGCTGTTGATACCGGCATCGGCGCGGAGGTAATCGCTCAACAATTCGGGATCGTCCATGGAGCGCTCGATGTATTCGAGCGACGCGAGGATTTCTATGAGCCGTGCATAGTGGTAAAGGAACGACGACGTGACAGCGCCGCGGCCGAGTTTTTTGAAGAGCTTCAACTCGGCGTCTGCCTTGGGCACGCCCATCTGTTCGCAAACGTTCAGGCGCGCGAGCGGGCCGACGCGATACATGCCATCGGGGAAACCGAGCGGAAGGTAATACGGCGATTTGAGATACGAATTCGCCTGAACCGACTCGCCGATAAACTCGTAATACTTCTGCGGATCAAGCTGGTCGGCGATGATGCTGCCGCTGCTGTCGGTGAAACGCAATTTGCCGCCATGATGCTCCCAAGTGCCGTCCGGGGCGATGAGGCCCATGAACAGCGACGGGAAGTTTCCGAAAATCGAGATTTCGCGCTGGTGGGTCTCCATCGTCTTCTTCCACAGATCAAACGCGATCTTCGTGGTGACGAACGCCTCTGGCAGCCATGCGCGGATTTTGGCGCGGCCTTCTTCGGAGAGCGGGCTACGCACTCCGCCGGGCACGGCCCAAGCAGGATGGATTTTTTTGCCACCGAGAATTTCGATGATTTCCTGGCCGAACTGGCGGAGCCGGATGCCGGCGCGGGCCAATTCCTTGTTTGCGGCGATGAGGCCGAAAACATTGCGTTGCGCCGGCGGCGTGTCCCAACCCATCAAAAAATCCGGCGCGCTCAAATGGAAGAAGCTCAACGCATGGCTTTGCACGAGCTGGCCGAGGTTCATCAGCCGGCGGAGCTTGTCGGCGGCGGGCGGGATATTGACGGCCATGATGGCATCGCCAGCCTTCGCAGAGGCGAGCAAATGGCTGACCGGGCAGATGCCGCAAATGCGCGGGGTGATGCCGGGCATTTCGCCGTAGGGCCGGCCCTCGCAGAATTTTTCGAAGCCGCGGAATTCCACGACGTGGAAAATGGCGTCGGACACGTTGCCGGCGGCGTCCATGAAAATGCTGATCTTGGCGTGGCCCTCGATGCGGGTCACGGGATCAATGACAATGCGTTTTGACATAAATCTATTTCGGGCAAGGCGGGCAGTCCTCTACCCGCTGGCGGCGCGCACGGAGCGACGCGCCCTACCTCAGCCAAATTTCAACTGCGCTCCTTCCAGCTTCGGCGTCTGGCCGCCCAGCACCTGGATCATCAGCGCCTTGATGCGGTCGGCTGGCGGCGGGCATCCGGGTAAAAAGCAATCAACGTGGACGGCCTCATGCACGGGCATCACTCGCGTGAGCAGTTGCGGCACGATGCCGTCGGCTTTCGGCACGCAGGGATTGTTCTGCGCGTTTTCGATGTAAGCGCACTGCAAGACATTTTCCACATTACCGATGCCGAGCTGGTCGCGGATGGCAGGGACGTTGCCGGTGACGGCGCAATCGCCGAACGACACGAGCACTTTTGTCCGCGCGCGGATTTTGTGGAGGATTTCGAGGTTGTCCTCGTTGCAGATGGCGCCCTCGATGAGGCAGATGTCCACGTTGTGCGGGTATTCCTTCACGTCAATGACCGGGCTGTAGACGAGCTCGATCATCCCGGTGAGGTCAATGAGGAACTCGTCGAGGTCGAGGAATGACATATGGCAGCCGGCGCAACCGCCGAGCCAGACCGTGGCTACTTTCAAGGGTTCCATAATTTCTTCTCCCGTGCGTTGACTATGAATTCGAGTTTGGTGCGGTCGCGTTCCATTTCGGACGCGGTCGAACCCTGATAAAACAGCGCGCCGGTCGGGCAGGACATGACGCATTTGCCGCAGGATGTGCAGGTCTCGGAATCACCCCACGGCTGGTTGAGGTCGGTAATGATTTTGGATTTGCCGCCGCGGCCGGCGACGTTCTTGGTGCCCGCGCCTTCGATGTGCCAGCAGACGCGCACGCAACGGCTGCAAAGGATGCAACGGTTGTGGTCCATGCCGAACAGTCGGTGGGTCGCGTCCACGCTCCATTTCGGGGTACAATAATCGTAGCGCACATGGTCCATGCCCAGACTGTAGGCAAGCGTCTGGAGTTCGCAATGGCCGTTGGCGACGCATACGGCGCAGGTGTGGTTGCGCTCGGCGAACAGCAGTTCCAGCGTCATGCGCCGGTATTTTTGCAGGCGTTCGCTGTCGGTCTTCACGTCCATGCCCTCGCTGATTTTCGTCGTGCAGGCGGGCAGCAGCTTGGCGATGCCGGTGACTTCCACGAGGCAAAGGCGGCAGGCGCCCAGGTCATAAACGCCATCGAGATGGCAGAGCGTCGGGATTTTGATGCCGGCGTCGGTGGCGACGTCCATGATTGTCGCGCCTTCCTCGGCGCTGACCTGTTTCCCGTCAATGGTCAAAGTTTTGGCGGCCATAAAAATTTCAAGGGCTTGATTTTGAACGGATCAATTTGAGAGACCTGGCGCTGAAACCCATTTTCTCTTTCATCGTTTTCTTGGAAGAAAACACACACAATGATCCGCTGGTATTAATTCCGCCAACGAATGCGTCGTCTTTCAAATTGAGCGGAATGTAAATTTTATCGCGCGCGATGCCTTCATCCGCGACGATTGCGCCATCCAATTTGCCGGTGATGATGTAATCGGTTGCAAGATTCAGCTTGCGTCCCAACCAGCCGCGATTGGCTTCAAAACTTCCGCCGATCAACGTCGCGTCGCCAATTTTTCCCGTCACGCTTCCGTCGGCATGGATGTCCACCGCGACACGTAGGTTCTTTTGGTGACACCAAGAAACGATAATCCGCGCGTTTCCTTCCCAATGGCCAACCATTACCGGAGTGATGATGCTTTCAGCTGCGCATAAGTTCCAAGCCGCTAGAAAAGAGGCGAGCATCACAATCAATCCAGCCATTTTTGATGTTCTAGTCATGGTTCATGAGTGCATGGCGACTGTTCCTATTTCAATTCGCCGTTGCCGTGGGGGCCGAAATGGTCGAGCTGGAGCAGTTCTTCGTATTCGTTGCGGAAAAACCGGAGCGTGCTCATCGTGGGATTCGGCGCGGTCTGGCCGAGTCCGCAGAGGCTGGTGTTTCTCACCATGTCGCAAAGCTCCTCGAGTTTGGCGAGGTCGCGCGCGGTGGCTTTGCGGTCCAAGATTTTTTCGAGCAGATGCAGCATCTGCACGGTGCCGGCGCGGCAGGGAACGCATTTGCCGCAGGATTCATCCATGCAAAATTCCATGAAAAACCGCGCCACGTCCACCATCTTGGTGGAATCGTCCATCACAATCATGCCGCCCGAACCCATGATGGAGCCGAGCTTGCCGAGCGATTCGTAGTCGACCGGTGTATCGAGATGTTGCGACGGGATGCAGCCGCCGGACGGACCGCCGGTTTGCACGGCCTTGATTTTGCGGCCATCGGGCGCGCCGCCGCCCATTTCCTCGACAATCTGCCGGAGGGGCGTGCCCATCGGCACCTCGATGAGGCCGGTGTTGTTTATTTTTCCGGCGAGCGCGAAGACTTTCGTGCCTTTGCTTTTTTCCGTGCCGATGCCCGCAAACCATTCCGCGCCCTTCCGGTAAATCGGCGGCACGTTGGCGAACGTCTCGACGTTGTTGAGCAGCGTGGGACAGCCAAACAACCCGCTCTCCGCCGGGAACGGCGGGCGCGGATGCGGTGTGCCGCGCTTGCCCTCGACGGAGGCCATCAACGCGGTTTCCTCGCCACAGACAAACGCGCCCGCGCCGATGCGGATATCTATGCTGAAATTGAACGGGGATTCAAAAATGCCGCTGCCGAGCAAGCCGAGCGACTTTGCCTGTTTGATGGCATTTTGCAGCCGTTTAATTGCGAGTGGATATTCCGCGCGGCAATATATGACGCCTTGGTTAGCACCGACGGCGTAGGCGGCGATGGCCATGCCTTCGAGCACGCTGTGCGGATCGCTTTCGAGTACGCTGCGGTCCATGAACGCGCCGGGGTCTCCCTCATCGGCGTTGCAGATGACGTATTTCTGCGGGCTTTGCGTCTTGGCGACCGTACCCCACTTGATGCCGGTGGGAAAACCCGCGCCGCCGCGCCCGCGCAAACCGCTCTTGACCATGGACTCCACCACTTCCTTGGGCGCCATCTCGCGGAGCACATGGTGCAATGCCTGATAGCCGTCGGCGGCAATATAAGCCTCGATACGTTCGGGATCAATCTCGCCACTGTTGGCCAGGACGATTGACAATTGTTTTTTGAAAAAGGGCGAGTTCAGGTCGCCTTGTTTCAACTTGGATTTGCCGCCTTTGAGGGTGCCGATCAATTCACGCGCATCTTCCGGCGTGACTTTTTCGTATAGCGCGCTTTTCGGGTCCACGCCGACCAGAGGGCCTTCGCAGCAAAGTTTCATGCAGCCGACGCCGCGCACTTCCACCTCGTCGCTCAAGCCGGCGTCTTTGACCGCCTGTTCGAGGTTCTTCTTTACCCCCGCCGAGTTGGACGACATGCAACCGGCAGCCATGCAGCAGCGGATGACCGTTTTTTTGCGGGCGGCCAGTTCCCTCTCGGCGATTGCGTTGAGATCATCAATGACCATTTGACATCCATCCTTTCACTTGTGCAACCGCGGTTTCAGGAGTTTGGCGCGGCGTGACCGTGCCGTCGTAGACGACCGCAGGTGCGATGCCGCAAGCCCCGATGCACCGGGCGGTCAGCAGCGAAAGTTGATTGTCCGGGGTCGTTTCACCAGCCTTGATTTTTGCGCTTTCCTCAACCGCCGCGAGCACTTTGTCCCCGCCTTTGACGTAACAAGCCGTGCCCATGCAAACGACGCAGGTATGCTTGCCTTGTGGTTTAAGGGCGAAGAAATGGTAAAATGTCGCCACACCATAGACGCGGCTGGCGGGCAATTTGAGCCGGTAGGCGACGAATAGTAGTAAATCATCCTCGAGGTAGCCGAACAATTCCTGCGCCTTGTGCAGAATCTCGATCAGCGCATCGTGGCGGTATTGATGTTTCTTCATGTGCGCTTCAAGAATCTTGAAGCGCTTGTCACCGCTCGCGTGTTCCATCACCGCTGCGACCCGTTTTTGTTTTTCGTTTAAAAGCGTGGGCAACATAAGGCTCAAGCCGTTGTTTTAATGTTTCAACCAACTGCATCATCAGCCAACTTAGATGACACAGCCTAATGGCGACGGGAAAGGAATACTCCACACGATTTGTTTTTGAATGGACATTTTTTGCGGAGGGCCGAACGAGCGAAAACGCCAACTGAAATATGTCCAATTATTCAACCCATTACGATTGTTTCTTTTGGCCCCCAGAGGGCGGAAGGACACTGGCCAGAAAAAGTCAAGGGTTTGGCAAGATATGTGTTGAGTCATTCCCCAAATAGAGCAGATTATCCCGCGCTTGAGACGGGTTCCATCACCCCATCTGGCAAAAATGGCCCAATATCAATAAATAATTTATGACAAATACATCAAAATCGAACAAATACGTATATCTGTTTGGAAATAAAAAAGCCGATGGTAACGGCTCCATGAAGCCACTCCTAGGCGGCAAGGGCGCAAATCTGGCTGAAATGAGCCGCATCGGACTGCCCGTGCCTCCCGGTTTCACTATGACGACCGAGGTCTGCACTTATTACTACGCAAACAAGCGTACCTATCCGAAGGTCCTCGAGGCGCAAGCCCGTGAAGGCATGGCTTTCCTGGAGAAAATCATGGGCACGAAATTCGGCGACCAAGGTGCGATGCCGCTGCTTGTCTCGGTCCGCTCCGGCGCGCGCGATTCTATGCCCGGCATGATGGACACGATTTTGAACCTCGGCCTCAACGACCAGACCGTGCTCGCACTCGTGGCCGCCACGAAAAACGAGCGGTTCGCCTGGGATTGTTACCGCCGATTTGTCCAGATGTACGGCGATGTCGTGATGGGCGTGCAGAAGGGCAAAGACGAGGATCAAGAGCCGTTTGAAGTCGTCATCCATAGTTTCAAACATGAGAAGTATCATGCGGACATCGAGGATTCGAAACTCACCGCCGCCGACCAGCAGGAGATCGTCACCCGTTTCAAGGCGCTCATCAAGCAGCGCACCGGCTCGGAATTTCCGCAGGATCCATGGAAGCAGCTTTGGGGCGCGAGCGGTGCCGTGTTCGGCTCCTGGATGAACGACCGCGCCATTGTCTATCGCCGCAAATACGGCATCCCGGCTGAATGGGGAACCGCCGTCAACATTCAGGCGATGGTTTATGGCAACACTGGCGACGCATCCGGTTCCGGCGTCGCATTCACACGCAATCCGGCCAACGGTATCAAGGAATTCTACGGTGAATTTCTCATCAACGCCCAGGGCGAAGACGTTGTGGCCGGCGTGCGCACTCCCGAACCCGTCGCGCAGCTCGCGAAGCAAATGCCCGCCGCCTACAAGGAACTCGACAACATCCGCGCCACGCTGGAGAAGCACTTCACGGACGTGCAGGATTTTGAGTTCACCATCCAAGAAGGCAAGGTTTTCATGCTCCAGACCCGCAACGGCAAGCGCACCGCGCTGGCCGCGCTGAAGTTCTCCATGGACATGTGCAAGGAGAAGCTCATTGACTGGAAGACGGCGATCCGCCGCAATCCGGCTGACCAGCTCGACCAACTCCTCGCCCCGATTTTCGACCAGAAGGCCGAGAAGGCCGCCAAGGTCATCGCCAAGGGACTGCCCGCCGGTCCCGGTGCCGCCTCCGGCAAAATGTATCTCAACGCCGACCGCGCGGATGCCGCTGCGGCCAAGGGCGAAAAAGTCCTGCTCGTCCGCAACGAAACCACGCCTGAAGACTTGCGCGGCATGATTGCCTCCGAAGGCATCCTCACCGCGAAAGGCGGCGTCAGCTCGCACGCGGCACTTGTCGCGCGTCAAATGGGCAAAGTCTGCGTCTGTGGCGCCGGTGCGCTTCAGATTGATTATGCCGCCAAGACCCTCATTGCGGACGGCCAGACGTTCAAGGAAGGCGACTTCCTCTCCATCAACGGCACGCTCGGCAACGTTTACGCAGGCCAGCTCCCGACCGCCGCATCCGAAATCGTCCAGGTACTCGTTGAGAAATCCCTCGACGGCAAGAAGAGCGAGACCTACGGGATGTTTTCCACCCTGATGAACTGGTGCTCGAAAGTCTCGCGGCTGCAAGTCCGCGCCAATTCCGATACACCGGAACAGACCGAAACCGCGCTTGCATTTGGCGCCACGGGCATCGGCCTGACCCGCACGGAACACATGTTCTTCGAGGGCAACCGCATTGACGCCATGCGCGAGATGATCCTGGCCGACAACGTCGCCGACCGGAAGAAGGCGCTCGCAAAAATCCTGCCTTACCAGAAGGGCGATTTCGTCGGTATCTTCAAGGCCTTGAAAGGTTTTCCGGCAACGATCCGGTTCCTCGATCCGCCGTTGCACGAATTCCTGCCGCACGAAGACAAGGCGCAACAGGAGCTTGCCGCCAAAATGGGCGTGCCCGTCGAGAAAATCAAACAGCGCGTCAAGGAACTTCACGAGTTCAACCCGATGCTTGGGTTCCGCGGCTGCCGGCTCGGCATCATCCATCCCGAAATTTCCGAGATGCAGGCACGCGCCGTTTTCGAGGCCGCCGTCAAGGTCCAGAAATCCGGCATCAAGGTGAAGCCCGAAGTCATGATCCCGCTCGTCGGCTTCAAGAAGGAACTCGACCTCCAGGTCGAAGTCGTCCATCGCGTTGCGAAGGAAGTCATGACGGAGACCAAGACGAAAATCGCCTACATGGTCGGCACAATGATCGAAGTGCCGCGCGGCGCCCTCACGGCCGATGAAATCGCCGAGACCGCTGAGTTCTTCAGCTTCGGCACGAACGACCTGACGCAGACCTGCCTCGGCATGAGCCGCGACGATTCCGGCACGTTCCTGCCGGCGTATGCGGAACTGGAAATCACGCGGACCAATCCGTTTGCCGCGATTGACCAGGCGGGCACGGGCCAGCTCATGAAAATAGCCGTTGAAATGGGCAACAAGACCCGTCCTGGCATCAAGCTTGGCATCTGCGGCGAACATGGCGGCGACCCGTCGTCCGTGAAATTCTGCCACAAGATCGGCCTCACCTATGTAAGCTGCTCACCATTTCGCGTGCCGGTCGCGCGCCTCGCCGCCGCCCAGGCCGCTTTGGAAGAAGAAATCGCGAAGAAGGCCAAGAAATAATCAATCGCGAATACTTTATGCAAAAAAGTAAATCATTACTACGGTCCGGGATTGTGCTGGCTACGCTGTTAAGCGCAGCCAGTGCCTTCGCCGGTGACGCCGACATCAACCTGCCCGACTTGACTCAAGTGACGTTTCCGGGCGTCGCTTGGGGCGGCCATGCCCTGTTATATTTGGGGCTGGCCATTTGCGCGGTTGGCGCTCTGTTCGGAGCCTGGGAATTCATGCGGTGCAAGGCACTGCCAGTCCACAAGTCCATGAGCAGCGTCTCCAACATGATTTGGGAGACGTGCAAAACGTATCTGGCGCAGCAGGGGAAATTCATCATGCTGCTCTGGGTGTTGATTGCCCTGTGCATCGTCTATTACTTCTTCGGACTACAGCACAAATCCGTCGGCTCGGTGGGTGTCATCTTGGCCAGCTCCGTGCTCGGTATTCTGGGCAGCTACGGCGTGGCATGGTTCGGCATCCGCATCAACACTTACGCCAACAGCCGGGCCGCGTTTGCCTCGCTGCGGGGCAACTCGCTCCAGACGCTGATGATCCCACTCCGTTCGGGCATGAGCATCGGCCTGCTGCTCGTCTGCGTGGAACTGGTCTGCATGATTGGCATCCTGCTGTGGATACCGCGCGAACTCGCCGGCCCGTGTTTCATCGGCTTCGCGATCGGCGAATCGCTCGGTGCGGCGGCGTTGCGTATCGGCGGCGGCATCTTCACCAAGATCGCCGACATCGGCTCCGACCTGATGAAAATTGTCTTCAACCTGCCGGAAGATGACCCGAAGAATCCCGGCGTCATCGCCGACTGCACCGGCGACAACGCGGGTGATTCCGTCGGTCCGACAGCGGACGGTTTTGAAACCTACGGCGTGACCGGCGTGGCGCTGGTTTCGTTCCTCGCCCTGTCACTCGGAACTCTAGACATCTGCGGCCAGCTCATCGTCTGGATTTTTGTGATTCAAGCCCTGATGGTGATTGCATCGCTCGCCTCATTTTACGTCAACAAGGCCGTCAGCACCTCGCTTTATGGCAACAAGAAGGATTTCAACTGGGAACAGCCGCTCACGAATCTCGTGTGGCTGACCTCCATCGTTTCCATCGCGGTCGCCTTCATCGCCAGCAAGTTTCTGCTGGGCGGTGTGGTGACAACGGACGTCGCAACGGGCACGCAGTATTCAAATCTATGGTGGGTTCTGGCCGGCATCGTCGCCTGCGGCACTCTGGCCGGGCCGCTCATCATGGAATTCACCAAAATCTTCGTCAGCACCAAATCCCGGCACGTGAAGGAAATCGTCACCTGCTCGGGCCAGGGTGGTGCGTCGCTAAACATCCTGTCCGGCTTTGTCACAGGCAATTTCTGCGCGTTCTGGATGGGGCTGGTAATCATCGCGCTGATGTTCGCCGCCTATATGTTCTCGCAAAACCCGGCACTACTCGCGCTCATGCCCGAACAATTCAAGTTCGCTGCGCCGATCTTCGCCTTCGGCCTTGTCGCGTTCGGCTTCCTGGCCATGGCACCGGTCATCATCGCGGTGGACAGTTTCGGCCCCGTCACCGACAACGCCCAATCCATTTATGAATTGAGCCGCATCGAATCCGTGCCGAACGTCCGTGCGGAAATCGAAAAGGATTTCGGGTTCAAGCCCGACTTCGAAAACTCCAAGCTCGAACTTGAAAAGGGTGACGGCGCTGGCAACACATTCAAGGCCACGGCCAAGCCCGTGCTTATCGGCACCGCCGTCGTCGGCGCGACCACGATGATTTTCGGCATCATCATGCTGCTCGAAAAAGTCTATGGCGGCGTCATCGCCCACTTGAGCCTCGTACAGCCGCAAGTCATCCTCGGCCTGCTCATGGGCGGGGCGGTGATTTACTGGTTCACTGGCGCGAGCGCGCAGGCAGTCGTCACCGGTGCCTATCGCGCGGTCGTTTATATTAAGGAACATCTCAACCTCAACAAGGCGGAGGCTTCCATCACCGACAGCAAGAAGGTCGTTGAAATCTGCACCATCTACGCGCAGAAAGGCATGATCAACATCTTCATCGTCGTGTTCTGCATGGCGCTGTCACTGTCGTTCTTCAATCCTTATTTCTTCATCGGCTATCTCGTGGGCATAGCGTTCTTCGGTTTGTTCCAGGCCATCTTCATGGCCAACGCCGGCGGCGCATGGGACAATGCCAAGAAGGTCGTCGAAGTTGATTTGAAACAGAAGGGAACCGAACTTCATGCCGCGACTGTTGTCGGCGACACCGTGGGCGATCCGTTCAAGGACACCAGCTCGGTGGCGATGAATCCCGTCATCAAGTTCACCACGCTCTTCGGCCTGCTCGCGGCGGAAATCGCCGTGACGATGCCCAACCAGTCAACAAAGACCGCCATCGGCACGTTCTTCTTCCTGGTGGCGCTGGTCTTTGTCTATCGCTCATTCTACGCGATGCGCATCCCGGTGGAACAGGACATGAAAAAATAACTGCTGAATATTCAAACGCCCTCCCAGTTCGCGCCGGGAGGGTTTTTGTTTTACCCCAGCTTCCGGGCAAGGCAACAATGGAGGTGAAAAGTCGGACTAGATGGTGCCGACGGAGGGGGTCGAACCCACACATCCTCACGGATACTAGATTTTGAGTCTAGCGCGTCTGCCAATTCCGCCACATCGGCCACCAGTTCCTCAATATATTTCAACACGCGCCGAAGTAAATCAATTTCAGCGCGCGGAATGAGCCAACCCAGTGGGGCGAGGCTATTAACGAGCCGGCTCGCGAGGACGCTCGCCCCACCAGGCCGGGTTTTACTCCAACGCACGGATTCATTTGCCTTGCGCCGTCAATCGCGTTTCAATTGATGCAATGATTGCAAAACGTGTCATCCCGTGCCTCGACGTACACGACGGCCACGTCACGCGCGGTGTCCAGTTTGGCGTAGCCGAAAAGGGCGGCCTACGCAACGTCGGCGACCCCGTGGAACTCGCCCTCCGGTACAACGAGCAGGGCGCGGACGAAATGGTGTTCTTCGACATCACCGCCACCGCGCATGGTCGCGGCACGATGGTCGAAGTGATCGAGCGTGCCGCCGACCAATGTTTCATGCCCCTCACTGTCGGCGGCGGCATCAAGTCCGTCGAGGACATGTTCACCATGCTGCGCGCCGGGGCTGACAAGATTTCTATCAACTCCAGCGCGCTCGCCCGGCCCGAACTCATCCGCGAAGGCGCAGAAAAATTTGGTAGCCAGTGCATCGTCGTCTCGATTGATGCCAAGAAGATTGCGCCGGACAAATGGAGGGTGTTCTCGCACGGCGGACGCAAGGACACCGGCTTGGACGCCCTTGAATGGGCCAAGCGCGCCGTGGCGCTTGGCGCGGGCGAGATTGTGTTGAACTCGATTGACGCCGACGGCACCAAGGCCGGGTTCGACCTCGTCATCACGCGGCGCGTGAGCGAAGCCGTGGGCGTGCCTGTGGTAGCCAGCGGTGGCGCGGGCACGCTGGAACACATGGCCGAGGTGCTGCTCGCGGGCAAAGCCGACGCCGTCCTCGCCGCGAGCATTTTCCATTTCGGCACCTACACCGTCGGCGACGTGAAACAATTTCTGGCGAAGAAGAACATTCCGGTTCGATTATAATTTTCCGGTTCGATTTTAATTGCTTTGATTTGGCGGCAGCAGTTACTTGTCCTCATGAAGAAATGGTTTAATCGCATCGCGCTGGGCATCTTTATAACGTTCGTGCTGCTCTACGGTTTTCTGATGGTGCGGTCGTCAATCCCCGCGACGATCAACGACAAGGAACTTCAATTCCCGCGCGCCAGCATTCCCGAAGGCTCAAACGCCTTCAACGTTCTTCAGACGGCGACCAGTCATGCCTGGTGGCCGGAGAAACAGCGCGATCAACTTTATTATCTCGCGCGCAACACCAATTGGGATGACGCCTTTGCCTCCACGGTTCTGGCATCCAACCGTGAAGCGTTGGCGGACTGGGATGCCGCCGCCAAGCTGCCAGATTTCCAAGTTCCGGAATCCAACTTTAATGATTTGTCGCCTTACTTGGCGGAATGGAAGCAATTGGCGGAAGTGGCCGAGGTGCGGGAAAATGTTCTCCTGCACAACGGACAGGACAAGGAGGCATTTGATAAGATTCTGGATCATGTCCAGCTTGGGCAGCAGATGCAAAATGGGCATGGTCCGTTGATTGACTATCTGGTCGGCGCGGCGGTTCGCAACATGGGGTTGAGTCAAATGCAGCATTGGGTAGGCAAGACTCATTTGACTCCGAACCAACTGAAAGGTTATATCCGCCAACTTGGACTCAACCCTGATGAGGAAAGCGTTGCGTTCGCCAACACAATCAAAGCCGAATATCAATACCAGGTTGGAATGTTGGATGCCATACGTAGGGGGAAAATTGCCAATCCGGATTCGGACGGTTATTACCCCCACCCAGTGCGATTCCTGCCGTTGTTTAATTTCAGCCAAACGAAGGCGTTGTTTGCCCAAGAAGACATCAAGTTGGTGCAGGCGGCTCCGCATCATTTCAACGAAGCGAAATTGTCCGACCTGGACCTGCGTCGGCCAAGCATTGTTTCAACATTTGCCAGCGGCAACGGGGTCGGGCAAATCTTGTTTTACATGACCATGCCCGCCGTGATCCCATCGCTCGCAAAAAAGTCGCAAGGGGATGTCCAATTGCGGGCAACGCGCACCATTCTTGCCCTGCGCGCGTATCAATTGACGCACGGAAATCTGCCGCCGGACTTGAACGCACTCGTGCCGGAGTTTTTGGATGCGGTGCCGGTGGATGTTTTCGACGTCCAGCCATTACGCTATTCGCCGGCCCGGAAAATTGTTTATTCGGTCGGCCAGAATCTTAAAGACGACGGGGGCAATGACAGTCGCCACAGCCCGTCCAACCGACCGCTAGACCTTGTCTATAAATTCGATTTTTGAAAGTGGAGGCGTTGTGGCTTGTAATTGAAGGTTACCACATTCCTATTTGACTACGCTGACGGATGAAATCATTTTCTTTGACATGGATATTACATCATCCCGCTGGCTGCCCATCGTGCTGCTGACCTGCTCGAACATTTTCATGACGTTCGCGTGGTATGGCCATTTGAAGTTCAAGACCAAGCCGATCTTGCTCGTCATCCTTGTGAGCTGGGGCATCGCGTTCTTTGAATACCTGCTGCAGGTGCCGGCCAACCGCTGGGGCAGCAACGTCTATTCGGCCTATCAACTGAAAATCCTGCAGGAGATCATCACGCTGGTGGTGTTCGTGGTGTTTGCGCTGCTGTATTTCGGAGTGAAGCCGGCGTGGAATCACGTGGCGGCGTTCGTATGCATCCTGGCGGCGGTGGGGTTTGCGTTCCTGCCGAAGTCCTAACGGACGGCCACCAAGCGGACAGTCACCATTTTGATTTCCAGATTCAGGTTTGCCCGCCGGGTTCTTCGTGTCTCCGCGGCTAAATCCGCTTGGCAGTGGCGGTTCATTCTGTTTAATTGGCCGCGCCGAATGAGAAAATTGCCCGCCATTTCCGCGCTGATTCTTCTTGCCGCGATTTTTCCACTGTCGGCATTGGCGCAGGAGCAGGCGACATGGAATGTGCAGGCGCTCAATCAAGTCATCCCCGGCACGCCCGAAGGCAGCGTGACGATTACCTCGACCACCGCCACCGGCACGAACGGCGTCTTTGTCCAATACGGGAACGCGACATTGATGGCGGACAGCGCATCGGTGGATTTTCAGACCGGTGACACTGTGGCTGACGGCCATGTGCGGATTGAGATGGGCGACCAAATCTGGGTGGGCGACCACATCAACTATAATTTCAAGACGCAAGTGATGCGGAGTGAGCAGTTCCGCACGGGCAGGCCGCCGGTGTTCGCCACCGGTGGAAATTTGCAGGGCGACATCAGCAACAAAGTCTTCACCGCGCAGCACATCCTGATCACGACGGACGACATCAACGACCCGGCTGTCTACATCCGCGCCCATCGCGTGCGGATGGTTCCCGGCCAATACTTCGAGGCATGGAACGCGGTGGTGTTCATGAACGGCGTGCCGGTGTTTTATTATCCGTATTATAAACGCAACCTGGGCGCGCACGCGAACAACCTGGACCTTCTGCCCGGTTACCGCAGCGAGTTCGGGCCGTATTTGATGACGACCTACACCTGGTGGCTGAACGACACGGTGGACGGGGCGTTGCACGCGGATTACCGCCAACGGCGCGGCCTGGGTGTCGGGCCGGATTTGAACCTGCATCTCGGCCGCTGGGGCGAAGCCGGATTCAAATATTATTACCTGCACGATCAGGATTCGAACCATAACTTGAACACGAACAACTTTCCGACCCTGGCCGGTCCCATTCCCGAAAACCGGCAGCGCCTTTATTTCAGCTGGCAGGCGACACCGGCCACGAACCTGAACTTGAAGGCGCTGGTGAATTACCAGAGCGACCCGCTGCTGCTGCACGATTTTTTTGAGGGCGAATACACAGCAAATCCGCAGCCGAATACGTTCGTCGAGGCCAACAAATACTGGAACAACTGGAGCCTCGACGCGCTGACGACCCCGCGCGTGAACAATTTCTTCGACCAGGTCGAGCGGCTGCCGGATGTGAAACTCACCGGCTGGCGCCAGCAGGTGTTCGACACGCCGGTTTATTATGAGAGCGAAAGCTCCGTCGGCTATTACCGCAATATGCTGGCCGCGACCAACTCGTTGTTCGCCGGCACGAACGGACCCAACTTCGATTATGCCGCATCGCGCGCCGATACGTTCCAGCAATTGCTGCTGCCGATGACATTTTTCGGCTGGCTGAACGTCACGCCGCGCGCAGGCGGGCGGTTAACTTACTACAGCGAGGAAACCGGGCCGGGCGGCACCACGAACGGAGAAACCTACCGCAGAGTTTTCAACACTGGCGTGGATGTTTCCTTCAAATCCTCACAGCTCTGGACCAGCGCTACGAATTCGCTGCTGGACATGGACGGACTGCGCCATATCGTCGAGCCGTCGGCGAGTTACGCGTTCGTGCCGCGCCCGAGCACGCGGCCGGCGCAATTGCCGCAATTCGATACCGTGTTGCCCAGCCCGCTGCTGCTGCCAATCCAGCTCCCCGATTACAACGACATTGATTCGATTGACAGCGAGAACGTCATCCGCTTCGGCCTGCGCAACACGCTCCAGACCAAGCGCGCCGGCGAACTGGAAAATCTGCTCGATTGGAATGTTTTGCTCGACTGGCGGCTGCACCCGACCGCCGGCCAGAGCACGTTCAACGACCTTTATTCCGACCTCACGTTCCGTCCGCGCTCGTGGCTCACGCTGGAGTCCCAGACGCGCTACGACGTCAACAACAGCGTGCTGAACTTCGCATATCACCAGATCACGTTCACGCCGAACGAGTGGTGGAGCTGGAGCCTCGGCCATGTCTATTCACGCGCCGGATTCCTGGACAGCGGCGACAATCTCATCAGCAGCACGATGTTTCTCCGCGTGAATGACAACTGGGGTTTCCGCACCACGCACGATTTCAACGCCGTGGACGGCCGGTTGCAGGACCAGTTCTACACGGTCTATCGCGACTTGCGGAGCTGGACGGGCGCGCTGACCTTCCGCGTGACGGACAACGGCACCGGCGCCGAGGATTACACCGTCGCGTTCAGCTTTTCCATCAAGGCGCATCCGCGCCACAGGCTGGGGAGCGACACCGTCGAGCCGTATCACCTCGTCGGGGAATGATTTTCAGGCCGCGCCCGAAACCGGCAGCGACAGCGTGAACGTCGAGCCTTTGCCGATTTCGCTCCTGCACCTCAATCGCCCCGTGATGTTCCAGCACAATGCGCCTGGAAATTGCCAGCCCCAAACCCGTGCCATTTGTCTTGGTCGTGAAAAACGGCTTGAACAGCCGCGCCAGATTTTCCGGCGCGATGCCCACGCCGGTGTCCTGGATCTGGATTTGCAATTGTTTGTCACCCGTGATTTCCGTGCTGACCGTCAACACGCCGTTCGCACCCATCGCCTCAATCGCGTTGAGCAGCAGGTTCATGAATACCTGCTGCAATTGCGCGTCATCGCCGCGCACCGTGTCCGGCGCGGCCTGGTAGGTTGCGTTGAAGCGAAATCATCTTCGCGCCGGTCTGGTGCTGCAACAGCCGCAACGAGCGGTCCAGCAAATCATGCACATGCACGGTGGCGAACGTCTCGGCCTTCGGCGCGGCGAACCGCAGCATCTGCGTCACGATGGCATTGATGCGCTGCAACTCGCGCCCGACCACCCCGGTAAGTTCGGCATCCTGGTTTTTTTGCGCCAGCAAATCCACGAACGTCTTGACGGCCACCATGCCGTTTTTGATTTCGTGCGCCATGCTGGCCGAAAGCGCGCCCAGGCTGGCCAGCCGATCCAGCCGCTGCAGGTTCTGCTCGAACATCGGCGCTGAGGTCAGATTGTTCAACACCACGACCACCTGTGATGGCGCGCGGGATTTCACCGGCAGGATGTTTGCGCGCAGCGTAGTTACGCCGCCGCGCGAAGTCTTGATTTCAATTTCCCGGTTCGTAACGGCCTTGCCGCTTTTGGCGGCGGCGCGGATCAGTTCCGGCAGCGGCGCGGGCAATGAATTGATGGAGGCGTTTTTCAACCCCGCCGCCTTGGCGCCCAAATGCGCGGCGGCCCCGGTTGTGCAGGCGACGATGCGTTCGCGCGCGCCAACGACGAAGCACGCCGCAGGCGAGACATTCCTGCAGCAAACTTGCCGAACTTTTAGTCGGAAGCCCGCCGGGGGTTTTGCTGGAGCCACCGGGTAACATAATCAAAATTACAAACTGACTGATGCCCGCTCGCCTTAAATCTCAATCGTCTGGACTAAAGGATGCGGCGAGATTAGACATTTTCTGCGCTGCAACAAACAAAAAAGACGGGCTTCGCTATTTTTTGCGGCTGGCATTTGCACCCCCAGCGGTTACGCTATTCCTGCCGAATGAAAAATATTTTCGACAGCACCGAATCCATCATCGCCGATATCCGCCATGGGAAAATGGTCATCGTGGTGGACGATGAGGACCGTGAAAACGAGGGCGACATCATCATGGCCGGCCAGCACGCGACGCCAGCGGCGATCAATTTCATGGCGCGGTTCGGGCGCGGGCTAATCTGCGCGCCGACGACGAACGAACGCCTGGAACAGCTCGGCATTGGGCGCATGGTCCGTGAAAACCGCGAGAGCTTCCGCACCGATTTTCAGGTAAGCGTGGACGCCGCGCGCGGCGTCTCCACCGGCATCAGCGCCGCTGACCGCGCCAAAACCATCCAGATCATGGCGTCGCCGACCGCCCTGCCGGAGGATCTCGTCCAGCCCGGCCACGTTTTTCCGCTCCGCGCGCGTCCCGGTGGCGTGCTTCAGCGCGCCGGTCACACCGAGGCCGCAGTGGATTTGGCGACGCTGGCCCAATGCCGCCCCATCGGCGTGCTCTGCGAAATTTTGAATGACGACGGCACCATGGCGCGGCTGCCGGAACTGAAAAAATTCGCAAAAAAACATCGCCTGAAAATCTGTTCCATCGCCGACCTGATTCAATTCCGCCGGACGAGCGAAAAACTGGTTGAACGGGTCGAGGTTGTCAAAATGCCAACGGACTACGGCGATTTCGATTTGCATCTCTACCGTTCCAAGGTTGACGGCCAACATCACGTCGCTTTGGTTCGCGGTGACGTGGCCGGGCGGCAAAAAGTCCTAGTGCGTGTCCACAGCGAATGCCTGACCGGCGACGTGTTCGGCTCGCGCCGCTGCGATTGCGGCTCGCAACTGCATCAGGCCATGCGGCAGATTGCCGGGGCCGGCCACGGCGTGATTGTTTATATGCGGCAGGAGGGGCGCGGCATTGGCTTCGCCCCGAAAATCAAGGCCTACAAGTTGCAGGAACAGGGCTACGACACCGTCGAGGCAAATCAAAAGCTCGGCTTCGACATGGATTTGCGCGAATACGGCCTCGGCGCGCAAATCCTCGTGGATCTCGGCCTGAAAACCATCCGGCTGCTGACGAACAATCCGAAAAAGATTGTCGGGCTGGAGGGCTACGGACTGAAAATCGTTGAGCAAGTGCCAATTCGCGTGAAACCCAATCCGCACAACGAACGGTATCTGAAGGTGAAACGCGAGAAAATGGGGCATCTATTGTAATAATTTACGATTTGTGATTGCTGATTTACGATTGAACCAGCGATTGAAACCTTATCGAACTATTTAAGTTGCGTTAAAATACATCAGAACCAAAACGACTCGCCCGGCGGTGGCACATTCGCCATGGTCGCATCGCAATAAAACGTCTCCCGTCCACTGTCTGGTCGTGACAGCGCTTCCGCATATTTCATCCATGTTCGCTACGAATGTTTTCTCGTCGGGTGGCACGAATCAATCTTCTATTACACACCATAAGCATAATATTTGATAGGACAATAAATGTCATTGGAATGCCAATATATGTGTGGTGTTCCCTTGAAAAGAGGAGGACTATGACCGCGCAAACGGAACAGCAATGCATTCAAATATTATGAAAAGGCAGAAACTGATTTTGTGGAGCGCAGCGGCGCTGGTCGCCGCATGCCTGTCCGGCCCCGGCTTGACGCCGGTTTCGGCCCAACCCGTGTCGGGCGCGGATTCCGCGTCGTCGCCAACCAATTCCGTGCCATTGAACGCCCAGGCGCCGGATGCAAAGCCGGCGGCGGTCAAGATTCAGCTCACCGGGGCCGAACTATACTCGATGCATTGCAACCGGTGCCATCCCGAGCGTTACCCCACCGAGCGGACGGCGGCGCAATGGAAAACCATCATGCTCCACATGCAGATACGCGCGAACATTCCCGGAGAGCAGGCAAAGTTGATCCTGAAATATCTCCAGGATAACAGCGGTCGTTGAGCGCCCGCCAATCACTTGAACCACGAATGAAAAAGACAATGAAAACAAACCGCAGGTTGTTTGGGCTCGTGATTGCAGGTTGCGTGATGAGCTTGGCCTTTCCCACACACGTAGCAGCGACGGTCAGTGACGCAGATTTCAACGCGCTGAAAGAAATGGTTCAGCAAATGGACGGGAAACTCCAGTCGCTAGAGCAGACGAACCAAGTTTATCAGCAGACCATCCAGCTACTACAGCAACAGTTGTCCGAAACTCAACAAATCGCCACAAACGCGGAACAAAAAAGCATCGAGGCGGCACAGGCGCAAACGCTCCCACGGCAGCCCATTGACGAGGCCACCGTTAACCACAACTTCCAGATCTTAGGTGACGCGGAATTTCAGTATGTCAAGGCGGCCGGGCAGCACGGGGCATTTACGCTGGCCGACTTTGCGCCCATTTTCCTGTATCGCGGCGGGGACAATATTCTGTTTGAGGCAGGTTTTGACACCACCATCGCGAACAACGCGCCTGCCAGTGGTGGTTACACGACCACCTTCAATTTGAGTTTCGCGCAGTTGGATTATGTGATGAATGATTACATGACCTTGTGCGCGGGCGAACTGTTGATTCCGCTCGGCACCTATACCGAGCGGGGTGCCGGTTGGTTGAACAAAATTCCCGATGACCCGCTGGCGGTGGATGCCCTTCTTCCTAGCAGTGGAGTGGGAGCGGAGTTACGCGGCGGTATTCCGGTGGGGAATGTCGGCAAGTTCCTCAACTACTCCGTGTATCTGGCGAACGGGCCAAGCTCGGCGGACGGAAGCGGAAATGCCGGAATGCTTGATTTGGGCGGGAACGTCGGCGTCAGGTCCGACGGCGTGGTGGCGAATCTGCATGGCAATCCGTCCGGGGGCGGGCGCCTGGGTGTATTCATGCCATTCAAACCCCATTATGATCTGGAATTCGGAATCTCCGGCCAGACAGGTGAATGGGACAACTCGGGGAATCACCTGTGGACGGCGGGCGTATTCGATGCAGCCCTGCATCTGGGTCCTTCCTTTGAGGCAAGAGGCGAGTATATCTTGTCTCGATTCGGAAGCGACGACCTTGGGAATATCCATCAACAAGGGTGGTTTACGCAGGTTAGCTACAAACTGGCGGGATTGAATCTGGAGCTTCCAGTAATCAACAATCTGGAACTTATAGGCCGCTACGATTCGCTGCATAACGCCTACGACCAGACAGACAATGCATTTGATTTCAACACCCAGCGATACACCGCGGGGTTCATCTATTATTTCACGAACACGCTCCTCTTGGAAGGCGACTATGAGTTTCTTCACAGCACCGATCCGTCCCAAGTCGGCCAGCTCATTTTGCAGCTTTCGTATGGATTTTAGAACCGGCGATGAAAGTTTTGATTCATAATAAAAACCAGCAGCAGGTATGCATACATTTCAAATCTTAAACATGCGGCGGGGAGTTCGATTTATCTGGCCGTGTATAACGGCGGTGGTCGGGTGCGTCGTGCTCGCCAATGCTTCCGCGCAGGGCACCCCTGCTATGGCGCAAGACAACGGAGCTGCGACTGCGGAAGCGACGAATCAAGCGCCGACTTACCTTCGCGATATCCAGCCGATTTTCATGGGGAATTGTTCCCGCTGCCACAACCAGCAGTCCCGGTTTGTCTACGACTGGCTGGACTATAAAACAGCCTTTGCCGATCGCTGGGAGATCAGAAGGCGGATATGGGACAGTTGGAAGGGATCTTATTACAAGGAGGCGATGCCGGTTGCCAACAGCCCCGAGTCACTCGCGCTTACCGACGAGGAACGGTTGACAATCCTGAAGTGGGTGGACAGCGGCGGCCTTCGTGGCGTGCCACCACCTCCCGGTGCCGCAAAATCAAAACCCGAGAAGATTGAACTTGGCCGGAGGCTGTTCACCTCTATATGCGCGGCTTGCCATCAGCCCACGGGTATGGGACTGCCGAAAATGTTTCCGCCCCTGGCTGGATCCGATTTTCTGAACTCCGACAAGAACCGGGCCATACAAACCGTGATCTTCGGCCGGCAGGGTGAAGTGGTGGTGAACGGGCAGAAATTTAACAACAACATGCCTTCGTTCCCGCTCTCCGACCAGGATATCGCGAACGTTCTGACCTTCGTTTACAATTCATTCGGGAACTCCGGACTTGAGGTGGCACCCGAAGAGGTAAAAGCTCTCCGCACCCAACCGCCGCAGCCATCCGGCAAGCCCGCGCCAAAAAGCGACTTCGAGTAGGCATGATACGCCGGGCGGATTCCGAGGATCAAAAAATCTTCGTGTTCATCCGCGCGTTCCGTGGTTAAATCCCCGTGATGCTTCGCAAAATCCAGCAAAAGAAGATACAGCACGGCGGCGGCTCCTTCGCCATCGTCGCGTCGCGTTACAATTCGGAATATGTGGACGCCATGCTGCACGCGGCACGGGAGGAATTGCTGCGCGCCGGGGCGCATATCCGCATCGTTCGCGTGCCGGGCGCGTTTGAAATTCCGGCGGCCGCGGCGAGGCTGGCGCAACCAAGGCGTTACGCCGCCATCATCTGCCTCGGCGTGATTTTTCAGGGTGAGACGAGCCACGCGAAACACATTGGCTGGGGTGTGACGCATGCGCTGGCGCAAATCCAGGTTCTCCACAAACTCCCCGTCATCCACGGCGTTTTCGTCTTTGAAAAGGTGAAGCACGCACGTGTCCGCTGCCTCGGCAAGAAGCATAACCGCGGCACGGAGGCGGCGCAGACGGCTCTGGAAATGGCGCGGGTGATGAAACAACTGGGCGCGACCCGTTAAGCGAGATGGCTTTGTGAAAAGTTTCACAAAGCACTTGCCGCCACTTTGACAGGGTGTTAGATTTGCTTCTATGATTTATTCGACAACAGACTGGGTAGTAAAAAAGGGCGCTCTTTCGATTCTAGCAATCGGAATTTTCACCGCCTGGCAGGCCGCTTCCGCGGCGGACATCATTGGCACCATCACGCTCCAAGGCACGCCACCGGCAGAAAAGGAAATCACGCCCATCATGGACAACCCCGATTGCGCGGCGATGTACAATGGCAAAGTGCCGACCACGCATTTCTATGTCGTCGGGCCGAACGGCGAGTTCGCCGACGTGGTGGTTTCGCTGAAGGGTGTCACCGGCAAATCCACCGGCGCGAGCGCTCCGCCCGCCATGCTTAACCAGAAAGGCTGCCTTTATTCGCCGCAAATCCTGGCGGTTCAGACCGGACAGAAGATCATCGTCAAAAATTCCGATACATGCGTCCACAACGTACATTGCACGCCGGTGGTGGCCGGCAATGCGGAGCACAACGACGTGCAAATGGCCGGCGGCCCGGACTTGACCTACTCATTCCCCCAGCCGGAGATGTTCCTGCGGTTCAAATGCGATATCCATCCATGGATGTTCGCGTGGGTGAGCGTGTTTGACTCGCCGTATTTTTCCGTCAGCGACAAGGACGGCAAATTCGTCATCAAAGACGTGCCACCCGGCAAATACACCGTCGAGGCCAACCACCGCAAACTCGGCGCACAGACGCAGGACGTGGAAGTCGCCGACAAGGATGTGACCGTGAATTTCACCTTTGCCGTGAAGTAAGATTTCGAGGTGGGGCGCCCCGGTCATGCGTGGCGGGGCTTTGTGTTTCTGATAATGATCGCCAAGGCGCAAATCAAGAACGATCTGTGGCTACACCGGTTCGCGGTGCTGACAGCCAGTCGTCACTTTCTTTTTGCTCGGTGTGGGCGGGTTGGTCACCAGCAACGAAGCCGGCATGTCCGTGCCCGACTGGCCAACGAGTTACGGTTACAATATGTTCGCGCTGCCGATCAAATTCTGGCACGGCGGAGCGTTCTTTGAGCACACTCATCGGCTGCTGGCCTCCGGCGCTGGCTTTTTGACGACCATTCTCGCCGTATGGCTCTGGCTCAAGGATTCCCGAAAATGGATGAAATGGCTCGGCGTCCTCGCGTTTTGCTCGTCGTCGCGCAAGGCGTGCTCGGCGGATTGCGGGTGACGATGCACATGGATTCGCTCGGCATCTTTCACGGCGTTTTGGCTCAATTCTTCTTCGTTCTGACGTGCGCCATCGCGCTGTTCACCAGCCGCTTCTGGATTGAATGGTCCAGCGGTGAGAGAACGTCCTTCGTGACACATGGCCTGTGGACACTGGCGCTGGCCACGACAATCCTGATTTTTACTCAATTGATCCTCGGCGCAACGATGCGGCATCAGCACGCCGGACTGGCGATCCACGATTTCCCGCTGGCCTACGGAAAAATCTGGCCGGACACGAGCGCTGATGCCGTGGCGCGCTACAACGCCGACCGGGTGGAGGTCATTGCGGTGAATCCGATCACCGCGTTCCAAGTCGGATTGCAAATGGTTCATCGCGTTGTCGCGATTGGGATTTTCTTCCTGGTCTCGGCGTCGGCATGGCTGTCGTGGAAACGGCTTGGCGGAAAAAATCCACTGGCCAAGCTCGCGGCTTTCTGGCTTGCGCTGATTGTTTCACAAATCGCGCTTGGCGCGTGGACAATCTGGTCGAACAAGGCCGCCGATGTGGCGACGTTGCACGTGCTCGTAGGCGCACTTTCGCTCGTGACAGGCACGCTCTGGTGCATTATTGCTTTTGGCCGACGGGAGGGGATAACAAAAATTGCCCCTGTCGCGACAATATCCGGCACATTCGCGGCAACCCCGGCGATGGCCGCAAACAAGTGAAATGAAAGAAATCTCTGCGGAAATTTTAACACCGGCACAAGTTGCCGGGGCTGAAAAAAGCTGGTCGTCGGTTTTCGCCGATCTGGTCAAGGCGCGGTTGACGACGCTCGTGCTGCTGACGACACTTGTCGGCTTTTACGCCGGCTGGAGCGGCCCGATGAATTTTGTGTTGATGTTCAACACACTGGCAGCCACGGCGCTGGTCGCGGCCGGCGCGGCGGCGTTGAACCAGTTGCTCGAAAGGGAATACGACGCGAAGATGCGCCGAACACAAAACCGCCCGCTGCCATCCGGCCGGTTGCAGCCTACCACCGTTGCTATTTTTGGCGGCATCAGTTCCGTCGCCGGTCTGGTCTATCTCGCGCTCGCGGTGAATCTGCTCACGAGCGTGCTCGGGGCGGTGACGCTTGTCAGTTATCTTTTCATCTACACGCCTTTGAAGCGCGTAACATGGCTGAACACGGCCATCGGTGCGATACCCGGCGCAATGCCGCCCCTCATGGGCTGGACGGCGGCACGCGGCGAATTGAGCGGCGAGGGCTGGGCCTTGTTCGCCATCCTGGCGTTCTGGCAAATCCCGCATTTTTTTGCCATCGCCTGGATGTATCGCGACGAATATGCGAAGGCTGGATTCGTGATGCTACCGAATGTGGACGCCAGCGGTCGCCGCACGGCGCAACAAACCGTGAGCCACGCACTCGCGCTTATGATTGCGAGCCTGGCGCCGTTCGCCCTGAAAATGGCCGGGCCGGTTTATCTGGCCACCGCGCTTGTTTTGGGAGCGGGATTTTTAGGTTGCGCGGTTCAATTTTCGAGGCAGCTCACGCTGGGGCGCGCGAGGCAATTGTTTCTGGCTTCAATCATTTATCTGCCGCTGCTGCTGGCGGCGATGGTTTGGGACAAAGTAAAGTAACATGGAATCAACCGTTGGCCAATTTCCGCCGTATCGCGAACCTGAAGCGCACCACGCGCATGAGGAGCACGAGCACGAACACGAGCCCCACAATCCGGGTTTCCTGAGCAGCTACGTTTTTTCGACTGACCACAAAATCATCGGCATCCAATACGGCCTCACGGCGCTGTTCTTTTTGCTGTTCGGATTTTTCCTGATGCTGCTGATGCGCTGGCAGATTGCGCATCCGGGCCAACCGGTGCCATTCATAGGTCCGTTGCTCGAAAAAATGCTTGGGCCGACGATGGCGGGCAATGGTGCGATTTCACCGGAACTTTATAATTCCTTCGGCGCAATGCACGGGACGATCATGGTATTTCTCGGCGTTGTGCCGCTGGCGTTTGCCGCGTTCGGTAATTACGTCGTACCGCTGATGATTGGCGCGCCGGACATGGTGTTTCCGCGCGTCAACATGGCGAGCTATCTGGCGTATTTTCTCGGCGGACTCGTCATGTTTGTGAGCTTCTTCATTCCGGGCGGGGCGGCGCAAGCGGGTTGGACCTCGTATTCGCCTCTGGCCACGACGATCCCGACGCACGGCCAGGCGTTCTGGCTCATCGGCATGGTGCTGCTCATCACTTCGTCACTGCTCGGCGCGGTAAATTTCATCGGCACCATCATCCAGTTGCGCGCACCGGGCATGACGTGGATGCGGCTGCCGTGGTTCGTCTGGGCGCAATTCGTGACGGCTTTCCTGTTGCTGCTGGCTTTCCCGCCGCTCGAAGCCGCGGGCGTCATGCAATTGATGGACAACCTCGCGCACACCAGCTTCTTTCTGCCGACAGGACTGGCGATCGGCGGCAAACTGGCAAGCGTCAGCGGCGGCGGCAGCCCGCTGTTGTGGCAGCATTTGTTCTGGTTCCTCGGCCACCCGGAAGTTTACGTATTGATTTTACCGGCGATGGGCGTGGTATGCGAAATCATCGCCAACAACACGCGCAAGCCGATTTGGGGCTACAAATCGCTTGTGTATTCGGTGCTCACCATCGGCTTCCTGTCGTTCATCGTCTGGGCGCACCACATGTATTTGACCGGCATGGGCACAAAAATTTCCGCATTCTTCCAGACAACGACGATGATCATTTCGATCCCGTCGGTCATCATTCTGACGTGCCTGTTCATTTCGCTGTGGGGCGGCTCAATCCGGTTCAACACGCCGATGTTGTTTGCGCTGGCGTTCCTGCCGATGTTCGGCATCGGCGGATTGACCGGCCTGCCGCTGGGCTTCAACGCGAGCGACGTTTATCTGCATGACACCTATTATGTCATCGCGCATTTCCATTACGTCGTCGCGCCGGGAACCATCTTCGGGCTGTTCGCCGGGATTTATTATTGGTTCCCGAAAATGACGGGGCGAAAGATGAACGAGTTTTGGGGCCGCGTACATTTCTGGGGCTCGTTTGTTTTCATGAACCTCGTCTTCATGCCGATGTTCGCGCAGGGTATGAAGGGAATGCTCCGGCGCATGGCCGACGGTGGCGCGAACTACTCGGCCGCGCGCGTGCCGGGTGCAATTGATACGCTGCCCGCTTCCATCATGGAACTGCACGTATGGATTCTCTGGGCGGCGGTGGCGCTGGGCATCGCGCAGATTCCATTCATCATCAATCTGTTCTGGAGTATCAAGCACGGCGAAAAGGTCGGCGACAATCCGTGGCAATCCACCACGCTCGAATGGCAGACGCCCACGCCGCCGCCGCATGGGAATTTCGCCACGCCGCCGCGCATTTATCGCGGTCCCTACGAATACAGTGTGCCCGGCCACGACACGGATTTCACGCCGCAAAATGAACCGGACGCCCCGACGCCAGCGGTCGTTCCGAAAATTTCGCCCGTGCCGGTCGCACACTAAATTTTTACATGGATATTCCTTATACAGTTCAACCGCGACCGGAAACCGGCCTTTACAATGCCAAAGTTGGCATCTGGCTGTTTCTCGCGTCCGAGGTCATGCTCTTCGGCGGGCTTTTTTCCGGCTACGTGCTGCTGCGCGTCGGCGCCGACCAATGGCCGCATGGCTGGCTGAACGTCACGCTCGGCACCGCCAACACCATCATCCTCGCGCTCTCGGCCATCACGACGCTGCTTGCATGGGTCGCGTGCAAGGTCGGGCATTTCGGCAAGTTCAAGTTTTTCCACGCCTGCACGCTGCTGCTGGCGCTGTCCTTTTTGTGCATCAAGGGCTACGAATACCACGACAAATGGATTCACTACGAAATCAAGCTGAACGACGGCACCTTTGCCGACGGCCACCTTGTTGAAAAATCCGCCGACTTCGACCTCGCCAAAAAAACCGGCACCTTCACGATGCACGGCCGCATCGTGACCGATGAGAACGATCTTTACGATTTGCGCTCACAGAAAAACATCCAGTTGAAGGAAATCACCGTCGCCGCCAGCCGACATCAAGTCCATGGAAAATTACGGCCCGTGGCACAACACGTATCTGGCGCTTTACTTCACGCTCACCGGCCTGCACGCGCTGCACATCCTCGGCGGCAGCATTGTCATCGGCTATTTGTGGGGGCCGGGCCGGCGGATGTGGAAGACCGATCACCAACGTTTCACCAACCGCATCGAGGTGTCCGGCCTGTTCTGGCATTTCGTGGACCTCGTTTGGATATTTCTGTTCCCAGTCCTATATTTGACCTGATGAATATATGAGCGAATTGAAAACAGCCGAACCGCATAACGCGCCGCTCGCGGGTGAATCGCAATCGCACGAGCATCCAGTGGATTTCCAGAATTATCTCCGGCGCTGCATCTACATTTTCATCGCCATCCTCTTCGCCGTGTCGCTGATGATTTGGGTGTCTTATTCTGCCACTGAACACTTACAGCTGGGCCGGTGAAGGTGGCGATGATCCTGGCCGTCGCCTGCTGCGAACGCCTTTGTCGTTGCCGGTTTTCTCATGCACCTGATTTCGGAGAAGAAAATGATTTACACCGTGTTGAGCTTCACCGTGTTCTTTTTCGCCGGCCTGCTGGGGCTGACGGTTTAGGCCATGCAGGATTTCCCGGCGGGCACGACCCATTGATATGTCGCTGAAAGCCTTCCATCTCATTTTTGTGACGCTGCTGACGACGCTGTCGTTCGGTTGCGCGGCATGGGCCTTTGCCGCGGACAAACCGATTTTTGGCACGCTCGCCATCGCCACCGGCATTCTGGTCATCGTCTATGGAATTTATTTTCTGAAGAAACTGAAAAACGTGAGCTACCTATGAAATCACTCCACAAAATCCTGCTTGCCACCGCCACGCTAGCGCCGTCGCCGCTGTTTGCATGCGCCGCGTGCTATGGCAAATCCGATTCGCCGCTGGCCAGCGGCATGAACTGGGGCATCTTCACCCTGATGGGCGTCATCCTGACCGTGCTGACGTGCATCGCGCTGTTCTTCGTCCACGTCATCCGCGGCGAGCAGGCGCAAATCGAGACCGACAACAATCTTCCGCCGCAAAACCCGCCCAAAGTATGACCGAGTGGTTCGCCCAACATATCCTCGGCATGCCCGAGCTGGCCTCGAAAAACGGCGAGTCGGTGGATGCCCTGATCGTTTATGTCCACTGGCTCATGCTGGCGCTGCTCATCGGCTGGGTGGCTTATTTCTGCTACGCGGTCTGGCGCTTCAGCGCCGCGCGCAATCCCAAGGCCAATTACCACGGCGTCACAAATCATTCGTCCAGCTACATTGAAATTGGCGTCGTCATTGCCGAGGCCGTTCTCCTGATTGGCGTGGCCATTCCGATCTGGGCGAAGGCCGTGGACCATTTCCCGGACGTGAAGGATTCCACCGTCATCTACGTGATGGGCCAGCAATTCGCCTGGAACGTCCGCTACGCCGGCCCCGACGGCGTGTTCGGCAGGCAGGACATGAAATTCTTTCGGATCAGCAACGTCTTCGGCGTTGACCCGACCGACCCGAACGGCAAGGACGACATCCAGACGCTCAACGAAATCCACGTCCCCGTCGGCAAGCCGGTCATCGTCTATGTGAGTTCCAAGGATGTGATCCATTCCTTCAAGGTTGTGGCGATGCGCGTCTGTCAGGACGCAATTCCCGGCCTGCGGATACCGTGCTGGTTCACGCCCACGAAAATCGGACGCTATCAGGTCAATTGCGCGCAGCTCTGCGGCGGCGGCCATTCGGCCATGACTGGCGGATTTCTCACTGTTGAAAGCCAGGCCGACTACGACAAATGGCTGAAGTCCAAAAGCTGCCGCGCCCGCCGCCGCCAGCTTCGAATAAAATCTTTGCGGCACTTGTCGTTCCCTCCGCTCATTCTTGCGGCGGACTTTTTTTGAAGGCATAATGTCCGCGGATATGGCTGAATCTTTCCAACAATTGCCGCGAACGCTCTGGGTTGGTGTCATCATGCTCTTCGGCTTTCTCGGCCTGGCGTATCTGCTCTCGCTGGCGGAATTCAAACGCAGCAACGCACGTTGCCGGTCATCGGCGCGGTCGCTGATTTCACGCTCACCAATCAGGACGGCAAGGTCACCACGCTTGCCGATTTGACCAACCGCGTCTGGGTCGCTGACATCATCTTCACCCGTTGCGCCGGGCCGTGCCCCATCATCACTGGCTACATGAAATCGCTGGAAGACGCGCTGCCCAAAGCCAGCGACGCAAAACTCGTCACACTCACGACCGATCCCGATTTCGACACGCCTGCCATTATGAAAAGATACGGCGAACGGGTTGGCGCTGATTTCAGCCGCTGGATATTTTTGACGGGAACGCAAGGCGGAAATCGGCGCGCTGGGCAGTGGCAGCTTGAAATTGAGCGCCGTGCCCGTGCCGACCGCGGACCAGACCAACGCAGCAGATTTGTTCATTCACACCACGATTTTCGTCATCGTGGACAAACACGCGCAATTGCGCGGCATCTTTGAAACCATGGGCGACGGCATAGATTGGACGAACGTCCAGCCGCGCATTGTCGCCGCCGTCCGCCAACTGGAGCGCGAGCCGTGAACATCCACGATTTACCCGCCTTCAACGCCTCGCTCAACGGCTTGAGCGCGGTTTTCCTGACCGCCGGTTATGTTTTCATCCACCAGAAGAACAAAATCGCGCACCGCAACTGCATGATTGCGGCATTTTGTCACATCGGTCGTTTTTCTGGCGTGTTACCTCACTTATCACGGCTACCTCGCGGTGGTGCTGCATCAAGGCCCGACGCGATTTGAAAATCCTCCGTGGTTCCGCCCGATTTACCTGACGATTCTTTTGACGCACACCATTCTGGCCGTAGTCATTGTGCCGATGATCCTGGTGACACTGTATCGCGCGAAGAAGGAGCGCTTCGAGCTTCACAAGAAAATAGCCCGCTGGACGTGGCCGTTGTGGATGTATGTTTCCGTGACCGGTGTGGTTGTTTATCTCTTGCTCTACCAGATTTTTCCGCAAAAGTAGTGACGCATGAGCGCCGTTGCCAACGTTACAATACACCGCAGCCAATTTCCCGATGCTATCCGCCTCGATTTGCTTGAATCGCTCCGCTCGCGGCGTGTGAACCACAAGTTTCATTACGACAGCGTCAAGCAGGCGCAGAAATGGCTCGCGCTGCATCAAATCTATTCGCCAACGCGGAATGACGCGGACTGTGTGGCGATCTATGAAAAAGGTTTTGCAGCGGCGGCGACGAAGATCAGGTCGAGGCAAGTGCACGTCATTGGCCTCGGCTGTGGGGGCGGACAAAAGGATACGCGACTGCTGAAATTGTTGAAAGCGCGTGGCAGGGAGTGTTTCTACACACCATGCGATGTCAGCATCGCGATGGTTCTGGTCGCACGCAAGACCGCGCGGGGCATCGTGTCGGAGAAAAATTGCTTTCCGTTCGTCTGCGATTTGGCCACAGCGGACGGATTGCAATCATTTCTCGCCACCCGCCACCCGTCACTTGTCACGTTTTTCGGCATGATCCCAAATTTCGAACCGCACGAAATTTTGCCTAAGCTGGCGTCGCTAGTTCGGCCAAGGGATTTTTTGCTTTTCAGCGCCAATCTCGCGCCCGGCACCAATTACCCGGCCGGAGTAAAAAAGATTTTGCCACAATACGATAATACGCAGACTCGCGACTGGCTGATGATGTTTCTGTCCGACCTGGGAGTTGAAAAAAAGGACGGTGAACTGCGTTTTGTGATTGAAGCCGGCGGATTCGGTTTGAAGCGCATCGTAGTGCGGTTTCATTTCTCACGGGCGCGGCAAATCAAAGTGGCAGGTGAAAATTTCAAGTTCCGTCGCGGCGAATCCATCCGGCTTTTCTTTTCGTATCGCTACACGCCGGAACGTGTCTGCGAAATTCTGGCTGGTTACGGTCTGGAGGTTTGCAACCAATGGATTACGAAGTCCAAAGAAGAAGGTGTTTTTCTTTGCCGTAAACGGTAAGGCTCGCAGTCCCTTGCGAGCCAGCCTAAAACCTCTACGGAACAATGGCTCGTCGGTGGCGTCGCCGCACCGGTTCAAAAGACTTTCATTGTTTCCAGTACGGCCTTGATGCGCGGGACCTCATGCGTACGGAACAAATCGGTCTTGCCGAGCGCGGCGAGCACGGCAAAGAACGGTTCGGCGCAGCGGACTTCTTCGCGGAACAAATTCAAAGGCGTGGGGCAGGGCGTGGCAGATGGGGAAGCCGAGTTCGCGCAACCGGAACGTGTTCAGGAAAATGTTCATCTGATGCCTTACGCGCACGGCGCTGTCCTGCAAATTGCGGTAATAGAAACCGAGGCCGGGATCCAAAAAGATCTTCTCCACGCCATTATGCCGGGCGATTTCAATCTGCCGCGCAAAGAATTCACGCAACATCGGTATGGGATCGGCGCGTAAATTGAAGTCGCCGACCTCTCGGACGTTTTTACCCTGCACAAAACAAATAATCACGGCGGCATCGTGCGCGGCGACCATTTTGAACATTTCCTTAGAACCAGCGGTTCCTGTTAAATTCAAAAGGTTCGCGCCGGCTTCAAGTACCGCACGCGCGACGGCGGGCGAATAGGTTTCAGCAGAAATGAGAATTTTCGCCGCGCGCAATTTTTTGATTACGGGAATCATTTTGCTGTTTTGCGTCCTGTCATCCGCCCGCACGGCATGGGCAAGCGTGGACTCCGCGCCAACGTCCACGATATCCGCGCCCTGGGTGGCCAAAACTTTTCCGCGCTGCACCGCCGCTTCCGCCGTCAGGCAGACGCTTTCACGATACCACGAATCCGGCGAAAGGTTGACGACGCCCATGACAGCGGGTTGCGAGTTAAAGTCAAATTGTTTGCCGCCGATGGAAAGCACCTTTACACGCGCGGCAGCGGCAGCGCGGTTTTTCTCCAGCAGTTCCGCGAGTTGCTCGAGGTAAAGCACGGGCTGAATCGTAAATCGTAAATCCCGAATCGTAAATGGAAAGTGTGCGTGTTGAAAAGCAGGTTGGAACTGGACAACTTCCGCCTGTTGCGACATTCTGGCGGGGTGGAAAAGCCGCCGATACTCCAAACGCCTCCTGCCGCTCCCAGGAAAAAGAAACGTGGGCTGTGGATTGCCATTCTGGCCGTCGTCCTGGTTGTTGCCGCCTTCTCTATCGTTGTGGTTGTGAAACGCGCCACGCCGCCAATCATGGTGCAGACCACCAAGGTTTCGCGCCACAGCATCACCAATCTTGTCGTGGCCAACGGCCAGATTCAGCCCGTCGTGCAAGTCACCATCAGCCCGGAAGTGAGCGGCGAAATCACCGAATTGCCGGTCAAGGAAGGCCAGTTCGTCCACAAGGGCGATTTGCTGTTGAAGATCAATCCCGACGTTTACCTCGCCGGATTGAACCAAGCCAAGGCGGGGTATGAATCGTCGCTGGCCTCGAAGGCGACCGCCACCGCGAATCTCGAAAAGGCCGAGGCGGATTTCAAACGCAACAAGGAATTGTCCGATCGCAAACTGCTTTCGGACTCGGACTTCATCGGGTTCAAGGTCGCCCGCGACGTGGCCCAGGCGCAGCTCGAAAGCGCCGACGACCAGGTGAACGTCGCCAAGGCCGCCGTGGACAACGCGCAGGATTTGCTCGAACAAAACCACCATCGTCTCGCCGCTGGAAGGCACCATCACCATGCTTGAATTCGCAACTCGGCGAACGTGTCCTCGGCACGGTGCAGAACGCCGGCACCGAAATCATGATCATCTCGGATTTGAGCCAGATTGAGGCGCGGGTGAACGTCGGCGAAATGGATGTGGTCGGCATCGCGGCCGGCCAGCAAGTGCGGCTGGAAGTGGACGCCTTCAAGGACCGCAAATTCACCGGCGTGGTGACGAATGTCGCCAATTCCGCCGTCGGTTCCGGCAGCCGGAACAGCACGAGCAGCGGTAGCAGCAGCAGCAGCCAGTCGCAGCAGGCCACACAATTCGAAGTGCGCATCCGCGTCAACGACAAGGAACCGGCCTTCCGACCAGGCATGTCGGTGACGGCGGAAATCGAAACCGCAGTATCGCACCAACGTCCTGACGGTTCCGCTGGCCAGCGTCACCACCCGCCCGATGAAGTCCGCGCCAATACCTGACCCACCGAACACAAGCGGAACCAACGCCACCCCATCAGTCGCAACAATCACCAATACGGCCAGCAACTCAAACACTGTCATGGGCACGAACTCCGGCATGGCTGCGGGAAAACCGACCCCGGCCTCCCTATCGAACGAAGCCACCAAACCAACCGACGTGGTCTTTGTGGTGGAAGGCGACCACGTGAAGGCCGCTGCGGTGAAGATCGGCATTTGCGACGACAATTACTGGGAAATCACAGACGGCCTCACGAACGACGAGGAGATTGTCTCCGGCGGTTACCGAGCGATTGGACGCGACCTACAAGATGGTTCAAAAATCCATGTCGGCCCGGCCGGTGCGGACACCGGTGCCGATAAGAAATGAATGCCCGGATGATTGGTAACGCGCCCGCACCAATCCAATCATCCATTCATTCAATGATCCCTTTGCGATGAGTTTGATTCATCTCCAGCAAATCTCGCGGCGCTACAAGATGGGCGGGGAAATCGTCCACGCCCTGCGCGACGTATCGCTCGACATCCAGCGCGGCGAATACGTTGCCATCATGGGACCGTCCGGCTCCGGCAAATCCACGCTCATGAATCTGATCGGATGCCTCGACACACCCACAACCGGGAGCTATGTCTTGAACGGCATCAGCGTCAGCCAGATGGGAGACAATCAGCTTGCGGAAATCCGCAACCGGGAGATTGGCTTTGTTTTCCAGACGTTCAATCTGCTGGCACGCTCGAACGCGTTGCACAACGTCGAGTTGCCGCTGATTTACGGGGGTGTCGCCGCTGACGAACGCCGGCGGATGGCATTGGAGGCCCTGGCCAACGTCGGCCTGGCCGATCGCGTTCATCACAAGCCCAACGAACTGTCCGGCGGCCAGCGCCAGCGCGTGGCCGTGGCGCGTGCGCTCGTCAACAAGCCTTCCATCCTTCTGGCTGACGAGCCGACGGGCAATCTCGATTCCAAGACCGGCACCGAAATCATGGCGTTGATTGATGAACTGTCCCGGAAAGGCAATACCATCATTGTCGTCACGCATGAGGAGGACATTGCCCGGATGGCACGCCGCATCATCCGCATCCGCGACGGCCTGATCGCCAGCGACGAAAAAGTCCGTTAAGTTCGCATGAATTTCCTTTCCGAAATCCGCGAAGGCTTGGGCATTTCCTGGGCCGCGCTCCGCGCGAACAAGATGCGCTCGGTACTGGCCACACTCGGCATCGTCATCGGCATTCTCACCGTCACGCTCATGGGCGCGGCCATCAACGGGTTGAACCAGGCGTTCATCCGAAACGTCTCCAGTCTTGGCGCGAATGTTTTTTATGTGTCGCGCTACAAATGGTTCAACAATTCCTACACCGACTGGCTGAATATGCGACGGCGGCCCCAGATCACGCTTGCCGATTCGGAAAAGGCAGCCCGGCTGTTGACCCTTGCCCAAGCAGTCGCGCCGGTGGCGTACGATGAGGACCCGGTGAAATACAAGACCCGCAGCGCCGACAGCGTGGAAATCATTGGCACGACTGAAGCCTACCTGCAAACCAGCGGCGTGGACGTGGCGGACGGCCGGTTCCTGACGGCAGCCGACGCCGGAGGCACCCAGCCGATTTGCGTCATCGGCAACGACGTAGCCACAAACCTGTTTCGCGGCGAGTCGCCCCTCGGAAAGCGCATCCGTATCGAGGACCAGTCGTTTCAAGTGGTCGGCGTCCTGCAAAAACAAGGCATGAGGTTTGGCGACAGCCTCGACAACCGCATCATCGTCCCGCTCCGGAAATTCTTGAAGGACATTTGGAGCCGGCCTCAGATTGAAATCCAGGTGAAGGCCAGCTCGCTGGTAAAACTCGACGAGGCACAGGAGGAACTGCGCCAAGTGATGCGCCAAGTCCGCCATTTGAGCCCGGACCAGCCCGACAATTTCTCCATCAACCAGCAGGACCAGATTGTCACATGGTTCCATGCGCAGACCGCAGCCATTGCCATCATCGGCCTGTTCGTCACCAGCCTGGCGCTGTTCGTGGGCGGTATCGGCATAATGAACATCATGTTCGTGTCGGTCGTTGAACGAACGCGCGAAATCGGCGTGCGCAAGGCCATCGGCGCCAAACGCCGCACCATCCTGCTGCAATTCCTCATCGAAGCCGCGACCATCTGCCTCTTTGGCGGCTTCATCGCACTGGGCATAGCGTGGATCGCCACGCTGGTGGTGACCAAATGGATGTTCCCGGCCAATCTCTCGGCGGGCATTGTCATCATCTCGGTGATGGTCTCGGTGCTGACCGGGGTGATTTCCGGTTTTCTGCCGGCCTGGCGCGCGGCGCGGATGGACCCGGTGGAAGCGTTGAGGAGCGAATGAAATTTCACCGGCCAACATTGCTGCTCGGCGAAATGCGCGAAAGCATTTCGATGGCATTCAACGCCATCATCGCGCATCCAGCTGCGCTCCGCGCTCACGCTGCTCGGCGTGTTCATCGGCGTATTTTCCATCATCGTCGTGATGACCGCCATGCGCGTCCTGGAGCGGAACATCGAGAACAACTTGAGCGAGTTGGGCAGCCAGACGTTCGCCATCCAGAAATTTCCGCAAGTGCAGTTCGGGAACAATTCCGATTGGGAAAAATACTGGCGGCGCAAGGACATCACCATCGAACAGGGACAGACGGTCGCGGAAAAAGCGACGCTTGCCGCCGCCGTAGGCGTCGAGGGCACTTTTTTTTCCGGCCAGATCACGACCCGCTACGCCAAAACCGCGCCCAACGTCCAGTTGCTCGGCGACACCCCTGGCAGTTTCACCGCGCACGACTGGATCGTTGACGAAGGCCGCCTGTTTGACGACAGCGACGTGGAGAACGAACGCAGCGTTTGCGTGCTGGGCAGCGCGCTGGCCAAAACGGTTTATCCCTTTGGCTCCGCCCTCGGCCAGGAACTCAAAATCAACGGCATCAATTACGCGGTGGTCGGCGTGCTCGCGCCCAAGGGCGGCTCTGTGGGCGGCAACCAGGACAACTTTGCCGTCATCCCGCTCACCACGGCGCTCCACCGCTACGGACTCCGCTGGCGCGGATTGAGCATCATGGTCCAGGCCCGCAGCGCCGCCGACTATGCCGATTGCGAGGAGCAGGTGCGCGGCATCCTGCGCGACGTCCGCAAGGTGCGGCCCGGCGACCCGGACGATTTTGAATTGTTCTCCAACGATTCGCTGATTGACCAGTTCAAGACCTTCACCCGTGCCGTCCGCATCGGCGTCACGGTGGTCAGTTCCATCGCGCTGCTCGCGGCGGGCGTGGGCATCATGAACATCATGCTCGTCTCGGTCACGGAACGGACGCGGGAGATTGGCGTCCGCCGTGCCATCGGAGCCAAGCGGCGGAACATCATGGCGCAATTCATCATGGAAGCCGTCGTATTGTGCGAAGTCGGCGGCGTCATCGGCGTCGTGCTCGGCATACTGGGCGGCAACGTCCTTGCGTGGTTCATGAAAGTCCCGCCTGCCGTCCCGGTTGACTGGATTGTGCTGGGGCTGGTGCTGTGCTCCGTCGTGGGAATTGTCTTTGGAACCTATCCCGCGTGGAAAGCCGCGAACCTCGACCCGATTGAATCCCTGCGCTACGAATAAAGATGGCCGAACGAAAAAGCATGAACTATCTGCGGCAGTTGGATGGTTTGCGCGCCTTGTCCGTCGCCGCCGTCGCATGGAGTCATTGGAGCGTTTTTTGGTCTCCGGCGTCTTCGATACCATGGGCGGAATTTGGCGTTGAAACTTTTTTTGTCATCAGCGGATTTTTAGTCACGGGAATCCTCCTGGACAACCGTTCTGAAACATCGAAGCCCCTTGTTCTGAAACAATTTTACGCGCGCCGGTTCTTGAGGATTTTTCCACTATTCTACGCGACCCTTCTTATCGCGTTCATTTTCCAAGCCAGCAGCGTGTCTCAAACGTGGTATTGGCACGCCGGCTACTTGTCCAATGTCTATTTTTACATTTGGGGCTGGCACGGACAATTGAGCCATTTTTGGT
Source organism: uncultured Verrucomicrobiae bacterium (assembly GCA_963827815.1). Classification (GTDB taxonomy): domain Bacteria; phylum Verrucomicrobiota; class Verrucomicrobiia; order Limisphaerales; family UBA11358; genus UBA11358. The sequence continues at coordinate 81,891 of CAWHCL010000005.1, read as the reverse complement.
CGCTGGCGGTGGAGGAACAATTTTATTTGTTCTGGCCGCTCCTGATTATTTTCCTGCCCGGACGATGGTTGCTTCCGGCGATCCTGACCGGCATCGGGATTGCCCCCATTTTTGAAAGGGCCATGGATTCCTTTTATCCGGGACATTCGCCGCAGGTTTCAGCGCATGTCTTGATGCCCAGTTGCATGGATGCCCTGGGTGTGGGCGCGTTGCTGGCCTATGGCATCAGAAACCAATTTCCCATGAAACGCCTTGCCTTGATTCTTCTGCTCATTGGGAGCTTTGGCTGTGCCTTGTGGGGTTTCTCCACCACTTTCAAACCAATAGGCCGGCTGGCGGAAGATTGCATTTTAGGCTGGCTGGTTTATTCCGCAGCCAGTGGTTTTCGCGGGCCGTTCGGATGGTTCTTGGAATGTCCGCCGATGAATTATTTGGGCAAAATCAGCTACGGCCTGTATATCATCCACAACTTCGCGGTGTCCATTTGCGCGTCCTTGATTTTGCTTTGTGGAAATCCCGCGTGGCTGGTGAAACTTTACGACATCCCGGTTTTGCGAATCCTGGCGTTTGCCGGCCTGACCATCGGGCTTGCCGCCTGCTCCTGGCACGCATTTGAAAAGCCCATCAACAATCTGAAACGCAAATTCTCCTATCCCAGCGATGCGGCAATATCAGTGCCTGTTTCCTGAAACTCCCGCGTGGAAGGTGCGAACCTCGACCCGATTAAATCCCTGCGCTACGAGTAAATTCGCGAATCATGCATGCAGCCTATCCTCAAATTAGCATAAAATGCGGGCGTCATGGAATGAAATCAAACTCGGTTTTGCATCCCGGACAACGCAACTTAACCTCCCCACGATCAACGGGCGCTCGAAGCTTTTGAGCGCATTTGGGGCATGCTATAATTTTCTGGCTGTTAAGTTCTGCCTCCGCTCGCCGTAGCAAAAGAGCAGAAATCGTAGAACGATCAAAATTTGCCCTACGCAATTTTGAACCACACCGCCGACACGGTGGCAACTTGTCCAATAAATACATTTTGACAGCATCGAGTTTGCGCTTTGCTGGTCGGTTTGCATGTCCGCACTGTGGACATGGAAATAAAAGCGAAAGTGTCATGCATCCGCTTCCCGCAAGGCGTTCTGCTTTCTGTTTAGCTGTAAATATGTCGCTCATATTGTATTTGCCGCCCAATGTTCCAGAGCGAAGCTAAATCACGTCAGGTTTATCACCAATAAGTCTCCGAATGTTTTCATCTTCGATTTCTGCTTCGCGTTTGAGCCTGTTCACCTTTTTCTGAATAGATGACTTCGTTACCCCAAATTTCGATGCAAGCTGCTCTTTGATGGCCACGGCAAGCCGATGACCCCGCCACACCCGAAAGTAAAGGGCGTCAATCCTGGCAAGAAATAACTCCTGATCCACGCGGGAAATCACCAGCTTCTTTCCGATGAGGCGATGGACAAGCTCGTTCCGCGCTTCCTTGGCGTCATGGAGAGTTGATAACTGCTCCTTTGAAAGAAAATGCCGCTTTTCAACCTCATTGATTAACTGATTCAAAGTCCGATCTTCGGTATTAAACTCACGACCGGTTTTTGTGATTTCGTAGAAATTCAGAACATCGGCGACCTCTCGCTCGAATAAACATCCAAACCAAGTGGCCTCGCCATAAATTTCAGAAATCAGAGACTCAATGGTTCGAGGCTCCTTTAACCGAACAAGCCATTTGATGGCACCTTTAGAACTCATCTGCGTCACCTATACTTCGGCCAAACAGCGGTTTGGCTTGGTTCAGGAAGCAAACGGGTTGCTTTCCATTTCATGACGTCAGCATTCGTCCACCGGCGGTCAAGGTCAAGTTTGATGTTTGGCCCGGTTCAGGCATCCAAACCTGGTCGGCTGCGGGGCAGAGCGGGTGGCCCAAAACCGCCAAACGCCATTTCTACCCGCAAATGGTCTTGCGGATTTCAGCAGGCCATATCTTCTTCGGAAGATAGTCATGATTTTCCCAACTAGTGGCATCTTCCTTGGAAGATGGTCTTGCGGATTTCAGCGGGTCGTATCTTCCACGGAAGATGGTCATGATTATTCCAGCTAGTGACATCTTCCTTGGAAGAAGGCCTTGCGGATTCCAGCAGGTCGTATCTTCTTCGGAAGATGGTCATTTCCCATTTTGGCAAAAGTCATCCCAAAGGCCGGTTTTGCGGCTTAAATGACTGGAAACAGTCATTTTAGGCGGATTCGGGTCCGGCAGCTCAATCTTCCGAGAACAAATAATCCAAATCCGTGGCGGTGAGGCTGCGGGCGAAGCCTTCCTCGCCCAGCACGTCGGCAATCGTCTGCGCCTTGCTCTGCTGCAGTTCCCAGATTTTTTCCTCGACGGTGCCCGGCGCGATGAGGCGGTAGGCGTTCACGGTCTGGGTCTGGCCGATGCGGTGCGAGCGGTCAATGGCCTGCGCCTCCACCGCCGGGTTCCACCACGGGTCGTAAAGCACCACGTAGCTGGCGTTCGTCAGGTTCAAGCCGGTGCCCGCCGCGCGCAGGCTCAACAGGAACACGCCGGGCTTGGTGTCGGCCTGGAATTCGCTGACGACCGATTGCCGGTCCTTGGTCTGGCCGGTGAGCACGTGCGTGTGGATGTTCCGCGCCGCGCATTCCTTTTCGAGCAGTTGCAGCATCTGGACGAACTGGCTGAAGACGAGAACCTTCTGGCCGTCGGCCACCAGCGGGTCGAGCAGTTCAAACAGCGTGTCGGTCTTGCCGGAGGCGGTGTCGCTGCCGACGAGCGACGGGTGGCAGCAAATCTGGCGCAGGCGCGTGAGCGCGGCGAGCACGTGCATCTTGCTCTTGTTGATGCCCTGCTGTCTCGACCACTTTCATCACCTGATCGCGGCTGCGGCGCAGCTCGGCCAGATACAATTTGCGCTGCTCGTCGCCGAGCGGGCAGTCGAGGCGCTCCTCGATGCGGTCGGGCAAATCCTTCGCGACGTGCTTCTTCAGCCGGCGCAGCAGGAGCGGGCGCAGCTTGGCCGAAAGCCGCTTGCGCGCGATGCGCTGGACGGATTCGGTCTTCTTCGCCGCGCGGCAGCTGTTCCACCGGCGCGGTTTCATCGGCCACCGGCGCGCGCGGCTCGTAGGTCTCGGCAAACTGGTCCTGGTTGCCGAGGTAGCCGGGCTGGATGAAATCCACGATGCTCCACAAATCCAGCAGGCGGTTTTCCAGCGGCGTGCCGGTGAGCGCCAGCCGGTGCTCGGACTTCACCTGCTTGACCGAGCGCGAAACCTGCGCGCCGGGATTCTTGATGAACTGCGCCTCGTCCAGAATCACCGCGCGGAAGGCGAATTTCTGCAGCTCCTCCAGGTCGCGCCGGAGCAGCGCGTAATTGGTCACGATGATGTCGTTCTGCGGAATCTGTTTGCGCAAATTGTGCCGCGCCGCGCCGCTTTCGAGCACGAGCACCTTCAGGTCCGGCGTGAACCGTTCCGCCTCGCGCTGCCAGTTGTGCAGCACGGACGCCGGGCAGATGACGAGCGACGGCTTGTGATTTTTCTTGTTCTGCTCCTTGAGCCACGCCAGCCAGGCGAGCGTCTGGAGCGTTTTGCCGAGGCCCATGTCGTCGGCGAGAATGCCGCCGAGCCGGATTTGCGTGAGGTGGCAGAGGAAATCGAAGCCGTCCTTTTGATACGGCCGCAAGTCGGCCTGCAAACCCTTGGGCAATTCGACGGACGGAACGCCCCTGAATTCCCGCACGCGCTCGCGCAACGCCTTGGCCTCCGGCGAATCGGAGAACCGCGACAACTCGCCTTCGTCCAGATGCGCGACGTGCTCCATGCCGACTTTTTGCGGCACGGCGATGAGGCCTTCCACGCCCATCTCGGCCATCGCCTCGTGCGCGCCCTGCACGGCGGTCGTGTCCAGTTCCACCCAACCGGAGTTCGGCAGTTTGACGAAGCGGCTGGTCGCGGCGGCGAGCCGTTCCAAATCCGCCTTGGAAAGTTTGAGTCCCTCCGCTTCCCATTCGGCGGAGACGGCCAGCCAGTCAATGCCGCTGCCCTTGACGACGAGCCGCGGCTTGAGCTGGCGCGGCGTGAGGAACAGCCGGTGAAACGCCGGGTTGCCGAGAAATTCCGCCTCGGCCGGACGTCCGGCCCACGCGCCCGCGAGCAGACCGAGAAAATTTTCATTCGCGTCGCCGATCCACAGGCCCGGCTCCTGCATGAACCAGTCCAGCTTGCGCAGCCATTGAATCGCCGGGTCGAGGCGCGGGTCGTCGAGGATTTCCGGTTTGTCGCCGGGCTTTGATGACGCGGTCAGTGGCGGCGACCATTCGCTGCCGTTCCAGAACCAGGTGCTCCTGTCGCGCGCGCTTTTCGCCAGCAGCCGCAGCCGCACCGTGTCGTCGAGCAGCTCGAAGATGAACTGCGGCGCGGCCGGATGCGTGACGCAAAGCTGCTCCCAGTTCACGCCGTGGTTTGCCTGCGTCTTGCGCAAATGCAGCAGCAGGCGGTGGCTCAAATTGCGGACGGGCACGGCAGGCTTGCGCGCCAGATATTTCAGCACCGGCGGCGGCGGCGGGTTGCGCAGCAGATAAAACGTGCCGTTGACCAGCGCGAGCGGCGGCTGGCGGTTGAAAAATTTCGCGTCGGCGATGGAATGGTTCTCGCCGCCGGGCAGCGTGAGGCGGTGCGTGAACGAAAGCTCCTTGTCGCCGTTTTCGAGATGCGGCGTGAGCGCGGCGATCTGGCCGTGGAAGTGCAGCGGCTGGCCGGCGCATTCGAGGCGTGGCGTCTGGCCCCAGCGCGCGAGCCATTGAAGCAGTTCGGCGTCGGACAAAACCAGGTGTCCGCGCCGTCGGGGCGGTGGCGGTGCGTGTCGGCAATCCACTGGATGAATTCCCAGTCGGCGGGCGGAAACAGTTCCTGCTCGTGCGTCGCGCGGACGACGAGATCAATCATGTCATGCAGCGTGCGCGCCTTTTCGCCGGTGCGCGGACGCGACAAGAGAAATTGCACCGCGAGACGGTGGCGCGACGGCTCCTCCTCGTCCGGCTGGGTCTTGCAGACGACGCGGAGCGTGGCGCGCGGCGTGTCGAGCAGCGGCAGCGCGGGCGGCGAGAGCCAGTTTTCCAATTCCTGGACGAGTTTGACTTCCTGCTCGGCCTCCTCGGCGCGGACAAAACGGTCGAGGCTTGCGTGCGGCTGGAGTTCCGGCGGCACGGAACGCTTGGCGCGCAGGAACAGAAACGCCAGCTCCTCCAGGCGCGCCTTGCCCTGCACGTTCAGCAGGCGCGGCCACCAGTTGGTGTCGGGAAAATCGCGGCGCGAGAGCGAAAGCTTTTCGAAATAATCCTCCAGCAGCAGCCACGCGCGCTGCGAATCGGGGCAGGTCGCGAAAGCTTTTCAGGATGTCGTCGCGCCCGGCGACCGTGGTCTTGGAATCGGACAGCTCGCGGCGCAAATCGGCGAATGCGCCGTAAGTTTCCGACAGCACCTTGTGGTGCGCGTCGTATTTTGTCGTGCTTCCGCCGTGGCGGGCCGCTCCGTTTCCGTTCCTGGCTGAATTTTTCGGCATCTAAAAAGATTTAGACTAGCATTTCGTCATAACCGGCAATCCCGGTCAATCAGAAATCGAATAAATTTATGCACACCCTGACGGCGGCCCGTTGACAGCCGCCTCGGAATTGATATATTTCCCGGCTTTTATGAACCGAAATCCGCATGTGGCCGTAGTCGGCGCGACCGGCGCCGTCGGCATCGAAATGATCAAAACGCTGGAAAAGCGCAATTTTCCGGTGGGCAAACTGACCCTGCTCGCCTCGGCGCGCTCGGTCGGCAAGAAACTGAAATTTCGCGGGCAGGACATCACCGTCACCGAACTGACGAAGGATTCGTTCAAGGGCATTGACATCGCGCTGTTCAGCGCGGGCGGCAGCATCTCGAAGGAATTCGCGCCCATCGCGGCCAAGGCCGGCTGCGTGGTCGTGGACAACTCCAGCGCGTTCCGCATGGACGAAAACGTCCCGCTCGTCATCCCCGAAATCAACGCCTCCGACGTGAAGTCGCACAAGGGCATCATCGCCAATCCGAATTGCACCACCGCCATCACGCTCATGGCGCTGTATCCGCTGCACAAGGCGTTCACTGTGAAACGGATTTTTGCCTCCAGCTACCAGGCCGTCTCCGGCACCGGCGCGAAGGCCATCGAAGAATTGAAGCGGCAGGTCGGCGAAATCGTTTCCGGCAAACCGGTGACGAAGGAAGTTTATCCGCATCAAATCGCCTTCAACGTCCTGCCGCAGGTGGATTCATTCCTCGCGACCGGCTACACGAAGGAGGAAATGAAGATGGAAAACGAAGGCCGGAAGATCATGCATCATCCCAGCTTCCGCGCCAGCGTGACCTGCGTGCGCGTGCCGGTCTATCGCTCGCACTCCATCGCCGTCAGCGCGGAATTTGACAAGCCCGTGACCGTGGAAGCCGCGCGCGCCGTTTTGAAAAAGGCGCCCGGCCTCGACGTCGTGGACGAGCCGGAGAACAAGAAATATCCGATGCCCCTGTTCACCTCCGAGAAGGACAATTGCGAAGTCGGCCGCATCCGCAAGGATTGCGCGCTGGACAATGGCCTGTGCTTCTGGGTAAGCGGCGACCAGTTGCTCCGCGGCGCGGCGCTCAACGCCGTGCTGATCGCGGAAGAGTTGCTTAAGTAATTTTGTAGCAGCCAACGCAAGTCGGCTCAAATTGAATGATGGAGCGGACTCACGTCCGGTGCTACCGAATTAATTCGTGAACCAGCCTGGCGACTACCGGACGACGCGGGGAAATCTCGAATGCCTTCATCAAGCGCGTAGTCGCAGCTTCAGCTTGCGCAGCGTCCGGGGCATGAACACGGCAAAGTACGCCTAATTTTCCCACGCGCTCACCGGGTTTGACGATTTGGTCAACGCCCACATCGTAATTGATGGGGGATTCCTTCGTGAGGCGCCCACCGCCGAGGTCGCGGATGACTTCGCCAATGACACGCGCGTTGCATTTGGAAATGTAACCTGATGCTTCAGATTTCACTTCGGCGACGACTTTCGTGGTGGAATCGAGTGAAAGTTTTTTGTTGAAGGCTTTCAAGTCCGCGCCTTGGGCCGACAATCATCTCATCCCATTTTTTGCGCGGTTCACCGGAATTCAAGCAATCTTCGGCCAGCGTACGCGCGGCGGCGATTGATTTTGCCTTGCCCGTTTGCACCAGCAAATTCGCGGCGCAATCAATGACGAGCGTGCGTAGATCGCTGCAAAGCAGGGCAGGCGTCTCACCCACCCAAGCTGACGAAGTCGGCGAAGGGCTATTTGAGCCGGACTGCTCGCGCTGACATACTCGTCGGGCAGGCGAGACGCCTGCCCTACTTTCAAGGCATTGCACGCTCTCCTTCACTTCCAGCCAGTTGCCGGCGGCGCGGCCGAGCGGTGTGTTCATGTCCGTCAAAATAGCGCGGGTATTCACGCCACATTTGTCGCCGAGCGCGACCATCGCCTGGGCGAGTTTGCGCGCGGTGGCCTTAGTTTGCATGAAGGCGGCGCTGCCGAATTTCACGTCGAGAATGAGCGCATCCAAACTTTCGGCTAGTTTCTTGGAGAGAATCGAGGCGGTGATGAGCGGGATGCTCGGCACAGTGCCGCTGGCGTCGCGCAAGGCGTAAATCTTTTTGTCGGCGGGAACCATTGTGTCCGTCTGGCCGCAGATGACGCAACCGACTTTCCGGACCTGCGCAACAATCTGTCCGGCGGGAAGCAGCGTTTGGAAGCCGGGAATGGAATCCAGCTTGTCGAGCGTACCGCCGGTGATACCGAGGCCGCGACCGGAAATCATCGGCACGCGAAAGCCGAGGCACGCGAGCAGGGGCGCGAGCGGCAGCGAAACCTTGTCGCCAATGCCGCCGGTGGAATGTTTGTCAACCAATGGACGTTTATCTTTTGGAAATTTCAGCACGTCGCCGGAATCGCGCATGGCGAGCGTGAGCGCGGTGGTTTCGGCGGTGTTGAGTCCGCGGAAATAAATGGCCATGAGCATCGCGGCCATCTGGTAATCGGGAATGTTCCCGGCGGTGAATTCGCGGATGAATTCCCGAATCTGGTCCGCCGCGAGAGTTTTGCCTTCGCGTTTCGCTTCGATGAGCGAAAGAAAATTCACAGGTCAGCCGGCAAACTTTTTCGCCGCGATGCTGGCGTTATGGCCACCGAAGCCGAAGGAGTTGTTGATGATGGCGTTCACCTTCAGTTCGCGCGCGGTGTTGGGAACGTAATCCAGATCACATTCGGGGTCGGGCGTCTGATAATTGATGGTCGGCGGGACGACGCCATGCTTGATGGCCAACGCGCAAACGCTCATTTCCACCGCGCCCGCCGCGCCCAGCATGTGGCCGGTTGCGCCCTTGGTGGAGCTGACGGCGATTTTTTTTGCTCGGTCGCCGAAAACGCGCTTGATGGCCAGTGTTTCGCAAACGTCGCCCTGCGGCGTGGAGGTGCCGTGGGCGTTGATGTAATTGACGTCCTCGATGGTCAAGCCGCCGCTGCGCAGGGCCATTTTCATGCAGCGCGCCGCACCCTCGCCATTTGGCGACGGCGCGGTGAGGTGGTAGGCGTCGGCGGTGTTGCCGTAACCGGCGATTTCGCAATAAATCTTCGCGCCGCGCTTTTTGGCATGTTCCAGTTCCTCCAAGCACAACGACGCCGGCACCTTCGCCCATGACGAAGCCATCCCGGTCCTTGTCGAAGGGGCGCGAGGAATGCTTGGGATCGTCGTTACGGGTGCTCATGGCTTTCATCGCGCAAAAGCCGCCGATACCGATGGGCACGACGGCAGCCTCGGCGCCACCGGCGAACATCATTTTGGCCTCACCCATCTTGATGGTGCGCCAGGCCTCGCCGATGGCGTGGTTGGCGGTGGCGCAGGCGGAGCAGGTGGCAAAGTTTGGCCCGCGCAGATTCTGATACATCGAGAACAGGCCGGAGGCCATGTTGCTGATGAGCATCGGGATCATGAACGGCGAGATGCGGCCCGGGCCGCGTTCGAGCAGAACCTTGATCTGGGCGGAGGTGGTTTCGAGTCCGCCGATGCCGGAACCGATGATGACGCCGATTTCGTCGCGGTCCAGCTTGTCGAGATCCGCGCCGGAATCCTTGAGCGCGGACCATGCGGCATAAACACCGAATTGCGAGTAGCGGTCCGTGCGACGGATTTCCTTCGGCGACGGGAAGGCCGGGGCCGGATCAAAATTTTTCACCTCGCCGGCGATCTGCGTATCGAACGCCGCCGCGTCGAATGCGGTGATGCGGTCAATGCCGCACTGGCCGGAGATCAAATTGTTCCAGAAGGTTTCCAGGTCGTGTCCGAGCGGCGTCACGACGCCGAGGCCGGTGACGACGACGCGGCGGTCTATCAGGTTGCTTGCCATAAAAAATCAAAAGAGGCAGCCCAAGCTGTGTTCAGCCAAGCTGCCCCGAAATGTTCAATGCCGCAACTATTTTTGGTTCTCTTCGATGTATTTGGTCACGTCGCCGACGGTCAGGAGCTTTTCGGCCTGTTCGTCCGGCACCTCGATGCCAAATTCCTCCTCGAGCGCCATGATCAACTCGACGATGTCGAGCGAATCCGCGCCGAGATCCTCGACGAACTTCGCCTCCGGCGTCACCTGGTCGGGCTTCACGCCGAGCTGTTCAACAATGATGTCCTTTACACGTTGGTCTATTGGTTTGTCAGCCATAAATGTTAATTTTGAACTGTGTCTATGCCATGAATACCGAGACCGTCAAGTCTCGAATCAATTTTTTTTGAATCACTTTTGTTCCGTGTATTAAATCACATCACCATCCCGCCGTCCACCGTTAAAACCTGGCCTGTAACATAGCGCGCCGCAGGGCCGGCCAGAAACAGCGCCGCGCCCGCAATATCCTCCGCCGAACCGAAGCTGCCGAGCGGAATCTGCTTCAAAATCGCGTCGCGCAATTCCGGCTTCAGCTCCGACGTCATGTCCGTCTCGATGAAGCCCGGCGCGATGGCGTTGACCGTGATGCCGCGCGACGCCAGTTCCTTCGCCACCGATTGCGTGAACCCAATGAGGCCAGCCTTGCTCGCCGCGTAATTGCACTGGCCGGCATTGCCGATGAGTCCGATGACCGAGGAAACATTGATGATGCGCCCGGAACGCTGCCGGGCAAACGTTCGGGAAAAAGCCTTCGTGAAAAAGAACGCGCCCTTCAGATTGGTGTTCAGCACGGTGTCCCAATCTTCATCGCTCATGCGCATCAACAAACCGTCGCGCGTCACACCGGCGTTGTTCACGAGAATGTCCACCTTGCCGCAATCGGCCAGAATTTTTTCGGCGGCGGCGCTGACGGCGGCGGAATCCGCCACATCCACGGCGAATGCCCAAGCTTTGCGCCCCAGCGCGCCAATTTCATTGGCGACCTTCTCGGAATTTTCCTGCGTGCGGGAGACGCAGACGACATCGGCGCCTTCGCTTGCAAATTTCAACGCGATAGCGCGACCGATTCCTCGCCCTGCACCGGTGACGACGGCTATTTGATTGGCAAGCTGGCTCATAGTTCTTGGAATGGTAGACACGAATTACACAAATTTGCACTAATTGAATTCGTGAAATTCGTGTCAAAGGCTTTTCATTGTGGCTTCCAAACTGGCGATGTCCGCAACGTTGAGCATTTGCGCTGATTTATCAATGCGCTTCATAAAACCACTCAAGGCTGTGCCGGGGCCGAGTTCGATGAACCGCGTGAATCCCTGCGCCAGCAGCCCACGCATGGAATTTTCCCACAGCACCGACGACGTGACCTGCCCGACCAGCTTTTCGGTAATATCCACGAGGGCGCCATGTGCTTGTGCCGTCACGTTTGAAATCACCGGCACCACCGGCGAGGCGATTTGAATTTTTGCAAGTTCCGCTTGCAACTTCGGCTGCGCGCCCGCCATTAACGGTGAGTGATACGCGCCCGCCACCGGCAGCGGAATTGCGCGCTTCGCGCCTTTGGCTTTTGCAAGTTCGCACGCCTTCGCAATTTTTTCCGTCTCACCAGAAATCACAAGCTGGCCAGGGCAATTTAGATTCGCCAGCACCACTCCAGCCTCTGCACAGACTTCCCGCGTTGGCGCTTCTTCCAAACCAATGATTGCCGCCATGCCGCCGCGCGTCGCGTCGCAGGCTTCCTGCATGAATTTCCCGCGCTGCCGGACGAGACGCAGCCCGTCCTCGAAACTCACCGCCCCCGCCGCCGTCAGCGCCGTGAATTCGCCGAGTGAAAGTCCTGCGGTGGCTTCATATTTCAGTTTCGGAACTTTCTCTTTGAGCAATTCAAAACAGACCCAGCTGACCAGGAAAATTCCCGGCTGCGCGTTTTCGGTATTGGTCAGTTCGGCTTCAGGACCATTGAAACAAATCGCGGCGAGGTCGTAACCGAGCGTGGCATTAGCACGGTCGAACCATGCCTTGGCCGATGGAAATCTTTCGGCGAGGTCCTTGCCCATGCCGACAACTTGAGCGCCTTGCCCGGCGAACAGGAGTGCTGTTTTACTCATAGAAAGCATCTACTGAACACGAATTTGGGCCGGGACGAAAGCAGAGAATTTACTGCTGGCGCTGGTAGGTTCCCATCAGCCGGCCTTCGCCGAGGACGTGCCCATCCATCGCCTTGAGCAAATTCGACTTGGTCACGCCGGGCGCAAAGCCGGTCATCGTATCCAGCGCGTAGAGTTTGAAATAGTAGCGGTGGGCTTTGCCGGGTGGCGGCCCGGGCCCGTTGTAGCCGGTTTTTTTGAAATCGTTCAAACCTTGCTTCGCGCCATTGCCTAATTGCTGCACTTTGAGTGTGTCCTCGTCCAGCCTGGTCACGGTCGGAGGCAAATCGTAAATCACCCAATGGGTCCAATCGCCGGCCGGCGCATCAGGATCATCGACGATGAGCGCGAAACTTTTTGTGCCGCCGGGCGCGTTCACCCAGACGAACGGCGGCGAGATGTCGAGGGCGTCGGCGGTGTATTTGACGGGAATTGGCTGGCCGTCGGCGAAGGCGGCACTGGTGAGCTGGATTTTTATGACATGTCCGGTGGCAGAATTGGGTTCCTGCGAGCAACCGGCGATGACCAGACCGGCCAGCAACGGTGTGGTGAAAATCATCTTCATTTGCGCGCTCATGTCTTGTTTTTAACACACCACGGTGGAACAGACACGCAAATTGCATCCACCGCCTTCATGCGCGCGGGTGGAATTTCCGGTGGATGTCCCGCAACCGGTTGCCGGTAACATGCGTATAAATCTCCGTCGTGCCGATGTTCGCATGGCCTAGCAATTCCTGAATGACCCGCAAATCCGCGCCATGCTCCAAAAGATGGGTGGCGAAGCTGTGTCGCAGCATGTGTGGCGTCATGTGACGCTCCACTCCCGCGCGCCTGACGCGATTCTTGATGTGCAGCCAAAGCGTCACGGAGGCGAACGGTGTTCCGCGTTTCGTCAGAAAAACATTCGCCGGCGATTTCGGCGTGACGAGTTTGGGCCGTCCGGCCTCGATGAAACGATTCAACGATTCCACCGCTTTTTTCCCCACCGGCACGACGCGCTCCTTGTTGCCTTTGCCGATGACGTTGATGAATCCGGCGGCGAGATGAAGCTGCTCCAGCCGCAGGTTTTTCAATTCGGACAAGCGCAGGCCGGAGGCGTAGGCGAGTTCGAGAATCGCCTGGTCGCACAAACTTTCCGGCGTTTCAGGATTTTCGGGCATGAGCAACTTTGAGATTTCATCGTTGCTCAATGCCTTTGGCAGACGTTTCCACCGGCGGGGCAGCGAGAGATTTTCTGCGACATTCACCGGCAGCAACTTTTCATTCTCGGCGAAACGGTAAAATGCGCGCAGCGCAGCGATTTCCAGGTAGACGCTCTCACTGCTCAAGCGTTTGACAGACCCCTTTGGCTCGTCGCCGAGAGGCCGGGTTCGTTCGTGTTGGAGGAACGCCATGAGATGCTTCAACCCGACCGATTTCCAGTCTGTGAGCTTTTGCGTCGCAGCCCACGCAGTGAATTTGCATAGAAGCGCGGCGTAGGTTTTCACCGTATTGTCCGACTGCCCGCGTTCATGGCGCAGATATTGCAGAAAATCCTCGACGAGCGTTTGCATCAGGAAAAAAGCGAACGTTGCACGCGGGAATTTAACCACAAAGCCCTGAAGGCACGAAGAAATTCCAAACTATTGCTTCGCAGGCTTGACGGTGAACTCGACGAACCGGCTTTTGCGCAGGACGAGGGTGATGTTGAGCGATGCGATGTTGCGAGGCGCGGAAAACTGGTATTGATAATTGCCGCCGCCCCAACTGGAGCCTCGATTTTGAAGCTCGTGGCCCTGCTCATCGGCAATCTTGAGCGGCGTCAGCCGCATTCCCTGCGCTTCCGGGTCAGGATCGGTCTTGATGGAGAAGCTCACACTTCGTCCGCCGCCCTGATTTTGGTCCTGATATCCGATTGCCGGGAAAAGTTTCAAGTGAATCCCGTTAACAGTGGCTTCCGCGAAAGTGGCTTTTTTATTGTTTGAATTCCAATTATTCCACACGTCCTGCTGGGTGCCCGGCCGCACCGGGACATTCGTCACCGCCCAAATTTCATCGTCGCTGAAGCCGGAAGTCCGCGAAAACTCCAGACGCAACTTCCATGCCGGTTCATCCGGCCAAAGGCCCTCCTGATAAAAATATCCCGACTCCTGGCCGTTCTGGCGGAAATCATTGACCCATCCCTGAATGGAATTGCCGGCGGCATCGGAGGTAACCACCCTAATCGGCTGCCAGTTCGTCACCGCCTGGCCCTTTTGCTGAACGTCGAACGCAATTTGAACACATTTGTTCGCCGGGTCGTTTTGCGGCACCCCATTTCCACGATTGTAAGGCAATTGGGCATCGGTGACCAACTTGGTGAGCGTCACGTTCAAATCGCCGTCGGACTGCGAGTCCGGAATCGGATCGGGCGCCCATTTTGCGAACGATTTGTTGCGCGCCGGATTGGAAACAAAGAATTGCTCCTTCGACACGCGCTGGCCGTTGTTGCCCCACGACTTGACCCGCAGAATCATTTTACTGTCCCACCGCGGAAACGCATCGAGCATGAAGCCTTGAAGTTCCACGCCATTTTTGATTTGCGATTGATTTCGCGCATAAGTGCTGACGCAGGCCGTGTTTGCCTTGTCATAAACCATCAACTCATAATTCGGATACTGGTTCGGCTTGTGCTCCGCCTCAATCCAGACCACCACCGTGTCATTAGTACTGTCCATCCGCGCGCCACCGATGCTGCGAACGCGTCCGCCGGGAATTTTGATTTTCGGCGCTACGTGATGCTTGCCGTAGGTGACACCGACGAGCGTCAGCTTGGTACCGTCGGTCAACTTGATGACTTGCGGTTTGCGCAACCAAAGAACCGCGTCAACCGCAATGCCGGCAATCACAAGCGAAACAATGCTCCAAAGGATTATTTTCTTCATGCGCCGCCTCTGCTTATTGCGCCGCCGCAACTGTTGCCGCCATTTCCGGCTTGGCGGTGAATTCCACAAACCGGCTCTTATGCATCGCGATGGAGACGTTGAGATTGGTCAGGCCGGAAATGTCCTGCAACCGAAAGCGGTAACTCGAAATGTTATTGTTCCGAAAGGTGTTGTAATCGTTGCATTGAATGTCGTTGGTTTCCGTATCCGTGACTTTGACCGTCATGCGCCAGCCATCGGCCACCGCGGGGCTGACCTCGACGAACAAGCCGCCTTGCATCCAGTTATTGTTGCCGGAGTCCGTGAAATCTTTCGCGGGAAAAAGTTTCAAATGGTAGCCGTTCAAATCGGTCTCGGCGTACGCAGGACTGGTCGAAGTTTGACGGCGGTTGCCGCCGTTATTATACATCTCCTGCTGCTTCCCAGGCAGGACCGGAAGATTTTGAACATTCCACAATTCGTTGTCAGCGAAATCAGACTGCTGCGAAAACTCAAATTTGATTTTCCACGCCGTCTCGTCCGGCCAAAGACCGTATTGATAAGTCACCGTGTTATCGTTGTCCTGCCATTGGTTGCCGCTGATATTGCCGCTGACGTGATTGCCTGTGGCGTCGGTCGTTTCCACCGAGACGGCGTTCCAATTTGACACGGGCTTGCCGTTGCGTTCGAGGTAAAAGACCGCCTGCACACCCTTGTTCGCCACGTCATCGGCGTTGTCCTGATCGCGTTGGTAAGGCATGTCCGCACCGGCGGCCAGCTTCGTGAGCGTCACTGCCACGTCGTCGTCATCCTTCGTGGTTGGAAGCGGTTCCGCCGTCCATTTCGTGAGCGAGCCGCGCGTCGGATTGGAAACAACAAATTTTTGGTCCGACATTTCCTGGCCGTTGTTGCTTTGTTCCTGCACGCGCACAACAAATTTCCCCTGACGCCGCGGGAACGCGTCCAACACGACCGCCACGACCTCATTGCCATTCCTTCCATTGAAATTCCGGCTGCCAGTTTGCACGCACGCCGTTCCCGCCTTGTCATACGCGTAATACTGGAACCCGTGATATTGATTGCCGCTGGCGTCGTATTGTTGCCGCACCCACAGCACCAGCGTGTCATTGGTCGTGGTGAACGAGCCGTTGCGCCGCGCAGGCGCCTTGCCCGCCGGCGTGGTGGTGGATGCTTTTACGGTCGGCGGGGCATGTTTCTTGCCGTATTCCACCTTCAGCAACGTCACTTTGCTGTCGTCGCTAAAGAGGATGACCTGCGGTCGCCACAGCCACCAAAACGCGACGGCGGCGAGGCCGATGATGAGAATTGCAACCACACTCCACAGCAGGATTTTTGTCTTCATAACTAGTCATCAACCACAAGAGCCTTGCCATTTCTTCCGGGGTTTGCCGAGCATCCCGCCTGCCGGTGAGACTGGCAAGCTTAAACATACAAACAGCATTCGGGCCGAAAAGTTACTGAAAATTATCATTCCGGGACCAGTTTCTGCCAATTACAATCCGTTCTTCAGATTATAATTGGCCGCCGGTCAACCGCTCATAGGCTTCGAGATACTTTGCGGTGGTTTTGGCGACGACTCCCGGCGGGAGCAACGGGCCGGGCGGGGTTTTGTTCCAATCCAGCGTCTCGAGGTAGTCGCGGACGAATTGCTTGTCAAAACTCGGCTGGCCCTTGCCAGGCTGATATTGGTCGGCGGGCCAGAAGCGTGAGGAATCCGGTGTCAACACCTCGTCAATCAAGATGAGTTTGCCGTTCTCCAGGCCGAATTCGAATTTGGTGTCGGCGATGATAATGCCTCGTTGACGCGCATAATCGCGCGCGGCCCGGTAAATTTTCAGGCTCAAGTCCCGCGCCTGCGTGGCGAGGTCCGTTCCGACGATCTTGCAAGCCTCCTCGAATGAAATGTTCTCGTCGTGGCCGGCCTCGGCCTTGGTGGACGGCGTGAAAATCGGCTCGGGCAATTCGGCGGACTCGGTCAAGCCGGCGGGCAGATGGATGCCGCAGACGGTCTGCGACTTCTTGTATTCCTTCCAGCCACTGCCGGAAAGGTAGCCACGCACGATGCATTCGATTGCCAGCGGCTTCGCCTTTTTCACAATCATCGAGCGGCGGGCCAGGTCTTTGCAGACGGCCCCCGTCGCAAACGGCTGCAAATTTTCTGGCAACGGGTCGTTTACGCCGGCAAGCAGATGGTTCGGCACAAGAGACGCGAATTTCGCGAACCAGAAGTGCGAAATCTGGGTGAGCACCTCACCCTTGCACGGGATGCCGTTGGGCATGATGACGTCGAACGCCGAGATACGGTCGCTGGCGACCAGCAACAGCCGGTCGCCGAGGTCGAAAATTTCGCGCACCTTGCCGCTGCGGAGCTTTTTGACGCCCGGCAGGTCTAGGTGCAGGACCGTTTCGCTTTGTGAATTTGCCATGCGGAAATTATTAAAGCCTGAAGTCGGAAGTTCAAAGCCCAAAGTTATCAACGTTTCCGGCGTGCTTCACCGGGATCCATGCCCGAAGGGACAGTCGTCCCTCCGTCTCCGGGTGGCAACTTTTTCACCCAAAGCGGAATGGCAGCATGCGATTTGTCGTCGAGCCGCACGTCCACCGAATACACTCCCGCCTCTTTAAACTTCAACTGCTGGATGTTCACGATGAAATTTCGCGTGAGAAAATGCGCTTCGTCCGGCAGCGCAACGGTGACGGGAATTTCAACCGCCGGCATGATGGGGTGGCCGTCGGCGTCCACAAAATTCAGCTTCAACTTGCGCTCACCCTCGTCGCCGGACATGAACGTGACGCGCAGCGCCACCGCGCATTGCGGATGCACGGCGGGCAGTTGCGGCGCGAAGATGGTGTCGAACGAACCGAGGAGGTTGAGCTTGCCGTTATCGTCCGTCGCGGCATCGCAGAGCACGGCCACTTGAATATTCATGGGAGGAAATTTAGACACGAATCGTGCTGAAAGGCACGAAATTCTTTTTCACAAACATCCACTGGACAAGCGAAAGTTCCACCGTAGATTTACCACCGCAACAGAAAATCATATGCAAAACACCAAAGCTTACGCCGCCTTCAACGCCACATCACCGCTCGCACCGTTCACGTTTCAATCGCGCGACCCCGGCCCGGACGAGATTCAAATCCAAATCCAATACTGCGGCATCTGCCACACGGACGTGCATCAGGCGCGCAACGAATGGCATGGGACGACGTATCCCTGTGTGCCCGGCCACGAAATCGTCGGACGTGTGGTGAAGGCCGGCTCGCGTGTTAACAAATTCAAGGAAGGCGATTTGGCCGCCGTTGGCTGTATGGTGGATTCCTGCCGCGAATGCGAATCCTGCAAGGCAGGCGAGGAGCAGCTTTGTGAGAACGGCCCGACATTCACCTACAACAGCCCGGACAAAAAGCACGGTGGCATGACTTACGGCGGTTACGCCGACACCATTGTGCTGGATGAGACTTTCGCATTGCGCGTTCCGAAGTCGCTCGATCTCGCAGCAACCGCGCCGCTCCTCTGCGCAGGCATCACGACTTATTCACCACTTCGCCGCTGGAAAGTCGGCAAGGGCCAGAAAGTCGGCGTCATCGGGCTGGGCGGCCTCGGCCATATGGGTGTCAAGCTGGCGAATGCCTTCGGTGCGAATGTCGTGTTGTTCACCACGTCACCGGGGAAAACCAACGACGCACTGCGCCTTGGCGCCAAGGAGGTGGTCGTCTCCAGGAACGAAGCGGAGATGAAAAAACATTTGAACAGTTTTGATTTCATCCTGGATACGGTTGCCGCGCAGCACGACATCAACGCCTATCTTGAACTGCTCAAGCGCGACGCCACATTGACGCTAGTCGGCGCACCGCCGCAGCCGCTGCCCGTGAATGCGTTCAACCTCATCGTCAAGCGCCGCCAGTTCGCCGGTTCGCTCATCGGGGGCATTCGCGAAACGCAGGAGATGCTCGACTTCTGCGCAGATCACAACATCGTCTCCGACATCGAACTGATTCCCATCCAAAAAATTAACGAAGCCTACGACCGCCTGCTCAAGAGCGACGTGAAATATCGTTTCGTGATAGATATGAAATCGCTGGCTTAAGCTGCAAGCGCCTCCAAGAGATTTGCCCGACTCCGTGCCGCAACGCTTGAGCGGCTCAAGCCACTTTCATCTTCACCTTGTTGCCTTTGATCTGCGCGCGGTTGAGCTTGGCGAGAATGGCGTTGGCGTGTTCAGCGGCGACGTCCACAAACGCGTGACGCTCGCGGATGTCCACCTTGCCCACAACATTGCCAGGCAGGCCTGTCTCACCCGCGATCGAGTTCACGATGTCAATCGGCACGACACCCATTGCTTCGCCGACATTGATGTGCAGGCGCATCTGGTCGTCCGGGGTTTTGCGTTCGGCTTTTGCCCGGTTCTTTTTGGACGCGACTTCCGGCCTCGCAACCTTCGCGTAAAATGGCGGCGCCTTCGGAACGCGAATTTCCTGCACGGCCGGCGGTGCGGCGGCCGGCTTCACTGAGGCAAGAATTTCCGCATCAGAAAAGGTCTTTGGCGCGGCAACTTTGGGTGTGGCCGATTCGGAGACTGGTGTTGCGTCAAGGGGCGGAGCGAACGGCGTGGCTGCGGGTACCGACGCGGCGTGGAATGTTTTTACGATGCGCTGTGGCGGAGAAATGACTGTTTTCGGAACACGCGGTGCGGCACTGGTTCCTGCCATCGGCCGGGGTGCGCGAGCCGGGCCGGAGGCCGGCGCTCCGTAAGGGCGGCGGGGCGCGGAGCGTTCGTCGCGTGGATCGCGGTAGGGCGCTCGCTCGCGACGATCGTTATCGCAGAACCGGGCGTTGTGCGGCGGGCGATCTTCAAAGCGGCCGCCGCGGTCATCGCGGCGCTCACGGAAGGAAGGACGCTCGGGTCGTTCAATAGCAGCTTCCTCACGCGAGGCGGGCTTCGCGAGCGCAGCGTCGCCGACCTGCAAATGATGGATGAGCGCGGAAGCGATGTCGGTGGAGTTGAATCCTTCCTCCAGCAGACGTTCGATGAGGTGATCCTGCTTTTTGTATTCGCCGGTGGTGAGCGTGGCGCGCAGCTTGTCTAGGAACAGGCTCGCGCGGACTTCGTGAACCTCGTCCACCGTCGGAATTTTGGCACGCTGAATCCGCGTGTTGGTGTAGCGCTCGATATTGCGGATTTGAAAAAGTTCGCGACCGGATACAAATGTGATCGCGCGGCCCGTGCGGCCCGCGCGGCCCGTGCGCCCGATGCGATGAACATAATCTTCGCCGTCGTAAGGCAGGTCGTAATTGAACACGACCTGGATGTCGTCCACATCTATGCCGCGCGCGGCGATGTCCGTGGCCACGAGAAATTCGAGGCCGGACTTGCGGAATTTGTTCATGACGCGGTCGCGTTGCCCCTGGTTCATGTCGCCGTGGAGACGGTCGGCCATGTAGCCCTGCGCCTCGAGATGATCCACGAGGTCGTCCACCATGCGCTTGGTGTTGCAGAAAATAATTCCCAGCTTGAGGTCGTAAAGGTCAATGAGCCGCGTTAGCAAATCCACCTTGAAGCGGCGGTCCACCTCGTAATAGACCTGCTCGACAGTCGGGACGGTCATCGCCTTCTGCTCGATCTGAACGTTCTGCGGATCGCGCGAATATTTTTCGATCAAGTCGCGAATCGGCCGCGGCATGGTGGCGGAGAAGAAAACCGTCTGCCGCTCCTTCGGCGCGTCCTTCAAAATCGTTTCGATGTCGTCGCGGAAACCCATGTTGAGCATCACATCGGCCTCGTCGAGGATGACCATCTTGACTTTTTCGAGGCGGATCGTGCCGCGCCGCATGTGATCCATCACACGACCCGGCGTGCCGATGACGATTTGCGCGCCCTGTTTCAGACCCCAGAACTGGCGCTCGTAAGACTGCCCTCCGTAAATCGGCAGCGCGGTGATACCGCGTTTGAAAAGCGTGAGCTTGTGGAATTCCTCGGAAACCTGCACAGCGAGTTCGCGCGTCGGGCAAAGGATGAGCACCTGCACCGCTTTCAAGTTGGGGTCGGTTTTCTCAATCGCAGGAATTGCGAACGCGGCGGTCTTGCCCGAACCGGTCTGCGACTGGCCGACGACATCGCGTCCGCCCATGAGCACGGGAATGGCTTCGGCCTGGATTGGCGCGGCCTTTTCAAAGCCAAGCTTGTCAATGGCCTTGAGGATTTCTGCGGATAGGCCGAGTTCGGAAAATAGTTTCGGTGTCATTCAATGTCTTTCGACTTTCCCAGTTTAGCGTAGTTTTGGCCGGAAGGAGAGCTATTTCTACAAGGTGTGATTCTTCCAATCAGACTAAGAGAACCGATCTGGCCTCCAAAAACTTCTTCAATTCCGCCGCCGCCCTGCCGCCAAAACCGGGAATGGCGGCGATTTGTTCCAGAGTCGCGGTTTTCAATCGCTGCACCGAGCCGAATTTCTTCAACAATGCCTGTTTGCGCCTTTCGCCGATGCCGGGAAATTCGTCCAGCACACTCTCGGAAATCCGTTTGATGCGAAGCTGCGCGTTGTAGCTGTTCGCTACGCGATGACATTCGTCGCGAATTCGCTGAAGCAATTTCACCGCCGGATGATCCAATCCCAGCCGTAGCGGTTTGTTGATGCCAGTCCGGTAAATCTCCTCGAATTCCTTCGCCAGACCGATGACCGGGATTTTTTCGAGGTTGAGTTTTTTCAACTCCGCGCAGGCGGCGTTCAACTGGCCGCGGCCGCCGTCCACCATGATGAGGTCGGGCAAAGCAGGGCAGGCGTCTCGCCTGCCCGCACCGGACGTAACGAGACGATCATCGCTCGCACTTGCGCACTCACCGGACAGGTGAGACGCCTGCCCTACTTTGAGTCGCGCATACCGTCGCCGCACCACTTCCGCCATGCTCGCAAAGTCATCCTGTCCCTCGACGGTCTTGATTTTGAACCGACGGTAATTCGCGCGGTCTGGCCGGCCGTTCTTGAAACTCACGAGCGATGCGACGGCAAACGTGCCGCTGATGTTCGAGATGTCGAAACCTTCAATCCGCTGAGGCAGCTTCGGCAAATCGAGAATCTTCGCGAGTTCGACCAGATCATTTTCGGGGTTAATTGAGAGCGGCAAATTGTAAGGCACACGCGCAAATTTCTCCGTTTTTTTCCAGGTGTCGTTCAGGTCGCGGATGAGGTCACGCAAGTCGGCGGCTTTCTCGAAATCGTGCGCGGCGGCGGCCTTTTTCATTTCCGTTTCGAGCTGGCCCTGCATTTCGCGGCACTGGCCTTCGAGAAAATTGCACGCGGCCTTGACCTGTTCCAGATACTGCTCGCGCGTGACGTTGCCGACACACGGCGCGGTGCAGTATTTGAGATGCGCGTAGAGACAGTGCTTGTAATCCGCCTCGCCCGGCGTGAACACACGGCAGCCGCGCAGATTAAATTGCTTTCGCGCGAGCGCAACTGTATTGCGCAGCCCGACGGAATTGACGAATGGCCCGAAGTAACGCGCGCCATCGTCCTTTTTCAGCCGTGTGAAGGTGAAGTTCGGGATCGGGTCGTTCAGATTGACCTTGAGCATCAGATAGCGCTTGTCGTCGCGGAGGCTGACGTTGAAGCGCGGCTTGAACTCCTTGATGAGCTTGCTCTCGAGCAGGAGGGCTTCCGGCTCGCTGCGGACGACGTGGACATCGAAATCACAAATCGCCTCGACCAGCGCGTTGAATTTCAAGTCCCAGCCCATGCGGCGGCTGGATTGGAAATACTGGCTGACGCGCTTGCGCAAATCGAGCGCCTTGCCGACGTAGATGACCGTGCCGAAGCGGTCCTTGTGCAAATACACGCCGGGCTTATGCGGGACAGTTCCCAGTTTTTTGCGGATGACTTCGGTCGCAGGCACAGCGGAATTTCAACGCAAAGACATACAAACGCAAAGAGTTTTTAACCACGGATGGACACGGGCGTTTTGAAAAATGAAAACCGCGAGGACGCTATTTATGCTGACTTCCGGCTCCCGGCTTCAGTTTTAAATGGCGATGGACGAAGAAATAATAAAGCCCGCCGAGCACCACCGCAGCGCCGCCGACCCAAAGGACCACCTTGTGCATCTCGCCTTTCGTGATGTCCGAGCCGATTTTCACGCCGAGCCAGCAAAGCACCGAACACCAGATTGTTGAACCCAGCAAAGTAAAGATGGAAAATTTCAGGTAGTCGAACTTCGTGATGCCGGCGGGAATGCCGACGAGCTGCCGCGCGCCCGGCAGCAATCGCGCGACGAACACGCCTGCCGCGCCGTAATGCGCCGACCAGTTCTCCGCCCTTTGGATTTTGTCCGGCGTGATTAAAACATATTTTCCGTAGCGCACCAGCAGCGGACGGCCCGCGAGCCGCGCGAACCAGTAAACAATCGTCGCGCCGAGCCAGGAACCAAGCGCGCCAGCAATAACGATGGCAGGCAGACCGACGGAAATTTTTCCGGAATGCGACCAGCTCGCCGCGAGCGGAATGATGCTTTCGCTCGGCAGCGGCAGCACGGAGCTTTCGCACGTCATCAACAGGCCGACGACCCAGAAGCCGCCGGTTTGGAGCGCGTGCTGATACCAGTCGAGCAGCGGCTGGAAAAGTTGTTTCAACATTGGGCGTTGGTTATAGCGGAAAATAAAATCCGCGCAATCCGCGAAATGGCCGGGCGGTTCACGCCTTCAGAAAAAAATTCCGCTGCTTCTCGCTGATGGGCATTCCGAGTTTTTCCATCACGGCCAGCATGTCTTCCCAGACCTTGCGCTTCTCGCTCATCGCCTGGTTGCGGAGCAGATACGCCGGATGATACGTCGGCATGAGCGGCGTGCCGCGATATGTCTTCCAGGTGCCGCGCAGTTTCGTGATGCCGATGGTTTTGCCGAGCAATCCTTCCACCGCCGTCGCGCCGAGGGCGACGATGACCTTGGGCCGGATCAAATCAATCTGCTCGTGCAGATACGGAATGCACGTGGCCATTTCGTCGGGTGTCGGCTTGCGGTTGCCGGCGGACTGGCCGGGCGTGTCGGGCCGGCATTTCAAAATGTTGGCGATGTAAACGTCCGCGCGCTGAAGACCGGTCGCCTGGATGATTTTCGTGAGCAACTGGCCGGCCTTGCCGACGAACGGCTCGCCCTGTTCGTCTTCGTCCGCGCCCGGCGCCTCGCCCACGAACATGAGTTGCGCGTCAATGGTGCCGACGCCGAACACGACGTTTTTCCGCGACGAGGCGAGGTGCGGGCATTTCACGCAGGCCAGGGCCCGTTCTCGCAATGCGGCGAACGCGGCGGCTTTTTCTTTTGGATCGAGCGGCGCGGATACAGGTGCAGCTTCGCCCGGCAAGGCAAGCGAAAGTTCGGCAGATTTTGCGGTTGATGCCGGGACGGCGGTGGAATTTTTTGGCGCTGGCATAGGATTTGGAATTTGAGCCGGGGCTGAAACTGTTTTGACCGGCTGCGCCAGCGCGCGAAGTGTTTCCGGCGAAACCACAACGTTCCGCACGCCGCGCGATTTCAAATCCTCCAGATGTTGAATCGTCGCGTCAAGCAGTTGGCCGTAGGCGTCGGACATGGTGTCATCGTAACCTGTGCCGTCGCTCAAAGCACGGCAAAGTTTTCACAATTTATTTCGCCGAGGTCAGGTCACGATGCGCAATCCAGGCGAGCAATCCGGCAAGCGCGGCCAGCGTCACCGGAATGCCCAGCCGCGCAAAATCCCGGAAGGAAATTTTGATTCCCATTTCGCGCGCCTGCTGGACGACGATGATGTTGGACACGCTGCCGAGGATGATGAGGCTGCCGCCGAAGCTGTTGGCCAGCGCCAGGATGTAAGCCGCTGGCGGGCTGCGAAAGATCGACGACCTTGAGCAGCAGCATCACGGCGGCGGAATTGTTGATCAAGATTGGACAGACGCCGCCGTCGCCAACGCCAGGTTGATCGGGCGCGTTGAGATCGAATCCGCCTTGCGCCAGCCATTGGACGGCCTGATCGCCGCAGCCGGTGGATTGAAACGCGCCGGTCACCACAAACAATCCCATGAAGAGAACGAGAATCGGCCAGTCCACCAGCCCCAGCAAATCGTCGGTGCGGAATTTGGTGCTGGCCAGATGAATGCCGGCGGCGGCCAGCGCGATGATTTCCTTGGGCAGCGGCGTGAAGAACAGGCCGATGACCACGACGAATATGACCAGCCCCTTGATCGTGTGCGCGCGGTTGAACGGATAAGTTTGCTGGTTCAATTCATTTTGAGGCGGACAGCGCCAATTGAAGTTTTTTTCGCGACAGTTGCCAGATGATTCCGTAGGCGGCGGCCATGGCAAAGGCGACCGGAACGCACGTCCACAGAATGTAGCGGCCGAAATCAAGGTGCGCGACCTGGCCGATCATCATGTTCTGCGGATTGCCGATGAGCGTGGCCGCCGCGCCGATGTTGCTCGCAATCGCCAGCGCGATCAAAAACGGAACCGGATTGATCTGCTTGCGCAGGAGCGCGGCCCCGGCAATCGGCGTGAAGACGTAGCAGACGATGTCGTGATTCAGAAACGCGGAAAGCCCGCCGGTCACCAGCCATCAGGATGAACAGAAACCGCGCGGGATGTCCGAGCCGCGCCGAGATGCCGCCGGCCACCCAGTCGTAAAATCCCGACAGCCGGAGTTGGGCGGAGATGACGAAAAATCCGAACAGCAGGAAAATCGTCGGCCAGTTGACGTAGGAAATGACATCGGCGGTGGTGACATCGCCGAAAATCATCATGGCGATGGCGCCGAGCAGGGCGATGCCGACGCGGTTGAGCTTCAAGCCCGGCACACGCCCCATCGCAATCCCCAGGTAAGTGCCGGCAAAAATGGCCAGGATGACCGGCTTCTCGTGGAAACCCGCGGTCGCCGTGGCAATCAGGCCGGTCATGGGAAAATTATTTCACCAGTTGTTTGCGGATGGATTGCAATTCCTTCCGGCGCGCCTTGTCGGGTTCGGGATAGCTCATCTTGAGCTTCTCCAGCGTGTCGAGGACGATTGCGAAATGATGAGCCGCGCGTTTTCCTTGTCGTCGGCGGGCACGACAAACCACGGCGCGCGGTCGGTGCTTGTCGCGCCCAGGCAGGCTTCGTAGGCCTTTTGGTAATCCTTCCACCGCGCGCGCTCCGCGATGTCCGACTGGCTGAACTTCCAGTTTTTATCGGAATCGTCAATGCGCTCGAGAAACCGCCGGCGCTGTTCCTCCTTGGAAAGATGCAGGAAAAATTTCACGATGCGCGTGCCGTTGCGATACAGGTGCTTTTCCAAATCCAGGATGGAGCGATACCGCTCGTCCCAGATTTTTTCCTCGTCTATCAATTCTTCCGGCAATTTCTGCGCCTGGAGCAATTCCGGATGGACGCGCACGACGAGCACCTCCTCGTAATAGGAGCGGTTGAAGATGCCGATGCGCCCGCGTTCCGGCAGGCAGCGTGTTGTGCGCCAGAGAAAATCGTGCGCCAAATCCTCGTCGCCGGGTTTTTTGAAACTGAAGACCTCGCAACCCTG
This sequence comes from uncultured Verrucomicrobiae bacterium, assembly GCA_963827815.1. Taxonomy (GTDB): domain Bacteria; phylum Verrucomicrobiota; class Verrucomicrobiia; order Limisphaerales; family UBA11358; genus UBA11358. The sequence goes on along the minus strand of CAWHCL010000005.1, from coordinate 55,841 downwards.
CGGATTGATGCCGGACATGACGTGCTTGATGGCGCCGTCCTTGCCCGCGGCGTCCATCGCCTGAAAAATCAGCAGCAGCGCGTATCGGTCGTGGGCATAAAACAGACCCTGCCGCGCGCTCATCTCCTTGGTGTGGGCCTCAAGCAGCTTTTCATAATGCTCCTTCGACTTGTAAAATGGTTTCACTTTCGTCGGCCATCTCTTGAGCCTGACCTTTTCACCTTCACGGACGCGGAATGCTTTTGTTTCAATTTTCATCAATTGATCCCTTTCGTGCGGCAATGGATTGGAGCAGAGGCGATTTTCCACGGCAAGGGTGAATTTCATGCGTCAATTAAACCGCCGCGTGGTTAACCCAATGTGGTTTTTTTCTCCAGCTTACGCCTTCCATAGCTGTTCCGGTTGCGTCTTGACGCCTTTCATCGCGTTGCGCGTGTCCACGATCAGCCGCGCCCATTGCGCAAGCTGGCGGTAATTTACCGCCTTGTGCGCGGTACAGATGATGACCGCATCGAACGAGCCGATGGCACGGCGATTCCAACCCACGGATTTCGTTCCTGCCCAATGAGAATGTTCACGAGATGGGCGGATTGTTGGAATATATGGGTCATGGTAGGCAACTTTTACCCCGCGTTTTTTCAGCAAATTGAGCAGATGATAGCCGGGCGATTCGCGGTCATCATCCACATTGGGCTTGTAGGCCAGGCCAAGCACCAGGATTTTCGAACCTCTCACGGTCTTTTGTCGGGAACGAAGGGCCGCTACAGCGCGCTCCACGACGTGGAGTGGCATGGCTGTATTGATTTCACCGGCCAGCTTGATGAAGCGCGTGTTCTGTCCGAATTGCCGCGCTTTCCACGCCAGGTAGAACGGGTCAATGGGGATGCAATGCCCACCCAAGCCGGGGCCGGGATAAAAAGGCATGAAGCCGAACGGCTTGGTTTTCGCGGCGTTGATGACCTCCCAAATGTCAATGCCCATGGCGTCATAAACGACTTTCAATTCATTGACGAGCGCGATATTCACGCTGCGGAATACATTTTCCAGCAATTTCGTGGCCTCCGCCATGCGGCAGGAGGACATCGGGACAACCGTTTTGACGGCCTTGCGATAAAGTGCGACGGCACGCTTCAGGCATCCAGACGTACAACCGCCAACCAACTTGGGGATGTACGCCACTTTACTATCTGGACTTCCCGGATCCTCGCGTTCCGGTGAATACGCCAGATGAAAATCTCTTCCGGCTTTAAAGCCTGAACCGGCTTCCAGAACACTCCGCAATTCATCCTCGGTGGTGCCTGGATAGGTTGTAGATTCAAGAACAACCAACGTTCCTCGTTTCAGATTTGGCGCGATGGTCTTGCCGGTGTTCAAGATGTAGGAAATATCCGGCTTACGGTTCTTTTTGAGCGGGGTCGGCACACAGATGATGACGGCCTCGACTTCGCGGACGAGGTTAAAATCCACCGAGGCGGAAAATCGTCCCGTCGCCATTTGCTGGCGCACGCCGGCGGAAGGAATGTGCCGGATGTAGCTGCGACCGGCATTCAGTGATTTCACCTTGGCCGGATCAATATCCAGCCCAAGAACCGCCACGCCACAGCGGGCGAATTGCAACGACAGCGGCAATCCGACATAGCCGAGCCCGATAATTGCGATCTTCATAAAATGAATTTATCACCGACGGGGACTATTTGGAAGTTGTCAAACAGCGGGGCGATCTTTTGACGTCCACTTTTGTCAACCTCGCAAGAAATTCCCAGATTACCCGCCCTGCTTCGTGTAAACAGCATCCGTCGGTTCATCAAGATTTTTGGGAGCTCAGCACAAACGGCAAAGATTTTCCCCCTCTCCGCCAGACGCACTATTATTGCATCTTCAACAGGTAGAACATTTGCGGCATTGCCGGATTCGCCGGAATGGTGAAATTGAAATGGCCGCTATCGTCAAAGGTGTTCGTTGAAATGATTGTCCAGTTCGTCAACGGTGAACTTGCGTTTGTCGAAGCCAAAACTTGGTATGGCCAGCTCGGCACTCCGTTTGTCCCACTGAAAACAAAACCATTTCCATTCACCGTGATGCCCCCGAATTTCGGCGGTGACGTTGTCGCCGAAACGATAGTTAACATCCCATTGGTCAGACCATCCGTGTTCCATGCCAGATTCAGTGCGGGTATTGCCGGCACAATGTTCGTGAATGCACCGCCATAGCTCGAGGCATTAAACAATTTGAAGTTGTCACCGGCGACCAACACACCGCCGTTGAGATTGGTCAATGCCAGCGTGCCGCCATAAGTCAGGTTGCTGGTGACCTGCGCGACATCGTTGGTTGCAAGTGTCTTACTCAACTCCATCAACGTCGTGCTGCCTCCGGCAAGTATCAGATTGCCATTAAAAGTCAGCGTCGTCAGCGAACCGCCCGGCGCCAGGGTCGCCCCGTTCCCGACAGTGACATTGCCATTTACGGAGCCGTTGCCGGTCAGCTTCTGACCACTGACCAATGCCAGCGACCCGTCAAAGCGTCCACTGGCATCGAGGGTTGCGCCCGAGCCAACCACAATTACTGCACTGGTGGAAATCGAGCCGTTATTGGTCAACACCAGGTTGCCACTATTGAGCGTAGTGTTTCCGCTATAGGTATTCGCAGCAGCCAGAATCAAACGGTAAGTGCCGTTTTTGATGATGCCACCGGAGCCGCTCACCACATTGCTCAACAACAGCGACGTGCCACCGCCCCAGAACACATTATTACCATTCAGTTGCACCGGCCCGATGATGATGTTGGCACCGCTCCAATTATACAAGTTCGTGTGAATCCCGTCACCGTAGAGGATGAAATGTTTGTTCCAAGCCGTGCTGGCATTGTAAAACGAAAGCGTCGCTCCGGCGCGAACGATGATGTTGCTGGCCGGATTACCCATCGAGCTGGTCACCGTTTCCCAACCCATCAAGCCTTGCTGGATGTCAATGTCACCCAGCGCCGGATCCATATTCACGGCGACCAAAGAAATCTGGTTGCCGCCGGTCTTAGTCAATTTGTATGGATGTCCGCCGGTGCTCAACGTGCAACCGTTGGTTGAGGAATTCGACGCGGCACGAATGTCCCAGCGGTTGATATTGGCGCTTGGATTCCACGGCCCTACGCCGCCGAAAGTCGTATCGCCGGCCAACGTGACATTGCGCAGCGCGTAGGTCTGCTGGCCGCCACCGCTGATGATGGCGCCGTTGACGCCCACACCGGCAGCAGAGACAGTAACCGCTTCACCGGTGAGATTAAATCCATTCACATCGAGCGTCCCGTTATTGGTGACAATGGTGTTGCCGCTGGTAGAACCCAAAGCCGATGCGTTGCCTGCCTGCATTGTTCCGTCTTGAATCATGACGCCGCCGGAGAAGGTGTTGGACCCGCTCAATGTGAGCACGCCGGAACCGGCCTGCGTCACCGTTCCGGAACCGGAAATAACGCCTGACATGGTGACGTCATCGCTACGATTGAACACCAATGCCGCATTATCTGCCACGGTGATGGACCCGAGAGAGCCGTTGGTGGTGCCATCGCCCACCTGCAAGATGCCGCTGCCGATGGTCACCGAGCCGCCAGAACTGGACAACGGCCCAGCCAATGTCAAAGGATTGGTAGAATTATTGATGACAATAAGATTCGTGGTGATGGTGACCGGCGCAGCAATGGTGTCGCCACCGCTCGAAGCCAGTTCGGTAATGACGGATTGGTTGGTAGCGCTGAAAATGAGAGAACCACCATTGGCAGCAACAGTGCAGGCTGCCGAACCGTTGAGAGCGCCGATGTCCAACGAACCGATGGTGACGGGCTCGTTCAGGTTGATAGTTTGCGGTGCCGTGATATTGGCATTTACAACTGCCAATTCCCCGATGCTGTTGGGAAAGACGCCAGAGTTCGTCCAATTGGCATTCACGTTCCAGTTTTGCGGAGCGGCGGAAATGGTGTTTGTCCAGTATGCTGTGAGCGGCGCCTCGGGCGTGACGGCGACCTGGCTGGAATTGGCGCTTTCGCCGCCGGCGTTCACCGCCGAGACGACGTAATAATAGGTCGCGCCGTTGGTCACGGCGAAGTCCAGATAACTGGTGGCCGGAACCGCGCTCGCCAAGGTTGCATACGGCCCGCCGTTCGCTGACGAACGCTTGACGTTGTAACCTGTCGCACCCAATGGGGCGCTCCAGTTCAAAATCACCGCGGCGTTGCCAGCGGCGGCAGTCAGTCCGGCCGGCGAGTTGGGTGAAACGATGGCGGGAACAAAAGTCGCGCTGGCGCTCTGGTTACAGGCATTCACCGCAGCGACCAGATAATAATAGGTCGCACCACCCGCCACGGATGTGTCTGTAAAGTTGGTCGCTGTCAGTCCCGTGGCAGCGACCACCGGTGGCGTGCTGGCGGTGAAACGCGACACCGTATAACTCGCGGCACCTGCGGACGCATTCCAATCCACAGTGATTTGTGAGTTGGTTGAAACAGTGGTCACGCCCGATGGCACGGCCGGTGGGGAGCATGATTCGGCGGCAACTTCCATTGAATTCGAGCCTTCGCCAAAACTGCTCACGGCGGACACGACATAATAATAGGTCGTGCCGCTGACGACATTGCTGTCGGTGAACGCGGTGACGGGAACGCTGGCAATGTTGGTGTAGCCGCTTCCGCTCACGGTAGAACGTTCCACGTTATAGGAAATGGCTGCGAGTGTGTTGTTCCAAGTCAGCGTGATCGAGTTCCCGGGACTGGCGGCCAATCCCATTGGAGCTTCGGGCATTTGCGGTGTGGTGTTGGTCACCACGAAGAATGCATCCGCCCAGTCGGAATGGTCATAGGCATTGCGATTGCCGGTGACATCGTTACCTGTGTCGGTCACGCCAATCGTAAGCCGCCGCACGCCGGTCATGTCCAAATCAACCGTCTGCGCCGTCATGCCGCCAGTCGTGATGCCACTGTCGTAAATTTTCCGGCCATCGGCGAGCACCTGGAAGATGACCGAGCCATTGGTGCCCACCTCGTCGTCCACGCCGATGGTCGCGTGGAAACGCGAACAAATGCCGCCGAGATTGTATTCGTTGCCACCGATGGCGTGCGTGCCGATCCCGTTGGTGTAAACGACACCATTGAGCGTGAGCGGATTACCACCAATGCTGACGTTGTTGGTCATCGCCCCAAAGCCGCAGTAGGCATAAATTGGTTGCAAACCAGTCAGAAAATTCGTGCCAAGCGACGGCGGCGGAATCGGCGTGCCGACAATTTTCAGCAGCATCGAACCGTAAGGCGGAATTGTGGCGGTGAAATTGTTCGTAAACCTGCCCAAATCCTGATGCGCCCACAAATCAAACACAGTGGCCGCCGTGCCCGGCTGAAATGCGAGGTTCGTCCAGTTGCAGGTGACTACGGCGGAATTGTTGGTACTCCGGTTAAGCAACGCCACGGCGCGCGTCGTAAAATCGTAGCCGAGCGGTTTGCTCCAGACCTCCGCACTGTCCACGATGCCGCCGACACGTTCACCCTGTTCGCCCGCGGGGTCCTGGTCCACGGCGATGGCTTCGGCATTGGTAAGAATTTGCAAAGTTTGCGGCGACATGGTGGTGAGGTTGTTCCCCGCAATCAACGGCGCGGCCATGATGCACCACATCGTGAAATGCGTCTGCGCACCAACCAGGTTGGTCGCAAATTCGCCGTTTCCAATTTCGAGCATGTCCGGGTCGTTCCAGCGGCCCGGACCGGCGAGGTAGGCCGATTTGCTGTTCTGATCAATTTTCGAAATCATGCTGGCGAACGTGTTTTTGATGTCGCCGGTGGTTCGCCATGAATTGCCGACATCAGGCGACCAATACTCGTAATGCGCCGCGTTCGGACAAAGGCTGGCGAAAACCAGCTGGCGGGATTTCATCAAGCCGTCCGCCATCCGGGAATAGTCGTCATGGGGCACGTCGCCGGAGGGCAGGTTGCAACTGTCGTTCTTCAAATAATCCACACTCCACGAGCCATAGGCGAAGGCGTCAACGTATTCGTAACCGAAACTGCCCGGTGATTGGACGCCGCCAATGCAATGGGAACAAGTATTCGTGCCGTGGTCCGTGTAAATTCCCAGCTTGAGTCCCCGGGCGTGAACGTAATCCGCCAGCCAGGGGATGCCGTCTGGAAACTTGGTGGCGATGGAATATGCCTGAATGACGCCGTTGGAATCTCGCGAACCGGCCCAGCCGTCGTCAATATTAACAAATTGATAGCCTGCGGCCTTCATGCCGTTGGCGACCATGATGCCGGCCGTATTGGTGACGGCCGATTCACTGACGCCGCAGCCGTAGCTGTTCCAATCGTTCCAACCCATCTGTGGTGTCAGGGCGAGATTATTGGTGAGGGCCAAGGCGAGTTGAAATGGCATACACAAGAACAGCCATAGAATCCAAAGGCCAACAGCCCAGCGGCCGGATCCTCGTTGGCAACCTGGCTTAAATGCTGAAACCATAATGAATTTAGGCCGCCGGACTAAATCCCAATCCGGCGGCCACACTCATAACCTTGACTACCTAAATCCACCCTGGCGAATTGCGCTCAAGGATAAATCATACGGTAGAACACCGAGCCGTTGGTCTTCACGATAGGCACCGTCACCGTGTCCACGTTGGTGGAGCCCGACACGGTAACCCAGTTTGTACCGAGGCCCAAACTGAGGCTGTTGGTTTGCGTCTGCAACCGCCAACCAGTGTGATCCTGCGGCCAGGAGAGCGTGAGATTGCCACCACTCACCAAAACGTTGATGTTGGTCGAGTTGGTGTTGATGAGGTTGATGGTGCTGGCCACGGTTATCGAGCCAGCCGTGGCAAGGTTGTTTTGCCACGTGTAGGCGAGTGTGTGCAGGGCATTCGTCATCGGAAGACTGATGGACGAGAAGCCGGAAACCGGCACACTGAACAATTGGAATGTGTTGCCGGCGGCCAGATTCGGTCCAAGGTTGGTCACGGTCAGCGTGCCGCTCGCGGTGAGAGTCAGATTCGACACCAACAGGATTTCATCGTTCGTCACCGCGCCGGCGCCGATGTTGAGGTTCATGATGACAGCGCCGTTCAGTGTGACACCGTTGGTGACAGTCAACACGGCCGGGGCGACGCCGTTGCCGGGGTTGACCGTGGAACCTGAATTCTCGACGAGGCTTCCCAAGATGGTGCCGCCACCGGCCAGTGTCTGGGTCAGGCCTCCAGCGCCCAGTGCAACCGTGTCATCGGCGCGCCCGCTCACGTCCAAGGTCGCACTGGACAAGATGATGCTGGGACTGTTGGTGAGTGCCACCGGGTCAACCAGCGCCAACGTGCCTGAACTTACATAGTCATTGCCGGAATTCGTAACCGGCCCGGTGGACAAGATCAATTTGCCACTGCCATTGCACAGCAAGCTGCCTGAGCCGCCGAACATGTTTGCAAACAACATCGTAGCCCCGGCGCTCACATTAAACGTGTTGGTCCCGTTCAACGTCACCGGACCGTCGAATTCGTTGTTGGTCCCGTGCTGGCCGAGCACCGAGGCCCCGTTGTTCAGGATTAGCACCTTGCTCACGGCATTTGACATGTCGTAGAAACCAATGGAGGCGCCGTTGGACACGATCAGACTGTGGCCGGAATCACCCAAGTATGGTATTTGCCACTGGAAGCCCAAAGTGCCGGCTCCCACTATAATATTACCCAAGCCAGGATCAAGCGTCACGCCCGCCATTTGGAGCAGGTTGGTGCCCGCCTTGGTGAAGGTATAAGGCTGGCCAAATGGGGAACAATACATAACGGCATCCGCGGCGGACGCGCTGCTGGCGCGGAAATCCAATCGTCCAGAGCCGCCAATCGTAATATTGGTCGTGATGGTCAACTGGTTGAAATTTGCGGCGACGAACGTCGAGTTGCCACTGCTGTTTACGATTGCGCCATTGCCTCCCACGCCGGCACCGGAGGCGATGATGGGTTCCACGCCTAAATTGGCCGTGTTGGTGATGTCCAAACTGGCTCCATTGCTCACGACGGTGGTGGCAAATACGCTGCCCAAAGCCAAACTATTGGCCACACGCAACGACCCCTGCATAATGGTTACGCCGCCAAAGAAGGAGTTGGCACCGCCCAGCGTAACCATGCCGGTTCCGATGTTGGTCAGGGAACCGGAACCGCCGATGACGTTGTTGACCACCAGCGCGTTGTCGCTCCGGTCAAAGACCAGCGAACTATTGTTGGTGATGATTCCGGAGCCCAGGTTGCCGCCGGCACCGCCGTTGCCCAACTGCAATGTGCCGGTACTGATGGTGGTCAAACCCTGGAAGTTATTGGTGCCGGTGTTGGCAATCGTCACCTTGCCACCGCCATTCAATTGCAGCGTGCCGCTGTTGGTCAAGCTGCCAGTGCCAGTGAAGAGATAGTTATTCGCACTGTTCAGCATGGTCATGCCGGATATGTTAAGTGCGCCCGACAGAGTCACGCTGGTCACAGCGGAACTATCGTTAAAATTGACATAGTCACCGTTGTTGAAAGCGACCGGGCCGCCATTCCGGGTCCAATTGATCGCGCTGGTGTTCCATATCGCGGAAGCCGCGCCGGTCCAAAAGTCATTGCCCAGGGCGGTATCCACGTGAATTACAATAAAGCCCGGCGTGGTGGCTGGATCCACAATATGGAAGGCGAAGCCGGTCCGGCTGCTCACGACCCGCAGATTATTGGTGATGCTACTGGGTAAAGCGCCGGAGTACTGGATGTTGGTGAATAGATCTCCGACATTCATGTAGGACAGCGGCACTATCAGCAGCGTATTGGTTCCGGTACCGCTCAAGGCCAGGGCACCGGTGACGACCACCTTGTCGTTGCCGTTCAGGTTGGTGGAAGAGGTGCCCAGTTGCAGTTCGACGGTGGAGTTGCTCAACGTGAGAGCGCCCACCGTCAGGGTGCCCTGGAGGGTTCCGGCAATATCGCCGGGGTAGACGGTGCCGTTGGTCACCGTTACAGAGCCGCTGGCGGTGCCGACGCCGGCCAGGGTGGCACCAGGGGTAATGTTGACATTCCCGGACAGGCTGCCATCCACCACCAGCGTGCCATTGCTGACGGTTGTGCCGCCCGTAACCGAGGCAGTTTCGGAGCTGCTGATGATGTTGGTGCCGGTCCCAGTCGTGGTCAGGCTACCAGCACTACTGATGGTTCCACTGCTGAAGGTCACAGCGGTGCCGCCGGCAGCATTGAAGATACAATTACCCGTCAACGTGACAGTGCCAGCGAGGTTATTGGCAAAACCGTTGCCACAATTCAGCGTGTTTGTGGCCCCATTGCCGTTCAGGACGAACAGCTTATCGAGGACATTGACGGTGCCATAGACTTGGAGCGTGGCCCCGCTGGCCACGGTTAGAGTGTAACCCGGATCGCCCAATCCGCTGGTGGTCGTCTCAACACTCAGAGTCCCGTGCTGCACGTTAATGTTGCCCAACGAACTGTCCACACTCACCCCGACCAGCGATATTTGGTTGGTGCCAACCTTGGTGAGATTGTAGGCGTTGCCACCAGTCAGCAATTGGGCCGCACCGCCGCGGATATCCCAACGACCGATGCCGCCAAACGTGGTGTCGGAATTCAAGGTCACATTGCCCATGGCGGTCGTGTTGTCCGCGCCGGAGTTGAAGATCGCGCCGTTGTTACCCACGCCCGCGCCGGAAACGGCGACGGGGTAGTTGTTGAGCGTCTGGCTATTGACATCCAGCGTCGCCCCGGTGCTGACGGTGGTGGTGCCATTGGTGCTGCCCAAGGCGGTCGCGCTGTTGGCCTTCAAGGTGCCCAGCAACACGTTTAACCCGCCGGAGAAACTATTGTTGCCACCCAAGGCAAGCACACTGGTGTTGTCTTGCGCCACCGCCCCGGTTCCGGAAATGCTGCTGCTGTTTGTGGTGTTATCGCTTCGATCAAAGACCAGTGAACTGTTGTCCACCACGCCGCCTCCGGCTGAAATGGTACCATTGGCGTCGTTATTGCCCACCTGCACCGTTCCGTTGTTGATATTAAATGCGCCTGAAATGCCGACACCACCGTTCCCCCCATTGTCCAGCAGCAGCGAGCCGGTGCCATCCTTGGTAATGCTCAATTTCCCGCCGATACCGCCGGGACCGGTAAAGGTGTAGTTCAAAATGTTGTTGGTTACTTCAATTGAACCCGGGCTGACCGGCACGACCACATCGACCGTGCTGTTGCTAGCGGTGTCGTCAAAGATGACGGCGTCCGCCTGGCTGAAGTCTGACGGAGCCTGGGCTATCGTTCCCTTAAAAGCCAGCCAGTTAGTCGTGACGTCCACGTCCCAGTACATCGGAAAGAATGGATCCGTCCCGGTCCAAGTCAGGACTTTCGGCCCGTTGAGCAGCACCAGTTCGATGCGGGAGCTGGCAACATCGTTGGTAACATAGCCGACCGTATTCGTATTTGGCACGAGCCCGAGGCCAAAATTATTGCCCGCGCCGCCGAGAGAGCCAGAGTATTTGATGAGGGGAAAGACGGCGGGATATTTAGACACACCGGAAACGGTATTGATGTTGATCAGATTCGTGACGCCGCCGGTGGCCAGCGCTGCGGCAATAATGTTGGTCCCGGCGGTATTGATATCCAGCGTGAGCGCCGCATTGGTCAGGCCGAGATTGCCCACCGCACCGCCGCCGATGAGGGAGCCGCCGTTTACGCCCAACGGTTGGGCCGTTGTGAAACCGCCGCCAAGGGCGGACACGTCCAACGTTGCGCCGCTGTTGACCTGGATGGTGCTGTTTCCTATCGCTCCCGCACCGCTCAACGCCAGCGTGCCGTTATTGATTATTGTGACGCCGCTGTAAGTGTTGGACTCGGTCAGGGTTTCAACGCCCGCGCCAATCTTGGTCAGCGCCAGCGTTCCACCGGAGCCGGTGTTGTTCAGAATCAGGCCATCAAACGTGCCGGATTGGTCGTTGTTGCCGAGGGTGAGAGTGGAAAGCGTCGTCGCCACGGTATTTTCAATAAAGCATGTCGGGCCGTTTCCGGTGGTGGACAGACCATTGATGGTCTCGTTGAAGCCGTGCAAATCCCAATGCACGGTTCCGGTGCTAAAGGCCGCCATGGAAACATTGCCTTTGCCAAAGCCAGTGGGGATGACCGCATTGTTGCTACAGGTAATGACGTTGTCGCCGGTGTTGCTTCGGGCCGTCATAATGGTGTTGCCGGTCCAGGCATTGTTCGGGTTGGACAGGATCGCACCACCGTTGACTGTCGCTGCGGAACCCAAGGTCAAAGAATAGGGGCCGGTAATGGCGCCGCTCATGACAGTGCCCGCGCCGATGTTTGCATCACCGATGAGAGTTACAGGCCCGCTGAAAATGCCGCCACGGATCGCTCCCAACGGCTCATTTGCATCACCATCGCCGGCGAGGAAAATGGCGTTGGTAATGCTCGCCCCGGTGGGGAACGAAGAGGGGAAAAGATAGGCCCCGGGCAGGATGTAGATTGGCCCCTTGCCGCCGCCATCGGGGTTGCCGGTGGTGGAAGCGCTTCCGAGTTCAGATCCGGTCAATTGAACGCGGCCTTGAAGGAGATACAAGCCGCCGGAGAAAGTATTGTGTCCATCGAGTTTGATGGAGCCCGGCCCCATTTTCACGAAGGTCACCTTGCCACTGCCGTTATCCGCAATCGTGGATTCAAAAATGGTGGTGCCACTTGTTTCACTTGGATTATTCGCCGCGTACACGATTTCACCCGGGGCATTGACCCCGCCACCGGCGGTCAGCGTGCCAACTCCTTGAGAGCCAGCGACTCCATTGCCGGTTTGCAAGGTGTTGTTGACGCCGCCGATATACACGGCATTCCCCGTGCTGGGTCCATTTCTGATAATGCCGCCATATTGTCCCAAGCGCAGCGTGTTACCCTGCCCGATGAAAATGCCATCGAAACCGCCTGAAGATGTCAGCCAATTCACAGCGTTGACATCCGTGGTGGTCCCGGCGTTATTGTTATCCACCGTCGCAACCTGCGCGGCACTGGGATCATTGATGGTGAAGTTGGGTTCGACACTGCCCAGGAGCTGGCTGATTAAGGTGCCACCAAAGCTGTAGTTCGTGTAGCCGGTGAAATTGACGATATTGCCGCTGATATCCACGCTGGCAAAATTGGTGCCCGTAATGAGCGTGTGACCGCCGCCGCTGAAGATTGTCGCAGCGCCGCCATCACCGCTGATGAGCGCCCAGCCACCCAAAATTCCATTCACGTTGGGAGAGGTAGTCGTGATGCTGCCGCCTGCAATTTTCAGCGAGGAAACCATGGCCAAGGTGCCGCCGGGATCATGGCTCATAGCGCCCAATCCCAGGGTGGCCGTGCCGCCGACGCCATTGGTGGCCACGATGGCCGACCCGCCAAAAGTGGAATGCGCACTGGCGAAGCTCTGGGAATTGGCAGTGCCGCCTTTGCCAATCATGGTGAGTTGCGCGACATTCTCGGCGCCGGCGCCCGCGTTACCTCCGCCCAGTGTCAATGAGGATCCGGAGCCGATGATGTTAGTCGCAGGTGAAGTCACCTGGGTGAAATCCAGTGTGAGCAGGCCCGTCAGGTTCGTGGTCGGGCCGCTGTAAGTGTTGGTACCGGAAAGAGTCAGGTTGCCGTAACCGTCCTTGGTCAGACCGCCAAGACCCGGGCTGTTGTCGAGCATGTTGCCGGAATAAATGAGGGCCTTGCCGGAATCAACTTTAATCGTGCCTGAACCCGAACCGCCCACCGGGCCCAACGCGATGCCGCGATTCGCGTTCAATGTAAAACCGGCTGTTGCCTCCAAAGCGCCACCATTGAGCACCAGACTGCCTGCCGTCGGCGAACCGGGAACCGCGCCCAAGTTGGAATCAGCCGCGACGGAGACGGTTCCGCCGCCAACAGTCAGCGCACCTGTGAAGATGTTGACCCCACTTAAAATCAACTGGCCACTATCGGTCTTGGTCAAACCGTTGCCCCCGGAGATTGCGCCGTTGATGGCCAGCACGCCATTCGTGATAACATCCACATTGGGTGTCACTCCCAGCACCAACGGCAGGTTGATTGTTTCCGTTGTCACCGGCTGGTTATTAGTAATATTGCCATTTAGCGTGATGGAATTGCCGTTCAAGCTGAAGGCACCTGCCGGGGCGGCGAAGACCAATCCCCCAAACGAGGTCGCTGCCGGAAAATTGTTTGTGTTGTTCAAACCAAGGTCGCCGGTAAACACCAGCAGGTCACCCGGCAAAGGCGTCGTGCCTGCCTGCCAATTGGGCGGCGTCTGCCAATTGGCATTCTGTCCGGTGCCGATCCAGATGTCCTGCGCCCGCCCCGCGGGCAAACCAACAGCGAAGAACAATGCGATGATGGCGGCTCCTGCCGCCCGAGTTTTTAGTTGTTGCAGAATTGTTTTCATAGGTTTAATCATGGAATCCGGGTTAACTCCCGCCGTCGGTGTCGGAATAATTGCATTCATGTTTGCCGTCTGGTTTTGCGATTGGATTGGTACTAATATTATCCATTTAAGGTCTGAATACCATTGAACGTTTGTTCAATACCGCCCCGTCCATTTGACCTGCATTCCGGAACAGGGCCGAGGCGCTGATACCTGTAAACGGAGTTCAAACAAGCCGGCAGCGGGACAATGCCTGCCGACGGAAACCCAACCATGCCAAGCAGCGTCATGCTTTATTCACGCCCGGCTTGACGCCTGGCTAATTCTGCGTAGGAACTCCGATTCTAACTTTGCTAATATCCCAGCCTCTATGCCAGTTGTAATTCCACAAATCGGGAAGGAAGACCAATTCAACGTGCCCGTCCCCCATCCCAATATTAATGCCTCCCTTTGGCGGGCTGAATTGCCACGGGGGGGTATAATTTCGCGGCGCCGCGCCAGCGGTGACTCCACCGTGCCTGGCTATGGTGAGGCGGCCCATTTCATTATCGTGTTTGGTGCCAAACTGTCCGGTGTAAAGATCTGATGACGGACTGTCCTGTTCCGCCGGCCATGTATCCATCCAAGGACCATCAAAGAATAAGGGGGTGTTGACTGGTTTTTCCATGGTGTTTTCCGCGCCGTAATACCATGCCGGATCGCTCACACCATGATTCTTTTCAATATTATCACCATTGCCGTCTCCCTGCCCTACATTGTTCTCGGACGTGTAGAGCCATCCATTGCCCATATAGCTGCAATTGATTGAACTCCATCCTGACAGGGCTGTGCCATTAAGATTACGGACAAAACAATAATTAGCCGCACCATTTTGTCCGCCGCCACCCATCTCGTTTGGCACCAACCCTGGGGGCGAGGGCACAGGCGCAGTGGGGCAAATCAGCAGATTGGTGGCTTGTGAGAAATATTTTATCATCGGCCCCATCCATTCGCCTTGGTCCCCCAAAAAGGAAGATACGCCGCCGGGTGTTGGTTGTATGAACTTTCCCAATTCATTGACATACATGATATCGCTCAAGGCCAGTTGTTTGAGGTTGCCCGTGCAATACACCTGCTGCGCCTTTCTTTTGGCACCCGCCAGCGCCGGGAGCAGCAGCGCCGCCAGAATGGCTATGATGGCAATCACCACCAACAATTCGATGAGCGTAAAACCATTGAAACGCCGCCTGTTCCCGCTTTCCAAAATCGGCTGTCCGCCCGGATGTGGATTAATCGTAATCATGTTTTGGGTTACTGGACATTAAGTTGCCACGAACCGGCTTTGCCCGCCATTGAACATTCGTTCAATCCTGCCCTAGATATTTGACCACGGCCTCGGTGCGCGATTGGACATGCAATTTCTCATAAACTGTGTGCAAGTGGGCGCGGACGGTGCTCAGGGTGATGCCGAGTTGCTCGGCAATTTCCTTGTAGAAGAATCCCTTGGCGAGCAACGCGAGGATTTCGTGTTCGCGCTTGGTGAGCTTTTCCATGTCCGACTGCGGTTTTTTGATGCGCTGAAAATGAGTGACCACCTTGCGGGCGATTTGCATGGACATCGGCGCGCCACCGGCGTGGACCTGCTCGATGGCTTGAACCAGTTCTGTCGGCGGCATGTTCTTGAGCAGGTAGCCGCTGGCCCCCTTGCGCAAGGAATCAAAAATCAAATCGCTTTCATCATAGGTCGTCAACATGAGCACCTGTGTCTTGGGCATCTGTTCCTTGAGGCGGGCAACACATTCAATGCCGTTCATTTGCGGCAAATTGATGTCCATCAACACCACGTCCGGCGCCTCGGCGGGAATCTGGCGGAGCGCCTCTTCGCCACTTGGATGGGCACCGACAAACCGCAATGCCGGCGCGCGATCCAGCAACTCGCTGAGGCTCTCACGCGTGCCGCGATTATCTTCGACGATGGCGACCTTGATTCGCATGTCTTTCGGTTTCATAAATTTTAGTCTGTCCGCGCCGTTCCCGCCATTGTACGAATGTTCAGTCAGGCAATCGTTGACTTGAACCTGACATGGTTGACGTCTCACACGCCCGGTGGCTTAATCCACCGGCCACGGCAGGTGCAGAATCACCCGTGTGCCGCCTCCAACCTGGCTTTCAACACGGCACTCACCGCCGATGTCACTCATGCGCTCCCTCATGTTGCGCAAGCCGTCCTCGAATGCATTGTCCGGCAGTTTATCGAATCCGGAGCCATTATCCTCAATGACCATGTCCAAGGCCTGGTCGCTGAACCTGACGCGCAGCCACACCTCGGTGGCGTGGGCGTGCTTGACGATGTTGTGCAGCGCCTCCTTCAAGGCGAGAAAAAGATTGTGACGCAGGTCGGTTGAGAGTTCACGTTCCGGACTCTGGTCTGGAAAATCCAACCGGCAACGGGTCCCCGCCATCCGAAGAAAGTCCAGAGCAAACTGGCCGGCATAATCCACCAAATGCGCCAGAGTGTCGTTTCGCGGGTTGACGGCCCAGACAATTTCATCCAGCGATTTGATCGCCTGCCTGGCGGTACCGGAAATCCGGCCCACACGCTCGGTGACCTTTTCCGGTTCAGCGCGATCCTGTTGGGCCAGCTCGCTGAGGAACGCAATTTGCGTAAGGTTGGCGCCCAAGTCATCATGGATATCCTTCGCGATGCGGGCGCGCTCTTTTTGGAGGGCGGCCTGTTGTTCCAGCACGCGCAACCGCAGATGCAGCCGGCGGAATGAGATGTAACGCACCGTGGTGATGATGATTGCGGTGAATGCGGCCAACACCGTCAAACGGAACGGCCACGTTTGCCATATAAAGGGAGCGACTACGAGGCCCAGGCTTGCGCCGTTCTTGTTCCAATCCCCGTCGTTGTTGCACGCGGTCATTTCAAAGACATATTTGCCGCCGGGAATCTGTGAATATGTCGCGCTCCGCCGTGCGCCGGACTCAACCCAGTCATCATCGAAACTCCTGAGCTGGTAACGGAATTGGACATTTTCCGGCGCGTTGAAACTCAAGGCTGCAAACTCGAAATCAATGCGACGATGCCCCGCCGGCAACCGCAGCACAACATTGGATGACACCAAGTCGAGCACACCAGCACTCGGATCGCCGCCCCATGGGAGAATTCCTCCGTAGCGTGCGACAATGCGGTCGTCCACGGTGACCTGGGTCAACAAGACGGGCGGCGGTTCCGGATTCAGGTATAATTTTGCCGGCTCCACCATCACGAGCGCCGTTTGCATGGGAAACCACAACCGCCCGTCATGGCTGCGCAGGACATCCGGCGAATCGCCAAAAGTGCCCTGCAAACTCGGCAGGCCATCACCCCGCCCATAATGGACCGAGCGGAGCTGGGACATGCGATTGGCGGCGACATCCTGAAAATCCTGGAGGCGCACTTTGTATATGCCACTATTGGCGCCAAACCAGAGCCAGCCGCGATCATCGGCCACGATATGGGAAATGTAGTCGTTGTAGAGGCCCTGGCTGGTGTTGAATTCCGTGTAATGCCCGTTGATGAGCCGACCCACGCCCCACCCCGCATATCCAATCCAGAGCGAACCATCCGGCGTGGCATACAAACAGCGGATTGAAGCCAGCTCCTGGGAAGGCCGCGGCGACACCACGGCAACATGGTCGCCTGTGACACGGAGCAGAACGCCTTTGGAAGTCCCGGCCCAAATGTTCCCGGCAGAATCCTCGGCCATGGCGCGAATGATCCGACTGTCCGGTGGTGCGGGAAAGGCGCTGATGTGACCGTCGTGCAGGCGCAAAACCGCACTGGGACTTTCCTGCCCCATCCATACATCACCGTTTTGGCCCACGAGCAAGGTGTGAAGGGTTTTCCCCTGCAGCTGGGCGGCATCACCCCAATCCACAAATTGATCGTTACGCCAGCAATAAAGCCCGTGCTGGCGAGTGCCGATCCACAACGCGCCTTGCGGGTCGGCAGCCACGCAGTCGGCACCGAGAGGCCAGCGGTCTCCTCCGGGCAAGGAATCCCATTTGTCGCCAACTTTATGGACGACCACTCCGTTCTGGGTAACAGCCCAGATAGAGCCATCGGCCGCCTCGCAGATGGATTGAACGGAGGCAAACGGCAGGCCGGATTCCTGTCCTTCCAGAGTTATGGCCCGACGCCGGATGCGGTCGAGTCCACCGCCGAAAGTGCCGACCCAGATGTTGGCTTCACGATCTTCGATCACGCTTAGAATACCCTGATGCGTGGTGGGAATGGATTCAAACCCTGATTTATTATCATGGCGGTAAAGACCGCTGAACGAAGTACCAATCCAGACGGCGCCTTCGCGGTCTTCCAACAGCACCGTTGCAGTGTCACTGGCATTCCCGGGATGAAATTCACCTACCGACTGGAGCTGGCCGTTGTCGGCGCATTTCCAAAGTTGTAAACCGGAAGCAATCCAAACCCCGCCCCCTTTGGCAGCCGCAAGGCGCAAGGGTTGCGACGGAAGCTGGCAGAGCGTTTGGAACGCGCCGTCCTGGAACCGCCCAATCTGGCCGGCTTTGGCAACCCAGATGCGTCCATGTTCGTCGGCCGCCAGCGCGCACATGCCCGGTCCATCCGGGAGATTCTGACGGGCCGTGATCGGAATGACCTGGCCGTGAAAAATGCGGCAAACCTTTCCATCACGGTAAGCAACCCACAGTGCTCCCCAGGCATCTTCGGCCAAATCGTAGGCAATGCCGCTGGAGAGATCATTGGTGTAGGCATGGGATGCGGCGGCGTTCAGGTAAACGACGGCGCCCCGATCCATCACCAACCACAATCCACCACGAACGCTTTTCTGGATGGTAATGATTCCCCGATTAGGCGGTGCGATTACATTCGTGAGTGAAAAAGTCTCAAAGCGAATACCATCAAACCGCGCCAGGCCGCTCGGCATGCCGATCCAGAGAAAACCATCTTTGGTTTGCGCGACACCTGCCACGCTATCGTCCGGCAATCCATCATCCGACTGCCAGGAACGGGCAAGCCACGTGGTGTTGGTTTCCTGTGCGCTGGCCGCAAAGCAGGGAAGCAACGCCAGTCCCAACGACAGCACCCGGGCCAGTTGGCAAGCGGATCGGATGAACATGATTTCAAAATAGCGTATGCGCCGGCACACGCAAGCCGCCACGATACGGGAACACCCCCTGTTTAGCGGCAAAAGATCACAAATAACGGATAAAAACCAAATCAACCACCCGCCTTCATCTGATTTCGGCGCGGCAGGCGAAGGGACACGGATAGACACGAATTTCACGAATTAACACAGATTTTTTAGCCACAAAAGATCACAAATAACGCATAAAAAATACTGTACCATTTTTTTACCAGGCAAAAAAGAGTGAATCGTCGTAAGTGGTTGATAGAGCACTCAAAACTGGACCGTTTCTGTACCAAAACAGGGGGTGTTTTTCATGGTACAGTTTCTGTTGACCTCCCATTCAGGTCGCCCAGACTCCTTACATCGTCTCCCGCTGGCCGATCACTGTACCAAATTACACCTAACTACACCTAACTACACCGAATTACACCATAAACCGGATTTTTCAGGAGGGGTTGACCAGCATTGAGATTACCTGCGGTTACTTCCGGTTACCTGCGGTTACTTAAATTCAATTTTTCAACCACTGATGGACACGGATAAAAATGTTGAAATGGGAAACATCGAACATCGAATGAACAGTAGTGAGCGGGGAGCAGGGGGTACACAAAGAGTTGGACACGAATTGCATGAATTTCCGCGAATTGGTTTTGAGCCTCGCCACCTCGTCTCCTACAAATTCAAGAACCACGAGAGGAACGGGCGGCGCAGCGCACCGTCTCTACGTTTGTTTCCGGCAAAGGAGTAATCTCGATCTTTTATGTCAAAGAACGGATGCATCATACATAAGCTGGATGTCAATGCAAGCGAAATATGTGAAATGTTATTATGATGAAAAACGAGGCGCTTCAGAGCAATTTTAACCACGCATGAACGCGGATAAAAAGCGGGGAGCGCAGAGCGAGGAGCAAGGCGCAGATTTACTTTACAGGAGCAAACAGAGATCGCGGGGGCGTTTCCGGAGGTTTCAAGTTTGAGCCTCGTTCCGCCTTCATCTGATTTCGGCGCGACAGGTCCGCCTTCACAAAGTTCCGGCGCGACAAGCAAATCGGGCCACGGACAACAGGACTACTGACAACGGACTTTTGCCGCGAAAAAGCGCAAAGCAGCCTGAATTTAACTCAAAGATACTGAGGGCGCAAAGGGAACAAGGGGCCGGAGTGCGACGACGAGAGGTCGACACCGCAACGCGCAACGCGGGCCGGCGGACGGGACAAATCAAATACCTATGTCAAAGAACGGGCACATCATGCCACAGCCGGCTGGCAACGCAAGCACAAAATGTATCATTTTATGAGGTACAATACAGGCCGTTTCAGAAACTGGCGGCAAGCGTCAGCCGCGAGATTTGTGCAGGCATAATACCCGCCGCGCCGCGGCTCACGGCGAACCACTGCGGCCCGCTCCGGCGTTCGGGTTCAACGGCTCGCCTGATAAGTTGACCCCGCGCGCTTCACAAAGACGATATACATGTTACAGGAGTTGAAGCGGCGGTCCTCCGTATTGGACCCGAGAGTGAGGCTTTCATCCGCATGCACGCGGCGCTCAAAAACTTTCATCGGCAGTCCGTTGACGGCGAGAACCAATGCGGAAGGTTTGAACTGGCGTTGCAACCAATCCGGCAGCGGGAGACGGTCGTCGTGCGCCAGATAGACAATGGTACCGGCTTGCACGCCAATTTCCATCAGGTCCGCCGCGCTGTAAACGCAGTCCGCGGCGGCGGCCTGGACCCAATCGGCGCCCGACAGTTCCTTCGGAAGGTTGGTAAATGGCAAATCCCGGTCGCAGTAAATGTTCTTGCCATCCTCCGCGCGCGACTCGACATGCACCAACCCCGCCGGGCCGGTGTAGTTGAAGTTTTCCATGAATCGTCCAACCGACAGGGCTGGTTCCGAAGCGGCCGTCACGGTCATCGGCGGAGTTGCACTTGCCAGAAGGCTCCAGTCAGGATGCGCGGCAGGGAGCGCTGCAACGGGCATTGCGGGCCCGGTTTGACAATAACCATCCGCGACGGGAAAAGAGTGCGATGTAATCGTAAGGCTGGCAGGCTTCAAGCCGGGACAGCCGGCTGTTACGACGACCTTGCCGGGTGTGATGGTGGAACGCACCGCAACACGGTTGATGCCACATTCCAGATCGAGATGCTTCTGGTTGATGGAATTGGTCTCGCCGCTATCATAGCCGCCGCGCCAGATGGCCGGACCGGAACACGTGAAATCCACGCGCTGCTGGAATGTCGGACAGCGCCCGCCTTCCGCATCCACCGCCTCGACGTCAATCAGCGCCACGTCCGAGCCATCCGCCCGCAACCCCCCAGGGCCGGTGATGGGCGTGAGTCGCAAGGCCACGGGCGGACCGGCCGTACGAATTGAATTGGTCGCCGCGGGCACTCCATGATCGAAAGCCACTGCGCTGATTTCACCGGGTTCCCACGCAACGTTGGCGAAGGTGAACAAATAATTGTCTGAAACTTCTCCGTGGCCAAGTGATTTGCCATTCACGAACAATTCAACGTCCTGGCAATTGGACGTGACGTAAACGGCTTTCTTTGTTCCCGCCGGATAATTCCAGTGGCCAATAATGTGCACCTGGGGATCGTTGCGGAACATTGTCTGGCAGACGTAATAGGCTTCCTTGGGCAGCCGCACGGCGTCCACCTCGCCGCTGGCGCGATCCACCTCGGCCGTGTTGCGCCCGCCGCTGGTGGAGTCGGAAAAGATCCAGTTCGCCCCACCGCAATCGCTGGAGGCACCGACCTTGCGGACATACTGGCTCACTTCGTTCACGGCAAATTGTTCCGAGGTCAGATCGTAAGTCTGGCCCCGGGCCTCGGGGTAACCAAACCCGGGTGGCGACTGGTCGTCCCACACACGGCGCGGCGATTCTTCACGGTCGTATTCGCCTTCCACCACCGGCAGGCGCGGCACTTCATGACTGCCTTCGGTCCCGATGGTCACGTCCATGAATTCGCCGGTCGTGTCATCGGCACGCCGTTGGGAATAGGCGCGCCCGCCATGCGGGTCATATTGCTTCACAAAATCGCTCAATTCCTGCGCGTGCCCGCGCGTGACCTTTTGGTTTCCACCCTCCCAGATCAGAATTGAAGGGTCATTGCGAAAATAGACGAGCAGGTCGCGGAACGCATCCGCGCGAATGTCCCACGCCGCGCCGACCGTGTCCGCTTCGCCGTCCACGCCCGGTTGATCGGCTATAATCCCCAGTTCATCACCGGCCTGAATCATCTCCGGACCGCCAGCGCAATGGCCCCACCGGATAAAATTACCGCCGGCTTCTTTCATCAGTTGAAGCGTATAATAATGCATCCAGTCCGGCTGGGCCGTGCCCAGACCGGGCCATTCCTCGGTTGGTCGCTGCCCCCAACCGTGAAGTTTCAAGTGATGACCGTTGATCCAAAAGCCCGTGCGAATGTCCCAATGAACGGCGCGGATGCCGAGGGGAATTTCACACGAATCAATCATTTTCCCGCCCGACCGCAATGAACAGACGACGTGATAGAGATATGGATAGTCCGGCTCCCAGAGTTGGGGGTGTGGGATTGTGAAGGAAAGTTTTGTGATGCTTTGCGCGCCCGCCGCAAGTTCTCCGGTCTGGTCCAGGGTGGCCACAGACTTGCCGGAGTCATCCAGGATTTCACACTGAACGGTGGCTTTCACGCCCGCGGCGCGTTCGTTTTGGACGGGGATTTCAACCGTGACGGCGGCGGACTGGCTGGAGATTTCCGTGGCATAGGCATAGGGTCCGGTCGTTTTGAGGAAATCGTAAAGCGGCAGGGATATGTGCAGCGGGGCGGTTACATAAAGCCGGACGTTCCGGTAAATGCCGCCGAGCGGCGGGTGCCATTGGGGATTGTTCCAGGGAATTTGACCGGCTTGAATCTGGCTCACGTCTTCCGGCAGCGAGGCATTGATTCGTTTCTCATAGGCGGACAGCGTGTCACCCCGAACGGCATTCGCCCCGGCCTGACCGGCGTTTTGGGCGTCAGGGGGATCGGCGCCACCGTTGGCGACATGGCTGATCATGAAACGGTTGTCGCACATGACTGCCAGCACGTTCGGCCTGCCGAATTGCGCGTAAGGCGTCAGGTCAAAGCCGAATGGAATGAAGCCATTCTTGCACGCGCCAAGGTAATGGCCGTTGAGATAGACTTCAGCCACCTGCCGGACCGCCTCAAACTCGATGTAGATTTTTCTGCCTTGGAACGAGCGAGGCAGCGTGAAGGTTTTGCGATACCAGGTGCGCCCGGACCATTGATTGGTTTCACCAAGCATGCCGCCGGAAGACAAATCTTCAAACGTGTCCACGTCGTTGTAAGTGTGCGGCGTGGAGACCATTGTCCAGTCACGGTCATCGAAGCCGGGCGCCATCGCACCGGGCGGGTCAGCTTTGATAAACCTCCATTCGGGATTGAAATTAAGCGTCACCCGTTCGCCAGCCATCACCCCGCCAGGCGCAAGCACGAAGGCAAACGCAAGGCACCACGCGCCCAAAAAACACTTCTCCGGAGACCACGCGCGGCGGCCTTTTTTTTTGCAAATCATTTCCCTTATAGTTGCCCCAATCCGCTCCCTCTTGCTACTGAACGTTTGTTCTATCAACTCGTGCTCCGGCAAGTTCCGCCTGACAAAATCCGCGCCCCGGCTTGCAGAACCCACCCGAACAAACGTCCAATATCCGGCGCGAACGAACTCCTGTAGAATTGAGAAATATGGCAGACATGGATCGGCAGTTCTTTTCCCGACGCAAATGGTTGGGCCTCGCCTCCGCCTCCACCGTGGTCGCCTCCGTGGGTTCGGGTGTGCTTGCCACACCAGGCTCTGCCGCTGAACCGCCGAACCCCGCCCCGACGGGCAGCGCAGGATCCAGGGTTTATGATATCCGCGATTTTGGCGCCGAGGGCGATGGTAAGACGCTGGACACCGCCGCAGTGCAGGCGGCGATTGACGCCTGCAACCGAGACCAAGGCGGCACCGTGCTTGTGCCGGCGGGCGTGTTTGTCATCGGCATGATTGAACTGAAAAGCAACGTGACGCTGCGTATTGCGGCGGGCGGAACGCTGCTCGGCACCGCCGACGGCAAACAATATCACAACGTGGACGCCGTGCCGCTGGAGGGTGATTCGACGCTTGGAGACGGGAATGTCGGACTGATTTATGCCGTCCACGCCGAAAACGTCACCGTCGAGGGGCCGGGCACCATTGACGGCCAGGGCGCGCAATTCCGCAGCCCCGAGCGCGGTGTGCTGTCAGCGGCTGGAATCGGCGGTTCGCATCGCCCATATCATTTGATGTTTTACCAGTGCCAGAACCTCCGCGTGCGCGACATTTTTCTGAAAGACAGCGCGTTTCATTCGATGCGGATTGTTCAATGCACATTCGCCTGGTTCGACGGCATCCGCGTCCACAGCCGCGTGAACCACAACAACGATGGATTTCATTTCATCAGTTGCCAATACATCCACGTATCCAATTGCGACATTCAGTGCCAGGACGACGCCTGCGCGCTCTTCGGCAGCTGCAAATTCGTCACGGTGACCAATTCCTCGTTCAGCACGCGCTGGTCGGTCTTCCGTTTTGGCGGCGGGGAGGCGGAGAACATCACCGTCTCCAATTGCATCATCAACATGGTGTTCGGCTGCCCGATCAAAATGCAATGCGGGGCGAGGTCGCGTTTTGAGAACATGATTTTTTCCAACCTAGTGATGAACAACGTCACCGGCCCGATTTCGATCAGTGCGGGGCCACGGGGACGCCGGAGCCGGTCACCGGGGTTGTCGAGCGGAACAACCAACGCGGTGGCGGGCACCACTTCCGGCACGAACGCCGTCTTCAACCGGAACACAACCGCGATAGCCGGCGCAGAAACCAATTTGCCGGCGGGATTTTCGACGCCGCTCACGCCGGAGGAACTGGCGCAACCGCCGGGCATCGTCCGCAACATTTCGTTCAATGGCATCCGCGCAACGGTGGTCAAACCGCTTCAATTGCCCGAGTGCGACTTCACCAGCAATTACAATCCGGGCGAGATTTTCTCGTGCATTGGCCTGAATGCCGTTGGCGCCGGCTTTCTCGAAAACATCAGTTTCAATGACGTTCATGTTATTTTCCCCGGCGGCGGCACGGCGGAACAGGCGGCCGTCCGCGACGTTCCGAAGGTCATCGGCGAGTATTACGCCGCCGGCGTATTTCCAGCCTACGCGCTCTACGCCAGAAATGTGCGCGGCTTGACGCTCAACAACGTGCGCTTTGAACTGGCCGCGTCCGATTTACGGCCCGCCATTGTGTTTGATCACGTGAATGGCACCGCGGTGAACGGCCTGAATGTGCAGGGAGACAAGGACGCTGAATCGGTTTTGCGTTTCATTGATTCGCAGGACGTTTTATTGAGCGCGACACGCCTGCTCACACCATCACCGGTTTTCCTCCAAGTCGAAGGCACGGCAAGCGAGGGAATCATCCTGGATGGCGGCGATTTGTCCAAGGCGGACAAACCGCTGGCGTTCCAGGACGGTGCGAAGACAGAAGCCGTCAAGCTTCGCGTCTAACACTTGTCATTCCGCGACAGATTTCAACTCAATTGAGCGCAACCGCATCAACTCGCCGCCAGTGATTTTGGTTGCGGCAACTTTGATTTCAAACGCGCCCGGCTTGAGCGAAACCCGGCCCAGCGACATTATTTGTGGATCGCCCGGCTTTACCGTGCCGCCCAGCGTTTGTGAGCCAAAGCTTACAGTGAATTCGCCGCCAGATGAGTCCTCCGGCGCCACGTAGTTGATTGCGACCTCATACGTTGCCGGTTCAACCAACCGCACCGGCCACGAGATGGATTCAACGGGTGAAGTCCAGTTCATCACATAATCGTCGGCTTTTTTGCCCGGGCCATAACGTAGTTTGCCGTGCAATTCGCCATCGAAGGCGCGCAGCGTGTCGTCGGGGAACTCCGGTTGCAGCAGGCGATTTGTGTCCGTTTGAATGATTCCGTCGCAATTGAGTTCAACAATCGAATCAGTTTTATCTGGCGGGAAATTTGGCACTTCAATACTCAAATCAAACGGCGTTAACCGTTTAATTTTCAATGGAACAAGGAATATTCCCATGCGATTTGGCAAATCTGCGTCCTTTACACTCGATTTCAACCCACCAACAACCAATAGCCCATTCGTCGGCCATTCGAAAACATGCAGGAAAAGCGCATTGCCTTTGCGGGTGGATTCGCCCCAAGTCTGAACTGGCAATGGAGTGCGTGTGGTGCCACGGATGGATTCGCCGTTCACTTTCCACCAATCGGCGATGCCTTTCAATATCGCCACGTCGTGCGGATCAAACCCGCCGTTGCCCATTGGCCCGATGTTCAGCAAAACGTTTCCGCCACGCGCGGCGGCCTTGGCAAGCAGTTGGATGAAATGCGACGGCGGTTTGTAGGACATGTCATTTTGATTCCAGCCGTAGGATTCGTCGGTGGTCGGTATGCCTTCCCAATCGCCGTCGTGCGGCGGAAAATTCGCCGGCCGGTCTGTCGTGTCGGCGTAATCACCCCAGCCATAAACCAGCCGCCCGCTGATGACGACATCCGGATCGGCTTCGCGCACGGCTTTCATGATGCGGAGATTTTCCGACGGCGGCAGCTTGCCGGCCGTATCGAACCAAAGGATGTCCGGATGATAGTTGTGAATCAGTTCGAGCAATTGCGGAATGGCCTTTTCATCCACGTATCGGCGCGCCTGCTCCATGAATTCCGGTTTCGTCTCCCACCAATTCCTGCCGCCGATGAGCTTGTCACCTCCGGGATTGTTGTAATCCCAGTCGTTGCCGGGCGCGTTGGAATTGCCCCAATCAAACGCCTGCGAATAGTAAAAGCCGAATTTCAACCCGTATTTCCTGCACGCGGCCTTCAAATCCTTCATCGGGTCATGGTGCCACGGCGTGGCGTCCATGACGTTGTAATCGTTCACCTTGGTCGGCCACATCGCAAAGCCGTCATGATGTTTGGCAGTGATGACGATGTATTTCATGCCGGCGTCATGGGCGAGGCGCACCCATTCGCCGGCGTTGAAGTTGGTCGGATCAAAATGTCCTGCCACCCCGGCGCGATAAATTGGGATGGGGATTTTCATGATGCGCTGGATGTGTTCGGCG
Organism: uncultured Verrucomicrobiae bacterium; assembly: GCA_963827815.1. Lineage (GTDB taxonomy): Bacteria > Verrucomicrobiota > Verrucomicrobiia > Limisphaerales > UBA11358 > UBA11358. The sequence goes on along the minus strand of CAWHCL010000005.1, from coordinate 29,164 downwards.
TAACCGTGGACCGGTTGTCCCTGCCATGTGCCGCCGAGGCAGGAATAAACACCCCAGTGAATGAACATCCCGAATCGCGCGTCGCGCCACCAAGCCAGCCGGTGGTCCAGATTCGTCTGCGAATCACGCCACCACTCGACTACCGGACTGTCTTTGCCGGGTAAATTAAAAACGTAATTTGCAGATGCTGTGTTTTCATCGGCGGCAAATAGTTTCGCATTTTCGAGCAACGAAACCACGACGGCAAGGCGCAGTATCCGGGAAAGAGTCTGGAACGATCTCACGTCGCTACGCTATTTTGCCTTCGGCGAGCCGTAATAATTCTCTATGCCCGGCGCGTTCACCGGCCCGATTTTCAAATCGTCCGGCGAAAGTTTTTCGTCCGCCGAGGTCAGCAAGACCGTTTCGCCCTTTTTCAAATCAATTACCGTGATGGGCTGGCCGTCACGATCTGTTTCTGTTATGATCTTGAATTTGCGCTTGCCCGACGCGGTGATTTGTCCTTCGATGCTTGTGCTCACGCGGCACGGCGCGCCGGCAAGACTTTTAATTTGCACGAATTGGGTTTTCCCATTTTTGCGAACTGCGGAGACTTCAAACGCGCCTTCGGCCAGCAATTTGTCAAAACTGACATCCTTCCACGATTCGGGAACGGCGGGAAAAACGCGGATGTGAGTGCCGAACGGCTCCATGCCCCAGCTTTGCAAGACGATTTCCAGGATGGAGGCCGCGCCGGACAGCGGAGTTTCGATGACCGGGCCGGCCTCGACATACATGGTGTTCGGCAGAACAGTTTTAGGCTTATCGAGAAATTCGTTCAGGAAATTCACCGCATCATCGTTGCGGCCCAACCACGATGACATCGCGCTCGCGCCGGTGTAGGAATAGCCGCGCCAGGCCTTCGGCATGCTTGCCCAGTGGTCCAGTGATTTTTCGATAAGCGGACGGTCATTCGTGGATTGAGGGTCAACCAAATGCAGCGGATAAATCGAAAACAAATGCGAGAAATGCCGGTGAGACACGGCAAACGGTTGATCCGCGCCAACCCTGTATCCATTTTCATCCACCGGATTTGGAGTGAGATTTTTCAGTGTATCGCGCCATTTCTCCTCGAGCGGATCGTTCAAGTTGAACCGCCCGTTGATGGCCAGCAAGGTGTTCAATCCCCAGCGCAACAACGAAAGATCGTAGTTTGCGTCGTGAACCAGCGCATTCCCCGATCCGTTCGGGTTGGGATACTCCGGCGAAGTGGACAACGGCAAGTGTAACTTGCCGTCCGCACCCGGCGAGAGCAGATGGAGATAATAGGCAATCGCGCGTTTCAGTTTTGGATACAATCCGTACCGCAATAATTTTTCATTGCCGGAATAGCGGTATTGCAGCCAGTAATTGTGCAGAGCCCAAGTCAAATCGCCGCGTTCCATGACACCACTGCCGGTCATGCCTGGAACCGAGCGTTTGCCGTCGTAGGGACTCGATCGCCCGACGCCCGCGGAATCCGAACGCCATTCATCCGGCACGTTGTTGATAAAATTCGTGAAGTCGTCGTCAATCAAATGAATGAGCGATTCGCCAAGTTCCAACCGGTTCGCCTTATAGACCGGCCAGTAGGTGAGTTGAATATTCAAGTTCCACCAGATGTGCGGCCACGGTGTGCGGCGGAACCACGGCCCCATCAAATCAATTGCCGGACGGTCGGCCCGCGTAGCCGAGGCGAGTTTATACATCTGAATCCAGTAAAAGCTTTCCATCCGCGCGTCGGGGATCGAAAGGAAACTTTCGGGATAATACGCATGCCACCACGCGCGATGCGATGCGACGAGGCTGTCGAGATTTTCAGCCAATGCGGATTTAATTTGAGCCACCGCTTTTGCCGGGGTTGGTGTTCCTGTGGCAACGTAATCCACAGTGAAGAAAAACAAGCGGTGAGACGCCGGTCGCGTTTCGCTCCACGCCACAATGTAACCGCCGCCCGCCTTGAAATTTTGCTGACACCAATTTACGCCGCCCGTTTCGCCGAAAGTTGCCTCCGGATTTCCATTTTCAGACGAGCCATTTTGATATTCGGCGCGCGCTGCGATTGGGAGCAAATGTTGAAATTCGATTTTTGCGACCGGCGCAAGCCCGGCAAGAGGGCCAGTCCATTTTTCCGTCAATTCAATGACATTCACCAAATCCTTTGCGTGGGTGAACGAGCGCCATTGAATTTCGGCATTGGGCGTCTTCAATACACCGCGCGCCTCGGCGTTCCATAAATCCAGCCGCACGGTTCCGCCCGTTGGATTTTCAGGCGGCACAAGCACAAATCGCCCAATCGCCACGCGATCGCCTTTGTCCGTCACATCGGAGCGGCCCACGTCCCATTGCAGCGCGTTCGTGCCGCCGGAATAAATCATCGCACCGAGCAGGCCATTGCCGATGAACGCGCCGCTTTCCCAGTTGGTCGGCGCCGAATTCCAGACCAAGTCCTGCTGCGCGAGGAATTTTTCCCAATCCACGTCCCGCCGGACTTCCGCAGCCTGCGCGGAAACGGCGCCGATGACGACAAGGAAGCCGATGAGGAATGCAAGACTGGCGACTGGAACACGAATTTTCATTTGTTCATGGACTGGATTTTGATGACTTATGAGACGTTGCCGGCCTTTATTCGTCAAGCCTTGTGAGCCTGAACGTTTGTTCGATGGCTGGAGGACTTGTTTGCGGATAATTTCAAGATCATTGTATCCCGGATCATGTGTTTTACGACAACACCATGGAGTTGGCTGAAGCTGTTTTGCCTGCTGTTTGTGTCAACCGAGGGGACGGCGTTGTCGGCCGCACCGGCTTTGCCGGACACGAATGTTTCGCTCGATGTCGCCGCGATTGACCACGACCGCATATTGAAAGCCGCTGCCGCGGCACTTTCGGTCGAGCCTGTCACCATCACAAAATACCGCGCCAAGTTCAGCGAAGGTGGGCCAAATGATTTCTACTCCAACGGCGATTACTGGTGGCCGAATCCCGAGACAACCAACGGCCTCCCTTACGTCAAGCGCGATGGCCGGACGAATCCCGACAATTTCAACCGTCATCGCGAGTGCCTCTGGCAATTGCGCAACGCCGTCGCCGCCCTCGGCGCGGCTTATGAAATCTCCGACGACGACCGATACGTGAAGAAGGCGGTCGAATTGCTGCGCGTCTTTTTCCTCGATTCCGAGACGCGGATGAATCCCAACCTGCAATATGCACAGGCGATTCCCGGGGTGTCGCCCGGCCGCGGCACCGGCATCATTGACACATTGCATTTGATCGAAGTGCCGCGCGCGATCGAGGTGATGGAAAAATCGCCCGCGTTTCCGCCTGAAGTTCTCGCCGGGCTGAAACAATGGTTTGCCGATTACATCACATGGATGACCACGAGCAAAAACGGCAATGACGAGGCAAATGCCACCAACAATCATGCGGTTGCCTTCTGGCTACAGGTCGCTGTCTTTTCGCAGTTCACCGCCGACCAACAGCAGCTCGCCGAGTGCCGCCGCCAGTTCAAGGAAATATTCGTGGCCAAGCAAATGGCGCCCGATGGCAGTTTCCCCCGCGAACTGGCGCGCACCAAACCGTATGGCTATTCGATTTTTCAACTCGATAACATGGCCACTCTTTGCCAGGTGCTCTCCACATCGGATGACAATCTATGGACGTTCACATTGCCCGACGGCCGTGGCATCCGAACGGCAATGGAGTTTCTTTATCCCTACCTTGCGGACAAGTCCAGATGGCCGCACCCGCCGGACGTTCAGGCTTGGGCGGGCTGGCCGGCGCGCGAGCCAAGCCTTCTGTTTGCAGGGCTTGCTTATAAGCAGCCATCCTATCTCGACCTCTGGAAGAAACTTCCTGCTGACCCGGGCAATGAGGAAGTGCGGCGCAACATCGCCATCACCCAGCCGATTTTGTGGCTCAATGACACTGCCCCGCCCCAATCACCATAACCTTCATGCCACGAACTCACACTAAAAACAGCGGTTCTCAATTATGAAACAACACATTGTCCGACATTACGGTTGGCCGCCGGTAAAAGCGTGCGTCCTCACTCTTGCCACATGCTCGCTCCTGGCAACAGCAGGCGTGGCGCAAACCAACGCACCGGAAATCCGCACGCCGCCGGAGGCGTCAACGCCGCGCATCAACGGCCCGGATATTTTCGGCGTGAGGCCCGGCCACCCGTTTTTGTATCACATCCCCGCAACCGGCGACCGGCCGATGGAATTTTCCGCCGACAAACTGCCGAAAGGATTAAAACTGGATGCCGCGACCGGCAACATCACCGGCACACTACACAAGAGGATGTGGCCTTTCAAAAATAGTTACTGCGTCACGTTCCATGCGAAGAATTCCCTCGGCACGAGCGACAAGAAATTCAGAATTGTTGTCGGTGAAACCATCGACCTGACGCCAGCGATGGGCTGGAACAGTTGGAACCATTACGCGAGCCGCATCACGCAGGAGATTGTCCTGCAAAACGCGAAGGCGATGGCGGATTCCGGCCTCATCAATCACGGCTGGACCTACATCAACATTGACGACACCTGGCAGGGCAAACGGACGGGCAAAGACCACGCACTCCAAGGCAACGAGAAATTTCCCGACATGCAGGGGATGTGCGACGCCATTCATGAAATGGGTTTAAAATTCGGGATTTATTCGACCCCATGGGAAACTTCGTATGCCACTTATCCCGGCGGCAGTTCGGAAAATCCCGAAGGCATTTGGACAAAACCGACCGGCCCGAAGCATGTGAATCGAAAAGAACTGCCGTGGGCGATTGCGAAGTATCATTTTACCACCGCGGATGCAAACCAATGGGCGGCCTGGGGAGTAGATTATTTGAAGTACGACTGGAATCCGATTGAACTGCCGGAAACGCAGGAAATGTATGACGCACTGCGGCACAGCGGACGCGACATCATTTTCAGTTTATCGAACAACATGAACATCACCAACGGGCCGACTTGCGGAAGGGTCGCGAACAGCTGGCGCACGACCGGCGACATCAAGGCGAACTGGGCTTCCATGAGCAGCAAAGGCTTCGGGCAGGACAAGTGGCGAAAATATTCCTCGCCCGGACATTGGAATGATCCTGACATGCTGGAAATCGCGACGAAGGAAAGGAATCAAGCCGGCCTGACGCCAGATGAGGAGTACACGCACATGACATTGTGGTGCCTCCTATGCGCGCCGTTACTGCTGGCGAATGATTTGAGCGACATGGACGCGTTCACAAAGAATCTGCTGGAAAACGACGAGGTACTCGCCGTGAGCCAGGATTCACTCGGCGACCAGGCGGTTGAAATTGCCCGCGACGGCGACGCGCGGATTTATGCGAAAAAGCTTGAAGGCGGCGAGGAGGCTGTCGGTCTTTTCAACACCGGCACGAACGGCACCATCACCGTGACCGTGAAATGGAGCGACTTGAAAATCCACGGCTCGCAAAGCGTCCGCGACTTGTGGCGGCAGAAAGATTTGGGCGATTTTCAGGATGAATTTTCAATGCCAGTCGCGCCGCACAGCGCGGAGCTGGTGAAAATCGGGAAATGATTCCGGCGACCACCAAAATGGAATTCCAGATAAAATTTACGCTGCTACTCACGGCCGTCGCCACCGGCATGCTCTGCACAAGCCGGGCCGGCGATTTTGATTCCTGGCCGACCGGCGCTTCACCAAAGGAAATCGGTGAACGAGTGGCCGAACATTTCGTAACCAGCCCTCATGGCAATTTTGGCCGGACCAATCCACCGGCTCACATCACCTATCCGGAGGTTTGCACGTGGTATGGCGCGCTGACGTTCGCGAAGGCCGCCGGTGACACCAATCTCGCCGCGCGCCTGGTTCAACGCTTCGAGCCGTTATTCGGAGCCGATGCGAAACTGATTCCCAAACCAAGCAACGAGGACGCCGCCGTATTCGGAGCGGTGCCGCTGGAGATTTACATCCAGACGAAGGGGGAGAAATACCTGGACCTCGGCCAATCGTTTGCCGACGCGCAATGGGAACCACCGGCCGGCCGCACACTGGGCACAAACGTCCAAGCCTGGGTAGCCAGCGGTTTGAGCTGGCACACGCGGTTTTGGATTGACGACATGTACATGATCACGCTGCTACAGGTGGAAGCCCACCGCGCCACAGGCGATGCGAAATACATTGATCGCGCCGCCACGGAAATGGCCGCGTATCTCGACAAGCTCCAACAGCCAAACGGATTGTTCTATCACGCACCTGATGCGCCGTTTTTCTGGGGTCGCGGCAACGGCTGGGTGGCGGCGGGCATGAGCGAGTTGCTGTTGTCGCTGCCGGAAAATCATCCGAAGCGAGAGCGCATCATGGCCGGCTATCGCAAGATGATGGCCGCGCTCCTCCAGTATCAGACTGGCGACGGCACGTGGCGCCAGTTGATTGACCAGCCGGAGGCCTGGCCGGAAACTTCCTGTTCCGGCATGTTCACGTATGCGATGATCACCGGCGTCAAGCAGGGCTGGCTTGATGAAAAAAATTACGGTCCGGCTGCGCGCAAAGGCTGGCTAGGCTTGATCCAGCATCTCGACGCCGATGCGAACATGCACGACGTCTGCGAAGGCACCAACAAGAAGAACGACCGGCAATACTATCTCGACCGGCAGCGCCGAACCGGCGATTTGCACGGCCAGGCGCCTGTGCTTTGGTGTGCAACGGCATTGCTGCGATGACACGAGCATTTGCCATTTTGCTCATGCTCGCCGCGGAATGCAGTGCGGCACCCTCTTCCGAGGCGCCGCTGGCGCGAGAGCAATGGGGGGCGCCACTCGTTAATGTCAATAGCAGGAACGGTGATTGGATCATCGCCGGGAAGAGGAACGCGGTCACGCTCGACGAAAAAACCCTGGCACTGGAAGTGAACGCGCAATCGATCGTTTGGGAAATGCCCGCCCCCGGCACAAACGACATGATTGTGAAAGAGGGCGGAAAAGAATTCCCGTTGCGACTGGCGGACGCGAAGAAAATCTCCATCGAACCTTACGACACCGGATTCGAGACCGGCGTGAAAATCACTTTGAGCGATTGGAAGAAACCGCATTCGCTGCCCGGCGGGAAAGTTGATTTGAAGTTGTATCTGACGGTTTGCCTGCAAGGCGAAAACGAAGAACTGGTTTTCGAAACTGCAGCGCAGGAAGGCGAAACGGTTTTGCGTCAATTGGACTGGCCACCCGCGCTGGACGCGCGCGACGTGGACTATACGGTCTTGAGCAACAACAAAGGGGATCTGTTGCCGCGCAACTGGCCGAAGCCGTATTATCCGATCCGTTCCACAAATCCCGACGGCCTGGCGAAAGCGAGCGACCACAGCATCATTCAAAGCCACGTCATCGAAGACTGGTCCATGTCGTGGTGGGGTTTTGAAAAGGGAAAGTCGGCGATGATGGTCATCATCGAAACGCCGGACGACGCGGCGTATCAATTCAATCATCCCGCCGGCGGCCCGACGGTCATCGGCCCCCGCTGGCTGCCGACGCTGGGCAAATTCGGATATATGCGGACGGCGCGGATGTGTTTTTTCAAGGAAGGAAATTACGTCACACTCGCCAAGCGCTATCGCCAGTATGTGATGGACACGGGATTGCTTGTTTCATTGAAGGAAAAAATCGCGCGCACTTCAGCCGTCGCGGAAATGATTGGCATTCCGCAAACGCGCGTCGGCATCTTGCATAATCAATCCACGAACAGTGACCGCTACAATCCAACAAACCACTATGAGCTTTTCACATTCGACCAGCGTGCGCAGCAGCTTCGCGATTTGAAGGCCGCCGGCATTGACAAGACGCTGGTGTTTGTCTCCGGCTGGGCGCATCTCGGTTACGACCGCCAGCATCCCGATCCGTTGCCACCGCCGGAAGCCGCCGGCGGCTGGGACGCCATGAAGCGTCTCGCGGACACGTGCCACGAACTTGGCTATCCATTTATTTTTCACGATCAATATCGCGATTATTACACGGACGCGCCGTCGTATAATCCCGATTTCGCGATTCACGAGGAGACAACCCATCTGCCGGCGACAGCATTTGCCGGCTCGCGTTTTGGCGATTGGAAGGAAGGCCAGATTCCGTTCATGCGCCATTGGGATGGCGGTCCGCAAAGCTATCTGAACTCGCGTTTTCAAGTCGGGCATCTGGAGAAAAATTACCAATTGTTCTTCGCGCACGGCATCCATCCCGACGGCATTTACATTGACGTGATAGGCTACATTCCGCCCGACCAGGATTTCAACCCCGAACATCCGACGACGCGCACCGAGGCGATGCGCGGCCAGGCCGATTTGATGAATTGGGCCGGCCACAACCTTGGTTTCACGGCGACCGAGGCCGGCTCGGACTGGGTGATACCGTTCACCGATTGCGTGAATCAATCCGGCGGACTAGGCCGGACGATCCCAATTCCCCTCTATCAACTGGTTTATCACGACGCCGTGCTGATTTCCTATGGCGAAGGCCGGCGAGGCGGACACGATAACCTGCTGCTGGGAATTTTGTGCGGCGGCGTGCCGGAACTGCCGGTCAATCTTCAGGAAGTCAGCGCCAATTCATTGGCGTTGATCAAACAAATGGCCGCGCTCAACAAACGCGTCGCCCTGCTTGAAATGACCAACCACGAATTTCTTGATGCGAACCGGACCCGCGAGCGCACCACGTTCGCCGACGGCACGACGGTTACGGTGGATTGGAATTCAGGAACGGTCGAGATTAAACCGGATTTGGACGAACATTGAGCACAATACAATTATGAAAAAATTCTATCTGACATCCATTGTGAGCGGCCTCCTGTTGTTGGACGCCACGCCTACCGTGATCGCTGCGAGCGGCAGCGGCGTTTTCAACGCGCGCAGTTACGGCGCGACCGGCAACGGCAAGACGCTCGACAGTCCCGCGATCAACAAGGCCATCAAAGCGTGCGCCGCGGGAGGTGGCGGAACGGTTTTGATTCCGGCAGGAACCTATTTGAGCGGCTCGATTCATTTGATGAGCAACATTCATCTCCAGATTGACGCCGGCGCGACGATTCTGGGCGCGCCGCAAAAGCTGCTCGCTTACGACGCGGAAGAAGATTTCAAGGGTCCGGCGTATCAGGACGGCGGCCACACCTATTTTCACAACAGCCTGATCTGGGGCGAAAACCTGACGAACGTGTTCATCACCGGTCACGGAATGATCAACGGCGGCGGGCTGGTGCGCGGCGACGGCGTCGAGGACCATATGGACGGATTTGTGAATTTCGGCAGAACCGTCCAGGTTGTTCCCGGGCCGGGCACGAACACATGGCCGCAACACCTCGGCAACAAATCCATCGCACTCAAGTTGTGCCGGAACGTTCTCATCCGCGACATCACGATTTTTCACGGTGGCCACTTTGCCATCCTTGTGACGGGCTGCGACGACATGACGGTGGACAACGTAACGTTGGACACGGACCGCGACGGCATTGACATTGACTGCTGCCGCAACACGATGGTTTCCAACTGCCGCATCAATTCACCGAACGACGACGGCCTTTGTCCGAAGAGCACCTACGCGCTTGGTGAAGTGCGCCCGACGGAGAACCTGACCATCGTCAATTGCCAGGTCTCCGGCTTTGAGGAAGGCACGCTGCTTGACGGCACGATGAAGCCGAGCAAAAACCACAACGGCCGGATCAAATTCGGCACCGAATCCAGCGGCGGCCTCCGCAATTGCACCATTGCCAACTGCACATTCCGCAGTTGTCGCGGCCTCGCGCTCGAAGAAGTGGATGGCGGCCTCATGGACAACATCACCATCAACAATATCACGATGATAGACGTGCCGGACTACGCGATTTACATCACCACCGGCAAACGCAACCGCACACCCAATCTCGCCACAACCAGTCGCGCAAAAAATATTTTGATTTCAAATGTGATCGCCGACAGTGTCGGCAATATGAGCGGCATTCAAATCATGGGTTTGCCCGACGTACCGGTGGAAGGCGTGCGCCTGCAAAACATCCGGCTGACGAGCAACGGCGGCGGATCCAAAGAAGAGGCTGGCGCCACCCCCAAGGAATTGGGCAATGGTTATCCCGAACCCAGAAGACTGGGCACAATGCCGGCCTACGGACTTTATGCACGCCACGTCCACAACCTCGAGCTCGCGAACGTCAACATGGATTTCGAGCAGATGGACATGCGCCCGGCGATGGCGTGCATGGACGTGGACGGTCTGGAAATTGACAACGTCAAGGCACAGTTGGCCCCCGGCGTATTCGCGGCGAAGTTTGAGGGCGTGAAAAACCTCGCCATTCGAAACTCACCGATGTTCGAAGATGTGAAGCAATAACCATGTACCCGAAGCAGAGTGGGAAAAGCCGGAACCTGCGGCTCGCGAGAAAGAAAAATGAAATATCCCATCAACTTGATTCTTGTCTTGGCGCTTTCAACCGCCGGCTGGAACAACGTTGCCCGCGCCAGCCTGGGTGCCCAATCGCCTGTTACCCTGGAGATCGACACAAAAAATCCCGGCGCGAAGATTCCGCCGGATTTTTCCGGGTTGAGCTTTGAAGTTTCAATCCTCCTGCCGGATGAACATGGCATCCACTATTTCCGCCCGGACAATCTGCCGCTGATCAATTTGTTTCACACGCTCGGCATCAAAAGCCTGCGCATTGGCGGCAACACCTCCGATCGCGACGCGAAACAACCGCCGGGTGAGGCAGACTTCGACAACCTGTTCGCGTTTGCGAAGGCAGCCGGCGTAAAAATCATTTACTGTCTGCGCCTCCACAACGGCGACCCGCAGGCAGACGCAGCGACCGTGAAATACATCATGGATCGCTACGCGTCATTGGTGGATTGTTTTTCCATCGGCCAGGAGCCGAGCGCGTATCCCAAACCTTATTCCTATGCAAATTACCGCGATGACTGGAAGAAATTCGCCGATGCCATCATTGCCGTCGTGCCAAGTGTGAAATTCTGCGGGCCGGGCGTTCACAACAACGCCGATTGGGCGCGGCGGTTCATGGCTGACTTCGGGCGCTCGAACAACGTCGTCCTGATCACTGAACATCTTTACGCCGGCGGCGCGGGCAACAAAGTGCCATCGCCGGAAATCGGACGCGACCGGATGCTGTCGGACGACTTCACCAGCAGGTACCAAAAGTTGCGCGACGGCTTCGTCCCGATGGCGATTTCAAATTCGCTGCCGTACCGGCTGGAGGAGGTGAACAATTATTTCAATGGAGGCGCTACGAACGTGAGCAACACATTTGCATCCGCCCTGTGGGGTTTGGATTTCATGCATTGGTGGGCGGCGCACGGCGCAACTGGACTGAACTTCCACACCGGTGACCGTGTCGCCGCGGGTTACACCTTGCAACCGTCCAAATATACCGCGTTCTTTTCCACAACCAACGGCTACATGATCCGTCCGCTCGCTTATGGCATCAAGGCGTTTGATCTGGGCGGTCACGGAAAGGTGCTCCCGGTGACGATTTCAAATCCCGACCTTCTTAACTTGAGCGCCTACACCGATTTGGACGACGCCAAAACACTCTATTTCACCATCATCAACAAGGAGCACGGTGAGACGGGTCGTGATGCAAGGATTACCCTCGTCCAAAACCGCGCGGAATTTTCAAGTGGACAAATCATTTATTTGACCGTTCCAAACAATGACGTTGCCGCGACTGCCAACGAAGTTCTTGGTGGCGCTGCCATCGAGCATGATGGAAGTTGGAATGGCAAGTGGACTCCGTTGAAAACCAAGAGAAAAGAACCGCTCACGTTCAACGTTCCAGCCGCCAGCGCCGCGATTGTCAGACTGTCAGCCGATTGATTTCTCTTCACAGAGGCAGTTGCGCCAGTTTCAAATAGAGCCGCTCGGGGCTGCTGGCAAAATCATTGACCCGGTAAAAACTCAGCGCGTCACTGATTGGTTTGCTTTCGGGGAATTCAGCGGCGGCGCGCAGCAACAACTCTCCCAGTTCAGTTCGGTTCGGCTGGTGTATCTCTTTGTAAGGCCACTCGCGTTTCGGGTCGGCGTAGGGGGCCATAAACTCAACCGCCTTCAAAATGCTGCGGCCATCCGCAGTCTGATAATGTCCCAAATCCACACCGGTACTGCGGCCCAGCGCGACCAGTTCCATCTCGGCGCGCAGGTTGAACAGACTATAATCGAACGAAAGCGTCCGCGCCAGTTCGCGGGGCATTTCCCCGTCCGGTTCAATTTGATCGGCGATTCGTTTCGTACGCGCTTTTAAAAGTTTCTCCCGCGCAAAATCCGTCCTGCCAAGGAACAGCGCGAGCGACACCGCCTGCACATCATAAAAAGTCCCGTGATTATTGGATGCAGCATCTTCCCCCAAACCGATTTTGCTCGTGGTAAGCCATTGAAAATAATCACCAACCCACGCAGTCATCCGCTGCTGGTCGTTCGTCGTCCAGGATTTTGACCCGGCGAGCAGGCCGATGGCATCCACCAGATCTGCCAGGCCGCGCGCACCGATGAGTCCCGTTGGACGACCTTCGACTTCGCCGGGAATGCCCTGACCGTATTTAAGGTTGGGATTCATGCGCGTTTCGGGATTCAAAAACCAGACGCGGATGATGTCGGTGGTTTTGGCGGCATATTTTTCGTCGCCGGTAAAATAAAACGCCAGCGCCAGCGTGTGCGCGCTCGAACACACTTTCCCCAGGTTTCCGGCATCGGAATCCAGGCTGGCTTCCGGATTTCGCTGTCCGTCACGGCGGACGTAATGTCCGGGTGAATTGGTGTCGGGCCAGAAATAAGGCGCCTGGCTGATGAAATCGTGCTTGTCGCCACTGGGTGGAATCTGGCTCTTGTCCATCACCGATGGGGGCTTCATGGCCAGCACCCGGCCTGCATCCGACAGCAACCGTTGCATCGCCGGCTGGAGTGAGGGGTCACCAACAACCATCTTTGCTTTTGCCGCAGCCAGCACAAGCGGGTCGGCGCAAAAAACCTGCGGCAGCACCACCGCAGGTTCAGCCGCCAAAACTCCTGTCAGGCAACCTGCCCACAAAACACAACTGCACAGCAGACCCGCCACCCGGGGTTGGAAAATGCGTCGTCCTGACCATAACGTTAAGATCAAATTCGGAGTCATTCTTTGGAGTTAGACAACACAATTGATGATTTAGTTACGAAAAGGTTGCGTTTGATTTAAGTTGGTGCGCCCGGAGGGACTCGAACCCCCAACCTTCTGATCCGAAGTCAGAAGCTCTATCCAATTGAGCTACGGACGCACGACGCCATTCTGCCGATTTTTCTGAAGTGTGAAAGGGGATTCATCGCACCGGTTGACATCACCTTCCACTTTGCTAGCGTAATCCACGCATGGCGAAAAGGTCGTTCTCGCGGCTCTTCAAAATCCTGACCGGAGTCAACACCGGTGCGGAGGCCGAATTCGACCGGCTGGAACGGTTCGCGCATTTCTGGGTACTCGTCGGGAGAAGTTTTGTGCGCAACCGCTGCCCGGTGCGTGCGGCGGCGCTATCCTACACCACGCTGCTGGCGCTCATCCCGCTGCTCGTGGTGGCCATCAGCGTCACCAGCAGCCTGCTCAAAAGCCAGGGCGAGGCAAAAATCTACGAGGCGATTGACAAACTGGTCTCCAACGTCATGCCGCCTGCCACCACGACTCTCAACACCAACGGAGCCGCCGCGTTGAACCTGTCTCCGGATATTTCCGTCACACTTTCGCCGACCAATTCCGTCGCGCCAACCAACTCCGTTTCGCTGGCGGGAACCGACGAGCGGGTGGACACCGCGCAAAAGGAAGCCGCTCAACGCATCCACGAATTCATCCAGAACACGCGCAGCGGCGCCCTTGGCGTCATTGGCATGTTGCTGCTGGTCTCCGTCGCCATCCGGATGCTCGCGAGCATCGAGGCGACGTTCAACGACATCTGGGGCGTCACACGGGGGCGCAACTGGCTTTGGCGCATCGTACTTTATTGGACGACCATCACGCTCGGTCCGCTGCTGATTGCCGGCGCCCTTGGACTCGCGGGCGGATCGCAGTTACAAGCGACAAAAGCGCTGGTTGGAAGGATGCCTTTCGTCGGCGAATTATTTTTTCAATTAGTGCCGCTCGTGATCCTGTGGCTGGCGTTCTCGCTGATTTACCTGCTCGTGCCAAATACCAAGGTCCGATTCGGCGCAGCGTTCGTCGGCGGCATGGTTGGCGGTTCACTGTGGCATTTGAACAACCTTTTCGGTTTCCTTTATGTGTCACGAGTCGTCACCAACAGCAAAATTTACGGCGGTTTCGGCCTTGTGCCGGTGTTCATGGTCGGCCTTTATTTTTCGTGGATAATCCTGCTTTTCGGCGCGCAGGTCGCATACGCCTGGCAAAACCGCCAGTCTTATTTGCAGGAAAAACTCGTCGAAAACGTGAACCAGCGCGGGCGCGAATTCATCGCGCTCCGGTTGATGACCTTCATCGGGCAACATTTCCAGCATGGCGAACCACCGACCACGCTACAGCAAATTTCCGCCGAACTCGGCATTCCCACCAAGCTCGTGCAACAGGTTTTGCAACCGCTGATGGCCGCGCGACTTGTCACCGAAGTCGCCGGGGCCGAACCGGCCTACCTGCCCGCCCGCCCGCTCGACGCCATAAATGCGCACCACATTTTGCGCGCCGTGCGTGCGGGGTCTGGCCAGGACATTGCCACTCGCGACGAGCCGGCAAGGGCGGAAGTTCTGGGCGAGTTCGCGAAAATTGAGGATGCCGAGCGTACCGCCGCTTCGTCACTCACGTTGCTGGCGCTGGTAAATCGCGCGCAAAAGCAAATAGAGGACGCCACACCGAATTCCAAATTGTAAAGCACCCGGCATTGAGCCTGTTTACCAATCCTTGATGGGCCGGTTTTGGTCTTCGGGTTTACCCTGCGGTTTCATCTGGAGAATCTGCTCGTCGGCCTTTTGCGCGTTCAGCAACCGTTTCGCCTCCTCCGGCGTCATTTGTCCGGGTTTGAGTGGCTGGGCTTCGGTATTCTGCTGGTCCTGTTTGTCGCCTTCCTTTTTTTGCGCGGAAGCCTGTTGTTGCTCCTGTTGTTTTTGCTGCTCGGCCTTCTGCTGCTCCGACTGGTTTTGTTTCTGCTCGTCCTGCTTCTGTTGGTCTTGAGAATTTTTAGCTGACGACTGTTGATTTTGTTGCTGATTCTGCTGCGATTGGTTCTGTTGTTGGTTTTGCCGGGATTGCTGCTGTTGTTGCTGTTGTTTCAGCAACGCCTCCAACTTTTTCAGCTTCTCGTCGGTGGGATACTGTTTCAGTCCGGCTTCGGTTGAATCCAGCGCCTGGGGAATGTTGTTGGAAATATAGAATTGCGCGCCACTGTTGAAAAACTCATCGGCGGGCGCGAGCTGCGCGCCGACGTTCTGCCATGCCAACAACAGCAGCAGGCTAAGGCTGATTGGGAGTAACAATCGCATCAATATCCTTTAACTTTTTGGTGTAATCCTCGAATTGTTTCGCGGCGATGGTCTTTTGCAACGGGGTCATGATTTCCAGTGCCCGGTGATATTCCGCCTGCCGCACTGCCGCGTCCGCCTCGCCCTTTGCCCGGAGCAGCATCGCGCGGAATGCCTTGATCTGCTCCACGGCATTTTTCACGAACGTGAAATTGAATGATGAGTCAACGTCATTGGTGTTCAGCTCCACGGCGCGCTCAAAGGTTTTTTCGGCCGTTTCCAAGCCCTGTTGCAGGCCGTCCAGGTCCTTGGCGTCCTTCGCCAGTTGAAATTGCGTGTTGCCGAGATTGTAAAAGGCCTTCTGTTGCAATTTCAAATCTGGCGACAGCGTTGTCTGCTGGAAAAGATTTTGCGCCAGGTCAAAATTGGTCGCGCGATACGCCGCATCGCCGGCGTTGAAAACGAGGCGCAGGTCATTCGTCCGCACCTCCGACAATTGCGTGAACTCTTGAAGCGCGTTGGTGTAATTGCCCGCGTGATAATCCCGCAGCGCTCCGGCTGGCGAGGCACCGGCGGCCACGGGCAGAAAAATCACCACCATCAATAGTGCCGCGGTCGGAGCAGTGAGCGAGGCACCGGCGTGTTTCGGCCCTGCCTTCGTATCGCGGCGGGGCGACGACCGACGTTCCGGCAGAAACATTTCCGCCAACAGCAGCAAAATCGCCACTGCCAGCGGCCATTGATATTGTTCGTGATAACGCCGGATGGTCATTCCTTTGCCCTCCGATTTCGGCAGCGGCGCGAGTCCGCGGTCGTAAAGCGTGTCCACCGTGTCCGCTCCGCGCAACGGCAGATAAAATCCGCCCGTCGTCGTGGCAATTTGCTGGAGCAGCTGTTCGTTCAAGTGCGACTTCACGACGTTGCCGTCCGGGTCGCGGACGTAATCGGAATTCCCATTCGCATCCGTCACGCGGATCAAATCACCCGCGGCTGTGCCGATGCCGATGGTGAAAATTTTCAGACCTTCCTTTGCCGCGCTTTTCGCGGCTTCAAGAGCGCCGGCCTCGCTGTCGTTGTCCTCGCCGTCGGTCAACAGCACGAGCACCTTGTAATGATCCGCCTCCTTGAAGGCCGTCATCGCGGTGTTAATCGCCGACGCGATAGCCGTGCCGCCTTCGGGTATCGAATTCACGTCCAGCGTTTGCACACTTTGCTGGAACGCCGTGTTGTCGATCGTGAGCGGGCATTCCAAAAACGCGTCGCCCGCGAACGCGACCAGACCCATCCGGTCCGTGCCGGCTTTTTGCATCAATTCCAATGCGGCGAGCTTTGCGCGCTCCAGCCGGTTGGGCGCGATGTCCGTGGTGAGCATGGATTTGGACGTGTCCACCGCCACGACGATATCCAAGCCGCGCTGCTCGACTTCCTGCAAATCAAACCCGTATTGCGGCCGAGCCAGACTGATGATTAAAAGCGCGGCAGCCGAAACCAAAAGCGTGAACCGGATTTTCCGCCGTGCCGGCGAAATGCCGATGGTCAGCGATGAGAGCAATCGGGCTTCGATAAACTGCGTTAACAACTTTTGCCGCGAGCGTTCGCGCCAGCAGAAAAAGAGCGCCAGCGCCGGCGGCATCACCAGCAGCAGCCAGAGAATTTGTGGATGCTCGAATCTCACGGCAACCTCCGTAAAACGGTTTGGCCCAGCGCGATTTCCAGCAGCAGCAACCCCAACCCGCCGGCGACCACCCAAGCGAACAGCTCCTTGTATTCCGTGTATTTATTAACGACCGCATCCGTCTTTTCCAACTTGTCAATTTCGGCGTATATTTTCTGGAACTTCTCCGCGTTGTCCGCGCGGTAGTATTTGCCGCCGGTCATGTCCGCGATTTGCTGCAAGGTGTCCTCATCCGGCAGGAAGCCTGGCGGCAACCCCATCTGTTGGACGATTTCGCGGTTGCCAAGGCCGATGGTGTAAATTTTAACACCCAGCGCCTGCGCTGCGTGCGCCGCCGTGATGGGATCAATCTTGCCAGAATTATTCCCGCCGTCGGTCATCAACACGATGATTTTGCTCTTCGATTTCAGATCGCGCAGCCTGTTTAGTGCCGTCGTGATGCCATCGCCAATCGCGGTCGCATCCGAATTGATTGTGCCGATACCAAGGCGATCAATGTTTTCCAGCAAATAGTCGTGGTCCAGCGTCAGCGGCGTGGCGATGAATGCTTGGGCCGCAAACACGACGAGACCAATGCGGTCATCACGCCGACCTTCGATGAATTCCTTTAAGACCGGCTTTGCCATGTCAATCCTGCTGATTTGCCGGCCATTGATGAGGTAATCGCCCGTGGTCATACTGCCCGACAAATCCAGCGCACAAACGATGTCAATGCCGCTGGCCTTCACCTCCGTCGTGCTTTTCGAGAGCCGCGGCTGCGCGAGCGCGACGATGAATGCCGCCAGCACCAGCCAGCGCAACGCCGCCAAAAATGCTCCTGCGCGCGAACGCCGCACATTCGTCAGTCCTTCAACCAGTTTCACCGACGAATACAAAAACGCCGGCGTCGAACCCTGCCGGCCTTTCAACCACGCCATCAACGGCAGGAGCAGCAATACCAAAAGAAAATATGGATGAGCGAAAGCCATTTCAGATTTACGATTTATGATTTACGAGTGCTTCCGGCTGTTCGTTTCCGGTTCCCTGATTTCCGCCTTCTGTTTTTGCTTCGACCGGCTCTGTTTGTTCGACCAGTCTTACCGCCGAGCCGTGCAACTCCCGCAGCTCGGGTTCACGCGGCTCGTATTTTGCGAACTTCACGAGGTCGCAGCTCGCCAGGAAATTTCCAAGGCTTTCCTTCTGTTCCGGCAACAGCAAATCCGTGCCACCCAGTTCGCGCAAAAATTCCTCTGTTGTCCGCTCCGGCGCGCGGAAATCAAACCGCTCCTCCAGATACATCCGCGCCGTGTCCGACACCGCGATGACGAACGGTTTCGGCTGTGTGATGAGCGCGAGCGCCTCCTCGAGTTTTTGTCTTGCGCGGATGTGCGCCGGCACCGGCGGCGTGATTGAGGCCCGGGTCACCCGTTTAAGAAAATATCGCCAGGCCAGCAGCAGCAGTGTCGCGGCCAACAGCGCGCTGAGCGTCCACCATAACCATTCCCAGCCGTTGGGAATTTCAACTGGCGGTTTGATGTCGTGGATGTCGTAAGCAACCGGAGCGGCGGCTTGAATTGATGCGTTGGTGATCATCCGCGCAACCTCCGTTTTTCACGCGTCTCAAAAAACCGGCCGAGCGTTGCACCGTAAGCCTCGTTCGTGCGCAGCTGGATGGAATCCATTCCCGCCGAACGGAACTGTTTTGCGATTTCGCCGCGCACTTTTTCCTGTCGCAACGCGAACGCATCGCGGCCGCTCGCACTTGCGGTGTTGAGTTCCACGATGTCGCCCGTCTCGGCGTCTTCCAAAATCAAACGGCCCAGCTTTGGGAGTTCCAGTTCGTAACGATCCGTGATTTGCACGGCCACGACATCGTGCTTACGGTTCAACATACGCAGCCTGGTTTGAGTCAGTTTTGGCATCACGCCCGCCGCGCCGGGCGTGATGAAATCCGAAATCACGACCGCGATCGCCCGGTGCGGCGTGACCCGCACCATGAACTCCAGCGCGTTCACCAGATCCGTCCCGCGCCGCTTCGGCTCGAAGAACAGCACTTCGCGGATGACGCGCAGGACGTGGCGGCGGCCTTTGCGCGGCGGAATGAATTTCTCAACCTCGTCGCTAAAGAGGATCAGGCCGACCTTGTCATTGTTGCGGATGGCAGAGAAGGCCAGCACGGAGGCGATCTCCGCGGCCAGTTCGCGCTTGGACTGGCCGCGCGAGCCGAACAGACCGGAGCCGCTCACATCCACCACCAGCATGAGCGTCAGCTCGCGTTCCTCGACGAACTTCTTGATGAACGGATGGTTCATCCGCGCGGTGACGTTCCAGTCAATCGCGCGCACCTCGTCGCCGGGCTGGTATTCGCGCACCTCGTCGAAGTTCATTCCCTGGCCCTTGAAGACGCAGTGGTACTGGCCGGCCAGCGTCTCGCTCACGAGGCGGTTCGTGCGCAGCTCGATCTGCCGGATTTTTTTGAGAATCTCGCGGGGAATCATGACGAGGCAATCAGGGAGATAATTTTTAACGCGAACCACGCGAAATACCGAACGAAACAAAAGACCTTTTCCATTTTTGCGTGTTTCGTGTATTTCGCGGTTAAATTTCACGGCACCGGCAGCTCATCAAAGATTTTCTGGATGATCGTTTCGCTGGTTTTTTCCTCGGCCTCGGCCTCGTAGGTGATGGCCACGCGGTGGCGCAGCACGTCCATGCCGATGCTTTTGACGTCCTGCGGCGTGACGTAGCCGCGGCCCTTCAGGAACGCATAAGCCTTGGCCGCCAGCGTCAGCGCGATGGTCGCGCGCGGCGACGCGCCGAGCTGGATGAACTCCTTCACCGCGATCTTGTAATGCTCCGGGTCGCGCGTGGCGCAGACGAGGTCCACGATGTAGTCCTTCACCTTGTCGTCCACGTAAATGTCGTTGATGACCTGGCGCGCCTTGAGAATTTGCTCCGGCGTGACGACGGCACTGGCGGTGGGCGTGCCGGTTGTGCGCGCCATCAGGTCCAGGATCTGCCGCTCCTCGGCGCGCGACGGGTAGCCGATCTTGAGCTTGAGCATGAAGCGGTCGACCTGCGCTTCGGGCAGCGGATAGGTGCCTTCCTGCTCGATGGGGTTCTGCGTCGCCAGCACCAGGAACGGCTCCTCCAGCTTGAAGGTCTGGTCGCCGATGGTGACCTGCTTTTCCTGCATGGCCTCGAGCAGCGCGCTCTGCACCTTGGCCGGCGCGCGGTTGATTTCGTCGGCCAGCACCAGGTTGGCGAAGATCGGGCCCTTGCGCGTGGTGAAAGCCGCCGGACTGCGGATTGTAAATCTGCGTGCCGATGACGTCGGCGGGCAGCATGTCCGGCGTGAATTGCAGGCGCGAAAACTTGACGTGCATTGAGTTGGCCAGCGATTTCACCGCGAGCGTTTTGGCCAGGCCGGGCACGCCTTCGAGCAGGACGTGGCCGTTGGCCAGCAGCCCGATGACCAGCCGCTCGACCAGATAGGTCTGGCCGACGATGACCTTGCCGAGTTCGTTAAACAGCGGGCGCACGAAGGCGCCGGCTTCCTGCACCGCTTCGTTGATGGCGTTGATTCCTGTGCTCATATTTTATTTAAAATGATTTGTTGGATGGACAAACGGACTTTTGACCGCGTTCAACTTTTTTCCCCTCACGCGCCGGGCAGAACGGCAACCTGGCTCACCGGCAACCAGCCGATTTTTCCGGAGCCGTCGGCGACTTGAATCCAGTCTTCATGCCGGTCGAGAACGGAAAGCTCCGCACCATCGTGAGTTATGAACGCGCTCTGCGCCTCGTCAAATGGCCCGCTGCGCGCAGTCGCCTCTACGCCTGTCACCACGGCGGTCGATTTTGTAAAGTGCCGCACCGCCTGCAGGCCAGACCCGAAGCCAGATAGAATGGCCAGGGCCGCCAAAAGAAGGGTTGCGCTACGCAATTTCGGGATGAGCGCGGGACGGATTTGCCTTGCCGCAAGCAACAGGAACAGCAGCCAGAACGAGCCGGCTGCCAGCAGCGTCCATTCATTGAGCGTCAACTGGCCGAGCCAGCCTTGCCAGCGGTATTCGCGGACAGTCGAGCCCTGGACCTGGTTGCGGACGAAATCGAGGTTGGCGCGGATTTCGGAATCGCGCGGCGCAAGCAGCCCGGCCCGGCGATACGCGGCGATGGCTTTACCAAGGTTGCCCGATTTGAATTCCGCATTCGCGTCATTGAAAAGCAACGCAGGTGATTGTCCGCCGGTTTGCAGAATCTTTTCGTAAGCATTTGCCGCATCGGAAAATTTTCCGTCGGCATAAAGCCTGTTCGCCGTGGAAAAATCCAAGGTGACATCCGCCGCAAAAAGACTTCCTGAGCAAACCAGCGCGAGCAATATGGTAAAAAGTCTTTTCATGCGTTCATCTCCTGAAGTTCGGTGATGGTTCTTCCGAACTGCGCAGCAACCGAATTCAATTCGCTGGTGCCGCGCACGGGCGCGTAGCGGGCCTGGTTGCAAAGCTGGAAGAGTTCGCGCAACGCTTGCAGCGTGGCCACCGGTGCGCCGCGCAAGACCGGATGTTCGTCAATCACATTTTCCGTGATCGCCGATGCCGGGCAATCCAGCCGTTCGCCCAGTTGCTCCTGCAACAGCCGGAACAGTGTGGCGAAAAATTCATCAGGCTGGTTCGCGGCCGCGTATTTTTTCAAGTCGTCCAGGCCGCTGGCGATGAGTGCTGCAACAGCGCGCTGGCGGCGCAGGCGCGGATTGTTCGCAAGGCTGTCCGTGCGCCTGCGCCAGACGAACGCAGCAAGAAACGCCAGCACCGGCACAGCTTGCGCCACTAGAAACATCGGTTCCGCGACAAGCGGAGACGAGTTTGTCACCAGCGTTCCGAGGCTGTCCTTGATCGGCAAAATGTCCTGCGGCGTCTGGTTTTCCGGCGCGGAATTTTTATTCGCGGCAATGGTCGGCATCGGGGTTGCGCCAGCGGCTTTGACGACGAGCGGCATGGCGGGTTGGGTAAGGGTGTGGTATTGGCCGTCGTCGGGATTGAAGAACGAGAACGTCAGCGCCGGCAGTTCATGCATATCGGCATTTTGCGGCGAGATGATCTGTTCAAATGTTTTCGTGCCTTGAAAACCAAACTGGTCGCTGGTGTCCAACCTAGTGGTTGGCGGATAGGTCTTAAAATCGCGCCAAGCATCCTGTGACGGCAGCGTGACGGCATCCAGAGCGCCGCTGCCGGAAATTTGCACGCGCACGGTAATGGGGTCGCCGACGGTCACGTTTGTCGGCCCTGCGGTGGCGGCCATCGTGAAATTGCCGATGGCGCCGGTGAAATTTGCGGGCTTGTCCTTTTCCGGCAAGGGCAGTGATTCCACGCTGACCGGGTCGGTCGCCAGCGTGACCTGTTTTTGTTCGCCTTGATTGAAAAATTGCCGGAAGAACGGATCGCCACCATTATTTTGTGACGGAAGGACGACAACGGCACTTGCCGTGAACGGGCCAAGCGCAAGCGAACCGGTTCTGACGGCGGTAAGCGGCACAGCGATGGGAATGATGGTGTAAACACGGTTGCCGATCTGCACGCGGCGGCGCTGACTTTGCAATTCGACAATTTTACCGGGACTGAAACCGTCAGTGGGCGTGCCGGTCAACTGGAAGTTGCCGAAATTTTGAACGTCGTCACGCAAGTAGAGTTCAAGCTGCCCAATCTCCGCCTCGCCGACGTAAATTTTATTTTTGGGAAACTCAAATTTCAGGAATGCGACTTCGTCTGCCGGCATTGACGGCGGCAGCGGAGGGCGCATTCACTTTTGACACGATCAATTTTAGAGGCGACGAGGCAAGCTGCTGGCCGTTCACATCCGCCCGCATCCCCGGAATGACAAACTCGCCGTCGTGTTGCGGCGACACGATGTAATTATAGGTGATGCTGGAGCTGGTCTGGCCATTGATGAAGCTGAATGAACTCGACGGCCCGACGTATTGAAATTGCAAACCGGGAATATCGGGAATGCCCGGTGCGTCCTGCGGCTGGACGCCGTCAAACTTGAGCGACAGCGTCGCCTGCTCGCCGAGCGCGATGGTATCGCGGTCAAGCGACGCGGTGAAGCTCGCCGAATGCCCGCTTGTCATTAAAAAGCTGGCGGCGAAAACCAAAATGACGATCCGACAAACCCTGTCCAACATGCGTTCACTCAAAGTTTAAAAATTCTAGGGATCATGTCCGCTTTATAGCAGTCTATGCAATCCCACCTATAAGGACAAGGCCGGTTGAAAAATGTTCAAGCCCACAATTCCCGGTCAAGCGAGCGGTATTGAATCGCCTCGGAAATGTGTTCGCTCGTAATGTTTTCCGACCGGCCAAATCCGCAATTGTCCGCGCCACTTTCAAAATTCGGTCGTAGGCGCGAGCGCTGAAATTCAATTCCGCCATCGCATTTTCAGCAATTCCTTTGTCGCGTCATCCAAGGCGCAGAATGTCTTCAACTCCTTTGACCCATTCGCGCGTTGCAGGTGATTTTGGGCTTGTGCTTGAACCGCTCATGCTGGCGCTGGCGCGCGGCGACGACGCGGTCGCGGATTTGCGCCGAAGTCTCGCCAGTGCGGTCCCCGGAAATTTCCCGAAATTTCACGGGCGGCACTTCGATGTGCAAATCAATCCGGTCCAGCAACGGCCCGGAAATTCGTACCTAGATATTTTTGGATTTCGCGCGGCGAACTATGCGATTCGCCGGGCATTTTCCCGTCGGGCGTCGGGTTCATCGCCGCCACCAGCATGAATTGTGACGGGAAAGTCATCGTGCCCGCCGCGCGGGAAATGGTGACGCGGCCTTCCTCCAGCGGCTGGCGCATCGTCTCCAAAACGCTGCGCTTGAACTCCGGCAATTCGTCCAAAAACAAAACGCCGTGGTGCGCGAGCGAAATTTCGCCGGGCGTCGGATTGATGTTGCCGCCGAGCAAGCCCGGCGTCGCTCGCCGTGTGATGCGGCGCGCGGAACGGCCGGTGCGTGACGAGCGCCTGGCCCGGCGCGAGCAGGCCGACGATGCTGTGAATTTTGGTCGTCTCCAGCGCCTCGTCCAAAGTCAGCGGCGGCAGAATCGTCGGCAGCCGCTTTGCCAGCATGGATTTGCCGGTGCCGGGCGGGCCGATGAGCAGGGCGTTGTGTCCGCCAGCGGCGGCGATTTCCAGCGCGCGCTTCACGTTTTCCTGGCCCTTGACTTCGGCAAAATCCAGTTCGTCGCCGGACTCGTGCTCGAACATCTCGGCGATGTCCACCTTCACCGGCGCGATTTTGATTTCGCCTTCGAGAAATTGCGCCGCCTCGCGCAGATTTTGGACCGGGATGACCTGCAGCCCGGCGACGACGGCGGCTTCGGCGGCGTTTTCGGCTGGAACGAGCACGCCGATCTTCCCGTCGGCCTTCGCGCGAAGCGCCACCGGCAGAACGCCCTTGCACGGACGCACCGCGCCGGTCAGCGCGAGTTCGCCGACGACGATAAAATTGTCGAGCTGGTCGGTCTCGATCTGCTCGCTGGCCGCCAGCATTCCGAGCGCGATGGGCAAATCGAAGCTCGGCCCCTCCTTTTTGACATCGGCGGGCGCGAGATTGATGGTCGTGCGCCCCATCGGAAACTTGTAGCCGGAATTGGAGAGCGCGGTCGTGACGCGGTCGCGCGATTCCTTCACCGCGGCGTCCGGCAGACCGACGATGACAATGACCGTGTCGCCCCAGCCGGCGTTGACCTCGACTTCGACCGGATAGGCCTCGATGCCGTTGACCGCGGCGGAACAGATTTTTGCAAGCACGGCAGCTTTATGGCCGAGAAAACGCGCCGCGGCAATTCTATTTTCTGAACGGGCGCTTCACTGCATTTAACAGCACTTATCCTTTCGTTTAAACGCGCTTCTGAAGCCAGAGCAGCGTCTGTTTCAGCCAGTCGAAATTGAAATAACCGAAAACGAACGCACAGTAGGCGAACAGCAGCGCACCAAAAACCGCCGCCCATTCCCAACAAAGAACCCGCTCCTTGCGGCCTTTGATCAAAAATGACGCCGCAAAAATGTTTCCGCCCAGCGCAAGCGCGAAACCCCAGAACGAAAGCAGTTGCAACTTCGGCGCAGAGACGATTTGAAAATTCAAAAGATGCGCCCGCGTCACCGCCGGAACGCCGATGACAATGATTATCAGCAAGGCGCAATTGACGCATTTGATCAAAAATCGTTGCACAAAACGGGCGCGGAGGTTCCTTTGCTGCTCAATTGATTCTCTCTGTGACTTGGTATTTGAACATCCGCTTCTTCATCCAGCGCACGGCCAGCAAATCGTAAAACGAGGCGAACAGCCGGTTCCACACGCCATAATGGCTTTCCCCGGCGAATCGCGGATTGTTGGTCACTTCAATTTCCGTGACGGTGTGGCCCTCGATCTTGAACAGCGTCGGCAGAAACCGGTGCATCCCCTTGAAAAATTTCAAGTTCTCGATGCACTCGCGTTTGAACGCGCGATAGGTGCAGCCCGCGTCGGCGATTTGCTCGCCGGAAAACTTGTTCCGCACCCAATTCGCGATGCGCGATGAAGCGATGCGGATGAAATTGTCACCTTCGCGGCGCGCCTTCACACGCGTGCCGCAGACGCAATCGAAGTGTTTCAGCGCCTCCAGAAATTTCGGCAAATCCTTCGGGTCGTTCTGCAAATCGGCGTCGAGCGTGACCAGATATTTGCCGTGCGCCGCCTTCATGCCGGCCCAGCTGGCTGCGCTCTCGCCGCAGTTGAACGCGAACCGCTGCCCGCGGGTACGCGGTTCGGCCGCCGCGAGTTCCTTGAGAATTTCCCACGACTTGTCCTGGCTGCAATCGTCGGTGATGACGACTTCGTAGGAGATGCCCAAGCTCCACCGCCGCGCGGACGGCCTTGATGAGTTCGCGCAAATTGTCCTGCTCGTTATAGCAAGGAATGACGAGGCTGATTTCGGGATATTTGACATTTATTGGCCCGCTCTTTGTTTCAGCATCCTGGATCGTTCGCAACATTCGGAAATAATTTTTTTCAATTCCTTCTTGTCGCCGGTTCTGCGGTTTGGCTGCCATAACGGTTAAAGGTTCGACCGCCGGTTGGAATAACGCGCAATCAACATGCTGATGTCGTTTTGATAAACCGAAACTCTGTCCAAATCGAATTGTCGGTATAGCGATGGCAGCGCGTAAAGTTTCAAGAGAATCAACCCTTTGGCCGTGGTTGCCGGGATTTCCAATTCGGCAAAAGAATGTTTCGTCGCGAAATTTTCTGCGACGATTTTGAACAGCGGATTTTTCGTCAGCAACAAATCCACATGAATGCTGTGGAATTTTCCGCGGGCAAAAAAATCGCTCCGGTCCTCAATCTTCAATTCAGGAATTTTTTCCAGCGCGGCCACCGACATCAGCAGGTCCACGTCTTTGGTGTTGCGGCCTTTGACGTAAGTGAGCATCGCCATGCCGCCCACGAGCAGATAATCCACGCGCCGCTGGCAGCAGCCGGAACAAATCCATTGCGTCCTGCGGCACGGGCATCACCGGTTGGCGCGCGCCTTCGCGCAATTGCAGCGGCTCGTTCATCCACCGGCGCGGATCGGCCTCCCACGCGTCCAGCAACACCTCACCCACGCGCCGCAAACTTACGCCTTCGGGCAGTGTGACGGGGTGTTTTTCTTTGCTCGCGGCAGTCATTTCGATGAACAAATTTTACCAGAAATGAAGGCCGGAAAGAAGCGGATTAAAGCAATCTTCCGCTATTTCTTCCCGTAAAATTCCGCGATCGCGTCGCAAACCTTGTCCGCCGCGTCCAGGCCCATTTCGCCGTGGATCGGCAGCGACAGGATTTCCTTCACCGCTTTTTCGGTCTGCGGCAGTTTCGGGATGTACGGGAACAGGCCGATGACCGCCGGTTGCAGATGGTTCGGCTTGGGATAATGGATGCCGGTCTCGATGTTCTTCTCCTTGAGAAATTTCTGGAGGTCGTCGCGCTTCTCGGCGCGCACGACGTACATGTGATACACCGGCGTGGCCCATTCGCGCACGGGCGGCGTCTGCACGATGCCCTTGAGCCGCTCGTTGTAGCGCGCGGCGATTTTGCGGCGCTGCTCGTTGAAGCGCGTCGAGGTGCTTCAACATCACCCGGCCGATGGCGGCGTTGATTTCGTTGAAGCGCACGTTGTAGCCGGTGAATTCGTGGTCGTATTTGCCCTGGCGGCCGTGATTGCGCAGCATCCGCAGGCGGTCGGCGTAATCGGTCTTGTTCGTGGCGACGCAGCCGCCGTCGCCCAGCACGGTGAGATTTTTCGACGGGAAAAAGCTGAACGCGCCGAAATCGCCCATGCTGCCGACGGTTTTGCCCTTGTATTTCGCGCCCTGCGCCTGCGCGCAATCCTCGATGACCCAAAGATGATGCTTCCGGCGATGGCCAGCAGCCGGTCGTTGTCAATCGGATGGCCGTAAAGATGCACGCCGATGATGCCCACGGTGCGCGGCGTGATGAGCGATTCGACGTGCGCCAGGTCCATGACGAACGTGTCGTCAATGTCGGCGAACACCGGCTTGGCGCCGAGATGGATCAGCGGTTCCATGCTCGGAAACGCCGTGTGGCTGGGCACGATGATTTCGTCGCCGGGCCCGACGCCCTGGAGCTGGTGCAGGAAATAGACAATCATGGTCCAGGAACTGCCCAGGACGCATTGCGCCGTGCCGGTGTGCGCGGCCAGTTCGGCCTCGAACGCCTTGGATTCCTTGCCGAGGATGTATTGGCCGGAGCGGATGGCGCGCAGCGCGGCTTCCTCGACTTCGGCGTTCACGAAACATTTTGATAACGGTATTTTGCTCATAAATTTTTTTACACGGATTGCACGGATTCACAGAAAAATTTCACATTTTAATCTGTGTCTGATTTATTTCAATTCAACCGCCCTGCCGGTCTTCACGGATTCCAGCGCGGCGTTCAGCACGCGCACGGCGTCGTAGCCGGACCACGCATCGGCGCGCGGCGTGGCGCGGGTCTTCATGGAATCCATGAACGCGCGCAACTCCGCCAGCAACGGTTCTTCCGGCGGACATTCAATCTGCTTCACGGCGCCTTCGATGCGCCTTGAAATCCTTGCCGCTCGGCGGACGTGGCGTGTTCTCGTAGGTCTTGATTTTGTATTGCGCGACGTTGTAATCGCACACCGCGCTCAACTTGTCGCCGCAGACGATGACTTCGCGGAATTTGCCGGGAATGAAATATTCGTTCTCCACCGTGGCCCAGGTTTTGCCGTGCGGCGTTTCGTATTCCAGCGAAACGAACGAAACGTCGTCCATGCCGCGGCCCATGAAATCGTGGTGAATGGCCAGCACGCGTTTCGGCAGCGCGCCGAGAATGAAATTGAACAGGTCCACGAAATGGATGCCGTCGGCGAACATCACGCCGCTGTCGTTGCGCGGACGCTTGAAGCCGCCGAAGTGGCCGCGAATCATGTTCACCTTGCCGAACTCGCCGTTCTGCACCGCGTCGCGCAGCCAGAGCGTCGCCGGATCAAAACGCAAAATGTGTCCGACCTGCAAAATTCTTTTGTGCTTGTCGCGCCAGTTCCGCGAGCTGCTTCGATTCCTCGTTCGCCAGCGTCAGCGGTTTTTCGACAAACACATCCTTGCCGGCTTCGAGAAATTCCTTGCACAGCGGAAAATGCGATTGCGCGGGCGTGACGACGACCACGCCGTCCACCTTGCCGATGAAATCCTTGTAATTCGTCGTGAGCCGTTCGGCGGGCAGGCCGAGTTTGCGCGCCGGTTCGAGTTGTTTTTCGCCGATTTCGGCGACGTACAAGCTCGACGGGCAGATTGTTCAGATTGCGCAAATGGTTCGCGCCCCAGCGGCCCAGACCGAGCAAGAAGAACTTTTGTCATCAGATAAATAGCATCGAACGCGCTTCGTCGGCGTTGGAAACCGATGGTTAATTATCCGATTTTAGGGAGGAAACCAAGCCGAAAATGTTTCAGCGATTGGAAAATAAATCCCATCGCCCGAGGCGCGTGACGAGACGCAACTGGTCGGAACC
>CAWHCL010000004.1:0-277636 GCA_963827815.1 uncultured Verrucomicrobiae bacterium | reverse complement strand
TTAAGAATTGTCATGTAAAATCAGTCCTCAAGAGTATAGCAGCGAAAAGCCTTTCCGCCATTCAAATTGATGTTGTGCGCCGTGCCCAATTGTCCGCCTCCAAAATCTGCTCCAGTGACGGATGCGAAACGACTTTGTGCGCGTCCATGGTGTGGCGCACGGTTTCAAAGATTTGCGGAAAATTGATTTTACGGTTCACGAACGCTTCGACCGCGACTTCGTTGGCGGCGTTCAAAACTGCGGGCAGAGTGCCGCCGATGGTGCCGGCCTTGCGCGCCAGCTCGATTGACGGGAACCGCTCCAAATCCGGCTCTTCAAAGGTGAGGCTGCCGAGCCTGGCGAAATCGGTCTGGACGCGTTCACTAGCCGCGCGGTCGGGATAGGTGAGCGCGTATTGGATCGGCAGGCACATGTCCGGCGTGGAAAGTTGCGCCAGCATCGCGCCGTCCACGAACTCGACCAGCGAATGGACGATGCTTTGCGGATGCACCAGCACGCCGACGCGCGCCATCTCGATGTCGAACAGCCAGCGCGCCTCGATCATTTCGAGGCCCTTGTTGAACAGCGTCGCGGAATCAATCGTGATTTTGCGGCCCATGACCCATGACGGATGTTTGAGCGCGCGCTCGACGGTGATTTCGGAAAACTTTTCCTTCGGCCAGTCTGTTTTGTTGCGGAACGGGCCGCCGGAAGCCGTGAGCCAGAGTTTGCGGACGGAACTGGAGGGCTTGCCGTCGAGGCATTGGAAAATCGCGGAATGCTCGCTGTCCACGGCCAGCACGCGGACGCCGTATTTGCGCGCCTCGCTCATCACGATTTCGCCGGCCATGACGAGAATTTCCTTCGATGCGACGGCGATGTCCTTGCCGGCGCGAATCGCGGCGAGTGCGGGTTGCAAACCGGCGGTGCCGACAATCGCAATCAAAACGATGTCCGCGCCCGGCAGCGTGGCGAGTTTCATCAGGCCATCCGCGCCGGAGAAAACATTGGTTGAAAATCCAAGCCCGTTTTGAATTTCCTTCGCCTTCGCAGGGTCGGTGATGGAAATGGCATCCGGCCGGTGCTTGCGGGCTTGTTTGAGCAGCAAATCGGCGTTGTTGCCTGCGGCGAGGCCGATCAGGCGGATGCGGTCCGGCAAATCCTCGGCCACCTTGACGGTGCTGGTGCCGATGGAGCCGGTGCTGCCGAGAAGGACGACGTTTTTCATCGGTAAAAATTAACAACCAAGTAACCAAGGAACAAAGTTGGAAGAATTTGTTCGAGGCTTTGTTGATTTATTTCTTCGTTGTTCATCAAATCTGAGATCACGGGACGAGAATGTGGCGCAGATACAAATACATGATGGGCGCATTGAACAGCAAACTGTCCAGCAAGTCGAGGATGCCGCCGATGCCCGGAAACAGGGTGCCGGAATCCTTCACGCCCGCCTCGCGCTTGAACAGCGATTCAATCAAGTCGCCGATGACCGCCGTCACGCTCAAGACGATTCCCAAAATCGTCGCGTGCAGAAGATTCATTCCGGCCATTTTTGCCGCCGAAGAAATGCACGAAGACGAGGCTCGCGGCGGTGGAGACAACAATCGCGCCGGCGAAACCTTCCCATGTTTTGCCGGGGCTGATGCGCGGAATCATCTTGTGCCGGCCGATGAGCGAGCCGACGGAATAGGCGCCCATGTCGCTGAATTTGGTGACGAGGATGAAATAAAGCAGGAAGTATTTTCCCTCGACGTCCGGGAAGAAATTGATTTTCTGGATGAAATTCAGCAGCCACGGCACATACATGAGGCCGAGGAGCGTGGTGGCGATGGCGGTGATTCCCGCCGCGTTGGATTTTGAAACCAGTTGCCGCACGCACAGGCCGAGGACGAAGAGGATGATGAAGCCGGTTTCAAAATCGTTCACGCGCGCCGGCGAACCCTGCGTGCCGATTTTGCCGATGAGTTCCAAAAACGTCCCGACCATCAGCAGCGCGCCGCCGAGCAGGCCGCACCATTTGAAGCAGGCGAGGCCGCGCTTTTCGGCAAGGCCGTAAAATTCCGCCAGCCCGGCCAGAGCCAGAAAGACGATGATGAGGAGAAACACGCCGTCAGAAATCAGCGAACTGCTTGAAAACAAAGCCGCGATGATCACCGTCCAGAGAATCACCGAGGTGATCAACCGGCGGAGAAAAACCTGCGCCTTTGAGGGCGATGGGGCTGCGGCAGCCGTTTCGGACATTCGCGCGAAAATAGCAGGCGAGATGCCGGTTGCCAATTCTCAATTGCCCGGTGTTTCATTTAGCAATTGCACGCTGCGGATTTTTGTGCAGAATACCTTCCCCGGATGGCAGGGCTGGGGTCGTAGCTCAGTTGGTAGAGCGCCTCGTTCGCAATGAGGAGGTCAGGGGTTCGACTCCCCTCGGCTCCACCAGCCTTGTCCAAACTGTGACACAAGGGGATTGACAAACCCCGGAATCAGGATTCAATTGCCTCAAACCCGAACCAACTTGAAGTGAAAACAAAACCAGTCTGCCTTTTCATTCTTGGCCTGTTCGCCTTGGCCTTGACTTCCAACGCCCAAGATTATGTAAAATCAAAAGAGGAGGCGCTGAAGCTTGTTCAGGGATTGAAATACCAGCAGGGCGAAATCACCCTCAAGGACAACCTCGCCACGCTCAACGTGCCGACCAATTTCAATTATCTCAACCGGGATGACGCCGAGGCGGTGCTGGTGAAGCTGTGGCGCAATCCGCCATCTCCCGACACGCTGGGCATGTTGATTCCGGCGGACAAATCGCCGGTGGATTCCGATTGCTGGGTGGTGACCGTTTCGTACACCGGCGATGGCTACGTAAAAGATGCCGACGCCGACAAAATAAATTACGACACGCTGTTGAAGCAAATGCAGGCGGGTGTTGTTGAAGCCAACAAGGAACGTGAACAAAAAGGTTATCCAACGGTTCGGTTAATCGGCTGGGCGACTGCGCCCCATTACGATGCCGGCACGCACAAGTTGTATTGGGCGAAGCAATTGAGATTTCAGGGTGAAACTACAGACACGCTTAATTACAACATCCGCGTTCTCGGGCGGCATGGCGTGCTCGTCCTTGATGCTATCGCGGGGCTGGACCAGCTTCCTGTAATCGAAGACCAGACGCCGCAAATCCTCGGCATGGTTGATTTCAAGCAAGGCAATCGCTATGCCGATTTCGATCCCAAAGCGGACAAGGTGGCGGCGTACGGAATCGCCGCGCTGGTGGCGGGCGGCGTTGCGGCCAAGCTGGGTTTTTTCAAATTGATCTGGGTTTTCCTCCTGGCGGCAAAGAAATTCATCATCATCGCCGGCGTGGCCATCGCGGCATGGTTTCGAAAAACTTTTAAAAAACGCGACAACACCACGGTTTAAGATTTCTCCCTCAACCAATATAATAGAAACGGAATGTCATGGTAAAAATCATAATCGGAGTGGTCATGGTCGTTGGCGGGCTGTCGGGAAAACTTGTTCTGGTGGGTACCAACAGTGGACTAGCATTGGCCGTGCTAGGCTGTGCGATGATCGTCTGGGGAATCGTAAGAATGACCGCGTCCAAACGCGGTGGCGGTGGTGGAAACACCGGCGCCGGCCAATAGCAAACTGCCGACGATAGAATGCCATTGGAAGGAGCGGCCGCCGTTTGCCCTTCCTTCGAGCAGTTATGAAACGTCCAGATAAAACATCGTTGAAGGGAAAATGGGTTATCATCACCGGCGCTTCGTCCGGTTTTGGCGCGGCGGCGGCGCGGGCGTTTGGCGCGGAAGGCGCAAAACTGTTGCTCGGCGCGCGGCGTGTTGACCGCCTGAAAAAAGTCGCGGCGGAATCAAAAAAAGCCGGGGCAGGGGAGGCGCATCTCCATTTTCTGGATGTCGCAAATACGGCGAGCGTCGAAGAATTTATTTCGTGGGCGCGAGGAAAAATCGGAACGCAAACGCGAAGCGAAAATCTTCACGTTCTCATCAACAATGCCGGCGGCGCGCACGGCCTGGGCGCGGTGGCCGAGGGCAAGGATGCCGATTGGGAGGCGATGATCCAGTCGAACGTGCTTGGCGTGCTGCGCATGACGCGCGCGGCGCTGCCGCTCATGGCGCGCGACGCGGGCGCGAGCATCATCAATATCGGCTCGGTCGCCGGCCACGGAGTTTATGAGGGCGGCGCGGTTTATTGCGCGGCGAAGGCGGGCGAACTGCAAATCACCCGCGCGCTGCGGCTGGAATTGCTCGGCACGGGCATCCGCGTCGGCACGGTGGATCCGGGTCTGGCGGAAACGGAATTTTCACTCGTCCGTCTCAAGGGCGATGCGGCCGCCGCCAAAAAAGTTTATGAAGGCATGACCCCGCTGACCGCTGAAGACATTGCGGAAATTCTTGTCTGGGTCGCCAGCCGTCCGGCGCACGTCAACATTGACGAATTGATTGTGAAGCCGGTGGATCAGGCGGCCATCGGGAAAGTTTTCCGCCGGACGAAAACGCAAAAAGTGTTGATGGATTGGCGGATAAATGGATGCAGCTGATTTTCCAATGTCTCCAAGAATCCATTCATCTGCGTTCAAATCCCCCGGTTCGCGCGCCACAGCAGCACCACGCCGACGGCCCGAAAAATAAAATTCGGCAGCCAGAAAATCAGGTGGGGCGCAAACTCCGGCCGCGTGGCCAGTGATTTGCCGAGGATGACGAAGCTGTAATAAACCAGCACCAGCACGAGCGCGATGGCAATGCCGACGTTCGTCTCGCGCCGGTGCATGCGAATGCCGAGCGGGATGCCGACGAGCGCAAAGCCAAAGCAAGCGAACGAGAACGCGATTTGCCGGTTCATCTCGGCGCGGGTCTGTTCAATCAGTCGTTCCAGTTCGTGAAACTGGGCGCGAAATTCCTCCGAGGACATGTTCACGTCCCCCGGCAAATCAAGGCGTTCCAAATCGCGCGCCTTCGCCCGCAACTGCCAGAATGTCATGTCGTCAATCCTCGGCTCATGCGGGACCGCGTCAGCGGTGTTGGTTGGGTAAAGGTTGGGGGAAAGGAAATCGGGAGTGGAAATGCTTTCACCACGTTTCGACAGTCCGCGCACGTCAAACAGATGCAAATAGATTTCCTTGTTCGTCAAATTCGATTCCATGCCGTCCCTGCGGGGCGTGAAGCCACATGGAAACATTGGTTTCATTTTCGAGGACAAAAACCCGCACGTCCTTCAGGTCGCCGTCGTGATTTGCCCCCACCAAAAAAATGTAGCCGGGAAAGTCATAGATGGGCCGGCCGACCGGCAGTTGGACGTTCATCAGGTCGGCACTCGCGCGGGAAAGCAAGTTTTTGTAGGCCACGCGCGAGCGCGGGCCGAGGTCCATGTTGAACCACGCGCTGACGACGCAGCAAAACAGGCTTAACAGCAAAACCGGCGTGATCAGCGACAGCAGGCTGATGCCGCTGGCGCGGGCGGCGGTGAGTTCCTGGTCCGCACTGAAGCGGCCAAAGACGAGCAGCGTTGCCGTGAGCAGCCCCATCGGCAGCGCATAGACGCCCACGAACGGGATTAACAGGCCGATGGCCTCAAGCACCGTACCGATTCGCGCCTGGCCGCTGACGAGCAGGCGGAGGACTTCATTGATCACGGTACCGAGAAGCAGCACAAACGTAAAAACCGACACGGTCAGGATCAGCGCGGCGAGCACCTGCAACGTCAGATATTTGTGCAGCGTTTTCACTCAAAAAAAAGTCCTGCCTTTGCTGGAGAAATTGTCCGGTCCGGTGTGCAGCAGGCTAATGCGTCATTCCAGCGACGGTTTTCATTGTCCATGCCACATCATGTCGAAAGATGGAATCACTTTGAAAGCCAAAAGACGGGATGGAGGGACGGCGCAAGTCGGCCTGCAGGGTCTTTGCGCGCAAAAAACTTTTGGCGGGGCAGGGGATGTAGTAGGCTCGCGCCATGAACAAGATTGCTTTTATCGGGCTGGCGGTTTTGGTCATTGGCCTTTCCATCCCAGCCGCCCGCGGCGACGAGGAGACCTGCGCTGTGTGCGACCGGAAAATTCTCGTGACCGGCCAGTTCCAGCACGGACGCGGACACGAGAGCCTGGCGATTGAAGGTGCGCCGCGCCGCAACGAGGAGGCCTTCCGCGAGGAAATTTACGGGACGAATTTTTCCGTGACGGTTCCGAATCTTGCCGCCGGAAAGTACACCGCCATCATCGGTCTTGCGGAGGTGGATTTCCTGGAGGCCGGCCAGCGCGCGTTCGACATCACCTGCGGCGACCAGATCCTCGCCAGCAACCTCGACATTTTTGCCACTGCTGGCGGCGCGGGAAAGGTTTTGCTGCTCACGAAGGAGATTGATTTCCCGGGCGACGCGTTGCGCGGGCCATTGACCTTCAATTTCATCGGACGCACGAATGCGGCGAAGCTGAACACGTTTGAATTGCGCGACGCAAACGGCGTTTCCATCATTTCCATGCGCGCGGCGGATTTGGTGGATGCCGAAGATGCAACCGCGCTGAAAATTCCCGTCGTCGCCGGGCCGGAAATCTGGAAGGACACATCGCAACCGGTGGAAGCGCGGGTGAACGACCTCGTGCGCCGGCTGTCGCTCGCCGAAAAAATCCAGGAGATGCGCAACGGCGCGGCGGCGATCCCGCGTCTGGGCATTCCGGCCTACGATTATTGGAGCGAATGCCTGCATGGCGTGGCGCGCGCGGGAACGGCCACCGTTTTTCCGCAGGCCATCGGCATGGCGGCGACGTGGGACATCCCGCTGGTTCACGACGAGGCGGATGTCATCGCCACCGAGGCGCGGGCGAAGCACAACGATTACGTCGCCAAACACAACGGCGACAGCGCGCGTTATTACGGGCTTACTTTCTGGACGCCGAACATCAACATCTTTCGCGACCCGCGCTGGGGCCGCGGCCAGGAAACCTACGGTGAAGACCCGTTCCTGACCGCGCGGTTCGGCGTGGCGTTCATCAAGGGTTTGCAAGGCGACGACCCGAATTACATCAAGGCGATGGCGTGCGCGAAACATTTTGCCGTCCACAGCGGGCCGGAACCGATGCGGCACACGTTCGATGTCGAGCCGCCCGAACGCGATTTTTACGAAACCTATCTGCCGCAATTCGAGGCTGCCGTGCGCGAAGGCCATGTCGGCGCGGTGATGGGCGCCTACAATTCGGTTTATGGCGAACCGGCCTGCGCCAACCCGCTGCTGCTCACGGAAATTCTGCGCGATCAGTGGGGGTTCGACGGCCATGTCGTCTCCGATTGCGGCGCGATTTACGACATTTACGCCAACCACAAATTCGCCGGCTCGTCCGAAGAGGCGGCGGCGGACGCGGTCAAGGCCGGCGACGATTTATGCTGCGGGACGGATTACAATTCGCTGACGCGCGCGGTGAAGGCCGGGTTGATTTCGGAAAAGGAAATTGACACGGCGGTTTCGCGTCTGTTTGAAGCGCGGTTCCGGCTCGGCTTGTTTGATCCGCCGGAAAAAGTCCCGTTCGCGCAAATCCCGATTTCGGAAAACGACACGCCGGAACACGAGGCGCTGGCGCTGCAGGCCGCGCGCGAGTCCATCGTGCTGTTGAAAAATGACGGCGTGCTGCCGCTTGACCGCGCCAAGATCAAACGCATCGCGGTCATCGGCGCGAACGCCGATTCCATTCCGGTGCTGCTCGGCAATTACAACGGCACGCCGTCGCATCCGGTTACGATTCTGGCCGGCATCAAGGCCGCCGCCGGCACGAATTGCGAAGTGATTTACGAACCGGGCTGCCCGCTGGCGTTGCACACGAACTGCCGCCGGTGAAATCAGTGCTGATAAATGGATAAAAGCCATCGAAACGGCGTGGTCGGCGGACGTGGTGATTTACGTTGGCGGCATCAGCCCGCAACTCGAAGGCGAGGAGATGAAGGTGAGTTACGACGGCTTCAGCGGCGGCGACCGGACGCGCATCGAACTGCCGTCGCAGCAGACGGACCTGCTCAAGGCCCTGGCGGCCACCGGCAAGCCGGTCGTGTTCGTGAATTGCAGCGGCAGCGCCATCGCGATGCCGTGGGAGGCGGAAAATCTGCCGGCGATTGTGCAGGCGTGGTATCCCGGCGAGCAGGGCGGCTGGGCGGTGGCCGAAGTTTTGTTCGGCGACGCGAATCCCGCCGGGCGCCTGCCCGTCACGTTCTACAACTCGACGGCGGACTTGCCGGCGTTTGAAGATTACGCGATGAGCAACCGCACCTACCGTTACTTCAACGGCCAGCCGGAATTCGCCTTTGGCCACGGCTTGAGCTACACGAAATTTGATTATGACGCCGCGACGCTGGACAAATCCAGTTTCACAGCCGGCGACACCGCGAAACTCTCCTTCACTCTGAAAAATTCCGGGGCGCGCGACGGCGACGAGGTGGCGCAGGTTTATTTCCGGCACGTGAATTCCGCGCAGCCGCAGCCGAAGCTGGCGTTGTGCGGCTTCACGCGGATTCACCTGGAACGGGGCAGGGCGCGCGCATCAAGCTGGACATTCCGATGGAACGGTTGCGTTTCTGGGACACGACCCAAAAACAATACGTTGTCGAGCCGGGCGATTATGAACTGCTCGTTGGCGCGGCTTCGGATGACATCCGGTTGCGCGTGCCGTTGCATATCAGCGCGCATTGAATTAACCGGTCGGAGCACGGATGGTGTCTGACTTCAGCGCAGCCGGCGGAATATCTCCGGCGCAACTCCGAACACGCCTTTGAACGCGCGTGAGAAATGAAACGGGTCACTGAAGCCGGCGCGTTCGGCAATCTGCTTGACCAGCGCGTCGGGCTGCTGAAGCCATTCGGCGGCAAGGTTCATTTTCAGGTGCAACAATATTTGGTATGGGCTTTGGTGGTCGTAGCGCTGAAACAACCGGCACATATAGGCGGCGTCAACATGGCATTCCTCCGCAATCTGGCGGAGCGTTTTCAGCCGCCGAAAATGGGTTTCGATGTGCTGGCGGCACTGCTGGTAGGTGGTAAAGGACAGCGCCTCCGCCCCCGCCACAGGCGCATGCGCCCCGGCGATTTTCAGAGCCAGGCATTCCAGCAACTTTGCGCAAAGCTCCGCGCTTTGCCGCCCGCCGCGTTGCCCGCAGCGGATGAGTTCATCAAAGAGGTTTTGGATTTCGTAGGACGGAAATATTTGCGCGGCGCTTCCCGGCGGCAATTGGCACTGGCGGAGAATTTCCTTTGATTGCAGGCCTGCAAAATCCACAAAATATTTGACCGGCGGATCGGTGCGGTCGGCAATGATGTCCTGTCGCACGCCCGGGCCATAGGAAAAAACGCAGCCTGGCTGCAAGTTGTGTTGACGATTTCTCAGCTTGAGGGAACCCCGGCCGCGGATGACGTATTCAATTGAATAAAACGGGAATGTCGGGCGGTGGATTTCGTAATCGGGCGCGCAGTGTTCGCAACCTCCGCTAACCACGGTCAGGGGCGAACGCTTCGGCGGGTTCAGGTTCAGGTAAAACCGCCTGGCCTCGGAAACCTGCGGCGAGAAGAATTCTGGCGCGCCCAATGGCGCAGCTTGCGGCTGATTTAATCGCTTCATAAAAAGTCAATAATCGTCATCTACTGGCAAACTATCGTCATTCCCTTTGCAGACAAGTCCAGTGTAATTTCTGCCCGCACAATTAAACAAGCAACAAAACTGATATGGAAAATGAAACGACTCGTTGAAAAAGACCCGGCCCTGAAAAAGGACG
The DNA here is from genome assembly GCA_963827815.1 of uncultured Verrucomicrobiae bacterium. Taxonomy (GTDB): domain Bacteria; phylum Verrucomicrobiota; class Verrucomicrobiia; order Limisphaerales; family UBA11358; genus UBA11358. The sequence goes on along the minus strand of CAWHCL010000004.1, from coordinate 267,909 downwards.
ATTTGATTGTCATCACCGGCGCCGGCGGATTCATCGGCGGCAACCTTGCGCTGCATTTCAAGAAAAAAGGTTTCACCAATATCCGCGCGGTGGACAAGAAGCCGCTTTACGAATGGTATCTGCACGTGCCCGGCGTGCAGAACCTTTGCCTCGATGTGAGCAACGAGGCCAATTGCCATCGCGTCTGCGAAGGCGCGGTGGAAGTCTATAACCTCGCCGCCGACATGGGCGGCATGGGTTTCATCGAGCGATTTCGCGTCGAATGCCTGCGCTCGATTCTCATCAACACCAACATGGTCGAGGCCGCCTACAAGGCCGGAGCGCGCCGCTATTTTTTCTCCAGCTCCGCCTGCGCCTACAACACGCTGTTGCAGCAGGACCCGAATGTCCGCGCGCTTGAAGGAATCCGACGCGTATCCCGCGATGGCCGAGCGCGGCTATGGCTGGGAGAAATTGATTTCCGAAATGTTCTGCGAGGAATACTGGCATGAACGCGGCATGAAGACGGCGATTGCCCGTTTCCACAATGTCTATGGCCCGCACGGCACGTGGGACGGCGGCCGCGAAAAAGCGCCGGCCGCGCTGTGCCGCAAGGTCATCGAGGCGATTGACACCGGCAAAAAGGAAATCACGATCTGGGGCGACGGCACACGGACGCGCAGCTTCATGTATATTGACGACTGCGTGAAGGGCATTGACATGATCATGCACTGCGACGACTTGATCGCGACGCCGATCAATCTCGGCTCCAGCGAACTGGTTTCCATCAACGAGCTGCTGACCAAGATTGAAAAAATCGCGGGCGTCAAACTGAACCGCAAATACGATCTGAGCGCGCCGCAGGGCGTGGCGGGCCGCAATTCCGACAACACGTTCATCAAAAAAGTGCTTGGCTGGGAACCGAACACCACGCTTAACAAGGGGCTGGCGGAAACTTACAAATGGATCAAGCAGCAATACCACGCCCGCAAAGCCGGCAAGCGCGTCGGCATCGGCTGATGGAAAATCTCGCCGGTGGCAAAATTGCTCGGCTCCATTCCCAACCGCCTGCAACTCGCGGGCGGTTGGATTGACCAGCCGTTTGTTTCGCGAGCACAACCCGAAGCCGCCCGGCTCGATGGTCGTGGTGCAGATCGAGCCGAATTTCCGCCCGATGGATCGTTCCGGCATCGCCAGCGGCACGCGCGCCATCGCGATGAGAATTTGGAAAGGCAAGCTGCCGAACCGTCCGCCGGAAGATTTGGCGCGCGAACTTTACGAAGTCGAAAACAAAGGCAAAGCCGAGCCGAGCGGTTCGCAGGACATGATCGGCCTGGTTTATCCCGGCGTGAACCGGCTGGATTACGACTTCAATATTCATGGCGGTGTTTTTCCGTCGCACATTGAATCGTGCAATTCAGCCCCAGCGTCGCGCGCTGGCTGGAAAAGGTTTTGCATCTGATTCCCGTCGAGCCGCGGCCGGATGGCTACAGTCCGCTCGGCATAAAAAATCTCGACTCCGAAATGGGTCGCCAGGCTCGGCCAGTCCGGACAGGACTGCTACGACGCGATTGTCAAAATGGACGCAAAGGCGCTCGGCGCGTCGCTCAATCTGAACATGAAATGCTGGGAGACGCTGCTGCCGCACGTCGTCCGGCATCCGCTGCTGCGGGTGGATTTGATGCCGCTGCTCAAGGCGTATCAGCAGCAATATCTTGGCGCGATGTATTCCGGCTGCGGTGGCGGTTATCTGATCGTGGTTTCCAACAAACCTGTTCCCGGCGCATTTCAGGTCAATGTTCGCGTCACTCAAAAATGAGCGGAAAAAGTCAAATCATCGTTTCCGGCGGTTTTGACGACATCAAATCCCGCGACCTGCGTTTTCTCGAAGAGGCCGCGAAACTGGGCGAGCTTTCCGTGTTGCTGTGGCCGGATATTACGTTGCAAAAACAGACAGGCAAAGCTCCGAAATTTCCACTGGCTGAACGGAAGTATTTCCTGAACGCTTTCCGCTACGTCAGCCGCGTGGTTGAAGCTGACGGTGCGGACAGTTTTGACACGCTACCGAAGAATTTGCAAGCCGACCTCTGGGCGGACATTGAGGCGACGGACAGTTCTGCTCGCGAAAAATATGCCCGCGAAAGCAAAATTACCTACCGCGTTTTCAAGGAGGACGAGTTGAAAGGCTTTGCCGAACCTGCGCCGTTGCCAGCCACATCGGGTCGGAAAAAAGTCATCGTCACCGGCAGCTACGACTGGTTCCACTCCGGCCATGTCCGATTCCTCGAAGAAGTCAGTGCTTATGGCGACCTTTACGTCGTCGTTGGTCACGATGCGAACATCCGGCTGCTCAAGGGCGAAGGCCATCCGCTGCTGCCGCAGGACGAACGGCGCTACGTGGTTGGGTCAATCAAGTTTGTGAAACAGGCGTTGATTTCCACCGGCGACGGCTGGTTGGACGCCGACCCCGAAATCAAAAAATTGAAACCAAACATTTATGCGGTGAACGAGGATGGCGACAAAGGTGGCAAGCGTGAGTATTGCCAGAAGCTCGGCATTGAATATCTCGTGCTCAAACGCACGCCGGCACCAGGGCTTCCGAAACGCAGCAGCACGGATTTGCGGGGGTTTTAATTGAACGGCGGAATCATCTTTGGCAACAACGACGCACCCGATTGTCATTGATGAAAATAAACACCAAACTTCGATTCTTAATCCTTTTGGGCGCCGCAGTCATTGTGGAATATGGGTGCGCACAAATCCTCACCAACCCCATTCCTGAAACCGCCGTCCCCACCGTCATCGTCAACACGACGAACGAACCGGTGACACCGGGGAAATTCTTGCCGACGTGGGATTCGCTTCGGCAGTATCAAGTGCCTGACTGGTTCCGCAATGCGAAGTTCGGCATCTGGGCGTGCTTCGGACCGCAGAACCAGCCGGAGGACGGCGACTGGTATGCGCGCAATATGTATGCGGAAGGCAGCGCGCAGAACAAATACCATGTCACGCATTACGGCCCGCCGTCGGAATTTGGCTTCAAGGACGTGATTCACACATGGAAGGCGGAAAACTTCGACGCGGAAAAACTCGTCGCGCTCTACAAAAAGGTCGGCGCGCAATATTTCTTTGCGATGGCCAACCACCACGACAACTTCGATCTTTACGACAGCAAATATCAGCCGTGGAACAGCGTGAACGTCGGCCCGCACAAGGATATTGTCGGTGACTTTGCCAAGGCGGCGCATGAACAAGGCCTGCTATTTGGCGTCAGTGTCCACGCCGCCCATGCGTGGAGTTTTTACGAGATCGCCCAAAGCGCCGACAAGAAAGGCGCGCTCGCCGGTGTGCCCTATGATGGCAAGCTCACCAAGGCCGACGGCAAGGGCAAATGGTGGGACGGCCTCGATCCCCAGGATCTCTACGCCCAGAACCACACGCCCGGCTTGAACTTCAGCAATGCCGGCGCGATTCATGGCCAGTGGAACTGGGGAAACGGCGCGAGCATTCCCGACCAGGCTTACTGCGACAAGTTTTACAACCGCACGATTGACCTCATTCACAAATACAAGCCAGACCTGATTTATTTTGACGACGACGCCTTGCCGTTGTGGCCGGTCAGCGACGCCGGTTTGAAGATTGCCGCCGATTTTTACAATTTCAACATGAAGCAGCACGACGGCAAACTGGAAGCCGTCCTGTTCGGTAAAATGCTCTCCGAAGACGAGCAGAAATGTCTCGTCCGGGACATCGAACGCGGCGCGGCCAACGAGATCGAACCGTTACCGTGGGAGACTGACACCTGCATCGGGAACTGGCATTATGACCTTTCGCTTTATGAGCGGAACCGTTACAAGACCGCCAGGACGGTCGTTCAAATGCTGTGCGACATTGTCAGCAAGAATGGCAATCTGCTGTTGAACATCCCGGTGCGCGGCGATGGCACGATTGACGACAAGGAGCAGGCTGTGCTCGAAGGCATCGGCGCGTGGATGGATGTGAACAAGGAATGCATCTTCGGCACGCGCCCCTGGAAAGTTTTCGGCGAAGGCCCGGCGTCGGAAGGCGCGGCGCTTTCCGCCCAGGGTTTCAACGAAGGCAAAGGCAAGCCGTTTTCCGCCGAAGATGTGCGCTTTACCACGAAGAGCAACGTGCTTTACGCGATTGAACTGGGCTGGCCGACAAATGCGGCAAGCATCAAATCGCTTGGCACGGCGGCGAAGCTGTTGGACAAATCCATCGGCGGCATCACACTGCTCGGCAGCGCTAAAAAAGTGCAGTGGTCACAAAACGCCGATGCTCTCACAATCAAGACTCCGAAAAACACGCCTTCGGACGCGGCGGTGGTTTTCAAAATTACACTGAACAACCCATGAAAACACCGCTCCTGTTTCTGGTCGCCCTGTTCCTGCCTGTTTTGCTTTTTGCCGCCGAGCCACCCCGACATCAGCTTAACTTCAACCGCGAATGGAAGTTTCAACTGGGCGATCATCCCGGCGCGGAGGCGGTGGCGTTTGACGATGCCAAATGGGATGACATCGGGCTGCCGCATTCCTTCAGCATGCCGTATTTTGCCTCGCCCAAGTTTTACATCGGCTATGGCTGGTATCGGAAACATTTTGATGTGCCGGCAAACTGGTCTGGCAAGAGGCTGTTCCTCGAATTTGATGGCGCATTTCAGGATGCGGAAATATTTGTAAACGGCCAGCGCCTCGCCGAGCACAAGGGCGGCTACACCGGTTTTTCCTTGGACATCACGGATGCGGTGAAGACCGGCGATAATGTGGTGGCAGTGCGCCTCAACAACCTGTGGAATCCGCAACTTGCCCCGCGCGCAGGCGAACACGTTTTTAGCGGCGGTATTTACCGCGACGTCCGTTTGGTCGTCACCGAACCGCTGCACGTCACCTGGTATGGCACCTTTGTCACCACGCCGCAGGTTTCGGTGGAGTCGGGCACGGTGAATGTGAAGACGGAAGTCCGCAACGACAGCGCGACGGATAAAAATTGCAAGCTTCAGACCGACATCCTCGATCCTGACGGCAAAACTGCCGCGAGCATTTCTTCCACGCAAGCTATTCCCGCCGGAACGACCGTGACGTTCGACCAGACAACCGCTCCGATTGCCAGCCCGAAGCTCTGGCATCCCGACCATCCGTTTCTTTACACGGCGGTGAGCAGGGTGTTTGACGGCAAAGCCGAGGTAGACGAATTCAAAACGACTTTTGGTTTCCGCTGGTTCCAGTGGACGGCGGACAAGGGATTCTTCCTGAACGGTGGGCATTTTTACATCAAAGGCGCCGACGTGCATCAGGATCACGCGGGCTGGGGCGATGCCGTGGCGGACAGCGGGTTTCATCGTGATGTGAAACTGGTCAAGGACGCGGGATTTGAATTCATTCGCGGCTCGCATTATCCGCACAACCCGGCATTCGCCGAAGCGTGCGATGATCTGGGCGTTTTGTTCTGGTCGGAGAATTGTTTTTGGGGCATGGGTGGAAGGTCGCCGGACGGTTATTGGAATGCCAGCGCCTATCCGACGAACGCCGAAGACGACGCGGCATTCGAGGAAAGCGTCAAGGACAGCCTGCGCGACATGATCCGAATAAACCGCAACCATCCGTCCATCGTCGCGTGGAGTATGTGCAACGAGGTTTTCTTCAGCGAAAAATCCGTCCTGCCCAAGGTCAGGACTTTTCTGACCAACCTCGTCGCGCTCACGCACGAACTCGATCCCACACGGCCGGCGGGTATAGGCGGCTGCCAGCGCGCCGGGCTGGACAAGCTTGGCGACATTGCCGGGTACAACGGTGATGGCGCACGGCTGTTTATCAACCCCGGTATTCCGAATCTCATCACCGAGTACAGTTCCGTCCGCTCTGTGCGTCCGGGGATTTACGGCCCGGCGTGGGGGAATCTTGTACAGGGTCCGGGCGACAAGACACAGCCCTATTTCTGGCGTTATCCGTGGCGCAGCGGCGAAGTGCTATGGTGTATGTTTGACCACGGGAGTATCGCTGGTGACGAAGGCAGGACCGGCATTGTTGATTATTTCCGCCTGCCGAAGCGCGCGTGGTATTGGTATCGCAACGAGTACAACCATATTCCACCGCCTGAATGGCCTGCCGGCGGCAAGCCCGCCGCCTTGAAACTTTCTGCGGACAAGACCGAGCTCAAATCCGCGGATGGAACAGATGACGCCCAAATCATTGTAACCGTCCTGGATGCGAACGGCAGGGCGTTGAGCAATTCGCCGCCGATCACGCTGACGATTGCTTCCGGCCCCGGCGAATTTCCCACCGGCCCGTCCATCACATTTGCGCCGGACTCCGACATCGCAATCCACGACGGAGAGGCCGCGATTGAATTTCGCTCCTACTATTCCGGCAAAACGGTGATTCGTGCCAAATCGGCCGGACTAAAGGAGGCGACCATTACGATGACCACTCTCGGCGGGCCAAAATTCATTAATGGCAAAACGTCACCGGTGAAACCGCGTCCTTATGTCCGCTTTACCAACCAATCCACGACGGTTGCTGCAATGGCGGTTGGTTCCATCTTCGGTATGAATAACCCGACACTGGCCAGCAGCGAAGCCGCCCGTCATTCCGCGAGTCTCGGCAACGACGCAAACGTTTCCACTTTCTGGCAACCGCAGGACAATGATGCGAATCCCTGGTGGCAGGTGGATTTGGAACGCGCGGTGACGATGACACAGACCAAAATCACTTTCCCGATGAAAGGCAGCTATCGCTATAAAATTGAGGTCTCAAGCGATGGTCTTGTCTGGACGCAGGTTGCCGACGAAACTCAAAACATCAGCACGGATAAAATCAGGACGGATGTTTTTGCGAAAGAAATCAGCGGACATCTGCTGCGCGTGACGTTCGCCGGGGAACCAGCGGCGGTTGCCGAATTGGAAGTTTCAGGACATTTGACGGCACAATAAATGGCGTTGAATTATTTATAAAGCTTCGGCTTCGCACGCGGCATATTTTTCCAGCAGCTTGTCGTAAATCTTCGCGGCCTTTTTGTCCGGGCGGATTTCGCTGTCCGGGATTGGGTTTGTGAACCCGGCGATGAGCTTTTCCCACTTCGGCTCTTTTCCGGCGGCGGTGAGCCAGCCATGTGCGGCAATCAAGGCCGCGCCGAGAGCCGCGCTCTTGGTTATTTCGATCCGTTCGACACGGCAGTTCATCACGTCGGCCATGACTTGCAGGAGCGCGAGGTCGTTCGAAGCGCCGCCCGTCGCGTAAATCTTCTCCGGCGAAACCTGCATCCATTCCGAATGCAGCCGCATGGACATCATCTGCGCCTCGAAAATGGCGCGGCAGTTCGCAGCGGCATTTTTTTCGTCGAGATCAAAGCGATGAATGCCGGGTTTATTGACGCGCGGAACGATTTCCGCCTCGAACCACGGCAGCAAAATCCCGTCGTTGTTACCGGGTGATGTCTGCGCGACAAGTTCGCCGAACTTCTTCCAGTCGGGAATATTGTAAAATTCCCGGATTTTTTCTCGGGCAAGCGAGCCGTTCTTGAAACAGATGAGTGTCATGTAGCCGCCGGTGGGCGAGCCGAAGACATGGCCTTCGCCGTTCTCGTCGGTCTGGCATTTTTCCATCGTGCCGAAAAACGTGTCGCTTGTGCCGAGGCTGATGGCGACCTGGCCGGGCTTGATGAGGCCGAGGCCGATGACGCTTGCCGGATTGTCGCCGGTCCAGACGGTGGCGACGCGCTTCGGGATTCAGGCCGAATTTCCGGACGAAATAGGAACTGACCGGGCCGATGACATGGCCGGAGCGCGCCGAGCGGCGGCAGTTTGTCCATGAGGCCGGGCGCGGTGGCCTTCATCGCGTCGTGGTTCCAGTTTTTCCGGCGGATGTCCATGAGGTTCATCCCCGCGCCGTCGCCAAAATCAATCGGCGCGATTTTCCCGGCGAGCAGCGACGCCATGAACGAGCTGACGAGCGCGATGCCGGCGGTCTTCGCGTAGCGCCTTCGGATCGGTCTTGTAAAACTTGCGGATTTGCGGGCCGGTGAACCGCTCGAACGTGTCCGAGCCGGTGCGCGACGCGGTGTATCTGATGCCGTCGAGTTTTTTGCGGATCTCGGCGCATTCCTTCGCGGTCGAGGAATCCATCCAGATGGGCGAGGTCTTGCGCGAGAATACGCCATGCAGATTTTCCACCAGCGATTTTTGCGGGTCCAGATTCTCCAGCGCGCCAGCGGCGCGGTCGTTGAGATAAACCGAGCCATGCTGCTGGCCGCTGCCGCTGATGGCCAGGATTTCGCCGAGCGCGACGCCATCCTTTTTCATCTGCGCGAAAATCAAATCCAGCGCCTCCGCCCACATCAGCGGCGGGCTGTGTTTGACGAGCGGGTCGCGGTTGGGCAGGACGCCGTTCCGTGTTCTGTAATGCGGCAGCGCCTTGTCGAAGTTCAGCGATTGTTCGTAAATCACCTTGCGCGCGTCGAGGTCAATGACGACGGCGCTCAAGCTTTGCGTGCTGGAATCAAGCCCGAGAAATAATTTTGCCCATGTGAAATTTAAGATATCGTTTCTGACGCAGAAGGAAGCGTAGCACAAATCTCCATCCAAGCCAATCAAAAACGCTGATTTTGCAACGTATTTACAATTCGCGACAATTCAGCCTATTCTTCATTCTGTCTTCAAAATCCGCTTTCGCACCTCTGGGGTTTCCGGTTTGTCTCATCGGTATTTCATCTGACTTGTATTCCGGCGCGGTTTACCTGATTTTCTGTCTTCAAATCATGCAAACGAAATCCGCTTTCCAGTTTTATCTTCACGGTTTTTTCCTGCTTTGCGCCGTCACCGCCTGCGCCCAGCCGATTGACCGGCACGCGCTGGTCACGCGGCACGACGTGGTGCTGACGAATTTCGACGCGGCCAATCCGCTGTCGGTCGGCAACGGCGAGTTCGCCTTCACCGTGGACGCGACCGGGTTGCAGACTTTCCCGGAGGCGTTCGACGCACACGACGCCGCTCGGCACGCTGTCGGACTGGGGCTGGCACACGATTCCGAACACCAACGGCTGGAGCATTGATAATTTTCAATTCAAGGAATTCCCCGACCTGAACGGCCGGCTGGTGCCCTACGCCGATGTGCCGGGCAACAAGATGACGCCGGAAGCCAAATGGCTGCGCGAAAACCCGCATCGCCTGCACCTCGGGCAGATCGGCTTTGTCCTGAAACACGCCGACGGCTCGCCCGCGCAGACGAATGATTTGACGGACATCGAACAGACGCTGGATTTGTGGAATGGCGAAATCATCAGCCATTTCACGTTTGACAGTCAGCCGGTGGATGTCGAAACCGTCTGCGATCCGAAGCTCGACGCGGTTGCGGTCCATGTCCAGTCGCCGTTGGTGAAACAGGGTCGGCTCGCCATCCAAATCCATTTCCCCTACGGCACCGGCGACACGACGACGGCGGACTGGAGCAAGCCAGACGCGCATGAAACCATTTTGATCGCAGCCACAGCCCAACGAGGCGGAATTCAGTCGCAAACTGGACAACGATGTCTATTTCGCGGCGGCAAACTGGAGCAGGGGAGCAGTCATCACGAACACGGCCAAGCATCAATTTGAAATCAGGTCTTTGGAACGCCGAACTCCAGTCTCGGCAAGTCTCACGAACATCACCGCAACACGCCGGTCTGGAGACCAGGCGCTCCAGCGGCGAACTCGAACTGGTCTGCGCCTTTTCACCAAAAATCTTGCCGCGAAAAACCTGCCGACGTTCGCGCAACAAAGCAGGCCGCGCAGAAAGAACTGGAACCATTTCTGGCAGACCGGCGGCGCGATTGATTTGTCCGGCAGCAAGGACCCGCGCTGGTTTGAACTCGAACGCCGCATTGTCCTTTCGCAATACCTCACCGCCATCCAGAGCGCGGGCGACAATCCGCCGCAGGAAACCGGCCTCACCTACAACACCTGGGAGGGCAAGTTCCACCTGGAAATGCACTGGTGGCACGAGGCGCACTTCGCGTTGTGGAACCGCCTGCCGCTGCTGGAACGCAGCCTCGGCTATTACCAGAAAATCCTCCCGCGCGCGGAAGGCACGGCCAAAAAGCAGGGCTACGACGGCGCGCGCTGGCCGAAGATGACCAGCCCCAGCGGCGCGGAATCGCCGTCGCCCGTCGGGCCGTTCCTCGTCTGGCAGGAGCCGCATCCCATCTTTTACGCGGAACTCTGCTGGCGCCAGCATCAAGACCACGCCACGCTGGAAAAATACAAGGACATCGTCTTCCAGACGGCGGATTTCATGGCGAGCTACGCGACGTGGGACACGAACACCAGCCGCTACGTCCTCGGCCCGGTGCTGCAATGCGCGCAGGAAATCTTCCCGAAGAACAAAACCCTGAACCCGACCTTCGAGCTGACCTACTGGCGCTGGGCATTGGAGACCGCGCAGGCATGGCGCGAACGGCTCGGCATGACGCGCGAGAAGAAGTGGGACGATGTCTTGAACGGCCTCGCCAAGCCGCCGGTGGCAGATGGCAAATATCTTTTCACCGAGACGACGCCGGATAGCTACACGAACCCGAAATGGAACGCCGACCATCCCGCCGTCGCTCGGCGCGTTGAGCTTTGTGCCCGGGCCGGGCGTGGATGCGGAGACGATGCGGCACACGCTCGACTGGATTTGGGCCAACTGGAACTGGCCGGACACCTGGGGCTGGGATTATCCGATGATGGCGATGACGGCGGCGCGGCTGGGCGAACCGGACCGCGCCATTGACGCGCTGCTGCTGGACACGCCGAAGAATCATTATGGCCTCAACGGCCACGTTTACCAGCGGCCCGGCCTCACGATTTATCTGCCCGCGAACGGCGGATTGCTTTACGCCACCGCGCTGATGGCCGCCGGCTGGGACGGCGCGCCGGATCGGAACGCGCCGGGCTTTCCCGACAACGGCCAATGGAACGTGCGCTGGGAAAACCTGTCCATCGCGCCGTGAATCCGGCTCCGGAATGCCGGACGATTTATAAAAAGCAAATATATGAAATGTTTTTTGTGCCTTGTCCTGGCTGGTGCCGGCATTTTTTCAAGCCCTGCCGCTGAAACCAATTCCGTCCGCGCCGTCATTCCAGCCATACCGGAAGGGCGGCTTGTGGACACGAACACCCTGCAACGGATTTACGACGAGGTAAAGACGCCCTTCAAATACGGCGTGGTCCTCACGGGCGGCGGCACGAATGAACTAGTGGATTGCCCGAGCGTTTTTCGTAGCGACGGACACTGGTTCATGATGTATGTCGCCATCTCCAACAAGGTCGGCTACCAGACTTTTCTCGCGCGCAGCGACGATTTGCTCCACTGGGAGAAGCTGGGAAAAATCCTGTCGTTCACCACGACCAACGATTGGGACGCGTGGCAGGAGGATGGCGGTATCGCGCTGGCGGATTACCGCTGGGACGGTTCGCACGAACTGGAAAAGTTCGATGGAAAATTCTGGCTGTCCTACATCGGCGGCGCGAAAAAAGGCTACGAAACCGACCCGCTATCAACCGGCGTCGCGTGGACAGAATCGCCGGCGGAAATCAAGAATGGAACCGTGTGCCGGAAAATCCGGTCCTGTCGCCGAAACAACCCGACGTCCGCCAGTTCGAGCACAAGACGCTCTACAAAAGCACCATCATCCACGACCCATCCGAATCGCTCGGCTGGCCGTTTGATCTTGTTTTACAACGGCAAATATAAAAACGGCTACGAGCGCATCGGCATGGCGGTCTCGCGCGACATGGTCCATTGGAACCGCTACGGCGACAATCCCGTGGTCGCCAACGGCGAGGCCAAAACCAACGGCATCAGCGGCGACCCGCAAATCGTGAAGATGGGCGACGTGTGGGTGATGTTTTATTTCGGCGCAGGTTGGAAGCCGAGGGCATTCGACACGTTCGCCTGCTCCTACGACCTGGTTCACTGGACCAAATGGAGCGGCGCCAACTTGATCCAGCCGTCCGAGCCGTGGGACAAAACCTACGCGCACAAGCCGTGGATTTTGAAATGGAACGGCGTCGTTTATCATTTTTACTGCGCCGTCGGCGATCAAGGCCGCGTCATTGCGCTTGCCACTTCAAAGGATTTGAAATCGGAAACCGCGCGTTGACGGATCGCGGTGCGCGGAATCGGCTCGCAACGGCTGGGAATTCGCCTTTGCCCGGCTTTCCAGATAACGGCCAATGGAACGTCCGCTGGGAAAACCTGTCAACCGCGCCTTAATCCTCGCCGACTAAACAGGCGGGAATTGACGGTGACAGCTTCAGGCGCACAATCGCCGCCGCTGGTTTTATGAATTTGACTCCATGGTGAATTCAATTTTCGGAGGAATTTCAGGAGCAAGACTACCCATTGCTGAGTATGATCTTGGTGAAGGCGCGGTTCTTAGAGCCACATATGCGCATGTGATGTCTCCATTTCTGATGGCATTTTCTCCGGCAGAGCCTGGGAAGCCACACCCTACACCATGGAGTGCCGTTAGCGGAGGCTTGTCGCATGATGTGCATATCGAATTGAAGATTGATTCAACTGGCAACCCTGAATGGTTGATTGGAACACAGGCATTGTGGTGGGTTGTCGCATTGTTGCGTCTTAAAGCGTCATGGACACTATCTGCCCCGGTATTTGCGGACCGATCTTTCCAAGAAATACCGAAGGCCAAGGGCGCACAGCTGTTTCCGTTTGAGTTGATTACTCGCCGGAAAGGTCAGGATGAGAATGCTCTGGCTGACTTGGCGTTGGAAGATTTAGCATGGGTCGCCCAGAACTGGAAGCACGCAGCTTTATTGTTCCATCGGGATCGGAACTTTGCTCAGGCTTTCCAAGCCTTCGACTATTCTACAACAATCAATTCGCCCGCGCTTGGGTTGCTTACACTTTGGAGCGCGCTTGAACATTTGTTTGCACCATCCAAACAAGAACTGCGATTTAGAGTTTCTGCCCATATCCGATGGCTTTCAGCGGTTGTATTGTGATGCGACCGTGTTTGAAGGGTTCAGCACGTTTCACCCCATCAGTTTCACTCGCGTCCTGCCGTTTCAAGCCCAAGACCCGGTGGTGGACGACCAGCGCCTGATTGATGCGGAAGTCGCGCATCTGGCCAACCGGAATGACGGCACGCGGCTGGATGTGGTCAAGGCGTATTGCCAGTGCCGTTTGTTGACGGAGGAGGATGCGGCCAACCTGAAACCCGTCATTGATTACTTTGACGCCAGTTTCTTCGAGTTGATGGGAGAGGTTTACGCGAATGCGGGCATGTTCATCTGCGCGCTCCGCTGGTATCGGGAATGCATCGTCGAATTGGAAACGAAAGACCCCGATTCAAAATTGGAGGGCGATAGCATCCATGCGGGTGTGGGCTATTGTCTTTACGCGCTGGGCTTGTTCCCGGAGGCAATGGCGTGGTCGAAATCCTGCATTGGGCCGCGCCCTACGGCGCATGCGATCTGCGAAGCTTTGATTGATTATGAGGCGCAACTAGCCGGCGGCAGGATTGTGGGAATTGAGCGGGTCGGGTTTAGAACGCGATACAATGTCAGCGCCTTTGATCCGGCCCGAGCCAGCCAATCCGGTCCACGGCTCATAGCGGCGATGAGAGAGGTGGCACCATTCGAGGAAACTTATATTGATTGGGTCAGTTCCGAAGCCCCGCTCCCGAAATAAGGCCGGGCGGCTATCCTTTCAAGGTTGAAGTGGACGCGACCAATCTGCAGAGACACAAGATGAACCTGCTCTTTGCCACGTGCGGCGAGGCGGATGCATTGATTGAAAGGGGCTATACTGCCGAAGCGAAACGACTATTGTTCGAGGCTGCCATGCTGGAACCGGAGGCAGGCTTCATCCGGGATAGAATCAAGGCACTAAATTGATTCGACACAGCATTTCAGACACTTGTTCGCCATTTGGTTTTGAAATCATTCACCGCAGGAAGGCGTTTTGCCATCGGGCAGGTGTCTTATTTCGGCTGGTGGACGGTCTTCTTCGCGGCGCGGTTCTGGAAGAGCTGGTCGGCCAGCACGCCGATGAGCACCACCGCGCCCATGACGGCGAAGTTGAGCGAGCTGGGGATGCCGAGCAGGTTGACGAGGTTTTGCAGCACCAGCAACAGGGCCGTGCCGATGAGGATGCCGATGATGGAGCCTTCACCGCCGCGCAGGCTGCAGCCGCCCAGCACCGCCGCCGCGATGCCGTAAAGTTCGTAGAAATTGCCGTGGGTCGAGGGCGTGACGGAGTTCGTGTAAAAGGCGAAGAGGATGCCCGAAATGCCCGTGAGCAGTCCCGCCACGACATAGCTGCCGGCGATGATGACCCGCGTGTTGACGCCGGAGAAGCGCGTGGCCTCCTCGTTGCGACCGACCGCGAAGCAGGTAGCGGCCATAGACCGAGCGGTGCAGCACCATCCACATGATGACGGAGATGACGATGAGGATGACAAACGGCATGGGCAGGCCGAGAAACTTTCCGTTCGCCAGGCTTTGCAGCGTCTTGAATCCTTCCGCTTCGCCGAAGCCCTTGGTGGTGTCGCTGGCGATGAACCGCGCGATGCCGCGATAGAGCAGGAGGCCGCAGAGCGTCACGATGAACGGCTGCATCTTGAATTTCGTGATGAGGACGCCGTGCGCGAGACCGAGCGTCATCGGCACCGCCAGCGCGAACAGGACGGCCAGCGGCCACGGCAAATGCCATTCGGTCAGCGCGATCACCAGCAACATGCCGTTGAGCGCGATCATGGAGCCGATGGACAGATCAATGCCGCCGGTGATGATGACGAGGCCGACGCCGATGCTGAAAATGCCGAACAGGCCGATGAGGTTGGCGGTGTTGGCGAGGTTCGCCTCCGAGAAGAAGCGCGGGTTTTCAAAGCCCGTCACCGCGCACAACAGGACCAGCAGGACAAATATGCCAAGTTCTTTTTTCATTTTATAACCGCTAATCTACGCTAATAGACGCTAATATTTTCTGTCGAAAATCATTTCTATAACACGATGAACCGCTTCCATTCGAGCTTGTGTTTGTGGCCAAAATTGACGAACAGCCGACCGAGCTTGTTTCGTGATTCGCAGGTAGTTCTGAACCTGCGCCTCGATGTTCTTCGGTCAAACCTGAAACCGCCTTCAATTCGGCGATGATCAATCGAAACAGAAAAATCCGGAACGAACGCTTTTCAAGGTTTGCGCCTTGTAATGGCAACGCGAGCGGTAGTTGCGCCTTGAAAGGAACTTTTTCTCATCGGCCAATTCAATTTCCAGGCACTCCTGATACATCTATTCGAGCCAAATCCGCTGCCTTTCTCCTTATAGACCTCAAAACACGCTCCCATGATTTCATAACCTTCAAGTCTTGTGATATGATATTCATGTTGGATGCCTTATCGTGTGATTGGTGCAGTATTAGCGGTTTAGTTTTCAACAGGCCGGTTTTGCGGCGGAAATCTGTTTCCCGACGGCGAGCTGCATCACGTTTTGCTCGTTGCAGTCGGCGCGGTCCAGCACGCCGGTGATCCGGCCCTCGTGCATCACGGCGATGCGGTCGCTCACGTTCAGAATCTCCTCCATGTCGCTGCTGATCATCAGGATGACCGCGCCGTTGTCGGCCAGCTCGCGCATGAGCCGGTAAATCTCCGCCTTGGCCCCGACGTCAATGCCGCGCGTCGGCTCGTCGAAAATCATCACGCGCGGCGTCATGGCGAGCCATTTGCCGAGGACGACCTTTTGCTGGTTGCCGCCGCTCAAGTTCAGCACGCGCGTCTCGACGCCGGGCGTCTTGACGCGCAGCGACTCCACCTGTTTCTGCGCCACTACACATTCGCGCTTGCGCTGAATGAGGCCGAAGCGGGTGAAGTTTCGCAGCGAGGGCAGGGTGACGTTTTCGCGGACGGACATCTCGACGACGAGGCCTTCCGTGCGGCGGTTTTCGGGCACGAGATAGATGCCGCGTCAATCGCAGCGCGCGGTGTTTCGATTGGAACCAGTTTGTCGTCGAGAAAAACCTTCCTGTCCGGCGAGCTGTCGAGGCCGGTGATGGACTTGGCAATTTCCGAGCGTCCCGCGCCGACCAGCCCGGCGAAGCCGAGAATCTCCCCCCGTGCCGCGTCGAACGAAACGGTCTTGTCCGGAAACAGCGACGACGCGATGTCGCGCACCTTGAAATAGCCCGGCGTTTTTTGCGCGTGTGACTGGACGTAAAAATTTTTGATTTCGCGCCCGACCATCAGGTTGACGAGCTTGTCGTGCGATGCCTCGTCATGCGGCAGTTCGCCGGCATTTTTGCCGTCGCGCAGGACGACGACGCGGTCGGCGCACTCCTCGATTTCACCGAGCCGGTGCGAAATGTAGATGACGCTGACGCCCTGTTCGCTCAATTCGCAGACGAGTTCGAGCAGGCGCTTGGTCTCGGTGAGCGTGAGGCTGGAGGTCGGCTCGTCCATGATGATGAGCCGCGCGTTGAGCGAAAGCGCCTTGGCGATCTCCACCATCTGCTGGTGCGCGATGGAGAGCTTGTCGAGCCGCGTGCGCGTGGAAACTTCGAGGCCGAGCCGCTTGATGAACGGCGCGGTGTCGGCGTGGATTTTCCTGGGGTCAATCAGGCCGAGCGCGTTGCGCGGCTCGCGTCCGAGAAAGACATTCGCCGCCACGTCGAGATTGTCCAGCACGTTCAGTTCCTGGTGGATGAACGCGATGCCGAGGCGCATGGCATCGTTGACGTCGTTGATTTTGACCGGCTGGCCGTCCACGAAGATTTCGCCGGCGTCCGGCTGGTGGACGCCGCCGAGGATTTTCATCAGGGTGGACTTGCCCGCGCCGTTCTCGCCGCAGAGCGCGACGACCTCGCCGCGACCCGACATTGAGGCTCACGTTGTCCAAGCGCCACCACGCCGGGAAATCGCTTTGGAAATCCCGCGCATTTCCAGCAACGGCGCGGCAGTCATGTTAATTGTCCGAGGATCTTTTTCACTTCTGCCTGGTAATCCGCGACGTTGTCCTTCTTGATGTCACGCGTGGGGATGAACATCTTGCCGCCGACAATTGCGTCTTGTCGCCATGCAAGATATTTGTCCATGCGCGTGATGGATTGCTTGGCCGAACTCGAACGGATTTTGGACGACCGTGCCGTAAATGTCGCCCGGCGGCAATGCCCGCCAGCGTGTCGGCTTCGTCGTCGAAACAGACGATTTTCACCTGGCCGGTCTTGCCCGCGCCGCGGACGGCGTTGAGGATGGCCGGGCCGTTGTAATTCCACAAACCGACGAGGCAGGCGATGTCGGGATATTTCACCAGCGTGTCCTCGGCGTTCTTCTGCGCGCGAACGGCGTCGGTGTCGTCGGTGCGGATGTCCACGATCTGGATGTTGGAGCCTTCCAGCGCCTTTTTGATTCCTCCGTCGCGTTCCTTGGCGTTTTGCGCATCGCTGTGTCCGACGAACAGCATGATTTTGCCGCCGTTGGGCAGGCATTCCTTGATCATTTTGCCGGCTTCGACTCGCCGGCGGCCTCGTTGTCCGTGCCGATGTAAGCCACGCGCTTGCTTGCCGCCGCGTCGCTGTCGCAGCAAATCAGCAGCGTCTGGCGCGGCGATCTTGTTCAGAAAATCTGTCTGGTTGTCCGGGTCGTCAACGCTGACCGCGACGCCATCAACACCCTTGGCCACCAGGTCGTCCAGGATCTGCCGCTGCTCGGCCGAGCCGCCGTCGTGGGCGTCATGCGGAAATCCACGTCCACGTCGCCGAGTTCCTTCGCCGCCGCATCGCAGCCGGCGCGGGCGAACGCCCAGAAATTCGCCGCGTTGTTGCTGACGAACGCGAGCTTTAGTTTTTTCGCGGCGGGCGCCGGGTTGTTGCCGCCGGAGGTCGCGGTGGGCGTCTGGTTTTCACTTTTGCTGCAGCCGGCGATCAACGCCGCCACGCACAAGGCCACGAGTCAGGGATTGGATTTTTTTCATGGTTCGGATTTGGTTGATGGATTTCAGATTTTTATTCGCGTGGAAAATTTGTAAATGATCGTGCTCTTGTAAGTCTCGCCCGGCTTCAATTCGGTCGTCGGAAAATCCGGATGATTGGGCGAATCGGGGAAACCCTGCGGTTCCATGGCAAAGGCGTCGCGGAATTGATAGACCCAGCCGCCCTTGCCGGTGAGGGTGCCGTCGAGAAAATTTCCGGTGTAGAACTGCATGCCCGGCGCGGTGGTCCAGACTTCCAGCACGCGGCCGCTGACCGGCTCGGACACGCGCGCTGCCAGCGACAATTCGCCGGGCTGATTTTTTGTTCAGCACCCAGTTGTCATCGTAGCCGTTTGCAAATTTGATCTGCTCGTCGTTCGTGTCGTCGATGCGCGCGCCGATGGCCGTCGGCGTGAGGAAATCAAACGGCGTGCCGGCCACCGGGACGCAATTCGCCGGTCGGAATCAGTCGCGCTGTCCACCGGCGTGAATTTGTCCGCGTTGATTTGAACGACGTAGTCGAGAACGTCGCCGCTGCCCCGCAAATTGAAATAGGAATGGTGCGTCAGGTTGCAGACCGTGTCCTTGTCCGTCGTCGCCTTGAACTTCACCTGCAGTGCGTTGTCCTCGGTGACGGTGTAAGTCGCGTGGACCGTCAGGTTGCCGGGAAACCTTCCTCGCCGTCCTTGCTCAAGTAAGTCAGCTCCAGTTTCGGGCCGTTCTCGCCGATCTTCGCGTCCTCGACTTTCCAGACAACCTTGTCAAAACCCTGGGGGCCGCCGTGCAATATGTTTGGCGCCGTTGTTGGCCGGCAGGGTGTAAGCGGTGCCATCAAGCGTGAATTTCGCGCCGCCGATGCGGTTGCCATAGCGGCCGATGAGCGCGCCGAAATAAGGCATGGCTTTCTGATAGGCGGCGTTCACATAACCGTCCAGATTGTCGAAGCCGAGCACGACGTCGCCAAAATTTCCATTCTTGTCCGGCACCTTGAGGGACGTGACGATGCCGCCGTAGGTCATGATGCGCGCCTCCATCCCTTTGCTGTTGCGCAGGGTGTAAATATCAACCGGCGTGCCGTCCGGGGTGTTGCCGAATGGAGCCTGATTGATGGTTCCCTGTGGTTTGGACATGGATGCGCAGCCTACAAGACATGCGGTGCCGAGTCCAGCCAATGCCAATATTGCCAATTGTATTTTTTTCATTTAGTTCAGTGTGTTGTTTATTTTTGTCCGTAATAAGCCTTCGGTCCGTGTTTGCGAAGAAAATGCTTGTCGAGTAGAACGGGCTGCATCGGTTTGATCTTCGGGTTGATGCGCAACGTCTCACCGTTCAGCCGCGCAACGAATTCCAAAACGCTGGCATTGTGCACGGCATCGGAGACGTCCGCGCCCCAGGTGAACGGCCCGTGACTCGCCACCAGCACGGCGGGATGCTGCATCGGGTCAAACTTCAATTTCTTGAACGTCTCAACGATGACGTGGCCGGTGTTCGCCTCGTAATTCGTTTTGATTTCCGCCGCCGTCATTTTGCGCGTGCAAGGCACTTCGCCATACCAGTAATCCGCCTGCGTCGTGCCGTAAGCCAGCAGCGGTTTGCAAGCCTGCGCCCACGCCGTTGCTTGAAGGCTGTGCGTGTGGACAACGCCGCCGATTTTCGGGAATGCGCGGTAAAGCACGAGATGCGTCGGAGTGTCGGAGCTAGGCTTGAGATTGCCTTCAACGACCTTGCCGTCTCCCAGCGAGACAACGACCATGTGTTCCGGCTTCATATTGGCGTAAGGCACGCCGGACGGCTTGATGACGACAAGACCGCGCTCGCGGTCAATGGCGCTGGCGTTGCCCCAGGTTTGTATGACCAGGCCCTCCCTGACCAAATCAAGGTTAGCCTCGCAGACCTGCCGCTTTAATTCCTCTAGCATGGGTGATTGCAAATTATTTCCGAAGGCGCCTCCGAATGTCAATGAGTTGCTTCATGACTCCGTGCAAATTCCCATTCCATTCGCGCGTGCCAAAGGCATCGTGCAGCGTTTTGTAAATCGGATACAATTTCCTGTAAACCGCATGCGCCTTCGGATCCGGTTTGTAAACCTTCGGTTTCAAACCCGTCATTTTCCTTTGCGCTGTGGCATAATCCTTGTGCGCGCCGGCCACGACCGCCGCCGCGATGGCCGAGCCGAGCGCACAAGTCTGTGCCGAACGTGACACCTTCATCGGCCGGCCCGTCACATCGGCGTAAATCTGCATCGTGATGGCGCTCTTTTCCGCGATGCCGCCGCAATTGACGACCTGCGAAATTTTCACACCGTATTCCTCGAACCGGTTGATGATGGTCAGTGCGCCGAACGCGGTCGCCTCGATGAGCGCGCGATAAATTTCCACCGGCGTCGTGTAAAGCGTCTGGCCGACGAGCAAACCCGTCAGGCGTTGGTCCACCAGAATCGTGCGGTTGCCGTTGTTCCAATCCAGTGCCAGCAGGCCGCTCTCGCCGGGTTTCAGTTTCAGCGCGGCTGCATCCAGTTCCTGGTACGACAGCCGATTCTTCCCGCCAGCTTGCCGCGCCGAAGCATTCGCGGAGGCGGGGCGGATGTAATTGACCCACCAGTTGAAAATGTCGCCGACCGCCGATTGTCCCGCTTCGAGTCCGAAATAGCCTGGCAACACGCTGCCGTCCACGATGCCGCAAAGCCCCGGCACGTCTGCGAGTTTTTTACCGTTCGGCGAAATGGCGATGTCGCAGGTGCTCGTGCCGATGATCTTCACCAGCGTTCCGGGCGCAACGCCCGAACCGACCGCGCCGAGATGCGCGTCAAACGCGCCGACCGCAACTGGAATTCCAGCCGTCAAACCGGTTTTCTTGGCCCAGGTTGTAGTGAGTCCGCCGACGGCGCGGTCAATCGAATGAACTCGAGGCGTGAGACGGGCGCGAAGTTTGCCAAGCTTCGGATTGAGTTTGGAAAGGAATTGGACGTCCGGATAACCGCCCCATTTGACGTTCCACATCGCCTTGTGGCCGGCGGCACAGACGCCTGCGATGAACTTGTCAGGATGCTCCGTGCCGGTGAGAGCCGCAGGAACATAATCCGCCAGCTCCACCCACGAATGCGCGGCGTTGAACACTTCCGGTGCGACGCGCAGGCAGCGGAGAATCTTGCTCCAGAACCATTCGCTGGAATAGATGCCGCCGCACTTGGCGAGATATTGCGGGCGTATTTTTTTTGCGAGCGCGGTGATTTCGGCGGCTTCGGCTACGCCGGTGTGGTCCTTCCAAAGCCACGCCATCGCGGCGGGATTGTTTGTGAATGTTTTCTGGAACGCGAGCGGCTGGCCGTTTTCGTCCACGGGCAACGGGGTGCTGCCGGTCGTGTCCACTCCGATGCCGATGATTTGATTCACGTAGAAGCCGCGCACATTTTTCTTCGCGGCGGCGAGCGATTGCTTGATGGTGATCTCCGCGCCCTCGATGTAGTCGGCGGGATGCTGGCGGGCAAGGTTCGGGTCGCGCGACAATATCACGCCCGCCGTGCCGTGGGCATAATTCCAGACCGCCGATGCGACTTCCCCGCCGTTGGCGACGTTCACAACGAGGGCGCGGACCGAGTTTGTGCCGTAGTCCAATCCAATTGCATATTTTGCTGGCATAAATCTTATGCTTGGTTAATTCACTCGGAGTACGCGAAGACCGGACAGGCCGGCAATGGATTTACCGGGATGCACTGTAAATTTCACCGTGACGCTTTGTTTGCCCTGCGTGAGTTCCGGCGGCAGCGGATACGCCGCGTCGTTCGCACCGACAGAGGCGTCGTTCACCGTGGGTTGCGCCGCCACGATTTGCCCATCCACGAGCAGATTGAAATTGGCAACACCTTGTCTGCCGTCACGAAATGAGGCCACAAGTTCCAGGGGCTGTCCGGATGATACTTTGACCTCGTAACTAAGCCAGCCGGCGGTCTGCCGCCATTTGAAGCCGTAGGAATCGCCGCTCTGGGTTTGTTCCCCCTGCATCTTGTGGTCGGTCTCGGACTGCTCTTCGCCGGGATGCACCACATCCACCACGCGCGCTTCCTCGGTTATGCGCCGCGCCTCATCCACGGCAAATTTGGCGGCCTCCACCCGCCATTCAGTCTCGGTGAGCAGCTTCCAATAGATCAAGTAGCGCTGGCGGTGAATTTGATAAAACGGTTCCAACGTCATGTCCTGCGGCCGCCCGATGCCGCGCGTGCGAAACATGAGCGGCTGGCCTGAAACCGGCTTGATGTGCTTGAGCAATTCGTCCGCCGTCGTCACCAACATCGGCGCGGCCGGGTCCGGCACATTGTTGAATTGGTTTTGAGTGGTGGCCAGGGGAATGGGCATGTTGTTGTCGCCCAGTTCGCCAGCCAGCACAATCGGGCCGTAAAGCAACGCGATCTCGTTGGTCGAGTCCGGCAAAAATTCAGTGTGCAACCGCATCGGCAGTTGAATTTTGACGGTGTCGCCGTCGCGCCATTCACGCTCGAGCGCAAGATAGCTGCCTGGCTCAGATTCGATTTTCTGTTTCCTGCCGTTGATGAATACGTTCACGCCATCCACCGCCCAGGCTGGATGGCGGATTTTCAGCGCCAGTTTGATTGGCTTCTGTGCGGTGATTTTCAGGGTGGTCGTGTCGCTTTCGGGGAATTGGGTTTCCTGCCGGACAGAAATCCCCTTGTCCGGCCAGGCCAGTTCCGACGCGATGAATAAATTAACGTAGAGCGAATCCTCTCCGTGATAATAAATCGTGTTGCCATATTTGGAGTGGTTTTCCATGCCGGTGCCAACGCAGCACCAGAAGGAATCTTCCGGCGTCGAATAGACCTTGAAATGCCCGGGCTTGAGCGACATGAAATAGGTGAACATGTCGCTGTCCGGGTCCTGTGAGGCGAGGATGTCGTTGTAAAGTGCGCGCTCGTAAAAATCCATCTTTACCGCGTCCGGCTCCAGCTCGAACAGGTCGCGCGTGAGCTTGAGCATGTTATAGGTGTTGCACGTCTCGGCGGTCTCTGCGGAAAGATGATCCGCAAAAGCATTCGTCGGAAAGAAATGCTCGCGGTCGCTGTCGCCGCCAATCACGTAGGAACGGTCCAGCGCAACGGCATTCCAAAATGTGTTGGCGGCTGTCAGGAATTGCGGCTCGCCGGTGAATTCATATTCGCGGGTGATCCCGACAATCTTGGGAATCTGCGTGTTGGCGTGCAATCCATTCAGCTTGTCGTCGCCGTGTTCAAGCGGGTCGAGCACTCTCTGGTGGTTGAATGCCTCGGCCAGTTGCAGGTAATTGGTGTTGCCCGTCACGCCATAGAGATTGGCCAGCACCTCGGTCATGCCGCCTTGTTCAGTGTTGAGCGTCTTTTGCATCTGTTGCGGTGTCAGGCGGTCCACACGGAACTTTGCCCAGTTGGCCATGTTGGTCAGCACCTCCAGCGCCTGCGCATTGCCGCAATACTGGTTGGCGTCAAGCAATCCGGCCATGATCTTGTGGAGTGTGTACCATGGCGCCCAGACCGGCTTGCCCTGCTCAAGCTGATCAATCATCGTTTCGGGATACGCGGACAGGTATCCCTCATGAAAGCCCGATGCCGGGGAATTGCTCTGGCACTTGGCCAGTTCGGCGACGAGATAATCCACCCGTTGTTTGAGCTTCGGGTCGCCCGTGCTGGCATACATCATCGAACACGCGGACAAATAGTGCCCCACCGCATGCCCGCGCAATTGGCAGTCGGGTGCCTCCCACCCGCCATACGGCTTCGCATCCGTTGGCAGGCCGACGTTGACGCGGAAGTTCCGCAGCAGGCGGTCCGCATCAAGGCTTAACAAGTATTGCTGGTCCCGCAACATCGCGTCGCGAAACGGGCCGTCAAGTAATTGCACCTGCGATAACGGGAACGGCTCCGCCTGTGGAGCGATAACTGGTGGGATGTCGCCGCGTGAAACCACCGCTGCCAAAATTACGACGGTAAAAAGAATATTCGATTTCAAACTTTTCATACGCGGATAACTTTCTTTGATGAATTTCGCCTGGCTCGTTCAGGAAACCCAGCCGCTCTTCAATCCGTAGGCGGTATCATTCCAGAATAATTCCTGTTTGAACTGGCGCAGCTTGGTATTGCCGTCAATCACGACGACTTCGAGTCCCGCCATAGCCGCGAAATCTTCCAGCATTTCCGTCGTGACCGCCTGGCTGAAACCGGTGTGATGTGCGCCACCCGCGTAAATCCAAGCGGCGCAGGCGTCTTCGAAATTCGGACGGCATTTCCAGACCGCTCGTGCCACCGGCAGTTTTGGCATGTCGTGTTCGGGTTTGACGGTATCCACCTCGTTGATGAGCAGGCGGAAGCGGTTGCCGAAATCCATCAGCGCCGCGTTCAATGCCGGGCCGGCAGGTGTGTTGAAAACCAGCCGGGCCGGATCGGCCTTGCAGCCGATGCCAAGCGGATGCACTTGCAACGACGGCTTGCCATCCGCAATGCTCGGACAGATCTCCAGCATGTGCGCGCCGAGCACGAGCTTGTTGCCCGGCTGCAAATGGTAGGTGTAATCTTCCATGAACGACGTGCCGCCTTTGAGCCCGCTCGCCATGACTTTCATCGCGCGGACAAGCGCGGCGGTTTTCCAGTCGCCTTCGCCGGCGAAACCGTAGCCGTCGGCCATCAACCGCTGGGGCGCGAGGCCGGGTAGTTGCGCGAGGCCATGCAAATCCTCGAACGTCGTGGTGAAACCGTTGAATCCGCCGTTCGCCAGAAATGCGCGCAGGCCGAGTTCGATGCGCGCAGCTTCGCGAATGGATTTGTGGCGCTTGCCGCCTTTTTTCAAGTCGCCAGTCATTTCATAAGCGGCTTCGTAAGTCTTGCACAGCGCGTCCACTTCCTTCTCCGAAACTTCGTTGATCACTTTCACCAGATCGCCGACTCCATGGCCGTTGACGGCGAAGCCAAATTTCATTTGCGCGGAAACCTTGTCGCCCTCGGTCACGGCTACTTCGCGCATGTTGTCGCCAAATCGGCAGAATTTCGCGGTCTGCCAGTCGCTCCACGCTGTGGCGGCCCGCGCCCATGCGCCGAGCTTTTCCTGCGTGGATTTCTCCTGCCAGAAGCCGACGACCACCTTGCGGCTTAACCGCATCCGGCTCCAGATGAAGCCATGCTCGCGGTCGCCATGCGCGGCCTGGTTCATGTTCATGAAATCCATGTCAATCGTCGCCCACGGAATGTCGCGGTTGTATTGCGTATGCAGATGGGCGACCGGCTTGCGCAATTGCTTGAGGCCGTTGATCCACATCTTCGACGGCGAGAACGTGTGGCACCAGGTGATGAGACCGATGCATTTCGCGGCATTATTCGCGTCCTGGCAAAGCTCTGTGACGGCGTCGGGCGAAACCATCACCGGCTTGAAAACCACTTTTACTGGAATCGCAGGCGCGACGTTGAGCGCCCTGGCGATTTCCTGCGAATGCTCGGCGACTTTCTTCAAGGTTTCCGGGCCATAAAGATGCTGGCTGCCGGTCACAAACCAGAGTTCACATTGTTTGAGGTTGATGATATTCATGGTTGATGATTATTGAATGGCTCAAATTTGTCGTTTCGCTGAAATGCATTCCCGCAAGTGCAGCTTTTGGCTTAAAACGGGGCCTGACGGAGTTTTCCAGAACCCAGGCTGCCAATAAGCAGGCTGTTATTACAGGCCATGTTTCATTGATGAAACACGACAAGGGCGGTTTCCACAACGCCAATTTGCGTTAATCAATCGCCAGAATGCGTTCGCGAACGGGCATCAATCAACAACACCGCAACGGAGTCAAATACTTCCGAAAAGTCATATGAATTCATTGATGAGGTTTTCCAGGAATTCCTGGCGTCCGCTGACATTAGGCGTCACGTCGCCCTTCTTTAGGATGTAAGCTTCAATCTCTTTGAGCGAGGCTTTGCCGGATTCAATCTTCGCGCCGATGCCGGTATCCCAGGACGAATAGCGTTGTTTCACAAACTCCGCCAGCCGTCCGTCTTTGCGGATTGCGGCGGCAATTTTCAATCCGCGCGCAAAGGCATCCATCCCGCCGATGTGCGCATGGAACAAATCAATCGGCTCGAAACTTTCGCGACGAACCTTCGCGTCAAAATTTACGCCGCCCGTCTTCAAGCCACCGTATTTGAGCAGGCTCAACATCGTATGGGTCGTCAGGTAAATGTTCGTCGGGAACTGGTCCGTATCCCAGCCCAGCAGCTCGTCGCCGGTGTTCGCGTCAATCGAACCAAGGGCGCCCGCTGCGCCAGCCACTTCCAATTCATGCTGCATGGTGTGGCCCGCCAGTGTCGCGTGGTTTGTCTCGATGTTCAGCTTGAAATGCTGCAGTAAATCGTATTCGCGCAAAAAGTTCAGGCACGCCGCCGCGTCGGAGTCGTATTGATGCTTGGTCGGCTCTTTCGGTTTCGGTTCGATGTAAAATTGTCCCTTGAAGCCGATCTGTCTTTTGTAGGCCACGGCGAGATGCAGTAATTTAGCCAGGTGTTCCTGTTCGCGCTTCATGTCGGTATTGAGCAGTGTCATGTAGCCTTCGCGTCCGCCCCAGAACGTGTAGCCTTCGCCGCCAAGTTCATGCGTCACCTCCATTGCCTTCTTCACCTGTGCGGCCGCAAACGCAAACGCGTCGGCGTTGCAGCTCGTGCCCGCGCCGTGGACGAAGCGCGGATTGGAAAATAGGTTTGCCGTGCCCCACAGCAATTTGACGCCGGTGCGCTTTTGTTCTTCCTTCAAAACTTTGGCGACGGCATCAAGGTTTTTGTTCGTCTCGGCCAGTGTCCTGCCTTCGGGCGCCACGTCGCGGTCGTGCCAGCAATAATAGGGCGCTCCGAGCTTGGAGACGAACTCGAAGGCGACCCGCGCACGGTTCTGCGCGTTGCTGACGGAATTCGAGCCGTCATCCCACGGACGCTGCATCGTGCCCGCCCCGAATGGATCGCTGCCTGTGCCGCGGAAGGTATGCCAATACACCACTGCGAAACGCAGGTGCTCTCGCATGGTTTTTCCCTCAACGATTTCGTCGGGATTGTAATGCTTGAATGCCAGCGGATTCTTGGAACTTGCGCCTTCAAACCCTATTTGTTCGATCTTGGGAAACGCGGTTTTCATTATTGTCGTCCAACTGTGACAGGTTTTGTTAATTTTGACCATCCATTTTCGCTTGAAGCCACGGGACAAATTGCAAAAGGCATTTATTTGGCGCGCAAAAAATTAGCCGGTGGGTTTCTAAGTCCGATGCCGGACAGGCTGGCGCGGTCTGAAGGCTTCTTTTGCATTTGGTGCGATTAGAACCCGCGCCTCGCTTAATCCATGTGGAAGACCTCGCGTAATTCGCCGCAGACCGGCGAGTGGTCGGGATGCACCTCCATCAGTGGTGCCATGTGATCCCACCATTTGCGGACGATGGGCGCCTTTGGCAGATTCGGCTGCGGTGTTGTTGTCCGACAATTTCTGCACGGCAAACAGCGTGAGTGTTTCTTCGTCGAGAAAAATTGAATAATCGGAAACGCCTGCCGCCTTCAATTCAGCCGCCAGTTCCGGCCAGATTTCGTCGTGTCGTTTTTTATATTCCGCCACGACGCCCGGCTTCAACTTCATTTTGAAGGCGTGGCGCTGCATCGGATTATCCGCCGGCGCGGCTTTTCAACCAGGCGCCAAAGCCGATGACAATGGTCGCAAGAACAAGTGTGGCGATGCCGCCGGCGATGAGCAGGTGCGCCTTCTTGCTGGAGCCTTTCCATTCGTGGAAAATCCAGCCCCACATCGTCGCAAAAATGATGATGCTGGACATGTGCAGCGTCCACGAGGCGAAATCATATTTGCCCATCTGCGTCGCGCCCATCGTGTAGAAGAAAAACTGGAAATACCACGTCGTGCCGGCGAGCGCGGAAAAAAGATAATTGCTCAGCACGGGAATTTTCAAATCCATGACTTTCCCAGCCGCCGCAACATCCGCCGGGCTGTGTTCGCCGCTGCCGGTGCCGCCGTGATGCGCGTGTTCCTGTTTGACGTGCGAGGCGAAATATTGATAGCCGCTCTTGTTCTTGATGTTCAGCAACACGCACCAGATGAAGTTGGTGGTGAATCCGCCCAGCAGCAGCACAGGCAGCGCGGGCAGGCCGGTCCAGATTTTATTGGTGCCGGCGGCGAGCGAGGCGGCGTTGATGTCCTTGCCGGCCTGCAACGCGAACGCGAAGCACGCGCTCATGATGCCGCAAAACGTGGCGACCGCGATGCCCTTCTTGAAACTGAATTCCTTGATGGATTTCTGTTTCTGTTCGGCGGGCATCTCCTGTTCCTTCGTGAAACCGGCCAGCGCCGCGATGGCGATGCCGAACAGACAGACGGCCGACGCCCGCGAGCGTGACCTGCCCCGATGTGGATTTGGCGATTTCAACAATGCTCGGGCTGTTCGCGAAAACAAAATAATCCGGCTTGAAGTATTTGAAAATCGGCGGCACCAGCGTCCCGAACGCCGCGCAATATCCCAACGCCACGCCCGTGCCGAGCGACAATCCCAGAAAACGCATCGTCAACCCATACGTCAGCCCGCCGAAACCCCACAGCATTCCGAAGAAATATGTCCAGAAAAGCGTGCTCATGGCTTGCTGCTTCAAAACGCCGAACAGGTCGTTCGTCATGAAATAAGCGAACAGCCACGGGCAGATGATCCACGAAAAAAAGCCGCCGACCAGCCAGTAGGTTTCCCACGACCACTTTTTTACGCCCTTGTAAGGAACATAAAAGCTGCCGGAGGCCAGGCCGCCGCACCAGTGCAGGAATACGCCGAGAAATGGATTGCCCATAATTTTTTAGTTTGAATTGGCCGTTAAACTGCAAATTTACCGCCGCTTCGACAAGACTTCTTTTTCATATTTTTTCACCTCCGCCAGCCACTCTTCGCCAACCGGCGCACCGGACTTGAGGCAGTAATAATCCCAAACCGCCGCGAACGGCATGGTCTTGGCCTCTTCCATCAACGCCAGGCGTGACGTGTAATCGCCGGCCAGTTCCAGTTTCTTGAGCTTGTCAACAGGGTCAAGCATGGCGATGCACAGGGCGCGGAGCATGTTGCGGGCGCCGATGGTCCAGGCCGCGACGCGGTTGATGCTGGCGTCGAAATAATCCAGCCCGATGTGCGTCCGGCTAAGATAATCGCCACGCACAAGTTCCTGCGCGATGGCCAGCAGGGCATCATCCAGGATGACCACGTGGTCGCTGTCCCAGCGGACGCCGCGGCTGACGTGCAACAGTATTTCCGGCACGAAACACAGCACCGATGAAATCTTGTCCGACATGTTTTCCGTGGGGTGAAAGTGTCCGGCGTCCAGGCAGACCAGCTTCTGGTTCTTGACGGCATAGCCAAGGTAAAACTCGTGCATGCCCACGGTGTAGCTTTCGGCGCCGATGCCGAACAGTTTGCCCTCGATGGCGTCGAGATTATGCCTGGGGTCCAGCGGCTTTTTGAATACTTCGTCGAGCGCAGAGGCTAGCCGTTCGCGCGGACCGCGCCGGTCGGCGGGCGTGTCCTTCATGCCGTCAGGAATCCAGACGTTAGTGACCGTGGGGCTTCCAAGCGCCCTGCCCATCGCCGCCCCAATCTCGCGGCTCGCCTGGCAATGCTCGATCCAGAACCTGCGGATGGCCTTGTCCGCGTGCGACAGCGTGAAGCCGTCGGCGGACTTCGGGTGCGAGAAGCAGGTGGGGTTGAAATCCAGGCCGATGCCGAGTGACTCGGCCCAGTCTATCCAATTCTTGAAATGCTTCGGCTCAATTTCATTGCGGTCAACCTTTTTGCCCCCGAACTCGCCGTAGAACGCGTGGAGATTGAACCGGTGAGTGCCCGGAATAAGGGACAGCGCCTTCGCGGCATCTGCGCGCAGTTCTTCGGGCGTGCGGGCTTTGCCGGGATAATTGCCGGTGGCCACGATGCCGCCGGTGAGCGCGCCGCCAAAATTCTCAAACCCGCCCACGTCGTCGCCCTGCCAGCAATGGAGGGACACCGGAACTTTCTCCAGGCTTTTCAACACGCGATCCACGTCCACGCCGGATTCCGCATAGCGTTCCTTGGCCAGGGCAAAGGCCTTTTCCAGGTTCTGATTTTTTTTCATCGCAGGATTTCTTCAGTGTGCTTTATAGCTTCAACATTTTCCGGCGGAGCGCTTCGTCTGGCCGCCCCGAAATGCGCTCAACGTGCTCCGGCGTCATGAACTTCGGCCCGCCCAGCGCCGCCGCGCCCAGCCAGACCGTCGCCGTCTTTTCCGCCATCAACATCGCCGACAGGACGGCTTCGACGGAGCGGCCCAGCGTGATGATGCCGTGGTTTTCCATGAGAATGACGCGCGGGACCCGGCCGATGTTACGGATGAATTCCTCCGTCTGCACGCGGATGGCCTGCGCCAGCTTCATACCGGGGTCTGTGTAGGGGATGAACACCGACGCCACGTCGCAACAGACGATTTCATCGGGGAAGATTTTTTTCACGGCAAACTCCTGTGCGCGTGGTGAGCAAAGGATTGAATTGACTGCCGGCGCATGGGTATGGCCCACGAATTCAATCCCCGGCAGGGAGAGCAGCCATGCGTGGAACAGTGCCTCCACCGACGGCTTCTTCGCCGTTGCATCCACCCGCGAGTTGAGCAGCGTTCCGTCAACCTCGGCGTCGCTCAAATTGGTTTTTTCCAGTAGCGGCAGGAGCGTTTTCGAGCGGCACTCCACAATCCCGCTTTTATCGAGCGTGCCAAGGCTGCTGCCGCTGGCTTTCACCAGGAAGGTTTCGTCGCTCAACTTGGCCGAGGCGTTGCCTTCGCCCAGAATCGCCAGCGGGCGGGCGGGGTCACCCAGTTTATGCGAGAGGTCGAGCAGGAGTTTTAATTTTTCTTTGCGATCGGATACGGCAGGACGGGTTTGAAGTTTCTTGCGTTGCATTCCAAATATTCAAAAAAAAACGGCGTCGAATTGCAAACCAATTCTTGCAAATTGCCCTTCATTTCTTGCCACGCCAATGTCCTGACTGGCCCCAAGGTTCCAAATTTCTGCTTTCTACTTTCCCATTTCTGCTATCAAACTTCCCGCTCCCCTGGGCGTTTGGATGCACACCCTTGCCGGTTGAAGAAAATGGCCTTAAGATATAACAATGAGCCACATAACTCCAAATACTAAACGGGTTGCGCCTCGCGGTTTTACCCTCATTGAACTGCTGGTGGTCATCGCCATCATCGCCATTCTGGCGGCGCTCCTGCTGCCGGCGCTGGCGGCGGCCAAGCGAAAGGCGAAATTGACCCAGTGCCAGAGCAATTTCCACCAGATTGCCCTTGCGTGCAACGTCTACGCAAACGATTACAACGATTATTTCCCTGTTTGTGTGGTCGGTAATGGCAATAAAAATAATAAACCGTATTTCAATTTTCTCTCAGGCGTTCATTATACATATTACATAGATGCGGGACCCGCCAACACCCAGGTTCTGCCAGGTATTCATGCCGCGGGGAACGGCAATAGCGGGCCTGGGAATTTTGATTGCCTTGGTCTTTTATATATGACCCGCGGCATAGGCAACGGCCTGGCGCTTTTTTGCCCGAGTTTCCCGCTCGATTCAACGCGCAGTTCTAACCATTATTCATCCCCGACGTTTATGAGCACGGATGCCACCGGGGAAGTTGAAGGCTCAATGATGTACAATCCGCGCACGCAGGATGCCACAAATGGCGTCATAGCAAGGGCATTCCCGAAGACAAGCAGCACTTGGTCCGAACCTGGTTCCGGTGGCACTCACCTTTTTGGCACTGACTATCTGGGTTCAGGCCCCTCTGCATTCAGTCCGGATACCTTCGCCCATTATCCCAGTCAGGGATTTGACTGCATTTTTACGGATGGCTCTGTGCAATTTGTTCAGAGCATCCTGACGTTCCAAGCTGTTTCCGGCGGTGCGCTCGCTCCTGCGGACTCACAGGACGAAAGCCTGCAGGCTAATGAAGAATACGACCAGATTTTTAACTGGCTCGAAAATGGCCAGTAACCGGCGTTCGATGAAACCGTGACAGGCGGTCGCGGCGGGGTGGTGATGTAGAATCCTAACGATTCGTGAATGCTAGTTTTATCCGGGCGGCCACCACATCGTTTGTTTTGGCGAACTGCTCTATCTCCGTGCGCATTTTTATTGTCAAATCATCTTTTGGGCCGGCATCGGCAAACGCCACGTAAAAATCAGCGATGGGCCAGGAAAGCATCTCGATTGCCTGTTCCTTGTCGCCGGCTTCTGTCAATTGGATGGCTCGAATGCCTCTGGCCGCTTCCAATCGGTCGGACGCCTGAACCTGCTGAAAACCCTGGTCAAGGGCCTCTGCCATTTTGTTGTTCGCATACTGTTGTTCGAAATACCAGCCCAGCGTCAGGCCAAGCAACAGATAAATAACACCTGAAATTAATTTTTTCATTGTCTGATTTTATTTGGCATTCAAATTCGAGCCATGGCCATTCGCCTTCTCTCCAAAATTGCGAAAGGAAAGGCCGCCTCACACCTGCAATCTGGACTCTAAAGTTTCAAAACTCAACCGAAATCTCAAATCTCTCGCCACGTTTCCCGGGCGGAAGGTGCTGAAGGCGTAAAAACAAAATTTCCTCCTGCCGGCGTAACATTTCAACTTGCACGAGTGTTGGGTGCTCGTACCGCATGTGCGTCCCCGACAATAACCCGCCTCACGTCGGGTGACTCGATTCGGTTTTCAATAGAGAGATACTCCGCAAAAACGAAATAGTTCACGCCGGCAACTTTCAACCCGGTCTCTAACCGGGACTTTTCACACAGCCTCGCGACTTGTTAGCAAACCAACCGCCTCTGAGGCGGGGCAATGACACAAGAAACAAAAACCGGACGCTTCCTTGCAAATCAACGTCTTGCGCGACTTGTTTCTTAGGAGGCATCATGGCTGGGTCGGCTTCTTATCCTCACCAGAACCTGCCATCTTGTTACAAGATGCCATCTTGTTGTAGAGCCACGCAAAAATCGCACCGCCAATCAAAGCATCGAAGAACGCATATACCAATCCAATCACGCTGCCAATCGGCGAAACTGTGTAACCAAGATACACCTTGCCGATGAATGTGAGGTTTCCGTTGGAACCACCGAATGCGATGAGCCACCAAGTAAGAGAAAACAGCCCCAGCGCCCAGAGTGTGCCGCATGTCAGCGCGAATGCCTTAACGTTCAGTTTCATATTCAATCTCCATTTGTTGTTTATGTTTGTGACGAAACGACTTATAAATATAGGTTATCCGAAGTTATTCATGATCTGCGAGTTTGGCAGCTTGAGCGCGAGGCTGTGTGAAAACGCATTCATTGGTTGAAACTTTTACGCCGCCGAGTCGTCTGTGACAAGCATGAATCATCGCCTTGGTCTGGAACGTTCTCAAACGCTGCTCTTCCCCGAACGGCTGGAGGATTGCATCGG
This sequence comes from uncultured Verrucomicrobiae bacterium, assembly GCA_963827815.1. Taxonomy (GTDB): domain Bacteria; phylum Verrucomicrobiota; class Verrucomicrobiia; order Limisphaerales; family UBA11358; genus UBA11358. Next base: position 234,490 of record CAWHCL010000004.1, on the reverse strand, counting down.
GCCTGAAATCCAGCCAATGCGGACGGAGACGTCCACCGAATCAAAAACAAAAACCGCCTGCCGCGTCCTACGCGGCTTTTAAGAAAAAATGAAACCATTCACTTAACGCTTGACCGATGAATCTTCATAGGAGGCAGCATGTCTCCTCCATAAAAACGTGGCAAGAAAAAGCCCGAACCCGACGCCTAAAAATGAAAATAGCATCTCACTTCCCCAGCACCAGATTGGATAGCAAGGCACCATCAATAAAATATAACCGACAGACACGAAAAGAGCATAATGAAGCACTACGTCACGCAAACCTCGGCGGATGAAAAGATAAAGCAAACCACAGAACGCCGATGAAGCTGCAATGTAAAGAAAAAGCCAGAAAACTGTGTAATCGTATCGGAAAACCCGAACAGAAACCGCACCAGAAGGCTCGCTCGCCGGAAGGTCTGAAAACGTCTGCTTGAAAATATCGTATGCAGGGATAGCTGGCGGCGACCAAATAGGACGCGCTGGAAGGTCAATGATGAATGTTTGCTTGAGGCAAACTAGATGCGCCTCCCACGAAGCGCGACTCGCTGCAATGAGTGCGGAAGCGATGAGCAACGCGATGAGTAATAAACGTAAATAGCGCATGGCGTGAAATGCTGCCAACGATCCAAAGCTGAGCCACGCCGACGGGCGAGCGGCTCCGCAAACTCAATAATCGCTGTATAACTCAAACCATCCATAAACTCAAGGGGCAGTCGGCGTTGGCTCTAGCGCGGTGTTAGCAAACCAACCGCCTCTGAGGCGGGGCAATGACACAAGAAACAAGAACCGGAAGCTGCCTTGCAAATCAACGACTTGCGCATCTTGTTTCTTATAACTCTGCGCTCTGAGGGTTCCAAATACCCTCGTAGCCATATCCAGACACCACAGCGAACGGAATCCCGTCCACAATTTCAATTGGTTCACTTGGCCAATTAATATAATTCTTCCTGACACTAAACTGATCCTCGCGCAAAGCTTCTCCCCCAAGAAATGAAGGCCCTCCTAGAAAAGCGGGCCGTTCGAAAGTAGAACCTTTACGCGGGATAAAAAGCATCCGGCACAAAATTGCGGTTCTCTGCTCATAATCGAGTGAAGACAACCCCCGGGTCGCTGCGGTTTTGGCTAACTTGAGCAATTGCTGAGTCGCAGCCTGCTGCCCCATGTCTTGAAGCTGACCGGCAACTTTTATGTATGGGTCAACCTTGTAATTAAGTGCTTGGACTGACGGCAAGTTAGTAAATGCTATGCCCTGTGCCTGAAGGCCAGCACTCTCCATCTGCCCAATCAACATCCCGATGACGGCTGCCAAAACTGGAAACGGCTGAATTTTCATGTGACGAACGAGGCCTCCTAACAGTATAATTGACCCAAAGTCAGCCAAGCTGGATTTGGGGGTGATTTTTCTGTTTTCACGATGCAAATCTAGGTCTGCCACTTGAATGGGTCAAACTGATTTTTAAAGGGTTTTAAATGGAAATAGACAGCCTCAAGAATCTCCCGCCAAGCTTCGTTTTGGATGGGTGGTGCCCTAATTTGTAGGCGACGAGGTGACGAGGCGTTTGAAGCAGCACTCTTTACGTCGTGCCCTACAACTAAATCAGGACGCTATTAATTCGGCGTGGTGTGGTAGGCCTGCCCGGACTCGTAAAATTTGCTCTGGGCTTCGATGTTGTTCATCAGCTGGGTGTTGTGCTGGATGGCGGCTTGTTGCAACGCCAGTCCAGCCATGGTGGCCGCCTCGCCATATTGACCGTCCTCGGCCAAGGCCGCCGCGAGTGTGCGCAGAATAAGCGGATTCCTGTTGTTGGAAATTTCGTTGGCTTGGCGTGCCAGTTGGACGGCCTTGGCGCCGTCTCGCAGTGAAGCATCGGGGTTGGTGGCGAGCGCCCAGGCCAGATTGTTGAGGGCGGGCATGTATTGTGGCCGGCTGGCCAGCGCCTTCTCCCAATTTTGGATGGCCTCCTTTTCGCGACCAAGCCCTGCAAAGGCGTCGGCCATGTCGTTGTGTGCCTCGGCAGAGTCCGGCTGGATGTCGAGGACTTTCTGGAATTGAGCAATGGCCTCCTGCACTTCGCCCTCGTGGATGAGCGCGCTGCCAAGATTATGGCGGGCGCCGGTGTCGTTGGGCTGGAGCGCGAGCGCCTTCTGGTAATGGGCAATGGCCTCGTCTGTCCGGCCCTTGCGATAGAGGGCAAAGCCGAGATTGTTCTCCGCGCCGGCGTCACGGGGTTCCAGCGACAGGGCGTTTTGGAAATGAATTATCGCCTCGTCCACCTGGCCTTTTTCCAAAAGGGCGCTGCCGAGGTTCTTTTGTGAGGCCTCGTCGTTCGGCTGGAGTTGCACCGCCATCTGGATTTGTTCCATCGCAGCATCCACATCGCCTCGTTGGAGAAGGATGAAGCCGAGATTGTCATGGGCGAGGAAGGTCTCCGGGTTTTTAGCGGTGGTTGCCCGCCAGAGCAGCTCTGCGTTCTTATAGATTGACGCCTGTTGCCACGTCAACACGCCGAGCACCGCCAGCAGCACGGTGCCAAGAAGCGGTTTCATGAACGCCCCTTGTCTCTCCAAAAATCCTACCGCCATGGTGATTCCCGCCGCCGCCAGCGCAATCGGCCCGATGATTGAAAAATACTGCCAATGGTCGGCCACCAGTGAATAGCGGAAGAAAGAGATATTGAGGAAGCCCAGCACTGGCAGAAACATCAACACCGCATAGCCCAGCCCGAACAACACGGCTTTTCCCCACCGCTTGCGCTGCCACCATCCAATCAGAAACACGCAGGCCAGCAGCATCCCCGGCATATATGAAAGCAACAACGTCGGGTCAATCCGCCAGAGCGGATAGATGGTGATCAAATGTACCGGCAGCAGGGTCTTGCCCAGATAAAACCAGACTGCCCAGCCCGCACCCGCCAGCCGCGCCCAGAAATTGTCCGTCCTCACCACGTCATGGCCGATGGCGTTATGATTTTGAAACCAGACCGCCATCAGGCCCAGCACGAATGCGACAGCAAAGAACGGGATGCTGCGCCGGAGGTCCCGCCATTCCACGCGGTCGCGCCGCCACCAGATGAGGCCCAACAACACGAAGGGCAGGGGGGCCACCTCGATCTTGCTCAACAACGCGAGCAGGAAAGCACAGAGCGAGAGCGCATACCACCGCTGCCGCCCTGTGTTGTCAAACTGTAGAAACCACAACAGCGACAACAGGAAGAAAAAAAGCGACAGCGTGTTTTTGAGTTCCGCGATCCATGCGACCGTTTCGGCGTTGACCGGGTGCAGCGCAAAAATCGCCGCCGCGAGTTTTGCCCCCGGGATTTTCAACCGGGCCAGCAGTTGCCAGAGCAGGATGGCGTTCAGTGCGTGCAGCAGAACATTGACGATGTGATAGCCGACGGGGTTCATTCCCCATATCCGCCATTCGGCCCAAAAGAAGGACGACATAATCGGGAAATAATCAGGCGTCTTTGTTGTGAGCCAGAATTGATACCAGCCATGCGGCGATTTGATGAGCGGATTCCCGGTCAGCAATACATCGTCGTCCCAGACAAACCCCGGCTTGTCTATCGTCGGCGCGGAATCTGTCACCGGATGACAAACCGGGAAATAGACGGTCAGCGTGGCGATGATGATGAACAGGCCAAAGACCCAGCCCTGGTTCCGCCACGGTGTTTTTGGCGCGCCTTCAATTCCTGGAAATTCTTCTTTCACCGCCTGAATGGAAGCCTAAGGCGCACTCCGTTGCCAGCAGAATTCATCGAATCACTTCGTGCTTTGCGCGCCCAAGGCCTGCAATCTGGCCTCGACGACAGCATCGCCGGGATCGAGCCGCAATGCTTCCTGATAACACTTCACCGCATCGGGAATTTGTCCCAGGCGGGTGAGGGCATCGCCCAGATTGGTGTAAATCCGCGGATCATCGGGATTGAGCCGCAACGCCTCGCGATATTGTTGGGCGGCCTCGTCAAAACGGTGTTCAATGAACAGAACGGTGGCGAAATTGTTGCGGGTGTCGGCGGAGTCAGGGTCCAATTTCAGCGACGCCTCAAAGTTTGTGACGGCCTCGGCGTATTGCTTTTTCACTACCATCGCGAAACCCAGGTTGTCCAGGATGTCCGCCTGTGCCGGCGCAATCTTCAAGGCGTCCTGATAATCTTCAATCGCCTCATCCCAGTTTCCGAGTTTGGCGCAGGCGTTGCCAAGATTGAACAGCGCGTCGGGATTGTCCGGCTGGATTTGCAGCGACAGTCGAAAATGCTCCATCGCTTCCGCAACCTGCCCGTTGCCCGACAGCCATGTGCCGAGATTGTTTTCGGCGACGTAATTGTTTTCCGTCACGGCGAGCGTGTGGGTGAAAAGAGTTCCGCTGTTTTGCCAGAAACCAATCTGTTCCCGCGTGCGCCATGACGCGGACGCCAGCAATAGCAGGGCGATGGCAGTAACGGACGGCTGCGACAGACGCCAAATCGCAACGGCTTCGCCTGCGCCCCAGACGAGCACGATAAACAGGCCGATTAACGGCAGGTAAGTGTAGCGGTCGGCCATTGCTGCGTTGCCAACCTGGATCAGGCCAATGACGGGAATGAGTGTGCCGACAAACCAAAACCAGCCGGTGAACACAAACGGAAATCTTTTCATCAGGTAAATAGCTGTTCCGCACAGGCCAACGAACAGCGCGAACGCCAGCAGCGCGAAAAGGAGAGGCCAATGTCCCGGATGCGGATACGGATTGGCGAGCGACACCGGGTAGAAAGTCCCGCCCAGATAACGGGCATAGGAAACAAAGGCGTTTTCCAAGCGGTCCGCCATCGGTACCTTGACCAGTGAGGCTATGGCGCCGCCCTTTTGCTGCGCAATGAATGTCACGACGCATGAAGCCGCCGACAGCGCGAAGAAGGGGATTTTTTCGAGCAGGAGACGCCTCAAATCTGAAATTCGTTTGAGCGGCCAGTAGTCCAGCAAGAGCATGACCAGCGGCAGCGTCACCAGCATGGGTTTGCACATCAGACCCAGCGCAAAGAGAAGGAGGGCCAGCCAATAAAAAAGGGATGAGTGACGGGTGACGGGTGACGCGATGGATGACGTGACATGACGCGAGTAAAACAGCAGCGCAAGCAGGCCGAAGCAGGTGCTCAAGACATCCTTCCGTTCCGCCACCCAGGCCACCGATTCCACATGCAATGGATGAAGCGCGAACAGTGCCGCAACGATTGCACTCCGCCAAGTTGCCGCCGTCAAACGCCGGAACAGCAGGAAGAGCAGCACCGTATTGGCGGTGTGAAGCAGGAGGTTCGTTAAATGCGGCCCGGCGGGTCCTTTTCCGAACAATTCCACGTCCAGCATCAGCGACAGCCATGTTAGAGGATGCCAGTTACCCGCGTGGCCCGTGGTGAATGCCCATGCGGTATTCGCCGAAGTCAGGCCAGTCAGGACATGCGGATTGGCCGTAAAATAGTCCGGATCATCATAATTCAGAAAATCGCAATGCACCGCCGGCCAATAAACCGCCAGTGTTGTCGCCGCCAGCAGCAGGCAAAGAAGGATTGGATTGGAAAGCGCGCGAAATGTTCTGGAAACCTGCTCATTCACGCCCGCATGGAAGCCGAAGGCGCGCCTCGTTGCCAGTAGAATTCTTTTATTTGCTGCGTGCCGGGACCAAGTTGGGCGGTTCTTTAGTCGTCTCAGTTCCAGGTCAGTACCAGCAGCGAAACCGCTTGCCGGGGCAGGTTCAAATTTACAGTCGCCTTGCCGTTTTCCACGCCCACAGTTTCCGGCGCGGCAAATTCACCGAGTTGCCCGGCCTTAAGAAGCTGCGCGTATTGCGCGTCGGTTGGCGCGGTTGGCGAACCCATGCGCTTCCATTCCTCAAATGAATTGCTGTGGTCGGCATCAATGCGGTAGTGCGTCAATGTCGCCGCGCCATTCGCAAACGGCAGGTTGTCTAGTGTCAATTCAACCGCCGCATCCGGGCCGGTCACATCGTCATCGTGGTAATACCAGACGAGCACGGCGAGCTTGTTTGTGCCGAGGCTGGCGAGCGCGGCCACGTCAGGCGCGCCATGCACGCCGTTGCGCATCATGTCATCGAGCGGGATTTCGGCGGAGCTTGTCGCCTCGACGCGGTCACCGTCCATTTTGCTGAACATGCGGAAGACATTAAACACGGGCAAGTCAATACCGTTGTTCGCCATCGTGCGCTGGCCGGAAAAGAATGGCTGGTCCTCGAACTCAAACGCCCACGTCAGCGCGGCGTCGAGATTCACGCCGTATCGCGCGGCGAGGTCATATTCGCGCGCGAACACCGCCGCCGTGTAGCTTGAATACATCGTGGTGTTGCGATAACCGAGTTGCGGCCCCTGGCAGGCGGCGCAGCCGTCGGGATCGTTTTCGCCGATGACGATGGGCTTGTCCTTCAATTCCGGCACTTTGGCGATCATTGAAAAACCGCTGTCAACGCCACGAAGTTGATTCGCTATACCCATCCGCACGTGGTCATCCACAAATGACGGCGAACCCTTCGCGTGAAATGACAGAAAATCCGTAGGCGTTCCGATTTTGCCCGTCGCGTAATTTGTCCCGCTGACAACGTGCGACATGAAATTCACCATGAACGAGCCACCGCTGCCCGCCAAGTCCGGCCCGCCGACCCGCGCCGTCGGCAGAGCGCGGCGCACGGCGTCAACCGCGTAATCATGTAGCTTGTAAAATTCCTCCGGCGACGCGTGCCAGTAGGACGAGCCGTTCGGTTCGTTCCATACTTCCCAATACCAATGCTCCACTTCCTCGCGGCCGTAGCGCGCGACGCAATGGGACACCCATTGATAAACGAGTTCCGCCCATTTCTCATAATCCTTCGGCGGATACGACCAGCCCGTTCCAATTTTCCCGTAACTCGCGCCGGGCCGCCATTCGTGCTGATACGGTTCTGGATGCACCGACATCGCCTCCGGCATGAAACCGATCTGCGCGTAAGGCCGCACGCCGTGCGCGAGGTAGGTGTCGAAGATGTGGTCAACGATCGTCCAGTTATAAATCGGTTTGCCGTCCGCGTCCTCGTTGTAAATGTCGGTGCTGCCCCACTTGAGAGCTGGCTTGCCGTCGCCGGTGCAAAGAAGGTTGTGCGCGCGGAAAAACATGTCGTTTGTCCGCAAAGCGCCAATCTCCCCGATCAGTTTCCTGCCGTCCTTCATGGTGGCGTAATTCGGCTCGTCCGCCCCGAACATGCGCCAGATGGGTTTCAATTTGCCGAGGGATTTTCCTGCATCCACGGTGATCGTCACAGGAAATGGCAGGTTCGCCGCAGGTGCGTTGGTGTCTGAATCAGCCGCGATGACATGGTTGACAAATAAAGCACCAAGTACTGTGATAATTAGTTTTGTTTTCATAGGTGTGATTTCAACAGTTTTCGGGACGATTCATGGCTGGCTGCCGGAGCCAGCGCCGGAGGAATCAAGAACGACGGGAGCAACCGCCTTGCCGCGTTCGGACAGGAACGGCGCGAGCGGATTATCCTTCAACCCGTTCAATCCTGCGATGACGCATTCGGCATTAATGACAGCGCCGTCCCAGCCGGTATGGAGATTCTCCCTTGGCGAAGGCACATAAATGGAATCCACTTTTTCCTGTCCGAGAGATTCATATTTGCGCGCGATGAGTTCGTAGAGATCCACGAACGGCACGGCATTCGTCTCCGCGACCTCGGCGGCCCAGGCGGCGTGGGTGTTGTTGTCCCGTCGAAAATGGCCGTCGGCCGTCCAATTTTTACGGGGTGTCAATGAGCAGATGATCGGGGTCGCGCCTTGTTGGCGGGTTTCAATTACAAACTGCTGCAGATACCAGCCGAAGGTATGGACGATTTCTGTGTTGCCACCCCTGACAACGGCATTAGTCTCCGAGCCCATCCCTTTGAGCGCGCCCTTGGTACCATTATCGTTGGCTCCGAATTGCATGATTACAAAGTCGCCCTTTTTTATCTGCGGCTTCAGGTTCTGCCAGAAAAAACCGTTGTAAAAGCTGCGGCTGCTCGTGCCCCCGAACGCGCGGTTGACGACATTGATTTTTTCAGGGTCGAAATCCAACACAATCGGAGCGCCCCAGCCCCACTGGTTCAGGTTTGAGCCGTCGCCCAGAGTGCCGTTGCGCACTGTCGAATCGCCGATGAGCCACAAGGTGGGCAGCATAGGATTCGCAGGCACGGGAGGAAAATACCTGCCGCCGCCCGGCGCGCCGTCCGGGGCGGGCGGATGGCCCATTTGCGTGTTGCGGGGCACGTCGCTGATCTGGATTGGCTGTGGCGGTGAATTATCGCTCACATATTTTGCATCAGCGGTTCCAAGGGCTTTGCCCGTGTCCGATAGCAGCGGGATGAACGGACTGTTCGTGAAGGCCTTGAGGCCGGATATGATGCAGGAGGCCACGATTTCCGCGCCGAGCCTGTAAGTGTGATTGTGATCGCTGTAGAGCTTATTCACTTCTTCGCGGCCCATCATCTCATATTTGTCGGCGCAAAAGTGGGTGAGATCGAACACGGGCAGATGCAGCTTCCGGCCGATGTCCTTCGTCCATTGAGTGAATTTACCGTTGCCGGTGCCGCGTTCAATCACATCCTGTTTGGGATCGTAGTTGGCCGGCAGCGGATCAATCGGTGTCGCGTCCCGGAATTTCGCCTTTGGATTGCTCCAGATGTTGCGCGTGGTGACGGTCAACAAAAAAACACGAGCGCCCTTCGTCTGTGCGTCCGTGGCCATCTTCGACATATACCAGCCGTAGGTATGCACGAGATTGGTGCCTCGCGTGACAGTTTCGTCACCAAGACCCGGAGGAGTGGAGCCGTCATTGATGCCAAAGACCAGCAGCACGAGGTCGCCTGCCTGGATTTGAGGGAGAACACCGGGCCAGTCCCCTTCATAATAGGTGAGGCTCGATTTCCCGGCGTGGCCGACGTTCCTGATGACAACCTTTTCCGGGTCAAAAAAGTTCGTAATCGGGGTGCCCCAGCCGACCATGGGTTCACCATTTTTCCCTTTCCCGGAGTTCTTCGCCGTTGAATCGCCGCAAACGAAGATAGCCGGCTTGTTTGTGGAGTCTTGAGCGCGCACACAATCCGTAACGCCCAGCAGTCCGAGAGCAAGCGCCAATAAGAGCCTGGTTTTCATGTCCGATTGTTTCAAAAATGGGTATGGAATTTAAGCGCTGACATCGCCTTGCGACCACTGGCCGTCAATGAGCCGCCACATTTTGCCATTCGGATTCTTGTTCTGAAGCGCAACGGGCAGGCGCGCGGCCCGGACATTATCGTAACAATGCAGCGCAGCAAAGCGGCGAAGCGAGGCTGGAATACCCACTGCCGTGAAACCCGGATGCCCTGTCGCCGGGAACGGACCGCCGTGGTTCATCGCCGGGGAAACCGCCACGCCTGTCGGCATCTTGTCGTTGAGCAAACGCCCGACGCGGCTGCGCAGAAGCGGCGCCAACTGGTCGTAAAGCGCGTCATCCGAACCACGCGTGTCAGAATAAACGCAGCCGGTGAGATTGCCTTCGAGATGATTGAGAACTTCTGCCGCCTGCGCCCCGTTGCGCGCCACGACGATGAGCGAGGCGTTGCCGAACGCCTCCGTCTGCAATTTTTCCGGCGCGGCCAGAAATTGATCGCCGCTCACGCGCAGCAGCGTGTTAGCAAATTTGTTTCCCCCCAGCGGCGAGCCGCCGATGACCAGTTCCGCGCCTGCCGCCTGCAACGTTCCCACGCTGGCGGCGAGATTATGCGCAACACCGGAAGACAGCAAAATTCCCGGTGGTGTGCCTTCCAGCTTCGCCTTCACGCCGGCGACGAATTGTTCCGCCGGTTCGCCAGCCAGCAATATCGTCAGACCCGGACTCGTGCAAAACTGTCCGCTCGCCATCAAGCAACTGCCTGTGAAATCCTCCACGATTTTCGCGCCGCGTTCCGCCAGCGCGCCCGGCAAAATCACCACCGGATTCAAACTGGAAAGCTCGGCATAAAACGGTTTACCTGCGGCATCCGCCGAGGCCTTGAGTTTCAATCCCGCCGCGCGGCTGCCGGTGAAACCCACCGCGCCCAGCCGGTAAACCGCGACCATTCGCAATCCATCCTCCGGAGCGAGGTTATAGATCATTTGCACTGTCGCAGGCGGCAAATGAGTTTCACGCACCGCCGCCATCGCCTCTTCTGCAAGCAACCGCGATGTGTTTGGATGACACGGATGCGCCTTGGCGATGACGGGATTTCCGGCTGCAATCGCCGCAGCAAAATCGCCGCCCGCCACTCCGTTGTAGGCGAATGGGAAATTGTTCGGCCCGAATACCAGCACCGGCCCGAGCGGGCCGAGCATGGAGCGGATGTTCAATTTCGCGTCAATTGTCGGCAATGCCCACGAACCTTCGAGCGCGGCGGCGGCAGCCTGGCGCAGTTGACTTGTCGTGCGCGGCAATTCCACATCACCAAGCCGCGGCGATTTTGGCAGAGCGGTTTCGGCATGGGCGGTTTCAACGATTTCGGATTTGCGCGCCTCGATACGCCCGGCATAACGCACCAGGAATGCTGCGGTCTGTTCCGGCGTCGTCATCCGCAAAAGCGCCGCAGCTTCAGCGGCGGCATTCAAGGCATCGTCACAGTCCGCCATGGTGCTGATGGGAAATTCATCCGGCAGCTTTTCACCGGTCGAGGGATTTTCGGCGTGGAATGTTCCACCGGCCTTTGCCGCGCGCCACTGGCCGGCGATCAAAACGGGTTGTGTGGACATGATTTTTTTGAGATTTGATTCAATTCTTCCGAAGGGGTTCAACGACCGCTGCGATGTCTTTCCCGCCGTGGCCCTCGGCCATGGCGCGCTGAAAATCTTCGAGCGCGGCCTTGCCGGTGGTCAGCTCCACCGAAAGTTTTCCGCCTTCCTGGATCGCATAGCCAAGGTCTTTGGCCATCAGCCGTAAAAGGAAATTCGGCGTGAAGTCCGGCGTGGTCATGCGCGCGGAAACGGCCTTTTCCAGCGGACTGCCCGGCGCGCCACCGGTCAGAACTTCCAGTGCCTTCGCGCGATCCAGTCCGCTGCGTTCAATCATGGCGAGCGCCTCGGCCAGCGCCGCGATTTGCACGCCACAGACGAAATTATTGATGAGCTTGGCCATCGCTCCGCTGCCAGTCGGGCCAAGATGAACGATTGTCTTGCTCATCGCGGCGAGCACCGGCTGGACTTTTTCGAGCGTGATGCGGAACCGCCGACCAGAAAATTCAATTCTCCCGCCGCCGCCTGGTTTTTGCTGCCGGTCACCGGCGCGTCAAGAAACTCGCAGCCGCGCGTTGTCGCCGCCGCCGCGAGTTCACGCACCCAATTAACCGTGACCGTGCTGCACTCAATGCAAACCGTTCCGGGCTTCGCGGCAGCCAGTGCGCCGTTGTCACCCAGCCACAGACTGCGGGCCGCGACATCATCGGCGACCATGCTGATGATAATATCCGATTGCGCCGCCGCCTCGCGGGGTGAACTGGCGACATGCGCGCCTTCTGACGCAAACGATTTTGATTTTTCCGCGTTGCGATTAAAAACCGTCAGATGAAAGCCGTTGACGAGGAGCCGTCGGGCCATGCCTGAGCCCATGATTCCCAATCCAAGAAACGCAATGCGTAATTTGCTCATAATAAAATTAGGTCAGCGATTTAACTGAGACCAAAGTAGCTTTGCCGCCCGCGACACGCAACGGATTGCGCAAGGCGCGACCAAAACCGGCGAATGAAATTTCCATTGTGTCGCTGTCCGTGAGCTGCACATTGTCGCCAATACTCAAGGCGCACGCGCCGAAATAATGAATATGCAGATCACCTGGACGCTGATGTGTTTCAAATTTGAAATGATGGTGCTCGATATTTTGGAGGCTGTGGCACATCTCCGCTTCGCCGGTTAAAATATTCTTCGACCACAAAACCTTTCCGGCACGCTGTATCGTGACCTTTCCCTGCACCGATTTGAAATCAGGATCAATCACCAGTTCCGGGCCGAGAGAACAAGTGCGGATTTTCGATCCCGCGAGGTTGAGATAATTCCGCTTTTCGAATTTATGGTCGGAAAATTCATTGCCAATGGCCATGCCGATACGGTGCGGCATTCCGTCCACATCATTGAGATAAATGCCGGCGATTTCCGCCTCCTCACCGCCGTCTTCCGCATAAGCTGGAACTTCAAGCGGCTCGCCGTGGGCATGGAGAATCGTGCCGCAGCCTTTGTAAAACCATTCGGGAGCGACACCGATTTTGCCAGGTGCGGGTTTGCCACTTTCGACACCAAGACGAAACATTTTCATACTGTCGGTGAGTTCCGGCTTTTCGGCTTGGTGCATCCTCTGACGATTTTTTGCGCTGCCGAGATGCGTGAGTCCCGTGCCGGAGACGAGGCAGCGTGCTGGTTCAACTGGATGATTAATCGGCGGCAGCAGACGCCATTTGGATTTGCCGGCATAAATGGAATCGTAATCCAGTTGCTCACCAGAGACCGCTTCTTTGATGAGCTTGAGCAACGGGCGGTCTGTCAGCCGGGTCAGATTTACCAGCGCGTAAACCGACTCAACTCCTTCAAGCAGGCACAAGTGCGGCTCTTTGACCAGCGCCACGCGGCGCGTGCCGCCGTTTTGGATTTGAACAAGCCGCGTCATTCGATCACCTCGAAATTCTCGAGCTTCTCTTCATTGACCGTCAGGCCGAGGCCGGGTGTGTTTTCGTTGAGATCAATATAACCATTTGTCGGCGTCGGCTCGCCGTTGAAGCAATACCAAAACAGCTCGTTGCCGACTTCGACATCCACCGGCGGAAAATATTCCGCCATCGGTGAATTCAGGCTGGCCATGACAACATGGTAATTGTGCATTTGACCGGCATGAGGGATCACCGGTATTGAATGCGCCTCGGCAAGCGCTGCGATTTTGCGAGCCTGCGAAATGCCGCCGACGCGGTTCGTGTCGAACTGGATGTAGTCCACCGCACGCGCCTCGATGAGTTCGCGAAAACCGCAAATGGTGTGTTCGTGTTCGCCACCGGCAATCGGAATGCGTCCGAATCTTTTCAATTCGGCGTAACCGTGGATGTCGTCGGGAATGACCGGTTCTTCGAGCCAGCGGAGATTTAATGGTTCGAGCAAGGGAATCATGCGTTTCGCGTAATCGAGATTCCAGCCCATGTAGGCGTCGGCCATGATGTCCACGCCGTCGCCGACGGCTTCGCGCACGGTGCGGACGAGCGCCAGATTTTTCTGCATTCCTTCCGCGCCGTCGGTTGGTCCCCAGCCGAAACGCAGCTTCATCGCCTTGTACCCTTCGTCCTTGTATTTTTTCGATTCACGCGCGAGTTCATCCAGCGGCGTGCTGTAAAGCCGGCTGGCATAGACGGGAATTTTTGGTTTCGTGCGCCCGCCGAGCAGACGATAGACCGGCTGCTTCGCGGACTTGCCGAGCAAGTCCCACAAGGCGATGTCCACCGCGCTGATGGCCACCATGCCGATGCCTTTGCGGCCAAACGCCATCGTCTTGCGATACATGTGCTGCCAAAGAAACTCGATGTCCCACGGGTCCTGGCCGATGAGCAGCGGTTTGAGGTAAAGATCAATGACCTGTTTGGTGATGCGCGGCGACAGCGCGGCGTTGCCGATGCCGACGAGGCCGGTGTCGGTGGAGATTTCCACGATAAGCCAGCTGTGAAACGTAAATGTGCCCATCGTGGATTTCGTCAGCATGGGCGAGACGGTGTCCATCGGGTTCGTGCAAAAATGCGGCGGCAGTGGAACGGTTTTGCCGCGCCATTCGATGACGCGCGTGCGGATTTCCTTGATTTTCATTTGGTGGTTAATGGATTGGTTAAATTTTTTAGCGGTTGAATTTTCGGGATGACAAGACAAATCAAAATGAATGCAGCGATGTGCATCGAGCCGGAAATCATCAGCGCGGGCGTGTAGCTGTAACCGTGGTCGCGCAGCCAGCCGACGATCTGGCCCAGCAGAACGCCGCCCATGGCGCCGCCGAAACCGACGAGGCCGGCAAGCGTGCCCACGGCGCGTCTGGATATCAGGTCCGTGGGCAGGATCATGACCAGCGTGGACCACGATTGCTGGCCGAAAAACGCGAGGCTGAAAATGAAAATCACCCAGCCGACGGAATGCAGTTGCGGGACGAACATGACCCACGGCATCAGGGCGGCGCTTGCGCCCAGCGCAAGCTTGCGTGAAGCGTTAACGGACATTCCGCGTTTGAGAAGCCAGCTTGAGAATCCGCCGCCAATCAGGCAGCCGACGCCGGAGGCCGCATAGGGAATCCAGCCGATGCTCCCGGCGGTTTTGATGTCGAGTTGAAACGCGTCAAACAAATATTTTGGCAGCCAGAACAAATAAAAATACCACGCACCGTCGCTTAAAAATTTTGCGCCCACGACCGCCCAGGTTTCTCGGTGCCGAAGCAGGCTTGCAACCGGGATCTTGGGTTCCGGTTCGCCGGGTTGATCCGGCGTCTGATAACTGTGCCACCACCAGATCGTCCACAACAATCCCAGTCCACCGGTCAGAAAGAAAACCCAGCGCCACGGCGCGAGGCAAAGCCAGTCCGCATTCGTCAACACCACCGCGATGAGCGGCGGCGCAACGACCGCGCCAACCGCAGTGCCGGCGTTGATGATGCCCATGGCCGTGGCGCGGTCGTTGACCGGAAACCATTCGGCCACCGCGCGCGTCGCTGCCGGAAAGCCTCCGCCTTCGCCGGCGCCCAGCAGCAAACGGCTCGCCGCCAGCGCAATCACGCCGCCTGCCAGTCCGTGGCTTGCGCACGCCAGCGACCAGAAAATCATGATGCACAAAAAGCCGCGCCGCGTGCCAAGCCGGTCCAGCAGCAGGCCGCCACCGAGATACATCAAACCATAAGTGACTAGAAACGCCGAATCCAAACCCGCCTTGATTTCATTGCTGAACGGGATGTCCGCCTGGATGGCCTTGATCGCCCACGGTAATGTCTGCCGGTCCAGATAACTAATGGCAATTGCAGTGCTGACAAGAAAGGCGATTGACCAGCGCAACGTGCAGTGTCTTCCGGTTGCTACGGGTGATGTGAACTGCGAAACCATTATCGCTGTAGATCACCTTTTTCGGCTGTGCCCGGGTCATCGAGAATTTGTATTGTCGTGGACGGGCCCAAGTCGGCGGGCGGCGTCCACGACCGCAAGGCCCACACGATTTTTTTGTCGGGAGTGACTTCAATGGCCTGGACCGGAGCATTGCTCGGAGCCATCTTGCTCACCGGCTGGTTGTACCAGTTGTTGATGAGCGTGTTTCCATTCGGCAGGCGTGTAGCGACCTGGGTATTGGAAAACTTGTATCCCGGCGCGTCGGCAGCCGTCCATTCCCAGACGGTCTCGCCTTTGCGGTTGATTTCGCGCACAAACTGGTTGCCGCTGGTCGCGGCCAGAATGTTGCCGTTGGGCAGCTCAGTGGCCGAAAAGCAATTCGTGATGTCCTGCGACCAAAGTCCCTTGCCGCTCCAGTTGTACTCGACGATTTTGCCCAGGTCCAAAAAGGAGACCAGCACCGTTCCCGCCGCTGTCAATTCAGCCCGGCGAAACTGGCGGTGGACGCTGGCGGCGAGGTTTGCCGGCAGCTCGAACTCGTGTTCGATGGCGCCGGTGCTCTTGTTCATGACGATGAGTTGCGGCGGTTTGGCATTTTCGATGAACATCACGCTGTTCGTGCCGATCGGCTTTGCGGTATGGATTTCCGTGCCCGGCGGTGCGTCAAAATTCCAGACCACCTGTTTGTCCTGGGTGATTTCGGTGATGCCAAACTGGCGGGCGAAAAGAATGTGCCCGTTCGGCTCCAGCACCGCCTCGCTGATTTCGCCCCGCGCTGAATTCGTGAAAGCCCAGACGACCTGGCCGCCACGAACGATAAACATCCGCTCTTCATGCCCTTCGCCCGCGTAAAGAAAATCATGCTGCGCCAGTCCCTTTCCTGGCAACTCGGCGGGCGCATAAGAAACCGTGCTGTTGACAATGGGTGTAGCGGTGGCGGAATTGGTGTCGGCGCAAAAGCCGTTCACCGCGGCGGTCGTGCCAAGGGCGAGGAGAATGGACAATTGGATGTTCTTCATGGCTTGTAAGTTTTCGGCCTGTTTGTTTCGACTATGGATATATGAGTTGAATTTGCTGTCAAGCCATGAAGAGACAATCCATCAATTGCGCCGGCTGGACGATGGTTGGTTGAAGGGATGATTGATCGCGATGGGTGGTGGTTTTACGGGTGCTTTTCCCGGTCCATTCAAAATCGTGTGGCGTCTGACTGACTAGGCATTGCGCCGGAATCGGAAATCTGGTAAAAGTTCCGCACTCAAACGAATTATGAAAGCCACGAGATTGTTCCACCTTACCCTGTTGTTTTTGATTCCGGCCGGTGTTTTTGCCGCAGACGCCAATTCGCCGCGTGAGCGTATTTCGCTGGATGCCGGCTGGCGGTTTTTCAAGGGTGACGCGCCGGAGGGCGGGACGAACCTGAATTACGCGGCCATTCGCGACTGGATTTTGCCGACAGCCAATCCGTTCACCACGAATGCGCCCGTCGCGCGCCCGGATGAGGAGCCTGTTGCCGGTATTTCCTTCGCCGGTCGCGCCTTTGACGACAGCTCGTGGCGGCTGCTGAACCTGCCGCACGACTGGGGCATCGAGGGCCCGTTCGACCCGGCGTTACCCGGCTCCACCGGCAAGCTGCCGTGGTCTGGCGTGGCATGGTATCGCAAGGCGCTCGACCTCCCCGAATCCGACCACGGCAAAAAAATCTACCTGGACGTGGATGGCGCGATGTCTTACGCAACGGTCTGGCTGAACGGGAAATGCGTGGGCGGCTGGCCGTATGGCTACGCGTCGTGGCGGGTGGACCTGACGCCGTATGTGGATTTCGGCGGTGATAATGTCGTGAGCATCCGGCTGGATAATCCGCCGGAATCGTCGCGCTGGTATCCGGGCGGCGGCATTTACCGGAATGTCTGGCTGGTGAAGACCGCGCCGGTTCACGTCGCGCATTGGGGCACTTATGTGACCACGCCGGTGGTCGGCACGAATGCGGCGACGGTGAAGATACAGGTGAACGTGGATGATGACACGGACACGGATGCGAATGTTTCGGTGAAGAATGAGATTTTCGAGATGAACGCGGACGGCAGCAAAGGCCCGTCAGTCGCGGCGCTGTCCATTGACGGGTTGAATGTGACCGCACATCAATCGGCGACGAGCGGGCTCGCAAATCGAAGTGGCCAATCCAAAACTCTGGAGCCTCGAACAGCCGCAGCAATATGTCGTCGCCACCACCATTTTGCAGGATGGCAAGACTGTGGACAGCTATGACACGCCATTCGGAATCCGCACGATTGAATTCACGGTCACGAACGGGTTTCTGCTGAACGGCAAGCGCGTGCCTATCAACGGTGTTTGCGACCACAGCGACCTGGGCGCGTTGGGTTCGGCCATCAACACGCGCGGGCTGGAGCGGCAGATGGAAATTTTGAAGAGCTTCGGCTGCAATGCCATCCGCACGAGCCACAATCCGCCTTCACCGGAATTGCTGGCCCTTTGCGACCGGCTCGGGATGCTGGTGATGGACGAGTCGTTTGATTGCTGGGAGCACGGCAAGACAAAGAACGATTATCATCTGCTGTTCGACGACTGGCACGAGAAGGACTGGCGCGCGGAACTGCGCCGTGACCGGAATCATCCGTCCATCATTCTGTGGAGCATCGGCAACGAGGTGGGCGAGCAAAACCGGCCGACCAATTTTTGGATCGGGGCGGAGCTGACGGCCATCGCGCACCAGGAAGACCCGACGCGCCCGACGACCTCCGCGAACAGCGACGTGAAGGCCGGCTACAACGGCTTCGGGACCAACGAGGACGTGTTCGGCTACAATTACAAGCCGTGGGAATACGGCAAGTTCCGCGACGCCAATCCGAACCAGCCGCTGTTCGGCAGCGAGACGGCCTCGTGCATCAGTTCGCGCGGCGAATACTTTTTCCCAGTCAGCACCAACAAGGCCGGCGGCATGGTCGGATCATTCCAGATGAGTTCCTACGACCTCTACGCGCCGCGCTGGGCGACGCCGCCGGACACGGAATTCACGGGGCAGGACAAATATCCGTTCGTCGCGGGCGAATTCGTGTGGACGGGCTTTGATTATCTGGGCGAGCCGACGCCCTACGACAGGACGTCGCGCAGCTCCTACTTCGGCATCGTTGACCTCGCCGGTTTTCCGAAGGACCGCTATTACCTTTATCAGGCGCGCTGGCGTCCGGATTTGCCGATGGCGCACATTTTGCCGCATTGGAACTGGCCGGACCGCATCGGCCAGGTCACGCCCGTCCATGTCTATACTTCCGGCGACTCGGCGGAATTGTTCCTGAACGGCAAATCGCTCGGCATGAAGACGAAGGGGCCGTTTGAATACCGCCTGCACTGGGACGATGTGGTTTATCAGCCCGGCACGCTCAAGGTGGTCGCCTACAAGAACGGCAAGAAGTGGGCGACCGACGTGATGAAGACGACCGGCCCGGCGGCGAAACTGACGTTGAAGGCCGACCGCGCGAAGATTGCCGCCGATGGCCAGGACCTTTCCTACATCACGGTGACCGTGGCGGACAAGCACGGGCTGCTCGTGCCGCGCTCGAAAAACCACATCAAGTTTGAGATCGAAGGCCCCGGCGAAATCGTGGCCACGGACAACGGCGACCCGACGAGCTTCGAATCATTCCAGGCGCCGGAGCACAACGCCTTCAACGGACTGGCGCTGGTGATTGTGCGTGCCAAGGCCGGACAGCCGGGAACCATCACGCTGGAGGCGGAATCCGACGGGCTTAAGTCCGCGACGATTCGAATCAAGGGCAAATGACAGGAATTGAATTTGTGTGGCAGCGGTGGGAGTCCGCTCACTTCTGTTATTGCGTGAAAGAACGGTAGAACTTCACCGGGTAGGGGATGGTGTTGGTATCGGTGAATTGCCAGTCGCCATCGGCACCGGCGATGTTGGTTGAAAGCGACTGCCAGAGGACGGGTGGTGAAAGGTTGGTTGCGCAGAGCACCACATTGGTCGAGGCTGGCTGGCTCACGAAATTGAGCGCAAGGCTGCCGTTGGAAATGAGGGCGGTTTGATAAATCAGCGGGGAGGAGGCGACAATCAAGCTGGCGATGTTGCTGGTAATGCTGCCGAACGGGTCGGTCACCACTTCCTGATAATTGCCCGCGCTGGCCGTCGTCACACTGTTGAGCGACAAGGTTGCCAATTGCGAATTTGGCCACTGCGGACTGTTCACCCTGCGGATGCGATGGTTGTAACTGTCTGCAATAAATAAATTGCCGGCGGCGTCCACAGCGACGCCGATCGGCACATTGAGAGTGGCATTGGTGGCCATGCCGCCGTCGCCAAGATTATACCTTCCCCCACCAGCGACCGTCGTGATGATCCCGTTGGTGCTCACTTTACGGATGCGGCTGTTGCCAGCGTCGGCGATGAATAAATTCCCGAAGTTGTCCACAGTGACACCGAGAGGAGATGCCAAGGTGGCGTTGGAGGCCGCGCCATTGTCGCCAGAGAAACCCAGGTTGCCAGTGCCGGCAATGGTTGAGATTATTCCATTCGTGTTTACTTTACGGACGCGATCGTTGCCTTGGCCAGCGTCGGCGATCAACAAATTGCCGGAGCCATCCACCGCCAAGCCATAGGGCTGGGTCAAAAAGGCGTTCGTAGCCGGGCCGCCATCGCCGACGTTGCCGCTGTAATTAATGTAAATATTTGTGCCATTACCCGCGACGGTGGTGATGATGCCGTTGGTGTTCACTTTACGGATGAATCCAAAGCCCGCGTCAAAGTTGTAACCTTCCGAAAGAAAAAGATTGCCGGCAGTGTCCACTGCCATGCCGTGAGTGTAATACAAACTGGCGTTGGTTGCCTGGCTGCCATCGCCGGAGTGACCTACCGTTCCGTTGCCTGCGACGGTTGTGATGAGGCCGTTGGTATCCACTTTGCGGATGACGGAGTTGAGGCTGTCCGCTATAAACAGATTGCCGGAAGCATCCGCCACCACGCCGATGGGAGAATTCAAGCTGGCGTTGGTGGCCGCGCCGCCGTCACCAGAATAGCCGTTCGTCCCGTTGCCCGCGACCGTGGTGATGTTCCCATCGATGCCCACCTTGCGGATGCGATTGTTGCTTGTGTCTGCAATAAACAGGTTGCCGGCGGCATCCAACATCATCCCATGCGGATCGTTCAAGCTGGCGTTAGTGGCTGGGCCGCCATCGCCGGAATAACCCGGTGAACCATTGCCCGCCGCTGTGGAGATGAACATCCCGCTGGGCAGGTTGGTGGAATTATAGAGCCAGAACCAACTGGTCGGCCCGCTGCTGCCGGTGCTTGCGCTCAACTTGACATTGGCACCGGCCCACACAACCCGGCTGGATGGTTGAGCAAGGATGTATGGAGCTTGAGCGAACAGCGGGGCCTGCGACGCCCCCAGGATCATCATCGCCGTAACCAGCACAAACTTCTTCGTGGATGAACCGCGGCTTTGGTCTGAACTTTCCAATGATTTTTGCCCTGCATTTGTCAGATAAATCGGGTCGTTTATGGAAGTCTTCATAATGATGAAGGCAGCTTACTCCGGCTCGCATATTTGGGAACTGTGCGTTTGACCGCACACCCGGCTGTATTATGGCCCAAAATTCTTTGACCTGTGTGCGCCGCTTTGTTTTCATGCGCGCATTGCATGAATTTCACCAGGCTTTGCCCGCTACTTTATTTGGCCGCGATTGCCGCGTCCGCCCAGATTGAGTCTCCGAACACCAATCTCACCACGCGCGAGGAGCAAATCGTCGCCGCCGCCAAAGCTGGTGCGGCCCCGGAGTTCAATGGTGCGCGCATCATCGGCATTTATCCCGGCACGCCTTTCATCCATTCACTGGCCGTGACCGGCGATCGCCCCATCACTTATTCCGCAAAGAAATTGCCTGCCGGACTTACGCTCGATCCCAATACCGGCATCATTACGGGTATTTTGGAGAAAAAGGGGAAATATGCCTTCACCGTGTTCGCTAAGAATTCCGCGGGCAAGGCCGGGATGGAAATCAAGATTGTTTGCGGCGATACGCTCGCTCTCACGCCGCCGATGGGCTGGAACAGTTACGATGCCTTTGGTGACAATGTCGTGGAGTCCGAGGTGCTGGCGAATGCGCGTTACGTGGCGGAGAAGATGCAGCCGGTTGGCTGGGACACTGTCGTGGTGGATTACTGCTGGTCCGACCCCGGCGCTCATGACAATAATCGCAATTCCCGCACCAATGCCCCGCTGGCCGCCGATCAGTTCGGGCGACTGCTGCCCGCGACCAACCGTTTCCCTTCCGCCGTGGATGGCGCTGGTTTCAAACCCATCGCGGATGTGGTTCATGCGCTGGGTTTGAAATTCGGCATCCACATCATGCGGGGCATTCCGCGCAATTCCGTCTGGGCAAACCTGCCCATCGAAAGTTCCAGTTTTACCGCCGCCGATGCCGGGAACACAAACGACATTTGCAGATGGTGTCCTGACATGTTTGGCGTGAGCAGCAACGCGGCGGGGCAGGCGTGGTATGATTCCTGTGCGCGACTGTGGGCGGGATGGGGCGTGGATTACATCAAGGTGGACGATCTTTCCCAGCCGTATCACACCGCCGAGGTGGAAATGGTCCGTAATGCGATAGACAAATGTGGGCGCGCGATCGTGTTCAGCACGTCGCCGGGCGAGACGCCCATCCGCGACGCCGCGCATATCTCGGCGCACGCCAATCTCTGGCGCGCCTCCGGCGATTTCTGGGACAACTGGAGATCGCTCAACCGGGCGTTCACGCTGGGCGCCCGCTGGCATGATTTTGCAGGGCCGGGACACTGGCCGGACGCGGACATGCTGCCCATCGGCCATCTTTCCGTCAGCCACCGTTCCGTCGGCAAGGACCGGTTCACCCAATTGACGCGGAACGAGCAACTCACGCACATCTCGCTTTGGAGCCTGCTGCCATCACCGCTGATGGTTGGCGCAAACCTGCCGGACAATGACGACTGGACGCTTGCCCTGCTCACCAACCCCGAAGTCATTGCCGTGAATCAAGACCCGCTCGGCCTGCCTGCGCAGGGGCTGACAAATGTTCTTGCCGGCGTGGAGATCTGGAAGAAAAAACTTGCCGACAAATCCCTTGCCGTCGGCATCTTCAATCGCGGCAAAGACGTCGTGCCGGTAAATCTTGTCTGGCACGACCTGGGACTGCGCGCCAAACCCGCCGTCCGCGATTTGTGGCTGCGAACAGATTTAGGCCGGCAGAAAACTTTTGCCGCCGAAATCCCGCCGCACGGCTGTGTGCTGCTCAAGGTGCGGTAGGGCGGGCAGTCCTCTGCCCGACGCTGGTTCACACGTCAGAGACGGCGCGCACGGAGTGGCGCGCCCTACACGCACAATTATTTCACGGCTTTTGCGGGGCCGGATTTGTAATTGTTCCGTCGTTCAAGTCCGGGTCGAACTTGCGGGCCGGTTCCGTTGACGCGGAGTGTGCTGCTCGCTTGTCCAAAGGCTGCCGGCCTGTTCCGGCGTGAGCGTCGCCGCCGGCTTGAATTTCTCTCCGGCCATGTAATCCAGCAGCGAGCGGCGCAATTGTTGCAATTCCGAACCGCCGCGTTCGTTGTCCAGATTGATGGCTGAAACCAGCAGTCGGCCCGGCCCGACGTTGCACTCGAAAATCACGCCGAGCTTCCAGTTGCGGTTCCAATCGTCAATCGCCCAGACGATCGGCTTCAACTCGCGCGGCGCGGCGGTGAGATTGACCGAGCGGACGTTGTTCACGAGCTGGCGTCCATTGCCAGTCGCAGTTTGCCTCGGTGGGAAATTCCGCGAGCGCGGGGGAATTGGTGTCGCAAAGCAGACCGAGCATGGCGTCGAATTTCGCGATCGCGGATTTTGCGGCGGACGGACGGTCATCTGGATGTTCCAGAACACCGGGACATTCTTCATCGGCGGACATTTCGCCGGATCAAGATCGCCGGACGCCCGGCATGAAAAGCACTTTGCCGCCGGCGGCAAGTTTTGTCACAGCTTCGCTCCAATTCCGCGTCACCAGCACATCGGGCGGCGTGTTCGTGTCCACTTGCGCCGGATAGAGCCAGAAATTCCAGTCGTTCTCGAACGGATGGCAATTCCTGGCGTGTCAGACCGCAGCTGTCCTACGACGACAAGTTTGTAAGCGCCGGGCGCGGGGAGCTTGGACAAGTCCGCGGAAACTTTGCCGAGCGGAATGTTTTTGCCGATGGGAATGTCGCGCGCATCCCACGCGCCGCTGGCGACCGTCGTGCCAGAAGAGTTCACAATTTTCCAATGCGGCGCGGCATTGGTGATGGGCTTTTCGCCGAAGTGATAGATTTCCACATCCGATTCGAGAGTTTGATCGCTGGTGTAAATGCGGCTGGCGAGCCGCGCCAGCGGAACGGTCGGGCCGGCGAAGCGGCGGAATTCCGCCGCCGTCACGTAGCTCTTCGGCTCCCAGAACGCATCCACGACGCCGATGAGCGCGGTTCCCTGGCCGAGATAATCATGCAGGTCGAGCAATTGAAAACCGGAAAGGCCGGGCGTGCGCAGGTTGGCCTCGATTTCTTCCTTGTAACATTCGACTTGAAAACGGCCGGACGCCCAGGCGAACTCGTTGTCCTCGTCCAGCACGCCTTCTGTTCCGGCGATGTATTTGAAAATGTCGTAGTTGCCGGGCTGCAAATAGCCGGTGAATTTCTTCATCACGTCGAAGTCGGGATACGCGCACCACTGGCCGACTTCGTGCGCGAGGACGGGGATGTGGACGGTGTCGAGCGCGTCGCGATAATCGCCGCCGAACCAGCCGGAGGTGTTGCGCAAATCTGCCGTTGCCGAAGCGGACGAGCGAGGCGTATTGCGCGCCGCCATAGACCTGCGACGGGTCGGTCCAGCCGGTGCCGGCGGAATAGAGGCGGCGGTTGTCATTCAGATAATTGGTGGCGGCCCATTGCGGCGTGAAGCGCGAGTAATTGCGCGGCTCGTTGCTCGGCGAAAGCAAAATGAACGACGGATGATTGCCGTAGGCCGCGAGGATGCGCGCGGTTTCGTCGTTCAGCCACTGCTTCATTTCCGGGCTGCCGAAATCCGCCCACAAGCCGCATTCCGGCTGGAGATAAAAACCCAGTTCGTCGGCGGCTTCAAACGCGGCTTCCGGCGGACACCACGAATGGAAACGGATTCCGTTCAGCCCGTAATCCTTGCAGGTCTGGATGATTTTTTTCCACGACGCGACATCCATCGCCGGATAACCCGTGATCGGGAATTCGCCGCCGTCATGCGTGAGCCGCAGGTTGACGGGGCGGCCGTTGATGAGCAGGTCTTTGTCGTTGTGCGGTGATTTCGCGGAGAGCCGAAGATCATTTGTCGTGTGCTCGTCAACAGATGGATCTTGGCGAAGTTTCAGTCGCCAACGTCGAACGCAAGCAATAGAGTGCGGACGAAACTCGTCCCACAGCTTCGGCTTGATCGCCACATTTCAATTCGGCTTCGATATCGGCGCCAGTTCGATGCCAGAATAATTGGACAATTTTCGCTGCTCGGCACGACTTGATCGGCTAATTCCGGAATGATTCAATGTAAAATCCAGCGATTTCCGCTGAGCCTGGCTTCGCCGGATGAATTTTGCTAATGTTCATTTTCACGCAGTGACTGATTGGTTTGTTGACGTTTGGAAAAACCTGCACATCCTCAATCCAAACCGGCGGCGTCGCGCGCAATTCAATTTTCCCCACGATGCCGTTCCACGCCGCGCCGAGCGAATCAGAGATGCTGTGCGAATCAACCAGGTGTCCTCGCGCCGGAAGTTGCAGGCGGTTGTCCACGCGGATGGTCAGGCGGTGTTTGCCCGGCGTCAGCACGCCGAGATCGGTGATGTGCGGCGCGACGAGGCTGTCGTTCGCGGGATATTCCTTGTCGTCCACCCAGACGGTGCTTTGCCAGTGCGCGCGTTCCAGAAACAGCGTGAAATGACGGCCTTGCCAGTCGGCGGGAATTTCGATGTCGCGCTGATACCACGCCGCGCCGAGATAATGCTTCGGCGGCTGGGAAAGAAACGGCACTTCCACGTGGCCCGGCTGGGAAAAATGGTCGCGCAGGCTCGCGGGCTGGATTTTCCACCACGCATCGCCGAGCGTGAGCACCCACGGCGTGTTCGTGCTGATGTCGTCGCCGTAGCCTTGCGCCTGGAGAATGCCGGGCAACTGGATTTTGTCCGGCAAATCCTTGGCGAACCATTGCTCATTCGTCCCGGCGTCGTTGCGGTCGAGGGCGAAGCGCCATTCGCCGGCGAGTGGCATCGTTTCGGCGGCGTGCAATCAGTTTGGCAAGGCAAGATGCAGAAAGCAAATTGCCAGCAGGAAAATGTAATCGTTTCGTATTTCATAAATATTCAGATCAGTCCACGAGATCGCGCTCAATCTGTTCGAGCGATTTGTTCTTTGTTTCCGGCAGTTTGAAGAAAATGAAAATAAAGCCGAGCACGCAAATCGCGGCGTAAAGCCAGAAGGTTCCCGCCGAACCGAGCTTTGCGTTCAAAATCGGAAACGTGTAGGTCAGGATGAAGCACGCAATCCACAGCGCGCTCACCGCCACGGACATTGCCGCGCCGCGAATGCGGTTCGGGAAAATTTCCGAGATGACCACCCACGTCACCGGCGCGAGCGACATGGAATAACACGCAATGGCCGCCAGCACGAGCAGCAGCATCGGCAGGCCCGTTACAGATGCGTGATAGCAGAAGCCCAGCACCAGATAAATGACCGCCAGGCCCGCCGCGCCGAACAGCATCAGCGGCCGCCGTCCGCCGCGATCCACCACGCCGAGCGCGACAAAGGTGAACGCCAGATTCACCGAGCCGGTCCACGCGATGTTGCTCAACACGCTCGAAATGTCGTAGCCGGCGGCTTTGAAGATTTCCTCGGCATAATTGAAAATCACGTTGATGCCGCACCATTGCTGGAACACCGCCAGCCCAACGCCCAGCACCAGAACCTTCGCCATTTTCGGATCGAGCAAGTCGGCGAAACGGACGTGCTGGATTTCCTCGCTCGCCAGCGTGGAATTGATTTCCGTCATCGCCGCCGCGCCGTAATTTTCGCCGCCGATTTTTTTCAGAATCGCCTTTGCGTTCTCCGGCTTTCCGTTTTTCGCCAGCCAGCGCGGGCTTTCGGGAACAAAAAACATTCCGATGAAAAACAGCAGCGACGGCACGGCGGTCAATCCGAACATCCAGCGCCAGCCTTGCTGGCCGAACCACGAATTGCGGATGAATTCATCCGTCGCGCCCGCCGGCAGGTTTCGCACGAGCGACCAGTTGATGACCTGCGCCAGCAAGATGCCGATGACGATGGTGAGCTGGTTGATGGAAACCAGTTTGCCGCGCATCTGCGCCGGCGCGACCTCGGCGATATACATCGGCGAAAGATTCGACGCCAGCCCGATGGCCACGCCGCCGAGCATCCGCCAGAAAATGAAGATGGAGAAATTGCCCGCCAGCGCGTTGCCGAGCGAGGTGACGGCGAACAGGAACGCCGACAGAATCAGCAGCCGTTTGCGGCCAAACTTGTCGCTCAACGCGCCGGCCACCAGCGCGCCGACAAGACAGCCGATGAGCGCGCAACTGTTCGCCCAGCCGATTTGCGCCTCGCTGGTCAGTTGGAAATAGCGCTGGAAAAACGGCTTCGCGCCGCCGATGACGACCCAGTCCCAGCCGAACAGCAATCCGCCCAGCGCGGCGACGGCGGAAATGAGCCAGATGTAACCGAGATTTAATTCGGCCTTGAGGTTCGAGGATTCATTCGGAGTTGCGGTGATCATGATTTAGACTTTGGCTGAAAATATTCCGACCACAAATCCGCCGCGAGCGCGTGGTTCGGATCGCGCCGCAAAACTGTTTTGCAAAAGACGTTTCGCCTTCGCCTTTTGACCCAGACCCAAATGCGCCTGCGCCTGCAAAAACAACGCGGTGGTTTCCTGACGGAACTGCAAATCGTCGTCGAACAACAGCATCGTCGGCAGTGAGGTGGCGAAATAATCAATCTTCGCGGGCGTTTTGGCGAGCTTTTCCGCGTAGGCCAGCAAGTCGCGGAAAAGTTTCTTTGCCTTCGCCGTTTGGCCGAGTTTTTCCACGCCAGCGCGGAGTAAAAAGTCATTTCGGAAAACGCGCGGACGCTCATCTCCTGGAAATCGCCCTTGAAATTCGCGGCGGCGAGCCAGTGTGCGCGCGCGGATTTCTTTTCGCGCAGCAAGTCCAGCGCAACGCCGAGCCAGTAATGGATGTCGCTTTGGTTGGCGCAGCAAATGTTTCGCCTCGCCGAGATTCGATGGCGAATTCAGGGCTTCCTCGAAATGGCTGGCTGCGCAGCGGATAATCGTGATGCGCCAGCGCTTCGCGTCCGAGCGCAAGCTGCGTGCGGACGTGCTGGCCGAGCGCCGCGCCTTCGCCGCCTTCCCACGGCTGGAACTTGCGTTTGGCCAGCATTTGCATCGCCTCGACGTGGCGGCCGGTCTGATTCAGTAGCGCGCAAAACTCCACGCGTCAAGTCGTCGCGCTGCGAAACAAGCTGCGGATGCTTTTCCAGTTCGCGCAGCCGCTTCGCCGGTTTTTCGCCCAGCCGTTTCCAAAGCTGGTCGCGCTCGAACAGCAGCCGCGCGTCGGCGGGATTGGCCTTGAACGCCTTGTCGTAAGCGGCGCGCGCCTTTGCCGGGCTGTTTGAAGATGTTGAAATAGCCGATGCCGAGATTGCGCCAGACGATGGAAAAAGTTGGATCGAGCTTCGCGCTGTGTTTCCCAAAGCGCGATGGCCTCGGTGTGACGGCGGCGGTCGTAAAGCAAATTGCCGAGATAATACGGCGCTTTGGCATCGCGCGGATTCGCGCGAATCGCAGATTCCAGAACGGCGATTTCTTCCAGCCGCGACGGGAAACAATAATCTGGCGGGAGAATGCCGGCCAGCTTGAAAGTTGGAATTTCAGCGCCGATTTCTTGTCGCCAGACTTTTCCATGCAACCAGCCGATGGTGTATTGCACCAGCGGCTTGTGCCAAGGGCCTGCGTTGGTAATGCTTTGGTTCTAGTGTCAAGCTTGCACAGAAAGCATGGCCGAATCAGCCGCGTTCAAACAAAGCAAAACATCCTTCAGTATGAAAAACCGGCCGGGCGAAATCATGGGCGATGTCCAGCGCAGTTTGCGAATCACACGTCAACTTTTGGCCGGTCAAATGCCGCGCCCACCAGTCGAGCGGATCGAGCGCGAGGTTTCGTGCAGCAGCTTTTTCGCTTCTGCGTCACGCTGCAGTCTTGCGGAGAACAATGACTTTGAGATTTCGCGCGCGGAGATTGTCGGTGTTGAAACGCAAGCGAACGGTTCAAATGTTCCAGTGCCGTCATCCAATTTTTGCGGCAGCAATCAATCTCCGCCAGCGCATGATAGCCCGCCGCCATCCACGCCTGGTTCCAGCACGCCTTGTAAAATGCGTCGTATGCCTCGTCGTCGCGATCAAGATAACGCAGGCAAAGGCCGAGGTTGTAATATGGCTTCGCCATCGGCGGGATTGGCGTTGCGGCGCGTGAGCCGTTCGATGGCCTTGCGGAAATGTTTTTCAGCGTCGGCGAATTCGCCGCGCCGGAGATGCCACAAGCCCATGGCATTGTTGCAGCGTGAATCGAGCGGATCGCGGCGCAATGCCTCGCGCCAGTAAATTGTCGGACAGCGCGTGGCGTGGCGATATTGTTCCAGATGCAAGCCGGTGATGAACAGTTCGTCGTTGCTCGCGATGTCTGCCGGTGCGGGTGGCTCGGTGGCTGGCGGCGGGACTTCGCCTTTTCCGCGCAGCTTCGGCTGGTAGGAAATGATTTCTTCTACCGGTTCGGCATCGCATGACGCGCAGGAGCAAATCGGTTTCGGCAATGCCCTGCGGCAGTTTGATTGCTTTGATGAACGGCGAGCCAGGCACGAAGTCGCGGGCTCTTGGCGAGAAAGGCTTTTTGCCTTTGGCCATCAGATTAATCTATTGCACCGGAAAATGTTTGCGTGACCGAAATGCCGAAGCGGATTTTCCCGCGTCTCAATCTTCAGGCTGATCGCCGCATCGAGGTTTGCGTGTTGAGCCGGGCCGATTTTCTGGATGGGATACCAGAACTGGCTCCATGTTTTTGTTTCGCCGGGCTGGAGAAAGCTGAAGTCGGGCTGGTTGTCCGTGTAAACACCCGCCATGATTTCGATGTAGGGACCGAATTCGCCTTTGGAATCTTTATCCGTCAGGTTGCGATCCCAGGCGTAGCCGAACTCGTGATTGCCCCACGTCCATTGTTTCTTGCCGGGCGAGATGTGGTGGTTGGCAATGTGGACGATGCCCGCCTGCGCCGTGTAATCGTAGCCGCCGAAGAAATCCTCCTTGCTGCCCATGCACATGTAGGAAGTCGGCACGGGAATGTTGGCGTAGAACGACAGGTCGTTTGGCGCGTAGTATGGGGTCTGGGATTTGACGTCTGGATTCCGGAGATTGCTTCGCGAAGTGCGGCGGAACGAATTGTGTCGGGATTTCATTTTGCGGAATTCCTTTGTGTCCGCGTTCGCCGTAATTCACGCCGTAATAAAATCCCTTTGCCAGCGGATACTCGCTCATCGAGCGGCGCGCATGGTCGGCGACGTAATAAACATCCGGCGGGAAGAAACTTTGATACGCCTCATGCACGCGCGTGGCGACGTTCGCCCACCAGAGAAACGTCTGCATGAACGGCGTGCGGTTGTAGGCGCGCACCTTCAGTTCGAGATACGCGCGGCCCGGATGCAGGCAGACGCCGTGCATGCCTTTCATGCGCGTCATCGGGTCGTGGTCGCTGCACCAGATGGTTTTTGAGCCGTCGGCGTGATTCTCGATTTCAAAATCCACCGGCAGAAACGTCGCGGGCCGGTGATGCTGCGGCCAGTTGAACTCGATGCCGCCGGAAATCCACGGCCCGGCCAGGCCGACGAGCGCGGGCTTGATGACGTGCTGGTTGTAAATCAGATCGTAGCCGTTGGTCTTGTCCTGCAAGACATGGATGCGTCCGCCGAGTTCGGGCAGCACCATCGCGCGGAGAAATTCGTTTTCAATCCAGACGGCCTTCCACTTGCGGTCGCACTGGCTTTTCCGCGATGCGATCGGTGAAGGGCAGGGGATAGACCTTGCCGCTGCTGCCCTGATACACGCGCTTCTCCAGGAACATCGGGTTCTTGTCCGGCGGCGCGGGCAGATAGGTGGGAATAACGAGATTCCCGACGCGGACCCGGACTGTTGAAGGCTTGGCATTTTGGTGTCAGGCGGCAAGCTAGACGAAAGCCGCATCCGATTGAATCACAAAATCCAGCTATGCCTTTGCCGATTTGAGCAGGCCAGCAATCAAGCCGTCTGTGGTGTGATCCTTCGCCTCGAAGGCCGGCTCCAGCTTCAGCGCTCGAATGGTCTTGCTCGTTTCGGGGCCAATCGAGGCGATTTTCAATTGCGGGAATTTCTTCAGTAACTTCGGCAGGTCGAACCGCGCGTGGAAATGTTCCACCGTCGAGCTGCTCGTGAACGTTACCCAGTCCGCGCCTTCGGCCAGCAGTCGGGCGCCAGCGCCGGCGGGGTCTTCGGTTTCCGGCACGGTTTTGTATATCGCGATGTCGTCCACGATCGCGCCCAATTCCTCCAGCGCCTCCGGCAATTCGCGGTTCGCCACTTCCGCCCGCAGCAGGCACATCTTCAAATTCTCGATCGTCTCAAATTTGGCAAATGCCTGCGGCCAGCTTTTTGGCGGTCGCATCCTCCGGCTGCAAATCCACCTGCAAATGCAGCTCGCGCAACTTCGCCGCCGTGGCCGGGCCGACCGCCGCGATGCGCGCGCCGCCGATGTCGCGCATGTCGTGAAAGCGCTTGAAGAACAAATCGAAGAACGCCGTCACGCCGTTCGCGCTCGTGAACACCAGCCAGTCGTAGGCGTTCAATTCCAGCAGGCAATCCACGATGGCGTCTTTCTCCGTCGGCAGCGTGAGCCGGATGGTCGGCACTTCGAGGACATCCGCGCCCAATTCCGCCAGCCGCTTGGCGAACTGGCTGCCGCTGTCCCTGGAATCAGAGGACGACGACACGGCGTTCCTCACAATTCGCCGCGTCACGACAATTCTGTTTCCGAACAGCGGCAGGTTTTCAAACCAGTTCAATTTCCCGCGCAGCTTCACCACGTCGCCGACGATGGTGAGCGCGGGCGGCGCAATCTTTTTCTCCGCCGCCAGTTTCGCAATCGTCGCCAGCGTGCCGGAAACGGATTTCTGTTTGCCGAGCGTGCCCCATTGGATGACGGCCACCGGCGTTTCCGGCGGCATTCCGTGCGCGATGAGCGATTTCGTCCAGTCGCCGAGATTCTCCGTGCCCATCAGCACGACCTTGGTGCCGGGGATTTTGGCGATCTGCTCGTAGCGCAACGCCGTGGCCGCGTCCGCCGAATCGCTGTGGCCGGTGAAGACCGTGAAGCTGGAGCAATGCTCGCGGTGCGTGAGCGGAATGCCCGCGTAATTCGGCGCCGCCACGATGGACGAAACGCCCGGCACCACCTCGAAATGAATCTTCGCCGCCGCCAGCGCCTCCGCCTCCTCGCCACCGCGACCGAAGATGTAGGGATCGCCACCCTTGAGCCGGACGACGCATTTGCCCGCGCGCGCCTTGGCGATGAGCAGCGCGGTGATTTCGTCCTGCGGCATCTTCATGTTATGGCCGCGCGAAATCAATTCCACGTCCGGGCGGGTGAGGCGGAGCAGGGCGGGGTTGACGAGCGCGTCGTAGAGCACCACGTCGGCGCGGCGGAGCAATTCCGCGCCGCGCAACGTGAGCAGCCCCGCGTCGCCCGGCCCGGCCCCGACGAGATAAACCGCGCCATTGGATTTCACGCGCACAGTTTAATCACGCGCAGGCTTTGGGCAATGAAAGAGGGAAAATCTGCAGGAAAACTTCAATCAATTCAGCCGCACGCGATAAAATCGTGTCTTGTTGGTGATGGAGTCGGTGAACTGGTATTGGCCGGCGGTGGGAGCTTCGACGGGCGTGCCGAGGACGGTCCAGTTGGTCACGGCGGTGGCGATGTTTGTGCTGGCGAGGATGCTGAAGTTCAGGCCGGACACGTTGGTGAAGGTCAAAAGGATGTTTGTGCTGCCCGATTTCGTGGCCGCCAAACGGGGGACGGTGAGGTTCAATTTGTAGCCGAGGATGTCCAATGCGGTGAGGTCGGCGGATGAAAGGGGCGCCTTCTGGCCGATGGTGAGGAAGGCGTCGTAAGGAATCCGCCGTGCTGCTGGATGCCCAATCTTGAAGGTCGCCGCCGTTGCCGTTGGTGTTGAAGGTTTTCAGCGATGTCACGCCGTCGTCCACCGAGAAATAGACGTTCGTGCTGTTGACATTTAAGCTGCGCGCTCCGTTGTTGGTGAAACGGAACAGGTCGTAGGGCACGTAACCACCGTTGCCTATATTCAGGCCGTCAATACGGCCAAGCACTTCGGAGATTTCATGTTCGGCCACTGCGATGAAATCGAACTTGCCTGACACCGCGCGGTTGGTTGGATCGAAGGTGTAGCTGACTGTGGATGCAAAGGTGACCGAACCATCCTGGCTTGAATTGTTCGTGGTCACGCCGAAGGAACCGTTTAGAGCCTTGGCTTCAGTCGTCGGGACCCACCAATTGGTGCCGGCGGACGAGTTGGGAGTAGGATCCGTTGGCGGCAGGCTGGCAACGGAATTGCTGGCTGCGGCGGTGGTGCGGGCGGCGCGCAAAGCGTTGGTTAACTGGACGTAGGTGGGATTTCCCGTCAGGGCGATGCCGCTCTGGCCAAGGTTCACTCCGCTGCTGAAAAATACGGTAAGGTTGACCGTCATTGGGTTGGTATAAAGATTTTGGAACACCAGTGTGGCATTGGTGAAAGCCGTCTCCACTTGCGTTGCATTGGTCAGGATCGTCACGCTGCCATCAAAAGTCACGTTGAAGGTCAGGGCCGGGGCCGGCAATTTCAGGGCAAGGAGAATGGCCGCCGTGAAGACGCTACGGACAAACAAATTTCCGTTTCCAGACTGATTCATGGGTTCTTTCTTCCAGCTTTCTGAACGGAAAGCTAACACCGAATTTGCATTCGTCAACGGTTCCAATGGAGCAGGCGGACGAAATCGCTGGCTTGTCACCGGTGGCGGGTGTATGAAAATCCGAACCGCACGATTGAAGTGAACACAGAACACCGCATGCACCGCGAAACAGTCCACCGGCTTGCGCGCCGGGCGTTGTTCGCTTTCATCCTGACATTTGTTCTGGCACGCGTGTTCGTGTTTCTCATCATGGCCAGGGAGATGCCGAATCTCTATTTCTTCATGCACGGCACGCATGTCCACCATCTGAACTACGGCATCTTCCTGATGTCGGCGGTGTGCGGTTACAGCGTATTCCGGCGGCCCACGGGCCGGGCGGCGGAAATCACGGCGCTACTCTATGGCGTGGCGATGGGCCTGACGTTCGATGAATTCGGGATGTGGCTGCACCTGGGCGGCAGCTACTGGCAACGCGCGAGCGTGGACGCGGTGATTGTGGTGTCGGCGCTATTTGGTCTGTTTGCCTTCGCGCGTTCGCTGGAGAAGCTGGAAGCGAGGCATTTCCGGGCATTCGCCGTCCTGCTGCTGGTGCTGGCGGGGTTTGCCGTGGTTTTGTATATGGCGGGAAATCACCTGGGCGAAGTCGCGGGGCCAGCGCTGCACGAATTGGAAGTCGGACTCTTCGCCGTAAAAAAGACAAAGGCCGGACACCGGGTCCGGCCCTTTCTTACACACTAAACACTTGAGAACTGCTCAACACCACTGCCCATATAATACACCAAGCCCGGAATCGCGCATGTCACCAGTGCTGGGGACAAGGGTCAAAAAAACAGGAATGGCTGATTTAGCTTGGATTTGCGCTTTAATCCCGCGCGCCGCCTGCGTATAAATCCCGCATGTCCGACCCGGCCCAACCCATCATCAACGCCTCGACGCGCCTGTGCGCAGTCTATGGCTTTCCCATCCGGCACTCCGCGTCGCCCGCGATGCACAACGCCGCGTTCGCCAAGCTCGGCCTGAACTGGCGTTACCTCGCGTTTGAAGTGCATCCAGACAATCTGCGCGCCGCCATCGCCGGCGCCAAAGCCATGCAATTCTCCGGCCTCAACCTGACCGTGCCGCACAAGTTGCTCGCGATGCAAATCGTGGATGAACTGGATGAATCGTCAAAAACGTGGGGCGCAGTCAACACCGTCCGGTTCGAGGCGCGCGATACCGATGGAAAATGGCAGCCGTTGCATCATTTCACCGAATCCATCACCGGCGAAATCCGGACGCAAGGGTTCAACACGGATTCCGACGGCATCGCCCGCTCGTTGCGCGAAGACCTCGGGCTGAAACTGGCGGGCTTGAAAGTGCTGCTCATCGGGACGGGCGGGGCAGGGCAGGTGGCGGCGTTACGATTGGCGATGGAAAACGTGGCTGAATTGTCTTTGGTGGATTACGTGATGTCCAAGGCCGAGGCGGTGGCGGAGGAAATCCGCAAGCGTTATCCGCGCGTGAAGGTGACGGTCGGTTTTCCCAAAGGTGAAGTGGATTTGTTGCTGAACGCCACGCCCATCGGCTTGAAGGCGGGCGATCCGTCGCCGGTGGATGAAAAACAATTTCCCCTGCACCAGGCCCGCGCGGTTTATGACATGATTTACAAACCGGCAGAGACGAAGCTGCTCGCGACGGCGAAGGCGGCGGGGTGCAAGACATCGAACGGCCTCGGCATGTTGCTGCATCAGGGCGCGGCGGCGTTTGAAATCTGGACGGGCAAGACCGCGCCGATTGACGTGATGCGCCGCGCGCTCGAACAGAATGTTTATGGGAAATGAGCAAACCCCTCACCCAGGCCCTCTCCCGCCGGGAGAGGGAGAATTGTCGTCAGCCGGTCGGCGAGATGGATGCGGTTGGAAATTTCGAGGGCGAACTTTGCTGTTCCCTCTCCTTGTGGGAGAGGGTCAGGGTGAGGGCGGTTTTTTGAATTCATTATGGGAATTGGCGCTTTGGGATTTGGGTTTTGGGCTTTAGACTGGATCCATGCACAACGCGATTTTTGATGCGGGATATTGGGCGGGTGTGCCGTTCCATTTCTGGTCGCTGTGCTTCTTCGTGTTCGGCTGCATGGTGGGCAGCTTTCTGAACGTCTGCATCCACCGGCATGCCGCTGGGCATGAGCATCGTCACCCCGCCGTCGCATTGTCCGCATTGCAAATACTCCATCCCGTGGTGGTTGAACGTCCCGCTGGTGACATGGCTGGTGCTGCGCGGGCGCTGCAAAAACTGTGGCGCGCCCATCTCGCCGCGCTATTTTGTCGTGGAGCTGCTGACCGGCCTGATGTTTCTCGCCTGCTGGCTGGAATTCGGCAATCCGGTTCATCGAATATCCTTCCATGCCGCTGGCGCTGGTTTATGCGGTCCTCCTTGCCGGGCTGATTTGCGCGACGTTCATTGACTTCGAGCATTTCATCATTCCCGACGAAATCACCTTTGGCGGCGTGGTCGCCGGCCTGGTCGCGTCGTTTTTCCTGCCGCAATTGCAGAATGCCCATTCCCACGGCGCGGGAATCCTGTGGAGCGCGATTGGCGCGGTAGCCGGTGCGTTAATCGTTTATGGCTTTTCGCGGCTGGGGAAATTGCTGTTTGGCCGCCAGCGGTTGAAATGGCCCGGCGTGTCGAAAATCATTTTCACGGAAACCTGCCTGCACCTGCCGGACAAGGAAATTCCCTACGAAGAAATCTTTTACCGCAAATCCGACACGATTGTTTTGCAGGCGCGCACGGCGGAGTTGATTGACCGCGGCTACGAGGACGTGACTCATCAAGCTCTCGCCAGCCGCGTTGAGCATCGGCGGCGAGAAACTAAATCCCGATGACGTGCCGCACTTGGAGGCCGAGTGCTGGGGAAATCATCCTGCCGCGCGAGGCGATGGGGCTGGGCGATGTGAAATTCATGGCGGCGATTGGCGCGTTCATCGGCTGGCAGGGCGTGGTGTTTTCACTGTTTGCCAGCGCCATCATCGGGCTGGCCGTTTATGCGCCGTTGATTTTGCTGAAACGCCGCGAATGGTCGTCGCGGATGCCGTACGGCCCTTACATCGCGCTGGCGGCGGCGTTCTGGATTTTCAACGTCCTGAACGGACAAACAGTTTTTACGGAATTTCTTCAGATGTTGGCCGGCGGACCGATTGGTTGAAAAATTTATACCTTCGGCAGTTCGGGTTTCGGGGGAGAATACTTCCACGCCTCAAATCACGAAGTCGGTGTATTCGGGCGTGACGGCTTCGGTGGGCGCGGTAAGCATTCCGGCGGCGACGGTGGCGTTTGTTCCTTGCTCAATCAAAATGAACGAGCCGGTCAGATGGTTCGTGGTGTAACCGTCGAACACGAGCGGCTTGGCGGTCTTGATGCGGATGCCGCCGATGTCGTTGATGGCCAGCGCAGCCGGGTCGGGTTCCGGTTCGAGCGTGGTCATGTTGATGCGGCTTTCCAGCTTGGTGACGACGGCTTGGACGGTCTGAGTGGCGTGCTTGAGGAAATACTTCTTGCCGGGTTCCAACCGCCGGGAATGCATCCAGCAGACTTGCGCCTGCAATTCCGCGCTGCGGCCGGGAAGATTTTCCCGTCCGACGAGCATGTCGCCGCGGCTGATGTCAATGTCGTGCTCCAGGCAGATGGTCACGGATTGCGGGCAGAAGGCCTCGTCGAGCGAGTGGTCGTAACACCAGATGTTCGTCGACATGGGATCTTGATGCCGGCGGGCAGCACGACCACTTCCTGTCCCTTGCGCACCACGCCGCTGGCAATCTGGCCGCTCAAGCCGCGGAAATCGTGCAGCGTCTTGTCGGTGGGATTGTTCGGGCGGTTGACCCATTGCACGGGAAAGCGGAGGGTGGTTAGGTTACGGTCGCTGGCGATGTGGACGGTTTCCAGATGTTCCAGCAGCGTCGCGCCGTGATACCATTTGCAGGCCTTGGAAGGTTCCACCACGTTGTCGCCGTTCAGCGCGCTAATCGGGATGAATTTCACGTCGCGAAACGTGCCAAGCTTCGGCAGGAAATCCTCGATCTCGTCGCGGATTTCCTGAAAGCGCTCCTCCTTCCAGTCCACCAGATCCATTTTATTGACTGCGATGACGAGGTGCGGAATGCCCAGCAGCGCCGCGATGAAGGTGTGACGCCGCGTCTGCTCGATGACACCCTGCCGCGCGTCCACGAGAACGACGGAAAGGTTCGCGGTGGAGGCACCTGAAACCATGTTGCGGGTGTACTGCACGTGGCCGGGTGTGTCGGCGACGATGAATTTGCGCTTGGGCGTGGCAAAGTAGCGGTAGGCGACGTCAATGGTGATACCTTGCTCGCGTTCAGCGCGCAGGCCGTCGGTGAGGTTGGCCAGATTGATTTGTCCGCCTCCGGTGATGTCAGCGGAGCGTTCGAGCGCCTCAATCTGGTCTTCCATGAGCGACTTTGAATCGTAAAGCAGCCGCCCGATGAGGGTGGACTTGCCGTCGTCAACACTGCCGCAAGTGTTGAACCTCAAGATTTCAATCGGATGTTGGGTATGAGGCATGACTTAAAAATATCCCGCTTTCTTGCGGTCTTCCATTGCCGCTTCGCTGGCCTTGTCGTCGGCGCGCGAGCCGCGTTCGGTCACACGCGCGGCGGCAATTTCGGCGATGATGTCGTCCACGGAATCCGCCGGCGACTCGACCATGCCGGTGCTGATAATGTCTCCGATGGTGCGGACGCGCACGACAAGTTCATCCACCTTTTCCTTTGGCTTGGGCGGCAGCAAATCCGTGACAGGCAGCCATTGGCCGTGGCGGCGGACGCATTTGCGAGTGTGGCTGAAATAAATCGTCGGCACTTCAAGCTTTTCCTGTTTGATGTATTCCCAAACATCCATTTCCGTCCAGTTCGACAACGGAAACACACGCATATGTTCTCCCGGATTGACCCGGGCATTGTATAAATTCCAGATTTCAGGGCGCTGGTTTTTCGGGTCCCACTGGCCGAAGCTGTCGCGGAAGCTGAAGAAACGCTCC
The DNA here is from genome assembly GCA_963827815.1 of uncultured Verrucomicrobiae bacterium. Lineage (GTDB taxonomy): Bacteria > Verrucomicrobiota > Verrucomicrobiia > Limisphaerales > UBA11358 > UBA11358. The sequence continues at coordinate 196,240 of CAWHCL010000004.1, read as the reverse complement.
TTCGCGCGGGCCTTTTCCTCGTCACGCCTCGCGCCGCCAATCAGGCAATCGAACTGGAATTCTTCGACTGCGGCGAGCAGCGTTGGAATCTGCAACTGGTTGCGGCTGATTTCGCCCGATCTCGGCATGGCGATGCCCTTCGCGATGGCGTCCTCGACCTTGCGCACGATGAGCTTGGCGCCGAGCTGTTCCGCGCGTTTGTCGCGAAATGTGTTGAGTTCCGGGAAGTGATGACCAGTATCAACGTTTAAAAACGGCATCGGGATGTCCGACGGGCGAAATGCCTTTTCGGCGAGACGCAGCAGGCAGATGGAATCCTTGCCTCCGGAAAACAGGATGGCCGGGCGCTCGAATTCGGCGGCGACTTCACGCATGATGTGAATCGCTTCCGTTTCCAGGTATTGCAGGTGATCTAAATGGTAACTGCTCATTTTGACACGGATTTCACGGATTGACACTGATTCATAAAACAACTCGTTTCCATTTTAGCGAATCGGCACCGAAATTAACAAGCAATCCCAACCGAAGCTTTGAAGCGGCCAGATAATTCAACACCTGCTTGACGTGGGTGTCGGTCAATTGTTCTGCGGCTTTTGCCTCAAACAAGATTTTGTCCGAAATGACAAAGTCACCGTAATAAAAATGAGGCAAGGCCACACCCTTGTAATTCACTTCAAATTTCATCTCACGCGAAAAGGGGATAATCGCCTTGTTCAATTCCACAACCAGAGCATCCTTGTAAATGACTTCGTCGTGACCTTTGCCCAACTCGCGGTGGATCTCCATGCAAAGGCCGATCAAGCGGTGAGTATCTTCGTAATAAAGAAGTTCAGACATAAATAATCCGTGAAAATCCGTGCAATCCGTGTCTAGTATTTTACCGCTTTGCCGCCCCAAGTGGCGTGCAGACCGCACTCGCGCTTGTCATCAGCTTTTGCCGGGTCGAAATAATCCCACTCGTTCGGCAGTTTGTGCTGCTTCAAATATTTTTCCATGTCGTCATCACTCCAGTAAAATACCGGGCTGATTTTGAGTGCGCCGAAATTCTTGTCATCGCTCACAATATCCAGTTCTGCGCGGTTCGGATTTTGCACCTTGCGCAACGCGGTGATCCAGACCGTTGGCGCAAGTTCCTTCATGCCGCGTTGGAATGGCTCCAGTTTCATTAACGCACTGAACTGCTTCAGTCCGGTCTCGTCGTTAGTCGTCGGAATTTCCCCGTAAATCGCATCACGATGCGCGGGGGTGATTTTGGGCAGAAATGGCATCAGATTCAGCTTGAGCATTTTTTTCAATTCCTCGGCGTGTTTATAAGTCGCCGGGCGATTGTAACCGTGGTCCACCCAAAGAACTGGAATGTCCGGCTGCACCTGAGCGCACAAATGCAAAACTACAGCTTCAAATGGACGAAAATTCGTCGAGACAATCGCACGGCCTTTCGCCCGCGCGATGGCCCACTTCACGATTTCGAGCGGTGATTTGTTCCGCAACTCGAAGTTGGCTTTGGAGATTTGATCTGGTGTCATTTTTTACAACAAAGAAACGAAACAACAAAGCAGCTTCGTCCCTTAGTTACTTCGTTGTTTAATTTGCCACCGCCAGCTGCTCCTTCAATAATACACGGTCGCACCAGTCGCCGAAGCGTTCGCTGGCATTTCTTTCCCTGGCATAACGCGCGAGCACCGGACGCAATTCGTTTTCGATTTCCGGATCTTTGACCGTTTCCTTCCACACGCGGTTGAGCCGCGTGCCGGAAACATTTCCGCCGAACCAGACCTGATAACGCCCCGGCGCCTTGCCGACAAACGCAATTTCCGCCATGTAAGGCCGGGCGCAACCGTTCGGGCAGCCGGTCGAGCGGATGATGATTTCTTCGTCGCTCAATCCCAAATCGCCGCAAAGTTTTTCGATGCGGTCAATCAGACCGGGCAACATGCGCTCGCTCTCGGCCAGCGCGAGGCCGCAGGTGGGCAGGGCGGGGCAGGCCATTGCGGCGGCGTGCAGCACGCTCGCCTGGTTTTCTGTCGGAATTCCATGGGCGTCAAAAATGGAATTGATGCCCGTCTTTTCGCTTTCCCCGACGCTGGCCAGGATCACATTTTGATTGGTCGTCAGGCGAAATTCAATCTGCGGAAATCTATCCGCGATTTCGCGCAGCGCTATTTTCTTCTTGTCCTTCACGCGGCCAGATTCGACGAACAGCGTGAAAAAGTTTGTTCCGTCCACGGCCTTGTGCCAGCCGAGCAAATCGGCGGTGGTTGTGAATTTGTAAGGCCTGATCGGAGCAAATTTGATGTCAGCGCGCCTCTCGACTTCGGCATGCGTCCAATCCACGCCGCGTTCCTCGACGACGTATTTGAACCGTGCGTGCTTGCGGTCGGTGCGGTCTCCGAAATCGCGGTGGATCGTGAGCACGGCTTTGGCCACGTCGATAATCTTGTCCGGTGTGATAAAACCAAGTTCGCTCGCAAGCCGCGGATAAGTGGCTTCGTTTCCGTGGGTGCGTCCCATGCCGCCGCCAACCACGACATTGTAGCCGACGAGCCGGTCATTTTCTACGACGGCGATGAAGCCGAGGTCGTTGGTGAAGACATCGAGGTCGTTCACCGGCGGGATGACGAACGCCGTCTTGAACTTTCGCGGCAAATATGTCTTGCCGTAGAGCGGATCCACGAACGTCTTGTTGAACGGGTCGTCAATCTTGAGTTGGTAGCCATCAATCCAAATGGCGTAATACGCCCGGGTCTGCGGCTTCAGCGCGTCGGCAATACGCAGGCAATCCTGATAAACTTGGTCGCGCGCCTTGGTGTAGGCGGGCGTCGGCGGGGCCAGGACGTTGCGGTTGACGTCGCCGCAAGCGGACAACGTGGAGAGCAGCGACTCGTTGATTTTTTTAATCACGAGCCGCAGGTTCGCCTTCACGACGCCGTGAAACTGGATGCTCTGGCGCGTGGTGATGCGCAACGTGTTGTTGCCGTAAAGCCAGGCAAGTTCGTCGAACACGCGCCACTGGTTGGCGGTCATCACGCCGCCCGGGATGCGGCCGCGAATCATCATGATGTATTTCTTGCCGCCCGACCGCAAATCGCGGTCGTCCTGCTGGTAGCAGCCGTGAAATTTCAGGAATTGGTTGTCGTCGCCGGAAAACGAATCGGCAGCCGGGTTGGCCAGCGTGGACGCGATGGTGCCCGCGAGCGTCGGGATCGCGTCCTTGATGTCTTCGTTGTGCGTCAATTTGACCGGTGTTTCAGCGCTCATAAGCGAATAACCAATGTAACTTAAGCTGACCCACTGTTCAAGCGCGGCTTTGGGTTGCCTGACTGGGGGGAATCAGATTGTATCAATTCGCCGGTACAAATCGTTGAAGCCAGAGTGTCGCGCTGAACAACGGGAGGAACACAACGGCACTCACAGTGTGGGGTATTTGCGGCGCGACGGCCACCCAGTCCACCAGAATAATTCCCGCCAACAGACCGGATACGATGCGCTCGACGTTCACTTCACCCGGTTGAAAAATGCTTCGCGCACAACGGGCGGTCCATAACACAAGCACGAGCGACACCAATATCGCGTCTTTTCGCGCGTCGCCCGCGTTCATCAGCATGGCCAGAAAAACTGGCGCGGCCAGAAGCAGCACAGGCCAGATATGGAACCGGCCCGCGAAAGCTTTTGCGCCGCGCCACGGTACCCAGACCGACGACGTAAAACCCCAGCGCCGCACCACACCAGATCGGCCAGCCGTTCACGCCCCAGACGCCCGTCGAACCTGCGATGACATAAATCCAGAACCGGCAAAGGCCCATCAGCCACGGTGACGCCGTGATTGCCTTGTGTGTGGCGTTGTAAATGATGATGCACCCCAGCAATGCCAGCGTCAGCACACCGGTGGTTTTGCCGAGGACAGCCAGCGAAATCGCTCCGAGGCCGAGCAGGGCGAAACTCCAGCGCCAGACCGCCGCCAGCGATATTGCTCCGGACGGTATCGGCCGTGAGGGACGTCGCTGGCGGTCAAATTCCACATCGAAGGCATCGTTCAAAAACATCCCGCCGGCGTAAAGGGCAGCTGACGCCGAAGATGAGCAGGGGAAGCTTCCAGAAATTTTCGCCGCCGCCGAGCCACCAGCCGGCGAGGCAATTCGACCAGACTGTCGGCAGATTCGACACGCGACCCAATATGAGCAGTGTGCGGAGCTGGCGGACTGTATCCCGGTTCATTGCGTCGGAAGGAAACCAGAAAGATCAGCGGCTGGCGAGTCAACCCTTTGCCATTTTGTTCAACTATCCAGGCCGAGAGTGTGAATTGGAATCAAGGTTTGGCAAATTGCAAACTGGCGTTGACACATGCGGCAAGAACGTATAATTTCATCAAACCATGTTGATGCGCATTAGTCTGATTGTGGCCATACTTGCGGCGCTGGGCGCTGGCACGCTGAATGTTCTTCAGGTGCGCGACCATATCAACACCCTGATTACCCAGCGCGATGATTACCACACCCAGTTGAACCAAACCCAGGCCACATTAGCCACGACGCAAAAGAATCTGGCCGACACGCAAAAGAATCTGGCTGATACGCAGCAGCAATTGACTGACGCGCAGGCCGCGCGCAAAAAGGCCGAGGATGTCGCCGCTGCGCAACAGAAGCGCGCCGATGATTTGTCCGACAAACTGGCCAAGGCCACGCAGGATCGTGACGCCGCGCAAGCCGATTTGGCCGCTTACAAGGCCACCGGCAAGTCGCCGCAGGAAATTCTCCAGCTCGTCGCCTTGATCAAGCAGGACGAGGACGCCATTAGCGCCTTCGAACGACGAAAAGAAGGTTCTTGCACGAACGATTGCGCGCCAGCAAAACCAGTTGAATGAGCTGATTGGCACCAATTACGTTGTGACGCTTCCTGCCGATCTCAAGGGCAAGGTGGTTGTGGTGGATCCGAAATGGGATTTTGTCGTGTTGGACATCGGCGATGAGCAGGGTGTTTTGCAGGACGGCGAACTGCTGGTCAGCCGCGACGGCAAACTGGTTGCCAAGGTCGTGGTTCGCACCGTGGAGAAGAATCGCTGCATCGCGAACATCGTGCCCGGCTGGAAGCTGGGCGAGGTTTTTGAAGGCGATCAGGTCACGCCGGCGCATCCGGCTTCCTGATATGAAACGCCGTCGCCGGTCACTGGCTCTGGCTGCTTGCTTTGTGCGCCGTGCTTTTCGGTGTCAGTGGTTGCTGCCACCAACGAGCCTGATAACGCCTCTGTTCGTCCGTGGAACACCCCGCAGGGATGGGAGGGTGGCATGCCCATCATGAACCAGCAGCACGAGTAAGCGGATTTATCCCGCAATCCTCAAGCAGCGCGTCGGCGTTAAAATAAAATCCATTTGCACATCGTGTGACTCAACCGGGATCGCTGGCACGATTTGTTCGTCAAAGGCAATTCCGCATTTCAAGCCGCCAGCCTCCGCCAGCAGCCGGTCAAAAAATCCCCTGCCGCGACCCAGTCTGCGCCCGCATAAATCAAACGCCACGCCCGGCACGAGAACCAGTTTCAGCGCGTCCAACGGAATTTGGGCGCAAGCTGGCTTTGGTTCGGGAATCCAAAACGGCCCCGACATAAGGTCATTTCGCGGGATTTTGAACGCGCCGCGCGACATAATTTTGAGTGGCGGTGTCGAATTGGGGCAGGGCGGCGATTTTCCCGGCCGCCAGCGATTCCTCCAGCAACGGCCAGACATCAATCTCGTCCGGCAGCGGCGCGAAAAACAAAACCGCCGGCGCGTTTTGATAAAATGATTGCTCCTTCAGCGCTGCGCGAAGTTGCGCGGATGCGTGCTGCGCGCATTGCGGGGGAAATATTTTTCAGCTGCCGCGCGGATTCTTCCGCCGAAGTGCGCCTTTGGCTTCGATGTTTGTCATGCTCATTTCGTCCCTGTCCATCCGCAGTCAGACTTCTCTCTTTCGTGCTTCGCCAAATTCCGCCCGCCATTTCTCGACGCGTTCCTTGATTTTCTTTTCCACGCCCTGTTCGGTCGGCTCGTAATAAATCTTGTCCGCGCCCAGATAATCCTGCGCGACAAAATGATCCTTGCCGTCGTGTGCGTATTGGTAACCCTGGCCGTGGCCGAGCCGTTCCGCGCCCTTGTAATTTGCGTCGCGCAAATGCTCCGGCACCGGCAATCGTCCGGCCCGATTTCACGTCCGCCAGCGCTGCGTCAATCGCCGCTATCGCACTGTTGCTCTTGTTCGCGGTGGCGATGTAAATCGTCGCCTCCGCCAGCGGAATCCGCGCCTCCGGCCAGCCGACAAATTCCGACGCCGACAACGCCGCGTTCGCCAGCACCAGCGCCATCGGGTCGGCAAGGCCGACATCTTCCGCCGCGCAAATCACAATCCGCCGCGCGATGAAACGCGGGTCTTCGCCGGCGTGAATCATTTTCGCCAGCCAGTAAAGCGCCGCGTCCGGGTCGCTGCCGCGCATGGATTTGATGAACGCGGAAATCGTGTCGTAATGCGCGTCCTCGTCGTCATACACCACGGCCTTTTTCTGGATGCTTTGCTCGGCGGCGGCGAGGTCAATGCGGACGACGCCCTTTTTGTCCGGCGCGGTCGTCAGCGCGGCGATTTCCAGCGCGTTCAATGCCTTGCGCGCGTCGCCGTCGGAAATCTTGGCAAGATGGCGCAGCGCATTTTCCTCCGCCTGAATTTTCATGTAGCCGAGTCCGCGTTCGGTCGTCGGCCAGCGCGCGTTGTAGCAGCGAAAACAATTCGTCCTCGGTCAACGGCCGCAATTCGAAAATCTGCGAGCGCGAAACGAGCGGCGAGTTGACGAAGAAAAACGGATTGTGCGTCGTCGCGCCGATGAGTTTCACGACACCGCTTTCGACATCCGGCAGCAGCACGTCCTGCTGCGACTTGTTGAACCGGTGGATTTCGTCAATGAACAGGATTGTCGGCTGGCCGGTGTTTTCGAGCCGGTTGGAGGCCGCCGGCCAGCACGCGGCGCATGTCGGCTACGTTGGATTCCACGCCGCTCAAGCGCTCGAATTTGCTCTTGGTCTGCCGCGCGATGATTTGCGCCAGCGACGTCTTGCCGGTGCCGGGTGGCCCGAAGAAAATCAGCGACTGGATGCGGTCGGCTTCAATGGCGCGGCGCAGCAATTGTCCCGGCGCGAGGATGTGCGTCTGCCCGGCAAATTCATCAAGGTTGCGCGGACGCATCCGCGCGGCGAGCGGCTGGTTTCTGGAAATTCCAGAAGCAGGCGCGGTTTCCGGTCTGGTTTCAGCCGGGGTCCGGAACAAATCGTCGCGCGCCATGGCTTGAAACTAGCAGTTGGCGGAAATTTTGCCCAAATCAAAAAGGCCCGCCGGATGGCGGGCCTCTTGCACTTGAAAAAGACCCCGCCCTTGCCGTGTGCCACAGTATCTCTTGAACATGTTATACAACATGCGGAACCCGCCGGGCTGCTTTCGACTTCCAGTGAAGGCGTGTCGGCCACAACCACAGACCGGCTCCTTTGATCGTTTTACTACGGTTCAGGGATTTGCAGTAATCACGAACAGGGCAGGGTAAATCTGGTTTCAATTTCCAAAGAACATCGCTGACTGATTCTGACTTAACTAATCGCCCCGGCCGCGCCATTTCTCAAGAAATATTTTCAAAAATATTTTGCGTTGCGGCGATTCAAAACTTGCGCTCGCCCGCGCGAAACTTTTTCATTAAGCTTTCTGCCCGATTCAATGACGACGCCCGCGCAAATCCGCTCAAGCAGCCAGGTCCGGAAGGACTTCCTCGATTTCTTCAAATCGAAGCAGCACACCATCGTGCCGTCTTCGAGCCTCATGCCCGACTCGCCGAACCTGCTGTTCACCAACGCCGGCATGAACCAGTTCGTCCCGATTTTTCTCGGCCAGACCAAATGCCCCTACACGCCGGGCCGCGCCGCCGACACCCAGAAATGCATCCGCGCCGGCGGCAAGCACAACGACCTCGACGACGTCGGCCTCGACACCTATCACCACACGTTTTTCGAGATGCTCGGCAACTGGAGCTTCGGCGATTATTTCAAGAAGGAAGCCATCGACTGGGCGTGGGAACTCGTCGTCGGCATCTGGAAATTTCCGCCGCAGCGCCTTTACGCCACGGTTTATTCGCCGGACAAATCCAAAAACGATCCGAGCGAATTCGATCAGGAAGCGTGGAACTTCTGGGCGGAGAAATTCCGCTCCGTCGGACTCGATCCCGCCATCCACATCGTCAACGGCAACAAAAAGGACAATTTCTGGATGATGGGCGAGACCGGCCCGTGCGGCCCCTGCTCGGAATTGCATGTGGACCTGACGCCCGCTGGCGACACCAAAGGCAGTTTGGTGAACAAAGGCGACGCCCGCTGCATCGAAATCTGGAATCTCGTTTTCATCCAGTTCAACGCCAATCCCGACGGCACGTTCTCGCCGCTGCCGGCCAAGCATGTGGACACCGGCATGGGTTTTGAGCGCGTCACCAGCATCATTCAAGGCACAAAGAACCTGACCGACTTCGCCAACGCCAAGATTTCCAACTACGAGACCGACATTTTCCGCCCCATTTTCGACGAATTGGAGAAATTGAGCGGCAAAACCTACAGAAGCACCCTGCCAAGTGACCAAAAAGAGACATCCATTCATCAAAAAGACGAGTTGACTCAACAAACAGCGTGAATCAACTCATCCCGAAGGCGGGTTAACCCGTCAAAAAGGTGCAGTCAAGCTTCCTGAACATGAGTCAACTCACCCAAACAGTCGAGTCGACGGCATCCCAAAGCATGAGCCAACGTCACCATAAAGGTGAATCAACCCATGCGAAAATGAGTTAACTCGTCAAATGATGGTCAAAACAGCTGCCCGAAACCGACCAAATTGCCCTCGATATTGCCTTTCGGGTGATTGCCGACCACATCCGCACGCTTGAGTTTTGCCATTGCCGACGGCATCCAGCCCGGCAACAACGACCGCAACTACGTTTTGCGCCGCATCCTGCGCCGCGCCGTGCGTTACGGCCGCACGCTCGGCTTTCACGAACCGTTCTTCTACAAACTCGTGGACGTGCTCGCCGACACGATGGGCGACGTCTTCCCCGAAATCCGCGCCCGCAAGAAGCAGGTGCAGGAAACCATCCGCACCGAGGAAGAGGCGTTTAATAAGACGTTGGATAAGGGAATTCAGCGATTCTATGAATTGCTCGCAACAACGATTGGAATGCAAGTGCGAGCAAAGCACGGCGCATCCGCAAGAATTCAGGTCAATTATGAGAATTCTTGGTGATTTATTCAAACCGGTTCGATAACCGCACCAATTTTCATTGTTGATCTCAAATTGGATTTTCTTGCTGAATTCAAAGAATTTGGAGTTGAGACTCCTGCGATTTCTGGCACTGCTGCATTTGAACTTTACGACACCTACGGTTTCCCGCTCGACCTCACCGAGTTGATGGCGCGCGAACGCGGTTTGACCGTGGACAAGGACGGTTTTGAAAAGTTGATGGAAGAGCAGCGCGCCCGCGCCCGCGCCGCGCAGAAGAAGGAAGTCATTTCGCTCTCGCAAATCGAGACCACCACGCCCACGAAATTCGTCGGCTACGAGAACACTCGCGGTTCAGGCCAAAGTTCTGGAAGTCGTCTCGCTTGAAGGACAAGACCGCCGTCATCCTCGACACCAGCGCCTGCTACGCCGAGATGGGCGGCCAGGTCGGCGACACCGGCGAGTTGACCGGCAGCGGCCAGCTCTGGCGCGTCACCAATACCCAGAAGAGCCGGCAACACCTTCCTGCACTTCGTCGAAGACGAAGCCGCCAACGTAGGGCAGTCGTCTCGCCTGCCCAGCGAGCGCGATGGTGCGAGCGTTCGCCTAGCTTCGCTCGGCGTGGCAGGCGAGAGCCTGCCCTACTTTTGCCCGGCACCTCCGTCACTTTGACCGTCGATAAACCACGCCGCGATGCGATCCAACGCCATCACACCGTCACGCATTTGCTGCATTGGGCGTTGCACGAAGTCGCCAGCAAAGAGGCTTCGCAGAAAGGTTCATTCGTCGGGCCGGACAAGTTGACGTTCGATTTCAACAGCGCGCCGCTCACGCCCGCGCAGGTCGCCGACATCGAGAAGCTCGTCAACGAACGCATCCTCGAAAACGCCGGCGTCTCGTGGACGGAAGTTCCGCACGCCGACGTGAAGAACCGCAAGGACGTGATGCAATTCTTCGGCGACAAATACGGCGACACCGTCCGCGTCGTCCAAATCGGCGGCAGGGCAGGGAAGCTGGACGGTTATTCGATGGAGCTTTGCGGCGGCACGCACACGCGCGCGACCGGCGAGATCGGTTTGTTCCGCATCGTCGGCGAAAGCGCCATCGCCGCCGGCGTCCGGCGCATTGAAGCCGTTGCCGGACTTGAAGCCTATCGCAAAGCGAACGACGAATTGCATTTGATCAAGATGCTGGCGGGCAAGGTGAATTCGCCGGTTCACGAGCTGGACAAAAAGATTGAAGCCCTGCTCGCGCACCAGAAGGAACTGGAGAAGCAACTCAAAACCGCGCAGCAGCGCGAAGCCTCGAACGCCGCCAGCCTTTTGCTGGAGGAGGTCAAGATCATCAACGGCATTCCGGTCATCCTCCACAATCTCGGCATCGCCACCGGCGATTTTTTGCAGGCGATTGCCGATTCGTTGAAAGGCCGGTTCAAGGGCGTGATCATTCTTGGCGGCGTTGCCGACGATGCGGTTGCGCTGCTCGCGGCGGTTTCGCCGGAGTTCGTGACGAACGTGCAGGCCGGGAAAATCATCCAGCAGATTGCGCCGATTGTCGGCGGCAAAGGCGGCGGCAAGCCGGACAACGCGCGCGGCGGCGGCAAGGACGCGACCAAACTGGACGAGGCGCTGGCGAAGGCAAAGGCGCTGCTCGGCAATTAAGCCAGCCGTTTGCGCAGGCCGTCAAGCTGTTCGTTCAACGCCTTCGGCAGATGGCTGCCGAATTTTGCATAGTTCGCTGCCACATCGGCGATTTCGTTCTGCCAGCCGGCCGCGTCCACCGCCAGCAATTGTCTTCACATCCTCCGCCGGCAGGTTCAGGCCGTCCAAATCCAGCGCGTCCGGCGTCGGCAGATTGCCAATCGCCGTCTTCTGCGCCTTGCCCGTGCCTTCCACGCGCTCGCAAATCCATTTCAGCACGCGGCTGTTGTCGCCGTAGCCGGGCCAGAGAAATTTGTCGTTGCCGTTTTTGCGGAACCAGTTCACGAAATAAATCTTCGGCAGCTTCGCGCGGTCGGTGCGCTGCGCGAACGACAGCCAGTGCGCGAAATAATCGCCCATGTTGTAGCCGCAGAACGGCAGCATCGCGAACGGATCGCGCCGCAGCACGCCGGCGGCGCCGAGCGCGGCGGCGGTCGTCTCCGAACCGCAGGCCGAGCCCATGAACACGCCGTGCTCCCAGTCAAATGCCTCGTTCACCAGCGGAATCGTGCTGGGCCGCCGGCCGCCGAACAAAATCGCCGAGAGCGGCATGCCTTCGGGATTCTGCCAGTCGGGATCAATCACCGGGCATTGCGACGCGGGAGCGGTGAAACGCGAATTTGGATGCGCGCCTTTCTTGCCGCTGGCCGGCGTCCATTCGTTGCCCTCCCAGTCAATGCCCTTGGCCGGCGCGGGCACGCCCATGTCCTCCCACCACACGTCGTTGTCCGGCGTCAGCACCACGTTTGTGAAAATAGTGTTCTTCGCGCAGGCCGTGAGCGCGTGCGGATTGCTCCGGGCCGAAGTGCCGGGCGCGACGCCGAAGAAACCCGTTTCCGGATTCATTGCGTAAAGTCGTCCGTCCTTGCCGATGCGGATCCAGGCGATGTCGTCGCCGAGCGTCGTCACCTTCCAGCCGGGCAGCGTCGGCTGCATCATGGCGAGGTTTGTCTTGCCGCAGGCGCTGGGAAACGCGGCGGCGATGTAATATTTTTTCTTCTGCGGCGACGTGAGGCACAGGATAAGCATGTGCTCCGCCATCCAGCCTTCCTTCTTCGCCACCGTCGAGGCGATGCGCAGCGCCAGACATTTCTTGCCAAGCAGCGCGTTGCCGCCGTAACCGGAGCCGTAGGACCAGATGGACGGCTCGTCGGGAAAATGGACGATGTATTTGTTTTTTATGTCGGATTCGCACGGCCACGGAACATCTTTTTGTCCCGGCTGCAAGGGCGCGCCGACCGAGTGCATGCACGGAATGAACGTCCCGTTCGCGCCGAGCTTGTCCAAAACAGCTTTGCCCATGCGCGTCATGATGCGCATGTTGACGACGACGTAAGGCGAATCGGAGATTTCAATTCCAATTTGCAAATGGGCGAATCCAGCGGGCCCATCGCAAACGGAATCACATACATCGTCCGGCCCTTCATGCAGCCTTTGAACCGTTCGAGCATCGTCTGTTTCATCTCGGCAGGGTCGGCCCAATTGTTTGTCGGCCCGGCTTCGTCCTTTGTCTTCGAGCAGATGAACGTGCGATCCTCCACGCGTCCGACGTCGCTGGGATGCGAGCGCGCCAGATACGAGCCGGGGCGCTTCTTCGCATTGAGCTTGATGAACGTGCCGCTCTTGACCATCTGATCGCAAAGCATCTGGTTCTCGGCGTCCGAGCCGTCGCACCAGAAGATTTTCTCCGGCTGGCAGAGCGCCGCCATTTCGTTGACCCAGGAAATCAGTTTTTGATTGGTTGTAGATGGTTTGTCCATGTTGCTTGTCAGTCAATTGCGTTATTTCTCCAAAAGATGTCCGGTCAAACTGCCAGAAACGCGGCGGGTTGAATAGTCCAAATTGAACTGTTTACGAAGTCTGCTGCCTAAATCCCGTCACAGCAGACATGATTTTCACCCCTTCTCAATGCACGCGTAGGCATTGTGATTGTGGATGCTCTCGAAGTTTTCCGCCTCGACTTTATACCACTGGACCTGTGGATGCGCGTTCAGCTTCACCGCCACGTTGCGCACCAGATCCTCCACGAACACCGGATTTTCGTAGGCGCGCTCCGTCACGAACTTCTCGTCCTGCCGCTTGAGCAGCGCGTAAAGCTCCGAACTCGCCGAGCTTTCGATCATCGCCACCAAATCCTCGATCCAGACCGATTTTTTCATGCGCACCGCCACGCGTCACCAGCCCGCGCTGGTTGTGCGCGCCGTATTTGGCAATCGCCTTCGAGCAGGGACACAGCGTCGTCACGTTGGCCTTCACCGTCAGCACAAAATCAATTTCCCCGCCGCACGCCGCCGCGTCGAACCGCGCGACGTAATCCATCAGGCTTTCCCCGCGCGACACCGGCGACCGCTTGGACATGAAATACGGAAACTCGATTTCGATGTGCGACGTGGCGGAGTTCAGTTTCTTTTGCAGCGAAAGCAAAATGTCCCGGATGTTTTCCACGTGGATGATGCTGCCGTGCGCGTTGAGCACCTCGACGAACCGGCTCATGTGCGTGCCTTTGAATTCCTTCGGCAAATCCACGAACATGCCGATGGTCGCCACGGTGTTCTGGATGCTGCGCGCCTTGTCGCGCACCTGGATGGGAAAGCGCAGTCCGCGCACGCCGACCTTGTCAATGCGCAGCTCGCGCGTGTCGCGCTCGGCTCTGCTTGTCGTGCAAATCCGCGGCGGAATTCTTCCTTGCCGCGCGCAATTTTACGATGCTTCTGCCGTTTAGAGACATGGCTGAACAGTAGCAGCTTTGGCGAATATTTCAAAATGTTCTCTTGAAAAGTGTACGCCATCTGACAAATTCCGTACTAGCATGAAGCTTCAATGTCCTTTGTTCTTCTGTCGTTTACATTGTTTTGCTCGAGTTCTTTTGCCGCTGGAACGTTTCGAGTCGCCACTTACAACGTCGAGAATTACCTGGACCAGCCGACGGAATCTCGCCACTTCGTCAAATCCGCCGACGCCAAAGCCAAAATCCGTGAAAGCATCGAGTCCATCAAACCCGATGTGCTCGCGCTCGAAGAAATGGGAACGACCAACGCGCTTCTTGAATTGCGTGAGTCGCTCAAGGCCGATGGATTGGATTTTCCGTTTTGGGAACATATCAGAGCCGCGGACACGAATATACACGTCGCTGTGTTAAGCCGGCTGCCCATTGTTGCGCGCCGGCCGCATACGAACGACCTGTTCCTGCTCGATGGCCGCCAATTTCCCGTGGAACGCGGCTTTGCCGAGGTGGATATCGAAGCCGCCACGAATTTCACCTTCACGCTGATTGTCGCACACTTGAAATCGCGCCGGCCCGTACCCAATGCCGACGAAACCGAGGAGCGGCTGGGAGAGGCTAAGATTTTGCGTGGAATCGTGGATGCACATTTCAAAGCCGATCCGAAGGCCAGGTTGCTCGTTCTCGGCGATTTCAACGACGTTATGGATTCCAATTGCAGTCAAGCAGATCATCGGGCGCGGAAAATTCAAGCTTACCGACACGCGGCCCGCCGAGCGGAACGGTGACAACGCGCCTGCGGAAAATTCCAGTTTCGACCCGCGCGACATCGCGTGGACGGAGTATTACGGCAAGGAAGACGTTTATACACGCATGGATTACATTTTAAGCAGTTCGACGCTGGCGCACGATTGGGTGAGGGCGGAAACTTACATTCCCACTATTCCAGATTGGGGTATCGGCTCTGACCACCGGCCAATCGTCGCTGCGTTCAAAGCATTGGTCAATTAGCCGCGCCTCACAATTTTTCCGGCTTGGACATCAATTCCGAGACGCGCTGGAGCAGTCGGCCCGCCGCGCCGCCATCCAGCACCCGATGGTCGAAGCTCAACGTCAGATTCGCCTCCATGATCGGCACGAACTGGCCTTTGACTGAGTCCCAATGCGGCTCGTGCCGTGCCGCGCCCATGCCCAGCACTAGGGTCTGTTCCGGCAGCGGAATCGGCGTCGCCCATTCAAGGCCGAATGTGCCGAAATTGGTGACGGTGGCGATCGAGCCGCCCGTGGCGCTTGCCGGCAATTTGCGGTCGCGCGCCAATGCTACCAGTTCGTTGTAAGGCGCGATCAAATCTTTCAACAATTGCTTGTCCGCATTGCGAATCACCGGCACAAGCACGCCGTCCTCGGCCTCGACGGCGAAACCGACATCAATTGAGGAGGGATGGATGATTTTGTTTCCGACCAGTCGTCCGGCGACCGCGCTGTTTTCCGCCAGCGCCACCGCCAGCGCGCGCAAGGCGCACAGCGCCGGACCGGGTTTCGGCCTCGCGATTTTGCGATAGGCAAACAGCGGATCGAGGCAGACCGGCATGCCGACGTGCGCGATGGGCCGCGTCCAACTGCGCCGCATCGCATCGGCCACGGCCACGCGCATCGAAGAAGCCTGGCTGACTTTTTGCTTTTCGATGTGCGCGATGAATTTTTCGAAATCCTCCACGGTCACGCGGCCGGCAGCGCCGCTGCCGGCGATGCCCGCGACGTCGGCGGCGCTCAAGCCGAGTTCGTTCATCCGCGCCTTGAGCCGCGGCGAGAGATAGCTTGCGCCCGCCACGTTCGCCGGCACGGGCAGACCGCGCACGGTCGGCTGAACACGGTATTTTCCGCCACCCGCTTCGGCGCCTGAAATGCGGTCGGTGTCGCCGGTTTTCGCCGGAGGTGAAACATCCAGACCCAGCCGCGCCAATTCTTCCTGCGTGGCCTCAATCCGGCCGAGCGCGGCGCCGACGGCGTAGCTTTCGCCCAATTGGGCGGTAAGCTTTTCAACGCGCCCGCGGCACGGCGACGTGACGGTCATCGTGGCCTTGTTCGTTTCGACCTCGATCAAATCCTGATCGGCCTCGACGGTGTCGCCGGGCTTGACCAGGAAGCTGATCACTTTGGCCTCGGCGATGGATTCGCCGAGCTGCGGCATGATGATGGGTATGGAAGGCATCGGAAATTTTTTATTTAAGATTTAGGATTTACTATTTTCATTATTACTGGCGCAACAGATTTCTTGCTGCGGCGGCGACGCTCCGCGCAGTCGGGCGGTGCGCCGTCCACAAATTCGGATGATACGGCACGGGCGTGTCCTTGGCGTTGAGGCGCTGCGGCGGGGCGTCCAGCAGGCCGTAGCCTTCGCTCGTGACGCGCGCGATGATTTCCGCCGTCACGCCGCCCCACGGCCACGCCTCGCCGACGCACAGCAACCTGCCCGGTGCGCGCGGCGCTGGCCATCACCGTATCCGTGTCCAGCGGCTTCACGGAGCGCAAATCCACGACTTCGATTTCCCAGCCTTCGGTCGCGAGTTCCGTGGCGGCTTCGAGCGCTTCGTGCACCATCGCGCTGTAGGTCACGATGGTCAGGTCGCGGCCTTCGCGCGCGATGCGGGCCTTGCCGATGGGCAGCGCCTCGTCGGGCAATTTTTCGGCCTTCAGATGGTAATAAAGAAATTTGTGCTCGCAGAAAATCACCGGGTCATCAATCGCCACGGCTTCGAGCAACATGCTGTAGGCGTCCTCCACCGTCGCCGGCGTCAGCACGACCAGACCGGGATAATGCGCGTAAATCGCCTCGATGCACTGGCTGTGAAACGGCCCGCTGCCGGACGTGCCGCCGAAAGGCAGGCGCACGGTGATGGGGCAGGGCACGTTCGTGCGCCAGAAAAGTGTCGCGGCCTGGTTGACGATCTGGTTGAAACCGACGGTGGAAAAATCCGCGAACTGCATCTCGATGATCGGCCTCATGCCCTCAATGGCCGCGCCGACGGCCAGCCCGACCATCGCGTCCTCGCTGATGGGCGAATCCAGCACCCGTCCGGGAAATTCCTTCGCCAGATTCTTGGTGGCCTTGAACGCGCCGCCGAACGCGCCGACATCCTGCCCGTAAATGAACACGCGCGGGTCGTCGCGCAGCGCGTGGGCCTGCGCTTCGCGGATGGCTTCGAGATAGGTGATGCTCATGCGATGAAGAGATGAAGGAATAACGCGCGCAGTGTGCTGGTTGTGCGATCTTCAATTCTTCGTTTATTCATGCCCTTCATTCAGATGCTCGGTTGAAATCGCGCACCACTCCTCGACGAACGGGTCGGGCGCCGGTTCCCGCTGCACTTTCGCGACCGCCTCCTCGACTTCGTGAACGAGTTCGTTCCGCAACGCGGCCAGTTGCGACGCGTCCATCCATTCCTGGCGAAGCAAAAATTCCTCGGCGACCTTCAGGCAGTCGCGCCCGATGGGGGACGTTTTGAATTTTGGATCCACGTAACCGGCGTCGTCGTGTTCGCCGTGGCCGCAAAGCCGGAGCAGGGTGGCGACGATCAATTGCGGGCCGCCGCCTTCGCGGGCGCGGGCCACGGCGGCGCCAATGGTTTCCAGGCACGCCGCCAAATCCGTTCCGTCAACCGATTGCGATTCGACGCCGTAGCCGGCGGCCTTGTCGGCGAGGTCGCGACAGGCGAATTGGCACGAGGTTGGCGTCGAGTAGGCGTATTGGTTGTTGGCGACGACGAGGACGAGCGGAAGTTTTTCGACGGCGGCCTGGTTCAGCGCTTCGTGAAACGCGCCGGTGGAAGTCGCGCCGTCGCCGATGCAGGTTGCGCCGACGGTCCCGGAAATCTTCTTCAATTTTCGCGCGAACAAAACCCCGTTCACGACGGAAATCATCGCGCCGAGATGGCTGACCATCGGCAGGTAACCTTCCTGCGGCCTGCCGCGATGAACATTGCCGTCGCGGCCGCGCATCGGGCCGAGCGCGGAACCCAGATACGTTCGCACGGCGTCAATGACCGGTTCGCCAAACGCGAGCCGGCCGGCGGCGTCGCGGATGAGCGGCGCAAAGATGTCGCCTTTCTTCAACGACACGCCGACTGCGGCGCTCAAGGCTTCCTGGCCGCGGCCGAGAAAAACGCCGCCGTGGATTTTTCCGGCGCGGTAAAGCGCGGCGAACTTGTCGTCCAGCACGCGCGCCAGCAGCATGAAGCGGAAGGCGGCGAGGCAGGTCTCGCGGGACGTTGCCGGCGGCTCCGCCCTGCGGGGTTCATGCACCGTTTGCAGCATGGCGGAATTTTACCGGCGAAACCGCGCGCCGCAATGTTTCTTTCCGCGCGGGATTTTCTTTGTAAAAAACGCATTGGCGGATTGAATAAAAACGTGTTTAATGTCGGGACTTGGACAGAATACAAAAATAAATCGAAGCTGTTTGCCATGAGCGAGTCGGCATCAAGAATTTTGCTGGTCGGTGATGATCCCCAATGGGCGGGGATGCTGTCATCCATTTTGGCGGCGGATGGCGTCGCGCCCGCCTCGTCGCACAATGCCGAGGAGGCGCTGCAATTGCTCCACCAGCATCCCATTGAACTGGTTCTGGCGGATTTGGAATCGCCGGAAGGCCCGGAGCTGTTGCGCCAGCTCAAGGAGCATCCGACCGGCAACCCCCACGCTGCTCATCGCGTTCACCCGCGCGGATGACACGGCGGCCAAGTTGAGCGCGTTTGAACTTGGCGCGCTGGACTGCATCAACAAGCAGACGGATCCCGCCGTCGTGCGCGCGCGCCTGCTGGCCTCGCTCAAAATGAAGCGGAACCAGGACGAATTGGTCCGGAACAACCAGGAATTGACCGAGGCGCGCCGCGTCGCGGAGTCCGCCGTGCGCGCCAAGTCGGAGTTTCTCGCCGCCATGAGCCACGAAATCCGCACGCCGATGAACGGCGTCATCGCCATGGTCGGCCTGCTCATGGAAACCCCGGTGACGTCCGAGCAGCGCGGTTATCTGGAAACCATCCAGACCAGCGGCGAATCCTTGCTGACCATCATCAACGACATCCTCGACTTTTCAAAAATCGAGGCGGGCAAGATGGAATTGGATTCGCGGCCGTTTGATCTGCGGGCGCGCATCGAGGAAACGCTTGATGTGCTTTCCACCAAGGCCGCCGAAAAAAATCTCGACCTGGTCTATCAGGTGGACAACGGCATTCCGGCGACTCTCGAGGGCGATTCGCTCCGGTTGCGGCAGGTGCTGGTGAATCTTTTGAGCAATGCCGTCAAGTTCACCGAAAAGGGCGAGATTTTTATCCAGGCCGAATTGCTTTCGACGCAGGCGGATGATGTGCCGGATCGCTCGGTGCTGCATGTGCATTTTTCCGTGCGCGACACCGGCATCGGCGTCAAGCCGGAAAAACTGGGGCGGCTGTTCAAGCCGTTCATGCAGGCGGAGAAATCCACCGCGCGGCATTACGGCGGCACGGGACTGGGGCTGGCCATCAGCAAGCGGCTCGTCGAAATGATGGGCGGCAAAATGTGGGCCGAAAGCGCGCCGGGCGAAGGCTCGACGTTTCATTTCACGGCGAATTTTCACGCGGAAACGCCGCAAAAAGGCGTCGAGGTCGCCCGCGCTGGCGGGGCGCCAGCCCAAGCTCGCCGATTTGCGGATTCTAATCGTGGATGACAACGCGACCGTCCGCCGCGTGCTGGCGGAGCAGGCGACGCAATGGGGAATGAACCCGCGCGCCGCCGAAAACGCTTCGCAGGCGTTCGACTGGGTGCGCGCCGGCGAACAATTTGACCTGGCGGTTCTGGATTTGCAGATGCCCGACATGGACGGCCTCACGCTGGCCATGGAAATCCGCAAGCTGCCCAGGGCGGCGATGATGCCCTTGATTTTCCTCATACCGCTGGGCACGCGCGCCGACTCGGCGCCCGACACGCGTGTCTCATTCGCGCACAGTCTCACCAAACCCGTCAAGACCGCGCAATTTTACGCTGCGATTGAACGCGCGCTGTTCAGCCAGAAAAAAGCCGCCGCGCCCGCCCCAGTCAAGGCCGACCAGCCGCTCGCCGAACTCATGCCGTTGAGCATTCTTTTGTGCGAGGACAATTCAATCAATCAAAAGGTCGCCTCCCGCATTTTGCAACAGATTGGTTACAAGTGCGACATCGCCAACAACGGGCGCGAGGGGCTGGAAGCGCTCGACAAGCGGCATTATGATTTGGTGTTCATGGACATGATGATGCCGGAGATGGACGGCTTGACGGCCACGCGCGCCATCCGCGAACGGCAGAAAGATGGCGCGGCGCATCCGAATTACCAGAAGCGCATCCTCATCATCGCCATGACCGCGCACGCGCAGCAATCGGACCGCGAGAATTGCATCGCCGCCGGCATGGACGATTATCTGGCCAAGCCCATCCGCCCGGCGGACGTGCGCGGCATCATTGAACGCTGGGCTCCGCAAATCCAGCCGGTTGCCGCCACCCAGCCCGCGGCTGCGCCGGATGCCGCAATGCGGCGCCCGCCGCCGCCGTTGCACAAGCCGTCCCCGCCGCCGCCGGCGAACCGCCGGTGGAAATGACGCGGCTGGTGGATTTGACCGATGGCAATCCGGAAAGCATGCGCGAATTGATTGACATGTTTTACGGGCAGACCGAGAAGCAGTTGAAGCAAATTGAGGACGCCGTGCGCGCGAACCAAGTCCGCCGATGTCGGGCACGTCGCGCACAGTTGCAAGGGCGCAAGCGCCACGCTCGGCATGACGCGGTTTGCGGCGGTGCTGCTCAAGCTGGAAAAGCTGGGCAAGTCGGGCGTGTTGACCGGGGCCGAAGAGTTCTGCGCCGAGGCCCGCCGCGAATACAAGGAAATCCGGATTTTTCTCGCGGATCATCCCGCGCTCGCCGTGACGCCGCCACACGCGTAATTAATTTTAATGAAAAAAATCCTCATCATCGAAGACAACCAGATCGTCGCAAATGTCTATCGCAACAAACTCGCGGTGGAGGGCTATCAGATTGAAGTCGCCCTCGACGGCGAGAACGGTTTGAAGATGATGCGGACGTTTCAGCCGGACATCATGATCCTCGACCTCATGCTGCCAAAGATGTCGGGCGTGGATGTCATCAAGGAAGTCCGCGGCGAGGCGGATTTCGCCAAGCTGCCCATCATCGTTTTTTCCAACACTTATCTCACCAACCTGATTCAGGAGGCGTGGAAGGCCGGCGCGAACAAATGCCTTTCCAAGGCCAGTTGCTCGCCCAAGGAGATTCTGGACGTTGTGCGCCACACCATCGGCGACAGCGAAACGATGACAAAGACACGCCAGCCTGCGGAGGGCCTTACTGAAAAAATGGTCAAGGGCGAGAGGCTCGCCGCCGGCGGCGTGCAGGATGCCGCCTTTCAGGCCGACCTGCGGAAATCATTCATAGCCAGCCTGCCCGCGACGCTTTCCACCTTGCGCGCCGGCCTGCAAAGCCTTGTCAAAGCCGGCAACGAAATGGCCCAGCTCAAGCAGATTTACGAACTTTACCGCCGCCTCCACGCCCTCACCGGCAACGCGGGCATCGCCGGTTTGATCCAAATCTCCAAGATGTCCGATGCCGTCGAGGCGCTGCTCAAGGAGCTTTACGAAAATCCGAAGAACATCAATTCCTCCACGCTCCGCTCCGTTGCCGCCGGCGTGGATTTTCTCGGCTTTCTTTTTGAACGCGGCATCGCGCCCGAAAAACAGGAAGTCCCCTCCGGCAACATCCTGGTCGTGGACGACGAACCCATTTCCCGCCGCGCCATCGTCTATGCCCTCGAAAAGGCCCATCTCCAGTCCATCACCGCCGAGGAACCCGAACGCCGCCCTCAAATTGCTGGAGGAAAAAAATTTCGACCTCGTGTTCCTCGACGTGGACATGCCCGGCATGACCGGCTACGAGCTTTGCTCCAAACTGCGCACCCTGCCGCAGCACAAAAAGACCCCCGTCGTTTTCGTCACCGCGTTGAGCGACTTCGACAGCCGCACCAGCTCCATGATGGCCGGCGGCAACGATTTCATCGCCAAACCGTTTCTCTTCATCGAACTCACCGTCAAGGCCCTCATCCACATCCTGCGCGGCAAATTGCAGCCGGCAAAATAAACCGCGGCGTGGAAATCAATCTCGCCAGAGCGAGGAGTTCGGCATGGTGTGCTCAATTACAATCCATCACTCCGCGTCTCTTTCACTATCATCAGGCCGGGACGATTTTCTATGCATGATTGCTCGTCGTCGTGGATGGCTGCGCTTTTATTGGTGGTTGATGGATCGCGGGCGGCCCGAACGCTGCCGGCGCGGACAGTCTTTGGTAGTTCAAAATTCCTTTCACAATGGCTGCGGCCATTTTTCGTCGCCACACCGCATCGTAAATGCGTTGGCTCTCGGCAGGATTGGTCATGTAGCCGCCTTCGATTAAAATTGCCGGCATTTGTGCGTCGCGCAGCACGGCGAACCGGGCGCGGCGCACACTGCGGTCGTTCACGCCGAGGTCCTGGACAAGAGACTTCTGTATCTGGAAGGCGAAAAGCAGGCTCTTTTTCTCAACCTGGTTGGCCGTGGTCGGGCCATGGTCGGCGCCTTCGCCCTGCGAATTAGATGAGGCCGCTCCGACGGGCGTGATACAGTAGGTCTCCGGTCCGGCGACTTCGTTTTTGCCGCTCTGCGTGGCATTGAAATGGAGACTTACGAACAAGTCCGCCCCGAACCGGTTGGCCAGTGCGGGGCGTTCCGGCAATTCCACGAAATTGTCCCGTGTGCGCGTGAGGATGACATTAAAACCTGCGCGGCGAAGCTGGTCGTGCAATTCCTTTGCCAGCAGAAGCGTATAGGTCTTTTCGCTGTGCCAGAAAAAGCCACCGACGCGGTTGCCGCTGTCCTTGCCGCCGTGGCCGGGGTCGAGGCAGATGGTGGTGATGCGTCTTGGGTCGAGGTAGCGCGCCGGGTAGAGCAGGGGACGGATGGTGTTGTCGATGTCAAATTGCGCGATGAGGATGTCGCCGTGATCGCTCGCCACGGGAAAGGAGAGCGCGACGTGCACGCCGTTGATTTCCGCAGTGTTGGAATCCTTGTCGAAAACAAGCCGGACCGTGCGGCTTGAAGCGGCCACTTCATCACCGCGCCGAAGCCGGGAAATAGTCAGCCCGTTCGCGCCTGCCCAATTAGCCAGGGAAACATAATTTTGGCCGTTGATGGAAGCAGAGTTCGCCGAAATCGCACAAAGCTCAAGACACAACGTCAGCAGCAGCGCGGAAACAAATTTCATTGCGCGCAAGTTGCACGCGGTGGGCTTTATATTCAAGGCAAATGGCAGCACAAAACATGTGATGCCGGCGCTGTGCCCCGATAAATTTGCCATGTATCCAATAATTTCCGGCCAAAGGCTGGATGCTAAATCGTTCCTTTGCGCGGCTGTTTCTCTTTGCAAACCGCTACCTTCGGAGTTAACGGCGTGTCGAGCGGATGCTCGTGCTTCTGCCATTCCTCGGAGACACGGCCGCTCCAGCATGCGGTGTTCAGCGGATAAACGTCAGGGTCAAAAATGACATGATAAAAATGCCAGACGACAATCGCCAGGCAGGCGAGCACGGCCTCGTAATAATGAATCGTCAACGCCACGTCCACCGCCCAGCGCGGCAGGAATCGGGTCACGTCCAGCTTGAACCAGATCATCAATCCGGTTACGCCCATGATGATCGTGCCCCAGAGCACGGCCCAGTATTCCATTTTCTCGGCGTAACCGAACCGGCCGATCCTCGGCTTCTCACCACTCCACCCGGCGAGATAGCGGACGGCACACTTCAGGTCGGCAAGGTCTTTCTTTACCGGGAATAAATCCATGACCAGCCGCCGGCCTTCCTTGGTCGTCAAAATGTGGATGAGATGATACAGCCCCGTCAGCAGCAGCACAATGCCGGCGATGCGATGAATCCAGCGGCGGACCGGCTCGCTGGAACCCAGCATTGCCGCCAGACCCGAATCTGGAAATTTCAGCGCGAACCCGGTCACGGCCAGCGTGATGAAACTCAACGCGAGCACGCCGTGCTGCCAGCGATGGGAAAGGCTCATGCGAAGAACGGGCCGTCCGCTGGCGCGCAGGTGCTCCGCGACTTTTTTATGAAACAACAATGCGTTGTGGACAAACATCGCGCCGACCACGACGAAGATGAGCGCCAGATAAATCCGCCGCACCCACCAGTTGATTTCGCCGGCCAGGTCCCGGCCTTCAGGCTTAGCGGCGAGGTCGGAGTGGATTCTTCCGCTCACGAACATTTTGTCCGCGCCGGGATGACAGTTTCCGCAGGTGGCCACGAGTTGGTTGGTGTTGATCATGGAATCCGGGTCGGCGGATGGGAGGATTTTGTGATAGCCGTGACAACTGGCGCAGTTGGCAACGACGGTTGAGCCGTTCTGCGCCGCCAGGCCGTGATAGCTTTCCATGTAGGTTTTTACGCGGTCGGATGGAAGATTGTATTTTTGATCGAGATAGACAGAGGCGTGACAGCGGCTGCATACCGCGGAAATTTCCAGAGGCGTGCCGTCCTTCAACGCCTTGATTTTATGTTCGGAATGGCAGTCGGTGCAGGTGGGAGCGTCGCGTTCGCCGGTGGACATGGCTTTGCCGTGAACGCTGGCCGTCACATCGCGCGCCTCCTTCGTGTGGCACTCGCCGCAAGTTTGGGCCTGACGCACAAAATGGAGCGGCGACGCGGGGGAAGCGGGCGGCAGGATGTCGTGCGTTCCGTGGCAATCCGCGCAGGTGGCGGAGTCTTCATGGCCGGACTTTTGCGCCAGACCGTGTACGCTCGCGCCGTAACTTTCGCCCTGTTGCTCGTGGCAGCGCGCACAATTGACAGGCGCCACGGGACGGTTGTCGTCGGGATGCTTTGCGGTCAGGTCCGCGTGACAACTGATGCAGGCATTGGTTTTGTGGACGGAGACTGTAAGCATGGCCGGGTCAACAAACAGGGATTTCGCCACGCCAACGGAGTTGGTCACCGCCAGCGTGTTGTCGGAATGGCAGTCCATGCAGTCGCTGTTGGAAAGCCCCGCGCGCACCGCTATCTGCCCCAGAAGGCAAAATGCGGCGATAAGCAGAAATCGCTTTGCAGTGGAAGCCACACTCTGATTATCAGACAGGGGGGTCAACAGGGCTTTGCATCCGTTGGCGACTCATTGCCATATTTTGTGGAGTTAAAACCGGCCGATGGAGGTGATTACGCACGCCGAATTTTCAAGCCATGTGTCGGTTAAAAGTTGATTTCCAACGGCAATCGTTTTTAATCGTTTGAGTTAAATTTCGAAATGAACATCCACGAATATCAGGCCAAGCGGTTGCTCGCCAAATACGGCGTCTCCGTCCCAGTCGAAATCCCCGCCAGATCGCTCGCCGAGGTGCGGCCGGCGGCGGAAAAAATTGTCGCCGGCGGCAGTGCGAAAGTTGTTGTCAAATCGCAGATCCACGCGGGGGGACGCGGCAAGGGGACTTTCAAGACCGGCTTTCAGGGCGGCGTGAAGGTTGCCTCGTCGGTGGACGAAGCGGTCGGTTTTGCCGGAAAGATGCTCGGCCAGGTACTCGTCACCAAACAGACCGGCGCAGAAGGCCGGCAGGTGCAGACGCTCCTTCTCGCTGCCGGCGCGAAAATTAAAACGGAATTTTATCTGGCTGTGCTGCTCGACCGCGCGAATTCGCGCCCGCTTGTCATGGCCAGCACCGAAGGCGGCATGGACATCGAGGAAGTCGCCGAAAAATCGCCGGGGAGGATTTTCAAGGAATGGATTGATCCCGCCGTCGGCATCATGCCATTTCAGGCGCGCAAGATTGCCGCCGCGCTCGGACTGAAAGGCAATTTGTTCAACGCCGGAACAAAATTCGTCACTGGTGTTTACAACACGTGGTGGGAATGCGACGCGTCAATGGTGGAAATCAACCCGATGTGCGTCGTTGAATTGGCCGACGGCAAGGAAACGGTCATGGCGCTGGACGCAAAAATATCCCTCGATGACAACGCGCTTTACAGGCACAAGGACATCCAGGAAATGCGTGACTTGAACGAGGAAGCGCCTCTGGAAATCGAGGCCAGCAAGTTCAATCTCAATTACATCAAGCTTGACGGCAGCATCGCGTGCCTCGTGAACGGCGCGGGCCTGGCGATGGCGACGATGGACATCATCCAGCATTTCGGCGGCAACCCGGCCAACTTTCTCGACGTCGGCGGCGGCGCGAGCAAGGAACAGGTCACGGCGGCATTCAAGATCATTCTCCAAGACCCGAATGTGAAGGGGATTCTCGTCAACATTTTCGGCGGCATCATGGATTGTAATGTCATCGCCACTGGCATCGTCGCCGCAGTCAAGGAAACGCACTTGAAAATACCGCTGGTCGTCCGGCTCGAAGGCAACAACGTCGTCGCTGGCAAAAAAACGCTGGCCGAATCCGGCGTCGCCATCATCCCCGGTGACTCCATGGCCGATGCGGCGCAGAAGGTGGTGAAGGCGATCAAAGCAAATTAAAAGAATCACGTTATGCTCAAAATCACCGAACTCGCATTTTGTTGCTACGCAGTCACAGACATAAAACGATCCCGTGAATTTTACGAGGGCGTGCTGGGCTTGAAGCCTGCGACTGTTCTTGAAGGCCAGTGGGTCGAATACGAATTCGGCCCTTATGCGCTGGCCATCGGCTGTGCGCCGGGAATGTTCAAGCCCAATCCCGACGGCTGCATGGCCGCGCTGGAAGTCGAAGATTTCGACGACGCCATCGCACACTTGAAACAGCACAACGTCAAATTCCGCATGGAGCCGATGGAATGTCCGCCCTGCCACATGGCAATGATTCACGATCCCGATGGCAACAGCATTTGCATTCACAAACGTAAAGCCAAGTAGTTCAAATTTCACATGTCAATCCTAGTCAAACCCGATACCAAAATACTTATCCAGGGCATCACCGGCAGCTTTGGGGCGAAGCACGCGCAACTCTCCATTGATTACGGCTCGCAGGTCGTCGCCGGCGTCACGCCCGGCAAGGGCGGACAATTCTTTGAGCACGGCGGCAGGCGTGTTCCCATTTTTGACACCGTCGCCGATGCCGTGAAACAAACCGGCGCGACCGCTTCCGCGATTTTTGTGCCGGCAGCCTTCGCAGGCGATGCCATTCTCGAAGGCGCGGATGCCGGACTCGAACTCGTTGTCGCCATCACCGAAGGCATACCCGTGCGCGACATGATTCGCGTGAAACGCGCTCTGGCCGATAACACCCGGACGCGGCTCATCGGGCCGAACTGCCCCGGCATCGTCACGCCGGGCGAAGGCAAGGATTCGCACGGCGGTTGTCGCATCGGCATCTCGCCCGGTTACATCCACAAGAAGGGGAATATCGGCGTCGTTTCGCGCAGCGGCACGCTGACCTATGAGGCGGTCTGGCAATTGACTTCGCGTGGCGTCGGCCAGTCCACCTGTGTCGGCATCGGCGGCGACCCCGTCAACGGCACTTCACATCTCGACGTCATCAAACTATTCAGCGACGACCCGGAAACGACCGGCATCATCATGATTGGCGAAATAGGCGGCAGCGCCGAAGAAGAAGCCGCCGAATGGATAAAGAAAAATTGCAAAAAACCCGTCGCCGGATTTATCGCGGGCGGGACCGCGCCGCCCGGACGCCGCATGGGCCACGCCGGAGCCATCATCAGCGGTGGCAAGGGAACTGCCGCGGCAAAAATCGCGGCCTTCAAAGACGCCGGCATCGGCATCGCCGCCACGCCCAGCGAAATGGCGGACACGCTTTTGAAAATGATGTGACTTGTATCAATTGACGGGAAATAGACCACTTGACATTTCTTTCCTGCCGCCTGACACCTGTCACTTGTCACTTCCATGGGACTGATTGATTTCATCCTGAACCTAGCGGGTATGCTGCTCTGGTTGAATTGGCGCGCCGCAAAAGCCGATCCTCTTGGCAAATCAAAGCCCGCCACCCTGATCGGCACGTTGCGCCGTGCCGAGCCGGCAAACATGATGCGCTGGCAGATGCCGGCGATGATCGGCGGATTGCTGCTGTTGCGCGCGCTGTTCTACTGGCAAATCGGTTCGGCGGCGGGTTGGGTTGGTAAACTGGATTTGGGCGTGACCACGGTTTTTTTCCGCAGCAATTTGTTTGGCCAGATGCTTTTGTTTTCCATTTTCAGCTTCGCACGGATGTTCGGGATCGTTTATCTGTGGCTGGTGCTGCTGTCCATTCTGGACGGTCCCTTGCCAACCCAACGGCTGGTTAAAATGCAGTTAGGAGCGATTGACGGCTGGCCGCGTACGATAAAATTCCTTGTGCCGCTCGTGGTCATCGCGTTGGTCTGGATGCTGGCAAGCTGGCCGTTCGCGTGGCTGCATCCAAGGCCGGCGATGACGGTGGCGCACCGGATAGAGGAATCGCTGGTCATCGCGCTGGGTGGTTATCTTGTCTGGAAGTTTCTGATTGCCGCGTTGCTGGCGCTCCATTTACTCAACAGCTACATCTACTTCGGCAAGAACCCGTTCTGGAATTACGTGAATGCGACGGCAAAACAACTCTTGCGGCCGCTTGAAAAAATACCGTTGAGCGCTGGCAGGGCGGATTTCGCGCCTGTTGTTGGGATTGCGCTGGTCTTCCTGCTGGCTGGACTCGCCGGGCGAGCCTTGGTTTCCATTTACGGTCGGCTTTCGCTGTAAGGCTCTTTCCTGTCCCCGCCCCCATCGTCCTCGTAATCGAACTGACTATTCCGCCTTCGCCTTCGGGAACCTGGCCGAGATGACCGTGCCGTTTTCCTTGTCACTCACGATGGAAAATGTGCCGCCGTGCAATTCCACAAGCCGCTTGGCAATCGTCAACCCCAGTCCGAGCCCCTGCTGCTCGTGCAGCTTGCGGTCGAACTGCATATACGCGCCAATGCGCGAAATTTGCTCGGCTGTGAATCCGAGCCCCCTGTCACTGATGGACAATGTGATGGTGTTGAACGTCCCGGCGAGCCTCGCGCGCACCGGCGAACCGGCCTCGGAAAATTTGAATGCGTTTTGCAGCAGCTCAGTTGTGATTTTGCTGAAATATTCCTCGGCGATGGGTACCGGAATGTCCGCCAGCTCAAATGACAAATCCTGCATGCGATTGGCCTGTGTTGCCTGCACCACTGCCTGGTTTTGGACAAGTTCCTTGGGATGCTCGGTCCTGCCCGAGCGGAGGGCGTTGATGTTTTTGGGATCCGCCGCAACCAGTTCGAGCTGGGCGTAAATCAGAAAGTTTTCGATGAGTCGCGCCAGGCGCTCGCTCGAACTTGTGGATCTCCTGCCCGATTTCAGCGACGTCCTCCGGCTTGAGTGTCGCGGCGGAAGTCGCGAGCAGCTCGGCGTTGGACAATATACCATTGAGCGGCGTCCGCATTTCGTGCGGCATCATCAGGCTGATGTTGTCCCGCAGATGCGCGAGCTTGCGCTCGGCTTCGTCGCGGATCGTCTGCGCCTTCTTGAGTCGCGCGTCCACCGCAGCATAAAGCCCATCGGTCGTGAACGGCTTGGGGAGATAATCGTCCGCGCCCAGCTCCATCCCGTGCCGCATCCCCGCGCTGTCGGCCAGACCGGTCATCAGGATGAATGGGATGGCGGCGGTGGGTGCTTCATTGCGCAGCGAGGACAACGTCAAATAGCCGTCCACTTTGCCCATGTTGATGTCGCACAGGATGAGGTCGGGCAGTTCCTTGCGTGCAATATCAATCCCGTCCGCGCCGTTGGCGGCTTCAATGACTTCAAGCCCGCGCTGTTGAAGTGCGAGACGGATCATTTCGCGTAGCCATTCCTCGTCGTCTATAACAAGAATTTTTTTCATTCCCCAGAGTCTCCCATAATGCAGCACGAATTGTGCCGGAAGCCGGCCTTTGACTCATGCTGAAATCGTTACGACAAAAAATTATTTCCGTTCGTTCACCGGCACGTAATGATTCGTCGTGCGTCCAGTGTAAACCTGCCGAGGACGGCAAATGCGGCTTTTCGGATCTTCCATGATTTCTTTGTAATTTGCAATCCAGCCGGGCATCCGGCCAATCGCAAATATAACAGGGAACATCTCCACAGGCAACCCAATGGCGCGCAAGATGATGCCGCTGTAAAAATCCACGTTCGGATAAAGCTTCCGCTCCACAAAATAGGGGTCCTTCAGCGCCGCCTCTTCCAGATGCTTGGCAATATCCAGCAACGGGTCGCTCACGTGCAGTTTGGACAGCACCTCGTCGCACGCCTTTTTGATGATTTTGGCGCGCGGATCGTAATTTTTATAAACCCGGTGACCAAAACCCATCAGCTTTTTGCCGCTGTTCTTGTCCTTGGCCGCCGTGATGAACCGTGAGCCGTCGTCGCCTGTTTTGTGGATTTCATCCAGCATTTCGAGCACCGCCTGGTTCGCGCCGCCGTGCAGCGGTCCCCACAGCGCACAAACGCCTGCAGAGCAACTGGCGAACAGGTTCGCCTGGCTCGATGCCACCATCCGCACCGTCGAAGTGGAACAGTTCTGCTCGTGATCCGCGTGCAGCAGAAAAATCAGGTCCAGTGCCCGCACCACCTCCGGCTTCAATTCAAAGTCCTCATACGGCGTCGAGAACAGCATGTGCAGGAAGTTGGCCGTGTATTTGTATGCCTTTTTCGGATAAATCAGCGGCAGCCCGCGCGATTTCCGATAGGAATACGCCGCTATGGTGCGCACCTGCGACATCAATTTGGCCGTGTAGATGTCGAACTGCGTGTTCGCCTTGCCCCATTGCCACTTCATCAGCCCCTCGTCAAAGCAGCTCGTCGCGTTGATCATCGCCGAGAGGATTGCCATCGGATGCGCCCC
The DNA here is from genome assembly GCA_963827815.1 of uncultured Verrucomicrobiae bacterium. Taxonomy (GTDB): domain Bacteria; phylum Verrucomicrobiota; class Verrucomicrobiia; order Limisphaerales; family UBA11358; genus UBA11358. Next base: position 165,657 of record CAWHCL010000004.1, on the reverse strand, counting down.
GCCCGGAAAACTTTCGAAATGATACTTCATGTCCTCGTGCAGGAACTGGTATTCCGTGAACAAATCCGAAAACCGCTTGAGTTGCTTGTGGTTCGGCAATTCGCCGTAAATGATGAGGTAAGCCGCCTCAATGAACGTGGATTTCTCCGCCAGTTCCTCGATTGGGATGCCGCGGTAGCGTAATATGCCCAATTCCCCGTCAATAAAGGTGATTTTGCTCACGCACGCGCCCGTGTTGCCGTAGCTTTCGTCCAGCGTGATGTAGTTGCTGCTGGCGCGCAGCGTTGAAATATCCACCGCCTTTTCGCCCTCGCTGCCCACGAGGGTTGGCAGCGTGTAAGTTTTCCCCTCCAGTTCCAATTTTGCTTCGTTGCTCATGTTCTTCCTTGTCGTATTCGAATTCCGTTTTCAAGAAATTTGCCGGTGAAAGGATTTCTTGGCAAGCCGCGAAAACAAAAATCGCCAAAAATCGCGCGCCATGATTTCCAAACCCCGCGGGCCATGCGACTCCAAATAATGGCAATCAAGTGCTTTTGGGCGTTATTCAATGGGGAGTCGTACATGGCCAAAATGTCCCATTTCTGTACACGGGGTGTCCAGAAATGGAACAGTCGCGTATCGCCGGATAATCACCTCGTCGCTCATTTTTCAATGCTTTGTGCCTCTGGCTGGTCAAGGACATCTGGATTGCATCTGGACTGCAATTCGGCGACGGCATCCTGCAAATCCGCGATTGACGTATTCATGTCGCCAATTTGTAACTTCTGGGCGTCAATGAGCGCCTGCTGCGCGCTGCATTGCGATTGAAGTGCGCCGATGCGCCTTGATGCTTCATCTGGGTGAATTTGTGGCTGCGGTGGCGCGCGCGGTGGTGACGGGAAGCGTTTCGCGGTCTAATGCCAGGGTTGTCCGGCTATGCTGGAACAAATTGAAGTCGGTGGGCGAGGCGTTTGTGCGCGCGTGCGAACGCTTGGCCAACATTCGGCGCTCACACAGCGCACGGCATTGAACGGTGGGACTTCGCCACGACAATCTGAAACTGTCAATTCGTGTTCACGCGCCCGGTGTGGCGCGGATTGGCGCGGAACATCGGCCATGAAGTTTTTGCCAGCGGCGGCAAGGTGTTGGTGGCGGCCAGCGCGTCGAGAAACCATCCTTCCGTCACATAAATTGTCCCGTTGTCGCCGATGGCCGGGGAGGCGTTGATGCCGTTGGTCAATGTCAACCGCCACCGCAGTTGCCCGTCCGGGCCGAGCGCAATCAAATCCCGCCACGGCGCCGAGAAATAAACCGTCCCGTCCGCCGCAACCGCCGGTGATGCATCAATCAGCAGGACCCCGCCATAATCCCAAAGCTTTTTCCCGTCCCCGGACACCGCGGTTGCCATGTTGTTGACATCCAGATAAATCGCGCCCTGCGCGTCGAGCACCGGCGAGGATTCCGCCGCGCCGCCCGTGCGCAAGCGCCATAGTTCCGTGCCGTCCGGATGCAGCGCGTAAAGGTTCCCGTCGGTGGAACTGAAGTAAATCGTCCCGTCCGCGCCGATGGCGGGCGACGAGATGATTTGTCCGCCGGTGGCGAAGTCCCATTTCTTCGATGCCGGCGGGATTGAGCGCGTAAAAATTCTTGTCATGAGACCCGAAGTAAATCGTCCCGTCCGCGCCAATGGCCGGTGAGGAATCAATGATGCCGCCGCTGGGGAAGCTCCATTTCAGGGTTCCATCGGGGTTGAGCGCGTAAAAGTTGGTGTCCCATGAGCCGAAGTAAATCGTCCCGTCCGCGCCGATGGCCGGTGAGGAATCCACCCACGCGCCGGTCGGGAAAGTCCATTTCAATTTGCCCTGCGCGCTGACGGCGTAAAGTTTCCAGTCGCGCGAGCCGAAATAAATTGTCCCGTCATCCGCGATGGCGGGCGAGGATTTGATCTCGCGTCCGGCCTTGAAGGTCCATTTGGACTGGCCATCCGGCGTCACGGCGAGAAGCTTGCCGATAAAGGTCGCCTGATAAATCGTTCCGTCGGGCGCGATGGCCGGCGACGAATCGGCAGTTTGATCATCCAGGCAGTGCGAACTGCCACAGGACGGCTGCCGGTTGGGCAGGGCAGGCGAGTGTCGCGCCCAAGAGAAAAAAACAGGCGGTGGCCAGAACTGAATGCGGCAATCTCATCCGGCGGGAGTTTCAGGTTTCAAGTTTCAAGTTTCAAGTATTCAGTTTGCGGCGAATGAGATAATTTCTGGATGCTTGAAACTTGTGGCAACAAACTCTCATCCTTCGCGCGCTTATGGAAAAAGTTGTTGTCATCGGTTCGGGCTGCGCAGGCTGGACGGCGGCGCTTTACACCGCGCGCGCCAATTTGCAGCCGCTCGTGCTCACGGGCCAGCAGCCCGGCGGTTTGCTCACCACCACGAGCATCGTGGAGAATTATCCCGGCTTTCCCGAAGGCGTGGACGGCTACGAATTGATGACGCGCATGCAGAAGCAGGCCGAACGTTTCGGCGCGCGCGCCAGTTTTGGCACGGTTGAAAAGGTGGATTTTTCCAAACACCCCTTCGCGCTCACCGTGGATGGCGAACAAATCGCCGCCGAAACCGTCATCATCGCCACCGGCGCGAGCCACAAGCATCTCGGCGTGCCCGGCGAGGATTTGCTGGAAACCAAGGGCGTGACTTACTGCGCGACGTGCGACGGCGCGCTGCCGGTGTTCCGCAACCAGCCGCTCGTGGTGGTTGGCGGCGGCGATTCCGCGTGCGAAGAGGCGCTGTATCTGACGCGCTTCGGCTCGGAGATATATCTCGTTCACCGGCGCGATGCCTTGCGCGCCTCGAAAATCATGTCCGACCGCGCGCTGTCGAATCCGAAGATCAAGCCGGTCTGGGATTCCGCCGTGACGGAAGTTCTCGATGTGAAGCAGGACAAGGTGACCGGCGTGAAATTGAAGAACCTCAAGACCGGCGCGGAATCGGTTTTGAATTGCGCGGGCGTTTTCATCGCCATCGGCCACTCGCCGAACACGGACATTTTCAAGGGACAAATCGAAATGGACGCCAACGGGTTCATCGTTCCCAAGCAGGGCACGATGACGAACGTGACGGGCGTGTTTGTGGCGGGCGATTGCGCGGACCATGTCTATCGCCAGGCCATCACGGCGGCGGGCGCGGGCTGCGCGGCGGCGATTGACGCGGAAAGATTCCTGGCGGCGGAGAACCAATAAAAATAGCCCGTTTCAATGAGAGCAATTCTTTTCGATTCTTGTCGTCCTGACATTTGCAATCAAGTCGCCCGCAGCCGACACCAACGCCGTCGCCCCGCTAAAAATCGGCACGGCGGACGCGACCAATTATTACGATCAGGAAATGGTTGTGACGGGCAGGGTCGCGCAAGTCACCATCCGGCTCCGCCATTACATTTTTGAATCTCGACCAGCCATACCCCGATTCGCCGTTCACGGTGGTGATTTTTCACGGCCACAGCAGTTTCTATGGTGACGCGAACGCGTTGAAAGGAAAATCGATTGAGATAAAAGGCAAAATCACAAACTACCACGACAAGCCGGAAATCGCGCTTGAACGCATGGATCAACTGACCGTATTCGATTCGAATGGCGTGGACATCACGTCCACAATCCTGCAATCAACCAATCGCGCCCCGGAGAATTTACAAATGCCGAATGCAGTTCCTGTTCCGCCGGCCGCGGCGACAAACAGAATACCCGAAATCATGTGATTGCTGGAAAGCTACGTCCGATGCCGGTAGTCAACTTGCAGCCACTTTCGAGCCGGCACAGCCTTTCAATTGGATGTCCACCTTGAGGATGTGATTGCTGATCCACCAGACCATGCTGTCGTGTAATCGCATCAGCACCACCTTCGGCGTGGTTGCGATTTTGTATTGACCGATGGCAAATCCCAAGGATTGTCCGGAAATTGGCGTGTTCCTCCTTGTTTTTTCCATGGGCAGGGCAGCGGTAACGCGCCATGCAGGTCTCCTCGCCTTTGAAATGTTGCTCCGCGTAATTCACCAGGAATTTCAAAAGGTAATCCGCCTCCGCCCGGTCAACCTTCTCTTTGTCCAGAAGTTTCCCAAGCCGGTTGATGTTGTCGAACAACACCTTGTGCTGCGTGTCAATTTCCGGCACGCCCGTCTCGTAATCTGGTTTCCATTCAAGCATATCGTTGCATGGTTCAAGATAAATTGATAACCGCTGAACAACATCGGGAACATTAAGCCGTTGACCGGCCAAATCCTGTCTGACGGAGAAACTTGCACACCCGCCGTCGAATGACAATCGTAAAACGCACCATACCTATTTCCTGCCGGGCATGACAATCCGCAACGCGCGACGGATTTAGCGTCAACAATCGGATATTATTAACGTTCAAGGGGAAGCAGCATTCTCGGATTCGTGATATGTCTGATGGGAACGGAACAGTTCCAACAAGGCATGGTCTCCACTCAAGAGGTCGGTCTGGCCAGCGGCGGGCACCAGCGCGGAGGCGAGTTGCACGGTTGAAATGGCATCGTCAAAACGGGAATCCTCGGCATATGCCGCAGCGAGGGCCAGAACGTCACTGTGTGATTTATAGCCAGTGATTTCGCACGCCCGCGTCGCCAGACGAATGGCATATTTGCCGTTGCGAAGGTTCGGGTTGGGATTGGTTGCAAAATACCAGGCGATGTTGTTGATAAGGACGACGTGATTCGTGTCAAACCGCACGCCTTCCATAAAACGATCAAACCCGGCGGGATCCGATTGCGCCGTCGCAAGCAGATTGCTGATGGCGCCTGGCCCGGGGCTGTTGGGACCAAGAACCACGCCGAGGTCGTCCATATAAAAGGCATGTTGCGGTTCAAGTTCGATGGCCCTTAAGAGAGGCGGAATGGCATCGCTTGCCCGGCCCATTTTCATGTATGTCGTGGCGATATCATGAAACACCCAACTGTTCTGCGGCTCAAGCTGGGCCGCCTTTTCAAAATGGATGAGGGCCTCCGAATAGCGCCCATTAGCCCGCAAAATCCTTCCCAGAACCAGATTGGAGTCAAAAAAGTCGGGATAGATGGCAACGGATTTCTGGAGTGCGTCAATAGCCTCATCTGGTTTGGATACCGGCAGGGAATTGGCCAGGCAATAATATGCCCCAAAATTGTCTTTTGTGACCGCGACAGCCCGGCGCCAGAGAGTCTCGCTGTCCCGCCAATAAACAATTTCAGCACGCGTCCTGACAATGCATGCGACAAGAAGCAATAGGACAACCGTTGTCATCAGAACAGTCCTGTTTCGCCACCGTTTCAACAAATCATTAACAGCCCAGACCAAAAGAATCAGTATCCCGATCATCGGCAGGTAAGTGTAACGATTGCTCATTGATTGCGAGCCCAACGGTATCAGCCCAATCACCGGCACCAGCATTCCCAAGTACCATAGCCATCCGACCAGCAAATATGGCTGCTTCCGACGTAAAATGATGGCAACAATGGAAATCCCCAACATTAGCGATGCAGCACAAAGCAATCCGCCCACAGGCCAATGATCCGGATAGGGATAAAGCACGCTGAAGTTTGCCGGCCAGAATAGCTTTCCGAGATAACGCGCATAACCCATGAGCGCCGTCTCCAACCGGAAGCCCAAGGGAAAGTGAAGCATGAACATCCCTCCCTCTCTTTGAGCAACAGACGTGACAATGCCCACCGGCACCACCAGCAGGAAGAACGGCACTTTTTCCAAAACCAATCGCAAAATGCCTGTCACTCGCCACTTGTCACCCGTCACTCTTCGGAGTGGCCAGTAATCCAGCAACAGCAAGAGGCAGGGAAATGTCACCAACATGCTTTTGCTCATCAAACCCAAGGCGAAAAAAAACAAAGACAGACAGTAATTTATGACTCCCGATTTACGATTTACGATGGATGACTTTGCATAGCGGATGTAAAACAACAAAGCCAGCAATCCAAAGAAGGCGCTCAAGACATCCTTGCGTTTCGTGATCCACGCCACCGATTCCACACGGAGTGGATGCAGGGCGAACAGTGCCGCCACGATCAAGCTGCGCCACAGGGCACCGGTCATTCGTTTTAGGACGAGAAACAACAGGACACCGTTGGCCGCGTGAAGCAGCACATTGGTCAAATGATGTCCCCAGGGATGAGGCCCAAATAGTTCGAAATCCAGCATGTGTGAAATCCAAGTGAGCGGATACCAATTTGAATATTCCATGCTGAACATGGCCCACTGCAGATTGTGCCAGGTGATTCCACTGTTCACATGGGAGTTAAGCGATAGCTCGGCGGATTCATCATAAAGCTGAAAATCGGTGTTTGAAACGGGAGCGAATGCCCAAACCGTCAACCCGAACAACAAAAGACAAATCCAGAAGATGCCGGCTGGTTTATGAAAGAATGAATCCGCCGACCTGATGAAATGCTTTCCTTCCCCGCCCGCCAGGCTATGAGCGGGGTTTTCGTTGGAAATGCTTTCTTTCATCTGGCTGGCATGAGCGGAGATTAAAACAGGGCAGAGGTCGCGTCAATTCGTTGGAAATGTGGGCAATATTATGAGACTGGCAAATTCAGGGCATGACGACTCCAGCAAGAAATGTTTGGGGTTTGACAATTTTGTTACGCAAATCATAATTGACGGGAAGGGGAGCTGGATTAAGATGTTCTCTCGGTTTTTTGTTAATTTATCCTTTTTGAATAACTAAAAAATTATGGCAATAAAAGTCGCAATCAACGGGTTCGGGCGCATCGGTCGCTTGGTCTTCCGCGCGCTCATTGAACAAGGCATGGTCGGCAAGGAAATCGAAGTGGTCGCGGTCGGCGATATCGTGCCGGCGGACAACCTCGCGTATCTGCTCAAGTATGATTCCATTCAGGGGCGCTTCAAGGGCACGGTCGGCTCCAAGAAGTCCGCCGCCGACAAGGTGGACGATGATGTGATCATCGTTAATGGCAAGGACGTCAAGGTAGTAAGTGCCAAGTCGCCTGCGGAGCTGCCGTGGAAGGCGTTGGGCGTGGATCTGGTGATTGAATCCACTGGGTTATTCACGGACGTGGAGAAGGCTAGCGGCCATCTCACAGCCGGCGCCAAGAAGGTCATCATTTCCGCACCGGCCAAGGGCGATTGCCTGACAGTCGTGCTGGGCGTGAACGAGGACAAATATGACCCGGCGCAACATCACATCATTTCGAATGCGAGCTGCACTACGAATTGCCTCGCGCCTGTTTGTCATGTGTTGCTCAAGGAAGGTTTCGGGATTGCCGAAGGGTTGATGACGACGATCCACAGCTACACTGCGACGCAGAAAACCGTGGACGGCCCGAGCAAGAAGGATTGGAAGGGCGGCCGCACAGCGGCGCAGAATTTGATTCCTTCAAGCACCGGCGCGGCCAAGGCTGTCGGACTTGTGTTACCTGAATTGAAGGGCAAGCTGACGGGCATGGCGTTCCGCGTGCCGACTCCGACAGTTTCCGCCGTGGACCTGACAGTGAAGACGGTCAAGGAAACGAGCTACAAGGAAATTTGTGCGGCGATGAAAAAGGCCAGCGAGACCTACCTGAAAGGTATTCTCGGTTACACAGAGGACGAGGTGGTCAGCAGCGATTTCATCCATTGCGAACTGTCCTCGATTTTCGACGCCGGATCGGGCATCGAGTTGAACAACAAGTTTTTCAAGCTCGTGAGCTGGTATGACAATGAGTGGGGTTACAGCTGCCGGGTGGGGGACCTGATCAAGCACATGCTAAAGAAGGGCCTGTAAGCCGAACGAACAATCCAAAGGCGATCCGAAAGCGGGTCGCCTTTTTTTATTACGGCTTGGTCTGCGGCGTTTTCTGGATGACTTTCTTCTTCTCCAGCTTTTCGAGCTTGGGCGCAATGACGACCTGACAGTAAGGGGCGCTGGAGTTGTTGTCGTAATACTCCTGGTGATAATCCTCGGCCTTGTAAAACTTCTTGAGCGGCACAATTTCCGTGACGATGGGATTCCTGAAGTTCGCCTGCGCCGCAATCATTGACTTTTCCGCCTCAAGTTTCTGCTTCTCATCTCGGTAAAGGATGATGGAACGATAGGACGTGCCTTCGTCCGCGCCCTGGCGGTTCAAGGTTGTCGGGTCATGCGCCTGCCAGAACACTTCGAGCAGCTTGTCGTAGGAGATTTTCACGGGGTCGAAGACGATTTCCGTGACCTCGGCGTGGCCGGTCGTTTCGGTGCATACCTGCTGGTAGGTCGGGTTTTCGGTTGTGCCGCCCGCGAATCCGCTGGTGACGGAGATGACGCCGGGCAGCCGTTCAAAGACAGCCTCCATGCACCAGAAGCAGCCGCCGCCAAGGTCGGCGATTTCAGTTTTATTTGTGCTCATAAAATTATTTTGCGCGGGCGCGGAAAAATTGATCGCGCCCAAGGTCAATAGTAAATAAATCATCCCTTTCATATTTTCAAACTCGCAATCGAGGCGACAGCGCTACTCTTCCAGTTTATCCAGATGTTCGCCCGGCTGCAGGTCGGCGAACTTCTCGAAATGCTGCGGTCGCAGCGGTTCGGAAATGACGTGCTCGCCGCCGAACCATTTGCCGAGGTCAACCAGCTTGCACCGGTGCGAACAAAACGGCCCGAATTGTCCGGCAAACCAGTCGCCGGATTTTTTGCATGTAGGACAAACGAGCTTTCGCTTATTTGGTTTCGCTGGCAATCGTTTTGATGTCGTTGACCACATTGGTCGCATCGTCCGGCAATGCCCCGCCATCGGTCAAAATCTTTTGCACACCGTCAAAAATCATCTGTTGCTGCGCCGTTGTCAAATGTGAGCTGTTGAAAATGGCGTGGACAAATTGGGCCAGTTTAGGTTGTGGGATGCGGAATTTATCCTTTCCGGAAATGGCCGTCGCCAGATCATCGGCCAGTTTGGAAATGGACGCTGGTTGCGGCTTCGCGCCTTGGGCGGCAATGGCCAGGTCATTCGTCAATGATTGCTTCTGGGCAATGAGAGAAGCGCCGGCATCCGCACTGCCGATGGTGGCGAAATCGTTGCGCAAACTCTCGATGTTTTGCACCGTGGCCTGCAGCACCGGATTGGGCGGTGCAGGCGGAATGTTTTGTGCAGGTGGGGCAGGCTGGGAGTTATCCAAAAGCTGCCTGTTTGCGGCGGTTTCGTTGGCGGAAACAGTTTTCGCCTGCCGTATTGCCTCTGAATAAGGGTCGGCCAAAATGCTGTTGCCAATGAACGAAGGCGCAGACGAATGGAATGAACGGCTTCATAACTTCACTGGTTTGCGATTAAGCTGCCACTTTTCGACAGCAACGAAATATAATCCTCAAGAATGCGCTCGGTTTCGTCGAGACGGGCGGCATCGTTTAGCCGGCCATCGGAAATGTCGTCGGGCGAATTGGTTTCAACCAGTGGCGACGGCAGGCCGGAATCCGCTGCGTTCTCGACGGTCAATTCATATACCTTTTCATTGGGTGTCCCACGTTTTGTCATCTCCTCATCACGAGCCATTTTCTGCTCGGCCATTTCCTTCCGTTCTTTCAATGCATCCTGTTCGTTGAGCGTGGCGGTCTTGTCGGCCTGCACCTTTTTGAATTCATCAATGTCCTGCCGGATATAGTTGAAATCCTGATTGGTAGCGGTGCGGGTTTCGGAGTCGCGGCGTAAATCCGCGAGATAAGGCTGGACGAGGTTGAACTTGTTGAAATCCACGCCACGGATTGAGTCCCAAGGCAGCGGGTTTTCAAGCGCGCGTTCACCGATGTCGGTATCGTAATTCAACACGTCCGGCAGCACGATGTCCGGCTCGACGCCTTTCAATTGCGTTGAAGCGCCGGTGACGCGATAAAATTTCCGGATGGTGATCTTGAGGGTGCCGGGATCGTTTGTGGCAGTCGGCGTGGCCGGCCAGATGAACTTGTCAAGCGGATTGAGGCTTTGCACCGTGCCTTTGCCGTGGGTGGAAATATCGCCGACCACAACCGCGCGGCCATAATCCTGCAAGGCGGCGGCGGCAATTTCTGCGGCGGATGCGCTGAAGCGGTTGAGCATGACGAGTAAAGGGCCGGTATAAAGCGTGTCAGGTTCGCTGGCTGAATTAAGTTGGACGCGCCCGTCGGTATCGCGCGCCAGAACGACGGGGCCTTCCTTGATAAAAAGCCCGGTGAACCGGATGGCCTCCTCGAGCGAGCCGCCGGGATTGCCGCGCATGTCGAGGATGATGCCGGCGACTTTTTCCTGTTCGAGTTTCTTGAGCAGTTTGGCGACGTCCACGGAAATATAATTATGCGCGTCCGAGTCAATCGGAGCGTAAAACGACGGAACGCTGATGACGCCAATCCGATTTGTTCCACCGTGCTCATCGCTCATCTCGATGAGCCGGGCCTTGGCTTCCTGGTCTTCGAGTTTGATTTCGTCTCGCATCATAACCACGACATGGCGCGATGCCGGATTGTCCTTTTCCTCGATTGTCAGCCGCACCTGCGTGTCCTTGGGACCGCGAATCAATTCGACGACTTTGGTCAAATCCATGTCCACGACGTTGACGGGAGGCTGATTGCTTTGCGCGACGGCGATGACGCGATCCTTGGCCTTGATTTGCTTGCTTTTTTCCGCCGGCCCGCCGGGGATGAGCGACTCGATGGTGCAATAGCCGTTATCCTCGGACAATTGTGCGCCGATGCCGAAAAGGGAGAGGCTCATTTCTATCTTAAAAGTCTGCGCGTGCTGATAGTTGAGATAATCCGTGTGCGGGTCGTAGGCGTGGGTGAGCGCGTTGAGATAGGCCTGCAAAACATCGTCACCGTCCCAATTGGTGAAATAGCGCAGGGTCCAGTCATAATGCCGCGCCAGCTCGCCGGTGATATCCGCATCGGCGGATTTGGGCAGAGGCAAAACCGTGCCGCCATTGGTCGGCGAGAACTCCCTGTCCAGTTTCTCCTGCAAATAACTCGTAACGCAACTGCTGCTGCCACAGTTTCTCCGCGTCGGCCATGTCCTTGGGATACTCCGCGTTGTGGCGGTCAAGCATAATGCGTCTCGTCGGTATTAAACTTGAAACGGTCCTGTTTGAGCAGCTGGTTCACATAATCCGTGTGCTGCGTGAATCGCTCCAGAAACCGCCTGAAAATTTCATAAGCGGGCGTGAGGTCTGACCGGCCGCGACCACCAACGGTGAACGTGTCGAGGTTCGTCCGGTAGTGCGCGAACCCGTCAATGTCAGATTGCAGGAAGTTTTCGCGGCGAGGGTCGAGCGATCTCAAGGTAGCCGTCGAAAAACTTTTCCGACATGGACTTGTCGAGCGGTTGCAGGGAATATTGCAAGTTTTCCAGAAACTGCGCGGTCTGGTAGGCGATGCGCGCGTCATTGGGCCCCGGTGCAAGGGACGGCAAAGCCTGCGTTGGCGGCGCGGTCGGATCGGAGCGGTTTTTGGGGCCGCAAACCCGGCGGCGATGAACAGGCAAAAGGTCGCCGCCAACACGATGACAGCGCAATTTTTTAATTTTAAGCAACTCATTAGATTGGCACAGCTTCGACCAAATGTAGCGTGAATTGTTCAGAAAGAAACCTTTTTGCGCGAACCGCAGTTGATTGCGTTGGAAATGTGGATTGCAATTTTGAGCCGGATTTAGACAATGTACTGTCTGAAAATCAAAATATGAGAAAGACAGCACTAATTGCGGCATTTTGTTTGAGCGCCACCGCACCGCTGATGGCCGACGGCACCAATCTGTTAGCCGATGACAAATCGCGCTTGAGCTACGCCATCGGCATGATGTTCGCCGACCGCTGGAAACAGCAAGGCGTGGATGTGGATCCAAACTGGGTCCTGCGTGGGTTGAAGGACGGTCAATCCGGCGGACCGACCCTGATGACCGTTCAGGAAATGCAAAATCTAATCACCACATTTCAGCAAACTCTCGCCGACCGGCAGCAGAAAATGCACGAGGAGTTTCTCGCCAAGAACAAGGCCGATGGCGAAGCCCTTCTTGCCAAAAACAGAACGCAGCCTGACATCGTGACATTGCCGGATGGATTGCAATACAAGGTCATCACCCAGGGTGATGGTGAGATTCCGGGCGACAGCGACGTTGTGACGGTGAATTATCGAGGAACATTTGCGGACGGCACTGAATTCGACAGTTCAGCCCGCGCCGGGAAACCCTTGGAGCTTACCATCGGAAGAGTCTCTATTCGCGGCTGGAACGAGGCGCTTAAGCTCATGAAGGCCGGTTCCAAGTGGCAGTTGTTCATCCCGCCAGATCTCGCCTACGGCCATAATGGCATGTCTCCCCGCATTCCACCCGACTCAACGCTGATTTTTGATGTCGAACTCCTTTCGGTTCAACATCCCAATTTGCAGCAAGCCACCGCTCCGCCGCCATCGTCAAGTCTGCCCCTGACCAGTGACATTATTAAAGTGCCTTCAAAGGCGGAGATGGACAAGGGCGCGAAAATTGAAATCATCAAGTCAGAGGACGTGCAAAAGCTCCAGCAGTCGCAGACCAATGTGGCTCAATGACCGGTCTTTTTGAACAATCCATGCCAGGCACTGTCCATTCCAATTATTGAAATGTTGCAAATTTGCATATGAAAAACCTCATGAAGCCAGTGGTGGGATTTTTCGCCGCATTGGTGGGCGCGGCCACGGTGGTTGTTTTGTTTCATCACACCGCATGGGCCAAGGATTCAGCACCTGTCATCAATCTTGACACGACGCCGATTGTCCGCGACGCCAAGGCAGCCGGCAGCTTCTCGCCCGTTGTTAAAAAGGCCGCGCCGAGTGTCATCAATATTTATTCCACACGCACTGTTCATCTGCGGCGAAATCGTGGCTTCTACGACCCGTTTTTCCAGCAGTTCTTCGGCGACTCCTCCGGTCAGGATGATGGCAGTCAGTGGGGACGCACGCGCCGGGAACAGAGCCTCGGCTCGGGGATTATCATTTCATCCGACGGATATATTTTGACCGCCAACCACGTTGTTGAAGGCATGGACGAGATCAAGGTGGCCATTCCCGACAGCAAACAGGAATACACCGCCAGGGTGGTCGGCACCGATCCCCCGACTGATGTTGCAGTGTTGAAAATTGATGCCACCGGCCTGCCTGCTGTCACCCTCGGCGACAGTGATCAACTGGAAGTTGGCGACGTTGTGCTCGCCATCGGCAATCCCTTTGGCGTCGGCCAGAGCGTGACCATGGGCATTATCAGCGCGTTGGGACGCAACGGACGCAACATCGGCATGCTCGACCACAGCTACTCCATCCAGGACTTCATCCAGACCGATGCCGCCATCAATCCGGGAAATTCCGGCGGAGCGCTTGTGGACGCTGAAGGCCGGCTGATTGGCATCAACACGATGATTAAAAGCGATACCATGGGAAATGAAGGCATCGGTTTCGCCGTCCCCATCAATCTCGCGCGCCATGTCATGGAACGTCTCATCAGTGGCGGCAGGGTGGCGCGTGGTTATCTCGGCATCCATATGCAAGACGTTGATGCCGACCTCGCCCAGCAATTCAATCTGCCGGGCCAGAACGGTGTTCTGGTGGATGACGTCATCCCCGGCACACCGGCGGACAAGGCTGGGGTCAAGTCCGGCGATTTCATCACCGAATTCAACGGAAAGGAAGTTGACGATGGGAACGGTTTGCAATTGGCGATTTCCGAAAGTGCTCCCGGCTCTGATGCCATGATGAAATTGACCCGCAACGGCGTGGCAACGACCCTGACAATCAAGTTGTCGGAATTGCCAGTTGAAGCCACTCAAAACAATAATGTTCAAACCGCCCCGGTTTCGACCAAGCCTGACGCGCTCGATGGCGTGAGCGTTGCCGATTTGGATCAGCAGGCTCGACTGGCACTAAAAACACCCACAGGCATCCAGGGTGCTGTCGTCACGGAAGTAAATCCCAGTTCCAATGCCGCCGAGGCCGGTTTGCACAGGGGCGACGTCATCCTGGAAATCAACCGCCAGATGACACGCGACGCCGAAACCGCCGTCAAATTGTGCGAGCAGGCCAAAGGCAAAAGCATTCTTGTCCGGGTCTGGCGCCGTGAGGGTGATCTTGATGGGACGCGCTGGCTGACCGTGGATAACACCAGCCACGCGGGTTAGTTCATGATTGATGATTGACGATGGATGATTGTAAATGCGCTTGTCGCAGATTGTCTGCGGGGCAATCATTTTACCGGAAAATCGGAAGTCATTAATTACAATGCCTGTTCAATACAAAGATTATTACGAAACCCTCGGTGTCCCCCGCACCGCGAAGGACGACGATATCAAAAAGTCGTTTCGCAAGCTCGCCCGCGAATTTCATCCCGATGTTGCCAAGGACAAAAAGCGCGCCGAGGAAAAATTCAAGGAAATCAACGAGGCTTACGAAGTCCTCTCCGACCCGGCCAAGCGGAAAAAATACGACGAACTCGGCGCAAACTGGAAGTCCGGCGCGGAATTCCGTCCGCCGCCGGGCCACGAACGGATTTCCCGGCGGCCAGTGCTTTCGCGGGAGAGGGCAGGGCGGCGAGGATTTTGAATTCCAATTTGGCGGAACCGGCTTCAGTGATTTCTTCGAGCAGATTTTTGGCTCGCGGATGCGCGGTGGCGGCTTCGGCAGACAGCCCGGCGCTCAACAGGCGGAGGAATATGCCGAACGCGGAGCGACATCGAAGGCGACATCATGGTCACGCTGGAAGAGGCCATGCGCGGCTCGATTCGTTCCGTCAGCATCCGCCGACCATCAGGCCGTTCCGTCAAGACCGAGACTTATCAGGTAAAAATTCCCGCCCGGAGTCACCGAAGGGCAGAAGCTGCGCGTGGCCGGTCGAGGCGAAGCCGGCAGCGGCGGCGGTGAATCCGGCGACCTTTACCTTCGTGTCCGTCTCGCGAAACATCCCGACTTTGACGTGGACGGCCACGACCTGATTTACGAGGCGGAACTCGCCCCATGGGAGGCGGTGCTGGGGACTGAAATTTCCGTTCCCGCCGTTCGATGGCCGCGTCAGCATCAAAATTCCCGCCGGAACCCAGAGTGGCCAGAAACTCCGTGTGCGCGGACGCGGCCTGCCGGCGCGCGACAATAGCCACGGCGACATCTTCGTCGTCACACGGATTGCCGTGCCGTCAAAAATCACCGAAGCGGAGAAGAAATTGTGGGAACAGCTCAAGCGCGAATCGAAATTCAATCCGCGTTCGTGATTGACTGCGCGACCAGGACGGTAGTCAGATACAAACCTCGTCCACTGGTTCTATAACCTTCGCCTGCCACAAGGCTGTTTCTCCAGCTCGTCAGGGACATCTGCCCTGCAAAGCGGCAACAGCATCCTGCAAATCTGCGATTGCCCCATTCATATTGCCCATTTGTGTCTGCTGGCCGTCAATGAGCGCCTGCTGCGCGCTGCCTTGCGATTGAAGCGCGCCGATGGATGTTTGTTGCGAGTCACTGCTTGCCTGATGCGCGTCACTCATCGCCTTGAGGGTGCTCAACAAATTGTGGATTTCCGCTGTGTCAAACGGCGAACTGACGACGTTGGTGTACGGCGTCACGGGATTGCCCGTGCCATCCACGCCCACAAACTTGACCTCCCACCAGGCTTCATTCCCCGCCAGCACCGTGCTCTTGGGCACGGGAAGCGCGATGGGCGCAATTTCACCCTGCTTCGTCCAATTCGGAAGATAATCACAACACTTCCATTCCTGCCAATGCTGGGGCGGCGTGCCGCTCCAGAGGATGTTCCAAAAGCCGGTGACGGCGTCCTGCACAAGCAACGGCGCGGACGGGGCCGGCGGCGTGACCGTCGGGCGAAGCCCGCGCCGGGAGTTTCCAACCTTGATGCGTAATCGGTTCATATAAAGATAATAGAAGTTAGGAGCTGGAAGGTTGGAGATGGGAGCTGACCTATCTGCCAACTCCCAACTTCCATTTACAGCACGATCACCGCCTGTGGCCCCGACCAGGGGCTGAACTCTTTCCGTTGCGTTTCCCAACGCGCATACAAGCGCACCTTGGCCGGCCAGCCGGTCGTGTCCAACTGCGCCGGACTGCGCGAAGCCGACTTGATGGGGGCATTGTCCGCCTCGCCATCCGCCGCCGCGTCTGCGGCGTCCACCACGGCAATCTGCACGCCAATGGCGTTGGCCGCCCGCGCCCGCGCCGAGGCGCTGCCGGTCTCGTGAAAGCGCAGTTTGACACTGTGATAGGTGACACTCTCCACCGCAACCTCCGGCGATACGGTCGGCGCGGTCTTGCGCGTGGGAGTGGCCTTGCGGCGGTCCACACCCACCGTCTGCACCATGTCGTCCGTGGCGTTCGAGATGCGGATTTTGTTGCCCATGTCGCGAACCTTGCCCACCAATTGAGGCAACGCCGCGGCGCTGAACGCGCTGGTCTTGGACTTCTTGGTTTCCGTGGCGTTATCGCGGTCGCCGCCCGCCGACTGTGCGGATGTGAGCAACGTGCCCAAATCCGTTACATCCTGCGGGGTCAACCCGTAGTCGGCGGGGACCACGCCCGTTTTCGACAATACGCCGTGCATTTGTGCGGCCTTGGCCAGCACGGCGGACTGTTGGTTCGGTATAAACTTACCCATACTATTTTCCTTCTGTTCGTTGTTCAGATTGCGCCTCGTGCGCCCGTGGCATCAACTACAGCCCCAGCCCGCGTCTGCGCTCGATGCCCCACCAACAAGCATATAAGATGCCAACAGATATTTAATATTATTAAGTTAGGTTTATTAATCTAAAATTAACCTGTTCTTATCCGGCGAATTTTCATGCACCTGTGCTGGCGGATGTGCGGAGAACCGGAGAAAACCAATGAAAACGGGCAAATTGCCGTCGGAACGAAAGAGTTTGCCACTGGCAAACCGCAGTTTATGGAACTTAAACCGCAGTCTGTCATCGGTAAACCGCAGTCTAATGACGGAAACCCCGGGATACCATCGGCACACTGCGGTTTATGGAGCTTAAACCGCAGTGTAAGGTTGGGAAACTGCGGTTTATGGACCGGAAACCGCAGTCTATGGTTGGGAAGCGCGCGCAAATAAATGTAAAACCGTAACATACGAACGGGACGCGCGCGTCAATGGACGGGAAACGCGGGTATTTGGAGGAAAATCCATGATTAGACTGTCTCAAATTGAGAACACCACAATGTAACAAAAGTGGACAGGGCTTTAGTGCTGCTTTTGGATCAGCACCATGGACTGACTGCCGTTAGACCTCCTTTTGCTCCACCAATCCTGCCTTTGGTGTGACAAAAAATGCGACGTTTTTTATTGAAATAAATCTTGGAAGATTCCGGCAAAGGGCGTAAACCCAGATTGTCAGCCCAGAAGTTTCAAGATATGAAACAAACAATTATCGCCGGCTTGATCGGTTTTGCGCTCGCGCTGCTGGCTCCGCAAATTGTCCAGGCACAGGGAATGATGACTGTTCTATCCAACTTAAATCAAACTGCTGCCGGCAGTCTTGCAGTGGGAAGTGATTCATGGCTGGCGGTAGAGTTTATAACGGGAACCAATTCCAGCGGGTATGTGCTCAATTCAATTCAATTGGGGATGGCTAGCTCTTCGGGCAATCCCAGCGGCTTCATGGCCATGATTTACACAAAGCCTCCCCCGGGCGTTACTCCCGGAAGCAGCATCGGCACTTTGAACGGATCTTTGAATCCAGTGGCCGGAGGCATTTTCACTTATACCGCACCTTCAAATTTTATACTGTCACGAAACACATATTATTGTATTGTACTCACCGCAGGAACAGCGATTGCCAATGGCGCTTATGACTGGAGCTATGTGAACGCAAATTCCTATAATCCAATAGGTGGTTGGAATGTCTTGGGAGGTGTTCTTCTCTCAAGTGATGGCTCATCTTGGAATGCATCTTCAGGTGGTTACGCTCAATATGCCATCACCGTCACGGATGCTCCTGAACCGGGCGTTTTAGGTTTGTTCGGCTTGGGCGGTCTGGCCTTCCTCTGGCATCGCCGGAGGGCAACGGCGGTTTTATGAAAACAGTTATCGTCAACTTGATCGGTTTTGCCCTCGCTCTGCTGGCTCCGCAACTTGTCCAGGCACAGGGAACGATGACTGTTTTGTCCAACCTAAATCAAACTGCTACTGGCAGCCTTGCCGTGGGAAGTGATTCATGGCTGGCGGAAGGGTTTTTTGCCGGAACCAATCCCAGTGGGTATGTGCTCAACTCAATTCAATTGGAGATGGCGGGTGGTTCTGGCAATCCCAGCGGCTTCACGGCCATGATTTACAATAACCCTGATCCTGGTGTTACTCCCGGAAGCAGCATCGGCACTCTGAATGGTTCTTTGAATCCGGTGGCCGGCGGCATTTTCACTTACACCCCTGCCTCAAGCATCACATTATTAAAAAACAAGCTGTACTATATAGTGCTCACCGCAAGCACATCGGTCGCTAATGGCGCTTATGAATGGGACTTTACGAGCGTAAATTCCTATAATCCAATAGGTGGCTGGAGTGGATCGGGAATTTTTTATTCAGCAAGTGATGGTTCGTCTTGGAATGGTTTTTCAGGCGATTACGCTCAATATGCCATCAACGTCACGGATGCTCCCGAACCGGGCGTTTTAGGTTTGTTCGGCTTGGGCGGCTTTACCTTCCTCTGGCAACGCCGGAAATCAAAGGCGGTTTGATGAAAACAAATATCGCCGGCTTGATCGGTTTTGCGCTCGCACTACTGGCTCCGCAAATTGTCCAGGCACAGGGAACGATGATGGTTCTATCCAATTTTGATCAAACCACTGCAGGCGGTCTTGCAGTGGGAAGTGATTCATGGCTGTACGAAGGATTTATAACTGGAACCAATTTCAGTGGGTATGTGCTCAACTCAATTCAATTGGAGATGGCGGGTGGTTCTGGCAATCCCAGCAACTTCATGGTCATGATTTACAATAATCCTCCTGCTGGTATTGCTCCCGGAAGCAGCATCGGCACTCTGAATGGTTCTTTGAATCCGGTGGCCGGCGGCATTTTCACTTACACCCCTGCCTCAAGCATCACATTATCAAGAAACTCGATGTATTTTATAGTGCTCACCGCAGGAACAACGATCGCCAATGGCGCGTATGAATGGAACTATACGAGCACAGAATCCTATAATCCAAACAGTGGTTGGAGCGGTACGGGAAATTTCTCGTCAGCAAGTGATGGCTCAGATTACTTAAATTATAATTATCTGTCTGGCGATTATGCTCAATATGCCATCAACGTGACGGACGCCCCCGAACCGGGTGTTTTAGGTTTGTTCGGCTTGGGCGGTCTGGCCTTCGTCTGGCATCGCCGGAAATCAAAGGCGGCTTAATGAAAACATTTATCGCCAGCTTGATTGGTTTTGCGGTCGCACTGCTGTCTCCAAAAATTATCCAGGCACAGGGAACGATGACTGTTTTGTCCAACCTAAATCAAACTGCTACTGGCAGCCTTGCCGTGGGAAGTGATTCATGGCTGGCGGAAGGGTTTTTTGCCGGAACCAATCCCAGTGGGTATGTGCTCAACTCAATTCAATTGGAGATGGCGGGTGGTTCTGGCAATCCCAGCAACTTCACGGCCATGATTTACAATAGCCAACCTGGTGGTTTTATTCCCGTAAGCACTATCGGCACTCTGAATGGCTCTTTGAATCCGGTGGCTGGCGGCATTTTCACTTACACCCCGGCCTCAAGCATCACATTATTAAAAAACAAGCTGTACTATATAGTGCTCACCGCAAGCACATCGGTCGCTAATGGCGCTTATGAATGGGACTTTACGAGCGTAAATTCCTATAATCCAATAGGTGGCTGGAGTGGATCGGGAATTTTTTATTCAGCAAGTGATGGTTCGTCTTGGAATGGTTTTTCAGGCGATTATGCTCAATATGCCATCAACGCCACACCTGTTCCCGAACCGGGTGTTTTAGGTTTGTTCGGCTTGGGCGGTCTGGCCTTCCTCTGGCATCGCCGGAAATCAAAGGCGGTTTGATGAAGAACATATATCTGGCCTTGCCTCGATTTGCTGGTCGCAGGGCGCACGGACTCCTTCCTATTTCTCCAGCACCGGCGAATTGCGAATCACGATGCCGCTCACGTTGTCGTTCAGCACCGACGCCTTGACGCCATCGGCCACCTGCGCCTTGAAATTGTCAATCTCCAGTCCATCCACGTCCGAGCAGATGATGGCCGGGCGGAAATCGTTGGTCTTGTAACTCAAATTGATGTTCGCCAGTTCCAAGCCCTTGACGTGCCGGGCGAACACGCCGTAGGCCGGCATACGTACCATCGACAGCTTGGATCGGGATAACCATAAGCCAGTTCCCTGGGCATGTGCGCGGCGTTGTTCGCCGTGCCGCCGCCGTTGTTGATTATGCGGATATTGTCCAGCCGGACGCCTTCCACCGGATGGTCGGGCAGCCCCATGATTTCAACGCTGCTCATCCCTGCCGACGCCATCGGCGATGACATCGGAAATGGAGATGTTCCGGCACTCGCTGGGTGATTCGATCACCGGTGCGCGATTGCGTTTGCCGGTGGTGATATAAATCGCGTATTCCGGCACATCCATCATCGTCAGGTTGTTGATTGAAATGTTTTCCATGATGCCGCCGTCCACTTCCTCCAGCGCCAGCCCTTTGCAACTGCGGAAGGTGCAGTTGGCCACGGTGCAATTGCGGAAGCCCCCGGCGGCTTCCGTGCCGAATTTGATGCGCCCATTATGCGTGGCGCTTGGCTGCATCGTGCCATCGAGCAGGGTGCCGACCTGAAAGCCCGACACCTGGCAGTTCACGATGGTCAGATTTTCCGTGAGGACCTTCCTGCCCAGGGCGAAACTGCTCTTGGGGCAAAGCCCGTCGTCGTTCGGCGAATTGATGCGGCAGTTGGAAACCATCGTGTTGCGGCAGCAATCAATGTCAATGCCGTCGCGGTCCGTGTCCATCGTCACGTTGTCCACCGTCATGTCGTCGCAGCCGGTCACGAGGATGGCGAAGTGGCCGCCGTGATAAATCGTCACGTCGCGGATCAAAACGTTCCGGCACAGCTTGAGCGCGATGGCCTTGTTGCCCAGCCGGACCGGCGGATAATTTGTCTGCACCGGCACATAATTAGTCGGGTTCCATCTCGTGTAGCCGCACATCCGGTCCAACTGCCGGTCGGCGCGCACCAAGCCGCCGCCGCTGATCATACCGTGACCGGTGATGAAGACATTCGTCAGGTTTTCGCCCCAGATGAGGCTGTTGTGGAAATAACAATGCCCGCCGTCCTGATAGGGATTGTTCGTCCAAGGCTCCGTGAGGTCGTAGGCGTTCAGGTTTTGCGGCGCGCCCAGAATCGTCGCGCCCGCCTCGATGTCCAGGTGGATGTTGCTCTGGAGATGAATCGAGCCGCACAGATAAACGCCCGGCGGAACCACCACCGTGCCGCCGCCCGCCCGTGCCGCGGCGTCAATCGCGCGATTGATGGCCGGATGATCCAGCGTCTTGCCGTCGCCTTTTGCGCCAAAGGCGCGGACATTGTATGCCATCGCTGCCCGGCTGTACCGAGCGGCAGCCGATGGCAATAGTCAAAAGGAGGGTGAAACAAAACAGGACGTGGAGAAGGCGGGGTATTTTCATGGGCAATTTCGATATGAAATAAACAAACGCGCCCAATACATCAATGCGTAATTTTCTTAGTCAAGCGTGGATAAACCCAGAGCAGGGGAAGCATTGTTGTAAGGATTGTTATTCAGGCACTAAATCCCCCGGAAACAGAGGCAAAGCATGAACCGGAATCAAACCCAGTCAATAAAACAAAACCGGTTATAACCGCTTGAAATGTCAGTGATGGCAGCCGCAGCCGTGGCCGCAGGAGCCTTCCTCCAGATCGGCCTCGGTCGGAACGCGGCCCAGCTCGAAGGTTTTGGTGACCTGCTTCTGGATGGAATGCTGAAGCTGGTGCAGTTCCTCCTGCGCGTCCAGAAAGCCGCGCGCGGCGGGATTCTTCAGCAGCTCGTCGCGGTGCTTTTCAAAATCGGCGATCTCCACGCCGTCGAGCGTTTGCCCGTTGTGCTGCTTTTCGTGAAGCGCGTTGCCCTTGCTCATCACCGTTTCGTATTGGCCGCGGGCTGCGGCATCGGCCAGAAACGAGTCAATGCGCCGGCGGATGGACGCCATTTCCGGCTGGTCAACGATGGTCTGGCAAAGTTCGCGTGTTTTTTCCTCGATTTTAGTTGGCATAAATTTTAATTTCGCGCGCAATAAAGCACATTCGCCGGTGGAAAGCAATGGCATTGACATCGTCCCGGATAAATCTGTAAAAGACTGCGAACTCTTATGCAACCAATACACCTCGCCTGGGTTGATTACACCATTTTGATCGCCTACGTCGCCTTTGTCATCGGCATCGGCTGGGCGCTGGCGCGCTACATGAAAACGTCGTCGGACTTCCTCACGTCCGCGCGCTCCATCCCGACCTGGGTGACCGGCCTGGCGTTCATTTCCGCCAACCTCGGTGCGCTGGAACTCGTCGGCATGGCCGCCAGCGGCGCGAAATACGGCATCGCCACCGCGCACTTTTACTGGGTCGGCGCGATCCCGGCGATGATCTTTCTCGCCGTGTTCATGATGCCGTTTTATTACGGCTCCAAGGCGCGGTCCGTGCCGGAATATCTGCAAATGCGGTTTAACAAACCGGTGATGGGATTGAACGCCATTGGCTTCGCCATCATGACCGTGTTTGCCTCCGGCATTTCCATGAACGCGCTGGCCAAGCTGCTCAACCAGCTGCTGGGCTGGAATTATCATCTTCGCCCTGTTTGTCTGCTCCGGCGTCGTGCTGGTTTACGTTTTGAAAGGCGGATTGACCTCGGCCATTTACACCGAGGTGCTGCAATTCTTCATGATCGTGCTCGGCTTTGCGCCGGTGGTTTATCTCGGCTTTGAAAGACGTCGGCGGCTGGACCGCGATGACCACCAAACTCCACGCCGTCGCTCAAAATCCGATGGCGCTGGATTTGAACAGCCAAATCGTTCGCGCCGGACGCCTGGACCAGCGCGTGGAAGCCGCTGCTGGGCGGATCGGCCAACAACCCGATGGGCGTGGATGTGTTTGCCATCGTGTTCGGACTCGGCTTTGTCCTTTCGTTCGGTTACTGGTGCACCAACTTCCTCGTTGTCCAGCGCGCGATGGCCGCAAAAAACATGACCGCCGCGCGCAACACGCCCATCGTCGCCGCCATTCCGAAAATGCTGTTCCCCGCGCTGGTCATTCTGCCCGGCATGTTGGCCGTCGCCCTGACCGCGATGCCGGATAAAGACTACCGCATTCCGCCGCCCATCATCGCGCCGGAGAATTACGCCAAGGCGGTGGATGTCGTCAAAAGCACCAATCCGCCCGATCCCGCTGCCGAAATCAAAGCCGTTGGCGACGCGCTCGGACAAAAAGTGAATGCGGACAAAATCACCGCGCTCATCGCCGCCAATGCCGCGACGAAACTTTCCGACGACCAGATCAAGGAGGGCGTTTACAACAGCGTAGCCGCATACGACTACGACAGCGTCATCTTCTCGCTCGTGAAAAAATATTGTCCGGCCGGCCTGCTCGGCCTGGCGCTCACCGCCTTGCTGGCCTCGTTCATGTCCGGCATGGCAGGCAATGTCACCGCCTTCAACACCGTCTGGACTTACAACCTCTACCAGGCCTTCTTTGTGCCGAACAAAAGCGACGAGCATTATTTCTGGATGGGCAAGTTCATCACCGTCGTCGGCATTGGCTTGAGCATTGTCTGCGCCTATTTCGCCCGGCAATACAACAACGCGATGGACATCATCCAGCTCGTGTTTGGCTTTGTGAACGCGCCGGTGTTCGCGACGTTCCTGCTTGGCATGTTCTGGAAACGCACCACCAGCATCGGCGCATTTTTCGGCTTGTTCGGCGGCATCGCTGGTTCAACCCTGTTCCACGCGCTAACCATTGCCCACGGCAATTTGCCGGGCGTCAAGGGTGGCTACCTTGGCGTGAAGATTGAATTTCCCAGCGAAATGGCGCAGAACTTCTGGCTGGCGGCGTTTGCCTTCATCTGTCTGCTTCGTGTTGACGCTGGTGATTTCGCTCGCCACCCAGCCGCACCAAGACCGACGAGCAATTGAAGGGCCTCGTCTATTCGCTCACGCCGAAAATCGTGGACCACGACGTGCCCGTCTGGCAGCGGCCCGCCGTCGTCGGCACGGTGCTGCTCACCGCCTGCGTCATTTTGAACTTTATTTTCTGGTGAACCATTAACCAAAAAAGGAAACTGATTTTATGGGACTCGATATTCGCTGGCCAATCGGCCTCATGTTCACGCTCATCGGCGTGCTGCTCGTCGGCTACGGCGCGGTCAATTCTGCAGACTCGCATGAGGCTTGGCATGAACATCAATCTCATCTGGGGCATCGTGCTGCTGGTGTTTGGCGTGCTGATGCTGCTTGGCGCCTCGCGCGGACAGCAAAACAGCCGCCGTCGGCCTGATCGTAAATTTTGCCGTGGCTCGTAATTTCAATTAACAATCATTGCTTCAATGTCATATCTGGATTTGGCCGTTCAAGTTGCCCAGCAATTTGCCGAGACCTACGGACGCCCCCCGCGCTGGATTGTCGCCGCGCCTGGCCGCGTCAATGTCATCGGCGAACACACCGATTACAACGACGGCTTTGTTCTGCCGATGGCCATTGACCGCTATGCCATCATGGCCGCCGACAAAGCCGCCGACGGCAAAAACGTGATTCAAATCCGCGATGTCTCCGGTGTCGAGCCGGTGCTGATTGATTTGTCCGCGCCCATCAAACCCGGCGCGCCGAAATGGGGAAATTATCCGCGCGGCGTCATCGCCGGCTGCCTCGCGCGCGGCATCAATCCCGGCGGCTTGGATGTGCTGCTGCATTCAACCGTCCCGCTGGGCGGCGGTCTTTCCAGCAGCGCCGCGCTCGAAGTCTGCACCGCAACATTGGTGGAAGCCGTCACCGGCAAAAAATTGGATCCGGTTGAAAAGGCGTTGCTGTGCCAGAAGGCCGAGCACGAATTTGCCGGTGTTCCCTGCGGCATCATGGACCAGTTCATTTCCGTCATGGGGCGCGAAAATCATCTCCTGCTGCTGGATTGCCGCTCGCGCAAAACCGAACTCGTGCCTGTGAACGATCCGTCCGTCCAATTGCTCATCGCCAACACCAATGTCAAACATGAGCTTGCCAACGGTGAATACGCCAGCCGCCGCGCGCAATGCGAAGCCGCCGCAAAAATTCTCGGCGTGGCTTCGTTGCGCGACGCCACCGCCGACGCGCTGGAAAATGCCAGGGGCAAAATGGACGACGTGGTGTTCCGCCGCGCGCGCCATGTGATTGGCGAAATTGAACGGACGGTTCATGCCGCGGAAGGCATTCGCGCCTCAAACTGGCCGACCGTCGGCCAGCTCATGTATGCGAGCCATTATTCGTTGCGCGACGATTACGAAGTCAGTTGCAAGGAATTGGATGCCCTGGTTGAAATTGCCGAATCCATCGGCATCAAGGGCGGGATTTATGGCTGCCGCATGACCGGCGGCGGCTTTGGCGGCTGCACCGTGGCACTGGTGAAACGCGACGCCGTAACGGAAATTAAAAAACGGATGGCCGCCGATTACAAAAAGAAGACGGGCATTGATGCGACCATTTTCGTCTCACGTCCGGCAGGCGGGGCAACGGTTGTCAAAGGCGTGGGGTCGCCTTAATCACCCAGGCAGGTTCCGACGTGCCGGGCGGTCTGCACCCACGGATGATCGGGCGGAACGAT
The DNA here is from genome assembly GCA_963827815.1 of uncultured Verrucomicrobiae bacterium. Taxonomy (GTDB): domain Bacteria; phylum Verrucomicrobiota; class Verrucomicrobiia; order Limisphaerales; family UBA11358; genus UBA11358. The sequence goes on along the minus strand of CAWHCL010000004.1, from coordinate 139,879 downwards.
TTTGCGTTTCCCGGCAACTTTTTCCAGCGGCACCGGTTCTGTTCCATCACCGCGCGCCGCCACCATCACGCCAAAAACGCCTTCGTGAACCAAATCCGCGCACGCGCCGCCAAGTCGCGTGGCCAGAAGCCGGTCTGCCGCTGACGGCGTGCCGCCGCGCTGGACGTAGCCGAGAATCGTCACGCGCGATTCGAGATGCGTGAGTTCCTCAAGCTGGCGGGCCAGGCGCATCGTGTTGCCGGTGTGCCGCGATTCGAGCGCGGCCAGTTCCATTTTGGCTTCCTTTTTGTCATGCAAGGTCCGTGCGCGTCCGCGCTTGTTTTCGGCGGCGGTGAAGGCGCGGGCGTCGTCAATGCTCATGGCGCCTTCGGCCACGGCCACGATGCTGAAATTGGTTCCGCGCCGGCTGCGCCGACGGATGGCGTCGGCGATTTTCTCGATGCTGTAGGGGATTTCGGGAATTAAAATCACATCCGCGCCGCCGGCAATGCCCGAGCCCAGGGCCAGCCAGCCTGCGCGATGCCCCATGATTTCGGCGACGATGATGCGATGATGGCTGTGCGCCGTGCTATGGAGCCGGTCAATCGCGTCGGTCGCGATGTCGAGCGCGGTGGCGAAACCGAAGGTTGAATCCGTCATCGCCACGTCGTTGTCAATGGTCTTGGGCAGGGTGATGATGTTGAGGCCGGCCTCGGAAAGGTGCAGCGCGCTTTTTTGCGTGCCGCCGCCGCCGAGACAGACCAGCGCGTCGAGGTCGTATTTCTTGTAATTCTCGACGATGACATCGGTCATGTCGCGCGTGCGGCCGTCCACCAGCATCCGGTGGGGCCGATCGCGGCTGGTGCCGAGGATGGTGCCGCCGACGGTGAGGATGCCGGCGAGCGCGGCCTTGTCGAGTTTGAGGCGCCGTTCTTCCACGAGGCCGCGGAAGCCGTCGCGGAAGCCGAGAATCTCCATGCCGTAAAAGCCGAGCGCGGTTTTGCCGACGCCGCGGATGGCGGCGTTCAGGCCGGGAGTGTCGCCGCCTGCCGTCAAAATGCCGATGCGTTTAGTTTTTGCCATTTGCCGTGTTCTTTTTGGATTCAGGAACGGGTTTTTGTCGAGAAGAAGTTTCGGAAATCTTTATCGAATTTTTCTCCCCGGCATCGGAAAACAAACAAATCAGGCAGGCAAGCCATGCGACAATTGAGACCGCCGCACCGATTTCAAACGCGCGGTCTTCATAAACCAGCCGGATTTGATGCCGTCCCGCCGGAATCTGGACGGCTTGAAATGCGTAATCTGCCCGCAGCAAAGTCGCAGGGCGGCCATCCACATAAGCGCGCCAATCGTGATAGTAGGTTTGCGCCACCACGACCAGAGAGGGTTCGCTGGCTTCAACCTCGGCATTGACATCCTGAATGCCGAACTGTGAATCAAGTACGCGGGCGTTGGTGTGATTCGTGACTGTAACACTACTTTTTGCTTCTTCGGGCAGGACAACGACTTTGGCCCCGTCGAAATTGGAATGCTGACAGGGAGTGCCATGCGCTGTAGTCGTCAAAGAAAAAAGGTCTTTGCCCGGCGGTCACGAGCGGCAGGAAGGATTTGCGCGAATGCCATTGATAGATTTTTTCCGGATCGCGTGATTTGTGAGACGCCCATGAAATCTTCTAGGCTCGGAAAATCAGCATTGGTCGTTCCATAAAGTAGCGTGTTCACATCGTCGGCTTCGCGCGGACAGAGAGACAGAAAACCATCGACCTTCGGCACGTCGTCCAGCAGGTTGCAGTCGGAATAATATGCCATGCGATTCACAAGATAGTTTTCCCCCGGATTGCTCGCCGCAAAATGGAGGGTCTTCAGAAACGCCATCGGTGTGATCATGGCGCGCGATCTGCCGAGGTCGGGCTGTGGCTGCAAGGCGAGTTTCGTGCGTGAGAGTCCGGCCTGATAAATCAACGGCTGTGTGGTCGGGTTTTGCACTGGCTCGTGCGTCAGCACGTCGAGCCATGCGAATACTATTAAAAGTGGCGGAACGATCCGGTCAAATCTCGATTTCGATGCCACAAAAATCAGCAATGCGCCGCTTCCGAACAGAAAGAAGGCGCGCGATAATCCATTGAGCAAGATTCCGTGAACGTCGTCTGTTGGATATGGAAAACGCCACTCCCATGCAAGTATTGCAACTAGCAATACCAGCAGGATTACCCCGACAGCCACAACGCGTTTTTGCCAGACGGCTGTTTTTTTTACCGGCATGTCTTGCCGGCTGGCAAGAGCGAATGCTGCCAGCAGCGGTGTAATGAATATTACTATTGATAGATATTTGATCGAATGTGTTATCAGGTGGAGTTCGGGGATGATTCGCCTGAGTGCGGGATATATGAACGTATTTTCGCCAAGAGCGAAAACGAGGGCTGCCGCCGCTGCCGCGCCGAGCAGGCAGACCCGCTGTTCACGCCAGTTGAACAACAATGCCAGCAGGGCAAGCCACAAAGCTGCCATGCCTGGATAATACGAGGAAGTCCATTCCTGGCCGTTTTGATAAAAGACACCCATGTCCCGGGTGTTGCCGAAAGCCATCGGCACCAGAAGATTCACCCAGCCGCGCAATGGCAGTGACCAGCGCGTGTCGCTGTAACCGGTGTTCCGCTGTGAATGAGCGACGAGGTCGAGAAAAGGCAGCAGCTGGATTACCGTCAGCAAAACCACTAGCAGCACGATGAGCGGAAACGACCGGAGCATGATGTTGCGGGGCGATTCCCGTTTTACGAAGACATGCACCCACAACGCAAATAGCACCACCCAGGTGAATAAAATCATTTCCGGTCCGCCGGCAAGAAATTGCATGGCGCCAACGACCGCTGCCAGGAAAACTTTTCGTCCGCCTTCACGCCAGGCGGATTCGACGGCGAGGACAACCCATGGCATCCAGCTGAATGTGGCCAGATGACTTGGCCACATGATCAGGTTGAGTGTAAAGCCGTTGAATGAGAAAACGGTTCCCGCAAACGCCGCCGCAAAATGATTACCAGTCCATTTTCGCGCCAGAAAGATACATCCCAAAGCCGGCGAACCACAAATGCAGCAGGCAGAAAAAACTTAACGACCACGCAAGCGGCAATGTCAGATAAATCAGCGATGGAGGGTAGAGCGGCATCGTGTTCCATTGGGCAAGAAACGGAACGCCACAGTAGTTGTACGGATCCCAAAATGGTAGTTCGCCCCGCCAGAAACAGTCGCGTTGAAAGTGGGCGAGTGGATACACAAAAAAACCGTAGTCGCGGACGACGAAAGTTTGCAGTCCGAGCAACACCTGCGGGAAGGTGGCAAAAATGAGCAGGGCGAGCAGAATCCCGAATCGCAACGGCGTGAACCAGTTGAACGCGCGGCTATCAGTATTGTCGCTCATGAATTTCGCGCCACAATCTATTCACGAAGTGAAATCGGCGGCAAGTATTCCCCGATAAATTCGCGCTTCCACCACGCGCCTGTCGCGCGCCGTTCGACAAAGCTGGCAAAATGATAATCGTAAAACTCGGCGCGGATGTAGCGCGGCGGCTTGTCGTAGAATGGATTTTTTCCCAGTAAAGCCGCCACGTCCGGCGAACCTTGCAACAACCTCTGGCAGAATTGGACAAACCAGGGATTATCCCGGTAATCACCAAGCGCCGCGAACCACATCTGCCAGTCCAATCGCGGTTGGAAAGGCGCGACAAAAGCCGGACGGCGGTTCACGTCACCGGGCTTGAATTTGAATTCGTAAGGCAGCCAATTCACGCCATCGTTGCTGCCTTCAATAATGATCTCGCGCCGCTCCGTGGTCATTACGGCGAACAAGCCGTAGTTGTTGACGGTACGAAACGGTGCGAGTTGTCCCGCAACCCAGCCAAACGGTGCAAGCAGGGAAGAGCGGCATCCGAGAGTGGCCGCCAATTGAAAACTGGAAGCGGACAGAATGATAACGACCAGCACCATCATGAGCGGACGGGGCCAGCGGGGCGACCGGTTGAGAGTTGAAGGTTGAGGGTTGAGTGTAAAAGAAAGTTTGAATTTGAGTGGAACGACTCGTTCAAGAATAAAATCATCCAGCAGCAGCAGGCAGAGCGCGAGCGTGAGCCAGTTGAAAAAAGTGTAATTTCCGGTCAACAAAATCAGGATTTGAAGCGAGCCGATGGCCGCGCACCCAAGAAATCGCAATCTTCGAGGCATGAAAATTAGGAAGGGCGCGCCGAGTTCGATGCCAAACATGGCGGCGCATGAGAATTTCTGGAACCACAGTGGCAACTGGTTCGCATACCAACTGATCCATGTTGGTAGCGGTTGTGTGTAATAATGAAATGTGAGCGCTTTCAAATTGCGCCACGTCGGATCGCCGCTCAAAAGTTTTACGCAACCGGACGAAAACATGAGCTTGGACAACAGCAATCGCAGCAGCCATAGAAACAAGCGCGATGGCGGCGCTTCGCGTGAAGGTTTTGGTATAAGCTGGAGCGGTGCAATGAAAATGGCTAGAAACCCGGCTTCAAGCAACAGATTGTCCCATTGGAAACCGAAAAAATCGCGGCCAACCGTTACGAGCGAAAGGTAGATCAGCCATAGCGAGATCAGGCTGGGCGCAGGTGCAATTCCAAAAAACAGCAGGATGGCAAAAATAGTTCCGGCGGCGCACTGGAAATGCATAAAGCTGTCGGAGCAATTGAACCAGCACAACGTCGGCAGCAGATGATACCGTTCCAGGTTTATGCCTTGTTCGTCGCACTGCTGCTTGACTGCGGGAATGAATTGGTCCGTCGGCAGAATTCCGTTATGGCCGATTAGTCCGCTGATTTGTGTCCAAAGGGAGACGAACGCGACAAGATAAATCACGCCAAGCGAGCGCAGGAAAATCCAGCGCGTGAGGAAATAAGTCGGTTGCTCGACATGCCGTCCCCAAAACCAGCGTGTCAACAATGAGAAAAATGTCCGGTTTTCGCCAACGAGGCGGTAGGCCCATTCGGTGAAGTTGTGGAAAGCGGGTGAACTCTGATAAATATCCAATGGCCAGCGGCGTTTGGGATTGTGCGCCAGTGTGCGGAACACCGCCTCAGCGCCGGAATAGACCGCGCCATCCGCTTCGATAAGCTGGACGGCGGTGTCAAATTGCTTTTGTGGTATTTCTGGAAATTGCTCTGTGATGCGAAGGTCTTGCGCGGGCAGGTAATCCACCGCGTCGCCAGTCATCTGTTGCCAGCGCCGGATCCAGAACGTGCAGAAATTGCAGTCGCCGTCAAAGACCATGATCGGTTTTGGCGGTGACGTGGCGACACGGAGGCCACTGTTCATATCCAAACGTTAAACCAGCTTTGTTGTAGCGTTCGAGCCTGTGGCTCGGGTGTCGGTGCGTTGTTTTACGCTGGAATGGCGCGCCGAAGGCGCATTGATTCCAAACGAAGTTTGGCTTACGCTGGGGACAGACTTATGAGCCAATTACAAGATTCACTGGTCGAACTCATCCGCCGCACGTCCGCCGAAATCCCCGGCGATGTGCATCAATCCATTCTCAGTTCGCTGGAACAGGAAATGAAGGGGACGATTGCAGAGAACGCGATGAAGATCATTGACCAGAATGTCGCGCTGGCGAAAACCAAGTCGCAGCCGATTTGCCAGGACACCGGCAGCATATTGTTTTACGTGGATTGTCCGGTCGGCTTCGACCAGATCGCGTTCGAGGAAACAGCGAAGGAGGCCGTCAAGCTGGCGACGAAGAAGGGTTTTCTCCGCCAGAACTCCGTGGATTCGCTTACGGGCAAGAACGACGGCACAAATTGCGGGCCGGGCGCACCCACGTTTCATTTCCATCAGCATCGCTCGTCGGATATTTCCGTGCGTTTGGTTTTGAAGGGTGGCGGCTGCGAAAACGTCGGTGCGCAATACTCGTTGCCGAGCGAGAAGCTCAATGCGAACCGTGACCTCGATGGCTGCCGCAAGGCGATTCTTGACGCGGTGTTGCAGGCGCAGGGCAAGGGCTGCGGGCCGGGCATCCTCGGTGTGTGCATCGGTGGCGACCGCGCGACGGGTTACGAGATGAGCAAGACGCAATTCCTGCGGCTGATTCCCGACCGCAATCCGGTCCCCGAACTCGACGCACTGGAGCAGGACATCTTGAAGACAGCGAACGAACTCGGTATCGGCCCGATGGGGTTTGGCGGCAAGACGACCTTACTGGGCGTGAAGATTTGTGCGGCGAACCGCCTGCCCGCGTCGTTTTTTGTCAGCATCAGTTATATGTGCTGGGCGTATCGGCGTCAGGGCGTGATGCTGGATACGGAGGGGAAAATTCAAAAATGGCTTTATTGAACAAAATAGGACATATGACAACGCCATGATTAAACTTTCATTTCCTTTTACCGAAGAAAAGATTCGAGCGCTGAAAGTCGGCGATGAGGTGCTGATTTCCGGCATAGTCCACACCGGACGCGATGCAGTCCACAAGTATTTGCACGAGGGCGGCAAGCTGCCGCCGGGCGTCAGCCTGCGTGACGGGATTCTTTATCATTGCGGCCCGGTCGTGATGAAGCAGGACGACGGTTCGTGGAAGGCTACAGCCGCCGGCCCGACGACCTCCATCCGCGAAGAGCCGTATCAGGCGCAAATCATCCGCGACTTCGGCATCCGTGGCGTCATTGGCAAGGGCGGCATGGGCGACCGCACGCTCGCGGCGTGCAGGGAATTCGGCTGCGTCTATCTGCATGCGGTCGGCGGCGCGGCGCAAGTGCTGGCCGATTGCATCAAAAAGGTGCGCAGCGTCCACATGATGGAAAAGTTCGGCGCCCCGGAGGCCATCTGGGAATTTGAGGTGGAGGATTTTCCGGCGGTGGTGACGATTGACGCGCATGGTAATTCGCTGCACAAGGAAATCTTCGCGAAGAGCCAGGCGGAACTGGCAAAGCGGCTCTGACCATTTCCGACTTTCGATATACAATTTACGAGGTTTCACCGAGTCGTGAACGGGCTCGTAAAGCGCAAATCAAAACTTAAAATTCCACTCGTTTGTCAAGTATTTCTCCCGCGCCATCGCTTTAATTTTCTCCAAAGGCGGATTGGTCAACAGCGAGTTGGCATCCCACGCTTTTTGCAGCGCAGCCTTCACCTTTGTGGCGGAGACATTGATGTTCGTCAGGAAGTCGGCGTGTTTTCGGCTCTCGCGGTAATCGGGTTCCTTGGACGGCATTCGCAGCAGGTCACCGATAAGCGCGAGGTCGAAATTCAGCAGGAATGTCCCGTGAAAGAGCAGGAAATGTTTACGGCGCCGCTGGGAGTTGCCGGAGAACTTGCGCCCGCCAATCGCCAGATCGGTGTGGCCGCGGATGGCAACTTCGGGTCTGGAGTTCGGGGTCTGGGCTCTGTGGAAAAGGCTTTCAATCGCCGCACGGTTATGGCGCATGATGAATTGGTTGGCGACGGGGATGCTGTGGAGCGGGCCGTCCTTGGTGATAGGCAGCACCAGCGTGTAATTGAGGCAGCCGGGGCCTTGCACGACCGTGCCGCCACCGGAACAACGGCGCAGGATTGGGATCTTCTGCGCCTCGCACGCAGCCACGTTCACCTCGGTCTCAACTTTATTCGCGTAGCCGACGACGACGAATGGCTCCGGCGATTCCCAGAAGCGCAGGCATTCCGCGCCTTCGCCGGATTCGCACCAATCCAGCAGCGCCTCGTCGCACGCGAGATTTTCGGCGGGCGAGGGGAGTGTCAGGTCAAGGTGGCGCATCGCGATTTCGCTGGCATTGGTGGCCGGGTTAGGGTTTATTGCTCACGCACATTTCTGTGCTAAAGAGGTAACACAGTGAACGCTGACAAAAAAGAAATTTACGGTTCGCGCGCCGGCGCGGCGGGCGAATCTCCCGAAGAATCAGAACGGCGACAAGTGGGGCGAATCCCTGCAATCGGTTTTTGAGCTGGCGCTGGAAAATCAGGGGCCGGAGCGCACCGCCAGATTGCTGGAGAAGCTTGCCGGCCAGCTTCGCGCCGTGCAGCCTCCGTCCATCGGTGCAACGACACCCTACGTCAACACGATTCCGGCGGAGCAGCAGCCGGCGTATCCCGGCGACCGCGAAATCGAGCGCCGCATCAAAAGCATCATGCGCTGGAACGCGATGGCGATGGTGGTGAAGGCCAATTCGACCACGAACGTCGGCGGCCACATCGCGTCATTCGCCTCGTCGGCGACGCTTTACGAGGTCGCGCATTCAATCATTTCTTTCGCGGAGCCACGGCGGACTTTTCCCCGGCGACATCGTTTATTTTCAGGGCCACGCCGCGCCGGGCATGTATGCGCGGGCGTTTCTCGAAGGCCGGCTGGACGAACGGCATCTGCAGAATTTCCGGCAGGAACTCGCCGAGGGCGGCGGGCTGTCGTCGTATCCGCATCCGTATCTGATGCCGGATTTCTGGCAGTTCCCGACCGTCTCGATGGGCCTTGGCCCGATCATGTCGCTGTATCAGGCGCGGTTCAACCGTTACCTGCAGGCGCGCGGTTTGACGAATTGGAAGGAAGAACCGAAGGTCTGGGCGTTTCTCGGCGACGGCGAATCGGACGAACCCGAATCGCTCGGCGCCATCACGCTCGCGGCGCGCGAGAACCTCGACAACATCATCTGGGTCGTGAATTGCAATCTCCAGCGGCTCGACGGCCCGGTGCGCGGCAATGGAAAAATCATCCAGGAGCTGGAAGGCCTGTTCCGCGGCGCGGGCTGGAACGTCATCAAGGTCATTTGGGGGACGCAATGGGATGAAATCATCGCGCGCGACAAATCCGGCCTGTTGCTCAAGCGCATGGAGGAATGCGTGGACGGCGATTACCAGAAATATGTCGTCGAGCCGGGCAGCTACACGCGCAAACATTTCTTCGGCAAATATCCCGAACTGCTCGAACTGGTGAACCATCTCACCGACGACCAGATCCGCAAGCTGCTGCGCGGCGGCCACGACGCGCGCAAGGTCTATGCCGCCTACAAGGCCGCCTCGGAGCACAAGGGCCAGCCGACGGTGATCCTGGCCAAGACGGTGAAGGGCTACGGACTCGGCGAGGCCGGCGAGGGCAAGAACATTTCGCACCAGCAGAAGAAAATGAACGAGAAGGAGCTTCGCGAATTCCGCGAGCGCTTCAAGATTCCCATCAGCGACGACGTCATCGCCGAGACGCCGTTTTACCGGCCCGCGCCGGACAGCGCGGAAACCAAATACCTGCTCGAACGCCGCCAGGCGCTCGGCGGTTTCCTGCCCGCGCGCAAAGTCACGCCGGTCGTGCTCGACGTGCCGAAGCTCGATTGCTTCGCCGAATTTTTCAAAGGCTCGAACTCGGAGATTTCAACCACGACGGCTTTCGGGAACGTCTTGAGGATTTTGCTGCGGCAAAAGGGCATCAGCCGAAACATCGTTCCGATCATCCCCGACGAGGCGCGCACTTTCGGCCTCGACGCATTTTTCCGCGAGATCGGCATCTACTCGTCCAAGGGCCAGCTTTACGAACCGGTGGACAGCAATTCGCTGCTCTATTATCACGAGGCGAAGGACGGGCAGATTCTGGAGGAAGGCATCACCGAGGCCGGTTCGATGGCATCGTTCATTGCGTCGGGCACGAGCTACGCCACGCACGGCGTGCCGACGATTCCATTTTACATTTACTACTCGATGTTCGGCCCGCAACGCGTCGGCGACCTCTTCTGGCTCGCGGGCGACATCCGGGCGAAGGGCTTTCTGCTGGGCGCAACCTCCGGCCGCACCACGCTCAACGGCGAGGGCCTGCAACATCAGGACGGCCACAGCCTGCTGCACGCCAGCACCATCCCCACCTGCCTGCCATACGACCCGGCGTTCGGTTACGAACTCGCCGTCATCATCGCCGACGGCCTGCGCCGCATGTATGTGGAGAACGAGGACATTTTCTATTACCTCTCGCTCTACAACGAAAACCATGCCATGCCGCCGATGCCCGCGGGCGTCGAGGACGGCATCCTGAAGGGCCTGTATAAATTCAACGGCCTGGCATTGCCATCCGAGGGTAGAAGATGGGGTAGGGCAAAGCCCACATCCTCGGCAGCGGGCCAATCATTCAATCCGCGTTGAAGGCGCAGGAAATCCTGGCCGAACGCTACGGCGTCTCCGCCGATGTCTGGAGCGCGACCAGCTACAAATTGCTCCGCACCGACGCCATCCGCTGCCAGCGCTGGAACATGCTGCACCCGACCGAGCCGGCGAAGAAATCCTACGTCGAGACTCTGCTCGCGAAAGAGCAGGGGGCGTTCGTGGCCGTTTCGGACAATATCCGCACTGTGCCAGACCAGATTGCGCCGTGGGTTCCGGGCGGCTTGTTCACGCTGGGAACGGACGGCTTTGGCCGCAGCGACACCCGTGCGCGCCTCCGGCGCTTCTTTGAAGTGGACGCCGAATCCACCGTCATCGGCACGCTCTACGCGCTGGCGGAGAAAAATCTCATCGGTCACGAAGTCGTCGCTCAAGCCATCAAGGATTTGGGCGTCAACCCAGAGAAGATTCAGCCGCAGATTGTTTGATTTTGGGATAACCTCCCCGTCCTGCTTCCCGTTCATCCTCTTCATCATGCCAAAATAGAGGCGGGAGAGCTGGGGCATGAACTGAATCTGCCGTGCAATGAAGTGACAAAATCTGTCATCAAATTGCCAATTTGCGTGTCACCCAGGATTCAAGCCGTGATTTAACATGGCTGGCAATCACGGGATATTATGAGCCGCGAAATTCATGATTTCATTGAGCGCTCGGATTATTTCGAGGGCAGCGTGCGTGAACTGGCGGGGATGCTTCCGCCGGACGACTTGGCGCTCGACAGATTGATTGGGGAAACTGTAGCGACGAGCGACCAGAACGCATTCGCTTTCATCGCCATGGCAGCGTTCCATGCGGGACGGCCAGTGCAGGCGCGGCATCTGGCGCGCGGCACCATCCTCATGCCGGAAAAGCTCACGCTCGGAACCTTCGCGTGCCACATGGAAGGGGACATCACCACGCCGTTGACAGATGCGGTGACCAATCAGGTTCTGCCGTCCACGGAAATCATTTCGACTTCATTGTTTCTCGCGGCGAAATGGCATCAGGAACATGTCGGAGGCCGCCTGCCCGGTCCGTTGGTCAGCGTTGCCCGCATTGCGGCCCGCAACAAGAGCAATGCCGAATACGACCGCTCGCTGTTGCATCTGGTCGCACTGATGAGCGCGGATGCCGGCCTCGTCGCCATCAGCCTCGACACCTGCAAGCTCAAGCCCGACGACCCGACGATTGAGGGACGCGTGAAGGCTGCCAGGGCGATGTCAGAACAAATGCTGAAAATATGGCGCCGGACTCCCTTCGAACTGCTGCCGGAGGTGCCGCGGAAAGTCCTGGCGACCGGCAATACCATGCGCCGGGCCGTCGCCCGGATTGGCCGCAACGAACACTGCCCCTGCGGCAGTGGCAAAAAATATAAACACTGTTGCATCGGGAAGGACCAGGAGCGCCTTCACCATTCCACGAGCTTTGCCGGGGTGACCGAGGCGGAACTCCGGGCAAATCCCGAGCGTTATTTGACCACGGACGAACTGAATGGCTATCCGAGCCATGATGCGGCACGCCTCGATCCCTTGAAGCTTCCACCGGAGCTGCATGAGCCTTTGCTGGCCAACCTCTGCCGGGCGCAACTGTTTGACATCGCGGTGACGGCCATGGAAAAGATCGGCTACAGCGAAAAGTTGGAAGAGGCGTGGAACAACATCGCCATCCGGGCGGCGCAGGCGCGGCAAAAGCACGTGATTGAGCGAATGATGAAGCTGCGCCCGGACTCGGCCCATGCCGGCCTTGGCGCTTTGGATTTATTGCGAGCGGAAGACGACCCGGCGAAGCTGGTGCAGACTCTTCAAACGGGTGCGCTCCACACGATGGGCGATGATGCCGGCGAACTCCGGGGTTTTGCCGTCACTCTCATGAAGTCGCCGGTGTCCGCCCTTGGCATCCATGTGGCGCGCGGCGCGATTTCCATCCTCCCGCAGAAAGAGGCGACGGAGGTAATGGATGAATTACTGAAGGCGCGCGACCGGATGGCCCTGTCGCCAGACGACCCCATCAGCGACGTGCTGGATAAACGCTTTCTGGATACGGAAACGGAAGAGGGCAGAGACACCACCGCCTTGCGCGAGGCGCAGGAACGGCTCAATGCCAAGGTGGAGGAGGTGCAGCGCTATAAACAATCCGTGGCCCAGTTGCAAAAAGAAGTGGCGCGCCGTGAGCGCATGGCCGCAACCTCCGCGTCACTAGCCAGCGTCACGACGACCAAGCCGGACGATGAAGCTGCGTTGAAGGAACTGCGAGAAAAGGTGGAGTCCCTAAAATCCGCGCTCAAGGAGCGGCACCATGAACGAAACGATTTGCGCCGCGAATTGCAGAAGGCCCACACCGACCTCGAAGCGCTCCGTCAAAACTCCACTCCCGCCGCAGCAGCGTCCGACGAGGCGGAAGCGGATCGTGAAGAGGAATTGCTACTGCCTCAGGACGCGCTCGAAGTTCATCCCGTGCGGCTGATTGAGTTTCCCAAGGGATTCCAGCAGACGCTCGCCAGCTTCCCGCGCCACGTCGCGCGCGCGGCCATCATCATGGTCGGGCGACTGGCGGCGGGGGAACCGGCGGCGTTTGTGGGGGCGTTACGGCTCAAGGCCGTGCCCAATGTGATGCGGCAGCGGATTGGACAGGATTACCGCCTCCTGTTCCGGCTGCATCCAGACCATTTGCAGGTGATTGACCTCATCAACCGCAAGGATTTGTTCCGCCGCCTTAAGACACTGGGGGTGAAGTAGAATTGACGTTTATGGATTTCAGGCGCACACTCCCACCACGGCAAATTAAAAGGCGACATCGGAATATTTTTTATGACTACACCAAATAATGAATGGTTTGAAGATTATGCAGAAGAGGGTGATGAGATTCAAATCGCAGAATACGACAAGATAGTTCTGAAACGTCATTGCAAAGTTCTGCTAGCGATAATTTCCGAAAGGCATTGTTACTTGCAGCTGCAAGCCATTTTGAGCACCAGATATGTAACATACTCAAGAGTTTTGTGAGAGACAGGTGCAATGGCTCACCACTTGTGGAGGCATTTGTTAAAAACAAGGCAATTGCACGGCAATACCACACACTTTTTAATTGGGATGGGAATAACGCTAACAGTTTTTTTGCGTTGTTTGGGAGTGAGTTTCGAGAATCAATGTCATCGAAGGCGAAGAGATCAGAGGAATTCGCTGAGTCGGTGAGGGCATTTCTGCAACTAGGAAACGAGCGAAACCGAATGGTTCACGAAGATTTTGCAAGTTTTCCGTTGGAAAAAACACTCGACGAAATTTATCAGCTTTATCAGAAGGGGAGTTTGTTCGTGGAGAATTTGCCAAATGATTTAAAGGATTGTGACAATGTGTGCAAAAAGGCCCAAGCCGCGCAAGGTGTGGGTTAACGTGATCCAAACCTGCATGTATCCTTAATGTTTCCGCTTATCTCAACTCTTAATTAGGATAATCACCTTGTGAACAGCTGTTAATAAGTATTTCTTGAAGCGAGGGCGGTATTTTGTTTTAACAGAGGCATGAGCCAGAGGCCGCTGACCTGGTCGAAAAAATATACCTGGTCAAAAAAACTAACTTGGAACGGTCTGGTCCAAACGAAAGACCCTATTATGCCAACAACCACATCGTCGGATGCAACTGTCGTAGTCAACATCACGCCCGCCCAAAAATCGGCCATCCTAGCACAAATTGCGTCGCTCAAGGCCTTGATCACTTTCTCGGTGGGCCTTTCCAACGACCAGCGCAAGAAGCTGCTCAAGCTGGCGGAGGGCAGGGTGGGCTGGGATGAAAAAGCCTCCAGCTACATGGCCAATCGTCCCGACCTGGTTCCGGGTTATGTGGACATGGCAACACTCAACCAAAACCGCACCGTGCGTGTGGATTTGGGCGACATCATCCGCGCCTATAATGACATTGGCGAAGGCCTCAACGACACGGACATGGTCATCGGGCATCAAATCCTGAAACCGGAACTGGCCTTTTACAATAGCTGCCAGGAAGCGGCCAAACACGGCGTGCCCGGCGCACAGGCCATCGCGGACGACCTCGGCGCGGCGTTTCCCGGTCCCCTCAGTGCCGCCGCCAAAGCCGCCAAGACCAAAACCAGCACTACAACGACCCCCAGTTCAACCACTCCGGCCACAACCTGACGATTTTGGCCGGTCAATTCGTTAAATTGCTCCAAATGAGCAGCTTAAAGCATGATAGACCACCAAAATAGCATCCTCGGATGATGTGAAAAGGGTCATCGAACACCGAAATAACGTCCTCAATCATGTATTTTGCGTCATCGGATGATGTAAAAAACGTCCTCGAAGACCAAATTAACGTCATGTGAACACCAAAAAAACGTCATCGAAGAGGTTATTTGCATCATGGGACTACAAAATAACATCCTCAATACACTAAAATAACGTCATTGAACCAGTTCATCCGGTCTCCAGCCGACCTTAACCCTCAACTCTCAACCTTCAACACTTAACTGACATGGCCTTTGACCCGACCAAACCTGTGGAAGATTCGCCGCTGGACGCGGCGGAGATGCGCGACCAGTTGAATGCACTCAAGGCAATAATTGACGGCTTGCAGTCGCAACTTGATGGCGAGCATACACAAATCATCAACATGAATTCGTCAATCGCAGATTTGCAGGATGCCGTCAACAGCTTGCAGGGAAACAATCCTTAAGCCGGCGGCGTCTCCCTGTTTCTGCTCCCTCGTCCCAGATTGTCTTTTTGCGAGGAAATTTATTTCTGGGAAACGGTAATTTAATCAGGCAGGCTGGCCGCGATGAACTCAAAACTTACCAGAGTGGTTTTGGTTTCCAGTTGTCTCATTATGCTGGCTGCGGGTCTGATGGCCGGATGCAAGCCAAAGGGCCCCGCCGCGTATTTCAAGACGCCGTTCCAAAATGAATCGGAGTTCATCGTTCAGACGATTGTGTCCGATCTGGCGGAGCAAATGTTCTATGCCAAGTATCACAAGCTGCCGTCTCAAAAGCGTTTCCTCGTCACTGCAACAGAAAGGCCCGGTTCTTCCCGGAATACGCCGGTTTATGACGTGCATATCCGCCTGACCTGGAGGCTGAAACTCAAGACGGAGGTGGACGTGCACGGCCCCATCTGGTCGCCTGAAGTTTATCAGGATGTTGCTGAGAAATTGGCGAACACGATTGGGTTGAGCGCGGGTACGATGGAAGGCCAGGAAGACACGACGCTGCTTTCCAAGCTGGCCGACGATACGCCCGAAGTCATCCTGGACCAAAATAGCGCATTGTCCCTGGCGCTGCAGAATGATTTCACCGACCCGGTGTTGCACGAAAAGGCGGCGGCATTGTTGGGAGTGTTCACGATGCGGGAACATTCGGGATATTTCTATGACACCCGGTTTCCGCTTTCACGCATGACGGCGCATCTCGCCATGGCGCACTTTTTAGGCGGCGGCCACGACTATGGCATCAACGGACAGATCGCCAATGCCATATTGCTGACCTTTGTTGGCGATGAAGCGCCGGCATTGAAGCAGCTCAGTGCCATCAACACCAATGATGTGGCCGCGGCGCCTTTCGTCCGCGCGCTACAGGCGCGAAACACCGGAGATTACCGGCCATTGGATGCCTTGAACGGTCTTACCCAGATTGAAAGCGCTGAATGGTTCTGTGTCATGTCCGAATCCGTGGACGGTGCCGCGGCATGGCCGAAGTTAAGTGACGATCAGAAACAAACCGTTGACTTCGTCCGCATCGCCAACCAGGTAAGTCATTCCGTGGAAATGGGTCATCAACTGCTGGACACTGCCATTCCCCTCGAACTGCAGGAAATCAAGACGGTTTATGAAAGCTTGGAACACAAGGCATTGACCGACGAGAATATGACCAACGCATTGAATGAATTGCCAGACCGTTGCTTCGCAAGTTCCGATGGTGTAATCCACGTGTGCGTCATCGGCTGGGGACAATGGGCGGCGTTTCTACAACGACAATTATGCCATGCCATCCAGGAGGATTTTAATATGCTGCAATATATGTGGGGCGTTCCCGATGATGCGAAGAAATTCGCATCGGCTGCGGATGCAGACTATTCCGGGCTGCGTTTGTATCCTTTTGTCCGGAGAATGGATTCGACGGAAGTGGATTCCTACCACGAATCTACCGATGACTGCATCAAGCTGACCACCATCGCACCGCAACTGATTCCATCCGGCTGCTGGTCTTGGTTTTATGAGGAGGTCGGTTTCGCCCCGCCTTATCCGGTGAATTTCAATTCCCATATCAGTGAATGGTTCAACGACGACCCGTTGCCAGGAACCGTCTACGATCTCACACCGCGGATGATTCATCCCACATTGATTGGCCGTCCGAATGTCGTCGCCTTCTTTGAGGAACTCCATGAGCTAGCCCCTTATGATTCCCGCATATCGGATTTCATTCTGAAAAAGAAATACAACAACCACCCGACTTATGATCAGGCGATGGAATTATACAGCAACTTGTTGCCTTACAGCGTGACGGCCATTTGGAATGTGGCAAACACGGTGACAGACCAGCCGGCCCGGTATGAAGAGATCATGCTTCAGGGAGCAAAACTAAGTCCCACATTCTATTACGGTTTGGGCGACTACTATTTCAATCGCGGCGATGAAGACAAGTCGGCGCAATATTACGACCAGGGCTGTGATGCCGATCCCATCAGCGTTCGTGTTTCAAACTATGCACTATGGCGCATGCGGTATTACTTGAAAAAGGGCCAGACTGACAAGGCCCGCCAGATTGCCTATGATGGCGCCCAGGTCTATTCCTCCATGGGTTTGCAAGCCGAGGCGCTTTTCTTTGAGTTGACCAGCAACTACGACGACGCATTCAATTGGTATTCTAAAATTGATGAACGCTATCAGCAACCCGACCCGCTCATCGAATTTTGCATGCGCTACAAGATCCTCACCGGTGATAGCCGATTCGACACGGAATTGAACAAACGCATCGGCAACATATTTCCGAAAGGCATCGAACCGGTCGCGGTGAGTGATTTCCACGGCCCGCCGGCCGACGGTGTCTTGGTGAAGCAGGAAAACGACAAGACAAAAGCCGCTGGCTTGGGGAAAGGCGACGTGATTGTGGCTGTCTACGGTTATCGCATGCATAATTACGCTCAATACACTTACGGACGGGGATGGAGCAACGGACCGGAATTGGATTTGATTGTCTGGAACGGCAACACCTACCACGAAATCAGTGCGAATCTGCCAAACCACCGTTTCGGGGTGGATTTTGGCGATTACACCTTAAAATGATCTTGAGCCGAATTGTCCTTCTCCTCCTCGCCCACGAACAAGGGCCGTCTCCAAAATCCGCGTTATCAGTAGACTGAAACTGCTTCGCGAGAGAAGTTTAAAATTTATTTCTGGAAAACGCGAAATTTCTACGGCAATCTGGCGGCTGGTTAATTTATGGATGTAAAACTTCCCAAGCTAGGCGAGGGGGCCGATTCCGGCGTCGTGGTCAACCTTTTCGTGAAGGAAGGCGACACGGTCGCCAAAGACCAGGCCATTCTGGAACTGGAGAATGAAAAGGCCGTGGCCTCGATTCCCTCCACGGGGGCGGGGGTCGTCGCCAAGATTCATGTGAAGCCGGGCGACCGCATCAGCATCGGCCAGCGCATCCTCACTTTGACTGAATCCGGGCAGCCTGCGCCCGCCGCGTCCGCACCGTTGGAAAAGAAAGTCCGGCACAGGCGTCCAGCCATGCGTGCTACCGGTCGAAGTCGAGGAAGAGATTGTGGATGAGCCGGAACCGGTTTCCACGGTCGTGCCGGTGGCTGCGCCCTCGGTGCGCAGGCTGGCGCGGGAGCTGGGAATTGATTTGCGCAAGGTTCGCGGCAGTGAAGCGGGCGGTCGCGTGGTGCTGGCGGATGTGCGGAATTATATTCAGCGGCTGATCGCGTCGGCGGGCAAGGGCAAGTCGGGCGGCGGGGCGGTTGCTCCTGCCAAGCCGCGTTGCCGAGAGCATTGATTTCTCCAAATGGGGTCCGGTCAGCAAGAAGCCGCTATCGCCGTTGCGGCAGGTCATTGCGCGGCGGATGGGCGAAAGCTGGAACGCCGTACCGCGTGTTACACAATTCGACGAGGCTGATTTCACGCGGTTGAACGAGTTGCGGAAAAAGTTCGCGGCCAAATACGAGAAGAAGGGCGCGCGGCTGACGCTCACGCCGCTGGTGCTCAAGGCGGTGGCGGAGACTTTGAAGAAGCATCCGCTGTTCAATTCCAGCCTAGACGAGGCCGCGAACGAAATCGTCCTCAAGGATTATTATCACATCGGTATCGCGGTGGACACGGAGCAGGGGTTGATCGTGCCGGTCATCCGCGACGTGGATAAAAAATCCATTCTGGATTTGGCGAAGGAACTGGAACAGGTTGCGGCCAAGGCGCGCGACCGGAAGATTTCCGCCGATGAACTCAAGGGCGGGACGTTCACGATTTCGAACCAGGGCGCGATTGGCGGGGCGCATTTCACGCCCATCGTCAACACGCCGGAGGTGGCCATCCTCGGCCTTGGCCGCGGCGCAATGAAGCCGGTGGTGCGCGATGAGAAGGTGGTCATCCGCATGATGACGCCGCTGGGCTTGAGCTACGATCACCGGGTTATTGACGGCGGCGAGGCGGCACGGTTCATTGTGGAGCTGGTCACGGCATGCAGGATTTCAAGGAAGCGGCGGTTAAACTTTAAGTCATGGATACAATCAAAACAGAGATCGTGGTCGTCGGCTCCGGGCCGGGCGGTTATGCGGCAGCGTTTTACGCGGCGGACTTGGGCAAGAAGGTCATCTTGGTCGAGCGCGAGAAGCGGCTTGGCGGCGTGTGTTTGAATCGTGGCTGCATCCCATCCAAGGCACTGCTTTACGCGACGCATCAGATTGTCAACGCGCGCGAGTCGGCGCACCGCGGCATCCTTTTCAGTGACCCGACAGTGGACGTGGCAAAGCTGCGGGCTTGGAAGGAAACCATTTTGGACAAGCTTGGTGGCGGCGTGGCGTCACTGGCGAAGATGCGCAACGTGCAGGTGATTCAGGGACGTGGTTATTTTGAAGGCTCGCAAAAACTGCGCGTCGAGACGGAGCAGGGGCAGCAGTTCATCGAATATGACCAGGCCATCCTCGCCGTCGGCTCGCTCGCGGCAATGCCCAAGTCGTTCGACCTCGGCAATCCGCGCATCATGACTTCCACCGGCGCGCTCGAAGTTGAGGACATTCCAGAAAATCTGCTAGTCGTCGGCGGCGGTTATATCGGCATGGAACTAGGCACTGTCTATGCCGCGCTTGGCAGCAAGATTGTTCTTGTTGAGGCGCTCGACAGTGTGCTTGCGGGAGCCGACCCGGATCTGGCGCGTTACGTCGTTGCGAATGCAAAGAAAGCGTTCAAGGAAATCCGGCTCAAGGCGCGAGTCGTGAAGATGGCGACGGTGGGCAAACAAATCAAAGTGGCGATGGAGTTCGACGGGAAGAAAATCGAGGAACTTTACGACCGTGTACTGGTAGCCGTCGGGCGCGTACCGAACAGCGCCGATCTCGGCCTCGAAAATACCAAGGTTACGCTCGACGAAAAGGGCTTCGTCAAGGTCAACGACCGGCAACAGACGGACGACCCGCACATTTACGCTATCGGCGACATCGCGGGCGGCATTTTGCTCGCGCACAAGGCGCACAAGGAGGCGCGTATCGCCGTCGAAAACATTCACGGAGAAAATACGGTTTTTGAGAGTGTCATTCCCGCTGTTGTGTTCACCGACCCGGAACTCGCCTGGTGCGGCTTGACGGAGGCGGAGGCGAAGGAAAAAGGCGTCACGTTCGAGGTTTCCAAATTCCCGTGGTCGGCTTCCGGGCGCGCATTGTCCTTTGACCGCGTGGATGGCATGACGAAGATGTTGATGGATCCCGAATCCGGCCGAGTGTTGGGCGTGGGCATCGTGGGCGCGGGCGCGGGCGAATTGATTGCCGAAGCGACACTGGCCATGGAAATGGGCGCGACGGCGGAAGACATCGCGCTAACGGTTCACGCCCATCCGACACTGTCCGAGACGTTGATGGAATGTGCCGAAGCATTTTACGGTCACGCAACACACACGATTTCGAAGAAGCGCGACTGACAAATCTTCGTGATTGAAAACACGTAGAAGCCGGATAGACTCCTCGCTCCAATGGTTCGGGACGTAGCGTAGCTTGGTAGCGCGCTTGCTTGGGGTGCAAGAGGTCGTGAGTTCAAATCTCACCGTCCCGACCATTTTTTTACAACACGCCTGTTACTCCCGGTCAAAAATAAGCGTGTCGGTGTCCGTCTTGATCGTGAGTTGGGAGCCGGCAATGGTGGCGGTGGCGGGGTTGTTCGCGCCGCTGCTGGCCAGCGTTAAATCATAGCCATCCCCGTCCTTTTTCCATTGGCCCTGCCATGTGGCTGTGTCATAGGTGGTAGGCTGGTTGGGCTGCGATTTGAAATGTTGCGGCAGGGTTTTCAGAAAGGCCTGGCCGTCTGCGCCGGCAACGAACGTCGTCTTGGCGTAGGCCGTTGACCATAACGCCCGCATCGCCGCCATGTCGCTGCTCGGAATATTGGCCCGTGTCTGAACCAATGCTGTCAACGACGTCATGGCGTTGAAATCCCAGCGGCCCAGGATTTTTTCCTGACTGAACTTTGCGGACTGGCCGGTTTGTAGATAGCTTTGCAGATCGTCCAGATTGGTGGAGACGATGTTCCATATCATGCCGACTGTGTCCTGGTTCTGCCGGATGGTTACGACCTGCGGGTTGTTCCATAATTCGCCGAAAGTGGAGTGATTTTTCCATGCTGTCTGAAAATCCGCGTTCTGGCCAAGCTGTTTGAAGTCGTCGCGTTCGGCCAGCGAAAGGAATGCCGGATAAGCCGACAGCCGGTCCAGCAACTGCGGGTTTTGATAGATCAGACCCGCAAGGTCGGCGGTCTTGAAATAGATCTCCGGCAGCGGGTCAATCGCCCGTGCAGCCCGGATCACGCCCGTGTCCTGTAAATCATGGCCCATCCGGTTCAACATTCTTACGCTGAACTTTTCCTGGTCAGATGGCGCCACCTGCACTGTCCAATAGCTGAAATCGTAAATAACGAATGTAATGAGGACGAAATAAGCCAGCCCGTTCAACAAACCGAGGCCGAGGCCGATCCGCTTGTTCACGCGCTCCCACAAAAGTCCGCTGGAGGTCGTCCGTCTTGTATTTGTAATAAACGTCCGCCTTGTGATGCGCCAACAATCCAATGGACTTGAACACGCTCAATAAAATGATGAAAACCAGAAACGGCGGCAGCAACCAGATCGTGACCGGGTTGTGAAAGCCGACGTGGGGCAGCACTGGCCGGATAAGGCCGGAGAACGGCCAGGCCAGCAGTGCTGAAATGATGATGCCGACGAACGAGATGGCCACGCGAATCGCCCCTTGCCGAAGCCCCATTCCAGCCCCCGCTCCCAGCAGCAACAACGCAAGAATCCAAATGGTCATGCCCACAATTAAAACCATTTAACTGAAAAAGCACGACAAAAATGGAAGATGGGAGGAGGACAGCGAATCGGAAGATTGAAGATGGAAGATGGAAGATTGAAGATGGAAGATGGTGGAAAATCAAAAGCTGAAAGCTGAAAAGTTGACATACTGAAAGCGGCGGGGAAAAGCAGAAATTGGGAAAGCAGAAAGCAGAAATGAGACACGAATTGACACGGAGAATTTAACGCGAAGGCGCATAGACACGGATTTTTTAACCGCTAATCCACGCTAATAAACGCTAATCGTGCTACCGTTTAACCACGGATTAACACAGATAGACACGGATAAAAACTGAAACACTGAAATGAGACACGAATTTCACGAATTAACACGGATTTTTAACCGCGAACCACACGAACCATACGAAATACTTTGACCCGGATTGTTAGACGCTTAAACAAATCAAGAGGGTCAAACTGGTTTGAAGTTTGAGTGAATGCTCGTTCGTTGTTACATTCGTGCGGTGAAAATATCCATCGTCGTTCCGGCGTTCAATGAAGAGCGGCTGCTGGGTGCTTCGCTCGCGCAGATTAAATCCGCCGCCGGCGCGTTCACCGGCATCGGATGGGAAACTGAACTGATTGTCTGTGACAATAATTCCACTGACCGGACAGTGGAAATCGCGCGCGCGGCTGGCGCAACAGTGGTCTTCGAACCAATCAACCAGATTGCCCGTGCGCGAAATAGTGGTGCGGCGGCTGCCACCGGCGATTGGCTGGTCTTTGTAGATGCGGATTCGCATCCGAGCGCTGAATTGTTCGCGGATGTGGCGGAACAAATCCAATCAGGCAAATGCCTTGCCGGGGGCGTTACGGTGCGGCTGGATGAGAGACATTTCGTGGCTGGCTGCATCACCCGGCTTTGGAACTGCGCAAGCCGCTCACTGAAGCTGCTCGCCGGCTCGTTCATTTTTGTCGAGACGGCGGTGTTCCGCAAAGTGGGCGGCTTCAGCAATGATCTGTTCGTGGCGGAGGAATTGGAATTGAGCAAACGGCTTAAGCGGTTCTCGCGCGGGCAGGGCAGGGGAATCGTCGTTTTGCATCGGCATCCGCTCGTGACTTCCGCGCGCAAGATGCGCCTTTACAGCATGCGGGAGCACCTTCGCTTTCTGGGCAAGGTGATTTTCAGCAATGGCCGCGCCCTGGGCAGCCGCGAGAAGGCGCATTTGTGGTATGATGGACGGCGGTAATGGGGGAAAATGCTGAAACGCTGAAACTCTGACATGCTGAAATCTGAAAGCGGCAGGGAAAAAGCAGAAATTGAGAAAGTAGAAAGCTGAAATGGGACAAAACGTATAAATTGAAATGCTGACATGCTGAAATCTGAAATAAAGCTGGAAGCGGGGAGCGAGGAGCAGAAAGGGCCGCGAATTTCACGGATTAACACGAAGGTTTTAACGCAAAGGCGCGAAGAGCTCAAAGGCGCAAATGGCACAAATGCTGAAATTATAAACATCGAACATCCAACGCCGAACATCGAACATCGAACGGAAGGCAAAGCTGAAATGAGACAACGAGACTAGTGACCACGGGCTACGGGACAATGGGGGAAAATGCTGAAACGCTGAAACTCTGACATGCTGAAATCTGAAAGCGGCAGGGAAAAAGCAGAAATTGAGAAAGTAGAAAGCTGAAATGGGACAAAACGTATAAATTGAAATGCTGACATGCTGAAATCTGAAAGCGGCAGGGAAAAAGCAGAAATTGGGAAAGTAGAAAGCAGAAAGGAGACAAAACGTATAAATTGAAATGCTGACATGCTGAAATAAAGAGGGGAGCAGATTGAAGATGGGAGATGGGAGATGGGAGAAGGCAAAAGCTGAAAGGCTGAAATTCGGAAACATCGAACATCCAACGCCGAACATCGAACATCGAACGGAAGGCAAAGCTGAAATGAGACAACGAGACCACTGACCACGGACTACGGGACAATGGGAGAAAATGCTGAAACGCTGAAAAGCTGACATGCTGAAATAAAGCGAAGATTGAAGATGGAAGATTGAGGAGAGCGAAAAGCTGAAAAGCAGAAATTGAGAAAGTAGAAAGCTGAAATGGGACACGAATTTCACGAATTAATGCGAAGCACGGCGCGCACGGAGTGACACGCCCTACCCGTAAATTAAGACGCGGCGGCAGCAGCTTTTTTACCGGCGGTGAAGAAATCCAGATATCCAATCAGCCGTTCCTTCATTTCCTTGCGCGGCACGATGGCGTCAATCAGGCCGTGGTTGAGCAGAAATTCGGCGGTTTGAAAATCAGGCGGCAGTTCAGCCTGCGTGGTGTCCTTGATGACGCGCGGGCCGGCAAAGCCGATCATCGCGCCCGGTTCGGCCAGTATCAGGTCGCCCAGGCTCGCGTAGCTGGCCATCACCCCGGCCGTCGTCGGATGCGTTAGCACGCTGATGTAAGGGCAGGCGGTGTTGCGCGTGGTAGGCGAGCGCGGCGGAGGTCTTGGCCATTTGCATGAGGCTGAACATGCCTTCATACATCCGCGCGCCGCCGCTGCGTGGAGATGATGATGACGGGCATTTCCTTTTCCGTCGCGCGCTCGATGAGCCGCGTCAATTTTTCGCCGACCACCGAGCCCATCGAGCCGCCGAGAAAGCCGAAATCCATCACGCCGAGCGCGAGGCGGTGCGGGCCGATTTTGCCCAGGCCGGTCACGACGGCATCCTTGAGCGTGGTGTTTTTTTGATAGGCTTCCAGCTTCGACTTGTAGGTGGACACGCCCTTGAAGCGCAGCACGTCCACGCTCGTCATGCCGGCGTCCATTTCCTCGAACGTGCAGGTCTCGACGAGTGAATGGATGCGTTCGCGCGAGCCGATGGGAAAATGATGATTGCACTTGGGACAGACTTTCAGGTCTTCGTCCAGTTCCTTGTCGAAAATCATCGCCTCGCAGGTCGGGCATTTGGTCCAAAGCCCCTCCGGAATGTCGCGCTTTTTGGACTTTGCCAGCGCCCACCTTCGGCTTCTTGGTGAAAGACGTTTGCGTGGCTTCCAACGGGCGGCGGCGTCAACGCCGGCTCGACCGAGTCGTTGCCAAGCGATTTCTTCGTGAACGAAGTGGTATCCATGAATGTTTCAATCGTATTAAACTTAAAGCCCGCGCGCAACTGTCCAGACGCAAACGTCCCCCGCGCCGGCGGTCCGCAGCACCTTCGCGCAGGCGCTGGTGGTCGCGCCCGTCGTGAACACGTCGTCCACCAGAACGATTCGCTCGCCATCCAAACCGGATTGGTTGGTCATCGCAAACGCGCCGCGCATGTTCTTTGCGCGTTGCTCGCGCGTGAGCAGGGTCTGGGTCGCCGTGGGCATGACGCGCCGGAGTAATCGTTTATTCAGTGGAATTCCTGTGGCCGCGCTCAAATGGATCGCCAGCCGCTCCGCCTGGTTGAATTCGCGTTCGCGCTGTTTCACCGGGTGCAGCGGAACGGGCACGATGAAATCCCAGTGCTGTTCGCGCAAAACGGGCTTCGCCTCGCGGATGAGCAGGTCGGCGAGAAACGGCTCGAACCACAGCGCGCGCTGGTATTTGTAGCGATGGATCGCCTCCCGCACGATGCCGCGCGCGACCACCGCCGAGCGCGCCGAACTGAAATGCAGTTCCATCTCGCGGCAGTTGGTGCATTCAAACGGCGTGGTCAGGTCGCCGGGGTAGGGCAGGCCGCAGCGTTCGCAAAACGGCGGGCGGATGAAGCGCACCTGCGTCCAGCAATCATCGGCAGACGAAGCCCTCCCGCGCCGTCGCGTGTTGTTCGCCGCAAAGCTGGCAGGTTCTCGGGGTAAAGAAATCCGAGGCCGACGTTGAGCCAGTTTTGGGCAATTGTTTTCACAGATTTGTTTCGTCCTCGTCCTCGGATCTTCTTCGTCTTCGATTACGAGGACGAGAAGGACGACGAGGACGAATGGCTGGGGATCGCGTAGTGCGGACGCCGCTGGTCCAGTGGCAGGATTTTGAATACGGCCAATGTGAAGGCGAGGACAAAGAAGGCGAGCCAGCCGTCGGTCATTTTGCCTGTGCCCCAAAACCAGATTGCGGCGCCCGGCGCATGGACGGTGAGCGCACCATAAGTTCTAAGGCAGAAAATCCAGCCTGCGTGCAGACCGATGGAAAAATAAAGGTTGCCCGTGCGCTGATACGCGAGGCCCAGCAGGACGCCGGCAAGCGTGAGGCTGAAAAATCCCGGCACAAGCGCATGAAAATTCGCGAAGCCGCCCAACGTTTGCGGAAGCAGGGCAAGTCCCGAACTCCAGACGACCATGGCCGGTGAGTTCCGAGTGCTGTAGAAAATGCACAATCGCATAAATCGCGCTGCTGATAAGGAGCGCGAACGGCCAGTAAAGCACGCGCCGCAATCCGCCAAAAATGCCGCCGCGAAACAGGATTTCCTCCAGCGTTGCGACAACGGCCGCCGTCACCATGGCGCCAAAAATGACCGCCGACGATTTTGTGGGCCGCCAGATCCTGAGCCGCGCTGCGCCCGCCAGACCACATGGCGATGCCGGCGACGACGGCCAGCGACAGAAATCCGAGCAGCAATCCGCCGAGAAACTTTTTCCATTGGCCATAAGGCGGGACGAGGCCGATGTCGCGATATGAAGTCGCGCCGAGCGAGCGCAGCACCGGCCACAATCCGGCCAGCGCGATAATCAGGAAGGAACGGTCCAGAAAGCGGTGGAAAGGGGCGTTGACGGCCTGTGGAAACGGATGCCCAAACAATTGTGCGAGCCGATAAAGCCAAGGCGCGAGCAGCGCGCCGCCGATGAACACCACTGCGATATAAATGACCAGCGCCCGAAAAGGTCGCATGGCCGGAGAATACTTTTCCCGGCATAGCGAGCCAAGCGCTAATTGCCGCGGGTTTATTGGCCTCCTCACGGATTTTTTAACCACGGATGGACACAGATGGACACGGATTTTAACGCAAAGGCGCAAAGAAGCGGAAGGCGCAAGGAGCGGGGAGCGCGAAGGTGGTTGATAGTTGATAGCTGATGGTTGATGGAAAGTACGAAGGGCGAAGATGGAAGATTGAAAAACAGAAAACAGAAAGCAGAAATTGGGAAATGGGAATGGCCGCAAAAGAACACAGAGAACACAAAAAGCTGAAACACTGAAATGCTGACATTCTGAAATCTGAAATAAAGCGGGGAGCGAGGAGCGAGGAGCGAAAGGAAGATGGCGAAGATTGAGGAGAACGGGAAACACCGAACATCGAACATCGAACGCTGAACATCCAATGAAGGTGGGAGTGCAAATGGAAGATGGAAGATCGAGGTCTACAAGACCACTGACCACAGGACAACGGGCGGGGCGGAAAAATTGAACATCCAACATCGAACATCGAACGCCGAACATCCAACATCCAACATCGAACATCCAACATCCAACATCCAACATCGAACATCCAACATCGAACATCCAACATCGAACGCCGAACATCGAACGGAGGGTAACTGGGGAAAAAGCAGAAATTGAGAAAGTAGAAAGCTGAAATAGAACAAAACATAAAAGCTGAAGCGCTGATATGCTGAAAGCAGAAAAGGGACACGAATTGCACGAATTTACACAGATGTTTAACGCAAAGACTGCAAAGAAGCCCAAGGCGCGAAGTGAAAATTGTCAAAGGCATAATCCCACATCGGAAAACTTTTGTTCGCGGCACCGGATTTTTTGTGTTAAGAGATAAGTAGAATGGCGAACGGAACAAAGGCACAAGCTGCGGACGGGTCAGCCACGAAGGAGCGTTTCGGAGGACGCTTTTACCCCCACGAACTCATCAACAGCGGCGGGATGGCGGATATCTGGCTCGTCACAGATTTGCGCGGCAAACCGTTTGCGCTCCGGAAACTCAAGCCCGAACTGCGCTTCAACCTCCGCTCGCGGCGGCGCTTTGTGCGCGGATGCGAGGTTCTGTCCCAACTCAACGAAAGCGAGTTTATCGTCGGTTACGTCGAGCACGGCAAGCTGGATGGCACGCTCTATCTGCTCATGGACTACGTCGAGGCATCCAATTTGAAGCTGCTGCTCGCGCGGCAGGATCCGGTGCTGACGGAGAATGTGGCGCAAATTCTCATAGACATGGCCTTGGGCCTGAACCATGTCCACGAGAGCGGGTTCATGCACCTGGATTTCAAGCCGGAAAACATCCTCGTCACCGGCAACGGCAATGTGCGGTTGATTGATTTTGACCTCGCGCAGCCGATTCTCGAAAAGCCAAAAAAAATGTCCGGCAATCCCGGCACGCCCGGCTACATGTCGCCGGAGCAATTGCAGGGGAAACCGATTGATTCGCGCGTGGACATTTTTGCCTACGGCGTCGCCGCCTACGAATTGCTGACCAACCACAAGCCGTTTCCCGGCGAGACGCCCGCGGAAATCCTCGCCGCCCAGCTTGAACCGGCCGGCCCCATCCCGCCGCGCGAACATAATCCTGACATTCCCGCCGCGCTCGAAAAGGATCATTCTCAAATGCCTCGCGCTCGATCCCGACCGGCGTCATCCGTTCGTCAGCGTGCTCGTGCGCGAATTGCAAGCCGCGCTCTACGTTTGAGCACGCTGAAATTTTCTTTACTCTGTCTTGAGGCTGGATTATCCTGTCGCTTCCAATTTTTTAGAAATTGAAACATTTTGTATGGCAAAACTGACAGTTCGAGATTTGGATGTCCGCGGCAAACGCGTCTTTCTGCGCGTGGATTACAACGTGCCGCTGGAGGAAAAAGACGGGCAGATGGTCATCACCGACGCCACGCGCATCGTGGCGACGCTGCCGACCCTGAAGCTGCTGATTGAAAAGGGCGGCAAACTGATTCTGACCGCGCATCTGGGCCGTCCCAAGGGCAAGCGCGACGCGACCATGTCGCTCAAGCCCGTCGCGACGCGGTTGTCCGAATTGCTCGGCAAACCGGTGGCGTTTGTGGACGATTGCATCGGCGAAAAAGTCGAGCAGGCCGTGGCCGCGATGAAAGACGGCGATGTGGTGCTGCTGGAAAACGTCCGCTATTACAACGAAGAGGAAAAGAACGACCCGGCATTCGCCGAAAAACTGGCGAAGGTCGCCGATGTTTATGTGAATGACGCCTTTGGCGCGGCGCATCGCGCCCATGCCTCGACCGAAGGCGTGGCGCGCTTCGTCGCCAAGCGCGGCGGCAAATGCGCGGCGGGTTTGCTCATGGAGCTTGAATTGAAATTTCTCGGTGACGAACTGGAAAAACCGGCGCGCCCGTTCGTCGTGATCCTCGGCGGCGCGAAAGTTTCCGACAAGATCAAGGTCATTGACCGCTTGCTCGAAAAGGCGGACACGATCCTGATTGGCGGCGCGATGGCTTACACGTTCCGGCTCGCGCAAGGTTTCAAGACCGGCAAATCGCTGGTGGAACCCGACGCGACTGGCACGGCGAATTCCGCGCTGGCCAAGGCCAAGGCGAAGAATGTGAAATTTCTGCTGCCGGTGGATGATGTTGTCGCCATGCCGTTCAAGACCGACAAGCTCGACAAAAAAGGCAAGCCGGTCATCGAATGGCAGAATCCCCGCGTGAATTCCGACATGAATTGTCCGGATGACGCCGCCGGCCTCGACATCGGCCCGGCCACGGTCAAGGCGTATTCCGCCGAGGTTGCCACGGCGAAGACGATTTTGTGGAACGGCCCGATGGGTCTGTTCGAGAACAAACAATTTGCCGCTGGCACCAACGCCGTCGCGCAGGCCGTGGCCGACGCCACGCAGAAGAGCGGCGCCAAGAGCATCATCGGCGGCGGCGACAGCGTGAAGGCGCTCAACAAGGCCAAGCTCGGCGACAAGGTGACCTTTATGAGCACCGGCGGCGGCGCGAGCCTGGAATTTCTGGAAGGGGCGGTCCTGCCCGGCGTGGCGGCGTTGAGCGAAAAGAATTAACGCAAAGGCGCAAGGGGGCAAAGACGCCAAGATGAATGAAAATGAAATCAGTAAAGTAATCGTTGATAGTGCAATTGAAGTTCATCGGGAATTGGGCGGGCCGGGGCTGATCGAGTCAGTGTATGAAGAAGCGATGGTGGAAGAATTGATGCGGCGTGGAATCAAAGTTGAGCGTCAATTACAAGTGCCGATTGTCTATAAAGGCAAACGGCTTGCTTCTCCGCTTCGTCTGGATTTGAAAGTGAACGGGTTGGTGTTGATTGACAATAAAGCGGTGACCGAATGGAATCCGATTTTTGAAGCGCAGATGCTGACCTATTTGCGTTTGACAAAATTGAAATTGGGACTGGTCATCAACTTTGGCGAACAATACGTGAAAAATGGAATTCGGCGCGTGGTTAATGGCCTTTAAAGCCTTGCGGCTTTGAAACCTTGGCGCCTTTGCGTTAAAATTTTTAGAAATATATGAATAAAGAACGAAAACTCATCATTGCAGGCAACTGGAAAATGAACAAGACGGTTGCCGAGGCGCTGGCGTTGGTCAACGACCTCAAACTTGAACTCGCGAACGTGAAGGAAGTGGACATCGTGGTATGCCCGCCCTTCACCGCGCTGGAATCCGTCTCCAAGGCGATTTGGGAAGCCAAGAACATCCGGCTCGGCGCGCAGAACATGAGCGAAAACAATTTCGGCGCGTTCACCGGCGAAATCTGCGCCGGGATGCTCAAGGAATTTTCCGTGCGCTACGTCATCCTCGGCCACAGCGAGCGGCGCCAGTATCAAAAGGAATCGGACGCCCTCATCGCCAAAAAGGCGAAGGCCGTCCACGGCGCGTCGCTCAAGCCGATTGTCTGCGTCGGCGAAACGCTGGCGGAACGCGAAGGCGGCCAGATGGAAAAGGTTCTGGAAACGCAGGTGCGCGGCAGCCTCGCTGGATTGACCAAGGAGCAGATGGTCGAAACCATCGTCGCCTACGAGCCGGTCTGGGCGATCGGCACGGGCAAGACCGCCACGACGCAACAGGCGCAGGACGCGCACGCGTTCATCCGCGGCGTGCTGGTCAAGATGTTCGACGCGCCCACGGCCAAGAAGGTGCGCATCCAATACGGCGGCAGCGTGAAGCCGAACAACGCCAAGGAGCTGATGGGCCAGCCGGACGTGGACGGCGCGCTGGTCGGCGGCGCGGCGCTGGAGGCGCGAAGTTTTGCTGACATCATCAAGAATTCCATCTAACATACGCCCATGAGTTTTATCGCTGGAATTTTAACGGTGTTGCTGGTCCTCAACTGCCTGTTGCTGATCCTGCTGGTGCTGGTTCAACTGCCCAAAAAGGACGCGGGCGCGGGCATTGCCTTTGGCGGCGGAGCGGCGGACGCGCTGTTTGGCGCGGGTTCGGGCAACGTCCTGACAAAGATCACCAAATGGGGAACGGGCATTTTTTTCGGGATGGCCCTGATTCTCGGCCTCGTGCAGCAGAGCGCCCATAGCAGCAACGCGCCGGCGTTTGAACAGGCGGTGCAACAAAAACAATCGCAGCAGATGCCGGTTGCCGTTCCGCCCGCCACACCCATGCCGGGCGCACCAACGACTTTCAGCAATTCATCGGTTTTGCCCGCAGTCCCGGCCGGCAGCGCGCCTGCAACGCCGCAGACGAATTAGGCCGTCATTTTGAAACGCGCCCCGGTCAGAGGTCAGATGGCGGAAGGCGGATGGTGGAACGGCGGCGCGTCGCAAGTGGTTGCGATTTGTTGCTTCCTTGGCTTTTGTCTTCTGACGACGGGCTGCATCCGGCGCGAACCGCCCGCCGACATCACCATCATCAATCAGGCTGAACCCGAAACGCTCGATCCGGCTCTCCTGACCGGCATTCCCGAAATGCGCATTGCGATTGGCCTGTTCGAAGGGTTGGCGCGGCTTGATCCAAAAACGGCCCAGCCGATTCCCGGCCTGGCTGAACGCTGGGAGATTTCGTCCGATGGAAAAACCTATACGTTTCATCTCCGCACAAATCTCGTCTGGTCCACCGGCGAACCGATTCGCGCAGACGACGTGGTCTATTCCTGGATCCGCGCATTGGACCCGGCGACGGCCAGTGATTATGCCGGGCAGCTTTTTTATATAAGAGACGCGGAAGATTTCAACGCCGGGAAAATCAAAGATGCCTCGCTCGTCGGCATTCACGCGCTGGATCCGTTCACCGTTCGCGTGGAATTGAATAATCCCACGGCATTTTTCCTCGACGTCTGCACACTGCCGGTGACTTACGTTGTGCCGCGCCGGACGATTGAAAAATACGGCGACCGCTGGATGATGGCCAGGCCGTTGCCAAGCAGCGGGCCTTACGATCTTGTTTATTGGCGGCTCAACGACAAGGTTCGCCTGAAAAAGAATCCGCTCTATTGGGACGCCGCGAACACGCAATCGGATATCATTGACATCCTGCCGATCGGCTCGCCCAGCACGGCGTTCAATCTGTATGAGCAGGGCGCCGTGGATGTCATCTGGGACAAGGAAGTCGTGCCGTCGGAATTGCTGGACGTGCTGATTCACCGGCCCGATGTCCATCCATTCAATTATCTCGCCACTTATTTCGTCAATATCAACGTCACGCGCAAACCATTCGATGATCCGCGCGTCCGCAAGGCGCTGGCACTGGCGGTTGACAGGGAACGCATTGTGAAAAAAATCACCAAGGGTGGCGAACGGCCGATTTCACATCTCGTGCCCGACGGCACGGCAAATTACACTTCGCCCGAAGGTCTCGATTATAATCCTGCGCAGGCGAAGAAACTGCTGGCCGATGCCGGCTACCCCGAAGGCAGGGGTTTTCCCCGTGTCGAATATATGTTCAACGCCCCCGCCGGCGGCGGGGCAAAAATTCACGAGGATATCGCCATTGAATTACAGCAGATGTGGCACGACACGCTCGGCATCAACATCGAGTTGCATCAGGTCGAGTGGAAGGTCTATTTGAGTTCGACCTCGCATCTCGACTACGACTTGGCGCGCGGCGACTGGATTGGCGATTATGACGACGCGAATACTTTCCTGGACATATTCGTCGGAGACAGCGGCAACAACCGCACCGGCTGGAAAAATGCCCGCTATGACGCGCTCGTTGACCAGGCCAATCAACAGACGGATTTGAAGCAGCGCGAAAAACTTTTCCAGCAGGCCGAGACCATCATGGTGCGCGACGAATTGCCGATCGTCCCGCTTTATATTTACTCGGGCATCAATTATTACCACACCAACATCGTGGGCATTTACCAGAACATTTTGGACGACCATCCATTGCAGGCGATTCGCAAGGTGAAAGATTAAGATGTATTTTCTCAAGCGCATCCTCTTCGCCGTGCCGCTGCTGCTCGTCATCAGCGCGCTTGCCTTTGCGCTCGTCCATCTCGCGCCCGGCGGCCCGTTTGACCGCGAACGCGTGCCCGCCTCGCCGGAAATCGAACGGAATTTGAAGGCGAAATACCACCTCGACGAACCGGTCTGGAAACAATATGGCCGTTACCTTGGCGATCTGGCGCACGGCGATTTTGGCGTCTCGCTCAAATACCGCAACCACACCGTCAACGACATCATCGCGCAAGGCCTGCCGGTTTCAATTACACTGGGAGGATTGGCGTTTTGCTTCGCCATGGCAGCCGGCTTGCCGGTCGGTTTTCTTACGGCCGCCCGGCGCGGACGCTGGGAGGATTTTGTCGGAAGCTTTCTGGCCATCCTGGCCGTGTGCGTGCCGGCTTTCGTGGTCGCACCGGTTTTAATCCTGACCTTTTCAATCAAAATGCGCCTGCTGCCGGTCGCGCTTTGGGAATCGCCTTGGCACATGATTTTGCCGCCCATCGCGCTCGGATTGTATTTCGCCGGGAAAATCGCGCGCCTGTTTCGCGAGGGAATGCTGAACGCGATGCAATCCGAATTTGTCACCTCCGCCCGGGCCAAGGGGCTTGGTGAAAAAATGCTTCTGCTCAAGCACGCCGTCCGCATCGCCATTCTGCCCGTCGTTTCCTATTCCGGCCCGATGCTCGCCGATCTGCTCACCGGCTCGTTCATCATTGAAAACATTTTCCAGATCCCCGGCATCGGCGTCTTCCTCATCAACGGCTCGCTCAACCGCGATTACACCGTCGTCGTCGGCCTCTCGCTGCTTTATGCGATGCTGCTCATCGCCATGAACCTGGTCGTGGACTTCGCCTACACTTTGCTCGACCCGCGCGTGAAATATGAATGACGAAAAAGTTGAGAGTTCGAAGTTGAAAGTTGACGGCCAGGGCACAGGCACTTCGGCCTCACCTCTCAACCCTCGACAACTCGCTTTGCAGCGGTTCCAAAAGAACCGCCCCGCCGTCTTGAGCGCGTGGTATCTGGTGTTGCTGCTGGCGGTCATCCTCGCCTGGCCGGTACTCTTGAAAATATCCAGCGCGTCGTTCGCCCAATTACACAATCCCGACCAGTTGTCCGATGCCCAATTCGCGCCACCCGATGCGCAACACTGGTTCGGCACAGACCTGCATGGGCGCGACCTGTTCTCCCGTGTCCTGTTTGGCGCGCAAATCTCTTTGCTCGTCGGCGTTGTCGGCGCGGGCGTAAGCCTCGTTATCGGCGTTTTGTGGGGTGCGATTGCCGGTTATGTCGGAGGGCGGGTGGACAGTGTTCTGATGCGCATCGTGGATGTGCTTTACTCGCTGCCCTCCATCATCTTCGTCATCGTGCTGATAACCACGCTGGGCGAACTGCTCAAGCAATCGCATTTCATCCAAAATTCACCGGCGCTGGAGGGCGGACTGCGCGTGACACTGCTGTTCGTCGGCCTAGGCGCGGTCTCGTGGCTGACGATGGCGCGGATTGTTCGCGGGCAAGTCCTTTCGTTAAGGACACGCGCCTTTGTCGAGGCCAGCCGCGCGCTGGGCGCAAAGCCGCATTGGATTCTGGCGCGGCACATCATCCCGAACATCTTCGGCGTCGTCATCACCTACCTCGCGCTGACGATGCCGGCCATCATCCTTTACGAATCCTTTTTGAGCTATCTCGGCTTGGGCGTGCAGGCGCCAATGGCCAGTTGGGGCACGCTCATCTCCGAGGGCGTCTCCAATATCAATCCCATCCGCATCTACTGGTGGCTGATTGCTTTTCCGGGCGGTGTGCTGGTGACGACGCTGCTGGCGCTGAACTTTCTCGGCGACGGCCTCCGCGACGCGTGGGATGTCAAAAGCAGGACTTGAGACGCTATCACCGGTTCATTGCAGTTGAACAGGATCACCCGCCCGGATGACTCCGCCTTGCAGCACCGAGGCATAGGCGCCCACACGCGCTTGATTGTGGCGCGCCGCGGTTTTCAATATGCCGGTGTCCTTGGGCAGATCGCCCTGCGGCATCGTGGTCATGACACAGCGGCCGCAAGGCCCGGTGATTTTTATTTTTACTTCGCCGCCGATGGCGAGGATTTTTTCGTCCCAGTCATTTTCGGGAAACCCTTTGAATTCGGGTGCGGTTTGGATCACCAGGTTGGGCCGAAACCGGCGCGGCTCAAAACGGCCATCGGGATAAAGTCCCCGGAAACTGTCGAGTGTTGCCGTGGTGAGCAGATGAATCATGCCCAGGTCAAAAAACGTTTCCGCAGGCATGGCCTCATCCGTGACGACATCGCGGCGCGCCAACCCCTCTATGTCCGCCCAATACTCTTCCAGCGTGCCCGCGGCAGGGGCGCTTTTTAAAAAATGAACCGGCTTTCCCAGACTCGACGATAATCGCTCGGCAATGGCTTTGTCTTCAGTCGTAAGCGTGCTGCCATCCGGGAATGTGATGCGGACGGGTGGCAGGGAATCGCCGTTCAACGGTTCGGTGAACGCGGCGCGAAAGTTGAAGAGCGCCGGCCATTTGGACGGATTCTTTGCGCTGGCAATTTTCCCGGTTTCTGCGTCGGCCAGCGCAAAGACACGGTCGCCTTGAAAACCTTTTGTTCCGACCCGCGTCGCGTTCAGTTCCTCGCCCATCATGGATTTGACCGGATAACGATGGAGCGAGGCGACAGAGCCAATTTGCTTTGCACCCATGGCGTCAGGCAGTGGCCGCGTGAAGTTTTTTGACTTCTTCCCCGATTTCCTTGACACGATGCGGCTTTTGTTCCTGCATCTGCCATCACGCGGACAAATCCGAAAAAAAGATACGCGCCGAAATACGTAGGGGAAATAGCGCACGGGCGGATCGGGCAACGGAACAAACATGCCCACCGCCGGAATGATCATCAACGCCACGGCCGCCACGCACATTCCAATATCCTTCCCCTTGAGTTCGCCGCGCTTTTTCAGGAACGCGGGAGCGGCAAGCGAAACCAGAAAGTAAGCGCCAAGAAATCCAAACGCGCCCATCGTGCCGGCATTGTTGAATTCGTCCAGTACCTCCCAGCCGAAGGCGAACTTGGACAGGGTCACGACCGCGAACATGACGACGGCCATCACTCGCCAGCGCAATGTGCGGCGTGGCGTGTTTTGCGTGCGCGGTGCTGGTGGACTGGGGGAAAAAGTCATGGCGCCCCATCGCGAACATCATCCGCCCGCCGGCGTTCATGCACGAAAGCGCCAGCGCAAAGAAGCTGAACATCGCGCCCGCCGAAAGCATCGGCGAAAGCAACGGCACGCCATACATTCCCGAAAGCACGTTGAGCGGGGCATCCACCTTGTCGAGCGTGTCCTTGTAACCCTGGATGCCCAGCACTTCGGTGTAGCAAACGAAGATGAAGAACGCTCCCGTGAGAACCAGGCTCCAAATGATGGACTTGGGTATGGTCTTGAGCGGGTTGACGGCCTCTTCGCCAAAGGCCGTCGAACTTTCAAAACCGACCAGGCTGAAAATCGCCACCACCACGCCCATGCCCAGGGTGGAAAGCGAAACGCCCTTCAAAGTGAACTGCGTCGTATCCGGGGCGAAATGATGATGCCCAAGAACAATCATGCACAGCATCAGGATGAAAAAGCAGGAGAACGCCTCCGCGCCCAGCATCACCAGCGTCGAAATTTTGATGTCAAAATAAGCCAGCAAAAAACACGCTCCGATGCAGACGGCAAACAAAAGGACGGATGGCGCGGAAATGTGAATCATGGCCAGCAATTTGGTGGCGAAAATGGTGAAGCCGGTGGTCCCCGCCAGTCCGATGAACAAATACGCCCATACCAGGCACCAGCCGCATAGCGCGCCGCCGGCAAAGCCCAGCCCGGAGGAGGCGTAGCTGTACATCGAGCCGGAATTGGTGGTGCGCTTGGCGAATTGGTTCAGATTGAACGCGACAAACAGCAGCATGACCGTGCCCACGGCATAGGACAGCCAGCTGATGTTGCCTGTCGTGCCAAACATCAGCGGCACAATCAGCGCCGCCGTCATGGTCGGCGAAATGAGCGCGATGTTTTGCGCCAGCAGTTCGATGAAGTTTAGACAATTCGGGCGTAGTTTGTTCATGACGTGGCCTTTCTACTTTTTGGTTTTTGTTTTGTTTTTGGAAAAATCATTTTCGTCTGGCGCGGTTTGGCCAGGCTGGTTTCATTTTGCCGCTGAAAATCCAGCAGCCGGATGGTCGGTATCGCCCGGTGCTGGCTGGCTGACGGAAGCGTCGTCTGGCCGGAATTGGCGACCGGCGAAGCCACCACCAGCACCTCCGCGTCTGTTCGTCCCCTCGCGATCAGGCGATGCGGCAGACGCGAATCGAAATGTGCGGCGTCCCCCGGCGCAAGCTCGTAAGCCTTCCCCGCCAGCGACAGCGTCAACTGGCCGGACAGCACATAAACCCATTCCTCACCTTCATGATGGTAATGCTCATTACCCTTGCGCGATATGGGAACGGTCACTTTGATCGGCTGCAGATTGAAAAACCGGCCTGCATTGGAAAGCGTTGCATATTTGAGTCCATTGATGCTCCGCTCGACTGCGTCTGCGCCCCGCACAATCACGCACGGTTCGGTGGCAAGTGGAGATTCAAACAGCGACGACAGGGAAACGCCAAATATCCGTGCCAGCGTCAGCACGGCGGCAATCGAAGCCTGTCGGTCCCCGGATTCAAGCCGCGACAGGAATGCCTTCGAAAAACCGCCCCTGCAGGCCAGTTCCTGTAATGTCCAGCCGCGCTGCCGGCGCAACTCCCGGAGACGCGCGCCAAAGGAGGAGAGCTGGGACTCAATTTGTTCAGTCATTGCTGTCATGTTTTCCTTCAGGCAACCTTGTTGTCACACAGTCAACTCGATTGGCAAGCATCGGAAATGCCAACTTTCTACTTTTCTAATGCTTCGCGTGAAAATTCGTTGATATATCAGTATTTCTTTTTTTGATGTCGCCAGAGCCGGAGAAGAAACAACATTTTGCCTGTTGCAATTTATACAGCACGGCAAAAACTGAACCGCCTACCAAGCACCGGGTGCGGAGAGCGTCCCCTCAGGCCGTCTCCCACTGGCAGCCCTGAAAGGGCGGCATGAAAATAGCCCGGGGTAAGCACGCCAGTGCGCCACCCCGGGAAAATTGCCCCAACAAAAACTCCCTCTCCCCATCCGATGGG
The DNA here is from genome assembly GCA_963827815.1 of uncultured Verrucomicrobiae bacterium. Classification (GTDB taxonomy): domain Bacteria; phylum Verrucomicrobiota; class Verrucomicrobiia; order Limisphaerales; family UBA11358; genus UBA11358. The sequence continues at coordinate 101,794 of CAWHCL010000004.1, read as the reverse complement.
GAGAGGGCTGGGGGTGAGGGGTTCGTGACTAGCGAGGAGAGGTAGGAAATATCAGTATCTCCTTGATCCTTCCTTCAAAGGCATAATCTCATTAAATCTAAACGGCGAGTGCATCACCCGTCCGCACCCGTTTTCCAGCCTCGGTGGATTCGATGGAAGTGTTCACAGCAAACCGGTAGAAATGATTGAACCGTTCCGCATTCGCCCATGCAGGCAGATGTTCCTTGCGAAGCTGCATGAACTTCTTTTGAAAATCCTGGACTGCCGCCCCGCTGTCGGGGTCCCGTGTGGGCACCACGCAACGCTGACAGGGATTGTGGCCGATGAACCGCACCAACCCGATCTTAAACGGTTTGAGTTCGCCGGGCGCGCCATACAACCTGTCCTCGCAGAACGGCTCGCCGCCGGTGAGTTCCAGATTGGTGCGAAAGCGGCGGCGCACGCTTTCCAGGGACAGCTCGGGATACCACGACTGAACCGTCCGAAGGCTGGCCTCGCTGGCTATTGTCGGACCGAAAGCCGTGCGATCATCCGGAAATCCCTTGTCCGGCTCGCGCTGCAAAGTGACGACGAACCCAAAATAATCCCCCAGCCAGCGGTTGATGGGGGCGCATATATCCAATGGAAATTGTGCCGGTGCTGCCTCGCCGCCTTCCTGCCAGAAGCGGACTTCCTTGATGTGTCGGTCAAACGCACAGCGCAACTGGTGGACACGCGGCACGCGCTTGCCGTTCACATAACGACCGTCAACATCCAGGATTGCGTAAATGCGGTCGTTTTCGAGAATACCGCCCGCCGTGATGCGGGCCTCCTCAACCAGCACACCGTCCAGGGATTTGATTGGGAAAATTTCAATCCGGCTGAGTTCCATGAAGCCCTTTCAGTACAACAGCCCATCACATCTAATCAATAAAAATAAAATCTCTGGCGCTGAAACAACTCGAATCTTCACGCAAACGGCAGGGGATGAATCTGATTTCTGCTTTCCCAATTTCTACTTTTCCCCGCTGCTTTCAGCGTTTCAGTGTTTCAGAATTTCAGCTTTTGCTTTCACGCTCTCACCTGTTGCGACACGGGTATCGCCGCCGCGCGCCGGGCTGCGTGATTGCGGATATGATCAAAATCCCCCTGTTCGCAACCCGCCACGAAACCTTCCGTGACAGATTTTAGTTGCTCCCATCGTGCCCGGATTTGTTTCGCCTCGGACGAGTTGACTTCGCTGTCATGCGCGGCCTTGGCGATGACCGCGAGCAGGTCGGCGAATTCCTGCACAATCTGGTTGGTGGCGGGGATCAGATAATGCGGATGCGGGACACTCTTGGGATTGGGGATGAAAAATCCGTTGGCGCGCTGGCAGACCCATTGGGCGATGCGCGGGTCGCCGGTGCTTTTCGAGCAGCGCCTCCACGCGGTCGAGGGGATTGCCCACGCCGCTGCCGGAGGCGTGTTCGGGCGGCTCGGCCCATTTATATAGAACCGAGGACGAAACCCCGATGTCATCGGAAACCTGTTTCGTTGACTTCGTCTTGAAAACTTCGCGCAGGAGTTCGTAGGATTGCATGCCCAAGACTTTGAAAAAGCCCGAGGCGCTTGGCAAGCGCGAACCGATTACAAAATGGAGGCCGAAATTATAACTAGGCGGATTCTTCCTTCCTAATTCGCCATTCGCAAATATTCTCGCCTCTTTCTCCATTCCGGCGCACACTTAGCGCAATGTGAAATACGAATTGAGCGGGCACGCGTTGATTCGGATTCGGGAACGGAAGATTGAAACGGCGTGGCTGGAACAGGCGATCACCCGACCGCAACGAACCGAGCCGGATGAGGACGATCCGGCGCTGGAACACCGGCTGGCGGAGATTGCGGAGAGAGGTTATCGTGTTCTCCGTGTTGTATGCGACCCGCGGGCGAATCCGCTGAAGATTGTCACGGTGCATTTCGACCGGAGCATGAAAGGAAAATTATGAAACTGACGGTTGATCCTGAAGTTGACGCGCTGTATCTGCGGCTGAATGACGCGCAGATCGTGGACTCCGAGCAGGTTGCGCCCGGCGTGGTGCTGGATTACGACGCCCAGGACAACGTAGTGGGCGTGGAGATGCTGAACGTCTCCAAACGAGCGCCCAAAGTGGATATTAAACGTCTGTTGTTCGAGACGGCAGGAGCTTCAATACCGGAAGAAATAACACTGCGCGAAACACCCCCGCCTTACGGCACAACAAACCCGCTCTGATTTGCCCTCTTACTTAAAATATCAGCTTCTTGCCGGCGCCGACTCGTCGCGTCGAAGCCCCGCGAAGACGGAAGTTGAACGAAGGCGGGTCAGGATTTCAGCTTTCAGTTTTTCAGCGTTTCAGCTTTTGCCTTCTTCCATCTTCACTCTCTGTTCAGCGTGAATGCCTGCGCGAAGCATTGACCATCCTTCTGATAGGCAATCCACACCGCATGCGTCTTCGGGTCCACCGTGATGTCGCCGGTGCCCGTTTGATCCGGCACATCGCCCAGAGCGGTCAACTTGCCGGCCCTGACCGCTACGCAGGAAATCTTCCCCTGCCGACTCGCGCAATAGGCGATATGCATTGCGGGATCGTAGGTCATCTCGTCCACACGCCCACCGGTCACCACCGTCGACGTCACCTTTCCCGTGGAACGGTCGAACAACACCAGCTTGCCCGCGCACGCCACCAGCAGGCCGTTGCTTTCGGGAACTATGGCAATGCCATGCACACCCTTGTCCGGCGCGCAGGGCCACATGTCCAGGACAGTGTTGCTGGCCGGGTCAATCACCGCGATGGCATTGGTTCCCTTCACCGCCTGGTACAGATGCTTGTATTCCGGGTCAAACGCCAGGTCTTCCACTCCGCTGCCATCCAGCTTGATGGTTGTGACAATCTGCTTCGCCACCGGGTCAACCACCCACACCTCGCCCGCCGTGTCGTTGCACTCATACACCAACCCCGTCATGGGATTGAACCCGATCAAATCCGTGTTCGCCGGCATCGGAACTTCGCCGGAAATCTCCAGCTTGGTGGAATCCACGATCACCATGCGTCCCGGGTCGTTGCCGCTGACGTAATAACTGCCGCGCTTCACATCCGTCGTCGCGTCCTGCGACGTGCTGGTGGGAACCACCTTCAGCAGTTGCTGGGAGGCGATATCAAACACATCGAACGATTTGTTGCCCTCATGACCCAGCAAAAGCCGGTTTGCTGCCGTGTCGCAGCGGATGAAATCATATCCGCCAGATGTGCCGGGCAGGGGAATGGGGTCACCCGCCCTGAGCGGCACGGTTTGCGCCTGCAACGACAACGCCAGCAACAAACAACCGGCGCTGATTCCTGTTTGGATATTCTTGAGACCGACGATATTCATTTTTGACATAATTCACTCCATCTGACGTGGCATGTTGAACAAGTTTTCCCCGCATGACGCATGTTGGCGTGTTTCATTCCGCGAGGCTGATGCGAAGAATCTAACCCCTTCGATTCCTTGGAATCAAAGACAAAATCAAACATGACGAAAATTTAATCTGACTCTAGGAATGCCCCTCGCCCATTAGCGTTTATTAGCGTCAATTAGCGGTTAAAAAACTTTTGTGCTCTTTTGTGGCAAATCCGTTTCGTGTCTTTTGTGTCTTTCGTGGTTAACAATCCGTGTCTATCCGTGGTTATCCGGTTGAAAATAATTCGTGACATTCGTGTCTGCCTGCTTCCAGTAGATGACAACAAATTCATCCCAATTTCATTTTCTCTTCACCATGCATTGCTATATTCCACAACGTCAATAGGAGACACGACGATGAAAACGCAAAATTTGTTGATTGTCAGCCTGGCTTTTGCCATCGGGATAACTGTCGCCAGCCTTGTCATCCTAAACCGCAGAACGCAACCTGCACCCGCCAATCCTCCGTTGATAACCACGGTTCCGTCGGTTGTTCAACACACGCCATCTGTCACCGTGCCCACCACCGTGCCCATGCCGGTTGTGCAAATGCCAAAGACCGCCGTTCCCACAGATACAAAACCTCAAAAGATTTCGTCCCTGGCCGTGCAAACGCCGGACGCCAGCCAGCCATTGACCATCAACGGCTACGTCGTCCAGGATCCTATGGCGCGCACCGCCTTGAGCTATGTGGGCGCGGACCCTGACGCCACCCAATACTGGACGGACGCCATCCACGACTCCAGCCTGCCACCGGAAGAACGCAAGGATTTGATTGAAGACCTGAACGAGGACGGCCTGTCCGACCCGAAGAACCCCGGCGTGCAGGACGTTCCGCTGATTGTCAGCCGCATCCAGCTCATCCAGCAACTCGCCGCCAACGAAACCGACCCGGTGAACATTAATGCGTTCGCGGAAGCCTACAAAGACCTCAACGACATGCTCGCCGGCAAACCGGTGCAGTAAGTACGGTCCGCAGATGACGCCTTGCCATTCGCCCATCCCCCGTCTGGTCTCCGTCTCTGTCTTCTGGCCAATGGCCGGATAATTCTGGACACAATCCTGAAACGGGCGTATTGATGCATTAGATGAAAAATCACGGCTTCTAAATTGTGATGACCCGGTTTCATCTGCCGATTCTCTGTCTGGCGTTCTGTTTTGACCACTCGCTGACCGCCGCCCCGTCAGCCAGCGGCACCGCTGCCGGCGGTTTGACACAGGCATTGCCCGCATCGAGGCCGGCCATCACGTTCACGAATAAATCCGGGCTGCTGATTTCCGATGCTGAAGTCGTGCGCACCAATGACGGCGTCAGTCTGGTTTGGGAAAAAAACGGCGGAGCCAGCGGGGGAGTTGTCCGGCTGGAGGATTTGCCGGAAGACCTGCAGGCTCGTTTTGGTTACGACCCGGCCAAAACCGCTGCCGCCGACGAATTGGACAAGCAAAGACGCGCCCAATGGCAGCAGTCAGTCGTTGCGGCACAAGCCGGCTGGCTCGCGCAACAAAAACAAATGGCGTTGAATCAAGAGCCAACATTGGATGATTCAGCCGATTCGTATCCCGTCTATGCCAGTCCTCGATATGCGCCGACCCACCGGCATTACATTCGACATGTAAGAACGTATCGAACCAAACAAGCCACGGTTTCCAAACCGCCTGCGACCAAGACCGGCGTCGGACAGAAGGGAAAAACAGCTACAACACAGCCAAAAAGCTCCAATCCGCATCCGTGACATCTGGCTTCCGGCCTTTCTCATGGTTCGTGCTTCCCGCCGCCACTGAAAAAATGCTTCATCCGGCTGAAAACAATTCGTGTCTATTGACGCTGCCGGATTTTCCCAACTTCCATCTGCCATCTCCAATCTCCCAATTTGATTTTGACGCTGCCTTCTTTCCGGCACACATTCGCCGCATGGCAAAGAAACCCGCTGCCAGCGTAGGACAGGCTTCCAGCCTGTCTCCAAAATCAAAAATGAGCGAGACAGGCAAGATGCCTGTCCTACGTTCCTCCTCCCTCCTCGACACCCGCGTCGTCTATTGCGGCGACAATCCTCGACGAGCGCATCGCAAAGAAGTTGGTGCGGGTTGGAGTCAATCGCGCGCGCGTGGTGGGTTTTTCTTCAGCGATCGGTATTCATTCCATACCAGCGCAACAATTATCGCATCCAGCACCGTGAATATCATCAAGCCGATGGAAAAATGCCCGAACATGCGATAAATCAGAAAACCGATGAATGCCAGCAGCAGCACGCACGCCACAGGAAAAACCCAGCGTTTCTCGCGCAGCAGTCCCACGACCATCAACAATTTGACGGCACCATGACCGAGCAGATATATCGCCACGAGAATTTTGTTGCCGGTGGAAAGGTGATCAAAAGCATGGCGCAATGAACTGGCGATCCAATTATCCGGGTCATATTGCAACACGCTGCGCGTGATGTGATCGACAAAATCCGATATGTCATCCTGGCTAAAGAATACAAAGAGAAATCCGCCAATCAATTCTGCCAGCCCGTCCAGGCCCTTGAACACAATGCCAATTTGGAACAACCAATGCAGAATCATTTTGCCGGATCGTTTGGCCATCAGTGCGCTAAATATAAATTCGTTCCGGTAAAATCCAAATATCTAAATGCAATCAGTATCATTCGTGTTCCCTTGAATATCCGCTCGCTGGGATTGGCATTGATATTTCGCCCACGGCCTGCGGCGTCATGGCCAAACACCTGCGCGACGTTTGCACCTGCCGGAAAGTAAATCCGAGTCAGTCCGTGGTTGGTTTCGGCTCAACTGCAAACATCCGACAGTTCCGGCAGGTCGCCGGTGGCCAGCCACCAGCCCAGTGTCCATAGCACCGGCACGGAGGGCAGCTTTTTGAATCCGCCGGTTTCGCAGCGCAGCACAAACCCCTCCATGTCGCCCTTCAACTTCTCCCAACGCGAACGCAGGCTGGCCGTTTCCCTGGCGTTGATGCCATTTCTTTTGATCGCAGCGGCCATTTCGGACGACAGCCCGTTCATTTGCTCTATCACCGTGGCGGTGGCCTGCATCAAACCGCCCGCTGTCGGCTTGGCAGGGTGGGGGTTGGGCGTGAAAAGCCATCCGCATGTTTGCAAATCCACTGGAAACAGGTCAGTTAGGCAACATGAATGGGTCAATCACAGATTTGCAAGCCGCCGTCGCCGAATTGCAATCCAGATGTTCCTCACAGGCTGGCTCGCCAGCTCAGAAGATTGGCGTTCATTAGCGTCAATTAGCGGTTAAAAACTTTTGCGTTCTCTGTGTTCTTTTGCGGCAAATCCATTTCGTGTTTTTCGTGACCACAGTTCGCGTTAGCGAATATTCAGATTGGGGACTCCATATTGTGGAGGCTTGGGAAGCCAGTTTCGTGGTTAACAGATCCGTGTCTATCCGTGTTCATCAGTGGTTAAAAACGCCTTATCCGGCTGAAAATAATTCGTGTTTATTCGTGAAAATCGTGTCTCATATCATCACACTTGTCAGCCGTGAATCGGGACTCTTTTGACGCGCTGATAATCGGTTGTGGGCCCGGCGGCAGCTGCGCCGCCACATTTCTGGCGCGTGCGGGCAAACGCGTGCTGGTGCTGGAAAAGGAGGTTTTCCCGCGTTTCCACATCGGCGAATCCCTCCTGCCTTGCAACATGGCCATTTTCCGCGAGATGGGCGTGCTGCCAGCCTTGCAGGCGGCGGGTTTCCCGCGAAAATTCGGGGCGCGGTTCGATTTGAGCAACGGCACGCTCGGCACCCGGTTCCCATTCCGCGCGGGCAAATACAATCGTGAGCCGGAAGCCATCCAGGTGGAACGGTCTATCTTCGATCACATCCTCCTCAAACACGCCCGCGCCAGCGGCGCCGACATCCGCGAAGGCTGGTCCGTCTCGAAATTTGCCACGGACGCGGATGGCGTCAGTGTCGAGGCATCTGATCCTGACGGAAAAATCCATGATTTTCGCGCGTCCTACCTGATTGACGCCAGTGGTCGCGGCAATTTTACCGGCAACCAGGAAGGACTGCGCATCAGCCATCCCCGGCACAAGAAGCTCGCGGTCTTCGGCCACTTCACCGGTGTGCTCCGCGAGCCTGGTGAGGCCAACAACGACATCATCATCGTCCGCCTCCCGAACAAATGGTTTTGGATCATCCCCATCTCCGCCGAGAAAACAAGCGTGGGACTGGTGTTTGACAAGGACGAGTTCGCGCAGGAAAAAGGCACGCCGCAGGAAATCTTTGACCGCTGGGTCGAGTCCAGTTCCGCCGTGAAAGATCGCATGATGAACGCAAAGCGGGTGAATGAAACGCGAACCACGAGCGATTTCAGCTATTACAACAGTCGCCTCACGGGAGACCGCCTCCTGCGCGTGGGCGACGCCGCAGGGTTCATGGATCCGATTTTCTCCGCAGGGGTTTTTCTCGCCATGTGGTCGGGAAAACTCGCCGCCGAAGTCGTCCAGAAATCTTTGTCGCAAGGCAGGCCCGATCGCCGGGCGTTTGCCAGTTACGAGAAGCGCGTCCGGAAGGGCCTGATGTTTTACTGGCGCATGGTGGAGAATTATTACACAACGCCGTTCATGGAACTTTTCCTGCGCCCGACCGAACGCTGGAATCTTTTTTCCGCCGTCATCGGCGTGCTCGCCGGTGAGGTGGAGGGAAGCTGGGCGCTTCGCTGGCGGATGGAACTGTTCTTCCTGTTGGTCAAAATCCAGGCACGCTGGCCGTTTTCACCGCGCATCAATTTTCGGCCCATCGTCATCGTGACCAAAAAACCTTCCTCATCCACGCCCTCCGCATGAAGCTGCACGGCCTGTCTTTGGCTCTTCTGCTTGCAGTTCTTGCTGCTGGCTGTCGCACCGCGCCTGCGCCGCCGCCCGCGGATTTTTCCGCGTCCGGCTGGAGCGTCCAACAGGGCCAGGCTGTCTGGAAACCTTCATCCAACCGGGCTGAACTCGCCGGCGACCTGTTATTGGCAACCAATGCCAATGGAAATTTCTTTGTCCAATTTTCAAAAATTCCATTTCCACTGGCGACGGCCCGGGTTTCCGGTGATCAATGGCAGATTGAATTCGGCGCGGACAAGTATTCATGGCACGGGCATGGCACGCCTCCAAATCGTTTCGCATGGTTTCAACTGGCGCCAGCCCTCCTCGATGCCAAAACCGGCGCGAACTGGCAGTTCACCCGCGTTGAAACCAATTCGTGGCTTCTGGAAAATCCGCACACCGGCGAATCCCTGGAGGGTGAATTCTTCCCATGAACATCGCTGGTTTCGCTGGTGGTGGCTTCTGCTGCTCATCCCGATCGTCGCCGGACTCGCGCGCTTGCATTTTGACGTCGAGGTCCTCGACCTGCTGCCCGCGAATGTTCCCGCCGTTCAAGGCCTGAAACTTTACCAGCAACATTTCGCCAATGCGCGCGAACTCATCGTCACCGTCAAGGCGCCGACCCGCGAAGCCGCCGAACAGGCCGCGCAAATCCATCGCTGAAAATCTGCAGCGCGCAACCAACCTTGTCGCCGATGCCACATGGCAGCCGCCGTGGCTCGAACATCCCGATCAAACCGCCGAACTCATCGCCTATCTTTGGCTCAACCAGCCGCCGGAAGAATTCGCCAGCCTCGCCGCGCAGCTTTCTGAAACGAATCTTGCCAAGTGTCCTTGCTGCCACGCGCGATCAACTCGCCACCACGCTTTCGCCAAACGAAATCGCACAATTGAGTTACGACCCGTTCGGCCTGACGCGCCTGCCTGACAACGTCGCCGGGCCGCGTTCCGGTTTTGGGCAGGGACAGGAATTGTTCGCCTCCGCCGACGGCACGTTCCGTATCATTTTCGTCAAGGCGCGTGGCGACTTGAACGGCTACCGCGAATGCACCGACTGGTTCAATGCCGTGAAGCAAAACGTCATTGCCGCGGTGCCTGCGCGGATGAAGTAAAAATCGGTTACACCGGCCGGCCCGCGTTCGTCGCCGAAATTTCCGGCAGCATGAAACACGACATCATGCTGTCCGTCGGCGGCACGTCCGTCATCATCGCGATTTTATTTTGGCTCGCCCACCGCCGCATCAAGCCGATGCTTTGGCTGCTGACGTTGCTGGCGCTGATTCTGGCCGCGACGCTCGCGCTCGGCGGATTGATTTTCGGCGCGATCAACGTCATCAGCATGGGCTTCGCGGCCATCCTGCTCGGCCTCGCGGTGGATTACGCCGTCGTGCATTATCAGGAGGCGCTCGCGCACCCGGATTTGACCATTCCCCAAGTGCGCCGCGCCATCGCGCCCGCGATTTTTTGGGCGGCGGTCACCACCATCTCGGCATTTCTCGTTTTGAACTTCGGCGGCCTGCCCGGCCTGGCGCAACTCGGCTCGCTCGTCGGCATCGGCGTCGCGCTCTCGGCCTGTGTGATGATTTTTGCGTTCCTGCCGCCGTTGTTTCCAGACCGGATGCGGCCGCGGCAGAGTAGCGCAGGCGTCCTGCCTGCGAAAACTGTTTTGCAAAACGCCGGCGAGCCGCCTGTGCTGCGTTTTGCAGCTCACTCAAAAATCGTCTTCGCGGTCACGGCACTTTTGATTTTGTTCTGCGCCGCAATTTTGTTCTCCGGCCTGCCGAAAATGGACGCGAGCGCGAATGCCTTGCAACCGCGCAACAGCCAGGCCACCGCGACGCTCGAAGCGATAAAACCAATCTCGGTCAAAAGCGCGAACCGCTCTGGCTGGTCATTTCCGGCAGCGACGAAAGTGAAGTCGCGCGAAGGCTCGATGCCGTTCTGCCAGCGCTCAATGCCGCGGTTTCCAATCAGACGCTTTCCGGTTTCACGCTGCCAAACTCCCTCTGGCCGCGTCCGGAATTCCAATCCGCTAACCGCGCAAACGCCCGCCAGACTAGCCGCCGAACTCGACTCCATGCGCGCCGCCGCGACTAACGCCGGTTTTTCTGAAAACGCCCTCGGCCTGGCCAAGGGCATTCTTGGGACGTGGCAGCGCGCCGCCGCCACCACCAATGTTTTCTGGCCGACGAATCCGCTCTGCTCGTGGATTTTTGAAAAAGTGGCGGCGCGCGAACCGCAAAACCTTTTCGCCGTCGGCTTCCTCTATCCCGCCACCAACGCAACGCCAATTTCATTCGCCCAACTCGATTTGCAATTGCCACGGGACGGCGTCTGGCTTTCCGGCTGGGAACTGCTCGGTCAAAACGGTTTTGGCCGCCGTCAAAAGCAATCTTTGGAAACTGTTGCTGCCGATGGCCGGCCTCATTTTGCTTTCCCTCTGGCTGGCGTTCCGGCGGTTCACGGAAATTTTATTGAGCCTCGGCGTTCTGGCGTTGAGCGGATTTTGCCTGCTCGCGGTGATGAAAATCCTCGGCTGGCAATGGAATCTGCTCAACCTCATGGCGCTGCCGCTGATCCTCGGCACCGGCGTGGATTACAGCATCTTCATGCAGCTCGCGCTGCGGCGGCTCGGCGGCGACCTGCGCCTCGCGCACCGCTCGGTCGGGCGCGCGCTGCTGCTCTGCGGCGGCACGGCCATCGCCGGTTTCGGCTCGCTCGGCCTGTCGAGCAACGCCGGCATGTCCAGCCTCGGCCGCGTCTGCGCCGTCGGCATCGCGGGCAATATGTTGTTTTCCATTTTCCTGCTGCCGGTCTGGTGGAAATACTTTCTGCAAAACCAGAATATCAAGTCGCCGGGGGCTAAAAGTTTCGCGCCACCGCAACTTTATGGCGCGCGCCTATGGCAAATCGGCCTGACGTTGACGCGCATCTTTCCAAAGTCGTTTTTGCGCGCGCTCGCAAAACTTTCAGGCGCGATTTACTGGAGGCTTGCCGCGCATCGCCGCGAAATCGTCATCCAAAATCTGATGCCGGTTTTTGACGGCGACCGCAAACGGGCCGCCGAAGGCGCGCGACAGTTGTTCTTACAGTTCTCCCTCAAGCTCGCGGACTTGTGGTCTTACGAAGGAGGCGTGGCCGTCGCCAACTGGTTCGTGGACTGGAACGGCTGGGAGATTTTCGCCGCGGCAGAGGCGCGCGGTCGTGGTGTCCTGTTCGTGACGCCGCATCTTGGCAACTGGGAACTCGGCGGCGCGTTCATGACGCGGCACGGCTGCAAATTGCTCGTGCTCACACAGGCCGAACCCGACCCGCGCCTGACCGCGATGCGCCAGGCGTCGCGGGAGCGCTGGGGTGTCGAAACGCTCGTCGTCGGCGAGGATGCGTTCGCCTTCATCGAGATCATCAAGCGCTTGCAGCAGGGCGCTACCGTCGCGCTGCTCGTGGACCGGCCGCCCGCGCCGACGGGGGTGACCGTGGAATTGTTCGGCAAAAAGTTTTCTGCCTCGATTGCCGCTGCTGAACTGGCGCGCGCTTCGGGTTGCGCCATCGTGCCGACGTTTATCGTGCGCGAAGCGGACGGTTATCGCGCGCAGATATTGCCGGAAATTCCCTATGACCGCGCCACGATCGGCAACCGCCAGGCGCGCATCGCGTTGACACAAGAAATCCTGCGTGCGTTCGAGCCGGCCATCCGGCAGCATGCCACGCAATGGTTTCACTTCGTCCCGGTCTGGCCGGAGGAAAAACCGAAATGAAAATGCTCCGACAATTCTTTTTTGCGCTCGCTGTCTTTTCAGCGCTGCATTGCGCCGGCGCCGGTGAAACCAATTCCGTTTTGGACGCGTGGTTCGCCGCACAGGCCGGCGTTCACACCTGGTCCGCGGATTTTGTCCAGACCCGCGCGCTGAAAACCTTGACCCAGCCGCTCGTCGCCAAAGGCCACCTCTCGTTTGCCATGCCGGACGATTTCCGTTGGGAACTCGGGCAGCCCGCCCAAACCATCGCCTTGCGGCACGGAGACGAAATGTTCGTGATCTATCCGCGATTGAAGCGTGCGGAGCATTATCCCATGGGTGCCGGAACCCCGGCCGAATGGCGCGACACCATGTCGCTGTTACAGGCCGGCTTTCCCCGCGACCGCAGGGAATTTGAGTCGCAATTCCAGGTCTTGTCTCTCACGCAAACCAACGGCGCGTGGCAGCTCTCGCTCCAGCCGAAAAGTGTTTTTGCGCGGCGGATGATGCCGGAGCTGCGCATCGGCCTGACGACGAATGATTTTTCACTCGCCAGCACCGAACTGGTTTTTGTGGACGGCTCGCGGATGCGGAATGATTTCACCAACGCCGTCTTGAATCCGACGTTGGATGACAAATTGTTCGAGTGGAGTCCGCCCGCCGATTTCAAGGTCACTGAACCATTCAAACAATGATTTGTGGCAGCGGACGTGAGTCCGCTCTAACTGAAAATGAATGACCTTGTTACAGCGTTGAACCTTCTGCCGCATGGCGCGGAATTCCGCTTCATTGACCGACTGCTGAATTTGGATCCGGGCCGGAGCGGGGTAGGGGAATACAAGGTTCGCGGCGACGAACCGTTTCTGCGGGGCCACTTTCCAGCCGAACCGATTTTCCCCGGCGTGCTGCTCGTCGAGGCGGCCGCGCAACTTGCGGGCGTCGTGGCGCAAAGCGACCCGAAAATCCCGCCGCTGGCCGGATTGAAACTCACCGCGTTGCGAAACGTGAAAATTCTCGGCACGGCAAAACCCGGCGAAACCATTCTGCTCGAAGCAAATATCACCGGACGTTTTGGCAATTTGGTTCAAGTCCAGGCATCGGCAAAAGTCGGCGGTCAAATCGTTTTGACGGCGGAATTGACCCTAAGCGGAAGCTGACCAAACGCGGCTGGATTTGCCGGACAGTCAATCAATTTACCGGAACCTTGATCGCTCAAATCCTCTCCCCGGGGGAGAGGACACAGGTGAGGGCGAGCGTAAAAAACAGAATTCATCCGATCACCGCACGGCGGAATACTCGCTCAAAACCGCGCCTGTCGTGGTCCGCTTGACTTCCTTGAAACCGCTGGCCTCCAGCGCCGAGATGATCACCGAAGGTGGAACACATTCTTCAATCGTGGCCCAGTAATATTCCATCAGCTTCGCCGTGGATTTGTTACGGCGGCGCAGCCAGCCCACTCGCGGCACCACCTGTTGCATGTAGAAGCGCATCAGGCCCAACGCCAGCGCATTTTTTGGCCTGGTGATTTCCAGGATCAACACCCGTCCATCCGGACGCAACACCCGGCGGAATTCGGCGAAAAGTTTGCGCAGATCTTCAACGTGGCGCAGGGCGTAACCCATGCTCACAAAATCGAACGCTGAATCTGCGCAAGGCAGGGCTTCTCCTTTGCCTTCCAGTAGCGTCACCGGGTTGCGTTCCTTGTTTTGTGCCAGCATGCCGCGGCTGGGGTCAACCCCGGTTATCTGCGCCGGATCCACCCCGAGTTCGAGCGCGGCCTTGATCATCAACCCTGTGCCGCTCGCCACGTCCAGCAACTTCATTCCCTTCTCCAAACCGGCTTTCCGCAACGCATCCCGGCGATAAAATTGATCGCTCCAAAACGACATCATCCCGCTCACCCAGTCATAATCCGGCGCGGCTTCGTCGAACAGTTCGTTCACAAATTCCTGCCGCGCCGCGGATGCCGGGTAAAACTCGGTCAGCGGACGGTGCGGCGACAGTGCCGCCTCTGGCAAATCTGTTGGTGCTTGCTCACCCATCAGCCCACCTTGCCAACAGATGCCGGGATGTCAACGCATTAAGTCCGCTGCCGGTTGATCGTCTCACGCCATTCCGCGCGTGAAACTTTGCCGCGGACGTTGGCCGAAAGTGATTCGACAAAATGCCATTCGCGCGGCAACTGCCATGCTGGCAGGGTTTGTTGTAGAAATTGTTTCAATTCCACTTCCATCGCGACACCCGCAATGACGGCGACGATGATGTCCGTTCGTTCCGCATCCCGACTCGGCGCGCCAAAAACAAGGCATTCACGCACCTGCGGATGCGCAAGCAACGCTCTCTCGACAGTTTCCGGCGATACTTTACGACCAGCCACATTGATCTGGTCACCCAGTCTGCCGCGCAGAAAAACCCCGCCGCCTTTCAATTCCGCCAGGTCGCTTGTCTGAAATATTCCGCCGCCAAGCGAATCTGTCTTCTCCGGCCAGTAAGTTTCTGCCACCGCACGGCTGCGAACCACCAGACAACTATCCTTGTCTAGTGATAGATTGACATCTTGCATCGGCGCGCCGGCAAACGTTGCGTCCTTGCGCGGATCTGTGCCCGCGTCGTATGCGATGCCGCCGCATTCGGATGAACCCAGGAAATTATGTAGTTTAAGTCCGTGCGCCTTGAATATTTCCTGCTCCAGATTCATCGGTAGCGGCGCACCGGCGGAAATGGCAAGGCGGACATTCTTGGGAATGGCATTCGCTCCGTGCCACGCACGCCACATCGCCGGCACGGCGGCAAGTGTGATGGCCTGTTCGTCCTTCGCCGCAAGCCGGATGATTTCCGGCAGCGGCGCGGGCGCGAGAATCAGCGGAACACCATGCAGCAGCAGCGGTAAAATCAGATTGGAAAACCCGTAGGAATGCGCGAATGAAATGACGCCAAGGTTCGGCCAGTCCTCGCGCAAGCCCATCGTGGCAACGATATTTTCGGCGTCGGCCATGAGTTGTCCGGCGGTGAAAGCAACAAATCGTGCCGCGCCCGTTGTGGCGGACGTGGATTTGAGATGAACGCAGTTCTCCGGAGGCCGGGAAACTGCCGGCGGTGATTGTCCGGGTTCGAGTGGACAGACGACTTTGTTTTCGCGCCAGGCGCCAATCAGATCGACGATGAATCCCGGTGAATGGCCCCGGGGGAAAACAAAGTCGCCGGACACCGGGTGCGAATCACCTGCAGAAAACAGTTCGCCGAACGTCCAGCTTTTGCCGGAAGCAAAATCACGCAGCGCAAGTTCCTTGGGCCGTTCCCCGGCAATTATCCGCCACCGTTCGTAAAGCATTGTCAGTTTGGTAGCCCACCCGTAACTTCTTTCCAAGCGAATTGATGATTTCAGCCAAAACAAATTCCAGCGATACGGGTGCTCGGCGGTTTGAGTTTGCGCGCGACACCTTCGCCTTTGCCAATGAATTGATCTGGGAATATCGTTTCAATCCGGTGACTGGCAAAACCACGTTTCACCGGCGCGAACCGAAGTCGGATTACACCCATCACTGTTTTGTCCTGGCGCGCACAGCGAGGCAATTCCTTTATCACGCGCGGTTTGATGCGGGTCAAAAAGTCGCCGGTGACGAAACGTATCGTCAATTGATTCGTAAAGTCGTTTCGCGCGATCCTCGGACGCCATGTCCGGCTGAAGGGCAAATCGTCATTCCCGGCTTTGCGAGCCTTCGTGAATTCAGCCAGGCCCGTGAACCGTTATTGAAGGCAGGATGCGGCGGTGCGTGGCGTTCGTATTTTTTGCGGAGCCATTGGCGGATGGTTTTCCCGATTTCGCGGGCGCACCAGGCACGCACCGCCGGGAGACTGGCCGCCGCCATCAAACAAAATACTTCGGCCGTCATTCATCTCGTGAAATTCCCGGCATTGACCATCAATCACGGGATGATTCTGTTCGGTGCGGCAGAAACCGAAAGCGGCTATGAGTTTCAAGTCTATGACCCCAACAATCCCAGGGAGCCGGCACAACTGACATTTGACCGCGCGTCGCAAAACTTTTTTCTCCCCGCAAATCCCTATTGGGCCGGCGGCAGGCTGGACATCATTGAGATTTATCGGGGTTGGTTTCTGTGACCGGCGGCTCTTTTCGACGCCAGAACAAAGGCCCGAAAAAGGCCAGCCCGCAGACGTTGATGCCGCAGATGTAGCCGATTTTGTAGATGCGCCCGGAATTATTCGCGTCATAAATGGGCACATCGCGGCCGATGACGAGGCTCGGCAGCGAGAGCGGCATCATTGCCCCGTGCAGCATCCCATAGCCGAAGCCGGCGGTGCGATTTTGCGGAAACGCCCATGGCGAGGCCCAGCTGAATAGCCAGCCGAAGACCACCGTGACGATGGCCAGCGTCACCGCCTTGCGCAGGAGCAGTCGGATGAGGGAATGCGGTTTCGCGGCCGGGGCTTGTGTTGCGTCCATGTTTGATTTATTCGAGAGCATGTTTTTTCACGTGCGTTCAGCGCAAGCAGAATATTTCGACAAGCCGGGTCTTTCCGAGACCGAGCGTTCCGCGGGATTTCATGACTTGGACCGGCTTAACCGCCTGTTTTGCTTCTCTCATCCCTTCGCCAGCCGCCTGCCGACATGGTTGGGAAATGAGCGTTGTAAAAAACTGGAGATACTCGACATTGGTGCAGGCTCCGGCCTGCTTGGCGAAAAATTGACGGCTTGGGCGCACCGGCGCGGCTGGGACTGGCGCTTCACCAATCTCGACACCAACCCAGTCAATTCGAAATCCGTTGGATCGGCAAAGACCGTCACGGGATCGGCGCTGGAACTGCCGTTTGACGACGGCAGTTTCGATCTCGTCGTCGCATCGCAAATGACGCATCACCTTACGAACGATCAAGTCATCCGGCACTGGCGCGAGGCCTGGCGGGCGACGCGCGACGCGATGTTCATCTGCGACCTGCATCGCAACGCCGGCCTTTACACGATGCTCTGGCTCACCATGCACTTGTTGCGCACCAATCACCACTTGCGCGAAGATGGTTTGATTTCGGTCAAACGAGGATTTCGCCTGCCCGAATGGCGGGAACTCGCCGCGCGCGCCAAAATTCCCGACGCCAATGTGTGGCTTTATTATGGGACGCGAATCGTGTTGCAAGCGCGGAAAACAGTGCCTTGAGCCAGCCGCCAGCGTAGCCAGCGCCAGCTGTCAACAACGGGATCAATCTTGCTCACCGAGTTTTCGTAAATCGTCTGGACGGGAACGAACTCAACTTTTTCCCCGGCAGCCAGAAAAGCGACAAGCATCGCCGACTCGATCTCAAAGCGGTTTGCGTGGAACGGCAATGCTAGCAGGGTTTCCAAATATGCCAGCCGGAATCCGCATTGCGAATCGGGCAGTCTCACTCCTGTCATTTTTGAAATGCGCCTCGACATCCAGCGGTTCACGTGACGTCGCAACCATGGCATCCCCGCGGAATGATTCATGCGGTTGCCGACCACCAGCGTGCTCCCGGTCCTTTCAGCGCATTGAAAAAGACCCGGAATGTCATCCGCAGCGTGCTGGCCGTCGCCGTCCAGTTGGAGAACCCATTTGAAGCCAAGCTCGCGCGCACGCTGCCAGCCTGCCTGCAACGCTGCGCCTTTGCCGGAATTGTTCGGGAGTCGGACGATTTCCGCGCCGGCGCATGTTGCCACTACCGATGTCGCATCGGACGATCCATCGTCCACAACAATGACTTTGGGCAGATGCTCTTGAACCGCGGTTGTGACTTTTCCAATGCGCGCCGCCTCATTGAAACAGGGTATGACGGCGGCACAATCTCGCTTCCAATTCATGAGTAAAAATCAGTCCACGCTGTTCGGGTGCAGATCGGTCTTGATCACCGAGCCGTCTTCGGTGGAAATATAAACATCACCCACGTCGGCATCATCATTGGGATTGTTCAATTTGGCAGCCCAGATTTTGACCTTCCATTGCGGGCCAAGATCGCCGTGTTGCAGCCAGAGTTGGGTGGATTTAAGCGTCAGATTTTTCAAAAGCGGCTGTGACGTGGCGATTTCCAGCGCCTTGTCCGAATCCGTTTTTAATTTTTCATGGTCGAGCACCTTGTCTTCGCCCGTGACCGGTTCAAGCAATCGTAACGGATGCGAAACATCCATTTTCTGTCCCGCTCCGAATTTCACCTCGACGGCCTTGAGTGTCGCGTCGGGATCGTAATAAACCACATACCAGATGTTCGGCGTGAGGTTGGCGACGGATTTTTCCGAACGGATCTCCACTACTTTGTCCTTCGACTGCACGCCCACATAGGGGTCGCCCAGCTTGACCAGGTCAAATGCTGTTGGATCGGCTGCCAGCGACACCCGCGCGACCGCGAAGGTCATGACCGCGGCGGCAAGTATCGTTCGTGCATATCTAGTTTGTTTAATCTTCATAATTATATTGAATCATTCGCGGCGGGTAACGTTCAAAACAATTTTTGCCGGGCAGACAGGTATGCCTGGAAAAAATGCCGCACACCAACCTTAAGATGGTCGCGCGTTTGTGCATATCAGGTGTTTACCCCATATTGCGCCGGGGCTGTTCAGCTATTATCATCGGGTGGTGGCAAGTAATGGATATCATCCCGCCGAGTTTGAACTCGCCTTGAACGGCGCGGCGCAATCCGCCCTGCACGAGCGCGCGGCGGCTGCAACGCGACAACATTTCGGTAACAAAGTCTTCGTGCGCGCCGTCGTCGAAGTCTCAAACTTCTGCCGTGAAAACTGCGCTTATTGCGGCATGCGCCGCGATAATCGCGGACTCGCACGTTACCGGGCGAAACATGAGCAGATTGCTGAACTTCTGGTCCACCATCGCCCGGCCAGCGTGACGGACGTGAATATTCAAACTGGTGAGGATCCGGTTGCCGTGCGTGAGGTGGTGCTGCCGCTCATCGAAACGCTGCGGCGCGAAACATCCCTCGGCATCAGCGTCTGCCTCGGCACCTTGTCGCCGGACATTTACGACGATCTCCAATCGGCCGGTGCCAGCATCTTCATCATGAAGTTCGAATGCGGCGACGCGGCTCAATACGAACAGCTCGAAGCCCCGGGCACTTTGGCCGAACGCCTGCGCCACATCCGCCTGCTCTCGGATAAGGGTTGGAATGTCAGCTCCGGCTTCATCGTGGGTCTGCCGGGCCAGACACCGCGCGATGTATTGAAAAATCTGGACTTGGCCCGCTCTCTGCCGCTTCACGGTTGCAGCGTCAGCCCGTTTATTCCCGGCGAGGACACGCCGCTTGCCGGAAATCCGACTGCCAATGCCGATTGGACTTTTAATTGCGTCAGCGCATTGCGGTTGATGCGGCCCGACTGGATTATCCCGGCCGTCAGTGCATTCAACCTTGCGGCGCAGGACGGTTATCGCCGCGGTCTGCGCGCCGGGGCGAATCTCGTGACGATTAATATGACCCCGACGGATGTGCGCGGCGACTACGTCATCTATAAACGCGACCGTTTCATCATGACGGAACAGCGCGTTCTGGATGCGATTTCCGCCGAGGGACTCGCGCCCTCGAAAATCGGACTGGCGGATTTTTATCGAAAACGGTTTGCAAATTCTGCTGAAAAAACCTCCAGAATCGCAGTCCAAATGTAAGGCGTGCGTGCTGTTTCCTGCGCCAAATCTTTCCGGCTCCGCAAATCCGAATCGCGTCGTCATTACCGGCGCGGGTATCTTCACGGCGTTCGGTTCCGGTTGGCAGATCAATGCCGACGGTTTTCGCACGGGTAGAACGGCCTTTCGCCCGGTGACCCTGTTCGACGTTTCGCGGCAGCGTTCAAAAATTGCGGCGGAGGCGGACTTGCCGGCCGGACTTCCGCCCACAAAGCTGTCATCCAACAGCGTCCGCCGATTGAACCGTGCTTCAAAAATGCTGTTGCACGCTGTGCACGAAGCGTGGTCCCAGGCCGGTTGGAATGCGGCCGATAATCTGCCGGTTGTGCTCGGCACGACCAGCGGCGAAATGTCCTTGGGCGAAAAATATTTGCAACAAGCCGTCCGGTTTCCACGCGTCAAAAAACAACAGCCGACCCGCATCATGCACTATCAAATCCAGCAGCAGTCTCTCGATTTGTGCAATGCCTTCGGTTTCCATGGCCCCATCACCATTGTTTCAAACGCCTGTGCTTCCGGCGCTAACGCCATCGGCCATGCCTTTGAGATTCTGCGCAGCGGTCGCGCCGAAAAAGTCCTGACCGGCGGGTATGACGCCTTGTGCCAGTTGACTTTTGCCGGCTTCGATTCGCTTCAGGCTCTTTCGCCCGCGCCATGCCGTCCGTTCCACGCCACTCGCGACGGGTTGACCCTCGGTGAAGGCGCTGCAGTTTTAACCTTGGAAACGCTCGAACATGCTAGGAAACGGAATGTGGAAATTCTTGGCGAAATCATCGGCTATGGCGCGGCCACCGATACGCATCACCTCACACAACCGCATCCCGAAGGCAATGCAGCGCTGGCCGCGATGACCGCCGCTTGCGCGTGTGCCGGGATTTCTCCGGAACAGATTGATTACCTTAATGCGCACGGGACAGCCACCCAGCAAAACGACGCCACGGAAACGGCGGCCCTCAATCGCTGGGCGGGCCAGCACGCCGGAAATTTGCGGGTCAGTTCGACCAAATCTGGCATCGGCCATCTGCTCGGCGGGGCGGGCGCTGTGGAAGCGGTCGTTTGTCTGATGGCATTGCGCGGACAATGGCTGCCACCGCAAATTTCAGTGGATAAGATTGATGCCGCCTGCCGCTTTCAAATTGTGCGCGAACCGGTGGACGCAAAAGTCGAAATGGCGCTTTCAAATTCATTTGGCTTTGGCGGTGCAAATGCGTCTCTCATTTTTCGGAGGTGGTCGTGAGCGGGATTTTTGTCCATGGGCTTGGCGCTGTTTCGCCCGCCGGCTGGGGCGTTGCACCTTTGCGCGACGCCATGGAAAAAAACGTGCCGCTGCCCGTTCAGCCGCTGGCCCGACCGGGCTGGGAAAAATCGCTTTTCGTCCGTTCCGTCCCGCCACCGCCTGAGCGGCCGGCTTTTTTCGCGCATCCGCGATTGCGCCGGGCCAATGCCATCGCCCAGTTCACCGTCGCCGCCGCGCTCGAAGCGCTGGGCGAAACGGCTTCCCTCGTGCAGGGCGGCAGGGTGCGCTTGGGCATCATCGTATGTGTGATGGCCGGTAGCGTGAATTATTCGCGCCGCTTTTATGAGGAGGTCTTAAAGGATCCGGCCACTGCCAGTCCTCTGATGTTTCCCGAAACAGTTTTCAACGCCCCCGCCAGCCACCTTGCAGCCTATCTCGGCTCGAACGCCATTGGCTACACGCTCGTTGGCGACGACGGAACCTATTTGCAGGCCATCGCCCTTGCCGCCGGATGGCTTGAGGATGGCAAGGTGGATGTCTGCCTCGTGATGGGTTCGGAGGAAACCGACTGGACCGTGGCTGACGTGATGAAGTTGTTTAAGCCGGATGCGCCTCACGGCGGGGGTGCGGGAGCCATTTTGTTGAAGAAAGGTTCCAGTTCGGATGCCATCGCCGAGTTGGATCTTATCACGGATTCATTTCCATTCACGCAACGTCAAACCCGGGTCACTGCGGCGCGCAAAATGCGGGCGCAGTTTCCGCCCGACGCAAAAGGTGAATTGCTCTGCTCCAGTGCGCCGCAATTGCCGCGTTTGGATGCGCCGGAAAATCTGGCGTGGAGCGATTGGACTGGCGTCCGGGTGTCGCCACGGGCAATTCTGGGGCAGGCATTTCAAGCCGCCACCGCATGGCAATGCGTCATCGCGTGCGACGTCATCCGCCAAAATAAATTTGCCGGCGTGAATGTCAGCGTCATTGGCGCCAACCAGCAGGCGGTTGGCGCGCGCTTTGTAAAGCCGGTTTTCTGAAGCAATACATGAACAAGAGCATCATTTTGATTAGGGCGCTAATGGCGTTTTGGGCAATCCCAAAGAGGGGATTCGGCCATACGATTTCTGGCTTGTGCAGAAGCGGGTTACATCACAGGCTCGTCGCACAAAATTGACGGTGAATATTTTCTGATGAACAATTCAACTGAACTTAAGGGCCAGATCAAACAACTGTTGGTCGAAAACCTCATGCTGCAAGTCAGCGCGGAGGCGATAGGCGACGACCAGCCCCTCTTCGGGCCGAACAGCCTGGGGCTGGATTCCGTGGACGCGCTGCAACTCGTCGTCGCCTTGGACAAGAATTACGGCCTGAAACTTTCAGACACCGAAGTCGCCCGAAAGGTGATGCAAACCGTCAACACACTCGCTGACGCAGTTCAAAAACACCAGTCCCTCCCCAAATAAATATTCCGATTTCTCCCTCTCCACTCCCTCCAAGGGATGATGTCTTTGACGAACTTTCAAAGTCCCAGCGACACCAACTCCCTCGCCCCGCCCAAGCGGGGAGAGGGCTGGGGTGAGGGGAGTTGAGATTGAAGAATCGTTGACCTCCTCTTTGTAGTTAAAAATCCGTGTCCATCTGTGATTGATTATTCCATCATAATATAACCTCACATATTACGCTTGCATTGATATCCAGCTTATGTATGATGTGCCCGTTCTTTGACATAAGCCGACGGGATTGCTCCATTGACGTCTTGGCATTGATTTTTAGAGGGATGGATCGGAGGGACAAGTTACACAAGACTGTGTTCATCCGCCTGCCGCGCCGAAGCAGGCAGCGAAGGCCAGTGGTTAACAAATTCGTGTCCATTCGCGGTTTAACTTTGCACCCTCTTTTGCAGCCGGTAAAGAAACCCAAAAACTTGTTTTTGGTAAAGAAAAGGTAAAGTTTTGGGTGTTCTATCAACCACTTACGACGATTGGCCCCGGGCTTGGTAAAGAAAAGGTAAAGTAAATTTCTATGCGTTCTGTTGCGGCTAAATTCGCATCAAAAATTTGGTGTATTTCGTGTGTTTCGTGGTTAATAAATCCGCATTCGGCAGCGGTTATAATCTTGGCGCAAGATTGTAACAGCGCCATCCACACTTTTATGATTTAATAAGCGTGGAATATGAAGAACCCAGTGAAATCAAGTTTGCCATTCCTGCTTGCGCTGGCGCGCGGGCGGGCTTTAACTTGGCTCAATAATCAACGGATTGAGGAACTATGATTGCCACAGTCTATGCCGCCTGCCTTGTTCTGGGTCTGCTCTTCACCTTGTTAAGCGCAATCTTTGGCCATTTGTTTGGCGGGCATGGCGAGGTCCATGTCGGCATGGGCGGCCATGCCGATGGCGGTGTGGGCCATGACGGCGTTCCTGGCATTTCCTTTTTAAGCCCGACGGTGCTGGCGAACATTCGTGACGGCATTCGGCGCGCTCGGCCTGATTTTCTCCAAGGTTGGCGCGACAAGCAGCGTCTGGATCAATGCGCCGATCTCCTTCTTTCGGGGCGCTCGCGGTGGCGGTGCTGGTGTTGTGGATGTTCAACGCCATTTTCAAACGGACGGAAGGCTCCAGCGAATCGCGCGTGGCGATGCTGATTGGCCGGACCGCCGCCATCGTCACGCCGATCCCGGAGAATGGCGTGGGCGAAATCTCCTACACTCAGGCGGGCTCGCGTTACACCGCACCGGCGCGCGCGGAGAAGGGCGGGACCATCGCGAACGGCAGGACGGTGAAAATCACGCGCATTGTCGGCACGCAATTTTACGTCGAAGAAACCAACTGAAGAATCACATACACTCTCAACCATCAACCATCAACTTGATTATGAACATTGCCCCCATGCTTGCTGATATTCCCTGGATGAACGTCGTCGTTGGCGTCGGCTCGCTGCTGTTTGTCTTTTTCGTTTTCGTCATCATTTACGCGAGCCGCTACACCAAGAGCGGCCCGAACCAGGTGCTGGTGATTTCCGGCATCAAGCGCAAGATGACCGAGCCGGACGGCTCGACGCGCGAGGTGGGCTTCCGCATCGTCAAGGGCGGCGGCCGCTTCGTCTGGCCCATCTTCGAAAAGGTGGACGTTCTTTCGCTGGAACTGCTGACGATTGATGTCCAGACGCCGGAAGTCTATACCAGCAAAGGCGTGCCGGTGAAGGTGGACGGCGTGGCGCAGATCAAGGTCAAGGGCGATGACGTTTCCATCTCCACCGCCGCCGAGCAGTTTTTGAGCAAGGGCGTGGACGACATCAAGAACATCGCCATGCAGACGCTGGAAGGCCATTTGCGCGCGATTCTCGGCACGATGACCGTTGAGGAAATTTACCAGAACCGCGACGCCTTCGCGCAAAAGGTGCAGGAAGTGGCCGCCGGTGACATGGGCAACATGGGTCTCGGCATCGTCAGCTTCACCATCCGCGACATCCGCGACGGGCAGGGCTATCTCGACGCCCTCGGCAAGCCGCGCATCGCGCAGGTCAAACGCGACGCCATCATCGCCCAGGCCGAGGCCGACCGCGATTCCGTCATCCGTTCCGCGCAGGCGAACCAGGCCGGGCAGGAGGCGAAGTTCCTCGCCGACACGAAAGTGGCCGAGGCGCAACGCGATTATCAGTCCAACGTCGCCCAATATCAGGCGACGGTGAACGTTCAGAAGGCGCAGGCCGACCTCGCCTATGATTTGCAGAAATTCAAGACCGGCCAGCTTGTGAAGGCCGAAGAAGTGCAGGTGCAGATTGTCGAGAAGCAGAAGCAGATTGAACTGCAACAGCAGGAAATCTCGCGCAAATCGCGCGAACTCGAAGCGACGGTGCAAAAGCCCGCCGACGCCGAGCGTTACAAAGTTGAGACGCTGGCGAACGCGCGGAAATTCCAATTGGAAACCGAAGCCGCCGGTGCCGCGTCCGCGACCAAGGCGACCGGTTTTGCCGGGGCCGACGTCGTCAAGGCCACCGGTCTGGCCGAGGCCGACGCGAACAAGGCGCGCGGTCTGGCGCAGGCCGATGTCATCGAGGCGCAAGGCAAGGCGACCGCCGAGGCGATGCGCGTGAAGGCCGAAAGCTTCAAGCAATACAACGAGGCGGCGGTCATCGAGATGATTATCCGCGTGATGCCGGAAATCGCGGGCAAAATCAGCGAACCGTTGTCGAAGACCGAGAAGATGGTCATCATCAACGCCGGCAACGGGCCGGGCGGCGGCGCAAGCAAGCTGACCAGCGACGTGACGACCATCATCAGCCAGTTGCCGCCGGTGCTGGAAGCGCTGACCGGCGTGAAGTTCGAGAGATTGATGGAACAGGTGCCCGCGCTGAAAAAGGCGATGGGCAAGGATGACGACAAGGGCAAATAACGAAATCCCGTAGGAGCCGAGGTAACGAGGCTCAAATTATTAAGATGAGAAAGGCAATGATATGTTAGCTATAATCGCTCCGTTATTGGCCATTCCGCTGATTGTTCTGGCGGCGTTGTTCGTGGTGCCATTGATATTATTCCTGCTGGTTTTCTGGATTTGGATGCTCGTGAGCGCGATCCAGAACAAAGGGCTGACTGACGGCGAAAAAACCGGCTGGGTGCTTGGCATTGTCTTTTTCCATTTCCTCGGCTCGCTGCTTTACTTTTTCATTGGCCGGCCGAGACGGCGGACACCACTGTCCGCAGCTTGATTTATGCAACTTTGCCGTTCACGGATGACAGGGACATCGCCGGGGTTTGCGGCGGGCTGGCGAAATATCTTGGCTTGTCATCCTCACGGGTGCGCATCGCGTGGGTTTTGGCGACCATCTTCACCGCGTTTGCCGGCGTGGTGATTTATCTCGTTCTTTGGTATTTGATGCCGGAAGAACCTGCGCCCGCGCCCGGCTTTGAATCGCCGCCGTTGCAACCGTGGAAGAAGGCGGTTTGAAACCATTTAGCTTAATTCGGTTTTATAAGCAGCGTTTTACAATGACATCTGAAGCCATTCAACATTGGTTGAAGAAAAAATTTAGCATGCATATTTTTGGCTGTTGGGTCGGTGCCGTGCTGGCTTTGGTGGTAGGCTCGTTTGTGCTTTTTCTAACGTTCTGGCTGGCCTATTTCATCGTCTTAATGGGAGAATGGAGCGTTTCAGCGGTTACTGAACTAACTTTCAACCACGAATTTCATCTTGACCATACTTGGAGGCTGCTGATCTCCGGGGTGTTTTTAGTGGCCCTGTTTGTAGAATGGATACGGCGGTCTCCTTCGGAACTAGACAACTATCGAACGGTGAATGCGCCACTCGGCGCACAAGCTCTTGTTATGTATGACGGTGCACTTGGGGCATTCGCGATGCTGTTGGCAAATCCGCAAGCCTCCGCGAGCATGATTACCGAGATTCTTTACATAGGTCCCCGGCTCGTGATGGGGGCAGGATCGTTGGCGCGCGAAGCGTACCGTTCATGGAGCTTTAATTTGGTAGAATGCGCCCAGATATTACAATTGCTGCTTTCAAGAGAAAATGCAGTGACTTACGAAGAGTTCAAGGTAATCCAGCGCGATACCGACTGGATAAAATTAAAAAACAATTTGGCTCGGCTTTCAGGGGTGGTTTTTTTGGAAAAGGGCTTGAGCTTGACCGACGATTTGCGTCAGGAACTTTGTGATCTGTCATCAAGAAATTGAGATTGTTATGAGCTCTTTTGAATCGGTCATTGATAGGAACAGCCACGCGGTTAAACTAATTTTATGGAATTAACCGGATTAACAGACAAACAAAAGCAGGCCGTGGTGGATTTGCTCGTCCTGGGAATGTATGCCGACGGCAATCTGGATTTGATTGAGGATGAAAAGGCCCGGCGGGTCCTGGATTCAATTCAATTCTCATCCGATAGCGCGCGCCAGTATTTCCTCGACGCAAGCTTCGCCCGCGCCAGAAAGCACGGCGCTTCCCCAAAAACGACGCGGACTTATATTTCGGATATCGGCAAAAACTTTCCGACGCCAGCCGCGCGCCGCTTGGTTTATACCACGCTGGAAGATTCGCTCACCAGCGACCGCAAGATGGCCGAAAAGGAATGCGAACTTTTGCTCATCGTCTCCGAGGAATTCAAACTTTGATTTACGATGCGCCTCTTTGAAGCCATCGTTGACGCGAACCACCGGGCGATTGCCGGCGACGCGAACGCTGGCCTGCATCCGGCGGATTTTTCAGACGAACTACCGGTCATCGCGCTGACCTGCATTGACCCGCGGCTCAACGCGCTCTTTCCAAATGCGCTGGCGTTGCCAGCGGAGGAGTTCATCTGGCTGCGCAACGCGGGCAACATCATCACCGCGCCATTGAGCAGCACCATGCGCTCGCTGGCGCTGGCCTGCGCGGTCAAGGGCGGCAGGGAAATCGCCGTCATCGGCCACACGGATTGCCAGGTCGCCCGGACGACCACGATGCAGTTGCTCGACAAATTCAAGGCGCTCGGCGTCGAGCGGAATCTGCTGCCGGACAACATCAATGATTTTTTTGGCATGTTCGGCAGCGAACGGCAGAACGTCATCAAGGCGTGCGACATCATCCGGCACAGCCCGCTCATCGGCCCGACAATGCCCGTTCACGGCCTGATGGTGGACACCGGAACCGGCAAGCTGGACTGGATTGTGAACGGTTATCAAACGCTGGAAACGGCAGTCAGTCTCCATGACGCGCAGACAAACCAAATCGGGCAAACGACGGACAATCTTGGCCATTTCGACATCGGTGAAATGAAATTTCCCGAAGGCAAGATTGGTCAGATGGCGATGAAAACTGCAAACCAGCCGGAACAGGAAGGGACACAGATTGGGGACAGGCCGGCTGATACTGTGGCGAAGTCGGCTGAAGATGTTGCGAGGGTTGCCACACAAGCCACCGCGTATGCTGAAAAGCACTGGCCGCGAACGCCCGGTCAACCAACGCCACCGTCATTGCCACCCAAGATTCCCATCCCGCCGCCGATTCGTCCTCGCATCAACATGCGCCCTCCCGGTCGTTGACCGGACCGGCAGCGGTGTTGATCACTTCACGCCGCAGATCCTCGTCGGTAATCAGCCATCCGCCACCGCAAAAATGCCGAACTATGTCTTGGCGTCGCCTTGTTCCGCAAAGGCCAAAGCGCGTTGAAATCCCTTTCCAGCTTTTTCAATTCGGTGATGCCGGTTCGGGCCAGACGTTTCGCTTCTGGAATCTTTCCTGTCGCGCACGCCTGTTGCCACAACATGAACTGGCACGACTGCGCCGCCATCCGCGCCGCCAAATCCAATTCCAGCGCGAGGGTTTGAGTTTTGGGAGGGACGGCGTGCCGCCGTCCCAAAATCAATTTGGCCCGCTGCTTCTCAATCTCCTTCAACGTCGCGCGAATCTTGTGCGCCGGAATCTTGACGAACCACTTCAAGCCAGTGCGGCAAAATAATTCGCGCTCTTTCGGCTTCGGCGCGGCGATGACCGTTCCCAGCGGCGTTTCATTCGGCGCACTCACGCCAATTCTCTGATGCGCAAAGCCTAGCTTGAAAGCCGCGGCGCCGATCTTGCCGGTCGAATCTTCAAATACATCGCGGCTCAAGACTGAAACAAGCTTTGATTCGTCAAACCCGTTTGCATTCCATGCGAGCGATGCGCCAGTGAGATACATCGGCCAGCTCACCGCCAGCGGTTGCGGATGCCCGCCGTCGCCCCAGTCGGTGATGAGATAACCAATCGCGCCGGATTTCTTTCCAGCCTTTGCAGCCGCACGCAGATTGGCCAGCGCGTTGTCATGCCTGCCAATCAAGCGTTTGCCAGGTTGACGTTCCGGGACAGATGTAAAACGGTATCTTGGCCTTTGAAAACTTCGAGGCTTCCTTGTGAAAAGGATGATTTGCCTCGTAACCCCAATTCAAGGCGATGGCATTTTTTGGCAACCCGCGGATGAGTTTGGGATATTTCAAAATGATGTCGCCCCAGAACATCATGCGTTTGCCACGCTCCGAAACTTCACGGTGAATCTCATTTAGAAAGTCGAGATAAACACGACCCTTGCCACGCTTATCGCAAAGTCTTTTGCTTTGGCCACGGCCCAAATCCCAGGTCTCGTCGCAGCCGACGTTGAAGAGCTTGCTGGAAAAGTGAGGCAGCAATTCAGTGTAAAGACTGCGCAAAAAGGGCAGGGTGCCGGGATGATTCGGCGCAAGCGTGGATGGTCGGCGGACAAATTGGCTACCGGCATCCTCGTAAGGTTCGGATACTTCGGCGAGTTTCTTCAGCTTTGGATGTTCAAGAAAATAGCGCAGATGGCCGAAGGAATTCTGGTTCGGCACGAGATCAATGCCAAGTTCACGGCAGCGCGCGTCGAGCTTGCTGATTTCCGCACCGGTCAGCGCACCCCAACTTTGCCAGACGGATTTGTAGTCGCGGTAGGCAAAAGTGTGCTCGGTGTAAAGTTGCATCTCGTTGATTTTGAAATCGGCAAGATGTTCCAGCGAGGTCAAGCAGTGTCTCCAGCCTTGGCACGCGCCCGCGCGAGATGTCGAGCATCACGCCGCGACGCTGGAAATCCGGCCAGTCACGGATTTTCAGGCACGGCAGGCGGCGACCGTATTGGCGCAGCAATTGCCGCAATGTCGCCGAGGCGGCGCGCAAGCCGGCGGTTTCGCGAAATAAAATCTCAATTCCGTTTTTTGAAATCGTCCAGCGCGTAGCCTTCAGGATGATTTGGTGCGGAATTGGTTCGGACAACTTTGATTGCAGCAAGAGGTTTCTGCTTCGGCAACTTGAACGCGCCGCGAAAAAGTTTTAGCGAACGGGGGCAGGGGAGTAATGCGGGCGCTTTCACATCCGCAATCGCTTATTTTGCCGCAATCATGCCGCTTTTGCGCGCGTAATTGAACAGGCCGCCGGCGTCCACCACGGGGCGCACGTCGCCGAGTGGTTTGAATTGGATGACTTTGCCGGTCGCTTTGACCGTGACGGTGGCCGCGTCCAGGTCAACGGTCACGATGTCGCCATTTTTCAGCGTGTCGCAGAGGCGTTCGGTGATTTCGCACGGATAAAGCTCGCCGGTGGCAACGGAGTTGCGAAAGAAAATGCGCGCAAAACTTTCGGCGAGGATGATGCGGCATTTTGCCGAGCCGAGCGCGATGGGCGCGTGCTCGCGCGAGCTGCCGCAGCCGAAATTCTTTCCGGCCACGACGATGGGAAATTCGCTGTCGAGCTGGCCTTCCTTGACGAAGCGGGTCGGGTAAAGCGATTTGGGCAGGCCGTCGAGCGCATAGCTGCCAAGCTTCTCGTATTCCTCGGGAATCGTCGGCACGAGCGCGAGATGTTGCGCGGAAATGATCTGGTCGGTGTCAATGTTGTCGCGCACGACATAAACTGGGCCGGTAAATACAGATTGCATAACACGCATAATGTGCCGTGTGCATCGGTGAATTTTCAATCAGATTTCAATCGTCTGCTTTTCCGGCGGAGGTGGCGGCGGGGACTGGCGTTGTTCACGCTTGCGCAAGGCAACGACCGCAATCACGCACGCCGCCCACGAGGCAAATCATCCAGTGCGGGGATGAAGTTGATGACGAACGTGGGCAGCAGCAGCCAGTGGAAGCCAATCAGCCGGCTTGTCAGTATCATGGCAATCACATCAATGATTTGATCGGGGCCGACCCAGCCGGCTCCGTTCAGAAGAAATTGCAATCCGTCGGACATCACGGCAACAGCAAGAGCCAGGACGATGCGCGTCCACGTCAATTTGGGCACGCGAAAGACGGCGGCCAGATTCTCGGGCAGCTTCATTTGCGACGACTATTGAATCCAATCGGCTTGCCCGAACCAAGCGAGTTTCTTAAATTGCACCGTGCTCGACATCAAATTGATCCGCGAAAAGCCCGACTTCGTGCGTGACCGTCTTGAGACGCGTGGGGCAGGGGACGAGAAATTGATTGATGGAATCCTCCAGGCCGACGAACAAAGACGGAAATTTCTGGCGGAAGTTGAAGCGCTCAAATCGCAGCGCAACCGGGTATCGAAGGAAATCGGCGCGTTGATGGGGCAGAAGAAAACGGCAGAGGCAGAAGCGAAGAAGGCCGAGACGCGTGAACTCGGTGACAAAATTACCGCGCTGGATAAGCTGACTGTGGAAAGCGAATCGGCGCGCGCCGCGTTGATGCTGCAATTGCCAAACTTGCCGCATGAATCGGTGAAAATCGGCAGGACCGCGGACGACAATCCGGAAATACGCGCGCAGGGTGCGAAGGCGGCGTTCGCCTTCAAGCCAAAATCGCACGTCGAGCTTTGCGAATCGCTCAAGCTGGTGGATTTCGCGCGCGGCGCAAAACTGTCGGGCAGCGGATTTTTGCTCTACACAAATTGGGGTGCGCGGCTGGAGCGGGCGCTGATTCAATTTCTTCTCGATTTACATATCGCGCAACACGGCTACACCGAAGTGTCGCCGCCGTTCATGGTCGGGCCGCAATGTCTGGAAGGCGTCGGGCAGTTCCCGAAATTCAAGGACCAGTATTATGGAGTGGCAGAGGGCGATGACAGGGAGAAGCTCGGCAAACTTTATCTGGTTCCGACCGCCGAAACGCCTGTGGCAAACATTCATCGCGAGGAAATACTGGCGGAGAAACAGCTGCCGATCCGTTACTGCGCCTACACGCCGTGCTTTCGTGGCGAGGCCGGCGCTGCGGGTGTTGGCACGCGCGGCATGATTCGAGTCCACCAGTTCGACAAGGTGGAGCTGATCAAGATCGTAAAGCCGGAAAACGGCTATGACGAGCTGGAGAAGATGGTGGTGAACGCGGAAAATGTGTTGCAGCTGCTCGGTCTGCATTATCGCGTCATCATGCTTTGCACGGGCGACATGGGATTCGGCAGCGCGAAGACTTACGACATCGAGGTCTGGGCGCCGGGGCAGGGGAGCTATCTGGAAGTTTCGAGCTGCTCGAATTGCGAGGATTTCCAGGCGCGCCGGATGAACCTGCGTTATAAAACCGAAACGGGCGAAAACAAATTTCCCCACATTCTTAACGGCAGCGGCACGGCGCTGGCGCGATTGTTCGTGGCGCTGATTGAAACGCACCAGCAGGCCGACGGCAGTGTGAAAATTCCTGCACCGCTACAGCCGTATTTGAAGACGGAGCAAATCACAACATAGTTCGAGGCGACTTTACTGATGAAAATCCTGCTGGCCAGCAGCGAAGTTCATCCGTTCTCCAAGACCGGCGGACTGGCGGATATGGTGGGCGCGCTGGGCAAGGCGCTGGCACGCGCCGGCCACGAAGTGCGGATCGTCACGCCGTTGTATCGCGGCATCCCCGAAAGGTTTCCAAGAATCAAACGCGAAGACTGGCAATTTGATTTGCCGTTGGGTAATCGTCACATCCAGGCGGAACTGTTTTCCCTCAAAATTGAAAAGGGGCTGACGGTGTATTTCATCAAGCAGCCGGAGTTTTATTTTCGCGCCGGAATATACCACGAAGACGACATCAGCTACGCCGACAACGCTGAACGGTTCATTTTTTTCTCCAAATGTGTCGCTCATCTCGCCCGATATCTGCCGTGGCGGCCGGAAATCGTGCATGTCAACGACTGGCAGACCAGCTTGGTGCCGGCATTGATGCTGCATCAACGTCGCACCGAAGGGTGGGGGAACCCGCCGCCAGTGTGTCTCACCATTCATAATCTGGCTTACCAGGGCGTTTTCCCGGCGGATGCATTTGCGCTAACAAATTTGCCGCAGGAATTCTTCAACATGGACGGAGTTGAATATTACGGCGGATTGAATTGTCTCAAGGCGGGAATCGTCTTTTGCCGATGTGATTACGACCGTCAGTCCGCGTTATGCGCGTGAAATCACGACCGAGGAATTGGGTTGCGGTTTGGACGACCGCTTGCGTCTCCGGCAAGACCGGCTTGTTGGCATTCTCAACGGCGTGGACTGTGAGGAGTGGAATCCGGCGGATGATGCATTTCTGGCGCAGCCTTATTCCACAACACGGCTGGCGGGAAAAAACGCGAACAAACTCGCATTGCAGAAAGAACTGGAGTTGCCGATCGAACCTGACGTGCCGCTGTTCGGAACAATTTCACGGCTGGCGGAACAAAAAGGCGTGGACATCCAGCTCGGCGCATTGCAGGAGATGTTGAGCACAAAGATGCAGTTCATCCTGCTCGGCAGCGGATCGGCGGCTTACGAGCGTGGCTACCACGAACTGGCTCGGCGATTTCCAGACAAGGTTGCAGTGCGTGTTGGTTACAATGAAGCTTTGGCGCATCGTATCGAGGCGGGCTGTGATTTTTATCTGATGCCGTCACGGTTCGAGCCAAGCGGCTTGAACCAGATGTATAGTTTGCGTTACGGAACAATTCCCGTCGTCCGTGCCACCGGAGGCTTGGACGACAGCGTGATAGATTTAACTGAAAACGCAAAACGAGCGAATGGAATAAAGTTCCGTGAATTTTCGGCCCGCGCCTTGGCCAAGGCCATTCGCAAGGCGCTGGCGCTGTATAAACATCCAATCTTGTTGCGACGTTTTCGTCAAAGAGCGATGAAGGCGGATCTTTCCTGGGACCGAACCGTCGGCGAATACGTGAAAGTCTATGAAGCAGCAATTGCTTTCAAAGCCGGTCAACCAGTCAAGTGACTAGGTTGCCGTTCGTCCGCTCTACTTTTATATTGAATATAACAAACATTGTGCATCTATAATTAAACCCAGCAACAGGAGAGGCGTAATTCTAAACGCCGTTGAATTTTTTGACGATTTTACGAACCAGTGAGCGCGGCATCAATCGAATCAGCAAAACCAGCAGGCGATTTCTCCAGCCGGAAATATTCACTGTGCGCCCGGCTCGAAAGGTTCTGTGGCCTTGGACTGCTACCTCTTTTGCTGTCATGTCTGCAATTCGCACCAGTTGCGCATCATTGGCATGCGCTACTTTGAAGAAGTCTGTTTTGGTCGGGCCTGGACACAGCGCCTTGACCTTGATACCCGTGCCGGCTAGCTCTTCAGCCAATGCCTCAGTGAACGAGAGTACAAACGCCTTACTCGCATAATAAACCGCCATACCGGGGCCGGGAACAAAGCCGGCAACCGATGCAACGTTGAGGACGCCACCAAGCCTCCTCTTCACCATGCCGGGCAGAAACAGTCCGGTCAACTCCGTCAAGGCTGTGACATTGACCTGAATCATTTCGAGTTGACGCTGAAGGGACAATTTGGAAAACAGCCCGTGTGCGCCAAATCCTGCATTGTTGACCAATACATCCACGACAATGCCCCTGCCATTCAATTCGGAAAATATTTTCACCGGCATTTCAGGCAGGGACAGATCGGCGCTCATGACTATTGCTTCCACCTTGAAATCCCGGCGCAATTCCCCGGCAAGCTCTTCCAAAGCAGCCGTGTTGCGTGCGAGCAAAACCAGCCGGGAACCATCTGCGGCGAAACATCGCGCCAGTTCCAAGCCGATTCCCGACGACGCTCCGGTGACCAAAACTGTTTCCGAGTACACCGCGCTCATTGTGCGGTAATGGAATGCCCCACGCCGAAACGTTTGGTTATGGGCCAGTAAACGAAGAACGATTTCCCGATCACGTAATTTGCCGAAAGCGGCCCCCACGAACGCGAATCCAGGCTGTTGCAGGTATTGTCGCCCATCACCATGTAGGAATCGGGGCCGTTAGTAAACACAGTGGCTTCGTCGGGAAACAAAGGCGCAAGACCGCGACCAGCAGGAATATTGTAATTCTCCGCCGTATCGCCATTAATGTGGCCGGAGTACTCGCTGTCATGAGGCGGCTTGTTTGGATCAAAACCATAAACATTTTCAAAATGAGGCGTTGAGGCATCGAGACGCTGGCCGTCAATAACCAGGTGCCGGTCGTTGCCGATTTTTACCTTTTCATTGGGCAGCACGGTCAGCCGCTTGATGTAAAATTCATCTGCGGGAATGTTGAAATGGTCTCGCGCCTCCTTGGGAATGCCGGCGGTTTCAAAAACAATGATTTCGCCGCGCATGGGCCTTCTAAAATTGTAAGTAAGCCGATCCACGAATAAATGGTCGCCCGCGTTGACCTGCATTTTCACAACGTCATCACCCTTGTGATAAATATGTCCCGGAACCAGGCCAGCACGGCTGACAAGATCCTGCTCGCCGTAATCCGGCGGGAACCACATGACGTGCTCCACACCGGCAATCCAAAACGATTGCTTGATGTTAAAAATCAAAAATCGTCGCATCGGACTGATCTGGTCAATGGAGCCATCCGCCTGCGCAACGACATGGACGTAGGAACTGCCATGAATCCAGTCCATCACCCGCGCCCAGCCGGTCGGGATGGTCATGTCCTTCTGCAACTTCAACTGCTCATCCATGTCGGCCTTGCCATCCATGCCCGCGCGCATCTTGGCAAGCGTGGTCCCGAAATCCGGCGTGGACGTCACCCCGTAAAGCGTCGGCTGCATCGAGCCGGTGGGAATCTTGAACGGTTGAATGAAAAATGTCCGGATGCCCATCGCCACCGCCAAAGCCACCAGCAGCACCTCCACATTCTCGCGCGCAGCGGCATGACGATGAGGCCGCAGCCATTTGGCAGCCACCTGCTCCAGCAAATCCATCTCCTTCCGCAACTCCTTTTTCTTCACGCCGTCATTGATGGCGCTTTGCAATTCCAGCAACGCCCCCTGGACAAGCTGGATGGCCACCGGCGTGAGCAAATCCCGCTGCGCGTTGAGCAACCGCAGGACATGCTTGCGCAACGCAAGCGCGTCACGATAAGTCTTTGAAAACACCCAGCGAATCATAAATGTTATGCTTGGACACCAATCACGCCGAAATTCACAAAATAATTCCCGGGGAGCGCGCCTTCACCCCTTCCCTTTTTTGATCCGTGTTTATCGGTGTTCATCCGTGGTTCAATCCCCCTGCAAAATACCCGCAACAGGAGCGAATGAAAGAAAAATCCCGGAAAGCATTGATTTCTCGTGCCGGAGTGATAAACCGGCTTCATGTCAAAAATGCGCACCGTATTTCTACCTTAAACCGCTCTATGATCCGAACGATGCCAGTATTTCCTCTTGAGGTAAGCGCCGAAGAACGTGGCGCAGGCTTTCGGCATATGATTCTGTCACTTGGCGATTACATTGGAGCGTATCCTGGAGATGAAATTGAAGTCGTCGCTCGCCAGCTTTCGGACTCCGATGTCATGGTTAAGATGCAAGTCACTCGGTTGCCTCATCAGCCTGAGATCACTTATCGTCATTTGCGATTTGGATATCCGAGTTTGAGAGAGAAGATTCACATCCTTTGTCGAGGCGTCCGTTTTGGATTCTGGAGATCGTGGTTGCGAGGCTATTGGCCTTGGAAGTTGGACTGGCAACATCTCCCACACGGTTGGTATGAAAGTCCAACAGACGACTGCGCGCGTTCCTTATCTTGGAAAGGCGTGGTAGGTGTTGTTTTTTGTGATCATGCGATCAAATAATTTGCCGAAGCCCAGTTAGCCTCCTAAGGAGATAGGCGCTACTTGATGAGATGCAGATGCTTAGCCAGAAATAAGTTCGGAATCATAAAAAAAATCGCACCGCACCGTGCGGTCGAATATCAATGTTAGGCTGCATCGAGCGCGCGTTATGTGGATATGTCCGAAATGCAAAGAGAGCATCGAAGACCAGTTCGATAGCTGTTGGAAGTGTGCAGGCGCAGCACAGCCGCCGACACCGACGCAGGATTTAGCATGGTTATATCCCGTTATATCCTTTTCGGCACTCTCGGCATTTTCTGTGGTTATTCCATTTTTTGCGCACTCGCGCACTCCCTATTTCGGTTTCGGTGGAGCGTTGGCCGGAACAATTTTGAGTTCAGTTGGAATTTGGGCATTTTTCAGTTGTCCGCTTCGCCACTGGTTTGCGAAGATTCTGACATTGCTATTTTTGGTGTGCTTGTTGTTTTATGGCGTTATGACAGTTGGTTCTTTTTTGATTCATGTGCTTGGATATGATGCAGCCTCCTATGAGGGTTCATCGGTCAAGCGTTAAGT
The DNA here is from genome assembly GCA_963827815.1 of uncultured Verrucomicrobiae bacterium. Taxonomy (GTDB): domain Bacteria; phylum Verrucomicrobiota; class Verrucomicrobiia; order Limisphaerales; family UBA11358; genus UBA11358. The sequence goes on along the minus strand of CAWHCL010000004.1, from coordinate 64,847 downwards.
GAACGGTTTCATTTTTTCTTAAAAGCGTTTTTTGTTTTAATCGGTCAGCGTCTCCGTCCGCATTGCGTTGGATTCCCGTCCAAGCTCATCCTCCTATCCGTGCGTCAACTCAAAGGTTGAGCACAATAAAACCTATACGATCGTTTTTGGTGCGGACGGAGCGGGCCGGCTCATTCTAACCAGCGGGAGGTTCTTATCCTCCCAAGGCCGTGTGCGAGCGCGGCGCCGCTCCGAAAAGCAGGTGAAGCCTGCACCCCACCGCGCCCTCCGGGCGCAGGGGAAAATCATTTCAATGGGTTCAATCCTCCTGGGTTGAGGGTTCAACGGTTTGGGGTTGGCACATCACCAACCCCAGTTTGTCCGGGGTGGTCTGCCCGGTGCGGATGCGCCACCAGTCCACCCCAAAGCCGCGTGCCAGCGCCACGACCATCTGTTTCTTGCGTCCGCCCGGCGTCAGCGGATCAATGATGCGGGCACGCCACTTGCGGCAGAGTCGATACTCCGGCTGGAATTTCAACAGTCGCCACGCCAACTCGCACAACGCCCATCTCAACCGGGGATTGCCACACTTGGTCACGCCGCCCTGTTGCTGCCGCTGCCCCGAACTGTTTTCACTGGGACACAGGCCGAGGTAACTGGACACTTGACGCCGGTTCCTAAACCGGTGCCAGTCGCCCACCTCACGTTCGATCACCTGCTGGCTCAAACGGCCCAGGCCTTTGGGCAATGGCCCGACGCAAGCCGCTTCGATCACGTCGCCCTGTGTGCGCACCTGTTCATGCAGCGCGACACAGGCGGCGTGAAGCGGTTCCAACAGTTTCCTCAACCATGAGGGCACTTCGAGCCGGGGCCAGTTGCGAGCGCCATGCCATTTGCCTTTCAACCGGTAACCATATTGCAGGGCCAGCCCGCGTCCACGCTGGGCGATGAGCTTTAAATCCCGCGCCAGACTCTGCCGCAGCCGGCTGTGACTGCGCAGGCGTTCCTGTTCCTCCGTGGGCACGCGGACGAGGGCCAGTGCGTGGGGATTGCCCGCGACGAACCGGTCCAGTGCACTGAGCATGGCCAGCGCGTCGGTGCGGTCGGTCTTGACGCGCTTGTGTTGTTCATCCCAGTTGCGCGGACGGATGACATAATTAGTTGCGCCCAGTGCTGTCAGTTGCCGATGCAGGACATAGCCGAAGGGTCCGGCTTCGTAGCAGGAGATGACGCGCCATCCTTGGGCGATCTGCTTTTGCACCCACGCCAGCAAGCCTTGGGGTGTGAAGCGCTGGGGTGGCTTTGGAAACTCCCCGTCGTATTGCATCGCCACGACGTGCTGCAACAGATGCACATCCAAGGCCAGCTTGAGCGTGCGGGGTTGAGTAAGGTGATTTACCGGTTGCGTTTGGACAACCGCCGGAGTAGAAATGTTTTCGTTATGCATATGGGCAGAGAGTTTATCAGAGCGCTCCCGCGCTCTCTCTCTGCCCTCATGTTTTCTAACAAGTCGCGAGCCTGTGTGAAAACTTCCGGATAATTGAAGAATAGAAACCGGGCAGGGTGGAGGACGGTTACTTTTAGAGATTGCTCTGTGGAATTGATTGCACCGGGTGACTTCGTGATGGGATGAATTACTCGTTTTATAGGTTGGAACCAGCCGCTTTTTTCACGGGCAAGCGTTGCCGCACTGCCGTGAGCCAGCCAGTTTTTTACGCCTTGAGCACTTCGATGAACGCTTCCTGCGGGATGTTGACATTCCCAATGGATTTCATGCGCTTTTTGCCTTCCTTCTGCTTCTCCAGCAGCTTGCGTTTGCGCGAGACGTCGCCGCCGTAACATTTCGCGGTCACGTCCTTGCGGAAGGCGCTCACGGTCTCCGATGCGACAATCTTGCCGCCGATGGCCGCCTGTATCTTCACCACAAACTGCTGGCGGGGGATGACTTCCTTGAGCTTCTCCGCCAGCGTCCGTCCCCTGCCCTCCGCCTTGGTGCGGTGGACGATGCAGGAGAAGGCGTCCATCGGCTCGCCATTCACCAGCATGTCGAGTTTCACCATGTCGCTGGCCTGGTAATCCGCCGGTTCGTAATCCATCGAGCCAAAACCGCGCGTGAGGCTTTTGATGCGGTCGTGAAAATCAATCAGGATTTCATTCAGCGGGATCAGGCCGGTCAGCATCACGCGCTTTGAGTCAAGGGTTTCGGTGTGGTCAACCGCGCCGCGCTTTTCGGAAATCAACGCCATCATGTCGCCGATGTTTTCATTGGGGCAGATGACGAAGGCCTTCACCATCGGCTCCTCGATTGTTTCGATGAAGGTCACGTCGGGCATGAACGCCGGATTGTCCACCTGTTTGCGTGTGCCGTCCGAGAGAAGGATTTTGTAAACCACGCTCGGATACGTCGCGATGATGTCCATGTCATATTCGCGGCGCAGCCGTTCCTGCACGATTTCCAGGTGCAACAAACCGAGAAAGCCGCACCGGAAACCGAAGCCGAGCGCAACAGACGTTTCCGAGGAATAGACAAAAGCCGAATCGTTCAGCTTCAATTTCCCCATCGAGGATTTCAACTGCTCGTAGTCCGCCGTGTTGATGGGATAAATCCCGCTGAAGACCATCGGGTGAATCTCCTTGAAACCCGGCAGCACGCCGGATGGATTCCGCGCGTCCGTGATGGTGTCGCCCATCTTCACTTCCGCCGCGCTCTTGATGTTCGCTGTGAAATAACCCGTTTCGCCCACCTCCAGCTTTTCGCGCACGTAAGGCTTGGGGTTGAAACTGCCGACCTCCTTCACCTCGACGGTTTTGCCGGAATGCAACAGCTTGACCATCTGGCCGGCCTTCAACTCGCCATTGAACACGCGCACGTGCGTCACGACTCCTTTGTAAGTGTCAAAAAACGAATCGAACCCCAGCGCCTGCAAACTCGCTGCGCCCGTCGGCTTTGGCGCTGGCACGCGCGCGATGATGGCTTCGAGGATGTCCTCGATGCCGATGCCCTGCTTGGCGCTGCATGGAATGGCCCACTCGCTGGGAATTGCCAGCACATCCTCCAACTGCCGTTTCGCCTGGGGCACGTCCGCGTGGCCGAGATCAATCTTGTTGATGACCGGGATGATGGTGAGATTCAGTTTCGCTGCGAGATGATAATTCGCCACCGTCTGCGCCTCAACGCCCTGCGCCGCATCAATGACGAGCAATGCGCCTTCGCACGCGCTCAAGCTGCGTGAAACTTCATATGCGAAGTCAACGTGTCCAGGGGTGTCAATCAGGTTCAGCTCGTAGGTCTCGCCATTCCTGGCCTTGTAAAGCATCGTGACCGGATGCGCCTTGATGGTGATGCCGCGTTCGCGCTCCAGATCCATCGCATCGAGCAACTGATCCGACATATCGCGCGTGGCGATGGTGCCGGTCATGTGCAGCAGCCGGTCCGAGAGCGTCGTCTTGCCGTGGTCAATGTGGGCAATGATGCTGAAATTTCTTATGTGTGCCGCGTCCATCCGTGTTTCCTAAATCTTAAATCGTAACTGCAATATCGAATTTCAAATGGCGAATCCGAGCGCAACAGGATAACGGTAAAACGGGTGAAGAAAAGGAAATTTCGGCAGTGTCCTGATTTGGTTGTAGGGCACGACGTAAGCAGTCCTGCTCCAAACGATTCGTTACCTCGTCGCCTAACGCAGATTGCGCTGATATCAACCGCGAAATCCGCCAGACACACGAAACTTCGGAGGGACGAGTTTCACGAGTCCCCAACCTCCCTGTCTTTCAACTTTCGCGTGGTTCGTGTGGTTCGCGGTTAAAACCCTGCCTGTTCAGTGAGCATCCGTGAAATCCGTGTCAAAGGACTTTGCCCCTTGCTCGTTTTTTGTTGATGAATTTTCGCCGGGGGCGTAGAAATAAGCCCATGAAGCAATTCCCCTCCATGGTTCTGGCCTGCGCTCTGGCGATTCCCGTCCTGGCACAGGATGCAAACACCAATTCAACCACAGCCGACGTTCAGGCATCCGGCCAGTCGTTCCTTGCATCGGCGGCGGCGCTCACCGCGCCGCTGGCATTGACCAATGATTACATCTACCTGACGACGGCCCAGGCGGAATTGCCGGACGGCGGCAAGGCGGTTTTCAATTTTTCAGTCACCAACGGCGGGGATTATGAAATCCAGACGATGGTCTGCGCGCCAGACGAAAGCTCCAACTCGTTTTTTGTGAACATTGACGCCGCGCCGGTGGATCCGGATATGATTTGGGACATTCCGGTCACGACCGGATTTGAGACGCGGGTTATCAGTTGGCGCGGCAACGGGGATTCCAGCACCGATCAATTTACTCCAAAGAGTTTCAAGCTGGAGGCAGGCGCGCACACACTCATCATCATTGGCCGTGAGCCAGGCACGCTGTTGAAGTCGCTGACGATATTCCCTGCCCCGCCGGAAAAACCCGCCACTCCATAAATCGCGGCGTGCTCCGGTCAGTCAAGAAACGGCTTTCCGGGGTTTCTCCTCAATAAGCCACCGGTATGCCGTAGCTATCCGTGCGAAAGTTGAATGTGAAGAGATGGATGTTCTTGTTCTCGTCGTGAATCCATCCTGATATCCTGAAAATATTCTGCGGGTCCAGATTGAGCCCGGAAGGAAGCGCATAAACCCGTTCGTAGGTGGAATCGTTTGGAAAGGATAACGGCAGATTGAGCGTCAAATGGCGCGATTCCGGCGGCTTGATGCTGACCTGACGTGTCTGCGCAGACGGATAACGCGGGGATTTCTCGATTGTGACTTCGACGGGTGTTTCGGAATCAAGATGGGCAAAGTCCGGCGTCCAAATCCGGAGGAAAAGCCCGGTCTCCGGCAGAGGATTGCGCGCACCGTCGTCGAGAGGCGTCCGTTTGATGGGCGTTAGCGCCTGGGCTGACTGGGAGAACCATTCGGCGCCGTTTTCCAGCGCGCGATAATTGCGGAGCCCGTTGAAGCCGCCAAAGAGCGAGGCGATGCGGCTGCTCGAAGTGTCTTTTGTCGGCGTAAAATTGCTGAGCAATATTCCGTCCGAGTTGACGTCGTTGAGCGCGCCATGAGTGCCGCCCGTTGTCACAAGCCCGCTGGCTGTTTTTGTCAACCATCCAGCATGGACGTAACCATTTTTCAAGCTGATGAGAATGGTGGCGGGATTGAGCGTGGTCCGTGTGTGGGCACGGACAATCCTCTCCAACGCGAGCGGATAGCGATGAGACAGCGTTTCAGCCATCCAATCATCGGCCGTGGCAAAGCCGTCGGCGTCGAGCAGCCCTTTTCCAGAAAGCGATTCGATAACCGGGCGGTAGTTGAGCGGGTCGCCCATCTCGGTCGTGTATCGAAAGGAGTTGTTTGCAGGATTCCAATCAATAAGCGCCCTCTCGCCCTTCGAATTCATGACGATGAAGCGATCGGCCTGTCCCGGGTAGCGCGCGGTCAAGATGTCCACTCCTTCCAGATGCGTCAGCAGCGTCAGGAGCCTTTGCGTTTCAGCCGGGGAATTATGGATTTCCACCCAAGACTCGATCCCGACGGTGGGAAGAACAACATCCTTCGGTTCCTGGATGAATTCCGCAAGCCGGTATCCGGCCTTTTCCAGAAAGTTCAGGACTTCAACGCGCTTGCCGGCGCCGGCGTGGTTGTTTCCGTGATCGGAAATGATCAGGATTTCAAGGGCGCGACCTTCAAGTGCCATGTAACGAGTGCGCAGTTCCTGAATCTTTCCATCGAGTGTGCAAAGCATTTCAAAAATATCGCCAGACATGTGCTGGGCATCGTCCGTTGAACGCATCATCGCATAATAGTTATCGCCCCCGTTCGTGGTGTTGAGAAAATTTTCAACCATCTGATTCGCTTCATAGTTGAATGCCCGAAGCGTGTGGATGTAACCCATCGCCCGACGAAAACCGCTCTCTATCTGCCAATCCATCTGCTTCTCATATTCCAGTGTGGTGCTTACGCCGCTCTGAAAAATCTCCGAATCCGCGGCGTCGCTGAAATAGGTGCGCTGATAGCCGGGCAGCGGGCGATCTCCGAGAATCTCCGTCCACGCGACGTCGCTGACCGATGGAAACGTGGAAATATTTCGGCTGACGGGAAAGTATCCTTGATGAAAGGCTTGAAGGTGCGTTTCCTGACCGTCGCTATTCTTGTCGGTAACCCTTCCTGCAAGGCTCTCATGTCGCGATATGAAACCCCGTCCAGCAGCAGTACCAGTCGTTTGGGAAGCGCGGCAAAACTCGTGGAAGGAAATGCCTGGACGGCCAGCAGGAGAAGAAAGACAGACCGGCTGACAATCGTCCTCACGCGATTTAAACTATAACGGCTCCGGACAAAAACCATGCGTTCAATCAATACCTGAAGACTTCAGCGCCAGCAACGATTGCTTGATAAAAGCCGGACAACTTTCACGGAACAGCAGTTGAAACAAGCCTTGCTCGCTCAAGCCAGAACGGCCTTGTGCTGTTTCAGGTATTTCTCAATGGTTTTGATGCCATTACAGGAATTGGAGACGCGTACGGCATTCGGCTTGCCGAGCTTGTAATGGACGAGCAGCTTGCCGACCGCTTGCACGCAGAGATGCGCATCCGCCATGCGCCAGAGCTGGCCGGCTTCCAACGGTTGATGAACGCGGCGAACCGGCTTGGTTTTTATCATGGTTCATCCTGCTCCTTAACCTTCCATTAAACCAGATAAATCGCGATATGTTTTGAAAGGAGAAAACCGACTGAGTATGGATGGTGATTCCATCCCGCGCAAAGACGCAGACTCATTTCCGGGCCAGGACAGCCTTGTTCTTTTTCAGATATTTCTGGATGGTCGCAATGCTGTTGACGAGGTTGGGCATCCGGATGGCATTCGGCTTGGCGAGTTTGTAATGCACCAGCAATTTGCCGACTGATTCCACCTTTAGATTCAATTCGGCCATGCGCCATAGCTGGCCGTCTGCCAGCGGTTTCATGCCGGCGCGGCGAACCGGCTTGGCTTTAGACTTGGCTGTCCTCATGCCCCATACTGCACGGAAGTGACCCATTTAACCAGTGAAATCGCAAAAACTTGCGGATGTGTAGATTTGCCGCAAATACGGAGGTATGCGTTCATGTCTTGAAGATGGCATTTGCGCGATAAGTCACGGGAACCTGCCAATCGGCGTAATTTGGTTCGAGAGTTTTCATGGCGCAGACTGTCTGCTGGCGAAAAGTCGTTTCAATCAAGCCCCCCTGCCCCGGCCAGACCTTGAAATGCGCCCGGACGAATTCCCATCCACCGTCCTGCGTTGGCTCCACTTTCTCAATAAATGGCTCACTTAAAATAATTGCGCCAAATTTTGCCCACATTTCTTTTGCGGCGTCTTCGACAATTCGGATGGTCTTTTGCCTGTCTACACCCTTGGGAACCTGAACATAGGCGTACGCATCCATGCCGCCTTGCGGAAAGCGGCTGACGTTGGCAATGGTGCGGTTGGGAATGAAAACCTCCTGATGATAGAAGTTGACGAGTTTGGTGAACCGCAGACCAATCTCCTCCACACGCCCGCTCACAGTGGTGGCGCCGGTGACTTCCACAAGGTCGCCCACGTCCATGACGTTCCAGAATATCAAAGTCAGGCCGCCCACGACGTCCTGAACCAAGCCCTGTGAACCGAAGCTGATGGCTAGGCCGAGGACAGAAGCGCTGGCCAGATAAGCTGTCAGGTTGACGCCGAATTCCTGCAGGAAACATCCCAACGCAACGAAATAGATGCAAAAGGTCACACTGCTGACGACAAGGCGGGTGACGGTGATGAATTTCGGCTTTTGCGTCATAAAGCCGAGTGGATTTTTCTGCTCGTGACTTTTGTAAATGAGCCATTCGCTGATATTACGAATAATTTTGACCAATAGGTGCGCACTGATGGCCAGCCCTATAATGAGGAGTAGCCGTGTTTCCAGCGACGAATCATGATTAGAGAAATGCCCGTAAAGACGGCTCATCACGGTCTGCGAATCTGGCGGCAGGTTCGTTGTCATGTTAACAAATACTCTTGTCCAGCCGGCAATTTCCGCCGTTTCCACTCGTCATGTCAGGACGAGGAATCGCGGTAGGCCAGTTTCACAATCCAATCAGCAAGGAAGAAGCATAGCACTCCCACGATGAATTCCGGGACGCCAAACACGAAATAGCTCAAGGTTGAGGCGGAGCCGGAATTGCTGTCCTGACCGCCGGATTGCAGGAGGTTTTCAAAAAAGTTGTCGAAGCCGCCCAAAAAGTCATACAAGGCGTAGAGGATCACAAATAATCCGACGGATCGGACGACGACGCCAAAGAGTTCAGATGCTTTCATGCCACGAAAATAGAAACGATATTTTCCTCCACCGCAACCGCCAATCAGGCAACAAGGCCTGTCTTTTTTCAACCGATGCGCCAAACGATGCGGGCCTTATTAAGGTCGTAGGGCGAAATCTGCATTTTCACGCGGTCACCAATCGTGAGACGCACGAATCGCTTGCGCATTTTGCCGGAAATGGTCGCCAACACCTGATGTTTGTTATCCAGTTCGACACGGAACATTGTCCCGGCCAGAACCGTCAGAACGCGCCCTTCGACTTCGATGTGTTCTTCCATGAATCAGGAAAATCTGCCCGAAGAAATGCCGCCATGGCGAGCGGAAAATCTTGCTGCAAAAGCAGAACGGGGCGTCGCCTATTTGAGCGTCGCCCCGGCGCGATTGGTTTCAAAAATTAATAACGATCCCGGCCACCGCCACCGCCGCCGCCGCTACCGCCGCCGCCGCGAAAATCACGGCGCGGACCGCGGTCGCCGCGAGGGCGTTCTTCCTTGGGACGGGCAATGTTGACCGTCAACTGGCGCTCGCCAAGGGTGGAGCCGTTCATGGCGGCAATCGCCTTTTGCGCCTCTTCGGGTGTGGACATGGTGACGAAGGCGAAGCCGCGTGAGCGTCCGCTCATGCGATCCATCATCAGGTTGGCCTCGACGACCGTGCCATGGGCTGCAAACGCTTCCTGCAGGTCGTTTTCCGTGGTGTTGAAGGAAAGATTCCCAACAAACAATTTATTACTCATTTAACGATTCGCTGCTCAATTAACTGTTTTCGGACTGTTCCCGACTGCCGGGTTTCAAATCATCACTGAACCATTGTTCACTTGAAGATCCACCATGTTCTGAAATGACTAGTTATCTCACAGACGCGGGAATGTTAACCATTTACCCATTTGTTGCAAGCAAAATCTTCAAAGCCCACCGGCCTTTGCCTGTGGGACACGGGCCTCGGCAAAGAAAAAGAGGCCGGACACTACTCCGGCCTCTCAACGAGAACTAGGCGCTAATGGCTTGAACACCTTTATCGGATGCGGCGTGCAGACAAACGCCTTACAACACACACGGTAAACTGCTTTTGCACCTCAACAACGAAGAAATCGTATCACAGCCTAGATTTTTTGCATGTCACCACTTATGGTTACATGGGGCCTATTGTATAAGTTATTATACATCAATGAGTTAGAAATACACAGAGCGCAAAGAACACATAAAATTTAACCAAGCACGGAAGGTAGACACGAATTTCACGAATTATTTTAAACCGGATTGAACCGCCAAGGGACCAAGGACTGCAGGACAACTGACCGCGGACATTTTAGCCGCTAAAGAACGCAAAGAACGCAAACGAATACTGCACCACTTTTTACAAAGCAAAAAGGGTGAATTGACGTAAGTGGTTGATAGATTACTCAAAACTTGACCGTTTCTTGACCGAAATGGGCCTTGTTTTCAACCGGTCAAATTTCTTTAGACGCTAATCCCGAAAGTGGGGAGCGGGGAGCCTGAAGAACGCAAAGAACGCATAAAAACTATTCTTTACCTTTTCTTTACCAGGCAGAGGACGAATCGTCGTAAGTGGTTGATAGAGCACTCAAAACTTTACCTTTTCTTTACCAAAAAAAAGTTTTTGGGTTTCTTTACCGGCTGCAAAAAGGAGGCTTCAAAGTTAAACCGCAAACGGACGCGAACTATTTTAACCATCCGCCTTCGCTGCTTGCTTAGGCGCGGCAGTCCCGCCCTCATCTGATTTCGGCGCGGCAAGCGGATGGACACGGACTTGTGTAACTCGTCCCTCCGATTAGTCCTCCAAAATCAACCGCCAAGACGCCAATGGAGCAATCCCGTCAGCTTATGTCAAAGAACGGAGACATCATACCCAGGCTGGCTGTCAGTGCAAGTATTTTTTGTAAGATTTTGTTATGACTTAAAACGAGGCATTTCGAGGCAAAAGTTGCAAACCATTTTTTAACCACGAATGGACACGGATAAACACGGATAAAAAACAGAAATGAAAAACATCGAACCTCCAACGCCGAACATTGAATACCCTCACCTCACCCAACCCTCTCCAAAGCTCAAACCCTCACCCGGCCTGCGGCCACCCTCTCCCATCCGATGGGCGAGGGACAGGAGCGGAAAGGGAGAATCAAGAAAACTCGGTCAGCGGCGGAGGAATTTAGCCACCGCCTCCGTCCGCGTACGAACCTGCAATTTCTCGTAAATACGGCGGATATAAGTGTGGACGGTTTCGTAGCTGATGCCAAGTTTCTCGGCGATTTCCTTGTAAATGAGTCCCTGGCTCAAGAGGTCGAGCACCTGCTGTTCGCGCTCGGACAGGTTTTCGGTGGACTGCGCGGCTTTTTGGAACGATTGGACGACCTTTCGTGCGATGTGAATGGTCATCGGTGAGCCGCCGCGCTTGATTTCGTGGATGGCTTCGATCAACTCCTTGGTGGACGTGCGCTTGAGCATGTAGCCGCTCGCGCCCGCCGCCAGCGCCTTGAAGATGTTTTCCGTGTCCTCGTAAACCGTGAGCATCATGACCTGTGTCTGCGGCAGGAGCGGCTTCAACTGCCGGACGCACTCGACACCATTCATGCCGGGCAGGTTGATGTCCATGAGCACCACTTCCGGTTTTACGTTGGGCAAATCCTTGAGCGCGTCCTCGGCACTGGGATACTGGCTCACGCAGCGGAAGCCGTCAGCGCGATTCAGCACGCGTGCGAGCGTGCCACGCAGCTTGTCATTGTCCTCAACGATGGAAACAGTGATGGGCATGGGTCAAATAGGATTGGTGGATTGGTGGATTGGTGGATAAATGGCAGTCAATACTCCAACTAGCCATCAGTCCTAGTGTCGGTTTATTCGTATTCATTTCTGGTTTAAGGAATTGGAACGGTCAGGCGGACGATTGTCCCGCCATTTGCGGTGCTGGATATGGAAAATCCGCCGTGGATGTCTTCCATCCGTTTTTTCATGTTTCGGAGGCCGTTTCGATTTTGCGGCGCGGCTTGGTTTTTCATTCCACGGCCATTGTCTTCGACTTCCAGAATGAAATGTTCCGGCTCCAGACGCAATCGAATCCGGGCCTCGGTCGCCTGGGCGTGCTTGACGACATTGTGGACGGCCTCCTTGAACGCCAGGAAGACGTTATGGCGGACTTCCGGCGGAATCGGCACGGCGGGCAATTGTGCCGGCAAATCCGCGCGGCAGCGTAATCCGGCCAGCGCGAGATATTCCTGCGCATATTTGCCAGCATAGTTAATGAGGCCGTCCAGCGTATCATTGGCGGGGTTAACTGCCCAGACAATTTCGTCGAGGGAACGGGTTGTCTCGCGGGCGGTCTGGGAAATCTGCTGCGCGTGTAATTCGACTTCTGCCGGCGCATCCTTGTCGACCTCGGCCATTTCGCCCAGTAGCGCGACCTGGGTGAGGTTTGCGCCGAGCTGGTCGTGCAGGTCGCGGGCAATACGGGCGCGTTCTTTTTCCAGAGCCTCGCGTTGCTGGAAGGTTTGCAACTGCTGTTGCAGCTTCTGTATGGAAACATACCGCACCGCAGCGGCGACGAATCCCAGCAGGCACATAATCGCCGAGATCCGGAACCAGCTGGTCTGCCAGAATTGCGGCTGGACGGTAATGGACAGAACCGCCGCATCGGGGCCGCTCCAGATGTTGTCCTCGTTGCAGGCTTCCACATGGAAACGATAATGGCCCGGCGGCAGTTTCGGATAGCGCGCAACGCGCTCATCGCTAGCTTCGGACCATGAAGTTTCGTGACCTTCCAGCCAGCATTTGAACCGGACCAGCTCGGGCGCGGAAAAATCAAGGGCGGTAAAATGAATCTCCAATTCCTCGCCGCCGGGTGGGATGGTGACTGACGACTGCCAGGCTGAATCCAGCCGGTTGGTGTTTTGTTCACGACCATCCACGAGCGCAGACTCAATCATTACCATCGGCGGCTGGAGATGGAGTTTGAGATCCGTCGGATTCACGGATGCAAGCCCTTTGATGGTGGGAAACCACAATTTGCCGTCGGGAGTGCTGCAGGTGGCGGGTTGCGATCCGGCGGAACATTCGCGCGTCGGCAGTCCATCGGCCGTGCCATAAGTCCTGCAGGAAATGAGGTTGGTCGTGCCGTCGCCGAATTCATTCAGCGAATTCTTTGGAACACGCATCAAGCCGGCATTGGAGCCGATCCACAAATAACCCCCGTTGTCCTCGGTGATGTAACTGATGCTATCGCTGGCAAGGCCGTCTTTAGTGGAATAGCGCGCCCATTTTCCATCCCGAAACCGGGCCAATCCATGGCCGCTGGTGCCAATCCACAGGACGCCATCCTTGTCCGCATAAAGGCAGGAAATGTCGTCACCAGGCAACTCATCTTCACTTTGGCGAAAGGCGGTGAATTTTCCGTCCTTGAAGAGGTTCAAGCCACGGCTTTCCGTGCCGACCCAAAGATTTCCACCGGCGTCTTGTGCGATGGCGCGAATGGTGTTTTCCGAAAGACCGTCCTGCGTTGTGAACAATTTCCAGCTTTGTCCGTCGAAGTTCGCAAGACCTTTTTTAGTTCCGGCCCAGATCTGTCCATCCCGGCTTTCAAAGAGCGCGAAGATTTCCGGCCCAAGAATTTCCGCGCCAAGAGCAGGAACAAAATGATTGGTTTGAAACAGAAACAGTCCATCATCCCGTGTCCCGACCCAAATCCGCTGTTGACGATCCACCAGCGTTGTCCAGGCGTCTTGATGCAGCCCCGGATAAAAATTCTCTGCGGAATTAGTTGTCCAATACGACACGCCAAGCGCCCCAAAAGCCACCCACAAACCGCCGGACGCATCCTCGGACAATGATTGTGCCGCCCACGGATGCAGTTCTGCCGGCGTGTCAAAGGCTTTTCTCTTAATCCGGTCCAGTCCGTTGCCATCAGTTCCCACCCAAAGGTTATCATCGCGATCCATGCACAAGGAAAGAACATAGACGGACGACAAGCCCTGATTGGTCGAGATATTCTGGCATTTTCCATTCACGTCATACCAGAAAACGCCCGCACCCAGCGTGCCGACGATCAAATTGCCATCCTTGTCCTCACACGCAGCCGTCACCACCGTCTGGTCCCACGGACACGGCCCGTAATTCTTTTCCGGCTGGTTGTCCTGCCATTTTTGAACCGTCCCATTCATTATCTGCCAAAAGCCTGACTTGCCGGGGACCTGTATTTTTGCGGCGCGAAACAACAATTGCGCCGACAGGACCGTCGAATGAAAATCCATCCTGTCGTCATGATAACGAAACGAATGCCCGTCCACCGTGTAAAACCACACGTTCGTCGCCGCATCCTCGTAGGCATAAACCACCTTCCCGACACCGGGGCCGCCTTCGTTTTCAAAACTCCTGATTTGTCCATCCTTGATGACAAGCAAACCGGACGATTCCGTTCCGACCCAGAGATTCGTCTGGTTGTCCTCGAACAGATATACAATACGGTCGCTGGTCAAGCCGGGAGTGTTATTTTCGTTGAAAACGGTGAATTTAATCCCATCGAAGCGCACCAGCCCGTGGAGCGTTCCAAGCCAGAGACAACCGTCGTGAGATTGGATGACGGAGATGACCTCGCTATCCGGCAGGCCACTCTCGGCGCTCCAGGAATCCACGATGAACGGCGCGGCGGATACTGCCACAGGGCCGGCAACTGCCGAAAGGGCAAGGGCAAGGACACAAAGCGGCAGCCATGCGAATCGAAATGCCCGTGATATCTTCGGCATATTTTTTAAGACAACGCAACCGGATGAAAGCTGTTAGCTGGAGAATACAATTCCGGCGGCAAAGAGGAAAAATTATTTTTCAAAAATCGCTTGTCAGTTTGGCGCGGCGGGTTAAGTTTTGTGTGCCCAACGAGAACTGGGCGCCTCGGCGGGTGATGGCGATCTAAATCGTGTGTGATTGCCGCACCCGCCGAACTTTTTTGCGGGTTCTGCTTGGCAAGCGCACGTTTCATCGTTTAGCTAGTCACCATGCAAGTCGTGCTCGATTACCTCAAACGCAACCAGGCCCGTTTTGTCGCCGAGTTGTGCGAATTTCTGCGCTTCCCCAGTGTGTCGGCCCAGCCGCAACACAAACAGGATTTGCGCGCCTGCGCCGACTGGCTGGCGAACCATTGCCGGCAAATCGGGCTCACGGCACATGTCTGGCCGACAGCCGGTCATCCCATCGTAGTCGCCAAAACGCCCGCCTCCGCTCCGCTTCGGCGCGGCAAGCCTCTTCCGCATTTCATGGTTTATGGACATTACGATGTCCAACCGCCGGAGCCGCTCGAGCTTTGGAAATCACCACCGTTCGAGCCACGCATCGCGGGCCGTTCGCTCTTCGCCCGCGGATCCACCGACAACAAGGGCCAGTACTTCGCGCATATCAAAGCAGTTGAAGCCTATCTGAAAACCGGCACTCCCCTGCCCTGCGATTTGACATTCGTCGTTGAAGGCGAGGAAGAAGTCGGCAGCGCGAACCTCGCAATATTTCTTAAATCCCATCGTCGCGAACTCGCCTGCGACACCGTTGTGGTTTCCGACACCGGGATGCCCGATCCTGATCATCCGGCGCTGACTTACGCGTTGCGCGGCATCATCGCATTTGAAATCACGCTGCACGGACCGTCGCGCGACCTGCATTCCGGTAATTTCGGCGGCACGGTGGACAACCCGGCGATGGCCTTAAGCCAGTTGCTCGGAAAACTCCGCGACAAAAACGGGCGCATTGCCATTCCCGGCTTCTACGACGACGTGACGCCGCTATCGGCTTACGAACGGCGGGAACTTAAGCGCCTTCCCACATCCGACAGCGAACTGCGAAAACTGACCGGTGCGCCAAAACTTTTCGGCGAACGCGGCTTCACGCCGATGGAGCAGCGCAGCGCGCGACCGACATTTG
Organism: uncultured Verrucomicrobiae bacterium; assembly: GCA_963827815.1. Taxonomy (GTDB): domain Bacteria; phylum Verrucomicrobiota; class Verrucomicrobiia; order Limisphaerales; family UBA11358; genus UBA11358. The sequence continues at coordinate 49,618 of CAWHCL010000004.1, read as the reverse complement.
AAATCAATGGCATGACGAGCGGTTATCAGGGTGAAGGCAGCAAAACCATCGTGCCGGCATGGGCGCGCGCCAAAATCACCTGCCGCCTCGTTCCAGACCAAAACCCGGCGCGCATCCGCAAGATCGTCTGCAACCATTTAAAGAAAATCTGTCCGCCATCCGTGCGCATGGAAATCGAGGCTGGTCACGGCGCGGAGGCGTATCTGGTTTCGCCGACAAGCCCACAGGCGCAGGCGGCGTTGCGCGCATTGCATCAGGCGTTCAACCGCAAGCCGGTTTTATTGCGTGAAGGCGGCTCGATTCCGATTGTGAACGATTTCAAGAAAGTCCTCGGCGCGGACACTCTGCTGCTGGGATTAGGTTTATCGGAAGACAACGCGCATTCGCCGAATGAGAAGTTTGATTTGGGCTGCTTTGAAAACGGCCAGCGGATGAGCGCGTTGCTGTGGCAGGAATTATCGGCGATAGTTTGAAAATCATTTCACCCATGCCGCCAGTTCTTCTTCCACCCGTTCCACGGGCAATCCGACCACGTTGCTGAACGAACCGGAGATTTCCGAGACAATCAGGTCGCCATGTTCCTGGATGGCGTAGGCGCCTGCCTTGTCCAGCGGGTTCATCTTTGAAAGGTAATCTCCAATACCGGCAGCGGTTAGCGCGCGGAATGTCACGTCGGTGCCCACGGCAAACAGGCGTTCTCGATGTCCACGCAAATGAATCAGACTGACGCCAGTGACAACTTGGTGCGTCCGACCCTGCAACCGGGCCAACATCCGCCGGGCGTCAGCCAGGTCGCGCGGTTTACCCATGATTTCACCGTCGAGGAAAACCAGTGTGTCTGCGCCGAGAACAAGTGCATCGGGGATTTTCTTGGCCACGGCGCGGGCTTTGCGATGGGCATTAAGCTGGCAAAGCTCTTGTGGGGACAATTGTTCGTCAATGATCTCAGTGGCGTCGCCGGGAATAATTTGAAACTCCGGTTGCAATTGCCGCAAGAGTTCCGCGCGGCGGGGCGACGCGGAAGCCAGGATGAGCGGCGGCAGTTTCATACACCAAATCTATGCGGGAATGAGGAATTGTCTAGCTGGCTCGCGGGGAAGCTAAGATTTTCAACCACCCGCCTTCATCTGATTTCGGCGCGGCAGGCGGGTGGACACGGATTAACATGGATAAAAACAGAAAGCTGAAATGGGAAGCAAGACCACGGGGCCGAGACTTGCCGCAAACGAACACAGAGATAATAAACCACTAATGTGAAACGCGAATTTAACGAATTATTTTCAACCGGATAGAGCATTTTTAACCACGAAATAAGCGAAAGACACGAAACCACTGATGGGGACAGATTTTTAACCGCTAATTGACGCTAATGAACGCTAATTTTTAACCACCCGCCTTCATCTGATTTCGGCGCGGCAGGCGGACCTGCCGCGACGGGCCCTGACACGCCGGTGGACACGGACAGGAAACATCGAACATCCAATGTAGGCGGGGTTGGACGGCTTGCGGGGTTGCTTGCCTCACCAATAACGGACCCAAGCAGCGGCAGTGCTAACTTGTGCGGGAATTAAGATGTGTCGGGCAGCGGAAAGGAGCATGCGTCTCGCCTGCGATTTGAATTTCGCAGGCGAGACGCCTGCGCTACTTTAATGCCATGCATAGCGACCGCCGCATCGTCAATCTTGCGCTCATTGGTTTCATGGGCGCAGGCAAAACCTCCGTGGGCCGGTTCGTAGCCGAGCAGCTGCATTTTGACTATCTGGACACGGACGAGTTGATTGTGTCGAAAACCGGACGGAGCATCGCGGAGATTTTCAAGACAGACGGCGAACCGGCTTTTCGCGCACTCGAACACCAGACAGTCGGCGAACTCACGAGCCGGACGAAAACGGTCATCGCCACCGGCGGCGGTTTACCGGTGAACCCGGCGAACCTTGCCAGTCTCAAGACCCATGCGCTGGTCGTGTGCCTTTGGGCTTCGCCAGAGAAAATCTGGGAACGCGTCAAGAATCAGACGCATCGTCCCCTGCTCCATGACGCCGATCCGCAGAAGAAAATCCGCGACCTGCTTGCAGCGCGCGAACAGTTCTACAAGCAGGCAGATGTGCTGGTGAATACGGACATCCGGTCGGCCCGTGAAGTCGCCCAGCATGTGGTGCACCAGTTTCGGCTTGAAGCCACCGAACGGAGATGAAGAAAGCCATCGGTCAGCAGGCAAAAATAGCACGGGTGTCCTGCTGGCGTAACAGAATGTGCAGGCGAGACGCCTACACTACGATTTTATGAAAGCGGCCATCGGTCAGCGCGCGCGGGAATTGGGGTTTGACGATTGCCGGTTCACGAGCGCCGCCGCGCCAGCCAGCGCGGAATCATTTCAAAAATGGATTGCCGGAAAGCAATACGGCGAAATGAACTGGCTTGAACGTAATGCAGCCAAACGCACTGACCCACAGCGGGTGCTGCCCGGAGCCAGAAGCGTGATTTGTCTCGCGGCAAGCTATGAAATGAGTGACAGGTGGCGAGTGGCGCGTGACGAGAATGCGGCGAAGAAGTCAGAGGTCGGAAGTCGGAAGTTTGGAGTTGTTGCCCGTTACGCCCGGTTTGCCGATTACCACGATGTGCTGGGAGAACGGCTCAAACAATTGACCGGCTTCATTGATTTGGTGGCCGACCGCAAGGTCCGCTCGCTCTGGTATGTGGACACGGGGCCAGTGCTGGAACGCGACTTTGCGCAGCGCGCCGGACTTGGGTTCGTCGGCAAGCACACCAACCTCATCAGCCGCCGGCTCGGTAACTGGATTTTTCTGGCAGAAATCCTGACCACGCTGGAACTCGAACCGGACGCGCCGGAGCAGAATCATTGCGGCAAATGCACGCGCTGCATCACCGCCTGTCCCACGAACGCCATCACAGCGCCGTTCGAGCTGGACGCGCGCAAATGCATCTCCTACCTGACGATTGAACTGAAGGGTTCCATTCCCGTCGAATTGCGACCCGCCATCGGCAATCGGATTTATGGCTGTGACGATTGCCTTGCCATCTGTCCCTGGAACCGATTTGCCCGCGAGGGAAACCTGATGAAGCCGCACGCGCGAAAAGATCTGGAGCAGCCGGACTTGATTGAACTGCTTCAATTGGACGAGGCTGGTTTCAAATCGCACTTTGCCGGGACGCCCATCCTGCGGACGAAACGGCGCGGCCTGCTGCGCAACGTCTGCGTCGCACTCGGCAACACAGGTGACGCCCATGCCCTGCCCTATTTGCAAAAAGCCGCCAGCGATCACGAACCGCTTATTGCCGAACACGCGCGCTGGGCAATGGGGCAGATTTTGAACCGCTGATAGCCGCTAATGAACAATGCATTTTAAACCACGAAAGGCACAAAAAACACGAAACCCCGGATGGGACGGATTTTGAACCGCTAATTGACGCTAATGAACGCTAATTTTTAACCGCGGAAATTCGAGAATGGTGGCATTCCAAAAGGAACGGTTTGCGGGGACGCTCGGCCCACAAAAATCGCGGGATTATTCCGGGATGGAACTCAATTGCGCGGCGCTGATTGCTGGATGTCCGCCGACGGCGGCGCGGATGGTTTTCACGTCATCAGCGGTGACGGGGCCGGCCTTGTTGCCCCATGAGGTGCGGATGTAGGTGAGCACGGCGGAGAGGTCGGCGTCGGACAATGCCGCGCCCATCGGCGCCATGTTGAGGTTCCAATCCTTGCCCTCCACCTGAAGGTTGCCGTTCAACCCGTCCAGCGGGATTTGCGCCAGACGATGGAAGCCGCCGGCTATGACCCATTCGGAGCCGGCAAGCGGTGGGGCCTGGGCGGGTTTGCCCATGCCGTCCACGCCGTGGCAGATGCCGCACACGGTTTCATAGACTTGTTTGCCATGGGCCAGCGCCGCAGCTGCGCCGGACTTGGGCTGATACAATTCCACTTGTTCGGCGGAGACGTAGGGGCCATAAACCTTGGCGCTGAACCAGCCGCTATGATGGTCGAAATACACGCCGCCAAGGAACAACAATACGAACGTCAGCACGAAAATCCCCATCGGGACAGTCGAGCGCGTCGCCTCCGGCTCACCGCCGGTTCCCACAGGACAATTTGATTTGGCTTCGTCGTTCATGGCTTGGTCGTCACGGGCGTGAACGGGGCTTCATAAAGCGGTGCATCAGCCTTCAGACTCAACAGATACGCGACAAGCTGTTTTGCCTCCGGCGTCGGCACGACTTCACTGCCGGCGAGCGGCGCGAAGCCCTGCGGAAATTGCAGCGCGTCGGGCGAAGGCGTGTCGCCGAGCTTGCGGACTTCAAAGAGAAAACGGAACGGCGGCATGGCGGAATTTTTCGCGCCTGCCGACGGCGCGTAAAGGTGGACCAACTGCCAGTTGGCGTCGGGCAGGCGCGCGCCGACGCTGGCAAGGTCCGGTCCGGCGCGGAGGCTGCCAAGTTGAACCGGATAGTCGTAGAGAAAATCCTCGGCGACACTCTGGCGAGCGCCCCAGCCGCGCGCGATGTCCCTGCCGACAGGATTGATGTGCGTTTCAACGCTGCCGCCGGCAGCGGTAATCTGGTCGGATACGGCATCGGCTTCTTCCTTGGTCAGGCCGGTCAATTTCAGCGTGGAAACCAGATTGGTGACGGCGACCGAATTTTTGCCGGCGCTGGTCAGAACAACTTCGCAAGTGACACCATCCTGGCGGACCTGTTCGGTGTGGCAGGCGGCGCAACCGTTGGCGCGATAGACCTGCAAGCCAAGCGTAGCGTCCCCGGCACGCTGAATGGGATACGTATCACTGGAATTCAAGACAGCGGCCTGTTTGGCCGTGCCGAGCTGCTTAGCCGGCCCAAGCACAAAGCCACACCATGAAAGGCCTAGCGCAATGAAGGCCGCGAGGAAAACGCTAAAACCATTTTTCATGATTTCACCTCCCGGACTTCGGCGCGGTCAGACGCGGTTTCCAGCGGCGACTTGATGTAGGTAATCACTATTTTGAGCAGCGCGAGTTTCCATTTGAACGTCATGGCAAAAATGTTCGCGGCGAACAGCAGGCTGCCGAGCAGGATCAAGCAGCAGGCCGGTGGTGCCGACGCGCAGAAACATCAGCGCGACGTTCGTGGAATCGGCGAAGGCGGTCTGGGGATTATTGAGCTTCATCCCCTGCTCCACGCCGCCGACGGCCAGTGAGCCAGCCCAAAGAAGGATGCCGAGCATGAACAGCCAGTGTTGCACGCGGACGAATTTCGGGAATGGAAGGCCGAAGCCCATGACGCGCGGCAGCAGTTCATAAATCGCGCCGGACATGACGATGGCGAAGAAGCCGAGGATTTGCAGTTGTGTCTGCGCCGGGCCGAACCATGTGAATTCGGTCACGCGGCTGAATTGCGGGCAGGCCGATGCGATGAGCATCAGGCCGGACAGGATGAACGCGGCTGTCCCGAATTTGACATAGCAGAACGGCCCGCCTTTGCAGGTGACGTTGGCGCCGCAAACGGTTTTGCATGCGATGATGGCGATGGCGATGAGCGGGACAATCAAGAGCGACGAGGCGACGGCGCTTGCCGCCGGCATCCAAGCAGGCATGGGCGCGCCTTGCGGGATGCCGCACCACGATCCAAACAGAATCAACGTCCAGAACGCGAACAGCGCGAGGTAATAGGATTGCAGCGGACGACCGGCGAGTTTCGGCAGAAAATAAAACGCAGTGCCAAGGCCGACGAGCGCGAGCCAGACAAAGACGAGATTGTTGGCGAACCATGCATCAATCGCCGCCTGCGCGACGCCGCGAACCGGATGATGCGTGATGAGGAAAAGATTTGCCGTCGAGTAAATCCACGGGAACCAGAACAGCGCGGCCAGCAGGAACCAATGCGACGGATAAAGTTCACGGTTCTGCCGCGCGCCGAACGTGGCGACGGCGGATATGGCGATGAGCAGGAACGCGGCGAAGAGCAGCACCGAGCCGCCGCGCGGAAATTCGAGCCACGCAAAGCCGGTGCTGTCGCCTATCAAGATGGCAACGACGCCGACGAACACGCCGAGATGCCAGATGTTCGCGGCAACGACCGGCACCAGCGGCAGGACCAATTCGGCCTGGCTCAAGCGCGCGAAAATCCAGAGCATCACGCCAAGTCCGGCGGGGATGCAAAAGCCGTAGAGCAACGCATCGTTGGCGGCGGCCTGGGCGTGGCCATAGGTCAGCAACGGGCAATCGGCAAACATGTCCGGCCTGTGAAAAGTCATGATGGCGGCCAGCGAAAGCGCAAGCCCGACAACGAGCCAGAGCGCAGCGCCACCGAAGAGCGCGAGCAACGGCACGCGGCACGAGGCGTCTATCTTCGAGGCTGGGGTCTCGGCTTTGGCGTCCGGGGTTTTCATTCGTTCATTCAAAGGCGCTGGGTTTGGCGGGAACGACTGGCGCGGGTGCGCTGGCATTTGTCTGACGCGAAATCAGGTCGGCGCGAGCTTGCGCGGGATTTTGCCAGGCTTGAGCCGCCTCCCGCATTGCCGTGTCAATTGGCAGGCGGACAATGCCGCGCGACTGGTCAATCCAGCCGGCGGTATTCAATGACTTTTCCTCGGTCGCACGGATTTCGGCGAGCGCCTTGGCGCGCGCGGCATTGCGGTCGGCGTCAATCGCCGGAACGTGAATGAAAAATTTCACCACGACAAATAGCGCGATGAAAAGCAGGCTGGCGACAATGAAGCCGGTGGCGGCGCTGGAGGCGCGATTGATATCGTTCGTGTTGGAATTCATCGGCCACCTCCGGACGGCAGTGAGGCGTCCTCGCACTCATCCGGTTCCAGATTGATGCCCATGGCTTCATGCAGGCGCGGATCTTTCAGCGGGAACGGCGCATGAGCGTTTAATTTTTTCAGAAAGACCCAGCCGAGGAATCCAGCCATGAATGCAAAACAGCCGAGCTGCAACCAGAGCCAGTGGAACGGATAGCCGGATTGGTTCAGCTTCGACGCTGGCAAAATGTTGAAGCCCAAATCGAGAAAATGCATCAGCCATGCCCATGCGCACACGGGCAGGACGATTTTGAAAGTGGTCTTGGCCTTTACGGCCAGCAGCAAAAAGAACGGGACGAAGAAATGGCCGAATATCAAAATCATGCTCACGCACCACCAGGAGCCGTGCGTGCGGAGGATATACCAGAAAGTTTCCTCCGGCGTGTTGGCGTTCCAGACGACGAAGTATTGAGCGAACTCGTTGTAGGCGGAAAAGACCGTGAACGCGAAGAGCAGCAAGCCGAGGTAGAAAAACTGGTTGTCGTGCAGCACGCGGTCAAGGATGCGCTGGCGCTGAAGCAACGCGGTGATGACATAGACCGTGGCGAGAGCCACCCAGGCGCAGATGGAAAAGAAATAAACACCATAGACCGCCGAGAACCATTGGTATTGGAGCGCCTTCATCCATAGCGCGGCGGCGAACGTCAGTAGCAGCGAGTTCGCGACAATGCCCCAGCCGGAATGAAAACGCATTTTATAAGTGCAAAGCGGCTCGCCAGTTTCGTCCTGCCGGAGTGACCAATAACTCAAGTTCGACGAGAGCAGCCACCAAAGGACGAAGAAGATGGCCGACGTGATGTAAAAGCCGGGCATGGTGAACACCGGCCATTTGGCCGCGACAGACGAGTTGGTGGCAGGATCAATGGACATCCACGAATAAATGTGTTTTTCGAAAATAACGATGGGCAGGAACAAGATCACCAACCACGGGAACAACAACGAGCCGAGGTGTTCGCAAACGCGACGCGTGGCGACTGACCAGCCGGCATCGGTCAGATGATGCACCATGACGAGAAAGAGCGCGCCGATGGCGATTGTCAGGAAGAACATGAACGACAGCAGCCAAGAAAAGCCAAATTCTTCCGGACTTATCACCACGCCAATCAATGCCAACAATCCACCGCCGATCATCAGCACGGAAGGCAATTTACGCCAGCCGGATAAGTCCAGCGGCGGCGGCAATTCATGTTTCGTTTGCGAACTCATGTCATTTCAAGGCGGCCTGTTGATCTACGGGCAAATCGTTGGTTGAACCGAGCCAGCTAAACTGAAGTGCGCGCAAATAGCTGATGACAGCCCAGCGATCCTGCGCCGGCATCATGGGGCCATAAGCGGCCATCGTGTTCTTCCCGTGGGTAATCGTGTTAAAAATTTCTCCGTCTGTCATCACGACGATACGTTGGTCGTGCAAGTTCGCAACGGCAGGCATGAGCCCTAGTTTCTTTGTGATGCCGTTGCCGTCACCAAGCCGGCCGTGGCACGGCGCGCAATAAATGTCAAACCGCTCGTGGCCCCGCTGGAGCAGTTCGCCGGTGACAGGCAGCGGATTGGTTTCCACGAAATTTGTAGTCCCGGTCATGCGCCCAGTGTTGACCGGTGAATCTTCAAACGGATAAACCGAGCCGGAGACAGTTTGGATCGGTTCGCTACGCGCAATCGTGCCGGGCGGCTGCAATTGCGAACTGACGCCGTTTGGGAAAAAGCTGTCCGGCACCATCGGGCGCAGTTTCGTCTGCCGGTTCATGTCCGGAAACATTTCAATGGGCGGCTTGCGGGACAGGCTGGCGCGAAATCCGGCAATGCCGACCACCGCCGCACCGAGCGCCGCGCCAATCAACATGATGGAGATGATGTAACGCATCAGTCTTCGTCCTCCACAATTTCGATGTTCATGCCGCCGATGGATTCCAGCAGCCTGCGGGTCTCCGTGGCACAGAATTTTTCATCATGCGCGCCGATGACGAGGAAAAATTTGTCGCGAGAGACGAGCGCGAAACGCGCCTTGGCAAACAGAGGGTTGTGCAGGCGCGGCAACTGGTTCAACGCAACCATGCCGACAAACGCACCGACGGCCGCGCCGAGCACCATTAAAATATAGGATGGCACAAACGACATTGGCGGGCTGAACATCGGCTTGCCGCCGACGATGAGCGGATAATCGAATGCATTGCAAAACCAGATCAGTCCCATTGTCGTCACGAACGCTCCAGCGCCGAACGCGAGCGAAAACCAGCCGACGAGAGAATTCTTAAGGCCCATTACCTTGTTGAGGCCGTGAATAGGAAACGGCGTAAACACATCCCAGCGGTGGTAACCTGCATCGCGGACTTTTTCCGCCGCCTCTAGAATTGCGGCGGGCGTTTCAAATTCAGCGATGAGGCCGTAGGTTTTCACGCTCACAATTTGCCCCCTTTCGCGCCACCGAGGGGATGATGCGGATTGCCCTCCGGCAGCACGGATTTGACCTCCGCCACCGGAATCATGGGCAGGAAACGTATGAATAACAGATACATCATGAAGAACGCACCGAGCGTTCCCATGTAAGTGCCAATGTCCACCCACGTTTGCTTGTAAAAGCCCCAGTTCGCCGGCAGGAAATCCTGGTAGAGCGAGCCGACGATGATCGTGAACCTCTCAAACCACATGCCTATGTTGATGAGCACGGCGAGGACAAAGACGAGCTTCAGGTTTTGCCGGACGCGCTTGAACCAGAGCAATTGCGCCATGAGAAAATTCACACAGAGCATGATCCAACCACCAAACCAGTAGGTGTGACCGAGGAGACGGTGGCTGAACACCCACCGTTCATACGGATCGCCGCTATACCACGCGATGTAATACTCCATCAAATAAATGTAGGTGATGCAAAGGCTGCTCAACAATGTGAGCTTGCAGATGCGGTCAAGGTGTCGTGTCGTAATGATGTCTTCGAGGTGGCAGAGTTTGCGCAGTGGAATAAGCAGCACCAGCACCATGCCGAAGCCACAATAAACCGCGCCGACCACGAAATAGAGCGGGAAAATCGTCGCGTGCCAGCCGGCAAGCTGTGACGTCGCAAAGTCCAATCCCACGATGGAACTCACCGTGAACACCAGCAGCGTGCAGAGGCCGGCCAAAACGACGTAGGCTTTTTCAAAATGATGCCACTGCCGCGCCGAACCGGTCCAGCCCAACGCCAGCAGGCTATAAATGAATTTTCGCGCGCGTGTTTTTGACCGGTCGCGCAACAGTGCAATGTCGGGTATTAATCCCATATACCAGAACAGCGTCGAGACCATCAGGTAGGTGTTCACCGCGAACACGTCCCACATCAGCGGCGAGCGGAATTGCGGCCACATTCCCTCGTAGGTCGGCACCGGGAACATGAACCACGCGAACCATGCGCGCCCGATGTGGATGGCCGGGTAAAGCCCCGCCATCATCACGGAGAAAACCGTCATCGCCTCAGCCATGCGCCCAATCGTTGTGCGCCAGTGCTGTCGCGTTAAGAACAGCATCGCCGAAATCAGCGTGCCGGCATGCGCGACGCCGACCCACCAGACGAAATTGATTATGTCCCAGCCCCACATGACCGGATGATTATTGCCCCAGACGCCGATGCCGGTTGAAATCTGATAAATCAGCATCGTCGGCAAAACCACCGTCGCGAAAAACGCCGCGGGAAGGAACATCATCCACCACCAGCGCGGCGTCTTGCCCTCGGTGAACGCCGTGAGCTTGTCCGTCAGCCAGCCCAATCCGCGATTGTTCTCCACGACCGGCGCGCGGCGAAGTTCCGCCGGCGGGGCGAGCGTTTCCAAATTGGTTGCGGTTTCAGGCATTGGTTTGCGTCAAATCCTTGGATTGCTTCTGGCCTCGTATTCCTCCGAGCTAAACGGCTCATGATAATCCGGCATTACCGGATTCGGATTGCGGATACGCGCAAGATAACTGGTACGCGGTTTCGTCAGCAAATCGCCGAGCAGCGTATAGTTCTGAGGCTGCGTCTTCCATTTAGAGACCGAGCTGGCCGGGTCGCTGATGTCGCCGAACACGATCGCGCCCGCCGGGCAAGCCTGCTGGCAGGCCGTTTTCGGAATTGTCCCGGCGGCTTCCAAAAGTCGCACGTCGCCGCCCGCGCCGGCCTTTACCTTTTGCGCAATCTTCGCCTGTTCGATTCGCTGTGTGCAATAGGTACATTTCTCCATCACGCCACGCATGCGCACCGTCACGTCCGGATTTTTCGACAGCTTGATCAAATCCCATTCGTCCTCTTCGCGCATACCGCTCTGTTCGGGATGCTTCCACCAGCTTAACAAATCCCATTTGCCGTCCGTCTTGTGCAACAGCGGTGTTGGATAAAACGGCCCCTTGAGGTCGGCCAGCGGACGCTTGTTAAAATCGAGGAAATTGAAATGCCTGACCTTGTAAGGGCAGTTGTTCGAGCAATACCGCGTGCCGATGCAGCGGTTGTAAGCCATCACATTCAAGCCCTCGTTGTCATGGACCGTGGCGGCGACGGGGCAGACGTTTTCACACGGCGCTGCCTCGCACATCTGGCACATCACCGGCTGGTTCACCGCCTGCACATCGTCAATCCATTCGGAGAACTGCTCCTGCTCATTTGTGACGAACGCATCCCCGAATTTTTCGGTCTTCGGGTCGGCGGTATAATACCGGTCAATCCGCATCCAGTGCATTTCGCGACCGCGCTGCACCTGGTCTTTGCCGACAATCGGAATATTGTTCTCGCTCTGGCACGCCACCACGCAGGTGCTGCAACCGACGCACGCGGTCAAATCCACCACCAATCCCCACTGATGCAGAGCCGTCTTTTTCGCCACGTCCAGCGGGTTCGGATAAAGCGACTGGACAATGGGCGGCTCAGTGCCGTGAAATTTCTCCGCCGCAAAATTCGGCTCATCAAGAAATTCCTTGAGGTTCGCCTCGCGCACCGCGGGGCGGCCCTCCATGGACCAATGATTCTGCGTGCAGGCCAGCATATAAGACGCGCCGGTCTTTTGAACTGTCGCGCCGGTCTCAATGTATTTGCCGGTGAAAATCTTATAGGCATTGAAGCCAACACCCGTGCCGACCCGCCCTGCCCTTTCGCGACCATAACCGAGCGCGAGGCCGAGAGAATAATCCGCCATGCCCGGCTGCGTCCAGATTGGCCCGGTGACCTTGCGGCCGTTCAACGCGATTTCCACGATGTCGCCGTTGGCCACGCCGAGATCGCGCGCCGTCTTGCGGCTGACCAGTACGGCGTTGTCCCAAGTCATCTTCGTGATAGGATCGGGCAACTCCTGCATCCAACCGTTGTTTGAGTAACGTCCGTCGTCCACTTTCGCATCGCGGTAGAAAATGACTTCAAGGCTGTCATTGGTTGGCGCTGAAACATTCGTCAACTTAGGGGTAGTCATCAACGAGTCACTCGGCACAGATGCAGGCATCGGGGCAGAACCGTCGAGATAGCCGCTGAACAAGAACTTCTTCCAGTTTTCTTCCGAGCCGGCGAAGGTTGTCTGAACAATATCGTGAGAATTTGTCTGTGATTCACCTGCGAACCGTGCGAGAAATTCCAATTCAGACAATCCGCCAAACAGCGGCTGAATCAGAGGCTGGATTGGAACCAGCGTGCCATCGCTTGTAATTGCATCACCCCACGATTCGAGATAATGCGCCGCCGGGAAATTCCAGTCAGACTTTTCAGCCGTCTCATCCTCGTAATAACCAAAGCGAACAACCGTCTTCGACTTTGACGACCAATTCAGGTTATAGGCGGGATTTCCGCCAAGAATGACAAGCGTATCTGTTGCGCTACTGTCGAGATTCATCAAATCAGCGCCAGGGGGTTTTGTTGTGGGAATCAAAGTTACTGTATTACCAATCGCGCCGAGCGCAGAGTTGATTGCTTGCGCGAGCAGATGAACTTCAACCGGCTGGCGCTGGCCGGCTACAACCAAAATATTTCCACGGTTTGCCACCAAGTCCTTTGCCAATCCGGAAATCCATTTGGGATCAACGCCTGCCGGAATTGAACCGGATAAGCCGGTTGTCACAGCCAAAATTGCGGATGCAATCTGCCCGACCAAACCCGCAGCCACGCGCATCCGATGATCGGCATTTGCGCCGGTGAGCGTGAAGAGCGATTCCACTGCGTAAAGCCGGCTCATCCCCTCACCCGCCTTGCGGCCCGCCGCAAATTGACGGATGTGATTGTGCGCATCGTCTTCTCCACCAAGAAAATCGCAATCGAGCGACAAGATGACTTTAGCCTTGTCGAAATGAAACACCGGCTTGACCGGCTGACCGAACGCCTGCGTCGCCGCGCGTTGATGGATGCCGGAATCAATCGCGTCGCAGGTGAACCACTGCGACTTTGGAAATTTGCCGGTGATAATTCTTTGCAACCTTGCCCGCGACGGCGAAGAGCTGGTTTCGGCCAGAAAGGCCAGTCCGTCGCCTTGATTCGCCGCGAATTTCTGGGAGAGAGTATCGAGAAATCCAAGTGCTTCTTCGCGCGAAACCGCCTTGCCGTCGTGAGTGAAGCGCCTTGCGCGGTCGGGATCGTAAAGATTCAGGATGGAAACCTGCGCGTAGCGGTCTGTGCCGCCGTTACCACCTGGATAAAGAGCGTTGCCCTCAATCTTAATGGGCCGACCTTCGTAAGATTTGACGACGAGCGGAATCGCGCCGGTGCGCGTTGGCATGGCGGTGGCAAAATATTGCGGCTCACCATAAACATAATCCGCCTGCTGCTGGCCGAATGGTTCCAGCTTCTCCTCCGGTCGTCGGCAGCCGGCACCCGCAAGGCCCAAGCCCGCAAGCGCGAACGATGCGGACATGATTTTCAGGAACTGGCGGCGGTTCTGGCCGCCCTCCAACTCACTCGCACCCTGCGGAAATTCGCGATGCAGCCAGTCCTTGAACTCCGGGGTGTCGGCCAGTTCGTCAAGGCTGCGCCAATAACGGCGGCCTGTTGCTTGCACTGGAGTTGTCGGGTTCGAGTTCATTTGGAAACTTCAAGCAAAAATAACGACGCAACAAATTTACGATTTACGATATACGATTTACGAGCTGCAGTAGAATTCACGGAACCTCCGTTACGCAGGGTTACTCGCAAATCGCAAATTTTAAATCTTAAATTCATATCATCGGTGACAGGCTGAGCAACTTTGCAATGATTCCACGCGCATGTGCTCGACCAATTTCCGGCCCTCGACGGTTTGCAAATGGGCGGCTTCAACGCCATTCGTGCTCCAAGTCCAGCCCAGGTCCGTGACCTTGTCCACGGGCCGGATGTGCGCCGCCGGGTCGCGATGGCAATCAAGACAGAAACTCATGCTCAATGGTTTGGCGTGTCGCACTTCATCCATCTGATCAACCCGCCCGTGACATTCCACGCAACTGATGCCGCGCGTGACATGTACCTCATGGTTGAAATAGGCATAATCCGGCAAACGGTGGATTTGCACCCAAGGAACCGGCGTGTTGTTTTTGGCGCTTTCGCGGATGATGGCCAGGCGCGGGTCATCCTTCAAAATCTGGGTATGGCAGTTCATACAAGTCGAGGCGCCGGGAAGACTGGAGAACCATGATTTATCCACGGCGTTGTGGCAGTAGCGGCAGTCCATGCCGAGCTGCCCGGCATGGACGGCATGCGAAAACGGCACCGGCTGCACCGGCTGATAGCCGACGCGCGTGTATTTGGGCGTGAAATAGTAAGTCACGCCCGCCGTCACGCCACCGCCCATGAGCGCGGCTCCGACACCGAGCGCCAGCGGCAGCCAATTTGTCCACTTCGGAAAAATCACTGATGCCTTGGATTAACCGTCTGTTTGTCAAAAACCGTCCTAATCATCTCAAGCACGAGGGCTGATGTTAAATCGTTGTCCGCCCCGCGTGCAAGAAAAGTTTGTGAAAAATTTCACGTTTTCCGCCGACCCAGCAAATCGCGGGTGTTTCCAGCCCGTCAAAGGTGATCAACGACCATCCAATTGGCTGCGGACAATGAACGGAGACGAGTGCGCTGGTCATTGTTTTTGCTGGCATTGGGCCCGGGTTAATCTATAAGGCAGTCATGGCTTTGGGAGAGCACAACCCGGTGTTGCAGGATGAAACCCAATTTTCCATCGGGAAACTTCGGAGTTGGGTTTCGGCTTCACTGTGGCGAAGATCGGTATTGTTCAGCGCGGCTTATTTCATCTGCGCTGAAGCCGGAAATTTTCTATCCCCGCGCGGCGGGACGTTTGTCAGCTTCTGGTTGCCGGCCGGCTTGTATCTGGCCGTGTTACTGCTCAACCCGACACGAAACTGGCCGTGGCTGGCGCTGGCGGTTCTCCCCGCCAATTTGGTCTTCGACTTGTCCCACGGAACATCATTCGTCGTAATCATTTGTTTCTATTTTGCAAACACGGTGGAGGCCGTTACCGGGGCGTGGCTGGTGCGACGTTTTGTGGCGGAACGGCCAATGCTGTCCACGCTCAAGGAATTCATAGGACTGGCAGGATTTGCCTCGCTTTTCAGCGCGATGCTTGGCGCGGTCATCGGCGCGGCGACGCTGATTTATTTTGGCTTCAGCCATTCGTTCGGGCAATCGTGGGAAGTCTGGTGGGGCAGCAACGCGATGGCAATCCTGATATTGACACCATTCATCTTGACGTGGTTTTCAAAACCAAGCTGGCCACGAAAAGATTTCGTCTCGCCAAAAAAAATCGCAGAAATGGTCGCGCTGCTGCTCGCCCTGCTCCTTTACATCTGGCTGCTGTTTATTCTTGGACACGGACTCATGTCCATGAACAGGAGCTGGGCGATTCCGCTTTTATTGTGGGCCGGCCTGCGGTTTGGCCAGCGCGGGGCGACAGCAGTGAGCCTTTTCCTTTCGCTCACGATCTCCTATTTCACCACTCAATATGCCACCGGCCTCAACGGGGTACAAATTTCGACGAGTCAATATATTTTTCCGATGCAGGCGGTTCTGGCGATGGTAAGCCTCGTAGCGTTGATTCCCGCAATCGTCGTTGCCGAACGCGAAAGGACGCTGGCGGAATTGCGCGAAAGCGAGGAGCGGTTCAAAAACCTTGCGGCGGCGGCGTTCGAGGGGATTTGCATCAGCGAGAATGGAAAGATTCTGGACGTGAACAACCAGTTTGTCACCATGTTCGGGTATGAGCGGCGCGACGAAATCATCGGGCGCCAGATCATCGAATTTGTAACGCCCGAATGGCGGGATTCTGTAGCCGAGAGAATTCGCATCGGGAAGGAAACGATTTATGGACACCAGTTATTGCGCAAGGACGGAAGCAGTTTTCCTGCGGAAGCGCAGGCGAAAATAGTTCGCGTCGGCGACCAGACGTTGCGGATGACGGCCTTGCGCGACATCACTGAACGCAAGCAGGCTGAGGTGTTGTTGATGCAATCGGAACAGCGATTCTCGCTGATGTTTAAAAACAGTCCTCTCCCCGTCGCCCTAGTAAGGCTGGCCGACGGTACAATCCTTGACGTGAATGAAAGTTTTTTGCGCATGGCAGGCTATACGCGTGAGGAGACCATCGGACACACCGCCCTGGAATTGAATTTCTATCCCGATCCTGGAAGACGCGCTTTCGTCATGGATCAAATACACCGGCACGGACTCCTGCACGACCACGAACAGTTGTTCCGGGATAAGTCGGGTAAAATACAGAACCATATACTGTGGTTTGACCTGATTTCCATCAATGGGGAGGAATGCACCCTCGTCACCGCCCTGGACATCACCGGCCGCAAACGGGCGGAACTTGAACGCGAGGAGGCGGTGACAAGGGAACAACAAGCTCGCGCGGAATACACCCTCCAGCTCATCGCATCGCAGGAGGCCGAGCGCACCCGCATCGCCACAGAATTACATGACAGCCTCGGCCAGAACCTGCTGCTCATCAAAAACCGCGTCCAACTTGCCCTCGCGGACAAACAATCACCGGCGGATTTGCGCGGGCAACTCGAAGGCATTGGCGCACTCGCAACACAATCCATCGCCGAGGTGCGCCAGATTTCGCGCGACCTGCATCCTCACCAACTGGATCACCTCGGTCTCACCCGCGCGCTGGAGGCGATGATTGACTCAACCGCAAAGGCCAGCGGGTTTGCCTTTGAGTGGAAGATCGAATCCGTGGACGACATTTTTCACAAAGACGCCGCACTGAACCTTTATCGCGTCGTCCAGGAGGCCTTGAACAATATCCTGAAACATTCCCGTGCCAAAAACGGCCGCATCAAACTGGAGCGCGACGTGCATGAAGTCCAATTGCAAATTGAAGACGACGGCTGTGGTTTCAAAGCAGATGAAATCAGGGGTGGCGGAAAAGGGATGGGATTGAAAAACATCGCCGAACGGGTCCGCATTCTCGGCGGCAAGTTCAAAATTGAGTCGCAGCCCGAACGGGGCACGCAAATCGAAGTAAAGGTCCCGATTCCAGATGGCCAATAGCCGGCTAGAATATTGGCTCGTGCCGGCGGGAAGTTTAAGGCACATTCAAGAAAAGAGTGTCGGAGAAAATCAAAGTGGTGATTGTGGACGACCATCCGCTGTTCCGCAGCGGACTGCGTCAGGTTGTCGCCGGCAATCCAGAATTTGAACTCATTGGGGAAGCTGGTGATGGGGAAGCCGCGCTGAAATTGATTCAAGACAAGAATCCGGACGTTGCCGTGCTGGACGTGAACCTGCCGGGATTGACCGGGCTTGAGATCACCCAAAGACTTCACGACAAACGTTTGTTGACACGCGTCATCCTGCTCACGATGCACAAGGAGGAGGACATGGTGAATCGGGCGCTGGATTTCGGCGCGAAGGGTTTCGTGCTCAAAGAAAACGCCGTTGAAGAAATCCTCAAGGCCATCACCGCCGTCGCCGATGGCGGGCACTATTTGAGTTCATCCATTTCCGGCTATCTCGTACGCCGGCGCGACCGCGCAGAATTGCTAGTGGCAAAAAAGCCCGGCCTTGATGACCTTACCAAGGCCGAACGGCGAATCCTCAAGCTCATATCCGAAAAGAAGACCAGCCCACAGATCGCCGCCGAGTTATTCATCAGCCCGCGCACCGTGGAAGCCCACCGCGCCAACATTTGCGCAAAACTGGAATTGCGTGGCAGCCACAGCCTTTTGCAATTTGCACTGGAAAATCGTTCCTCGCTCTAGCCATTTCCCCCATTGCCGCCCCAATCCGTCTAGGTAGTCCCACCTATAAAAATAGCGGCAGTTGCCTACTCAAAAATATGCAGAGGCAACAATTACGCGCAGCCATTCGATGAGGCATCCTGGGAGAAATTGATTCAATGATATGAGACTGATGATTGTGGACGACCACTCCAGCACGAGGGAGATGATCAGGAAATTCCTGACGTCACCCGGCGTCACGTTTTGCGAATGTGCGTCCGGCAACGAAGCGCTCTCGCAAGTGCGCGAGTTCAAGCCCCACTGGGTAACGATGGACATCAACATGCCGGGACTCAACGGCTTTCAATGCACCAAGGCATTGCTTCAGGAGCATCCGGATGCGCGCGTCGTCATCGTGAGCAGTTTCAACGAACCACATTTCCGTCAATTTGCCCATGATGCGGGTGCTGTCAGTTTCATTTTGAAGGAAAACATCCTCGCCCTGCGAATGATGATGGTGCAGAACGCGCCCGGTGAGATTCCTCCCGCCGCCACCAACGGTTGACCGCCCAATTTTTTATGGCCAATTATTCCCCGAATTCCAAACGCCGCATTCTCATGGTGGATGACGACCATGAGTTGCGAACCCTGCTGGGTCTCGTCCTGACTGGCGAAGGTTATGCCGTCAGCCACGCCGACAACGGCAGTGACGCAGTTTCACTGCACAATCAAAACCCCTTCGACCTTATCATTACGGAACTCATTCTGGAAGAGAAAGACGGCTTCCATACTTTGATGAAATTGCGCCGTCACCCCACGCCCGTCAAACTCATCGCCACGGCAAAGGAGGATTGGTTGTCCACGAGCCTATGCCTGCGCATGGCCAAACACCTTGGCGCACACAGTGTTCTGACCAAGCCATTTGGACCGGAACAACTGCTAGCGGCGGTGAAAAATGCGCTAAGCGCACCCGGCCAATAGGGCAACAACCCTGCGGTTCACGCGAGACAGGCGCATTGCCACAACCCATGTGGTGGCCGGTCTTGCAACATAACATATCATCATATCAAGATGCGTTGATTATTTATTTGCATCCCTCAAAGCTTTCGGATAGTTTGTGGCCAGTCAATTATCCTGAAGCCAATGCCGGACAGAATTGAACATCTGCAACGCCTGTTGCGCGAGCGCATCGTCATCATAGACGGCGCAATGGGCACGATGATCCAGCAACACAAGCTGGACGAGGCGGCTTTTCGCGGCGCGCGTTTCGCGGACAGGCGCGGCAAGGATCTCAAAGGCCTGAACGACCTGCTCAACATCACCCGCCCGGCCGTGATCGAGGAAATCCACCGGCAATATCTTGAAGCCGAGGCGGACATCATTGAAACAAACACGTTCAACTCGCAATCCATCTCCCTAGCGGATTACGGAATGGAATCGCTCGCGTATGAATTGTCCAAGGCTGGAGCGGAATGCGCGCGCCGCGCGGCGGACACGGTTGAGAAGGCGCAACCGGGCCGGATTTGCTTCGTAGCGGGCGCCATCGGTCCGACGACGAAAACATCCTCCATCTCGACGGACGTGAACAATTCTGGCGCGCGCGGCACGAATTATGACGAACTGGTGAAGGCTTATGGCGAGCAAATCAGTGGTTTGCTCGACGGCGGTGCAGATTTACTGCTGGTGGAGACCATTTTCGACACGCTTAACGCGCGGGCCGCGTTCTTCGCCATCCAGCAGATATTTGATGAGCGGGGGATCAGTCCCCTGCCCTTTTCAGAAGTCGGAAGTCAGAAGTCAGAAGTCAGAAATCGCATTGTTCCGATTCTAGCGAGCGTTACATTCATCCAAGCCGGCAGCAATCGTGGTGTGACCGGGCAAACCGTCGAAGCGTTCTGGAATTCCATTTCAAACGTCCCACTCTTGAGCGTCGGCATGAACTGCGCGCTCGGGCCGAAAGAATTGCGTCCACTCATCGAGGAACTTTCCGGCATCGCGCCGATATACGTGAGTGCGTATCCGAACGCGGGTCTGCCCAACCCACTTCTGCCGACCGGTTTTCCTGAAACGCCCGAGACACTCGCCCCACAGTTGCGTGAATGGGCGCAAAACGGCTGGCTGAATATCATCGGAGGCTGCTGCGGCACGACGCCACCGCACATCCGGGCCATTGCCGACGCAGTCAAAGGTTTGCCGCCGCGAAAAGTGCCGGCAGTTGAACCTTATCTGCGCTTGAGCGGACTCGACGCAGTAACAGTCCGTCCCAATTCCAATTTTCTCAACATCGGCGAACGCACCAACGTCGCCGGTTCACCCAAGTTCGCGCAGCTCATCCGGGCCGGCGATTATGAAGCCGCTCTGGCCATCGCGCGCCAGCAGGTTGAGAACGGCGCGCAGGTCATTGACGTCTGCATGGACGAGGGGATGATTGAGGGTGTCGCCGCGATGACGCGCTTTCTCAACCTCATCGCCAGCGAGCCAGACATCTGCAAGGTGCCGGTTATGGTGGATTCCTCGAAATGGGAAGTCATTGAGGCCGGACTGAAATGCCTGCAAGGCAAGGGCATCGTTAATTCCATTTCCCTGAAGGAGGGCGAGGAAAAGTTCTTGCATCAGGCAAAGTTCGTCCATCGCTACGGCGCGGCGGTCGTAGTAATGGCGTTCGATGAGCGCGGCCAGGCGGATTCATTCGAGCGGCGGACCGAAGTCTGCAAACG
This sequence comes from uncultured Verrucomicrobiae bacterium, assembly GCA_963827815.1. Classification (GTDB taxonomy): domain Bacteria; phylum Verrucomicrobiota; class Verrucomicrobiia; order Limisphaerales; family UBA11358; genus UBA11358. Next base: position 28,981 of record CAWHCL010000004.1, on the reverse strand, counting down.
CGCCTACGATCTGCTCGTCAAGACTGTCGGCTTCCCGCCGCAGGACATCATTTTCGATCCGAATGTGCTGACCGTCGGCACCGGCATGGAGGAACATGCGAATTACGCCATGGACTTCATCCGCACGACGAAATGGATCAAGGAAAACCTGTCGCGCGCCAAAGTGAGCGGCGGCATCAGCAACGTTTCATTCTCATTCCGCGGCAACAACGCCGTGCGCGAGGCAATGCATAGTGCATTTCTTTACCACGCCATCAAGGCCGGACTCGACATGGGCATTGTAAATGCCGGGATGCTTGCGGTCTATGAGGAGGTTCCGAAGGAACTTTTGGCACTAGTCGAGGACGTTTTGCTGAACCGCCGTCCCGACGCCACCGAGCGGCTCATAAAATTTGCCGAATCGGTGAAGCAAAAGGGTAAAGCTGAAGTTGTCGAAGACGAATGGCGCAAAGGCACGGTCGAGGAACGCCTTTCGCACGCGCTGGTGAAGGGCGTTGTGGACTTCATTGACTCGGACATCGAGGAAGCCCGCCTGAAATATGCAAGGCCACTGCTAGTCATCGAAGGCCCGCTCATGGCCGGCATGAATGTGGTAGGCGATTTGTTCGGCTCCGGCAAAATGTTTTTGCCGCAGGTTGTCAAATCTGCCCGCGTGATGAAAAAGGCCGTTTCGTATCTTCTGCCGTTCATGGAAGCGGAGAAGAAGGCCGCCGGGGGAGTTCACAAAAACGCCGGGAAAATTCTCATGGCCACCGTCAAGGGCGACGTGCATGACATCGGCAAGAACATCGTCGGAGTCGTGCTGGCGTGCAACAATTACGAGGTGATTGACCTCGGTGTGATGGTGCCGTGCGAAAAAATCCTACAAACCGCCCGGGAACAAAATGTGGATATCATCGGTTTGAGTGGACTCATCACGCCGTCGCTTGACGAAATGGCTCATGTAGCCCGCGAAATGGAACGCGAAGGCCTGAAATTGCCGCTGCTCATCGGCGGCGCGACCACGAGCAAGGCGCACACCGCGGTGAAGATCGCACCCGGTTACGGCCAGCCGGTGGTCCACGTCCTCGACGCCTCACGCGCCGTACCGGTGGTGAGCAATCTGGTCAACGCCGAACATCGGCCGAAGTTCGCCACACAAATCCGCGAAGAATATGACCGTGTCCGATCCCAGCATTGCGGCCAGACGGCCAAGCTCATTTCAATTGAAGAAGCCCGCGCCAACGCGCCGAAGCTGAAATTTCATGATTTGGCGAAGCCGGAGTTCGTCGGCATTCGCGCGCTGTCATCCGAAGTCACGACGCTAAACACGCAGCATACCGCGCGCATTACTCTGGCGGAACTTGTACCGTTCATTGACTGGACCCCATTTTTCCACACCTGGGAATTGCGCGGCGTGTACCCGAAAATTCTTCAGCATGAAAAACACGGGGAAGAGGCGCGCAAGCTTTTTTCCGATGCACAAATGCTGCTGGAGAAAATTGTATCCGGAAAATTGCTCAAACCGAGCGCCATTTACGGCTTGTTCCCCGCCAACCGCGTTGGCGACGACGTGGAGCTATACACCGATGAATCGCGGGCAAAAGTATTGACCACATTCCATTTCCTGCGACAGGAGATCGAGAAAGGCGACGGCACGCCGAACTGGTGCCTAGCGGATTTTATCGCGCCGAAAGGTTCGCCAGACTACATCGGCGGCTTTGCTGTCACCTCGGGGCATGGATTGAAGGAACTAGTCGAAAAATTCAAGGCCGACCACGACGATTACAACGCCATCATGGCCGAGGCGCTCGCCGACCGGCTGGCCGAGGCGCTTGCGGAATTTTTGCACAAACGCGTCCGCGATGAATTGGGCTTCGGCAGGCTGGAAACACTGACCTCCGAGGATTTGATAGCAGAGAAATACCGCGGCATCCGGCCAGCAGCGGGTTATCCGGCGTGCCCTGACCACACCGAAAAAGGAATCCTCTGGAACCTGCTTGACGTGGAGAAGCGTACCGGCATCAAGCTGACGGAAAGCTTTGCAATGTGGCCGGGCAGTTCGGTGAGCGGACTTTATTTCGCGCATCCGGATTCCAAGTATTTCGCCATCGGCAAACTGGGCCGCGACCAGTTGCTTGATTATCATCTTCGCAAAGGGATGACGTTGCAGGAAGTCGAACGCTGGCTCGGGCCGTGGCTGAATTACGAGCCACCGGCCGCCGGGAAAACCATTCCCTGCGCCTGCGGGCAGTCGCATTAAATCATTCTGATGGCGAACTGGGCTTGTTTTTCAGTGGACACGGCGTAAGTTGTGTTCATGAAGCACGACGTTGTGCCAGTTCAAATTCGCGGAATCCTGCCGGCGAACAGTGGCTGCGCGTTGTTTATTGGCAATGACGAAAAGGTTTTTGTCATCAATGTCGAGCCGCTAATGGGACGGGTCATTGGCGATTTTCTGCGCCAAGCACCAAAAGAACGCCCGCTGACACATGACCTCATCAACCGGATTTTTCAAGGTTTCGGGATTGCCGTCGAGCGCGTTGTCATCACGGATTTGAAAAATTCCACCTATTTTGCGCGCCTGATTCTGCAGCAACAGAACGAGGTCGCGCGCAAAATCGTCGAGGTGGATGCGCGGCCGAGCGATTGCCTGGCCATTGCAGCCGCGCAGAAAAAACCGATTTACGTTTCCGCACCGTTATTCGCACAGGTTGAGGACATGAGCGAAGTACTCAACCGGATCAACGAGAGTGGCAGCGAAGCCGAGTAAAATGCCCGCCACTGCCGCCAAGTCCCTGCCGCTCGCATTCATTTGCGGCGATGATGAATTTGCCGTAAAGAAACGCGCGAAAGAAATTTACAAGCAATGGTGCGATGAACTTGGCGGCATGGATCACGAAATCATCGAGGCCACGGTTTTCAACAGCGGTGACGCGGTGAAGGCCATCGGCAAACTTCGTGAAGCCCTCCAAACGCTCCCGTTCTTCGGTGACGGCAAGGTTGTCTGGCTGCGCGACTGTAATTTTCTGGGCGACGAACGCGCCGCCTCCGCGCAGGCTGTCACCGAGACCCTGGTAGCGCTGGCGGAGGAACTGAAGAATTTCAAGTGGCAAAGCGTGCGACTGCTCATCAGCGGAGGCAAGGTGGACAAGCGCAAGGTCTTTTTCAAAACGCTCGACAAAATTGGCAGCGTTGAAAATTTTACGGCGCTTTCGGCAGACGACAGGGACTGGGTGGAGCGCGCGGAAATCGCGGCGCGGACGGCCATTCGCGAATGCCAGAAGGAAATTTCCGAGGAGGCGCTGGCCGAACTGGTCAGCCGCGTCGGTCCGAATGCGCGCCTGCTTGAAAATGAAATTGAAAAACTCTGCGTGTTTACCGGCGACCGGCGGAAAATTGAATTTGCCGACGTGGCGGGTGTTTGCGCGCGAAACAAGACTGCCCGGGCATTTGCGCTTGGCGATGCCCTGGGTGATCGTGACCTGCCGCGCCTTCTCAAGCGACTGGACGAGGAACTTTGGGATACCAAGTTTGATCCGAAGAAATCTGAAATCGGTTTGCTTTACGGCCTGATTTCCAAAGTCCGCGCGATTTTGTTGCTGAAGGAGATGTTGCGCGAGGGCTGGCTCAAGCCGGAAGCGGATTACAACCGGTTCAAGATGCAACTGGAGCGCGTGCCCGCGGACAAGCTGCCCGCGGACAAGAGGTTCAATCCGCTGGCATTGAACCCTTATGTTCTTTACAAAGCGCTGCCGCAGGTCAAAAAATACAGCCAGAACGAATTGATTCGCGCCATGGATTTATTGCTGCGCTGCAATCAGCGGCTGGTTGGCAGCGGGCTTGACGAAGCGCTAGTTTTGCAGCAAGCATTGGTGCAAATTGTCGCGCAGCAGGCGGTCGCGGCCTAAAATTTTAACAGGAGAAAAAATGTCAACGCCATCGGCCAAATTATCCGTGCTGGTCTGCAAGGATTTCACCTGCGTAAAAATCGCGGGCAGGGCAAATTTCATGTCCAGCCCCGATTTCAAAACGCTGCTCACCGAGCTCAATCAAAAGGGTTACAACCGCTTCATCATTGATCTGTCCGAATGCGTCCTCATGGACAGCACGTTCCTTGGCGTACTTGCCGGATTTGGGCTGGTGATGAATCCGGGCGGCGAATCGGACAAATGCGATATTGAACTGTTGAACCCCAGCCCACGCGTCCGCGAACTGCTGGAAAACCTCGGCGTGCTATCGCTTTTCAAACTCACGACTCTCGCGCCGCAATCGCCGCACGATGCCAAAGTCTCAGCGCCCGATCCTGTCAATCCCACACAGGAGCAGATTACGCGCACCTGCCTGGAAGCGCACAAGACGCTCATGGCCGTGAACCCGGAAAACGTTGCGCGGTTCAAAGACGTGACACAGTTTCTAGCTGAGGATTTGAAGAACCTCGAAAAGCAGTCGTGATTAACTCATACCTGGAGCGCCTACTTCGAGTCGGCAACCTTTGACTCACGCCGGCGCGGGTGACGGCGTACCGAGGCCGGGCAATTTCGGCGGCACGGGTTTGGGTAGCGTTTCCGGCAGCGGCGTTCCGGCAGGCGCGCCCATCATCGGTCCAGTCTGTCCCGGCGGCGGAGTCGGCGGCGTGAAAACCCCCGTGCGCATGATTTCCGTAACCTGAGCACCGTCAAGGGTTTCGTATTCAAGCAGCGCATTGGCGATGATTTCCAACTTGTCGCGATTGGCGGTAATGAGTCCCTTGGCGGCATTGTTCGCCTCGTCAATGATGCGTTTGACCTCCGCGTCAATATCCTGCGCGGTCTGCTCGCTGTAATCCTTGGAGCGCGACATCATGTCGCGTCCGAGAAAGACGTATTCCGGGCCGTCGCCGTAAAGCACGTTGCCGAGCTTGTCGCTCATGCCCCAGTGCATAACCATCGCCTTCGCCAGTTGCGTGGCTTGCTGTATATCCATGGCCGCGCCGCTGGAAATGTCCTCGGTGACGTATTCCTCCGCGATGCGTCCGGCCATCGTCATGATGATGGTGTCAATCGCCTGTTTCCGGCGCATGTTCAGCATATCCTCCTTGGGCAGGGACATGGTGACGCCGAGCGCGCGCCCGCGGGGGATGATGGTGACCTTGTGCAGCGGATGCGTGTGCTTTAGCAAGACATTAACGAGCGCGTGGCCGGCTTCGTGCCAGGCTGTGGCGCGCTTTTCCTCGAGGGACATCGCCATACTACGACGCTCGCGTCCCCAGCGGACTTTGTCGCGCGCCTCTTCCAATTCGCTTATGCCGACGTACTTCTTGTTCAAACGCGCGGCGAGCAGCGCGGCTTCGTTCAGCAGATTCGCCAGTTCCGCGCCAGAATAACCCGGTGTGCCGCGCGCGATAATGGACAAATCAACGCCTGGCTCCAGCTTCACGTTTTTGGCGTGAACCTTCAAAATGCCCTCGCGTCCGCGCACGTCCGGCAAATTGACAACCACCTGCCGATCAAAACGTCCGGGCCGCATCAACGCCGGATCGAGCACGTCATGGCGATTGGTCGCCGCAATAATGATGATGCCTTCCTGGGTGTCGAAACCATCCATCTCGACGAGCAACGCGTTGAGCGTCTGCTCGCGCTCGTCGTTGCCGCCGCCGAGTCCGTGCCCTCGCGAACGACCGACCGCGTCAATTTCATCAATAAACACCAGACATGGCGTGGCGCGACGCGCCTGCTCGAACATGTCACGCACGCGGCTCGCGCCGACGCCGACAAACATTTCAACAAAATCCGAGCCGCTTATGCTGAAAAATGAAGCATCCGCTTCACCGGCGATTGCTTTCGCCAGCAAAGTCTTTCCCGTTCCTGGTGGCCCGACCATCAGCACGCCCTTTGGAATGCGCCCGCCGAGCCGCTGGAATTTTTTTGGATCCTTCAAAAATTCCACGAGTTCAGAGACTTCCTCGATCGCTTCATCCACTCCTGCAACGTCCTTGAATGTAATTTTGTTTCGTTCCTTCGCCAGCAGCCGTGCCTTGCTTTTGCCGAAACTTAACGCGCCTTTACCGGCGAGTTTGATTTGCCGGATGAAGAAAAACCAGAACAGCAGCGCGATGCCGAGAAAAAACAACAGGTTGTAGCCTAGCGCCGAAAGCATCGGGTTGGGCGTGTTCATTGTCACCTTGTCCGAGCGCACCAACTCCTTCAGCACGTCATCGGGCAAATACGCATATTCGACAATGAACGGCACTTCCGTCAGCGGCTTGATGAGATTTCCATCCTTGTCAGCCTTGTAATACTTGCCAACGATTTGCACAAACCGCGACGACTGGAGGCTGTCATTGACCACTGCGCTTGAAATCTGATTCGATTCGAATTTTTGGAGAAACTCGGATTCCGACAATGGACCGGCCTGCGGGGTCATGCGGTTGTGCAACAGCATCCACGCCGCAATGCAGCCGATGATAGCAATCCACGCGACCCATGTGAAAGTGGGAATGTTGAAACCGCCGGGCTGCTTCTTCGGCCCGCGGTCATCACCTTTACGCTGGTTCAAGTCGTCGTCGAACATTTGGCAGGGCAAATTAGCACGGCATTACCGCTTTCGCAATGAAGGAATTCAGCATAAATTCACTCATGCGCCTTGGTCGTCTGACGCTGACATCAAATCTGTTCCTCTCGCCGCTGGCGGGTTACACCAACCTGCCCTTCCGTCTCGTCGTGCGCGAAATCGGCGGTGTCGGCCTTTGCACCACGGATCTGGTCAACGCCCGCTCGCTGTTGGAAAAAAACCCGAAGGCGCTCAAGCTAATTGAAACGCGCACTGCTGATTCGCCGCTCGCCGTCCAGCTTTTCGGGTCCGTGCCAGAAGAAATGCGAGATGCGGCACTGGTTCTCGAAAATATCGGCGTCGCCTCGATTGACATCAACATGGGGTGTCCCGTCCGCAAAGTCTGCAATGTTGGCGGCGGTTCCGCTATGATGACCGAACTCGACAAGACCGCTGCGCTTGTCCGCGGCATGGTCAACATGGTGAAAATTCCCGTGACGGCCAAAATGCGGCTCGGCTGGGACGATGAAAACCTGACCGCGCCGGATTTGGCGCGGGCGCTTGAGGATGCCGGGGTCGCGGCGATTTTTGTACACGGACGGACGCGCGAGCAGGGTTTTGGAGGCACGGTCAATCTTGCCGGAATCCGTAAAGTTGTCGAAGCCGTGAAAACGATCCCGGTCATCGGCAACGGCGACATCATCACGCCGAAGGCTGCGATTATGATGTTCGACAAAACCGGTTGCGCGGGCGTAAGCATAGGGCGCGGCGCATTTTATGACCCGTGGATTTTTCAGCGCACGCTGCATCTTTTGGTCAGCGCCGAGTTGTTGCCTGAACCTGTCTTCGCCGAGCGGGTGCGAGTGATGTGCCGGCATCTGGATTTGATGATTGAAGTTTTTGGCGAGGAACTGGGCTGCCGGATGTTCCGCAAAGTCGCGCCATGGTATGCCAAGCGGTTCGGCCCTTGCCATGAATTCAACAAGAAAGTCGTGCGAATTTCCTCGCGCGTGGAATTCCACGAAGTTCTGGGAAATTATATCCGGTGGAGGCAACAATTTCTTGATGAGACCGGCGAACTGCAGCCGCGCTTCCGCCCACCGCCAATGGTCGCATCCTTCATGCACGAATCAGCCGCCGCTCCACTCCAGTGCGATGATCCAGCTTCAACTACGCGTGAGCAAATTCCCTTGCCGCGCGGGCCGGTTGAGGTGTGGTAATTGATGCCGGATGAAGGTGGCAAATCTTCAAACATCTCGCAAATCGCTCATTGAAGTTTTGAGTGATGGATTATAACTTTTTAATTGCACATGAAATCACTCCGGCTGCTCCAAGCATTATTTTGTTTCTCCCTCGTTTCGATGATTGTCTTTGGCTGCCGCTCGCCGCAGCCGGTCATGACGGTGAAACCAACCGCAGCCACAACCTTCCACAATGTCCTCGACTTCGGCGCAAAGGGCGACGGCATGACCAAGGACACGGCGGCGTTCCAGGCGGCGCTCGATTTATGCGCGACCAATGGAGGCGGCACCGTGACCGTGCCACCGGGCGTTTACCTAATCGGCAGCATTGTCATTGGCCCGAACACAACTTTGCGACTGGAGGGCCGCGCGAATCTTATTGGCAGCCGGGACATCGCGGATTATCCGCAAGTGCGCGTCCGCTTTGAGGGCGAATTCCAACAGGGGCATCGCGCGCTTATTTACTCGTCCAATGCCGACAATGTGACGATCACTGGCGGTGGCTCAATTTTTGGACCGCCCTTGAACGTGAGCCGGCTGCGCAATCCACGCGGCCCGGTGCTAATCGAACTGGCCAACGGCACTAATGTGACGCTGAATGGATTTTCGACCGAGTATGAACAATTGTGGTCCATCCATCTGCTCTTTTGCCAGAACGTCACCGCGCGCAATCTGGTCATCCGCACCATCAACACAAACGGCGACGGCATCGACGTGGATTCGTGCAGCGACGTGACCATCGAAGGATGCGACATCAACACCGGCGACGACGCCATCTCACTGAAATCCGGGCGCGGTTTGGCGGCCAAGCAACTCGATCGCCCGACGCAGAATGTCCTTATCAGGAATTGCATGCTGGCCAGCAGCCTTGACGCCGGGCTGGGCCTCGGCACGGAAATGTCCGGCGGCATCCGAGATGTGCGGCTTGAAAATTGCCTCATCTGCGGGCATCAGAACGGAATTTTCATCAAGAGCCGCGACGGACGCGGCGGCTACATGGAAAACATCACCGGCGAGAACCTCATCATCAACAATTCGCCGACGTTTGTGGGCATTGACCTTGTGACCAAGGGCATTCAAGCCAGCGACCCGGTGCCCGGCGATGTCGAGAAGTGGGCGCTGGTAAAAAACATCACCTTCAACCATATCACGGTAAACAACGTCCAAGCGCTCGTGGTTGGAACCGCCATACCCGCGGAACGTCCGATTGACGGCCTGACGTTTACTGACATCAACGGCAATTGCGCCAGGGGAATCACGCTGGCGAATGTTTTTAACGCCAAGTTTGACAGCATCAACGTCACCGGCTTCAGAGGTGAATTGTTCAAGACGAACAATGTCCAACTGGCGCCTTGAGTATTACCAATGCAAAACTGGCTGAATATGGAGTCGAGCAAATTATCCGCAGCAGTTTTGCCGACGATTTAGATTAGAAAGGCTAGTATTAAAGTTGAAATTAAAATCCACCTTCTGCTGGTGCTGGTGCTTTTCTTCAGCGCGAATGCGTGGAGTGGGGGACTGTTTTTCAATGTGCTGGATTATGGCGCGCATAATGATGGTTCGACAAATTCGACCGAGGCGATTCGTTCCACCATTCAGGCCGCAAAGGCAGCCGGTGGAGGAATGGTTTATTTTCCACCGGGAAATTATGTCACCGGTCCGATTGAACTGGTGAACGACCTGACACTGGATATTGACTCCGGCGCGACGCTGCGGTTTCCCGCGACCAAACTGCCGTTCACAAAAGGTCGCGAGCAGGGTGTTGAATGTCTCACGCCGATACCGCTCATCGGCGGGCATGATCTTCATAACGTAACCATCATGGGTCGTGGCACACTCACGACGGATAATGCCGACTGGCTCAAAATCATGCCGCGACAAAATGCGTCCGGGGATGATCCCGGCACGGCGTTCGGGACGAATTGGGAACATCTGCTGCTGGATCTCGAAGTGAAAACGCCCGCGCCGGATGAGGATTATCAAAATGCCGCGCCGGAACTCCGGCCTTCGTTCGTCCGTTTTATGGACAGCACGAATGTCCTGGTCGAGGGGGTACATTTCGTAGGTTCTTCGATGTGGACGATTCATCTGCTTTACACGGATAATGCGGTGGTCCGCAATGTCATCATCGAAACATATCCGGGCGTCCATACCGACGGCATCGCGGTTGATTCCAGCCGCAACGTACGGATTTCCGACTGCTACATTGACACGGGCGATGATGGCATTGTTCTCAAGTCGGGCAAGGACGCGGACGGGCGGCGGGTGAATCGTCCGACGGAAAATGTTTCCATCGCAAATTGCACGGTGCATCACGCCCACGGCGCGGTCACGCTGGGAAGCGAGATTTCCGGCGGCATCCGCAATGTCGTCGCAGATAACATAACCTGTGACGGCACACAAATCGGCGTGCGCATCAAGAGCCGGCGCGGGCGAGGTGGTGTGGTGGAGGACGTGCGGTTCAACAACTGGACGATGGAAAACGTCGGAACGGCAATCAACGTCACGAGCTATTACATGATGGAAGGCGAAACAAAAACCGCCGACGAGCCGGTCTCGGAACGGACGCCCCGGTTCCACAACATTGCCATCAGCCACTTGACCGTCAACCATGCGCAGACAGCGATTGATGTTGAAGGGCTGCCGGAGATGCCGATTACAGGCCTATGTATCAGCGACTTGATCGCCTCGGCAAAAACCGGGATTCGCGGCTCATTCACCGAGGCACTGGAATTACACGACATACGGATGAACGCGGAAAGCGGGCCGGCATTTTTAGTGCGCGACTCAAAAGATCTGGAACTAGACAATATCTCCTCGCCCGCGCCGTTGAAAAATGCACCCGTCATCCGGCTGGAGAATTGTCCCAGCGCGGTGGTGAGGAACAGTCAGGCAATGGCCGGCACAGGCACATTTCTTTCCGTCGCTCCGGGTGAAGCAAAGGATTTGTCGCTTGAAGCCGATGTGTTTAACAACGCAGAGAAACCAGTTGAAGAGGCGGCGGGTGATTTTCGGTGAAATTATTTTCCAATACAAAACTGGCTAAAGATGGAATCGAGTAAATCTTCCGTCGCCGTTTTGCCGACGATTTCGCCGACGACATTCACGGCAATACGCAAATCCATCGCAGCGAGTTCCAGCGTCGCATCACCGCGCAGCGCATCAATCGTCATTTGCGTCGCCACCCGGGCACGATTCAACGCGTCCAGATGCCGTGAGTTGATCATCGCCTGCAGCATCTCGGCTTTGATTTCGCCCGACCATGCCAGTTCCTTGATGGCGTCCTTCAACGCTTCAATCCCCTGCCCGCTCAAACAGGAAACATTCACAACCGGAAACGTGACGAGTGACAGGTGGCGAGTGACAGGAAATTCTTGCGGCAGTTTCAGCTTCACCGGCAAATCAGTCTTGTTGCGGACGAAAATTCGTTTTTTGCCGGCGAACTCGGTAAAATATTTTTCATCCTCCCCAGTCATCGGCTCGCTGGCGTCGAGCACGTGCAGAATAAATTCGGCCTTGGCGAGCGATTCGCGGCTGCGGCGGATGCCTTCCTGTTCAATCTCGTCACGCGCCTCGCGCAGGCCGGCGGTGTCAATAAACACAACGGGCAGGCCGCGGATGTTCGCCGTCTCCTCAATCGTATCGCGAGTCGTTCCGGCGACAGGCGAGACTATGGCGCGGTCCCGGCCGAGCAATTGATTGAGCAGGCTTGATTTGCCGACGTTGGGGCGGCCAATAATCGCTGCACGGATACCACGGCGTAATATCTGTCCCTCGTTTGCCGTACGCATCAGCTCATCCATGAACGCGATGCCATCCACCAGTCGCTTCAACAACTGCGCCTTCGTATCCGGCGCGATGTCCTCGTCGGGAAAATCAATATGCGCCTCGACGTGCGCGAGCGTATGCATCAAATCATCACGTAACCGGTTGATGCGCTGGGAAAGTTTTCCAGCAAGCTGTTCATTGGCGGCGGCCAGCGCGAGTTCCGTGCGCGAATGGATCAAATCGGCAATGGCCTCTGCCTGTGCGAGGTCAATGCGCCCGTTTAGAAACGCGCGGCGCGTGAACTCGCCGGCTTCGGCCAACCGCGCCCCATTTTCCAAAAGCGTGTCGAGCACGAGCTTCGCGGACAAAATTCCGCCGTGACATGAAATTTCGACCGTGTCCTCTCGCGTGAATGTGCGCGGCGCGCGCAGTACTGCGATAAGTACTTCATCAATCACTTTTCCGCCACGGATGATTTTGCCGTATTGAATAGTGTGCGTCGGCGCGGCGGACGGCTTCAGAGAACTTTTACCCGTCGGCAAAAAGCTTTTGTCGGTGATTGCAAGCGCCTGTGCGCCGGAAACACGGACGACGGCCAGTCCGCCCTCACCAAGTGGCGTAACGATGGCGGCGATGTTGTCGTCGTGCATGGCAGGAAATTACGAATGACAAATGGGGAATGTCGAACAAGTTTTCGACTGGCGAACTCTCGCCGGGCACTTCAAACGAGGCGGGTTTGGCCTGCCTGCCTGTCCACATCGCGGCCCTGCAAAAAGAGCCGCGCCTTCTCGTGGCTTTTTCTGTCCAGATAGTGGAGCAATGTCGGATCGGTCCCTGATGGCAGTTGTTTCGCCAGCTCGTCTATGCGGGAGAAAAGCAGGAGCAGATTCGTTTTCGCCTTGATGGCGGGCATCACCTTGACGGCATTGTCCAATTCAACGAGGGCGCGTAACAGATTTTCCTCGGCGGGAGTATTCATGTTAAAGGTGAATCTTGGCTGCGATGTGGGAGATGACATCCCCGACAGGTCTGAATCGTCCTGTCAAATATCCGTTGGTGATAAATCGTTCCACGCCGCTTACCATCGTTAGCAACAGAGCGCACATGAAATACAGTCCGAAGGCATCCGGCGGGTCTGGCTGCATGATGCGCGGAACGCCATAGTAGAGGATTTTGATGGAGAGCATTATTCCGATGATCCACGGAGCCCACAAATTGATTGTGGGGCTGACATCCAGCAGTTGGAACAAAAAAACCGGGCTTAACCCATAAACCACCACCGTCATTGCATGCGCATAGGTGTTTCGGACGCGGATCGTGTCACCCAAGGCCTTGACGAAATAAGCGCCCACCAGAATGATGACAACCATTAAAAGCATCTCCGCTATTTCGGCAACCAACGCCTCCCGAACCGGAAATTTTTTGATGGCACCCAGGGTCGGCTGCCACCGTCCCCATCTGGCCAACCCAAAACCCTCCGCGACACCAACTATGAGCATCATCGGCAAAAGATAAAACCCCACAATGAAACCCGGCCCGCGCTGTGACAGCGCGATGCGATTCCACGTCTTGTCCGAGCTGAATATAAGTAACAACGCCTTTATCATCAGCGCACATAGATAGCGGTTAGTCTTCGTGCTGACAATAAAATCCGCTTTCACCAACGGCGCGCGCGTGATTAACTCGCCGCGTGAATGTTGACCACGGCATCTGGAGCAAACTGACAAAAGTTGTAGTCGGCCTCATTGTTCTGGCCGTGCTGTTGCTGATTGGGATGTGTTACCTGCCGCTAATTCAAGAAAACACACGGATGCGGGCGGACATTTTAAGGCTCGACGGTCAGCTCAAGGCCGAGCAGGAGAAGTCCGACCAGCTTCAGGCCCAAATTGACGCGCTACTCAACGACCCGAAGACAGTCGAGCGCCTTGCCCGCGAGAAACTCGGCTACGCCAAGCCGGATGAAACAGTGATCCGATTTGAAACGCCTGTGACGAATGCCCCAGTGCGCTAACTCACACCGTCATGATTTCTTTTTCCTTGAGGACGACGTGCCCGTCTATTTTGGCGGTGTAATCGTCGGTTATCTTCTGTAAATCTTTTTCGGCCTGCTTCTTCTGGTCTTCAGTCACACCGCTGTCATGCCCGTGCTTCTTCAATAGATCCATCGCGTCGCGGCGCACATGCCGGACTGCCACGCGCCCGTCCTCAGCCAGCTTCTTGATGAGCTTGACGAATTCCTGCCGCCGTTCCTGGCTCAATTCTGGGAACGCGAGCCGGATGACCTTGCCCTGAATCGTCGGCGACAATCCGATGTTCGCTTTTTGGATGGCCTTCTCAATCGGATGCAGGGAGTTGATGTCCCATGGCGTGAGAACGAGCATGCGCGGCTCTGGCGTGGTGATTCCAGCCAGTTCGCGAATGCGCATCTGCGAGCCATAGACCTCCACGACGATGTTATCAACAAGCGTTGCGGATGCCTTGCCCGTGCGCACGCCGGCGAACTCGTTCAAGACCACCTGCTCGGTCTTGATCATCTTCTCCTCCGCCTCCAGCAAAATATCGTCGAGTGTCATAGGTGGGAAGTTTAACAAAAACGACCACGCTGGGTCGAATGAAAATTGACGATGCGCGAAACGTCCACTAATCTCGGCCAACACTCATTGGAAATAATTAAAAAACGCAAACAACTTCTCCTCTTCTCCGCCTTCGCTCTGTTATGGCTGTCGGGCTGCCAAACGCATCCCCTGAACGCCCGCTGGCCGGTGCATGTCTTCGCCCCTTACATGTATGTCGGTGCCGGGGACAATTTTCTCCTCACCGATTGCGACGACACCTGTGGACAGAAATTTTACACCCTCGCGTTCATCATCGCTGACAAGTCAGGCAATCCCGCTTGGGACGGGCGCATTCCGATGGAACAAAATTTTTACGCCGGCCAAATTCTCGCCATCCGCCGGCGTGGCGGCAACGTCATCATGTCCTTCGGCGGAGAAGCGGGCAAAGACACCGCCATCGTTGAAAAAAATCCCGCAACGCTCGAGGCCAAATATCAATCGGTCATTGACCGCTATCATTTCACGTGGCTCGATTTTGACATCGAGGGTAATAACCTTGAAAACACCGCTGCCAACGAGCGCCGCAACACCGTCCTCGCCCGACTCCAGAGGGAAAATCCCGGCCTGATTATTTCCTACACGCTGCCCGTTGATCCCGATGGCCTTTCCGAGGAATCGCAGGCGCTCCTTGTGGACGCGAAGGCCAAAGGCGTCAAAGTCCATTCCGCGAACATCATGGTCATGTATTTCGGAAAGAAATTCATCGGCACAGGAAAATCCGAAGGCGAACTCGGCATTGAATCTGCCAATGTCGCCCATATCCAGCTCCAAAAAATTGATCCCGCCATTCAAATCGGCCTTTGCCCGTGTCTCGGCAAAAACGGTTCGCGCGATGAAGTCTTCGGCCTCGACGATGCCAGGACCCTCAAAGCCTTTGCCGATGAAACGCCGTGGGTCTGCTCGCTCCATTACTGGTCCATCAACGACGACGCGGCCCGCCCGCGCCGGCGTAAGGCCGCCACAGCCACCAATTCGAGCACCAACAGCGTCGCCGCGCCAACTGCGACACAGCCCTGGGATTTTGCCAGAATCTTTCAGCCTTTCACCTCGCGCTGATTTGCAATTTCGCCGCTGCACTTTGATTTAATCGCGCCGCAGGCTCGACTCTTCGCCGTTTTTATTGCTAAATTCGGAGCGTGGCGGACATCGTTTTAACCACGCTCAATGCGAAGTACATCCACGCCGCGTTTGGCCTTCGCTATCTGATGGCCAATCTCGGCGAACTGAAACCGCGCGCCTGCCTCGCCGAGTTCGACATCAACCAGCGCCCGCTCGACATCGCAGAGGTTTTGATCGCGCGCAATCCGAAAATCATCGGCTTTGGCATTTACATATGGAACGTCGAGCAAACGACCGAAGTCATTGCCGCGATCAAGTGTATCCGGCAGGAAATCAAAATCATTCTCGGCGGGCCGGAGGTCAGCTACGAAACCGAAGAACAAGAAATTGTTCAGCTCGCCGACCACATCATCACAGGCGAGGCGGATTTGAAATTCGCGGAGGTTTGCCGGGCATTGTTAGACGGCACGACCCTTACCCCGTCCCTCTCCCCATCGGATGGGGAGAGGTTGGCGAACCCAGGTGAGGGGTCAACGATTCCAAAAATCATACGTGCTGAGCTACCGGACTTCCCGCAAATCGCCCTGCCCTACGACTTTTACACCGACGACGACCTCGCGCACCGTATCATTTACGTGGAGGCGTCGCGTGGCTGTCCGTTCACCTGCGAATTCTGCCTGTCATCGCTTGATATTCCCGTCCGGCAGGCGCCACTGGACAAATTCCTCGGCGAGATGCAGAAGCTTCTGGATCGCGGCCTGAAACAATTCAAGTTTGTTGACCGCACGTTTAATCTCAACGTCGCTACCAGCAGGGTCATCCTCGAATTCTTCCTCGCGCGGTACCAGCCGGGCCATTTCTTCCATTTCGAGATGATTCCGGACCGGCTGCCGGAATCGCTGCGCGAAATCATCGCACGCTTTCCGCCCGGCGCGCTGCAATTCGAGGTCGGCGTCCAGACCTTCAACGAGGAAGTGGGCAGCCTTATCAAACGCAGGCAGAATTACGAGAAGCTCGCCGACAATTTCCGCTTCCTCCGTACAGAAACCGGTGTCCACATCCATGCCGACTTGATTGTCGGGCTGCCCGGCGAGACTGTCGAAAGCTTTGGCGCCGGGTTTGACCGGCTCATCGCGCTCGGCCCGCAGGAAATCCAGGTGGGCATCCTGAAACGGCTGCGAGGCACGCCCATTGTCAGGCACGACAAGGACTGGCAAATGATTTACAATCCGCAGCCGCCCTACGAAATACTCCAGAACAAGCTGATTGATTTCGCGACCATGCAACGGCTGCGCCGGTTTGCGCGCTACTGGGACATGATCGGCAACAGCGGCAATTTTATTGAAGCCACACCGCTGATTTGGAGCGTAGGACAGACGTCGCCCCTGTCTCCATCTAATTCGGGAAACGTAGGACGGGCTTCCAACCTGTCACTTTCCGTTTCGGGAAATAATGAGACAGGTACGACGCCTGTCCTACGGCCCTTCGCCGCCTTCCTCCGCTTCAGCGACTGGCTACACGCGCGCACGAAGCGCACCGACGGCATCGCCCTGATGCGGCTGATGGAACTGATCTTTGAATTCCTCTCGCACGAACTCCATCTCGACCCGAAACCCGTGGCCGAAACCTTGTGGCGCGATTACAGGCGCGGCGGACGCCACGACAAACCCGGTTTCCTGAAAGAATTTCTGTCCGAAAAAAAGGTTATCCCGTTGAAAAAGACAAGGACCCCCCTGCCCAAGCGTCAGGCGCGGCATCTGGTTTGAGGGCGATTAAAGAGCAGGCTCATGGCCCCATCTCGGTTTCAAGCTGATGGCCGAACATCCCTTTGGAACCATCAAACGCTGGTTTGGTTACACGCACTTTTTACTCAAGGGACTGGCGAAGGTGCAGTGCGAATGGAGCCTGACGACGCTGGCCTACAACCTCAAACGCGTGCTGAATCTGGTGAGCTTCGAGAAACTCATGACGGCGGTGAAATAAAAGTCCGGCGACTACGCCTGCGCTCGAAAAAAGCGGCTGGTTCCAACCTATAAAACGAGCAATTCATCCCATCACGAAGTCACCCGGTGCAATCAATTCCACAGAGCAATCTCTAAAAGTAACCGTCCTCCACCCTGCCCGGTTTCTATTCTTCAATTATCCGGAAGTTTTCACACAGGCTCGCGCGGTGTTAGGCGGCGTCTTGGCAGGTGAATTGGTCAAATACTGGAGATATTTGGGTCTGCCCCCATTGTCACCGGCATCAAGCACATCTACATACTTCAAAATCTGCTCCGGCGTCACGGACATAACATAAATGATGTCCGCGTCATTTGTCGCCTCTGGTAACTTCATATTTCGGATTCGCCAGTATCGAGCCAGCAGCAAAGCATCTCTGGCAGCGGCGGCATGTCCGGTGCGCTCTTCGAGAGCATACATACGCATATAATTTACATATAAGCCGCCAGATTGAGAGCGAGGGTCTAAAACCGTGGATGCTTTCAGGTGCTGAATCGTTTGCTTCAAGCTCTGTCTAGCCTGCTCGACATCACCAGTCATATAGGGTGTGAACAACTTCACGTCTTCCTGGTCAAAGGCTTTTAGTTCGGCTGCTTTTGCGTCCGATTGGGAATGGCTGTTCGAGCAGCCCGTGCCGCCAATAACAACAATAGCCATCGAACAGATTGTGAGCGCGAAGTGTTTCATGGCACGATGCCGCCTAACGATCCAAAGCTGAGCCACGCCGAAACGTGACAACCGAACATCGCAAATCTTCCCGACAAACGCAAGGCGTTCTCGGCGTTGGCTCCAGCGCGGTGTTAGGCGGCATGGTCTATTTCTGCCACAGCGTATTCTTCGCATAGTTCTTGTCATCGCCCGGATAGCAGCACTTACCGAGGTGGCGGCCAGGCAATGCGCCGTTCAGAGTCCCCGGTATATGAGCAATGAGGAGTGCTTCCACCGCCTCAATTATCGCGTTCGGTGTCTCGCCGAAGTCATACCAACTCACATTGTCCCATGCGTGTGAATACCAGCGACGGGCGTGATTATGGAGCCGAGTCGCAATAGCGTCTCCTTTTCTTATCGCCTTGCCGATGTATATTGGAGTCCTGCCGCGATAGAGAATGTAAATGCCGCGAGCGCCTTCGAGTGGCGGATGCTTCCCGAACCATCCGCGTGCTTCATTCCACTTGACGCGCCCGCTTTCCGTGACCTCAAACAGGTCAGTGCGCTGCCAAAACTCCCCGTAACGAATAATTAGTGGTTTCATAGAGATGCTCTATCGGCAATGCCGCCTAACGTCCAGAGCTCAGGCACGCGGGACCAACCACCGTGAACCGCGAAGCGGAACTGGACCGGCCATCCCGCGTTGCCTGCAGCGATTTGTTAGCTTTTTACTCTCCCGGATGCGGGCCAAGAATACAAATCTTTTGGCATACTGTGTCATAAATCGGGTGATTTGCATCCCACTCTTCACGAGGAGTGCCAAATACTATGACTACTAAAAGATCAATGTTGTCAATGGCCATGGTGGTGACACCGACTCGGCACACGATATTCGTGCCGTGAACCTGTACCTTCTGATCAACAATCCACACTTGTTGCTGAACCGTCCCTTGTCCGGATGAATACGAACACCCGTCGCTCTTCGATATGACTTGTAGATTCGGATAATTAGTTAGAACAGTCTTCGCATACTCCGATGGAGGTGTCCGCGTAACCTTCGACACGTTCGGCGCAACTGTAATGGTGAAACCGGTCAGAAAGTCATTTGTCGGGTTCTCTTTGGTGATTTTATAAATGTAACTGTTGGACGTGCCGTGGTGAGAAAAGAACCAGCCTTTAGGCTTGAGAATTACACCGTCCATGCCGGGTAAACGAACTTTTTCGTATCCCTCAACCGCTGGAATATCAGCGCCATTGTTCACAACCTCCGCCGCAAGCAGCCAGGCCGCAGTGGAAGATAAAACAACCAATGTTAAAAGTAATCGCATTGTAAAGCTAACGAAAAAAGCTGAGCCACCGCCGACTCGCGACGTGAACCGCGACAGCGGAACTGCAAGCGCCAACGGCGGTTGGCTCCGGCGACTTGTTAGGTGTCAGATTGTGGATCATCAGTTAAAACGACAATAAATAGCGAAAGCAATCAAGAGAACGATAAACAAGATGAAAAAGCCAATGGCTCCAACATTCCGGTCGTGCCAAAATCCTGGCCGAACCGTGATGCCTTTTTCGTGTCCACCAAACGCGCCCGACTTCATGGCGACCGGCGTGCCACAGCCGGGACATGACGCTGCTTTTGATGATATATCCTTGCCACATTCGGGGCATTTTATCATAGCCATATATTTTCTTTCGATCTGTGTTGACTCTCTAACATTTATGAATGAATCTCGACCTCTGTTGGCAAATTTGCGTCACGGCCTGTTTAGGTGCGCTCATTTTTTGTCAATTCGCATCAAGATACAAAGACAAGTAAGAATAAAGACGGCGAGCGCAATCCAAACGCCGACTCTATGCCAATCTGTCTTTGGCGGGGGCTTGAATAACTCAAGCGCCTTTGGGAACAATCCTCTAATCGCGTAATTATCCAAAACGTGACCTTCTGCTTCCAACTGATAGCAATCGAACCAAGTCTGGTCGGCATGACTTACAAACTCATGCTCTGTCATGCCAAGTTGTCTTGGTGTCGGATGCTTTCGATCCTCATTGAAGGCTTGAATCTTCCTAAAAATCTCTCGGCGGCGGCGTTTGGTCATATAAAATCAAGACGTGTCGCTCTGACACCTAACGAAAAAAGCTGAGCCACCGCCGACTCGCGACGTGAACCGCGACAGCGGAACTGACAGCGCCAACGGCGGTTGGCTCCGGCGACTTGTTAGGCCACATGGTCATACTCAAACATCGTATGCCAAAAAGTGACATCACCGCGATACTGAAAAGGGCGAATGACGTAGGCTCTGGAACAGATTCTATCGTAACAATGCCGCTCGCAGCCGTCTGGCTACCGTTGCCAGGAAAACTACCAATCGTAGAACCGGTAAACAACCAGTCAATACTCCCGCTAAGATTTGGCGATGCGGAAATCTCAAGACGACCATTCAAAATCGAATCTGAAAATAGCAGCTCTGCCTGATATGGTATCGAATCCATATCACTACCTGTGCTGAGCCATCCAGACGGAGAGGAACCTGCCACAAGTGTCTGTGTGTTGCCGACTGCCGAAAATCCCGACAATGTAAGACCTGACAATGTATATCCACCCATCTCTTCAGTTACGCCGCTAAGAAGAAAGTAATAATCTCCCGCTGCAAAATCGGAATCGGCGCTGTCAAAAGAAACGTAACCTTGCGCGCTGGCGGAATGCGTGGCGAAAAGAGTAAAAGCTACGACAACCAATATGCTCTCGAATATTTTCATAAGCGTAATGTGGCCTAGACAGTATGGCTCGTGATGAAAGCAAACAAGGTGTCTGCTCTCCGGAGTAAGCGTGGGTTGCACCGCGTAAACGGTGCCGAGCCACAAGTTGTGGGACACGCGCCCCAAACAACGAATGATCGAAAAGCAGACACCATGAAGACCTACATACTCCGTAACCCCAAAACTGTCGAGCCGCAAAAATCATCGCGCTCGTCACGCCCCGAACCCACCGTCGCCATCGTCGGGCGAGGGGCGATGCCCGCCCACGACACCGTCCTGTTCATCGGACTGGACGTGCATAACGACTCCATCGCGGTGAGCCTCGCGCCATCCGATTCAACCGAAGTGCGGCGTTACGGGATCATCGGCGGGGAGCATGACGACGTGCTCAAGCTTGTCAAAAAACTTGAGGCCGCCCATCCCGGAACGGTCTTGAGGTTCTGTTATGAAGCGGGGCCACGCGGCTTTGCCCTGTGCCGCTGCCTGCGCGCGCACGGACTGGACTGCATCCTGGTGTGTCCGTCCAAAGTGCCGCGCAAACCCGGCGAGAGGGTCAAGACTGACCGGCGCGATGCCGACGACTTGGCCCGCCTGTATCGGGCTGGGGAGTTGACAGGCATTCATGTGCCCGAACCGGGGGATGAGGCGATGCGGGATTTGATTCGCGCCCGTTTCCAAGTGGGCAAGCAACAACATCGGGCACGGCAGCAGCTCAAGATGTATCTGTTGCGGCACAACCTGCGTTACGGCGGAAAGTCCAGTTGGACGCCCGCCCACCTGCGTTATCTGGCTAAAATCAAAATGCCATTCCCGGTCCAGCAGATCGTCTTTCAGGAGATGCTCGATGTGATCAGTGACGCCACCGCCCGGCTGGAACGCTACGATCAGGAGATTGAACGGGCGGTGCCGGGCTGGCGGTGGGAGCCAGCGGTGAGGGCGTTGATGAGTCTGCGGGGCATGGCCTTACTCCATGCGGCCACGCTGGTGGCGGAACTGGGCGATTTCAATCGCTTCGAACATCCCGGCCAGTTGATGGGTTATCTCGGATTGGTTCCCAGCGAACACACCACCGGCAGTGACCGCCAGCAAGGCGGCATCACCAAAATGGGCAACGCCCCGGCCCGCCGCGCCCTGGTCGAAGCCGCGTGGCAATATCGCGTGCCGGCCCGCCTGAGTCCCCACTTGAAAAAGCGCCAGGAAGGATTGCCCAAAGCCATCACCGACATTTCCTGGGAAGCCCAACGCCGGTTGCATCACCGCTACACTCATCTGACCCGTGTGGGCAAGAAGAAGTCGCAGGTGGCCGTGACCGCCGTGGCCCGAGAACTCGCCGGCTTTGTCTGGGCCATCGCCCGGCAGGTCAAGCCCCATGCGGCCAAGCCATGAACCGATTTCCGCCGCAGGGCGGATGAACCAAAAACAAAAACGCTTGTAGAGAAAAAATAATGACATATCCCGCGAACCTGTTCTGAACCAGAGGCGGGGACCCGGTCAGGCGTGACGCTCGTTCTTCGTTAGCAGGCAGCCCTCGGGCTGATCCTCGAGCCTAGACGGAGATACGCGCCGCCTCGGACCGTGACCTGTTGATAACTCCTCGATGTATGTCGGGGGTGGACTCACGCATCTCAGCATTGAAACCGCAGTCATGGCGTCCCTGTCTCTGACTCAGAACAGTCCGTGGTAAAGCAAACCGGAAAATAATAACTTTCGGAAAGTAGACCTGTCTCTTGCTTGACAATATTAAGCCATATCAACGAAAAAAGCTGAGCCACCGCCGACTCGTGACGTGAACCGCGATAGCGGAACGGCAAGCGCCAACGGCGGTTGGCTCCGGCGACTTGTTAGGCATCAGCGACATAAAATCTAAATAAAATGAAAACGAAAACACCAAGAACCGACGCAACTCTAAACGTGCTGAACTGGAATCCGGCAACGCTTGAGCACGCCCGCGAAATGGAGCGCCAGTATGACTGCTGGCTCTATAACGCACAACAACTGCAAATCCAGCAATCAGGCTGGGAACCAGAACGCACCCGACTCTTGGCCGAAATCAAAGAACTAAAACAACGCGCCGCCGCGATGCCTAGACAGTATGGCTCGTGATGAAAGCAAACAAGGTGTCTGCTCTCCGGAGTAAGCGTGGGTTGCACCGCGTAAACGGTGCCGAGCCACAAGTTGTGGGACACGCGCCCCAAACAACGAATGATCGAAAAGCAGACACCATGAAGACCTACATACTCCGTAACCCCAAAACTGTCGAGCCGCAAAAATCATCGCGCTCGTCACGCCCCGAACCCACCGTCGCCATCGTCGGGCGAGGGGCGATGCCCGCCCACGACACCGTCCTGTTCATCGGACTGGACGTGCATAACGACTCCATCGCGGTGAGCCTCGCGCCATCCGATTCAACCGAAGTGCGGCGTTACGGGATCATCGGCGGGGAGCATGACGACGTGCTCAAGCTTGTCAAAAAACTTGAGGCCGCCCATCCCGGAACGGTCTTGAAGTTCTGTTATGAAGCGGGGCCACGGGGCTTTGCCCTGTGCCGCTGCCTGCGCGCGCACGGACTGGACTGCATCCTGGTGTGTCCGTCCAAAGTGCCGCGCAAACCCGGCGAGAGGGTCAAGACTGACCGGCGCGATGCCGACGACTTGGCCCGCCTGTATCGGGCCGGGGAGTTGACAGGCATTTATGTGCCCGAACCGGGGGATGAGGCGATGCGGGATTTGATTCGCGCCCGTTTCCAAGTGGGCAAGCAACAACATCGGGCACGGCAGCAGCTCAAGATGTATCTGTTGCGGCATAACCTGCGTTACGGCGGAAAGTCCAGTTGGACGCCCGCCCACCTGCGTTATCTGGCTAAAATCAAAATGCCATTCCCGGTCCAGCAGATCGTCTTTCAGGAGATGCTCGATGTGATCAGTGACGCCACCGCCCGGCTGGAACGCTACGACCAGGAGATTGAACGGGCGGTGCCGGGCTGGCGGTGGGAGCCAGCGGTGAGGGCGTTGATGAGTCTGCGGGGCATGGCGTTGCTCCATGCGGCCACGCTGGTGGCGGAACTGGGCGATTTCAATCGCTTCGAACATCCCGGCCAGTTGATGGGTTATCTCGGACTGGTTCCCAGCGAACACACCACCGGCAATGACCGCCAGCAAGGCGGCATCACCAAAATGGGCAACGCCCCGGCCCGCCGCGCCCTGGTCGAAGCCGCGTGGCAATATCGCGTGCCGGCCCGCCTGAGTCCCCACTTGAAAAAGCGCCAGGAAGGTTTGCCCAAAGCCATCACCGACATTTCCTGGGAAGCCCAACGGCGATTGCATCACCGCTACACCCATCTGACCCGCGTGGGCAAGAAGAAGTCGCAGGTGGCCGTGACCGCCGTGGCCCGCGAACTCGCCGGCTTTGTCTGGGCCATCGCCCGGCAGGTCAAACCCCATGCGGCCAAACCTTGAACCGATTTCCGCCGCACGGCGGATAAACCAAAAACAAAAACGCTTATAGAGAAAAAATAATGACATAGCCCGCGAACCTGTTCTGAACCAGAGGCGGGGACCCGGTCAGGCGTGACGCTCGTTCTTCGTTAGCAGGCAGCCCTCGGGCTGATCCTCGAGCCTAGACGGAGATACGCGCCGCCTCGGACCGTGACCTGTTGATAACTCCTCGATGTATGTCGGGGGTGGACTCACGCATCTCAGCATTGAAACCGCAGTCATGGCGTCCCTGTCTCTGACTCAGAACAGTTCGTGGTGAAGCAAACCGGAAAATAAAAACTTTCGGAAAGTAGACCTGTCGCTTGCTTGACAATATTAAGCCATATCAACGAAAAAAGCTGAGCCACCGCCGACTCGCGGCGTGAACCGCGACAGCGGAACGGACCAGCGCCAACGGCGGTTGGCTCCGGCGACTTGTTAGGCCACATCAACATACCAACTCTCCGTTTTGGTCAATCACTTCCCACTCAATCTCTTCGTCGTTAAACTTGGCTACCATCTCTCCGCCTCGGTCGTTTGCTGCTCGGATAGTATCGAATGAATCAGGCACAACAAATGGATGTGGCGGCAAATGCTGACAAGTGCCGGTCTCCCAAGACTTGTGACAATAGATGCGAATCTTGTATGTCATGCGCTCGAATGTGGCCTAGACAGTATGGCTCGTGATGAAAGCAAACAAGGTGTCTGCTCTCCGGAGTAAGCGTGGGTTGCACCGCGTAAACGGTGCCGAGCCACAAGTTGTGGGACACGCGCCCCAAACAACGAATGATCGAAAAGCAGACACCATGAAGACCTACATACTCCGTAACCCCAAAACTGTCGAGCCGCAAAAATCATCGCGCTCGTCACGCCCCGAACCCACCGTCGCCATCGTCGGGCGAGGGGCGATGCCCGCCCACGACACCGTCCTGTTCATCGGACTGGACGTGCATAACGACTCCATCGCGGTGAGCCTCGCGCCATCCGATTCAACCGAAGTGCGGCGTTACGGGATCATCGGCGGGGAGCATGACGACGTGCTCAAGCTTGTCAAAAAACTTGAGGCCGCCCATCCCGGAACGGTCTTGAGGTTCTGTTATGAAGCGGGGCCACGCGGCTTTGCCCTGTGCCGCTGCCTGCGCGCGCACGGACTGGACTGCATCCTGGTGTGTCCGTCCAAAGTGCCGCGCAAACCCGGCGAGAGGGTCAAGACTGACCGGCGCGATGCCGACGACTTGGCCCGCCTGTATCGGGCTGGGGAGTTGACAGGCATTCATGTGCCCGAACCGGGGGATGAGGCGATGCGGGATTTGATTCGCGCCCGTTTCCAAGTGGGCAAGCAACAACATCGGGCACGGCAGCAGCTCAAGATGTATCTGTTGCGGCACAACCTGCGTTACGGCGGAAAGTCCAGTTGGACGCCCGCCCACCTGCGTTATCTGGCTAAAATCAAAATGCCATTCCCGGTCCAGCAGATCGTCTTTCAGGAGATGCTCGATGTGATCAGTGACGCCACCGCCCGGCTGGAACGCTACGATCAGGAGATTGAACGGGCGGTGCCGGGCTGGCGGTGGGAGCCAGCGGTGAGGGCGTTGATGAGTCTGCGGGGCATGGCCTTACTCCATGCGGCCACGCTGGTGGCGGAACTGGGCGATTTCAATCGCTTCGAACATCCCGGCCAGTTGATGGGTTATCTCGGATTGGTTCCCAGCGAACACACCACCGGCAGTGACCGCCAGCAAGGCGGCATCACCAAAATGGGCAACGCCCCGGCCCGCCGCGCCCTGGTCGAAGCCGCGTGGCAATATCGCGTGCCGGCCCGCCTGAGTCCCCACTTGAAAAAGCGCCAGGAAGGATTGCCCAAAGCCATCACCGACATTTCCTGGGAAGCCCAACGCCGGTTGCATCACCGCTACACTCATCTGACCCGTGTGGGCAAGAAGAAGTCGCAGGTGGCCGTGACCGCCGTGGCCCGAGAACTCGCCGGCTTTGTCTGGGCCATCGCCCGGCAGGTCAAGCCCCATGCGGCCAAGCCATGAACCGATTTCCGCCGCAGGGCGGATGAACCAAAAACAAAAACGCTTGTAGAGAAAAAATAATGACATATCCCGCGAACCTGTTCTGAACCAGAGGCGGGGACCCGGTCAGGCGTGACGCTCGTTCTTCGTTAGCAGGCAGCCCTCGGGCTGATCCTCGAGCCTAGACGGAGATACGCGCCGCCTCGGACCGTGACCTGTTGATAACTCCTCGATGTATGTCGGGGGTGGACTCACGCATCTCAGCATTGAAACCGCAGTCATGGCGTCCCTGTCTCTGACTCAGAACAGTCCGTGGTAAAGCAAACCGGAAAATAATAACTTTCGGAAAGTAGACCTGTCTCTTGCTTGACAATATTAAGCCATATCAACGAAAAAAGCTGAGCCACCGCCGACTCGCGACGTGAACCGCGACAGCGGAACTGCCAGCGCCAACGGCGGTTGGCTCCGGCGACTTGTTAGAAAACATGAGGGCAGAGAGAGAGCGCGGGAGCGCTCTGATAAACTCTCTGCCCATATGCATAACGAAAACATTTCTACTCCGGCGGTTGTCCAAACGCAACCGGTAAATCACCTTACTCAACCCCGCACGCTCAAGCTGGCCTTGGATGTGCATCTGTTGCAGCACGTCGTGGCGATGCAATACGACGGGGAGTTTCCAAAGCCACCCCAGCGCTTCACACCCCAAGGCTTGCTGGCGTGGGTGCAAAAGCAGATCGCCCAAGGATGGCGCGTCATCTCCTGCTACGAAGCCGGACCCTTCGGCTATGTCCTGCATCGGCAACTGACAGCACTGGGCGCAACTAATTATGTCATCCGTCCGCGCAACTGGGATGAACAACACAAGCGCGTCAAGACCGACCGCACCGACGCGCTGGCCATGCTCAGTGCACTGGACCGGTTCGTCGCGGGCAATCCCCACGCACTGGCCCTCGTCCGCGTGCCCACGGAGGAACAGGAACGCCTGCGCAGTCACAGCCGGCTGCGGCAGAGTCTGGCGCGGGATTTAAAGCTCATCGCCCAGCGTGGACGCGGGCTGGCCCTGCAATATGGTTACCGGTTGAAAGGCAAATGGCATGGCGCTCGCAACTGGCCCCGGCTCGAAGTGCCCTCATGGTTGAGGAAACTGTTGGAACCGCTTCACGCCGCCTGTGTCGCGCTGCATGAACAGGTGCGCACACAGGGCGACGTGATCGAAGCGGCTTGCGTCGGGCCATTGCCCAAAGGCCTGGGCCGTTTGAGCCAGCAGGTGATCGAACGTGAGGTGGGCGACTGGCACCGGTTTAGGAACCGGCGTCAAGTGTCCAGTTACCTCGGCCTGTGTCCCAGTGAAAACAGTTCGGGGCAGCGGCAGCAACAGGGCGGCGTGACCAAGTGTGGCAATCCCCGGTTGAGATGGGCGTTGTGCGAGTTGGCGTGGCGACTGTTGAAATTCCAGCCGGAGTATCGACTCTGCCGCAAGTGGCGTGCCCGCATCATTGATCCGCTGACGCCGGGCGGACGCAAGAAACAGATGGTCGTGGCGCTGGCACGCGGCTTTGGGGTGGACTGGTGGCGCATCCGCACCGGGCAGACCACCCCGGACAAACTGGGGTTGGTGATGTGCCAACCCCAAACCGTTGAACCCTCAACCCAGGAGGATTGAACCCATTGAAATGATTTTCCCCTGCGCCCGGAGGGCGCGGTGGGGTGCAGGCTTCACCTGCTTTTCGGAGCGGCGCCGCGCTCGCACACGGCCTTGGGAGGATAAGAACCTCCCGCTGGTTAGAATGAGCCGGCCCGCTCCGTCCGCACCAAAAACGATCGTATAGGTTTTATTGTGCTCAACCTTTGAGTTGACGCACGGATAGGAGGATGAGCTTGGACGGGAATCCAACGCAATGCGGACGGAGACGCTGACCGATTAAAACAAAAAACGCTTTTAAGAAAAAATGAAACCGTTCACTTAACGCTTGACCGATGAACCCTCATAGGAGGCCACGAAATCGTCATAACTCAATAAAATCAGGCACAAACCGACGCTCGCCAAGCGGCAAGCTGCCGCCCTTGCCCGCCGTGCGAACCAGCGCGAGCTAAAACCAAACCAACTTCCGAAATCCTGCTCATCAAAAGCTAACTGCTCAAATCATCGCCAGCCAAACCAGCTAACTCAATCCTGAAAACGTCTCGTGGCCTAGACAGTATGGCTGGTGATGAAAGCAAATAAGGTGTCTGCTCTCCGGAGTAAGCGTGGGTTGCACCGCGTGAACGGTGCCGAGCCACAAGTTGTGGGACTCGCGCCCCAGACAACTGATGAACGAAAAACAGACACCATGAAGACCTACATACTCCGCAACCCCAAAACTGTCGAGCCGCAAAAATCATCCGCTCGCCACGCCCCAAACCGCCACCGTCACCATCGTTGGGCGACCGGCGATGACCGCAAACGACACCGTTCTATTCATCGGACTGGATGTCCATAACGACTCCATCGCCGTGAGCCTTGCGCCGTCGGATTCAACCGAAGTGCGGCGTTACGGGATCATCGGCGGAGAGCATGATGATGTGCTCAAACTCGCCCATAAACTTCATGCCGCCCATCCCGGCATGGTTTTAAAGTTCTGTTACGAAGCCGGACCACGGGGCTTTGCCCTGTGCCGCTGTCTACGGTCGCACGGATGGGACTGCATTCTGGTCTGTCCCTCGAAAGTGCCGCGTAAACCTGGCGAGCGGGTCAAGACGGACCGGCGGGATGCCGACCAGTTGGCCCGCCTGTATCGAGCCGGGGAGTTGACGGGACTTTATGTGCCCGAACCGGAGGATGAGGCGATGCGGGATTTGATTCGCGCCCGTTTTCAGGTGGGCAAGCAACAGCATCGGGCCCGGCAACAGCTCAA
>CAWHCL010000003.1:0-88975 GCA_963827815.1 uncultured Verrucomicrobiae bacterium | reverse complement strand
TGACCCTTCCCGCGTCGTGTGCACCGTCACCGGAAACGGCCTGAAGGACCCGGACTGGGCCCTGGCCGGCGCCCCGGCCCCGGCCGTCATCGCCGCGGATCCCGGTGCCGCCGCGGCCGCCCTCGGCCTGGCCTGATCGGCAGAGGAGCGACATGGGCTGGGCGGAGGGCGCCGTGCGGGTGCGCGCCCCGGCGACGAGCGCCAATCTCGGACCCGGCTTCGACGCGCTCGGGTTCGCGCTGACGCTGTACGACGAGGTGGAGGCGCGGATCCTGGAGGACGGGCTGTCCATCGAGATCTTCGGCGAGGGGGAGGACCTGGCAGGCCTGGGCGAGGACCACCTGGTGGTCCGGGCCATGCGGGCGGCGTTCGCCGTCACCGGCGGGCAGCCCCCGGTCCAAGCAGGGCGTCGTCACCCTGACCGGCACGGTCGCCGATGCGTCGCACAAATCCATGGCCGAAAATACCGTGGCGAGCCTGCCCGGCGTCAAGAGCGTGGACAATGAACTGGCTCATCAACGGCGAACAACCCGCTGAACATTCAGACGCCTGGATCACCATGAAAGTGAAAACCACGCTTCTGTTCCATCGCAACGTGAGCGCCACCGGAACCACCGTTTATACGCAAGGACGGCGTCGTCACCCTGCAAGGTGTGGCGGACAGCATGGCCCAAAAGGAACTCACCACCGAATACGCCAAGGACATTGACAACGTCAAATAGGTCAATAACGAGATGACGATTGCCGCGATTCCGGCAGCGCCGGACGCCACCATCAGCGACAAGATTGATGACGCCTCCATCACGGCCCAAGTCAAATCGTCGTTGCTGTCGCACCGTTCGACCAGCGCCATGCATACCGGAGTTACGACCACGGATGGCGTGGTTACATTAAGCGGCATTGCCCAGAATGATGCCGAAAAGAGCCTCGTCACCAAGCTCGCCACCGACATCAACGGCGTGACCAGCGTGATTAACAACATGACCATCGCCGTGCCTGTGGCGGCCAACTGAACCGTCCATTCATGACCGGCTGGCGCGAAAACGCGCCAGCCGGCAAACCAACTAAAGGAAAAATCTATGTTATACACACTCGCAGTTATTTTGATCATTTTGTGGCTGCTGGGGCTGGTGACCGGCACCGCAGGCGGCTTGATTCACATCCTCCTCGTCCTCGCAATTGTGGCGGTTTTGCTCCGGGTCATCTCCGGGCAGGAAACCGGTGCTTTGAACCGCGGAAAACCAATTTATAAATTGAATATGAACATGAAAACCATCATCGCATGTCGTTCTGATCGCCCTGGGCATTGTCGTGCTCGCTTACTCGGGCCTCACATTCAAGACCCCGGGCAAGCCAGTCGACTTCCTGGGGATGCACATTGAGACCACCGTCAGTCACTTTATCTCACCAGCTGTCGGGGCGATCGCACTCGTCGGCGGAATCGTGTTGTTGCTTATGAACCCCAGGCGGGCCAGATGAGCGCAGCCAGCACTCTGGCAGGACAGTAAATCAAACAAAAATCGCAGCATGAGCGAGAACCTGAAAACTGGCGGCCCGAAACACTTTCGACGTTTGAAATGGAACGAATTGGTGGGACGTGGCGACTTCGTCACGAACGGGCGCCAGGGGTTTCAACCATGGGAAGGACCGAGCGGGTTCCAGGCCGGAACGTTTGTGAAACCGATTTACCGCCAGGACAAAAAAGTCATACAACCACAACTGAAAAATGAAATGGTCCGGTAGGGTAACGGCCCGTGGCGCTGCCACCGTCCCCGCGAGCCATCCAGCCCCCTCTACATTGGATGTTCAGCATTCGATGTTCGGTGTTTCCGAATTTCAGCTTTCCGGCCTTTACGTTTTGTCCCATTGTCTGTGGTCGAGTCGTCCGTCGTCTCCCATCTTCCATCTCCTGTCTGGCTCCGCTCCTCGCTCCTCTTTTTATCAGTGTTCATCTGTGTACATCCGTGGCTAAACAATGGCTCATTTTATATCATAACAAAACCTTACAAATTTTACTTGCATTGACAGCCAGCCTGCGTATCATTCCTCCGTTCTTTGACATGAACCCATGACTCCTTGGCGTCTTGGCGGTTGTCTTTTTTTTGGGGCGAGTTACACGAGTCCGTGTTCTTCGTGTCTTTCGTGGTTATTAATTCCTGCTCTCTTTGTCTTGGCGGGAGGTCTGCTCCGGTTGCTCGCAGCAGCCGGGGTGCTTGTCGCGCCGGAACTTAGTGAAGGTGGAACGAGTACAAAAAATTGAATTGAGGTAACTTTAGGTAACTTTAGGTAACCGCTGGTAATCTCAAAGGGGGTCAACCCCTCATGAAAAAGTCAGTTTGTGGTAAAATTTGGTAAAAACCGGTAGAACGAGGTAAAGCACTTGAAAAATAAATTTTGGTAAAGAAAAGGTAAAGTTTTGAGTGCTGTATCAACCACTTACGCCGATTGGACCCGTGCCTGGTAAAGAAAAGGTAAAGAAATCATTTACGCGTTCTTTGCGCTCTTTTGCGGCTAACAAAAGAGCCCGATTAGCGTGGATTAGCGGTTAAAGAAATTTGACCGGCTGAAAACAAGGCCCATTTTGGTCAAGAAACGGTCAAGTTTTGAATGCTCTATCAACCACTTACGTCAATTCACCCTTTTTTGCCCGGGAAAAGATGGTACAGTATTTTGTATGCGTTCTTTGCGTCCTTTTGCGGCTAAACCAGGGTCTCACGATTAGCGTTTATTTGCGTGGATTAGCGGTTAATAATCCCCCTCTTGTCTGTGATCGGTGCAGGTTCAGAACAATGGTAACGGACGTGGTTCAATATATTGTCTAACTAGTTTATAACAAATAACTTATAGTTATTTTTTGTTAAAACATGCGTCCATTTGTGGACTCCGTGACCGGACTTCATGCGCGGCTGGAAGCAACTAGCCGGCATTCTTCCATGGTCAATTTGCGCCAATGTCCCGGCGGCAATTCGCCCAGCCAAAAATTCCCGATGCGCACCCGAAACAATCGTAGCGTCGGGTGACCGATGGCCGCCGTCATGCGTCGCACCTGCCGGTTCTTGCCTTCGATCAGTTCCAACCCAATCCAGCAATCGGGCACCGATTTGCGAAACCGGATGGGTGGATTGCGTGGCGGGATTATAGTAGGGCAGGCGTCCCGCCTGCCCACGTCGGCGAAGCCGACGAATTGCTCGCGTTGACGCACTCGATGGGCAGGCGTCCCGCCTGCCCTACTTTCCACCTGTGGTTGCGGTTCAAGAATCCAAGCCCGGCACGGCAGGGTTTTCCGGCCTTGAACCAGAACGCCCTTCTCTAATTTCTTCAAACTTTCCGGCGTCGGGATTTTTTCGACCTGCGTCCAATACTCGCGTTCGTGCGCATGGCGCGGATGCAGTAGTTTTTCGTTCCATTCCGGTTCATCGCTCAAGAGCAGCAAGCCTTCCGAATCCGCGTCCAGCCTCCCGATGGGATAAACATTTTTCGGAAAGCCGAATTCCGCGAGCGCACGGTTGGGCGAGCCATCGCCGGTGAACTGTGACAGCACGCCGAACGGTTTGTTGAATGCAATGAGCACTAAGGGAGTTTCAAGTGTCAGGTTTCAAGTTTCAAGTTTTGAAAGGGAATCGTCCTCGCCCTCGTCCTCGTAATCGAAAAATCGAGTAAGAGGACGAGAAGGGAAAAGTTTTCGTGTATTTCGTGTATTTCGTGGTTAAATCTTCAGTGTGATCCGCAACATCATCTTCGACTGGTCCGGCACGCTGGTGGACGATCTGCCCGCCGTTCTGAAGGCGTCCAACTTTGTCCTCACGCAGTCAGGCAAGCCGGAGATGTCGCTGTCGGAATTCCGCGCGGAGTTTTCCCTGCCGTTCACGAAGTTCTATGACCGGCACACGCCGGATGTGCCGATGCCGCAGCTTGAAAGCTGGTTTCATGCGAGCTTCAAGAAGGCGCAGGATTCGGTCTGCGAACTGCCGCACGCGCGCGAGCTTTCTCGAATTTTGCCGCGCGAAGAACCTCCGCATGTTTCTTTTGAGCACCATCCACGCCGACCATTTCAAGGTTCAATGCCGCGTCATCGGCTTTGATGCCTTTCTCGAAAAGCCCTACACTGATGTTTGGGACAAGCGGAAGAAAATCCACGAGATCCTCGTCGAGAACAGTCTCAAGCCGGACGAGACGCTGTTCATCGGCGACATGGAGCACGATATCGAGACGGCCAAGCACGGCGGCGTCCATTCGTGCGCGGTGCTGACCGGCTACAACACGCTGGAGCAATTGCGGGCAGCCAAGCCAGATTTGATCGTGGAGCATCTTACGGAATTGCGCGGCGTGCTGGAACGAAATGACTTGAACCTCAAGCCGTCGGCAAAGAGTTTGAAGAATCGCGCCGCCGCTGGCGACCGTCGGCGCATTGATTTTCAACGGCACGGGCGAAGTGCTGATGATCCGCACGCATAAATGGTCGGACAAATGGGGCATTCCCGGCGGTAAAATCAAATGGGGCGAAACCTCCGAGGCTGCGTTGCGCCGTGAAATCATGGAGGAAACCGGGCTGAAGATTTCCGGCATCAAATTCGTGCTGGTGCAGGATTGCATCCATTCGAAGGAGTTTTACCGCGACGCGCATTTTGTGCTGCTGAACTACACGTGCCGATGCGCCGGGAAGCCGAAGGTGGTCTTGAACGAAGAAGGCCGGGAATTCCGCTGGCTTAAAATCGGCGAAGCGAAGAAATTGAAATTGAACAAGCCGACGAGGGTTTTGATCAACGCGGTTTCCAAATCAAAAATCAAAAATCATAAATCGTAAATGTCTCATATTTCCATTGTTGACCTCGAAGTATTTTACCGCGTCGGCGTGCCGGACGCGGAACGCGCCCAGCCGCAGCGACTGCTGCTGACGGTTGAGATGGAATCCGATTTTTCTGCAGCCGCTAAAAGCGATTCCATCGCCGACACGATTGATTATTTTGCCGTCACGCAGTGGCTGCTGAAATTCGGCGAAGGCCAAAGCTGGAAGCTCATCGAGAAACTTGCCGCCGACATCGCGGATACGATATTACCCGAGTTCAAGCCGCAAAGCGTCACCGTCGAGGTGAAGAAATTTGTCATTCCGCAGGCGCGGCACGTGTCCGGCACAGTCACCAAAAGACGGTAGGGCCGCGTTACTGCGCGGCCAGCGGCGCAGCGGGGCCGTCCGATTGGAAATCGGTGGATGCGAATTCCTGTGCATCCATCGTCCTCAATTTCCAACCGGATTTGTCCGTCACAATTGTCACCGCGCCGGAACCGCGCGTGTAAATCACGGGGATTTTCTTTTGCTCCAGTCTGTCTTTCAAAGCACGGCTTGCGCGCCGGGTGGCGGGAAATTCCGAATCCGCAATGACGATCACCTTTGGCTGGATCGCGTCAATGCAGCGCGTCGCAAAGCGGTTCGCCCTCGTTCGGCAGACCGGTGATGACGATGTCCGCGCGCAAATCATTTGTGCGCGAGAGCAGGGCGTCCTGTCCGGCGCGGCCCAAATCCGACAAAAGTAAAATCCTTGATCCGCGAAAATTTCCGAGCAAGACCAGCGCGCCATCGTCAGCCCGCGGGAAATCACCGGTCGCGCCGGGATGCAACACCTGCCATAAACCGGCGGTGTCGCCGCGTTGGATGATTTCGTGGCGCACCGGCGTCTTGTCGAATTTCGCGACAGCCTTGCGGTAGGGGATTGAGCGAAAATGAACCGGGCTGGTGACCAGATCGCTGACGCCGAAGAGTTCATCGAGAGATTCCGCCCCGCCGCAGTTGCGCACATCGCCGTGTGTCAACACGAGCCGCGGAATTTTGTTCACGCCCTGCGCGCGAAGAAACGGTTTCAGGGTGAACTCGACGCTGTTTTCGTCACCGCAATCCACGAGCCAGTCGTTTTTTTGACCGGCGGCATCCACGAAAACCGCATGGCCGCCGTTGAGCGGCAGCACGGTCAAATCGGTTTCATCGCGCGACTGTTCCCATCGCCATAAACAAGTTGCGGCGATGAGAATCAAAGCCGACATGCTCCAGATTCGCCGGCTCGGCGCAAACAGCCAGCCGCTCAACGCGCCGATGATGACGGCGTAGTAAATTCCGATTTCCAGCCACGACGGCGCGGGGACGTAGAAAAATGCGCCGGGGATTTTCGTGGCCCATTCGCTCACATCCGTCATCGCCACCATGAAAAACCACGCGGAGTTGTTGAACAATTCCGTCACCCACGGCAGCCACGTTCCGCAGATGAGCGCGCCGAGGTTGCTCATCAGCGCAAGCGTGCCGAGAGGCACGGCGACGATGTTGGCCGGCGTCGAAACGGGGCTGAACAAATGAAAATATTTCGCCGAGAGCGGGATGGAGCCAATCCACGCGGCGAGTGAAAGCGCGCAATACCGCGGAGACATCCGCAGCGTCGCGTTCAACGCGCGACGCCAGCGCGGCAGCAATTCGTCTGGCAGGAGCGGATCGTGCCGCAGCAGCCGGTCGGAAATTCTGTTCAGCGGCGGCAGCATCAGCGCGATGACGAGCACGACGAAAAATGAAAGCTGGAAGCCGGCCTCGAAAAGCTGGCGCGGTTCCCAGAGCAAAATGATGAACGCGGCGGCGGCGAGCGAGTTGATGGTGTCGCCCGGGCGTTTCAGCGCCCAGCCGCCCAGGATGACGGTCATCATCACCGAGGCGCGGATGGCGGAGGATTCCCAGCCGGTGGCGGCGGTGTAAAACCAGATGGCCGGGATGGCGATGAGTCCGCACCAGGCGCGCGAGACTTGCAGCACGCGCAGCAGCGCGACGAGCATGCCCGGAAATCAGCGCGATGCGGAGGCCGTCAATGGCGAAGAGGTGCATCGTGCCGGCGCGCAAGAACGGTTCGCTGATGTCGCCGGTGAACGCCGTGCGCCAGCCGAGTGTCATCGCCCAGAGCAGCCGCAGCGGTTCATCTTCCGCCGGCAGCCCGAGCGCAAGCGTCTGTTTGGACCAGTTCAAAAAGCGGTCGGTCAATGGTGGAGTGGATAAAGTTGACGCGCGCAGTTGCCAGTTGTTGGTGGAACTCGGTTTTGAGCTGGTAAGTAAATGCCGCGCGTCTGGAGATAATCGCGGTAATCGAAAAGACCTTCGGCCAGCGGTGGTGGTGGCGGCGCGATGACGCCGGAGATTTCAA
Source organism: uncultured Verrucomicrobiae bacterium (assembly GCA_963827815.1). GTDB lineage: Bacteria > Verrucomicrobiota > Verrucomicrobiia > Limisphaerales > UBA11358 > UBA11358. Next base: position 81,806 of record CAWHCL010000003.1, on the reverse strand, counting down.
CCGGCTGGCCGGAGAAAAATGTTTCGGCGAGCGGTTCCGGCGTCGTGACCATGATGGAGCCGACTGGCCGGCTGCCAATCATCCCCGCGACGCAATCCGGTGACCCGAACCCTGGAGAGCGAATGTTGTGCTTCCTGCCCGTCACGCTCGACGATTTTCAGGTGCGGCGTTTCGATCAAAGTCCCCCGCACTGTGGCAATGGTGGCGTCGTTGCCGATCGAGCGCACGCAAATCCTCCTCCGACATAATGGTGATACGGCTGGTGAGATTGATCCAACCTGCGAGCAGGAGTAGCGGCCAAATCAGGAACGGACGGATTTTTTCGAGAGCGAGGACGAGGACGAGGACGACGAACGCAACGACAAACAATGCCATGAGCGGCGGCTGGAAAGCCTCGCCCAACAGTAACCCGATGGTGTAGCAGGAAACGACAGCAACAAGCGGGCGTTTCATTTCTTGAATTTACCAGTGTTTTCGCCAGCGGCCAAAAATCCAGAGCGCAACCAGCGCGACTGCGCCGCCGACGGTGTCAATCAATACATCTGAAACCAGAGAGGTTCTTGTGGGAATAAAACTTTGATGAAATTCGTCGGTGGCCGCGTAGAACATGACAAGCAACAGCACGAGCCGGGCATCTGGCCAGCTCCATCCGCCTGCGCCGGAGGCTGGCGCGACGAGCGCGTGCGTATTTTTTCCGACCGTTTGCCGGATGGCGCGCCAGAGCAGCAGGGCAAGCACGGCGTATTCGGTCAGATGTCCGCATTTGCGGATGAAATGATGGACGACCTCGATATGCGGCTGCGTCATGTGCGGGAAGAGCCAGTGCAACAGCGGTTCCAAGAACCGCGAGGAATGTTGATAGGATCTTGCGTCGCTGGAGGCGGAGAAAATCAAAACCATCCACGCAAGCGGCGGCAGCCAGAATTTGAAAAAAGAGCGGAGCTTGGGCACGCCGAATGAAAGCCGATGGAGATTTCAGTTTCAAGATTCAAGTTTTCAAATCTGAAAAGCTGAAAACTGAAAACTTGAAACCTGCGTGCTCATCTGGCACACAAAAGCTTCCTGATGAAGAATATGCTCTTGATTTTTGCAACGGAGGCCGGATCGCCACCGCGCCCATGATCATGCTCAAGCTCGGCGTCAACATTGACCACGTCGCGACGATTCGCGAGGCGCGCTATCGCGGACGCGGATTTGGCGAACCCGATCCGGTCGGGGCGGCGAACATCTGCGAAGCGGCGGGCTGTCACGGCATCACCGCTCATCTGCGCGAAGATCACCGGCACATCCAGGACCGCGACATCTGGAAGCTGCGCGAAGCCGTCAAGACGCGGCTGAACCTCGAAATGGCCAACGTGCCGGAAATCATCGGCATCGCCCTGAAATTGAAACCGGATATCACCTGCATCGTGCCGGAACGGCGGCTGGAAGTGACAACGGAAGGAGGACTGGATGTGGTCGCCGCCGAGAAATCTCTGACCGAGACGCGCAAAAAGATGAATGGCGCGGGCATTGAAGTGAGTCTGTTCATCGCGCCAGACGAAAGGCAGATTGAAGCCAGCGCACGCATCGGCGCGCAATTCATCGAGTTGCATACCGGACAATTTGCGGAGGAGTTTCAAAAAGCAGAAAGCAGAAAGCAGAAAGTGGGAATTGAGTTGCAGCGCTTGGTTTCCGGCGCGAAACAGGCATACGCGCTCGGTTTGAAAGTGAATGCCGGGCACGGATTGAATTACGAAAATCTGCCGGCGCTTCGCCGCGTGCCGCACCTGGTGGAATTGAACATCGGCCACAGCATAATGAGTCGCGCAATTTTTGTGGGGCTGGAAAAAGCGGTTAAAGAAATGCTCGCGCTGATGAAAAATTATCGCGCGTGAAAATTATTTCGTCGTAACCAGATCGTCGGTCGCGGGATTCTCTTCGATTTTCAAATCCTTGTATTCGTCAAACAGGCCGGCATTGTGCATCTGTAGCGCAATCGGCCCGACGTGCCCGGCAGTCGGGTCTTCGAAATCCAGCACCTCGACGGCTTTGCTGCCGGGCGGTTGCGCGACGGCCATGCGCGCCGTGCCGGTTTTGGCATCGGCGACAATTTCAATCTGGCTCCAATCGTGGACGTTGAACCTGGATTTCGTCACGCTCGTGAATTCCTTTCCGCCGCCGTTGTTGTGCTTCACGCCATTTTCCGTCGGACGATAATCCCAATGTCCGCCATTGGGCACTTGGAACTGAATGCCGCCGAGCGCATCGAGCGGCTTCTCGCCAGCCTCCGGTCGCCGGCAGAAAATCAGAACGCACGCCTGATGATCCTTGTTGCCCGAAACATGCCGCATCAAAAACGTCAGCCGGAAATGACCGTGGTCGTTTTTCGTGTAAAGCGTTCCGCGACCGGCGCCGGTGCTGGCGATGACGCCGTTCGTGACAATCCATCCGGCGGCGGTTCCTTTGTTTTCCTGGTCAATCCAGCCGTCGAGAGTCTGGCCGTCAAAAAGAGAAACGATGTTCGGCGCGCTTCCCGTTTTGCCTGCGGTCGAACAGCCGGCAATGACGGTGACAAACAACAGGCCAAGCGCGAGCGGTGTGAGTTTATTCATGAAATTGCCTTGAGTTAAGCCGGACACGCGTGAGTTTGACAATCGTATTTTTGTTCTAGTCCGGTTCTCAAAATCAATTTTGACTCAGCAAGTTTGCTTGCGTGCCAATCGCAAATCGTAAATCGTAGCTCAAAAATGATTCTTGGCCTCGGCATTGATATCATCGAGGTGGCGCGCATCACGGCGTCGCTGGAGAGATTTGGGGAGCGGTTTGGTCAACGGATTTTATTGCCGGATGAAATGGCGTATTGCCTGTCGCACCGGCATCCCGCGCCGTTCGTCGCGGCGCGATTTGCGGCCAAAGAAGCGATTTCCAAGGCATTCGGCACGGGTATCGGCGCGCAGCTTGGCTGGCGCGACATGGAAATCCGCAAGAAGGAATCGGGCGAGCCGTTCGTGGTGCTGCATGGGAAGGGAAGGCAATTGTTTGAATCGCGCAATGCGAAGCAGTTGCTGGTCAGCTTGAGCCACACGGAGCATTACGCGGCGGTGACGGCGGTTTTGGAGGGGTAGCCGGCGATTTCGCAGATTGGCGCGGACTTGATCAGCCAAAAGAGGTGAAATTGGTGTCAACCGTTTCTACTTTTTCCAGACCACTTTTTCCAGCACACTCCACGCATGGAGCAGGCTGTGGCGGCGATTTTGATTTTCGCGGGCGCGAGTTTCTTTTTCGCGCTGGCGGAGACGGCGCTGTTTTCGCTCGGCAAATGGCAGGTGGCGCAGCTCGCGGAAAAAAATCCGCGCGCGGGCAAAATCGTCGCGGCGCTGCTCGAACATCCGCAGGATTTGCTCGCGACGCTGGCGCTGGGCAACACGTTCGCCAACGCGGCGATGCTCGCGGTCGCGCTGCGGCTGGTCTTCAACGCGCATTGGACGCTGGCGCTGACGGTGATGATTGCGCTGCTGGCGCTGACGTTGCTGGGCTGCGAGGTTTTCCCCAAGACCCTGGCGGTGCGGCAGCCGGAATACTGGGCGCTGCGCGTGAGCCTGCCGCTGCTGGTTTTTCAAAAAGCCACCACGCCGCTGCATCGCGTGGCGCGGTGGCTGAACGTGGCGATCCTGAAGAAGACCGCGCCGCAAATGGCCGCAACGCCGGCTGTTGACGGACGCGGAGTATCACGAGCTGCTGGAAATGGCCTACCAGCAGGGCACGCTTGCCGAGTCCGAAAAGGAAATCATCCTCCAAATCATCAGCCTCGACAAGCGGGCGGCCCGCGACGTGATGCGACCACGCGCCGGTATGGCGGCCATCTCCGACGACGCGACGGTGGAGGAGATGATTGCCGCCGCGAAAAAATTCAAGCACCGCCGCCTGCCGATTTACGACGAAACGCCGGACACCATCGTCGGCATTTTGAACACGCGGGCGCTGCTGCTGGATCCGAAGATTGACCTGGCGGACGCGATTGAATTTCCGTCGTATGTGCCGGAGACGATGAATCTGCTGCAATTGTTCCAGAGCCTGCAAAAGCAGCAGCGCGGGCTGGCAATGGTGCTGGATGAATTCGGCGGCACGGCGGGGCTGGTGACGATGGAGGACATCCTGGGCAAGCTCATCGGCAAAATCCACGCCGCGGCGCAGCCGGAAGGTTTTGTGATGGAAAAAATTTCGCCCGATCGCTGGCGCGTGAGCGGGACGATGCGGCTGGACGATTTCCGCCGCGAATTTCCGGCGCTCGGCGACGTGCCGGAGGTCGAAACGATGGGCGGATTGCTCACGCATCTGCGCGGCGTCGTGCCGGAGGCCGGTGAATCGGCGTCGTTTCGTGGCTTGAAACTCACGGCGCACGCGGTGGACGAACGCCGTGTGCTGGAGTTGATGGTCCAAAAGCTGAAATAAAATGGACACGAACATCATCAATTGGGTCGCGCTGTTTCTGTGCCTGTTGCTGGCGTTTTTGCTGTCGGGCATGGAGGCGGGCGTGTTCGCGTTGAGCCGGCTGCGGGTGCGGCGGCTGGCGCGGGCCGGCAAGCCGTCGGCGAAGCTGCTGCACGGCTTTCTCGAAAAGCCGGAGAATTTCCTGTGGACAATCCTCGTCGGCAACACGCTCGCCAACTTTTTGATTCTGGGCTGGACGCTGCTCGAGCTGCATGAATGGCTTTTGGGTCATGACGTCTGGATCGCCGCCGCTTTTGCCGCCGCCGTTTTTCTGTTCTACGCGCTGTTCGATCTGCTGCCGAAAATGTTTTTCCGGGCGCACCCGAACCAGTTGTGCCTGATGGCGGCGCCCGTGTTCCGCCTCGTGCATGTCGTGTTAAGCCCGCTCGTTGCCATTGGTAGAGGGCGTTTCCCAGATGGCGCTGCGGCTGACGGGCGGACAGGCGTTCACGGGCCGGCTGTTTGGCAGCCGCGAGGAAATGCGCTCGGTCATGCAGGAATCCGCGCAATCGCTCACCAGCGACGAGCGCGCGATGATCAACCGCGTGCTCGACCTGCAAAATTTCACCGTGCGGCAGATCGCCACGCCGCTCGCGCAGGTGGTGACGGTGGAGGCGCAGACGCCGCTGGGCGACGCGTTCCGGCTGGGCGCGAACGCCGGTTGTGGCGGCTGCCGGTCCGCGAAACGCGCGACGGCGCTCCGCGCATCGCCGGGCTGCTCTCGCTCGGCCCGCTGCTGTTCCGCGACGATCTGGATTTGCAAAAGCCCGCCGCCGCGCACATGACGCCCGCGCTGTTTGTGAATGAAAACATGCGGCTGGAAGTCGCGCTGCGCCTGATGCAGCGCGCCGGGCACCGGCTGGCCATCGTGCTGGCGCGCGACGGCGCGGAAATGGGCATCGTGAGCCTGGAGGACATTTTGAAGGTGATGTTTGGAGAGATGAAATTATGAAAGAGTTGGATAATTGGATTATTGAATTATTGGATTATTGGGTCGCCAGTTTGCCCGGCCTGCGATTCCAGGAATCCATTCATCCATCAATCCAACAATCCATCGTTTCGGCCATCCGCCATCCGTCTTACGTCATTCCATTTACATGAACTCGGACGCATTCATTTTGACCGTGCTGAAAATCCTGGCGGTGCTGGTGCTGGTGCTGATGAATGGATTTTTTGTCGCCGCCGAATTCGCGCTGGTCCGCATCCGCGAGACGCAGCTCGACATGCTCGTGGCGAAGGGCTGGCGGCGGGCGCAGATGGCGCGGCACATCGTCCGGCATCTAAATTCGTATTTGAGCGCGACGCAGCTCGGCATCACGATGGCCAGCCTCGGCCTCGGCTGGATTGGCCAGCCGGTGTTCACCACGCTGCTGTCGCCGCTGCTGGGTCTGCTCGGCATCGAATCCGGCGTGTGGCTGCGGTCCATTTCGTTTGCCGTCGGTTTCACCGCGCTGACGTTTCTGCACATCTGCGTCGGGCGAACTTGCGCCGAAATGGCTGACGATTCAAAAGCCGCTGCCGGTCGCGCTGGCCACGGCCATCCCGCTGCGCTGGTTTTATCTGGCGTTTTATCCGTTCAACCGGCTGCTGAACCTCGCGGCGCGCTGGCTCCTGAAACGCATTGGCATCGAACCGGACGCCGTCGCCGACCGCTCGCAAACGGAGGAGGAATTGCGCCTGGTGCTCGCGGCGGTTCCGCAGGGCGGGACGGCCGCCGGTCGCAACCTGATCTTGAACGCGCTCGACTTGAGCCATCGCATCGCGCGCGAAGTCATGCGCCCGCGCCAGGAAATTGTCGCGTTCAACACCGGCGCGACGATGGCCGACTGTCTGGCGCTCGCGGAAAAGACGCGCTACTCGCGCTTCCCGATTTGCGACGACGGCGATCTGGACAAGACGCGCGGCGTTGTCCACATCAAGGACCTTTATGCGCTGCGCGACAAGGCGACGACGGCGGCGGATTTGCTGCCGGTGGCGCGCAAACTCATTTACGCGCCCGCGACGGCGCGGCTGGAAAAGTTGCTGCAGCTGTTTCTCGAACGCCGGCTGCATTTTGCGGTCATCGTGGACGAATACGGCGGCACGCTCGGCATCGTCACGCTTGAAAACGTGCTGGAGGCGCTGGTCGGCCAGATTCAGGACGAATTTGACCAGGAGGAGACGCAGTATGTCCGGCGGGACGAGAATTCCTGGGAAGTCGCCGGCACGCTGCCCGCTGCATGAACTGGAAAAAATCATCGGCGAGGTGCACTCACGATGAAAGCGTCGCGACCGCGAGCGGCTGGGTCACGCAGAAGCTCGGCGGATTTCCGAAGGCCGGCGATTCGCTGGCGGTTGGGAATTTTGAATTGCGCGTCGAGGAAATGGACGGCCCGCGTGTGGCGCGGTTGAAAATCATCAAGCGCGCCGGAGCCACGAGGATTCCTGACAGATAATTGTCACCACCGCGCGCCGCGAACCGCGAAGACGGCGACAACGACCGCCAAAAACTCCATTCACCACGGCAGCCAGCCAGAGGCCCTGTGACGCGTCGCCGATGCCGAAAAGCAACATCGCGCCGAGCCAGACAACGAGCGGATGAAAATCCGGCGGGCGGTTTTTGTGATGGCGCTTGTTGATCAGCATTGGCGTGATGAACGCCAGAATGATCAGCGTTACGACCCCCCAGCCAAAAAAGTTCACCAGCGGCGCGCCCTGCCACGTCAGCGGTAATTTCGTCGGCTCCCAAAACCAGTATTGTTTCACTCGCGAGGCGAACGGATCGAATGCGAGGTCGAACATCACCGTCAGCGCCGCCGTGACGCCGATGAGCCAGAAGCCGTAGCTGTGCATCTTGCGCCACGGGCGGAGCACCAGTCGCGCCACGCCGCGTGAGTTCAAGATGGCCAGTATCCAGATCAACGGCATCATCCACGGCACCGCATGGAGGAACGGTTTCGGCCCGGCGATTTTGCCCAGCGTGAACGAGCCGAATGGAATGCCGGTTTTGATGTCGAGCCACTCCGCCGCCCCGCCAACAATCGCGATGAAGGCCGCCACAAACAAAATGTTTTGCAGCGGCAGATGCTGCGCGAGCGCGGCGATGGTGCTTACGACCGCCACCATCAGCAGCACGGCCACCGGCCAGCCGGGTTTGCCGGGCAGATCCATCGTCCAAAACAGCCGCGCCAGCACCAGCGCATAGACGGCCAGAAACAGAATGGTGAAAAGCCGATGCGACCAGCGCGACATCTTTGCAGTGGCATCAACTTTCTTTTTTCTGAATGACATAAGGGACGGGAGCCTTTGTCAGGCTACCTCTTCGCAGTCTACGATGCAGCAAAATTTATCGCGCTGTTCCGAAATTGGAATCAATCAGGGCCTCCTTACGTCGGCTCCAACCGGATTTTATCCCAGCAATCCTTTCCAAAGGAAAAATCCATAGGCCGCGACCAGCGCCCAGCCAGCGAACCGCGGCAGCCGCCCCAGCACCGTCACGAAGAAGAGATGCACCAGCGTCGCGCCAAGCAGGATGAACATCGCCACGTGGAAAACCGGCGGCATCGCCATCGTGTGATACAGCGCATAGACGCCGAGGCACAATGGGATGGACACATGCGCAGTCGCCGACTTGCGAGGCATAGACCGTTTCCGGCTGCCCGCGCCAGCTGTAATAAACCGCCAGCATCGCGTTTGGCAGCACCATCAGCCAGCCGCTCAACCAGCCGATGTATGTGGCGCTGATGAAGCCGGTGTGGACGCAGTTGCAGCCAGCTCACCAGCCAGTCCGTGCTGATATAGATTCCATACGCGCCGATGGCCAGCAGCGCCAGGTCAAACGGCAGCGTCCAGCTCAACGATTTTCCCTGTCGCACGTTTGACTTGAGCACGTCGAACACATGGAAGCATTGCCAGAACAAAAACAGGCCGATCAGCACAGCCCGTCGTAGAAATCAATCCGCCCCTTGTGGCCCATCGCCCAGACCGCGCCGGTGAAAAACAGGACGGCCGTCAGCGTCAGCATCAGCGAGAGCCGGTTCAACTCATGCGTCTTGCCGGCGGCGTTGGATTTCTTCTTCGGCGGACTTTTCCCGTTGGCCTTGGCCTTCGACGGTAAAACTTTGATGCCCCAGAAAATCGCCGGCACACCGAGTACCAGCGTCATGTTCGTGATGTTGTTCACCAGCGAGTTCGTCATCACGTCCGCGCCGGAGCCGCCGTTGCGGCCGAGGATGAAGGCAAAGATGAGGTTGCCCATGCCCGTGCAATACGGCATCACCAGCGTGCCGAGCACCGTGCCTTCAAAGCCCTTGGCGCTCAAAACCTCCAGCCGCCAGAGCATCAGGAACGACGCCACGAGGAACACCGCCAGAAACAGCCACGGCGCATAAGGCCCCTTGGCCTCAATCCAATGGATGAACGGGTTTGCCACGCGCAAAGTTTAAGGGAAAAAATTATCGACGCGACATTGAAGTTTTGAGCGGGCACGGATTTCAGGGATTAACGCGAATGAACAATGACGAATAAGCCGGTAAAACTGCTCAATTGGGACGCATCCCTTTGGCATCAGGAGGCGTCCCCTTGCCATCGGGAGGCATCACAATCATTCCGACGGGTGCGTAAATCATGATTACACGTGCGCCGTTGGCAATTACATGCCCGTCGATGGCATTTACGAGCGCGCAATTAAAAATTACCGACGCATCATTGGCAAATACGGCTCCGTAATTCCTTCCGACGGACGCGTCATTGGCAATTACCGGCGTGTAAATCAAGGATATCGGCACTCCGACAGGCCAGTTCGGGCTAAGAATAGGCCATTTTCAATCATTGGAGCCAAAAATGGCGGTGGGGGACGGAGGCGGAAGCGCAGCATCACGGAAAGGGGCGGGCTCGAGGCCGGAGGGATGGAAAACCATTTCAGTTCTGTCTTTCAATTAAGATTTCAAGGGCGCATTTTTCATGAATATGTTGCTGCATCGCTATTTTGGTTCGCACGTTTTTGAAACACTGAAAGAGGCGAAATTAAAAACGTCTCGAATCACGAGTTTCAACGACCCATTTGAATTTTTATACATTCCTTCCGGTAAAACCACGGCTGACAAGGCGCGGAAATATGTTCTGTCTCAATTGGATTCACCTTTTTTTATGGCTGAAACTCAACGACAAGTTCCGGGATTCAATCGGAAAACGGCCATGCGTAAATTGCCGATAGTTGTAGCGAAGATGGTTAAAAATTCTCAATTATTTGACGAGCCAAGTCTGAAAGAGCGGGAAGAGTTAGCGGATTCATGTGTGCGTGTGGTCTGCTTTTCTGCGATCAATGTGAAGCCGCTGGATGAAATTCTAATGTGGTCGCATTATGCATCCAAACATTTTGGTGCCCGAATCGGATTTGAATTTCCGGAGGTGAATACAAAGATCGTTTGGCGTCGTTCAAATGATATATGATGATAAAAGAGTCGCAGTTGATTTTTCCCTTGGGTCTCAGATAGATGCAATGAAAGAGGCCATGTTCAAGAGCGCAACAACGAAGAGCTCAGCGTGGCGTTATGAAAATGAATACAGATTGATAACCATGCCAGAATACTGCGAGCAGCGAAAAATGCCTGATTTGACAACTGGAGAATTTTTGGATTTCAAACCTGAATGGGTCAAATCAATTGACTTCGGAGTCCGTTGCCCGCAAGCAGAAATAGAAAAGGTGCTAGGCCTGCTTAAAACTGACTATCCCAAAATTGTCAGGCGCAGAGCGGTTTTTCATAAAACGGAATATGCCCTCGAATACAAGGCGATTTAGAAATTGCCAAGTGCTTTCTCAATCCTCGCCATGATGCGCTCTTTGCCCAGCACTTCTAGCAGATGGTAAAGGCTGGGGCCGGAGGTTTTGCCGGTCATCGCCAGCCGGCAGGGATGCACCAGCACGCCGGCTTTCACGCCCAGCGTTTTGGCGGTTTCCTTGAGCGCGGCTTCCAGTGTCGCGGCATCAAACGCGGGCGCGCCGGCAAAGGCGTCGCGGAGTTGGGTCAGGCGCGGTTTGTTCTCCGGCACGAAATCTTTTTTGGCGGCTTCGGCGTCGTATTCAATCGCGTCGGTGAAATAAAATCCAGCGTAGCCGGGCAATTCGCTGAAGAGCTTGAACTTGCCCTTGCAGGTGTTGAGCGCGGCCTTGACGAAGGGCAGGGGAAAGGCGTTGGTGTTCACGCCCGCCTTTGCGAAGGCGTGGACGGCGAGTTCGTAAAAGCGGTCGTCCTTCAGTTCGCGGGCGTATTCGCCCTGGAGCCAGAGGAGTTTCTCGTAATCGAACTTGGCGTTATGCCGGAGAATCTGCGGCAGGTCGAAGCGTTCGATGGTCTCGGCAAGGGTAAGCTTCTCGCGGTTTTCCTTGGGCGACCAGCCGAGGAGGCAAAGGAAATTCACGACGGCTTCGGGCAGAAACCCGTTGTCGAGGTAGCTGGTGAGCGACGCGCCCTGATCGCGCTTGCTCATCTTGGTGCCGTCCTTGTTCAGGATGAGCGGGATGTGGGCGTAATGTGGCGGCGGCACGCCAAAGGCCTTGAAGAGTGCGATGTGCTTGGTGGTGTTGCTCAAATGATCTTCGCCCCGGATGACGTGGGTGATGTTCATATCAAGGTCGTCAATGACGTTGACGAGATGGAACACTGGCTGGCCGTCGGAGCGCTGGATGACGAAGTCGGGGTCGGCCTCCTCGCGGTCGGTCAGCTTGCGGACGACGTCGCCGACGACGAGGTCGTGGATGGTGATGGGTTCGCGCTGCATCTTGAACTTGATGGCGCCTTCGTGTTCGTAGGCGAGGCCGTGCGAGAGCAGGGCTTCGACGCGGCGCTGGTAATTTTCCTTCCGTTGCGATTGAAAATACGGGCCGCAATCGCCCTTGCTCGGGCCGGTGGCGTCGCCAGTGAGCGGGCCTTCGTCCCAATCGAGGCCGAGCCAGCGCAGGCCGTTGAGGATGACGTCCACAGCTTCCTGCGAATTGCGCGCGGCGTCGGTGTCTTCGATGCGGAGGATGAACGTGCCGCCGGTGTGGCGTGCGTAAAGCCAGTTGAACAAAGCCGTGCGCGCACCTCCGATGTGGAGGTAACCGGTGGGCGAGGGGGCGAATCGGACGCGAGGTTTCATGTCATTATATTTGACCACGGATTAACACGGATGGACACGGATGAAAAACAAAAAAAGCGGGCGGATTTGCCGTCACACACTTGTCACTTCGGGTGGGCGCGGCTGGAACGTATGCTTGGCGCGTGATAAAAATGTTTTTGAGAGTGTCGCTCTTTCTGATTCCATTGTTTTGCCGCGCGGCGGGAAGCGATGCGGTGCTGTTCTCGGAAAATTTCGAGCATGGCGTCAGCAACCGCTGGCAGCAGGTGAAGTTTGGGACACCGACGGATTATCACGTCGTACGGGACGGAACGAATTTTTTCCTGCAGGCCTCAGCGGACAAATCCTGCTCGGCATTCAGCGTGAAGCTCAACATCAAGCCGCAGGGAGAGTTAAAGCTGCGCTGGCGCTGGAAAATAGACGGCGTGCCGGCGAACGGCTCGGAGCGCGTCACCCGAAGATTTGACCATGCAGCGCGGGTGTTCATCGCGTTCGACACCTTCATCGGGCCGCCGCGCTCGATTGATTACATCTGGGCCAACGAGGAAAAGGTGGGCGCGATCCTGCCGCATCCCTTGTCCAGCCGCACCCAACTGGTCGTGGTGGAATCCGGCAACGCGCGGGCGGGCGAATGGATTTCCGAGGAGCGCGACGTGACGGCGGATTGGAAAAGTTGCTTCGGACAGAGGGCGATGCCGAAAATCATCGGCATCGGCGTTCTAACGGACGGCGACAGTCTCGGTTGCAAACTGACAGGTGATTACGCGGGCATTGAATTGGTTTCGGAATAAAAAAAGGCGCTTCGAACAGATCGAAGCGCCTTGTGAAGAGGCGAAACTTACTTGGCGCCGAGGATTGCATCCTTCGCGGCCTTGGCGACGCGGAACTTCACGACGCGCTTGGCCTTGATCTGGATGGCTTCGCCGGTCTTGGGATTGCGGCCCATGCGGGCGGCGCGGTCCTTGAGGACGAGCTTGCCGATGCCGGGCAGGGTGAAGGTGTCTTTCGCGTGCTTGTAGGCAAGCGCGGCGAGGTGGTCGAGGATTTCGCCAGCCTGTTTCTTGGAGAGTTGCGCTTTTTCGGCGATTGCGGTGATGAGTTGAGATTTCGATAGTGCTTTTGCCATAATGTCGGTGTCCTTCCTATTGGTGGTTGTTGTGTTGTTGTTTTGGTTCAAAAGTCATGTGACTTGGCTCGAATTAAAGGATTTCAGACGAATCGTGCAAGCAAAAAAGCATAAAAAATTTGAGGGTTGCCAGCCTGCCACGGGCTGGGCTTGACTTCCTTCTGCAATTTCCGACCATTCCCGCGTGGCACTATTCACCATAGAGAGCGACTTTCGTTATGAGATTGTCCGCAAGATATTTGAGGGCGGCATGGGGATTGTGTTTGAAGCCGAGCAGCACGGTGCGCGCGACTTCGTCAAGCGTGTGGCCATCAAGATCATCCGGCCGAATTTTGCCAGCCAGAAGATGTTTATCGAGAATTTCATCGGCGAGGCAAAGCTGGTCGCTGATTTGATCCATACGAACATTGTCCAGACTTATCAACTCGGCGAGGCCAAGGGTGTCTGCTTCATCTGCATGGAATTGATCCGCGGAGTGAACCTGGAACAATTCACGCGGCAGCTCACCGACAAGAATCGTCCGTTGCCGAAGGAACTCGCGGTGTTCATCACCAGCCGCATAGCGCGCGGACTTTCCTACGCGCACTCCAAAACGGACAAGGACGGCAGGCCGCTGGGCATCGTCCATCGTGACGTGAGCTTGAAGAACATCATGATCGCGTTCGAAGGCGACGTGAAGGTGACGGATTTTGGCATCGCCAAGGCGCGTGGGTTCCTGACCGACCAGGAAGGCGAGGTCGTCGCCGGCAAGGCCGATTTCATGAGCCCCGAACAGGCGGACTTCCAGATCACCGACAAACGTTCCGATTTGTTTTCGACCGGCGTCGTGCTCGCGCACCTGCTGCTCGGCAGGAATATTTTCAAGGGGGAAAACGCCGACGAATCGCGCCAGCGGATCTTGAACATGGAGATCCCCGATTTCCGGAAGCACGATCCCCGCATTGACGAGGCGCTCAATGGAATTCTCCAGCGCTGCCTCGTGCGCGACCCCGCCCAGCGATATGCCAGCGCCGACCAGTTGTTGTATGACCTTGAATACAACATCTACCACGGCGGTTACGGCCCGACTAACGAGACCCTTGGCAAATTCACCCGGGAACTGTTCGGCCAGAACGTTCCGGCATCTCCCGCACCACACGGCGCGACGGATATGTTGGAGCACACCGTCCGCATCCATCCCAAGCCTTGAGCGATGAAGCGCTCTGCCGCCCATGCCGTCAGCATCGGGCTGATTCAAAGCGCCTGCTCCGCGAATCGTGAAACGAACCTGAAGAAAGCCCTCACGCTCGCCGAACGCGCCGCCCGGCAAGGCGCGCAAATCATCTGCACGCAGGAGCTGTTCCGATCTCAATACTTTTGCCAGAGCGAGGATTTCAAGAATTTTGAACTCGCCGAAAAAATCCCCGGCCCCGGCACCACCGCCTTTTGCAAGCTGGCAAAGAAACACAAAGTCGTCATCATCGCCTCGTTGTTCGAGAAGCGCGCCGCCGGCGTTTATCACAACACCGCAGCCGTGATAGACGCTGACGGCTCGCTGCTGGGCATCTACCGCAAGATGCACATCCCCGATGACCCGCTTTACTACGAGAAATTTTATTTCACAGCCGGCGACACCGGCTTCAGGGCGTGGCAGACCCGGTATGGGAAAATCGGCGTGCTGATTTGCTGGGACCAATGGTATCCCGAAGCCGCGCGGCTCACGGCAATGCAGGGCGCGGAAATCCTTTTTTACCCGACCGCCATCGGCTGGCACCCGCGCGAAAAGAAAAAAATCGGAACGATCCAACACGACGCCTGGGCAACCATCCAACGCTCGCACGCCGTGGCCAACGGCTGCTTTGTCGCCGTGGCCAATCGCATCGGCCATGAAATTCTCACTGGCGTGGGTGGCGACGGCATTGAGTTTTGGGGGCAAAGTTTCGTGGCCGGAACTTCCGGCGAAATCCTCGCCAAGGCATCCGCCGGCAAAGAGGAAATTTTGATTGTGCCGGTTGATTTGGCGCAAGTGGACGACACGCGGACGCACTGGCCGTTTCTGCGCGACCGAAGGATTGATGCCTACGGAAACCTGACGAAGCGGATGGTTGACTAGATTATCATGAATTTCTTCTGGCTGAAGCGATACGTGCCGTTGACTGTCTGGATTGTTGCCGTCTTAACCATCATCGTCATACCTCTGAAAATCATCGGCTACGGTTTTCTGCCGATGGACGACGCACTCCGGCACGCGGCCAGGACGATTTCAGGAAAATCGTGGCAGCAAATCCTGGTCATGCGGGACGATTTTCCGATAGACCCAAGCCCCGGCTGGCAGGCGATTTTGCAATGGGTTCACAACTGGCAAAATTGCAACGCCGAATCACTGGTCGTCTTTTCGGTCGTCTCCTTGATGCTGCTGGTGACGCTCTGTGCGTTGCCGTGGTTTCGCCGGCCCGAAGCGTGGCTGGCGGCGCTGTTTGCGGCGGCGATTTTTATTCCGGCTTGCACGACCCGCTTCGCGCGCGGGCGGCCTTATCTTTTGACCGATGCCGTTCTCATCACGATTTTGTTTTTGTGGTCGCGCCAGTCGGAGGACCGGCTCCGCCGGTCGGCCTTGATTTTTACGCCGCTGCTCGTTGCCGCATCCGCGTGGATTCATGGCTCTTGGTATTTGCTGTGTTTGCCGGGCGCGGCGATTTTGTTTGCCGGTTTCTGGCGTTCAGCGTTCTGGTATGGCGGCTGCTGGCTGGCGGGAAGTTTCCTGGGCTGCGCGCTCACCGGCCATCCGTGGGAATTCCTGCTTCAGGCGGTGCGCCATATGTCTGGCGCCTTCGGACATTTTGTGGTCAATCGTCAATTGGAACCTGAATGGTATCCGTCCGACGGTGAAATTCCCGCTGTGCTGGCGGTTGTCGTCCTGCTGTTATGCCGCAAAATCTTTATCGGTTGGAATCCGCGTGTTTTGCTCAATCCGGTTTTCATGATGATGGTTTTGGACTGGCTGCTCGGATTGAAGGTGCGCCGGTTCTGGTGGGATTTCGGCACGCCCGCGTTCATGGTCTGGGTGGCGCTGGAATTGCAGGAGCATTTCGAAAATCATCTCACGTTCGATGCGGCCAGACGCCTGCTGGTCACGCTGGGAATTGCCGTCGGGGTTTTCCTGGGATTCACCAGCGACCGCGACAGCCGCTGGACGGCGAATCTCACGACGGAATATCTGACACCCGACACACCCGGCATCACCGGCTGGCTGCCGGGTAAGGGCGGCATCATATACAATTCGGACATGGACGTTTTTTACCAGATGTTTTTCAAAAATCCGACAGCCGACTGGCGTTACGTCCTGGGGTTTGAACCCGGCTTTATGCGACCGGATGATTTGGAAACACTTCGCAAAATCCAGTGGAACCACGGTGCCGCTTTTGCGGCTTACGAGCCGTGGGTTAATAAGATGCGACCTGCTGACCGGATGATTATCCGCGCGGCTGGCGGCTACGCACCGGAAATTCCAGAATTGGAATGGCATTACGCCGCCACAGGCTTGTGGATTGGCCGCCTGCCGCAAATGCGACCTGCTCCCGATGGAACGCCAAAATAAACTGGCTTGGATCACCGGCGCGGGCGGACTCATCGGGAATTATCTTGTCCAAGCCGCGCCGAAGTTCGCCCCGCAATGGCGACTGCACGCGCTGACACGCGACCAGCTTGACCTGCTCGATTTCGCCGCCGTCCGCCGGGAGTTTGAAAAGGACAGGCCGCAACTCGTGATTCATTGCGCCGCCATCAGCAACGTGGCCGACGCGCAGAAGAATCCTGAACTTGCGTGGCGGTTGAACGTCGAAGTCACGAGGCTGATTGCGGAACTGGCGGCGGAAATCCAATTCGTATTTTTTTCCACCGATCTGGTTTTCGACGGGCGCAAGGGCAATTATGTTGAAACCGACGCGGTGAACCCAATTCATGTTTATGGCGAAACGAAGGCCACCGCCGAGGAGATCCTTTTGAAGAATCCCAAGCACACCATCGTGCGCGCGTCGATCAACGGCGGAGTGTCGCGGGCAGGGAACCGCGGTTTTAACGAGCAACTCCGCCAGACGCTGCTGACGAAGTCAAAGATGAAGCTGTTCACCGACGAATTCCGCTGCCCGATTCCGGCGGTGGAAACAGCACGGGCAGTCTGGGAATTGGCGGGGAAAAATTGCGCGGGCATTTATCACGTTGCCGGCGCAGAAAAGCTGTCGCGCTGGCAGATTGGCCAGCTTGCTGGTCAAACGCTGGCCGGAAATAAGAACCAAAATCGAACCGGGTTCGGCGAAGGATTTTACCGGCCCGGTGCGCGCACCGGACACGTCGCTGAATATTTCCAAGGCGCAAGCGGTATTGTCCGCGCCATTGCCCGGATTGGGCGAATGGCTGGCGGCAAATCCCAGCGAAAAGTTTTGAAAGTAGGTAGGGAAGCGTCCTCGCGAGCCGGCTCGTCAGTAGCCTCGCCCTACCGTAATTATTTCGCCTTCAATTCCAGAATTGTGATGGAATACGGCGGGAACTCGCGCGTGAAATCCGTTCCAAGTCCGTCAACTGTTGCCGTGGCGGGAACAATCTTCGTCGGCTCTTCAATTGAATTCGTGTCGTCCGGTTTGTCCGCTTTCAGCACGATGGCTGTGCCTTCGGCTTCGACGGTGGAAACGCCGCTGATTTGAACATGCACCGGCTGCGGCGTGCCTTGGCGGTTCACGACTTTCAGATAAATCGTCCCGCTCTGGCTGTCGCGCGTGGCGTCGAAGAAAACCGACGGCACCTGCTGCGGAGCCGGGGGTCCGCCTTGCGGAACCCCGTTGCGGGTGCGCTGCGGCGGCTGCCAGGGGTGGGTCGGAATGTCCTGCGAATCGGTCGCCAGCATTTTGTCGCCGTGATGCGTGCTGAACATCACCTGCGCGTAATAGGACGGCGAGCCATAGCTGGTGAGCGCGTCGTAGCCGATGAAGTCGCTGGGCCATTGCATCGAGCCGCCGCGAGCGAGGTCGCTGACGTTGACGAACAGCGGCGCATACGATTCCAGGAGGACGATGTCGGAATTGCGTTCCATGCCGCACATCCACGCGGCGTCGCCGAGCGCGCCCGCCATGTTCGGCGTGGGCGGCCCACGCGCGTGGCCCATTCGCCGACGAAAACCTTCGTTTGATCGGTGCGGCTGCGCGTGTCATACATGTGCGACTGCGCCTCCATCTCCTCCTGATGTTTGGTAATAATGTTCGTCAACCAAATCCGGCGTGACGCTCTTGCACCGCTGCGTCGGTGGCGATGATCTTGCAGGTTGGGATACTTCGCCTTGATGGCGTTGAAAATTGCGCGAACCGTCCGTCGTAGGCTGCCGCGAGCGGTCGAACCAGTCTTCGTTGCCGACCTCGACGTAATGCAGCGGGAACGGCGCGGGATGGCCGTCCTTCGCGCGCTGCGCGCCCCACTTCGTGTTCGTGTCGCCGGTGACGTATTCAATCTCGTCGAGCGCGTCCTGGACATAAGGCTCAAGGTCCGGGCCGGGATTGACATGATCCTGCTTCAGCGTATAACCGGCGTAAACCGCGAGCAACGGTTCCATGTGCAGGTCTTCGCACCAGTTCAGATATTCCATCAGGCCGAAACCGTCGGTGGACCAATAATTCCACGGGCTGCGGTGGCCGGGCCGCTGCGAAACGTCGCCGATGGTCTTCTTCCAGTTAAAACGCTCGTTGATGTAATCGCCCTCCAGATAATTGCCGCCGGGCAGGCGCAAAAACTTCGGCTGCATGTCCGCGAGCAATTGCATGATGTCGGGCCGGTTGCCGTTCGGACGGTTGTTGAACGTCGGCGGGAACAGCGAGACCTGCTGGAACCAGACCGTGCCGTGCATGTTGAAAAATGTTCCCGGCTTGGTCGTCGAGATGACCAGCTTGTTGTCCTTGGACGTCGGCACATCGCCGGTCGTCAACGTCACTTCATATTTCTGCCATTCGCCGGAAATTTTTGGAACCGTCGCGCTGGCGATTGGCACAGCGACAGCCTCAAGCCTTTGTCACAGAGCCGTCTCTGGTGTGATAGGTAAGGATTGGATAGTTTTGTCAACGTGGAACAGGCTGACCGTCAACGGGCCATTGAAATGTTTCCCCTTGGCATAAAACGACGCGTGATAAGTCGTGTTCGGCCTGACGGGAATTCCCCAGTAACCGCTGTTGGCGATTCCCGCCGGCGAATTTTTCGACGCCTTGCTCGTGTCCAGTTTCAAGCTCACGTTCAACGCGGCATTGAGCGGCTGGTTCGTGTCGAGCGAGATGGCCGCGCCGCCGACCGTGTCTCCAATAAACCGCGTTCGTCGGGTTTGCCTTGAACGTGCGGTTGCGGACCAGCTCGCCGTAAAGCCCGCCTTCGTAGGAGAAATTGATTTCCTCCGTCATCAAGCCGTAAAGCATCGGGCTGACCTGCGCGGACACCTGGTCGGCCTTGATTTGCAGGACGGGAATTACCGGTGTCACGATAATCCCGTTGGTGGCGGTTTCAATCGTATCTGTGACCAAGTCGGAGTCCTGCGCGGGCAGGGGAGATGCGGTTGCGCCGAGGACGGCCAGGACAAGACCGGCCAGCGTGGAGAAATGTTTCCTGAACGAAAGAGTGTGTTGCATGGCGGACAAAATAGAATTCAAGACCGGCAAAAGTCCATCCTAATTTCCGGGTAAGCTGCCAAAAAGAGAGCTTTGTGCCTTCGCGCCTTGATGGTTAATTGCTGCCGTGAATTTGTCCGCGCTGCAAAAATATCGCGGGCGGCTCGCGCCGTCGCCGACGGGCTATCTGCATCTCGGCCATGCGCGGACGTTCTGGATGGCGCAGCAGCGGGCGCAGGCCAATGGCGGCACGCTGGTCTTGCGGAACGAGGATTTGGATTCCACCCGCTTCAAGATGGAATTTGTCCCGGCCATGATGGAGGACTTGCGCTGGTTTGGTTTTGAATGGCAGGAAGGCCCGGACTGCGGCGGGCCGTTTGCGCCTTACAATCAAAGCGAGCGGATGGATGTTTATCGCGCCGCGCTGGAAAAACTCCGCGCCGGCAATTTCATTTATCCCTGCACCTGTTCGCGCAAAGACATCCGGTCAGCCGCCCGCGCGCCGCACGCGGAGGATGACGAGGCGATTTATCCCGGAACTTGCCGACTGAAGGGTGACGAGTGGCGTGTGGCGAGTGACGTGAAACAACACAGCGCCCTTCTTGTCACCTGTCACACGTCACCTGTCACTGGCGCTTCCGCGTTCCCGATGGCGAGACCATTTCCTTCATTGACGGCAATTGCGGCGAGCAACGATTCGTGGCGGGAAAGGATTTTGGCGATTTTGTGGTCTGGCGCGGCGACGGCGTTCCGGCGTATCAACTGGCCTGCGTGGCGGACGACGCGGCGATGCAAATCACCGAGGTCGTGCGCGGCGCAGATTTGCTGGTGAGCACGGCGCGGCAGATTCTGCTTTACCGTGCGCTGGGCCTGACGCCGCCGGCATTTTATCATTGCCCGCTCTGGCGGGATGAAGCCGGCAGTGCGGCTGGCCAAGCGGCATGATGCCTTGAGTTTGCGGACATTGCGCGCCCGCGGGATGAAAATTGTCGATTTGCTGGTTTGATTTTAAGGTGCGGCGGGTTCACGGTTGAAGAGTTAGCCGCACAAAATATGAAAGACCCGATTGCACTTTTGATGGCGGTGGTGTTTATAGTCTGGGGAGCCGCCTGTCTAGCTTTTCCTCATTGGTGGTATAAAGTTGTAACCCCCGACCAAGCGGCACGAGACCGCAAGCGAGTGAAGGTGCTTGGGATGTGCAACGTGACAATGGGACTTATTCTTTTGATAATTTACTTTTTAGCGCAATCTAACGGAGCATGACCGCCCGCGGTGAAACGCCCGAATTGCTGCGCCGGAACTGGCTTTAATTTCAAGCACCCTGCCAAAAAATTTCCAAAAAGTGCTTGTGAATTTTTCACGACATTGTAACCTGCGCCTCCGTTTAAACCTGTGACTGATTTGATCAAAGGGTATTATTGCCGTCTGAAGTGAAATTTTAAGTGAAGCGACTTGGCGCCATCATCTTTGCCTGCGTGCTTTCCACCGCGTTATTTGCGGCAGTCGTGCCGTCAATGGACCCGGCTCCGGCAAGTCCCTCTGGTCAGGTGATTTCAAGCGCAGCCGCGACGCAAGCCCAGCCGGCGGCTGAAGAGGAAGCCCTTCCGTCTCAATCACCCCCCGCGCTTTTTTACATCGGGCCGTCGCCGGTAAAAAACGTGCCTTCGATTTTCGCGAGCTGGTGGCCCGGGTCAATCGCACTTCCGATATCCAATTCAATTATCTGCACATGGATTGTGGCGGCAATCATCCTGGTCACCGTGCGCGTGACGACCTGGAAAAACCTCAAGGAAATTCCGTCGGGAATGCAAAACGTGCTGGAGGCGCTCGTCGAAGGCTGGGAAAGTTTTATGACCGACGTTTTGGACGCCAGAGTCACGCGCTGGGTTTTTCCGTTCGCGACGACCTTTTTAATTTTCATCGTCCTGTCGAATTATGTGGATTTGATTCCGGGCGTGGGCAGCATCGGATTCGGAACGCCCGTCAAGGACAGCGTGCTCCCTTTTGCCGTTGAGAACGTGCATCGGCCCATCTTCCGCCCTCCGACGACCGATGCGAATCTGACGGTGGCGATGACTGCGATTTTTTTGGTGATGAGCCTTTTTTGGGCGGTTCGTTACAATGGTGTTTTCGGATTCGTCAAACACGTTTTCGGCGTGAAAATGAAAACGAACAAATGGGTGTTCCCGATCATTTCGTTGCTTTTCATTTTCATCGGCGTGATGGAAGTGGTTTCGATTTTGTTTGCCCGGCCGGTCGCGCTGGCCATGCGCCTTTATGGAAATGTTTTTGCCGGCGAAACGATGCTGGACATGGGATTTCACATGCCAAACTGGCTGGCGTCCTTGTTCATTACGCTCACGGTCTATTTTTATGAAACATTTGTCTGCGCCGTGCAGGCGTTTGTGTTTGGCTTGCTGGTCGTGGCGTTTGTCGGCACGATGTGTTCGCATGAAGAGGAACCCGGCCATTGATTTATTAGATATTTGCCGCCGCAATCAAAAGGCGGCTGCGACAACAACAAAAACAAACTGAAGGAATAAATATATGCTAGCAGATATAGCGCAAAATTTGGTCATCAACACCGATATTAAAACCGGTGTGGCCATGGCCGGCGCGTCCATCGGCATCGGTTGCGCCACGGCGGGCGCTCTGATCGCCATGAGCCGCAATCCCGGAATGATGGGACGCATCCTGTTGTGGATGTTCGTCGGCATGGCACTGGCCGAAGGCTGGGCGGTCATCGCCTGGTTCGTCGTCAAATAAATCCGGCTATGGAGCGAACTTGGAATTGACTGGAGGGCGCTGCTCACGCAGACGATCAGCTTCTCCGTCGTTTTCTTTGTCCTGTGGAGATTTGCCTACAAGCCGATCTTCGCAATGCTGCAGTTGCGCCGCGAGAAAATCGCCGAAAGCCTGGCCAACGCCGACCACATCAAGGTCGAGGTTGCCAAGACCGAGGCCGACCGCCGAAAATCCTGGCCGACGCCGGCGACCAGGCGAACGCATCTGATTGACGAGGCCCGCGCCGCCGCCGCCCGCGTGCGCGAGGCGGAAACGCAAAAGGCCGTCGCCGCCGCCGAACAAATCGTGGCCAAGGCGCGCGAAGCCGCCGCGCAGGACCATGCGCGGATGCTCGCCGAGCTGAAACGCGAAGTCGGCAGGCTCGTCGTGCAGACCACCGCGACCGTCACCGGCAAGGTTCTGACGGCGGAAGACCAAAAGCGGCTGGCCGAGGAAACGGAAAAACAATTGGCGGCTTGAAAACGGTAGGGCGGCTCTGTCGAGTCAGCCGGATCGGCGGTCAGCAGCATCCCTGCCAAAAGGAATGAAAATTTCCAAACAAGCGCAGCGCGACGCCCGGCAACTGTTCCGCAGTTGCCAGGCCAACGGTTTGCTGGATGAAAACCGCGTCCGGCAGGCGGTGTCGCTGCTCGTCTCGCAAAAGCCGCGCGGCTACGTCGGGATTTTGTCGCGGCTGCACCGGCTGGTGAAACTGGACCTGGAACAGCACGCCGCGCAGCGTCGAAAGCGCGACGCCGTTGGCGGCCGATTTGCAGGCGGACGTGACAAACCGGATCAAAAAGAATTACGGCGCCGGCGTGGATATTTCGTTCCGCCAGAACCCGGCGCTGATTGGCGGGTTGCGGATTCAGGTCGGCAGCGACCTTTACGACGGCAGCGTGAAGACGCGTTTGGAAAAATTGGAACAAAGTTTTTAACGAAATTTTATGAGTAACTTGTTGCAGGAAATTGAAGCGCAAATCAGCGGCGCGAAGCTCGCGACGGCCAAGCAAAATGTCGGCACCGTCCGCGAAATCGGCGACGGCGTGGCCAAAATCGAGGGCCTCACCGACGCCATGCTCAACGAGATGCTGGATTTCGGCCACGGCATCACCGGCATCGCGCTCAACCTCGAAGAAACCGAAGTCGGCGCCATCATTCTCGGCGATTACACCGAAATCAAGGAAGGCGACGAAGTCCGCACGACGGGCAGGCTGTTGCAGGTGCCGGTCGGCAAAGGGTTGCTGGGCCGCGTCGTCAACGTGCTCGGCCAGCCGCTCGACGGCAAGGGGCCGATCAAGGAAACCGCGTTTTATCCGGTGGAAAAAATCGCGCCGGGCATCATCAAGCGCCGTTCGGTCAGCCAGCCGGTGCAGACCGGCATCATGGCGATTGACGCGATGATTCCGATTGGCCGCGGCCAGCGCGAACTCATCATCGGCGACCGTTCCACCGGCAAGACGACCATTTGCGTGGACACGATGATCAATCAGGCGCGCATCAACAAGGCGGCTGAAGATGCCGGCGACAAGGATTTCCGCCCGATTTACAGCATTTACGTCGCGATTGGCCAGAAGCAGTCGAACATCGCGCGTGTCATCGGCGTTTTGGAAGAGGCGGGCGCGCTGCCTTACTCGATTATCGTCGCGGCTTCGGCGTCCGACTCGGCCACGAACCAGTATCTCGCGCCGTTCGCGGGCGCGGCGATCGGCGAATGGTTCATGGACAACGGCATGGACGCGCTCATCATTTACGACGATTTGTCCAAGCACGCGGTGGCCTATCGCCAGGTGTCGCTCATCTTGAAACGTCCGTCGGGCCGCGAAGCCTATCCGGGTGACGTGTTTTACCTGCACAGCCGCTTGCTCGAACGCAGCGCGCGTGTCGGTGAAAAATACGGCAACGGCTCGCTCACCGCGCTGCCCATCATCGAGACGCAGGCCGGCGACGTTTCGGCTTACATCCCGACGAACGTGATTTCGATCACCGACGGCCAGATTTATCTGGAAACGGATTTGTTTTATCAGGGCGTGCGCCCGGCGATTTCCGTCGGTCTGTCCGTGTCGCGCGTCGGCTCGGCGGCGCAGGTCAAGGCGATGAAGCAGGTCGCCGGTCGCATCAAGGGCGACCTCGCGCAATTCCGCGAACTGGCGGCGTTCGCGCAGTTCGGTTCCGACCTCGATGCCAAGACGCAGGCGCTGCTCGAACGCGGCAAGCGCATCGTCGAATTGTTCAAGCAGAACCAATACAATCCGACGCCGCTCGAGGTGCAGATCGTCATTTTGTGGGCGGCGCAAAACAATTTCATGGACGACGTGCCGGTGGAAAAAATCAAGGATTTCCAGGCCAAGCTCGCGGATTTCTTCGCCACGCGCAAAGCGGATTTGCTGGCGAAAGTTCGCAACGAAAAGGCCATCAGCGACGCGCTGGCGGCGGAGTTGAAGGCGGCGGTGACGGAATTCAAGCCGACGTATCACTAGAACTTGCAAACTTGAGGCCGCAATTTGCGACCTCAAGTTTGAAATGAACTAAAACCAGGTGCATATGGCAAAATATCAAGTCAAAGAGATGGTCAGGATCGAATCATTGATTCTGACTGTTCGCGGCTTGCGTGTGATGCTGGATTCGGACTTGGCAACAATTTACAGGGTTGAGACCAGGCAATTGAATCAACAATTCAAACGCAACCGGGAAAGATTTCCAAATGACTTTGCGTTTGAGCTTACCAATCAAGAAGTTGCGGATATGAGGTCACAAATTGTGACCTCATCAAAACGGAACCTGCGTCGTTCACCGGTTGTATTCACGGAGCACGGCGCGTTGATGCTGGCGACGGTTTTGAACAGTCCGGTTGCAGTCGAAGCGAGTGTTCGGGTGGTGCGCGCGTTCGTGTTGATGCGCGAACAATTGGCCGCGAACAAGGAATTGGCGCAGAAAACTGAGCGAATTTGGAGCAGCGCGTTGGCGGGCACGACGACGGCGATTGCAAAATTTATTTGAAGCGATCAGGCAACTGGTCGAACCGCCGTTGCCGGAAGACCGGCAGGCAGATTGGTTTCATGCGCGAGACTGGCGCCGCCGTATCGCGTCAGGAGACGTTGTAGGAAATAATTTTCATGCCCAGCACGCGCGACATACGCCGACGAATCAAGTCGGTCAGGAACACCGCCCAGATCACCAAGGCGATGCAGATGGTGGCGGCGGCCAAGATGCGCAAGGCGCAGCAGGCCGCGCTCGTCGGCCGGCCCTATGCGGAGTTGATGAACGAGGTGCTGGCGCAGGCCGCGCCGCGCCCGGCGTGTCTTCAATCATCCGCTGATGGAAGTCGCGCACCGGTCAAAAAGCGCGCCATCATTTTGGTCAGCACCGACCGCGGCCTGTGCGGCGGGCTGAACGGCAATCTGTTCCGCGAAGTGACGAAGGCCGGACAAAGAGACACGACGACGTTCATCACCGCCGGGAGAAAGGCGTCGCAATTCATCGTGCGAACGAAACGTCAGCTCGCGGCGGAATTCACCTACAAGGACGCGCCGCAGTTCGCCGAGGCGCGGGCCATTTCCAAATTCGCGCAGGATTTGTTTTTGAAGGGCGAGGCGGACGCGGTGGACATTTTGTTCACGAATTTTATTTCGACCCTGGTGCAGCAGCCGAAGATCGTGCCGTTTCTGCCGATCGGAAAAATCATGGCCGCCACGGCGGGCGTGCATGCGCCGGCGCAGGAATTGCCAGCGACGCACGCGCCGGTGGACACGTTTGAATTCGAGCCGGACGAAAAGTCCGTGCTGGGCGCGTTGCTGCCGCACAGCTTGAATTTCCAGATGCACCAGATTTTGCTGGAGGCGAAGGCCAGCGAACACAGCGCGCGCATGGTGGCGATGAAGAACGCCACCGACAACGCGCAGCAGCTCATCAAGGACCTGACGCTCGAATACAACAAATTGCGCCAGTCGAACATCACGAAGGAATTGTTGGAAATCGCCACCGCGCAAATGGCGGTCGGCTAAGAATATTTTTATGAACAAAGGCAAAATCGTTCAAATCATCGGCCCGGTCGTGGACGTGGAATTCCCGGAAGCGCTGCCCGCCATTTACAACGCGCTGACCGCCGAATATGTCCTGCCCGGCGGGACCAAGACCAAGCTGACGTTCGAAGTGCAGCAGCATCTCGGCGACAACTGGGTTCGCGCCGTCGCCATGAGCACCACCGAGGGACTCAAGCGCGGCTACGAAGTCGTGGACTCCGGCGGCCCGATTTCCATGCCCGTCGGCGAGGCGGTCATGGGCCGCGTGTTCAACGTCACCGGCGACGCCGTGGACGAACAAGGCCCGGTGAAGGCCGACAAGTTTTGCCCGATTCATCGCGCCGCGCCGACGTTGCTGGATCAATCCACATCGCCGCAGGTGCTCATGACCGGCATCAAGGTCATTGACCTGATGTGCCCGTTCCTGAAAGGCGGCAAGGTCGGCGCGTTCGGCGGCGCCGGCGTCGGCAAGACCGTCGTCATCATGGAACTCATCAACAACATCGCCAAATTGCACGGCGGCATCTCCATGTTCGCGGGCGTCGGCGAACGCACGCGCGAAGGCAACGATCTTTACAACGAAATGATCGAGGCCGGCGTCATCAAGGTTGAAAAGGACGCAAAAGGTCATCCGAGGAAAAATGAACACGGCCTGCCGATCATCGCGCCTGGTTCAAAAATCGGCCTTGTTTATGGCCAGATGAACGAGCCGCCCGGCGCGCGTCTCCGCGTGGCGCTTGTCCGCGCTGGCCGTCACTGAATATTTCCGCGACGAGAAGAACCAGGACGTGCTGCTGTTCATTGATAACATTTTCCGGTTCTCGCAGGCCGGTTCGGAAGTTTCCGCGCTGCTGGGCCGCACGCCGAGCGCCGTCGGTTACCAGCCGACGCTTGCCGCCGAAATGGGCGACTTGCAGGAGCGCATCACCTCGACCAAGAAAGGTTCCATCACCTCGTTCCAGGCCGTTTATGTGCCTGCCGACGACTTGACCGACCCGGCGCCCGCGACGACGTTCGCGCATTTGGACGCGACCATCGTGCTGGAGCGCTCCATCGCGGAACTCGGCATTTATCCCGCCGTGGATCCGCTGGCCTCGAACTCCCGCGCGCTCGCGCCGGAAATCGTCGGGCAGGAACATTACGACGTCGCGCGCGGTGTCCAGAAGGTTTTGCAGCGCTACAAGGATTTGCAGGACATCATCGCGATTCTTGGCATGGACGAACTTTCGCCCGACGACAAGCTCATGGTGTATCGCGCGCGCAAAATCCAGCGCTTCTTGAGCCAGCCGTTTTCGGTCGCGGAAGTTTTCACCGGCCGTCCGGGCAAGCAGGTGCCCGTCGCCGAGACCGTCCGCGGCTTCAAGGAAATTCTCGAAGGCAAGCACGACGACATCGCCGAGCAGAACTTTTACATGAAGGGCGGAATCGAGGAAATCAAGGAAACGTAACAGGGAAGGACGGCCGGTCGCCGTCCCTGGATAATGGGTCGCCACACGGCAACCCTCCCGATAAAAATGGCAACTATCAAACTTGAAATCGTCACGCCGGAGGCGAAGATTTTCTCCGACGATGTGGACATGGTCACGCTCACCGGCTCGGATGGCGAGATGGGCATCCTGCCGCAGCACATGCCGTTGATGACGCAGCTTGTCGCGGGCGAAATCATCGCGCAAAAGGGTGGCGAAACGATTTTCCTCGCCGTGGGCGACGGTTTTGTGCAGGTCACCGGCGATCGTGTCGCCATCCTCACCGACATGGCGATTGAAGCCGACAACATTGACGAGGCCAAGGCCGAGCAAGCGCGGCAACTGGCCGAGGCTCGTCTTTCGCAAAAAGTCACAGACGAAGAATCTGCGCATATTCAAGCAGCGCTCGCCCATGCCACGACCCAGCTCAGAGTGAAGCAGCGCCGCAAAAAATAAGCGTCCTGGCTCTTCTGTTTTTTTCTATTGATCGGCAACGTCCCCTTGTTCCGATTTCGGAGCCACAGCCATCAGTATGCCGTTGATGACAAGCCAGACGCCATAGAGTCCAATCATAACGGTTATCGCGAATATTTTTAGCGGAATGACGCCGATTGACAGGAAAACGATAAGGGCAATGATGGGAACGCATATCATTCCCGAGCCGGTGAAAATTTTCCTGATTCCATTAGCCCTGACTGCAGCCGCTCTTTCCCGAAAAATCGATTGCACCAGGCTCAAAGCCTCCTGATGGCTGAATCCTTGTATCATCAAATACTTCGTGACCGCATCCTGCGAATCGCCCCACATCGCCTTTGCCCGCGCCTCATGTTCCGCCTGCGTTCTATCCACTTGTCCGGGGAGCAAGTTGCGTCTCGTGGGAGTCGGGGCATTTATCGCAGCAGTTGCCAGACGAATTGGATTTTGAGGTGCCACGATGCGCACAGGTGTGGGGCTTGATGCGGCAGTCGTGGCAACAGGTTGCTCCGCCATTTGCCGGGCGATTTGGTCATCGGCGGTGGTCGTGCCGTCCGCGCCGCAGGTCGGGCAGGCGATCGTTGAAGGCATGCGCCCGTTTATCGGCTCAACATCAAAGGCATAATGTTGGCCGCATCCACACTCAATTTTGATTGGCATCATAACTTCTGAGTCAGAAACTCAATTCATCTGTTCGTGTGACTTGGGCGACCCTATGCCTCTCTTCAGTTTCTGTCCAGCAACTTCAAACAAAAATGGCGCGGGAGTCTCCCGCGCCAATTCTATTTTTTTTGAAAAATTAACCGGCTATCACGCCTATTTCCACCGGTTCCACGTTCACGCCTTGTTTCTCCAGCCATTTGATGGCCGCCTTCACTTCATCACGCTTTCCGTCCAGCTCGAGGCAGACAATGCCGATTTCGTCGGTCACGCTGGCCTGGCGGATATTTGTGACAACCTTGAATTTTTTGGCGACTTCCCAAATGAACGGCTTCTTGATGAGCTTGGGCGGATACATCAGCCAAAGCCGTTGCTGTGTGGGCGAATTGGATTTCGTCGCGGAAGCTTTTTTCTTAGACATAAATTTAAATGATTTTAATTAACGCTCCTCACCCCGGCCCTCTTCCGTGAGGAGATAGAGAATCGTTCCAAGCCTCATGCTAAATCGGTGCCTGGATTCTGCTGGACGACTATTTGAATTACGGAAGACAGACAACGGCTGTCCCCTCTCCCCGAGGGAGAGGGTTAGGGTGAGGGGAAAGCGCGTGGTCATTTTCAAAACGGGCTAGCCTCCCGCGATGGCGGGGATAATGCTGATTTCGTCGCCATCCTTGAGCGGTGTCGCGCGGTTTTTGAGGAAGCGAATGTCCTCCTCGTTGACATAGACATTGACGAATCGGCGAACCTCGCCCTTGTCATCCACGAGGCGCTCCTGGATGCCGGGGTAACGCGTCTGCAATTCGACGATCGCCTCGCCGATGGTGGCGGCGTTGATTTCGACCAGCTCCTCGTTGTTGGTCAACTTGCGGAGCGGAGTGGGGATTCGGACTTTCTTTGGCATAAATTTTTAACTATTCACTTTTTCTTGATGCGCCAGCAGCATTTAAGCGAGGCCAAGCTGTTTGCGCACTTCGTCCGTCGTGAACGTTCGTTTACCCTTGTTGCGGGCGCGGGCTTCCAGCAGGTCAAGATAATCATTCAAATCGCTCATTTGCTCGCGCAATGAGGAGATTTGGTTGATGACATTCTTCCGCTGAATTTTCGCGGTCGGTTTTTCTGCAATGGCGTTACTCATAAACATCTTTTCGATTGCCGACTTTTTGAACCAAAATCTTATCGCCAATCATATCAAATAAAACCCGATAATCGCCCATGCGCAACCGAAAACCAACATCGGCGTTTTGCAGCCGCTTGATGTTGCCGTGCAATCCGCTTTCAAGCCGCAGAACTTTGCGGAGAATTTGGTCAGCTTCACGTCTCGGAAGCGAGCGCAAATCTTCCAATGCGTCTGCCGTGTATTCGATGCGATAGCGTTGATTTGCCACAATTTAGACACACGCTTTTACGCATTCACTTTTTCTTCATGCGCCAGCAGCGCCTCGAACTCGCGCAGGCTCGGCTTGATTTCGCGCGGTTTGCCGCAGTAGCCGTTGCACGGCATCGAGGGTTTTCAATCCGTTGCCGGTGACGCAGATGACGGCGGAAGAATCCTTCGGAATCTTGCCGCACGCAATGAGTTTCTTCGCCACGCCCACGGTCACGCCGCCGGCGGTCTCGGCAAAAATGCCTTCCGTCTCGGCCAGCAGCTTGATCGCGTCGCGGATTTCGTCGTCGGTCACGTCCTCGGCCGCGCCGCCGGTGTCGCGCATCACTTTGAGCGCGTAAAAACCGTCCGCCGGCGTGCCGATGGCGAGCGACTTCGCAATCGTGTCGGGCTTGACCGGCTTGAAGAAATCGAGTCCGGCCTTTTGCGCGACGGAAATCGGCGAACAGCCCGTCGCCTGCGCGCCGTGAATCACCGGCTTGCTGTCGGTGATGAGGCCGACCTTCGCAAATTCCTGATAGCCCTTGTAAATTTTCGTGAGCAGCGAGCCGGACGCCATCGGGATGACGGTGTGCTGCGGCGCGCGCCAGCCGAGTTGCTCGGCGATTTCATACGCCATGCTCTTCGAGCCTTCGGCGTAGTAGGGGCGCATATTGACGTTCACGAACGCCCAGCCGAATTTGCCGGCGATCTCGGCGCAAAGGCGGTTCACCTCGTCGTAATGGCCTTTGATGCCGATGACGTTCGCGCCGTAGATGAGCGAGTTCAAAATTTTTCCCTGCTCCAAATCCGACGGAATGAAAACGTAGGATTTCAATCCGGCGCTCGCGGCCTGGGCGGCGACGGAGTTCGCCAGATTGCCGGTGGAGGCGCACGCGACGGTGTCAAAGCCGAGTTCCTTCGAGCGGCTCAAGGCGACGCTGACGACGCGGTCCTTGAACGAGAGCGTCGGATAATTCACGGCGTCGTTCTTGACGTAAAGTTCGCGGATGCCGAGCGCCTTCGCGAGCCGGTCGGCCTTGACGAGCGGCGTGAAGCCGACCTGTTGGCCGACGGTCGGCTCGGTCGCGACGGGCAGCAGCTCGCGGTAACGCCACATCGTTTTCGGGCGCGACTCGATGGCCGCCTTCGTCAGCGACTTTTTGATGCGGTCGTAGTCGTAGGCGACTTCGAGCGGGCCGAAGTCGAATTCGCAGACGTGCGTGGCCGTGAGCGGATATTCGCGTCCGCATTCGCGGCACTTGAGCGCCTTCATGAAACCGTGTTGTTCACTCATAAATTATTTCCACTGTAGGGCAGGCGTCTCGCCGGCCATTTTTCCGCTTAAGCGGTTTCCTGCCACTGGCTTTTGCCGTCGGCAGTCTGCCGACACGCCTGTCCAGCTTTGTTTCAGGGCAACAAAAAAGCCCCGACTCGTGACGAGAAGGGGCGACAAAACGGTTGTGCATCTCTTCTCATTTTTCCCAAGCTAATGATGCTTGAGCTGGAATTGGCACCTGACATTGAAAACAAGTTCAATCGGTTGCCGTGGTGTCATCGGGCCAGTCCCTCGACCACTCGTCATGAGTCCGTCAAATCAACGGATGCGGATAAAGTGATATCAAATCGTCAAAGTGTCAACTGGAATTTTTTGGATTCAAAAACCAGTTGACGGAATGCCTGCCGCAGGCGTATAAATATTGCTGAATTGATGGATAAATAGGGTAGTTAGCGGCACAACGCCAATCACGGTTCCTCACCAATTAGTTGTGCCGCAAGGGTGGTTGTGTGCTTTATATTGTGGTTTTTTGCTGGACTTTAACCGGCGATTTTGATTATTTAACCGAAAGCTAGGTCATGTATCTAAAGAATTTAACCCTGTTCGGGTTCAAGTCCTTCGCGGACAAAACCGCGCTGAATTTTCAGCCCGGTGTCACTGCCATTGTCGGGCCGAACGGCTGCGGCAAATCCAATGTCTCCGATGCCATCCGCTGGGTGCTCGGCGAGCAGTCGGCCAAGGCGCTGCGCGGCGGCGAAATGGCCGACGTGATTTTCAACGGCACGGACGGCCGCAAGCCGATGGGCATGGGCGAAGTGTCGCTCACGCTCGGCGACGTGGACGGGGAAAATTTGCGCGCGGCGGGCGTCGAGGTCACTTACGACGAGGTCACGCTCACGCGCCGGATTTTCCGCGACGGCAACAGCGAATATTTTCTGAACCGCACTCCGTGCCGGCTCAAGGACATCCAGCAGCTCTTCATGGGCACGGGCATCGGGCGGACGAGCTACAGCATCCTCGCGCAGGGCCACATCACGCAGATTCTTTCCAGCAAGCCGGAAGACCGCCGGATGATTTTCGAGGAAGCCGCCGGCATCACCAAGTTCAAATCGCAAAAACGGGAATCGCTTCGCAAGCTGGAATACACCGAGCAAAATCTTTTGCGCGTGGCCGATCTCATCCGCGAAGTGAAGCGGCAGATCGGGTCGCTCCAGCGCCAGGCGGGCAAGGCGCGCCGCTACAAACAAATTTCAGCCGGAACTCCAGCACCTCGACACGCAGCTCGCGCGGCATCAGTTCGACGTGTTGCAGGCGGAAATTTCCGAAAAGCAGGCCGCCGTCGAAAAACTGCGGAACGAAATCGAACAGGGTTCCGCCGACGTGCTGCGATTTGAAAACGAAATCGCGCAATTGCGCGAACGGCTTTCCGAACTGGAGCACGAAATCGCCGCAATGCAGCAGCGCGGATTGGAATTGAAAGGCGAAACGGACCGGCACGAAAGCCGGATTCAATTCAACGAAGAACGATTGCGCGAGCTGGCGGCGCAGAACGCCAAGGCGCTTGCGGACATCACGCAGGCCGAGGAACGCTGCCGTGCCGCGCAGGAGGAATTGGGGGCCGTGGCGGAAAAGTTGTCCGCTTCCGAGGCCGCGCTGGCGCAACATCGCCTTGCGCTGGAGACCAAGCAGTTGACGCTGGGCAAGGTTGAGGAGGATTTGAAGGATCGGCAGGAATCGTTGCGCGAGGCGCAGGCGGCCGCGTTCGCCGCAGCGCAGGATTTGACGCGCATCCGCAACGAAATCACCGCGCTCGATTTGCAGAAACAGGGCAACAGCATCCGCCTTGAAAAACTTTCCGCCGAAAAAATCCAACTGGAAGTCGAGCGCACCGGTTTGGAATCGCGGTTGCAGGAATTCACCGCGAGTGTCGAGGTGGAAAAGCTGAACGTCGCAGACCAAGCGCGGTTCGGTCGAGCAGCGGCAGAACCGGCTGCGCGAAATCCAGGATGAGTTGCATCAATCCTCCGCCGAGCAGGACCAGTTTTTGCAAACGCAGGCCGAGAAACGTTCGCGCCTTGGCGTGCTGGAGCAGCTCGAAGGCTCGCGCGAAGGTTTCGATGCGGGCGCGGTTGCGGCGTTGCGCCAGTCGCGCTCAGTCATCGGCTCGCTGGCCGACCGCATCCGTGTGCCGGAGCAATTTGTGGTGGCAATTGAAAATGCGCTGGGCCATCAACTTGCAGCTCGTTTTGACGGAACAGCCGGAATCGGCGCAGGAAATCCTTGCCGACTTGAGCACGAACAAAACCGGCCGCGCGAGCGTCGCGGCTTTGGCGATCCAGCACACGGACGAGAACCAGCTTGCGTTCGATGGCGACATGTCGCCGGGAAACACCGGCGCGGCGGCGCAACACACTCTGGACGGCGGCCAGATTGTCCATGCGTTGAGCGTTGTCCAGGCAGATCCGTCGGTGGATAAACTTTTGAAGTCGCTGCTCGGCCGCACGTTCATCGCGGCGGATTTGCCGGCGGCGACGGCGCAAATCCAGAACGGCCACGCAGGCTGCGATTTCGTCACGTTGAAAGGCGATTTGTTGAGCCGTCACGGCATTTACACCGGCGGCTATTTGAACGGCCACGGCAATCCCAAGGCGCCGGGCTCCATTCTCGGCCGCAAGAACCAGATCACCGATCTGCAAAATGAATTGACGGAAGTCCAGAACCGCGTGGCCGAGATGAGCCGCAAACGCGGGGCGCTGCTGGGCGAGCAGACCGAATTGCAGGCTAGCCTGCAGCAGGCGCAGACGGAATTGCGCGAGCAGGAAGTCGCCATCGCCACGCGCGAAGGCGAGTTCAACGCGCTGCAAAATTCCAACCGGCTGCTGCACCAGAAAATCGAGACGGTGGTTTTTGAAGTCCAGAGCCTCGCCGCGCAGGAACAGGAAGGTTCGCAGAAACGCGGCGCGCTGACGGCGCAATTGAACGAACTCGAAGCCCGTGAACGCGCCGGCCAGGAAAAAGTCGCCGCGCTCGCCACGGAACTGGAAAATCTCCGGCAGCAGCGCGACGGCGCCAACACCGCGCTCACCGAGAGCAAGATCGGGCTTGCGGCGGAAGAACAGCTTTCGGCGTCGTTCCGCCAGCAGCAACAGGCGTTGGAGCAGCGCATCCGGGAGCTGACGCAGGCGTTGGAGCAGCGGCGCGGCGAAGTTTCCTCGTTTGTCGGTCGCAAGGAACAGGCGGAATCCGAAATTCAGGATTCGCGCTCCCAGATTGAAAAATTGCAGCACGACCGCGAACAGGTCGGCGCGCAGACTGCCGAACTGGCTGGCCGGAAAAATTCGCAGGAAGCGGACATTTCATCGCGCGATGAAAATTTGCGCACCCAGCGGAACCGTCTGACCGGACTTGCAGAACCAGCGCGGCGCGTTGGACGTGGAACTGGCGCAGAAGGACATGTCGGTTCAAAACCTGCGCGAGCACATCCAGCAGAAATATCACGTCAACCTCGACGACGTTCGCAGCGAGTGCATCACCATCACTTACGCCGATGAAGGCCCGGCCAAAGTGCAGACGCTCACGCCGGAGGAAATGGCGGCGAGTGGCGCGGCGACGGACTGGAATGCCGTGACGCAGCAGGTTGAGACGTTGCAGAAACGGCTCGATGAAATAGGGCCGGTCAATCTGGTGGCGATTGAGGAATACGAGGAGACCGAGCAGCGGCACCAATTTTTGACCAAGCAGCACGACGACCTGGTTTCCGCCAAGGCGCAGTTGCTGGAAATTATCAACCGCATCAACGTCCAGACGCGGCAGATGTTCCTCGAGACGTTCGAGAAAATCCGCGACAATTTCCGCAGCCTGTTCGTCGAGGTCTTCGGCGGCGGCAAGGCGGACCTGATTCTCGTGGACGAAAACGACGTGCTGGAAAGCGGCATTGATATCGTGGCGCGCCCGCCGGGCAAGCAATTGCAAAGCATTTCACTGCTGTCCGGCGGCGAGCAGACGATGACGGCGGTGGCGCTGTTGTTCTCGATTTATCAGGTCAAGCCGAGCCCGTTCTGCGTGCTGGATGAATTGGACGCGCCGTTGGACGAGGCGAACGTCGTCCGCTTTGTGAAAATTTTGCAGCGGTTTCTGGGACGTTCGCAATTCGTCATCATTACGCACAACAAGCGGACCATCGGGATGGCGGACATTCTTTACGGCGTGACGATGCAGGAACACGGCGTGAGCAAGATCGTCAGCGTGAAATTCCACAAAGAATCCGAACAGCCGGTTTCGCCACAAACTCCAGAGCCGGTGGCGGCGTAAATGGTAGGGCGGGCAGTCCTCTGCCCGCCGTTCGTGCGATGGTGTCCGTCCGCAAGGACCGGCGCTCATTGGGTGAGGGTTTCTGATGAGGTGCATCCGTGTTCATCTGTGTTCATCCGTGGTTGAAAATTTCAACTTTCAGCTTCTTGCCGCACCGACTCGTCGCGTCGAAGCGTCGCGAAGACGGAAGTTCGACGTAGGCAGGTCAGCTTTTCACCTTTTGTTTTTCTCCCATCTTTTAGTGTATTTCGTGGTTAATAATCCGTGACGCTCTTGCCAATTTCACCACGAATAATGCACGGTGTAAGTCACCGTGCGTTCCTCATCCGGCTTGACAGGAATGCGGAACTCAATCGTCTGCGAATCTTTTTTCACAAAGTCATCTGACTTGGCCGTGATTTCCCAGTTGCTCCAGCGGTAGAGGTGCTCGACCACGCGGATTTCCACCGGCGTGTCTTTCTTGCGGTTGCGCAGCTTGATTTCAAACGACTCGTCAATCCATTTGTCACCCGTGTCCACCCGGAAATTCGTCTGCTTGCGCTCGCCGACGAGGTCGAAGGAATTGCCGGTGGTCACGCGGACGGTTTCGTTGCGCGGCGTGTGGTCAATCGTGTTCTCGCCGACAAATTGCAATTGGCCGTCGTCGTCCCGGCGATAGAACCGCAGCTTGCCCGCCGGCAGTGCGATGCCGAGCTGGTTCGTCTCGGCGTTCACAAACTCGCGCTGGACGAGAACTTTTTTTTCATCCGATTCGCCGTAGCCTTGTTCCGTGTTCAGCCCGCCGTAAAAGCGGTAATCGGCTGCGCCATCATAAACATAAATCGTCGGCGCGAACATCTTCTCAGCATGAACGAATTCAACCTGCTTCGTCTCGCGATCATGTAATGTCGTCGGACGGGCAATGTCGTAAAGATGAAATTCGTCAAAGACTTTCTCGGTGACGGCGGGAGATGGGACTGCACCACCTATTGCGCTCATTGTCATTATTCTATCTCTTAACATTCCATAATTTTGCGGCTGGATTTTATTCACGTCACCGGCCATCAATTTGATTTTGGCATTTTCAAACGTCTTGCCGCTGTTGTTGTTCATCGTGATCCAGCCGACCAGATCCACATTGTCGCCTTTCTCCGGCGAGACGAGATTGTAACTGGCGCTCCAGTCGAAACCTTCAGTGATGTAGCCGATTTCGGCATCAAATTTGCCAGGCGTGTCGGATTGCAGCAGCCAATTGAGCGTCGGCTTGAGCACCGTGTCGTCGCCGAGGTCGGGAAACCGGGGTTCACCAGGCAGGCTGAATTGCAGTTTGCCGTCCATCTCGATGATGGGCTGCTGCGCCTCGCCTCCGGGAACGTAGCCGCTGCGGACGATTTTGCCCGGAACCAATTCAGTGGTTTGCGTGTTGTCCTTGAGCCGGACTTTTTCAAAATCAATCGTCTTGCCCTCAAAGAGTGATAGGAGCAATTCCTGCGAGACCGGATCATTGCGGTAATCCTGTTCCAGGATTTGGAGCGAATGTTTGCCGGTCGGGTCGCGCAGGATCACCGAGTCCGGCTCGACCTGTGCCGTCGCGCCGGCGTAGCGGACGGAATTGACGCCCGCCTGCAAATCGAGCGGCACGGTGTCGCGCACGACGGCGAAGTTCTGGTTATAGATGGTGAGCGCGGGCTGGGCGAAAACGGCTTGAGCAGTCAGCCCTGTCAGCATCGCGATGAGAATGGTAGATTTCATAATAATTCAACAGATAAACCATTGAACACCGCGAATTGTCAAACAGTTGTCAAATGTTTGTAAAAATTCCAATTGGACATGTTGCTGGCGGAATACTCCCGCTGGAATGGCAATACAAGAACTTTCGGCTGGTTGCCGAGCTGTAGCTGTTCGCTAGCTGGAGTCGAAGGCTGGTGCCGGTGGCGGGACTTGAACCCACACGACGTTTTTGGCCTGCTCGCTGTCAAAATCACTCGAAATCACAACATTTATGATACACTTGACACCCACACACGTTATGCGCTACCGTTATGCAGCTTTTATGGCATCCATCCACAAGCAAAAGGGCAGGCCGAACTGGTTCTGCGCTTTTTACGATCCTGAAGGTTTCCGCCGCTTTCGCAGCACCGGCACGCAGAACGCTAAAATCGCCCGCACGATATGTGTCAATCTCGAACAAGCTGCAGACCTTACGCGGAACGGAAAGCTTTCCAATGAAAAAGGCATGAAACTTGTGCACGAGGCAGGCGCGGCCATTGCCGAGACTCATGGCAAACTTGCGGCAGACCGCGCTGAAGCTGTCTTGAACCTCGCTGTCGAAGAGTTCATCCGAATCGCTGGAGGCGAGTTCACGTCCCATACCGTTCGCGGCTGGCTTGATTCATGGATTACCGGGCGCACGGACGCGAGTAAGGCGACGGTGATCGCCTACCGTCGAATTATTGTTCTTTTTCTCACATTCTTGGGTGCACGTTCCAACCGCGCCCTGTCGACGTTACAGCCGCGTCAAGTCGAGGATTTCAAAACACATCTGGCCAAGCGCGTCTCACCCTCCACCATAAACAAAAGCGTGAAGGTATTGAAGGCTGCCTTCAACGCCGCCGTTAAAAGCCGTCAGTTGGAATTCAACCCTGCCGAACATGTCGAGTTCATCCAGACCGAGCCGGAAAGCCGCCGCCCGTTCACTGGCAAGGAATTGACCGACCTTTTGTCACACGCGGACGCGGAGTGGCGCACAATGATTCTGACGGCGTTTTACACCGGCCTGCGCTTGCGCGACTGTGCAAACCTGACGTGGCGCAATGTCGAGTTGCACACGGACACGCTCAATGTCCTTACGGAAAAGACCGGACGCCGCCAGGTGTTGCCTTTGGCTGAACCGCTGGCACGGCACTTGTCCACTATTGCGGGCGACGATCCCCGCGCCGCGCTTTGCCCGAAGCTGCATGGCAAGCCTGCTGCGTGGCTCTCCGCGCAGTTTTACAAGGTCATGGTGAAGGCGGGCATTGTCAAAAAACGCGGACACGAGAAGACCAAGAACGGCAAAGGCCGCGACTCCAAGCACAAACGGAATGAAATATCTTTTCACTGCCTGCGTTACAACTGCACCAGCGCCTTGAAATCGTCCGGCGTGTCCGACTCCGTGGCCATGGACATCGTTGGCCATGAAACCGCTTCCATCTCGCGCAACTACACCAAAATTGACGACACCGCCAAGCGCGCCGCCGTCAACAAACTGCCCGACATCACGCTATGAGAAACAAAGGAAAGTATGAACTTTATCTGTCTTCCCTGTCTCGGGAAGATCAGGATTTCGTCGCGCAATACGGGGCCAGGGCATTGGAAAATCAGGCAATGTTTTGGCTCGCACGGGGTATTCACTATGATGTTAAAAACAAATCTAAGAAAGATCCTGCTCGCAAGCTGCTTGCCTTGTTTGCTGACGCCATCAACAAAAAACAATTCGCCGATGTTCATGCGTTTGTCGAATTGTTGGAGGACTGGACGATTGCGGCTGTGGAAAATGTCAAAGGTCAACCTGGCTTTGACTATTGGAGGTATTCCCCGGTGGATCCGGTGAGCTCGGCATTGTTGGAACGTTCCAAAGATTTAATTCGCCTTAGCGATAAGCCTTTCGATTTTAAGTGGGTTAAGTTGAAGCATCTTAATCGCACCGCCAGACAGATACTCGCGCTCGTCAAGTTCAGGGCGCCAGGCTTTACTTGCGATATCAAAACCATCCGCAATCGCGCCAAGGAATTAGGTCTGATATTGGCTCCCGATAAACGTGGACTCCGCAAGGGTCAAAAACGAAACCACGTCCATCGCGCCCGCCGTTAGCGCCACGACTGAAAAATTGGTGGTAATTAGGGAAAATTCTTTTTTTTCGGTTCCCTTTTTTAGATTTACGGATCGTTCATGGTTGTCGCATGACAGCCATGAACATGACCACTGAGATCGTTCAAACATCGCCGCGCATTCAAACGCCGGCTGAACCTGAATTCCTTCGCCTCCCGCCGCCGGGAGTGCGTTGTCCATTCACCGGACTCTCGCGGTCCGCGTTGAATGAATTAATACTCCCGACCGAGCTGAACGGTTTCACCCCGCCAGTGCGCTCGTTTTGCCTCCGCAAACGCGGCGCCAAGACGGGCATCCGGCTGGTGGATTACGCCAGCTTGAAGGCGCACATCTTTGCCAACGCCGAAACCGCAGGCAATCGGAACTAAAAAATTTGCCGTCGATCAACGGTCAGGCTGAAGCGGCGGCAATATGACTAACTTGCATGAATTCTAACCTTTCAAATTCCGGCGGCAAGACCGCCGTTCTGTTTTCGCGCGTGGACAACGTCCTCGATAAATGCCCCAAGCGCTGCACGCTTGACGAGGCTCTCGACCTGCTTCGGGGCGACCGGCTCCGCCCGGCGGTCGAAGCCATTCGCGCCACCTACAACTCGGTCCTCCAGGCAACCGGCTCCGTGACCGACGCCAAAAAAGCCGTCAAAGACATGAAAGCCGCGCTGCCGGCATTCATGTTCACCGGCGTGTTCAATAGTCGCGGCGATACCGGTCTTGCACAATCCTCCGGCCTTGTCGTCACGGACCTCGACAACCTCGACGCTGACGCGCAAGCCGCGCTCCGCGCGAAACTGGTCGCGGACCCGCATGTCGTCCTCGTGTATGCCTCGCCGTCCTCTGGCATCAAGGCCGTTTATCGCGCGCGGGCGGATCAGCCACACGCCGCCAACTTCGCCGCCGTGCGCGATCGCGTCCAGGCGACCACCGGCCTTGGAATTGACGCCAGCGGCAAGAACCCGGAACGCCTCTGTTTCGCGTCATGGGACCCGGATGCATATTACAATCCCAACGCCGGGGAATTGCCCGTGCCGGAAATTCCAATTTTTGAGGTTCCAACTCCGGTAAAGGAGAACCTCAGCATTTCGTCGCCAACCATCGCGGCGGAGCGCACGCCGGAGGAAACCGCCGCGCTCGAGCTGAAACTCAAGGCCAACCTGTTGCCGGTGCCAAGCGACGACCGCGGCGTCTGGATCGCCACCGGCTACTCGCTGAAACGCTCCCTGGGTGACGCCGGCCTGCCACAGTGGATTGAGTGGTCAAAGAAATCCGCGAAGTTTGTCGCCGGTGAATGTGAAAAAATCTGGCCCACGTTGAAGCTCGACGAGCGTGACCAGCCGGCGACCGCCGCCGGCATCTTCCGTCGTTCCAACGAAGCCGACGAAGCCGTCTTCACGGCCCTCGCAAAACTCTCGCTGGCGGAATACGACCGCGTCCGCGATGAGGAGGCGAAAAAACTCGGTGTCCGCAACTCGACGCTCGACGCCGAGGTCGCCCAACGCCGGCCTGAAACTTCCGACGCCAGCGCCAGCGGTTCCACGGTCGAATTCGACGACCCCGAACCGTGGACCGAGCCGGTGGATGGTGCCGAAGTTCTCGACTCAGTTGCCGCGACGTTTGCGAATTACGTTGTGCTGCCAGCCGGGGCAGGGGATGCGCTCGCGCTCTGGACCGCCCACGCGCACTGCTTCGAGGCGTTCATACATTCGCCCCGGCTGAATCTATTCTCGCCGGAAAAAGGCTGCGGCAAAACCACACTGCTCGACGTGGTGTGCAGCCTCACGCCTCGTGCGCTCCGGACAGAAAGTATCACCCCGGCGGTGCTGTTCCGCCTGGTTGAATTGCACAAGCCCATCCTCGCACTCGACGAGGTGGACACCTACCTCGCCGACAACGACGAACTTCGCGGCCTGCTCAACGCCGGCCACAAGCGCGGCGCGCGGGCCTACCGGTGTGAAGGCGATAAAAACGAAGTCCGCGCCTTCAACGCCTACGCCCCGGCCGTTCTTGCCGGTATCGGTCATTTGCAAGGAACCTTGCACGACCGCTCCGTGCAAATCCGGCTCGTGCGCGCCCGGCCCGGCGAAGTCACGGCCCGATTCGACTCGCGCCGCATCGCCCGCGAACGCGAATTAAGCCGCAAACTCGCCCGCTGGGCACGGGACAACATCCAGCGGCTCGAAGCGTGCGACCCGGTCATGCCGCCGGACTGCTTCAACCGGCTCGCCGACAATTGGCGTCCGCTCATGGCAATCGCCGAGGCCGTCGGCGGTCCCTGGCCGGCACGCGCCCGAACCGCCTTCACGCTGCTTGCCGCCAATGATGATGTCGAGGTGCAGGGCCACGGCGTAATGCTCCTGCGCGACATTCGTGATCTCTTCACCGCCGATGGCGTGGACCGGCTCACCTCCGCCACCATCGTCGAGTGCCTCAACCACATGGAAGACCGGCCTTGGTGCGACGAGCGCAAGGGGCATGGCGTGAACGCCAACTGGCTGTCCCGCAAACTCCGGCCATTTTCGATCCAGCCGCGAACCATCCGCACCGGAGTCGGCCAGGATGAGACAGCCAAAGGCTACCAACTCGAAGACTTCGACGAGTCATTCGGGCGCTATCTGCCGGATACCCCGCCTGCAAACCGTCACACCGTCACAACACCTGTAAACACAGGCGAAAATTCAATGTTTCAATCCGTCACAGCCGTTGAGCCTGTGACGGTTCAGAATCAGCATGAAACACTTGAAAACATTGAACTGTTACGGTGTGACGGTTCGGAACAGCCCCAGCCGGATGAAATCGTCCTATGACCGCCGCCGACCTCCTGCAACGGGCGCGCGGCCTCGGCCTCCAGCTCGAACCCCGGGCTGGTGGCGGACTGGCCGTTCGCCCGGCCTCAAAACTGCCGTCCGAACTGGCCGACGAACTCCGCCGCCACAAAACCGAGGTCCTTGTCCTGCTCACAACCACAGCGGTTAAAAGTGCCAGTCCGAAAAAAGCGGGACGTAAGGACTGCCGGTTCGGAACGACGCCTCCGGAAGGACTTTCAGGTTTCAAATTTCCGCTTTCAGGTTTTAACGGTGGCCGTCCGCAAGGACCACCAACCACGGCCCGGCGCGATTTAGTCATCGCCTACCTGACGCGCCAATGCGATGACCGGCAACTACGCGAATGGCTGACTCAGCGCAAAGCGCATTATTTTGCAACTATTGGCATGAACTGGGACAGCGCCCTGTTGAACTACGCGGCCGCCCGGGACGCCGCCTGCTGGCAATTGAATCGGACAGAGGCCCAGGTCTGGGAACTCCTTGAAGGCATCGAATCATGTCTCGCCGACCTCAAATTAAATCTTCCGGCCTAAAGCCAAAAGCCCAGAGCCTAGCACCCATGTTCAATCGGCGAGACTCCGTTCGAGCCGAATCTTCATTCGTGTTAATTCGTGAAATTCGTGTCTCATTTCTGCCGCCAGATTTGCTAATTTTTTCTGTGCAGTTTTCTCCCCCGAGTGCATCATGCAACTACCTATGCACGAGGCGGAATGGCTGACTAGGAAAAATCGGATTGATACCCGGCTGCGGGCGCTCAATCCGCCGTGGCAAATCATCCCTTGGCAAGCCGGCATCGATACCTCCAAGCTCACCTGCCACGCGGTCACCGAATTTCCTACCGAGAATGGCCCCGCCGACTACGCCCTCTTCGTGGATGGCATTTTTCTCGGCATCATCGAGGCCAAAAAGGTAACCGTGAACCCCCAGAACGTCCTGGAACAAGCCAAGCGCTACGCCAAGGGGGCGACGAATGGTCCCGGCAACTGGAATGGCTTCCACGTTCCATTCCTCTACGCCACCAACGGTGAGATCATCTGGCACCTCGATGTCCGGTCGGATAAACCGACCTCCCGACCCGTCGCGGATTTCCACACCGCCCCGGCTCTGGCGGAAAAATTCGCCTTCAATTCCAAGCTCGCCCACGATTGGCTGCTCGATACGCCGCCCGAACACATCGTCCGGTTGCGTCCGTATCAGGTGGGCGCCATCACGGCCACCGAGGCCGCCATCCGTTCCAGCCGGCGCGAACTTCTTCTCGCCCTTGCCACCGGCACGGGCAAAACGTTTCTCACCGTGGCCCAAGTCTATCGCCTGCTCAAGAGTGGCCAGTTCAAGCGCATCCTGTTCCTCGTGGATCGCAAAGCTCTCGCCGCCCAGGCCGTGCGCGAGTTCAACGCCTTCAGCACGCCCTCGGGCCAGAAGTTCACCCAGGAATACGAACTCTACAGCCAGAAATTCCAAAAAGAGGATTTCGGTGACGACGAACCATTCGACCCCAAGGTGCTGCCCAATGAATACCTGACCGCGCCAAAGGCCTCGCACACCTTTGTTTACGTCTCCACCATCCAGCGAATGGCGCGCAATCTCTTTGGCGCGGAAGGCTGCTTCGCCCAGGGCGGCGGCGACACCGAAGCTGAAGCGGATGCGGACAAGCTCGACATCCCCATCCACGCCTTTGATCTAATCATTGCCGACGAATGTCATCGCGGCTACACGGCGGAAGAGATGAGCATCTGGCGCGCGACCATCAATCATTTCGACGCCGTCAAGGTCGGCCTCACCGCCACGCCGGCGGCGCACACCACGGCGGTTTTCGGGCCGCCGGTCTTCCGTTACACTGTCGAACAGGCCATCCTCGATGGCTACCTCGTGGATTACGAGCCCGTCGCCATCAAATCCGATGTCCGCATGAAAGGCGTGTTTCTTAAGGAAGGCGAGACCGTCGAGCGCGTGGACACCGACACCGGCCAGTTGGCGCTCGATCAGTTGGAAGACGAGCGCGCCTACGATGCCGCCGATGTCGAGCGCTCCATCACCGCACCCGACAGCAATCGCAAGATCATCCAGGAAGTCGCCAAATACGCCTACGAACACGAGGCTGTCACAGGCCGCTTTCCAAAAATCCTGATTTTCGCCGTCAACGACATCCCGCACACCTCTCACGCCGATCAGTTGGTGAAAATCTGCCGGGACGAATTCAAGCAGGGCGACGACTTCGTCAAAAAAATCACCGGCAACCCCAACGTGGACCGG
Source organism: uncultured Verrucomicrobiae bacterium (assembly GCA_963827815.1). Classification (GTDB taxonomy): domain Bacteria; phylum Verrucomicrobiota; class Verrucomicrobiia; order Limisphaerales; family UBA11358; genus UBA11358. Next base: position 37,216 of record CAWHCL010000003.1, on the reverse strand, counting down.
CCGCTCCAGCGCATCCGTGAGTTCCGCAACCGCCCCAATCCCAAGGTCGTCGTCACCGTGGACATGCTCTCCACCGGCGTTGACATCCCTGCGCTGGAATTCATCGTGTTTCTGCGTCCGGTCAAGTCCCGCATCCTGTGGGAGCAGATGCTCGGGCGCGGCACGCGCCGTTGCAACGACATCAACAAAACCAAGTTCGTCATCTTTGACTGCTTCGACGGCACGCTCATCCGGTATTTCAAGAACGTCTCCAGCTTCGACCTCCAGCCGCCGGGCAAAACGCCGCTCACCATCATCGAAGTCATCGAGAATATTTGGCAGAGCGTGGATCGCGATTACCACGTCAAAGTTCTCGCCAAACGCCTGCTGCGGATTGACAAAGACATGAGCGGCGAGGCCCGAACGCAGTTTGCAGCGTGGATTGCCGGTGGCGACGTGGCCGCGTTCGCCAGGGAGCTGCCGTCGGCGCTGAAATCCGATTTCGCCGGCACCATGAAACTGCTGCGAAACAAGGATTTTCAAAAGTTGCTGCTCGAATACCCGCGCGCACGGCGCATCTTCACCTCCACCATTGAGGACAAAGACGTCGTCACCTCTGAGAAACTCGAACGCTATGGCCAGTTCGACAGTGCCGAAGACTACCTCGACGCCTTTGAGAAATTCGTGCGGGCCAACGCCGCCAAAGTCGCCGCGCTGGGCGTGCTGCTCCAGCATCCCAAAGACTGGCGGCCCGGCGTGCTGGAAGACCTCAAGCGCGCATTCAACCAAAACGGCTTCGACCCGGAAAAACTACAGCGCGCCCACCGCGCCCGTGGCTTCAAGGCCCTGGCTGACGTCATTTCCATCGTCAAGCACGCCGCCGCCGGGCAATCGCCCTTGCTCACCGCCGAGGAACGCGTGAATCGCGCCATGGACGCGCTGGCGGCAAAACACAAATTCACCACCGAGCAAATGCAATGGCTCTCGCTCGTCCGCGAGCAACTCATCAAGAACCTCACCATTGACGAGGATGATTTTGACAACACGCCACTGCTGCAAGGTCGCGGCGGCGTGGCGCGCGCCCGTCAAGTTTTTGGCGAATTGAATTTGCTCGTGGCCCAACTGAACGAAGCGATTGCCGCCTGAACCCTGAAAAAAGGAATCAAAATGTCCCATCCGAAAAGAACAACAACATACTCGGTAATTCCGGATTCAAACAGCCTGTTTACTAACAAGCCGCAACAAATTGTCTCCCCCGGATTTGAGACGGAATGGAATAATTGTAGAAAAATTGGGAAAGGTCGTATTGAGGTTCCTGCTGTTGTGGTTGGAGAAATTCTGTTTCAGAAGTTTTCAACCGTAAGACAATCACTTGAGAATCTGAGCAAGAATATGGCGACGGTTAAGGATTGCACCGGTCTCGAGAGTCCGCCTGCGCCAGACCTATCCACCCTAAAAAAGGCACTTATGACGCGCTTTGCCGACTGGCTGAAGTCTGTGGGTGGTGTGGAAATCCCGACACCTGACACAAAAATTGATTGGAAGTTAGTCATTGAGGATGCCATCTGGCGGAATCCACCCTTTATTGAAAACCCTGACGAGGAAAAAGGTTTCCGAGACAGGCTGGTCATGGAAACCGTTGCGTACCTTTATGAAACAAAACACGTTGACCATATTGCTTTTATTTGTGGGGACCAAATTTTGACGGAGGCAACAAACGCCAAGATTGGCCAAACAGACAGATTTACCGTTTACAAATCTCTCGGGTTATTTCGATCAAAAATCGAATTGATGAGCAAACAACTTGAAGAGGCATTCGTAAACACAATGCTGACCAATGCAGGCAAACAGTTTTATGATCAATCAGATGAGTCTGGTTTGTTTTATGAATTTGATCTTCAGAAACGTATAGAAACAGAACAACAAAAGCATTTAGCCCTGCCTACACCCAAAAATATTTATGAAACGGTCCTTGCGGTCGGATGGGAGCCTTCGCCGGAAACGAAGAGATTGGTCGTCGGAGAAACAAGTCTAAATAGTGTTACAGGAGATAACTCATATCGATGGAAAACGAGGATCAATTACTTGGTCGATTACAAAAATACTTCTTCCGGATACATTCGGGAATCAACGTTGACAGTGTTCTTTGATGTGGAATGGAAATGCACCATAGCGGATGATGGTGCTTTTAGTAATTACACCTTGGAAAATATTAGCTATATTGACAGTCAGTTTACTTTTATCAGTCCGATGGCAAAAGTGGCGCTTTCAGGTTTTAACAGCCCAGAAATGCAAAATGCTATGAAATCATTGGGGGCTGCATTGGCTTCAATGCCCAAAATTAATTTAAACTACTTGAAGTCTCCCCCAAATTACCGACCAGCCATTGCTGGCAAACTCTTTTCATCGGTAAATCCGGCCCCGACTACGGATTCTGAAAAGCCAAATAAATAATCATGTCCGACATCGTCCAAAAACTCTGGGGCTTCTGTCACACCCTGCGCCATGACGGCGTGGATTACGGCGACTACATCGAGCAACTCACCTACCTGCTGTTCCTGAAAATGGCCGAGGAACGCGGCGTGGACCTCACCAAGGTTCAATCCACCAATGCCAAAGGCCAAAGGGAAACCTCGGATTGTTCCTGGGCCTGTCTCAAGGAAAAGTCCGGCACCGCCCTGACCGATCAATACGCTGACAATCTTCGAAAATTGCGCGAGTCCGCCGGCCTCCTTGGCGACATCTTTGCGCAGGCCACGCCGCGCTTCAACAATCCCGTCAACCTCAAGCGCGTCATCGCCATGATTGACGAGGAAGACTGGTCCGCCATGGATGTGGACGTGAAAGGCGCGGCGTTCGAGGGCCTGCTCGAAAAGGCCGCCAGCGAAGGCAAGAAAGGCGCAGGCCAATACTTCACGCCCCGCCCGCTCATCCAGACCATCTGCCGCGTCATGAAGCCCGACCCGCGCGGCAATCCCGACTTCCGCCTCTGCGATCCCGCCTGCGGCACCGGCGGCTTTCTCGTCTGCGCGTGGGAATGGCTCATCTCCAAGCCCGTCTCCGGCGGCGTGTTTGACCGCGCCGATTATTTCATCCGCAAAAAAGTGTATCACGGTCAGGACCTCGTGCCGCGCCCGCGCCGGCTCGCGCTTATGAACCTGTTCCTGCACGGCGTCGAACCGCATATCGCGCTGGGCGACACCATTTACGAACCGGATCGAGGCGACCGTTTCGATTGCGTCCTTACCAATCCGCCCTTCGGCACGAAAGGCGCGAACCAAGCGCCCGACCGCGACGACTTCACCATCGAGACCAGCAACAAGCAGCTCAACTTCGTCCAGCACGTCCTTACCATCCTAAAACCCGGCGGACGCGCCGCCATTGTGCTGCCGGACAATTGCCTGTTCGAGGGCAAGGCCGGCGAGGTCTTCGAGATTCTCATGCAGGACTGCAACCTGCACACCGTCCTGCGCCTGCCGCGCGGCACGTTCACGCCATACAGCCAGGGCGTGAAAGCCAATGTCATCTTCCTGCAAAAGGGCAAACCCACGGAAAACGTCTGGATTTTCGACGCGCGCTCCAACGTGCCCGGCATCACCAAGAAAGATCGTCCGCTCACGTCGGCGCACTTTGAAGAATTTGAAAAAGCCTACGGCAAAGACCCGAACGGCTTGAGCAAACGGACCGATGGCGGCGAGACCGGACGCTTCCGTTGTTTTCCGCATTCCGAAATCCGCAATCGCCAATTCAAATTGGACGTGACCTGGCTCAAGGACGACTCGCTGGAAGACAGCGACGAACTGCCCGAACCGCAGGACTTGGCAACTGAAGCGGTCACAGAACTTGAGGCGGTGGTGGATGACCTTAGGGAAATAATCGAGTTGCTCGAAAAAGAGGAAGGGGTGGAAAAGTGACCGCCAATCCACGCCAAAGCGACCTGTCGCGCCGAAGCGCAGCGAAGGCGGAAGCCATCACGGAACTGGAATCCGTCGTGGACGATTTGCGCGAAATCATCACGCTGCTGGAAAAAGAGGAAGGGGTGGAAAAGTGAGCGACGGCCAATACAATCGCGTAGCAGCCGAGGTGACGAGGCTCATTTCAATTTCCGATTTTCAATTGGAGCCTTCTCACGTCGGCTGCTACAAAGGCAACGGAGGCGTGAAGAAATAATCAATCATTTAATGGACTTCATCAAAAATCAAACCTACGAGTGGAGCGAAATTCTAACCGGATTGAACGCGGTGGCCGGACCTGTCTTTTACGTGCTTCACTACAAGGGCACGGATAAAGTTGCTGCCGCTTGTCTTCGGATCGACAAGAATCCGCGCGCGCCATACGAGATCATCCCAAAAAATGGAAAGTTCATCGCTCCATGGGCCGATACATTTTGTGCGCAGGCCGAACCTGTTCCGGTGTTCGTTCAAGAGTTGGATGGCAAATGGTATTACCGTGGCCGGTTCAAGGTCATCGGCCAGTCGTCAGACGCGAATGAAATTCGTTTTCGTGAGCAGCAGGCAAATCGAACCAACGTCTATAAAATCTTATTCCTTCAGGAAATTTCGGAATGAGTGACGAACTGCCACAAGGATGGGCAACAGCTCGCATCAGCGAATTATGTGATGTTCCCAAAGAAAAAGGTCGTGAAGGTGTTGTTCCGTATTTGGAAATCGGCAACGTAGACATCGGCTCAAAAAATTACACGCTCACGGACAAACCTTCCGTCAAAGGATGCCGAGTCGCGAAGAAGAATGATGTGCTCGTATCGAAAGTCAGGCCAACGCGTGGTGCAATAATCCAGATTCGTGAAGATAAACTTGAAGTCTCTTCGGCATTCACGGTGCTGCGAAACAAAGGCGCACTTGCTGAAAAATGCTTGTGGCAATTCTTGGCTTGGAATCGTGCTTATCTCAATTACCTCGGCGAAAACTGCACGGGCACGATGTATCCGACTACATCGGATGAAGTCATCACAGATTTTGAAATGCCGCTCGCTCCGTTGGCCGAACAGCGGCAGATTGTGGCGAAGCTGGAGACGCTGTTGAGCCAAGTTGACGCCTGCCAGCAGCGGCTGCAAAAACTGCCGACGCTGCTCAAACGCTTTCGCCAATCCGTCCTTGCCGCCGCCTGCTCCGGCCGCCTCACCGCCGATTGGCGGGAAGGCGATGATGGCCCAGACGATTTGCCGCGCAGTTGGGAGTTGGTTGAGTTTGGAAGTTTGATTTCCAAAGGTCCAAATAACGGACTCTACAAACCCCAATCGTGTTATGGCAGTGGAACGCCAATCGTCCGCATTGACGCTTTCTACGATGGTAAAATCACCAATTGGTCAGAGCTAAAGCGCCTTCAGATAAGTAAGAAAGAGCGGGAGCAGTTCGCGTTGGCCGATGGCGACATTCTCATCAATCGGGTGTGGGAACTTTACCGGCGCGGCTTCGACACCCATCACATTTTTTCCGTGGACGAATATTATTGGGAGAATCGCCCGCGCTACTACAAGGCACTGGACGGCGTGCGCCGTGAAGGCGAAGATTTAACACAATGGCTGGCATACTGTGCCGAAGGTTTATTGCTGATACTGGAGCGCGTGTGGATACGTGTGCAGAAACTTTCCGCCCAACCGGGACAGGAGAAACTGGTCTTACGCCCAAAGCAGGAACAGTTGCTGGATTTATTGCGCGACAATCGGGGCATGACCCCGCGTGAACTGTGGGACGCGCTCGGTGTCTCCAAACAAGGTTCGCTGGATTTGTTACGTCCTCTGATCAAGGCCGGACTGGTGAAGCGCGTCGGCACCAGGAAGACCGGACAATACATTCTGGCCTGATTTTTCCATTTTATTTCTCACGCCTCGGCATATTCCCTCTCCGGCCCATCGGATGGGAGGGAGAGTCCGACGCCACCCTCGCCCACCCGTCGCGCCGAAATCCGATGGAGGCGGATCGGATGGGAGAGGGGCTGGGGGTGAGGGCATTGGGTGAGGTAGGGCAGTTTCAAATTTTCATTTCGCCTTTTCACGTTGGCCAAGGCGGCAACACAGCCACTTGACAGATTGGAAAAGGGGACGAGTGTGCATTGGCTGGTATGAGCGTGAGTGTCGGTTGACGGTAGCAGACAGTGTTGGTTTCGGGAGAGTTGACGGTGTCTGAAGTCGGTCAGTTGGTAGATACGCCCATGCCAGCCAATCCCTTTTCCCATTTCCAACCGCTTGACCAAAAACTTGACTTACACTTGACTCATCCAGCGCGGCACACCAAACAAACTTTAAGATGCAGGTGGTAAATTCTGAGCTTCGGGATAGGGCCCGCCAAACGGAATTGTTGATGGATCAAAGCCGAGATAACGCGCGGCATCCTCGGTGCATAAGCATGCCGGCCACCACGTGTTGTTTGCGGCGTCAGGTTGAGGTTTGGGAACAATCCGTTGCGGTTGCTTGAAATTAATCATTTTCGCGTCAGGCTAAGTTTGCATTCTCCGTCTGAGCCAGGATTCGGTGCTTTTTGTTGGCGTTCTTCCTTTGCCAATATTGATAGACAGCATTCGTCATCCTGCTCAGCCATGCCTTGTCTTTGGAAAGTTCTAGAATCTCTGCGGTGGCGAAAAATTTGATGCTATTGGCAGGCGGATTACCTAATGGCTTCAAAAGCCGCGCAGCCACCAGGATAGGAATGTTATGCGGGAGACAATTTAGCAACCAGCCCGCTTGCTCCGCATCGACCCGCGCCGGTAGGTGTCCATAAATCATCAGAAAACGATGTTGATCATCTCGCATAATCATGGCGGAAGACTATACACACGCCGCTCAAACCATCTATCACATCTCCGTAGCACAATTTTACCTCGATGGAATCTGCGGAATACGCGTTTCCAATATTCAGAATGGGCCTTGCGCCAGTCCCGGACTCGCTCCCGATCCTTTACCGGGTTGCTCAGGTTTCGATTCCCTGGCTTGGCCCGCCATTGCTGCTGACTCCATATTTTACTGATCTTGCGACAGGCGGGCCGTATGCAGAATTGTTGGCGAGACCGGGTGCGTGGATCGGGTTCAAACCATTTGTTACAGTTGAGACACTTCTTGAGATGATGCTGATATTGCATCCCCAATGGTCATCAGCCTCAATCCGGTTATAAACCCACAACGGCCACGGCGCACAGGTCCACCAAAAGCAACGCGGCCCGCTGACTGGCGTCAGCGAGCCGCACATGAAATTTATATCAGTTGGTTTATGGTCGTGGCAGATATTCGATACGATCCGCCCAATCCCAATCCTCGGCCTCACGCCACAGATCCACCAACAGGCGGGCTTGCTTGCCATACGCCACCGCCGGCACCGAACGGCGGAAGAGGATCACGCCCGCGTGTCCCAAACCCTCGCGCGTCAGTTCACCCGCGTGCATCGGGATGCTCGCCCGATCAAAGCCCACGAGAATGATCTCCAATTCCCGCAGCGTCATCAGCAATGCTGGGTCTTTCACCGACAGATAAGCGCCTTCCTTCCAGTCCGAAATGTGAACGAGGGGAAAGTCCGCATCAATTTGCCGGCACGCCGCCACCAGCCGGTGCGACGTGTTTTCATCCCCCAGCAGTCGCGGCTTCACGCGGGAACCTCGGCCTGGCGCTGTTGCAATATCTCCTTCGCAAAATCTTTCGCATACGCCAGCGCACACCGCACCAGCGCCGGGGTCCATCGAAAGTGATCCGCCGTCCTGCTGATGGTTTTGGCTTCGCGATACACGTCCACCACTTCCCACACGGCGACACGATGGCCCTGAACATACGCTTCACGGCCACCCACCGAGTCGCGAAAGCCGATTCCCGGATATTCTTCCTCCAGCGCTTTTTCCTTCAGATAAAGGCTGCTCAATGTGGACACTTCTAGATGACGCCGCTTCGCCTGCCGCGAAAGCAACGCCGCATGACCTTCTTCGATCCGACACGATTGCACAATTGTTGGCATGACCAGAGTATCGTTTACAACGTAAACAATGTCAAGTCGGATGTTGCCTTTCCGCCGCTTGGTTTCTCGGTCGCAAGCGGCGTTGACACAATTCCGTTGGTGCTTCGGCTGGCTCGATGCCATCATGGTTCAACTGTTTTATGGGTGCAACTCGTGCAAAGAAAGTTGAAGGCGGTCAGGGTGGCAAACGCGGCCACTCCAACATGACCCATTGGGAGTCCACGGAGGAAATCAAAGCGTCCACCCGTGTTTTGCGTCGGCGCATCGCTCGTCTCGAAGTGAATGACCAGCTCGCCGATCTAGAATCCTCTCGTCGTCCGACAAGCCAGTGATCCCATGCCGCGCAACGGCGCGTTTTCTAAAGTCTGGTTTAGATTTATCGCCTATTTCTAAAGTTCACTTTGGATTTATCGTTTTGCCGCTATTTTCACAAAATGCAAAAAACGATAATAAGACGTTTTCTTATTTTCACGGCTTAAACGGAATCCGGTGGCATCCCGACTGGTTCAGCGTCATCATCTGGCTATTTTATGGGCGCAACTCGTGCCAAGAAAGTTGAAGGCGGCCAGGGCGACAAACACAGCCACTTGACAGATTGGAAAAGGGGACGAGTGTGCATTGGCTGGTATGAGCGTGAGTGTCGGTTGACGGTAGCAGACAGTGTTAGTTCCGAGAGAGTTGACGGTGTCTGAAGTCGGTCAGTTGGTAGATACGCCCATGCCAGCCAGTTCAATTTTCGTAGTAGCCGACGTGAGGAGGCTCAAAATTCATTATTTGATTTCCAAATCAGGTGGAATACGCGAGTCCGCCACTCGCTTCCAATGAAGCGCAGCAAATGAATTCTCGAATGTCTCGTCTCCGACACGGACATAAACCAGATCAAAGGCTTGATCATCTTTTGGAATATAGAAAGTGCCGGTCTGGCCTATCAGGCTTTTGCTTGGCGGCTTGAATTTTGGAGAAATAATCGCTTTGCCGACTACCGAGACGGAACGCCCTTTAAGGTCATAATTTTTGGGATACTGCAAATAGTTGATTAAAAATGAAAATTGCTGCGCAGGAATATCGTGCGGAAACGTGATGCGGATGGAACCATTTTCGCGTGCATGGACTTCGCAATCAAAGTGTGGACCTAGATCGTCACCAGACAAATCGTCGAAATCAGTCAGGATTCCCGACAATTCTTCATTGGTCCACCCACGCACGACTACTTCTTTCCCACTCGCTGGATCTGAAATCGTCGCCAGTTCACGCGGAGCTTGAATGATTTTCGGTCCAACATCTTTCCCACCCATTGCGCGTTGCAACATTTTGGCGATCTGGTCAATCCCTCTGTCCGAACGGATTCCGGTCATTATACGGACACGACGCCCAAACTCCGTCTCGGTCTTAAAAAAGATGGTAATAAAATCAGGGTCTTTGGCTCCGCGATGTTTGCCAATGCGCTCGATCTGCGACACAGGAACACGCGCCTCTCGTATAAAACCACGAATGACCAAGGTATCTCCGTCAAGTGTGACCTGCTTAAAAGTCGAAAGCCACCACAAGATGAGGACTGAAACCGGGGGGAGAATGTAATGCAGGAGGTCAACCCTGTGGTTCCCTTCCGCGTAGGCTTTTATAGTTATACCCCACATGAAAGCAAGGAAGATGTAAGCCATCCATTTGTTCAGCAAAGTGCAAAAACGTGAGTCGAGGCGCCGCATGGTGAAAAACGATTACCTGAAATGTTGCAAAGACACAAGCGGCATACAATGCGCCTTGGACCTCGTTCGCCCTTCAAAGACAAAGTTAGTTCGCGTTGCTCAACAGAATGTTAGTTCGCGCTTCGTTCCCTGACCCACTACGCGCTCAGATGGCCAGTCCGGCACGGACCGCGACAACAATTCACGGTTTCCATTTACGAACCATGCGGGCGCACGCGCGGATGCCTGACGCTCATGCCCTCGCAGCCCGCTGACGCGGTCTGCTGGCGGGCACCGGCACGCCATCTATGGTTTACGGATGCCATCCTCGGCGTGCCTTTCGCTACACCGCGCGTGCGTTGGACGCCTTCAGGTGTTTGAATATCATTCGCGCATTCCAACCGTGAAATGTTGGCGGATGATTTTCAGGCGCGGTGTCAGGCAATACAACCTCGTCGCTTCGCTCCTCGGCATAATGGCAAGTGCGGCACGCACCCTGGCTTCACCGAGCCGACACTTGCACTCGTGCCAAGTATCGGCACGGTTCCGCCCGCGCACGATGACTGACTCGCCAGCTTTGCACCCGCTTCACTCCAATCGCTCCAGCCCTGCATTCCGCCACAAAATTCACTGGCTCCATGCCTGGCTTCCGCTCATTCGTTTCGACGGCCGCAAACTGGCGAGACAGTCAGGAAATAAATCGTGCGCCCCCGAAGACAAAAATGGCCGCGAGACTACGTCCGGCCAGCAAGCAATAGCCCGCGATGCTTCGCACGGGCAAGACATAGCAATACGGCGCGAGGCTCCGCCTATCGCCGAGGACGAGCAATAAGGCCGCGAGGCTTCGCCCGGCCAAGACGACCGCAATAGTCGCGGGGACGGTCCAACTTTCGCGGCGCTCCGCAGGCTGCGCTTGCGAAATTGGCCGACCCCGCTGGAAAAACTGATTAGTCCGAGACCCCGTCGCTGGACTCCGCGGCCTGCTGTCTCGGATTCCCCTGGTCGCCCCAAATCCGGCCAGCATTCCGCTGCGTTCCATCGGCGGGGACTCGGATTCGATGGCTTCGCGCTACCGCGACTGCGCCGTAAATGCACCCATCGGCTACGCGGCGGAATTGGCATGAAGGAGTGCTTCCGGTGCGGCACACAACACACATTGTCCGTTCGGTCGTTCCTCCCACCTTAATTCTTTTCGCGCCGACACTCCCCGCCAGCGGGACCCTTCGGCGCGGAATTAAGGTCAGACAATGTGCCGTTGTGTGCCAGCCCGCTGCTTCACTGTCACGCTGCGTGCTTCCCGACCCTCGCGCTCGGTCGGCGCACTGAAGGCCAGTGCGGCACGCACCGCGCCAGTTCGCAGGCATCCTTCATGCCAATTCCGCCGCTCCGCCTCTCATGCAGCCAGGGGAAGTCAATTGGCTCGCTCCGCTCGAAACAATTCTGGACACGCAAACAGCACACGCATAATTTCAGAATCATGAAACAGGATAACCTGCAAAGCCAGCCGTCCATTATCTGGTAGGCCACAGTGAAAGCACCGTCAACAAAGGCTCTGATTTGGGTTGCTGTCTTATCATTCCTTTTAGCGTCGGGGTTCATTCCGGCCTATTCCCCCGCCGCTCGTCCGTTTGTTGGTCCAGACGGTTCAATTCTGCATGACGCTGCTGGCAAAGTTATTCTACATTGAGACTGGACACTGTATCACAAGTTGATGATTCCAACGTATATTTTGACGGTTTGCGGTGCGGTTTGTGTCATTTGGTTGCTCATGAGATTATTGAGGATTTTGTATGGTAGAGTCAGAAAGCATAAGACTGCGGCCTAACAGCAGCCCGCGCTGCACCCGTTCGTAATCTCCCCCTTTCCCTTCAGTCAGCTCGCTCCGCTCGAATAGTCAAAACAAAGTTTTTTGTGTCGGCAGCTTCGTTTTCAATGCCGGCTTTTTCTGCTCCTGCGCTTTTCTCCATCGCCCTCACGGCGTCGCCGAAAGACCAGCCCGCCCACTCGTGGCGACCTTCTGAAGAGCACTTCCACGGGGGAGGGCTGGCGGCTCCGCTTTTTCGTGAAGGGCGACGGACAAAAGACGCACAGCAGAGCAGAAAAAAAAGCATATGAAAACTACATCACAAAAAAATCAGATCGGGCTCAAGAGCAAATCCGCACAGTTGAGCAGCACAAACACACCGGAAGCAGCGGGCGCAGTTGCGCCAGCGCAGCAGTAGGCCAGTCCGGCACGGACAAGCCGGACAATCGCCTGCCGATTGACACGGAAGCGCGGAAGAAAAACCGCACATTGCCCACACCGAAGGTGTTGAACCTTTTGTTGACCAGTGCGCCGGACATTTACCGTTTGGCCGAGGTAGTCGGCAAGTGGGTTTGGGTGACATTCAAGGAAACGCCCGCCGCCGAGATTCGGCAGCAGTTGGCGCAGCTTGGTTTCCATTGGAATCGTGAGCGTCAGGCATGGCAGCACCCTTGCGGCCAGTTCCGCTTGAGCAGCGCCTACGACCCGCACGAAAAGTATTCGAGCTATTATCCGGCGCGCATCCGCCGTGCGGCCAAGCCGCAGACCACCGAGGCAGTCGCCGCCTGACAACAACGGGGCGCGGTGACAGCGTGCCCCACTTCCAACCAGATACCATGAACACGAACCAACACCGAATCGCACTTTTGGCGAAGTCATTTATTCCTACACCCGCAAACATGCCGTCGCCGATGGCGTGCAAGTGGACGTGACCAAGACCGCGCAGGAAGCCGGAATCAAATTCCCGATGTTCCTGACCCGCGCAGTTTGGGAAGCCTACGTCACCGTGCCGCCGGACGTGACCGGCCAAGACGAAGCCGGACGCCTTTGGGATGTCGTTTGGATGACCCGTTTCGGAATCATCCGTGCCCGCCCAGGTGAAGAGGGAGGTGCAACTTGCACCCGCATCCCCGTCGCCATGTATGTCCGCAACGACAACACCCGCGCCAAGCTGGTGAAGTTGATCGCCACTTGCAGCGCAATGGACATTTCCGACGCGCAACCCGCCATCACCGTGATGATGCCCGACGAAGATTGACCGACACGGCGCACGGCTCGCCACCGTGCGCCCTAAAAATTTTCGCGGCTGACGCCTTTGATGGTCGTCAGCCGCGCAGCCATTGCCATTGGGGACTTGCGCCGTCCCCAAACCCCTGCGCTGGAGTTACGCACACCAGACCGCGCCAAAGGTCACGGTCCTTTGGAATCCGTCCTTTTCGCCCGCCACTTCCCGCCCCACCAATCTTTTACCGAACCTTTACCGACCTTGGCACCATGTTTTCGATCCCGGTTCAATAAAATGGTGCACTTTTGGTATACTCTTGGTGAACACTCCCTCGAATGCCATTTTCTGGATCGCCGAAGCCCTGCATCAGTTCCACCCACCCTTTCAGCCAATCCACCACACTGTTGTATAATTCTTGTGCAACCGTCCCAACGTCGCCCGGCCGCCAGAACACCACACTCCTTCCCCACTTTCACCACACCCTTGCATAACTCTTGCCTAACCATTGAGCCGGAGGATTGCGGTTGGTAAAAAACAGGAAGAGACGCAAACGATACCAACAACACGGACAGATACGTTATGCAGTACCGTTATGCAGACGCAACTGCGTTCTGCTCAAAAATTGTAAAACTACCGTATCTATTGATGATATAGAGATTGGTGCCGGTGGTGGGACTCGAACCCACACGACTTTTTACGGTCCCAGGATTTTAAGTCCTGTGCGTCTGCCATTTCGCCACACCGGCAACCTTGATTAACAACGACTTACGATTGTGCTACCACTCCATACTTGACGTTGTGCCACTATTTGTGCCACTGTTATGGCATGAAGGCAAGTGATGCCACTAGCAATGACCAAAATTGTGAAAAGCGCCAAGCTCATGGCGCTACTTTCGCAAAAGTATTGGATGGGCGCAAGCAACCGATTCGCGGACTGTGGATTCGTGGCACGCGCTATTATGCCCGGCTGAATGTTGAGAATCCCCTCACCGGCATTAAAAAGAACCAGCGCGTGCCTTTGGTCACCAAGGAGGGTAAACCGGTGCAAACCGTGGCACAGGCTGTGGCCGAGTTGAATCGGTTGCAGACGCAACGGTCAGACAACACGCTGCCGACGCTGGCACGAACGCCGAAGTTTAACGAATACTCGGCGCGTTATCTGGATTTTATCGGCAGTGGTCAGGGAACCAAAAAGCTGGGAACGGTGGCGAAAGAAAAAGCGCTCCTGAAACGCTGGAATAATTATATCGGCGGGTTGCGTCTCGACCAGATCAAGCGGGTTCACGTCAATCGGTTTATTGAATCTCGCCTCAAGGAAAACGTGTCACCGCGAACCATCAACTTGGATGTGATTGTGCTGCGGGTCGTTTTCAAGCGCGCCCTGTCCGATGGACTGGTCCAGCGGTTGCCAATGGAAGGGTTGCGACCGCTCAAGACCAGCACCAAGAAACGCTCATTGTTCACGGCGGCTGATCTGGACAAACTTTGCCAGGCTGCGTTTGAAACGAAGCAGAATAAACAGGGTGGCGATGTTCCGGTCACTGAAAATGCGCAGGAATTTGTGGATTACATCAGGGTGCTCGCCTATAGCGGCGCACGCCGCAACGAAGCCCTCGGCATACGCTGGGAGGATGTTGATTTCGGAAACAACCAACTTTTCATCCGCCGACAGATCACCGAGCGCGGAATCGAAGACCTCAAGAACCGCGATGCGCGCGTGGTGGATTTCAATCCGAAGCTGAAGGCGCACCTTCTCGATATGAAGGCACGGTCACACGACGCCTCGCAATGGCTTTTCCCCTCACCCCAGCGAGGCGAAAAGGACATTCCGGCAAAGACATTTCGTGAATCGTTGGTACTGGTTCGCGAGCGCGCCAAACTGCCGAGCTTTGGATTTCACGATTGCCGGCATCATTTTATTTCAATGGGCGTCATGAGTGGCATTGATTTTATGACGATAGCTGCCTGGGTGGGACACAAAGATGGCGGCGTCCTGATTGGAAAGGTTTATGGGCATCTGGCCAACGAGCATCGCAAAGCAATGGCCGGGCGAATGAATTTTGAACCGGTCCAGCAGAAATCAGATAAATCCGCCTGACCTCGCATTTTAGTTTTTAGTTGTGCCAGCATAGCAGTTTTCGGTGGTGTTTTTTATGAAACACCATCAACGAAAATGCCGATGCTGCAAAAAATTGTTTGCCACCGATCCCCGCAATCACCATCACCAACGATTCTGCAAGCGGGCACCTTGCCGCAAAGCCAGCAAGATTTTCAGCCATAAACAATGGCTGGCAAAACCGAGGACTTGGAAATTATGGGGCGGAGTGGCTGAAGTGGAGCGAGTCCGAGCTTGGCGCAAGCTGCATCCGTTCTACTGGAAGCGCACAATTCCCCTTATTTCACCGAAGCTAAATTGCGCTACATAGTTTTCATCGTCGCTGCTCGCACCCTTCTGCCATCATGGAAGAATGCTTTCCAGCTTTTGGCCGGAAACCATTGCGAAGTCATAAAATACAACCGTCAGCACACAACATGAGCCATGAGTCACCAAAGCCAAAGCGTGCCGCCGCCTACGCGCGCCGGTCGTCAAAGCATCCGCAGTTTTCGGTTGTTCGGCAGATGGCCGTGATTCGCAAATATGCCAAGCGGCGCGGTCTGATAATCGTAAAGAGATTATTCGGATGGGGCGAAAGGTGGCGGGAAGGCATGAGCAACGATGTTCCCAATGATCCGTCATCGGCCGACGACAACCCGTTCCAACCCCACCGGAAGCACGGTGCCAACCCCGACGAGTGGTTGAACAGCGCGGCGGTGTATGTGCGGATGTCCACGGAACATCAGCAATATTCCACGAGCAACCAGATGGATGTGATCCGCGAGTATGCCAAAAAACGCGGGCAGGAAATTGTCAAAGAATATTCGGATGACGGGAAAAGTGGTCTAAACATCAAAGGCCGGGGTTCGCTGGAACAAATGATCCGTGATGTGCTTGAGGGCAAGGCGCATTACAAATCCATTCTGGTTTATGACGTGAGCCGGTGGGGCCGATTTCAGGATGCCGACGAAAGCGCCTATTACGAATACATCTGCAAACAGGCGGGCGTGGCGGTTCACTACTGCGCGGAACAATTTGAAAATGACGGCAGCCCGATCTCCACCATCATCAAGGGCATCAAGCGGACGATGGCGGGCGAATACAGCCGGGAACTTTCGACGAAGGTTTATCAAGGCGCGTGCCGGTTGGTGAAACTTGGATTTCGGCAGGGCGGCGCGGCGGGCTACGGTTTGCGCCGGGTTTTGGTGGACGCGAACGGCGTGAAAAAGGGTGAGTTGAAAATGGGTGAACAAAAGAGCATCCAGACCGACCGCGTGGTGCTGGTGGCCGGGCCGGACGAGGAGGTTGCCATCGTGCGGCGGATTTACCATGAGTTCGTCACCGACGTGAAATTTGAATCCGAGATTGCCGCCGGATTGAACGCGCAAGGCATCTTGACGGACTACGGGCGAGCTTGGAACCGGGGGACAGTGCATCAAGTGCTGACCAGCGAAAAATACATCGGGAACAACGTCTATTCCCGGACTTCGTGCAAACTGAAAAAGAAGCATGTCAATAATCCGCCGTCCGAATGGGTGCGAGCGAACGGCGTTTTCGCGGGCATCATCGAACCAGAATTATTCCTGAAGGCGCAGGAAATCATTCTGGCCCGCAGCCGAAAATATACCAATGAAGAGATGCTGGAACATCTGCGCGCCGTGTTGCTGAAACACGGACGCATTTCGGGCATCCTGATTGACGCAGCGGAAGACCTGCCATCGAGCACGGCCTTTAGTCATCGCTTCGGCACACTGATAAACGCCTACCGGATGATCGGCTATAATCCGGGAATTGATTTCAGCTTTATCGAGGAAAATCGGCGGCTGCGGAAACGCCATCCAGAACTGGTGGCGGAGGTCATCCAAAAAATCACGGCGCTGGGCGCGCACGCGGTCTGGAACAAAGAAACCGAATTGCTGGACGTGAACCACGAAATGAGCGTGTCCATCGTGCTCTGCCGGCATACCGAGACCGGCGCGGGTTCCTCGCGCTGGCTGATCCGGCTGGATGCCAGCGCCCGGCCCGACATCACCATCGCCGTGCGCATGGACGCCACGAACGAAGGCATCCGCGATTATTATGTGCTGCCGGCGATTGACATGACGTGGGAAAACCTGCGCGTGGCCGAGGTCAACGGCATTTATCTGGACACCTACCGCTGCGACACGCTGGATTATTTTTTCGGCATGGCGGAGCGCGTGAACCTGGAGGAAACGATATGAATGATGAAGTAATAATGATTCCCATTGCGGAGATTCACGTTTTGAATCCGCGCCACCGCGACCAGAAGAAATTCGAGGTGATCGTCAACAGCATCAAGACGCTGGGCTTGAAGATGCCGATTACCGTCAGCCTGCGGGCGGAGAACGAACCGGCGGGGCCGAAATATGACCTGGTCTGCGGCCAAGGCCGGATGGAAGCGTTTATCGCGCTCGGCCATCTGGAAATTCCGGCCATCGTGGTGGAAATCTCGAAAGAGGAACGGTTGATCCGCAGTTTGGTGGAGAACATCGCGCGCCGTTATCCCGCGACGATGGATTTGATTCGCGAGATTGAACGGTTGCGCGCCGACGGCTACACCAACCATCAAATCAGCGAGAAATTGGATATATCCGACACGATGGTCAGCGGGCTGCTGTCCTTGAAAAAGGCGGGCGAAGGGCGATTGCTCCAGGCGGCGCTCGCGGGAAAAATTCCGTTGTGGGTCGCCATTGGCATTTCCAAAGCGGACACGCCGGAGATGCAGCGCGAACTGCTGAAAGCCTACGAGGGCAAACAACTGAATTATATGTCCCTGCGCATGGTCAGGCGACTGATTGAAAAACGGCGTTTGCTGGGCAAACAAAATAAAGATGGCCCGCGCAGCAGTCGAACCAGCGCCGAAACGATTGTGGCCAACTTCCGCAAAGAAACTGAGCGCCAGAAACTGATGATTAAAAAATCTCGAATTTGCGATGCGCGGCTGTTGAACGTGGTCACGGCCTTTAACAAGCTGGTGGCTGATGAGCATTTCCTGACGCTGCTGCGGGCGGAAGCACTGGAGACGATGCCGAAATTTCTTTGGTCTAAACTAACACCCTCAATAAAACCAACCACATGAGCAACGCAAAAATTGGATTCGCGATGAAAACAATCCGGCTGCTGCTGGAAAACATCCTGCCGGTGCGGCAAATCACCGAAGCGCACAAAAAAGCCAACCGATACGAAACCATCCTGGCCTCCCTCAAGGTCGTGGGATTGGTCGAGCCGCTGGTGGTGTTTCCGCAAAAAGGCCAGCCGGGGAAATACATGCTGGTGAACGGACACATGCGCCACTATGCGATGAAGGAATTGGGAATGACCGCCGCCGACTGCATCATCGCCAACGACGACGAAGGTTTCACCTACAACGCGCGCATCAGCCGGCTGCCGGCAATTCAGGAACACAAAATGATCTCACGAGCCGTGAAAAACGGCGCGAGCCTGGAACGCATCGCGGCGGCGCTGAACATTTCAACACAGGGGGTGAAAGCCTCGTTGAATCTGTTGGTAGGCATCAGCCATGAAGCCGTGGAATTGCTGAAAGACAAACCCATTCCGCCCAAATCCCTCCGACTGCTGAAAAAGGTGACGGCCGAGCGGCAGGTTGAAATTGCGCGGCTGATGATTGACGCGAATAATTATCATGCCGGGTATGCCGAGGGGCTGGTTTTGGTCACGCACAAGGAATTACAGGTGTCCGCCGACCAGCCAAAAAAGAAGAAAGGCATGACTGCCGAATCCATTGCCAAAATGGAGCAGGAAATGGAGACGCTGGAAAGCGGCATGAAAGCGATCACCGAAAATTACAAAGAAAACATGTTCACCCTGCAAACCGCCTCCACCTATATCAAAGCCCTGCTGAAAAACACGCGGGTGGCCAAGTATCTGAAGGCGAAGCACGCGGAAATCGCCACGGAATTTCAAAACATGGCGGCGGCGGAAACGGTATAACCGTAGAACCACTCCATCATGGAATTTCAAAACAAGTTGGTTTACGATTCAGATTTGGATGTCGTATATGACGTTCAAACAGCGCAATCAAAATTTGCAATCAATGGCCGCTGCCATCAAACACCGCCGCGAAGCACGATGGACAATAGCTGAACTGAAGCTAATTGGGAAAGTGCCCGACTCCGTCCTTGCTCGCCGCATCGGACGCACCATCAAGGAAATTGTCGAAGAACGCCAATGGCGGCGCATCCGGTTGGTAACGCCACCACGACGTTGGACCGCGCGGGAAACCAAATTGTTGGGCCGCTATTTTGACGAGGAACTGGCCCGGAGGTTTCGCCGGCCTGTGCATGATGTAGCGCGGCAGCGTATCGCACTTCACATCCCGGCGTTCCGTCCGCACAAATCTAAGAAATGGACGCGGGCGGAAGAAAAAATCCTGGGCACGGCAGAAGACAAGGCGATTGCCATGCGTTTGGGACGCACGCGCAATGCGGTGCTGCAACATCGCCGAATTCTTGGCATCCCGCCCATGCCGCGCGTTTTTCCAAATGGTTGGACAGCTCAAGAAGACGCCCTGTTCGGCGGGATTCCAGACGCGGAAATTGCCAAACGCATCCATCGCTCGGTGCAGGCGGTCGGACAACGCCGGGCCAAGCTCGGCATACGCGCAATCCCCGATCCCAAAGCAAAAAGCCGTCCCTACACGCCGGCAGAAGACAAACTGCTCGGCACCTTGCCGGACGACAAATTGGCTAGTCAATTGGGCCGGACGATATTTGCCATTCAAGCCCGGCGCATCAGCTTCGGCATTCCCAAGTTCAATGGCCAAAGGAGAAGCTGGTCTGAGAAGGAAATCAGTTTGCTCGGCAAACTGCCGGACGAAGAAATCGCACGACGGCTAGGCCGCACACTTGAATCCGTCAAAGTTCGCCGGGGAAAACTCAAACTTTCAATACCTAATTCACGGCATCGGCGTTGGACACCTACGGAAGATCGCCTTTTGGGCAAGTTGCCTGATGAAACAGTCGCGCAGCGCACCGGACACCCGCTCGGCTCAGTTTCTGTTCGCCGCCGTCAGTTGAAACTGAACGATCCCTCACGCCGCCCATTTTGGACGCCATCGGAGGATTGCCAGCTTGGCAAATTTTCGGACACTGAAATTGCGCGGAAACTCCATCGAACTGTCAGCGGGGTTAAGAACCGGCGCAAAAAACTTAAAATATCTGCTTGGACACCAGAGCGATTCCATAAAATCTAATTTCAACCTTCGACCAAGTCAGTCTTCCCAATTGATCCCATAAGCCGCCGGCGGTCCATCAGTTGGTGGATAAAGCTGAGCAAAGGTATAAAGTTCATGTGGTAATTTTACCCGATCTAGGTTGGGCTTAAAGAAAGACATTCCATAGGCTACTGCAAAGCGTCCGAATTCTGTTTCTGGTGGCGTCTCGAAATGCAACGGAGCTGGGAGATTCAACAGTGTTGGTAGATGGATGCCAACATCCCGCAAACCATCGGTAAAACTACGGCGATAGGTTGGAAGGTGCGCTCCGCCACCAGAAATAAAAAAATGAGCTCGATCCCAAGTTCGATGGCCGTGAACTGCTCCATGATTTGGCTGATATTGAACCGCTCGACGAAAAAGGTTGGCAACAGCTATTCGTAATTTGGCCTTTAATTCATCCATCCCTAGCGACTGGATGGCATTAAATTCGTCGGTGAGGTGATGAGCTCCCAAAGGTTCAACCAAAGCGGCGTAGTAGTCCACACGTCGACCACGCCGGTTGCGATAAAACACATTGAGGTTGACTGTGCCAGCACCGACATCCATGATTATGAAGCGGGCGTCATCCGGGGCGCTATCTAATCGAAAGACAGTTTGAACGGCTGCGGCAACTTCAGGATAGATTGTGCATTGCCATTTATATTTAGCTTGTCCTTCCGCTAAAAGTGCAAGAGGCACGGCATTGGTCCGATCAGCCCACACATTCAAGGGAATCGAAGTCGTCAGCTTCGGATCAATATCGGCGTATAATTCATTGGCGACGATGAGTGCCTCGCGGAAAAGTTTTTCCGCCCGACCATCATCAGCCAGAAGCCCGGTGGGAACAGCCATTTGAAAAATTAAATAGTCCTGTGCATTGCCTGGGGTGAAATCAAAATCGTCCCAGGGTGAAGCGGTCTTTATGAAATGACGGACGCCGGCAATTACATGGGCAAAATAAAAAGAGATCAAATCCCTGATCAAAGCAAGGCCATGGTCGTTAATTAGGTTTTGGATGGGGGTTAGCCTCGTCAAAATCATCTGGAACGATGGCGGATCGACCGATTGAAGCGCCGGTGATGTTCAGTAGAATATCGCCGGGTTGCACCCACGTCCCCGACATGTCTTGGTGAACCGCTGGCGGGATGAACGCGACATCGTCGAGACGAAGCCCGTCGTTATACACATTTTGTGAGCGGAGAAACTTAACTCCCGACCTCTCGTAAATCTGCTTGCCGCCAAGTGGCGTGCTCCCAGCACCAAGTTTTATGCAGATGTCTGCCAACTTCACCCATGCCCATCCTTGGGGAATAGCGCGATTCCTGTCCTCGTCCTTGATCGGCAATTCCGCCGCCAATTCTTTAATGCGTAATTCTTTCGTGAGTCGTTCCTTTGCTGCTCGGACTTTCACTATTAACTTTTCAGCGGATTCATCCTTTGGATTCTGGGATACGACTTTGCCGTGCACTGCAAGTTGCAAAACCAATTCGCGCATTTTGGCCACTGCGTCCGGTTGGTCGGCCAGCAGGTCGAAATGTTTGAAAAACGTAGCGCGATCCATAGCGTCAGCGTTCAAGGGCAGTTTGCAATTCACGTTTCAATTTCTCGCGCGTTGCTTGCACGGTCTCGCGAATTTTTTGGTATTGAACCAGCAACTTGTCCGGGTCGGCATGGCCGGGATCAACAATCGTCGGGTTCTTGATGTCAAGGTTATAGCCAGATTCGCGAATTTTTTCGATGGGCACGCGCCACGCGCGCTCGTTTTCCTTGCGCTTTTTCCACCATGCCTTTTCGGGTTTGAATTCCTCAATCTGGATGGGCTTGGTTTTGTTGTAGGACTTTGCGCCCTCGGGATAAGGGTGTTCGTAATACCAAACTTCCTTGGTCGGTTCACCTTTGGTGAAGAATAACAGGTTGGTCTTGATGCCGGTGTATGGCGCGAACACTCCGTTGGGCAGACGGACGATCGTATGGAGATTGCACTTGGTCAGCAAATCCTCCTTGATTCGGGCTTTGACACCATCGCCAAATAGCGTTCCGTCGGGCAACACTATCGCGCCGCGCCCGCCGTCTTTCATCAGGTGCATGATGAGGACTAGGAATAGGTCGGCGGTTTCCTTGGTGCGGATGGTGGCGGGGAAATTCTGCTCGATGCCGTCCTCTTCCATGCCGCCAAACGGCGGATTGGTGATAATGACATCCACGCGATCTTTCGGGCCGTAATCGCGGAGCGGCCGGGCCAACGTGTTGTCGTGGCGAATCTGGCTCGGCACTTCGATGCCATGCAGAAGCATATTGGTGGTGCAAAGCAAATGCGGCAGTGGCTTTTTTTCAACGCCAAAGATGGAGGCTTGCAGAATTTCCTCATCCGCCGGCGTTTTGACGCCATGCTTGCGAATGTGCTCAATGGTGCAGGTGAGAAAACCGCCCGTGCCACAGGCGGGGTCGAGAATTTTTTCGCCGAGTTGGGGATTGACCATGTCCACCATGAACTGGGTGACGGCACGCGGGGTGTAGTATTCGCCGGCGTTGCCAGCGTTTTGGAGGTCGCGCAACAATTGCTCGTAGATGTCGCCGAACAGATGGCGATCGCTGGCGGAGTTAAAATTGATCTCGTTGATCTTGTTGACGACCTGCCGGAGGAGCGTGCCGGACTTCATGTAGTTGTAGGCATCCTCAAACGCGGCGCGCAACACGGCGGCACGGCCGGTGGTGGCGGTTAGATTCTTGAGGTTGCGGAACAGGTCGTTGTTGACGAAGTCGGTCAGCTCGTCACCGGTGATGCCTTCGGCATTGGCGGCCCAACTCCGCCAGCGCAGGCGCGACGGCAGAGGGGATTTGTAGTTGTCGCGCAAGACTTCCAGTTCGCTTTCGTGATCGTCAAAAATTTTCAGGAACAGCATCCAAGCGAGCTGTGAGACGCGCTGGGCGTCGCCATCCACGCCGACATCTTTTCGCATGATGTCCTGAATGGTTTTAACTGTGTTAGAGAGAGACATATTTTTTATTTTCTAAAACCTTCGGTGACGAATCCGTATGCGGTGGAATTAGGACCGGTGATTTCAAATTCATCGCCGTCGTCATCTTCATCGGGTGAATGATTGGTCTGGGCCATCCGGGAGCACAGTTGGACCTCGCCACCGTAAGCTTTGGCCAAGCAGGCGAAGATTTCACTGCGCATAGAATCAGTGACCGCCAGCAGTGCCGCCTCGCGAAGTTCGTAGTCATCGCTGGCTTCATCGAAGTCATCCTTGTCTGAAGCAGCAGCAAGAATTCCGAGTGCGACAGGGTCAATTTCCAAATCTTCGGCCAGCGTGTGGGCGTCTGTTTCCGGGTTTTCATCCCAAGCACATCCACAAAACTCCTCATAGATACGGGCTAACGCCACGAGGCGAAGATGAGTGGCCGTCGTTTCCATGACCGTGGTGTTCCCGGTCAGGCCCGCTTGGGAAAGATGCTCCCAACATTCTTTGGCCCACACCAGTTCACCACCACCCGACCAGACGTTGAACATCTTGCCAGCAGCAGTCTCGACTTCGGTCCAGGCAACCATGTTGGCGTCTTTGCTCATGTTGGTTTCTGGTAAAGTTCCGACTCCAGCTCCCGCACCGCTTGCAGGTATTTTTCCCGCCCGCCAAAGGCGCGAACGATTTCCACCGGAGTGCCGAGGCGGTTGAAGGGCTGAACCTTTAATACCTCCATCGATTCGACCGGCTCCAGACCAACGTCGGCGTATTTATTGAGCAGTGCATCCAACACCTGCCGCGCCTGCTCGCCGTATTTGGTAAAATAATTCCGTTTACGGACGTTGGCAGCCCGTTCGCGGCGTGTCAGTGGCGGCTGGTCAAAAGCGACATGGCAGACAAGATCAAACGGGTCATAAGCGATGCCCACTTCGTCGGCGAGAGCATCAAAGAACACGCCGCGCTCGGCCATTTCCTCCACGATGGCGCGCTTCTGCTGGGCGTTGCTCCAGTGATCAAGAAACGCGTCCAGAGTCGCAAAGTTTTTTCGGACAGCCTTGCGCGTGTAATCCTTTAGTGATTCGGTGATGGGTTTTCCATCCTTGTCAAAGTATTGCACGCGTTCGCGCAAAACCATGACTTCGACTTTATCCACGACATATTTGATACGGCCATCGGGCGGTTCGGGAGGAGGTGGATCAACAACAATAGGACCGTCTTCCGGTGGTTCCACGGGGTCTGTCGGCCCCGGTTCATATATTTGGATGGGCGGGCCATCGAAATCAGGATCAGCGAACAGTTCGGTCGCCTTTTTGAAATCCATGATGGTGAACCAGAATTTGTTGAAATCCTCGTTGATACGCGTGCCGCGACCGATGATCTGCTTGAATGTGGTCATGGACTCGATGCGCTGGTCGAGCACGATGAGTTTGCAGGTCTGGGCATCCACCCCGGTGTTGAGCAGTTTGGACGTGGTGACGACCACTGGATAGCGCTCCTCCGGTAGAATAAAATTATCCAACTCGGCTTTGCCCTCGGGACTATCGCCAGTGATGCGCATGACATATTTGGCATTTTTGGCGACCTGCTCGGCGTTCTCGTTCACCAGCGCCTGCCGCATGCGTTCGGCGTGATCAATGTCCTCGCAAAACACAATGGTTTTGGCCATCGGATCGGTGGCTTTCAGGAACCCGGTGATTTTCTGGGCGACAAGCCGGGTGCGCTGATCCAGCACGAGGGTGCGATCCATGTCGCGCTGGTTGTAGATGCGGTCCTCGATGACATTGCCGTGCTTGTCGCGTTGATCTTTTTCCGGCCGCCAGCCCAGCACATCTTTATCAATGTCCAGTCGCACCACCTTGAACGGAGCAAGAAAACCGTCGTCAATACCTTGCCTCAGCGAGTAGGAAAAAATTGGTTCACCGAAATAATCTATATTGGAAACGTCCTTGGTTTCCTTGGGCGTGGCCGTGAGGCCGATTTGCGTGGCACTGGAAAAATACTCAAGAATTTCCCGCCAAGCAGATTCCTCCGCCGCGCTGCCACGATGACATTCGTCCACCACGATGAGGTCAAAGAAATCGCGGGAGAACTGCTTGTAGATGTTGCTTTCCTCCTCATTGCCGGTCACCGCCTGATAAAGTGACAGATAAATTTCGTAGGATTTATCCACTTGGCGGTTGGTAATTTTGGTCAGCGCGGCACCAAATGGTTTGAAGTCGTTGGTGCGAGCCTGATCCACGAGAATATTGCGGTCGGCGAGAAACAGGATGCGTTTCTTGTGGCCGGTCTTCCAGAGCCGCCAGATAATCTGAAATGCAACGTAGGTTTTACCGGTGCCGGTTGCCATGACTAGCAGGAGGCGATTCTGTCCCTTGGCAATGGCTTCGATGGTGCGGTTGATCGCATTGAGCTGGTAGTAGCGAGGCGATTTATTGGCCAAGCTGGGATAATAATCCTGCGCGGCGATGACGGCCTGCGGCGGAGATAATTTTTTCCATTGGCAATAGCGTGACCACAATTCATCGGGCGTTGGAAATTGCTCCAGCGTTAATTCGACTTCCACCGTGCCGTTTTTCACGGTTCGGTCGTGAAACAGAAAGCCATCGCCGTTGGAACTGAACACGAACGGCACGTTGAGAGGTTCTGAATATCCCAGCGCCTGCTGCATGCCGGCGCCGACGGTGTGGTTATTGTCCTTGGCCTCGATGACGGCAAGCGGAAGGTTGGGCTTGAATGAAAGCACGTAATCGGCACGTTTGGCTTCGCCCCGCTGGTGGATGCGACCAGAGACAATAACGCGGCCTTTGGTGAATCCAACTTCCTCACGGATTTGCGCCTGCACGTCCCACCCGGCTTTGACAAGTGCCGGAGTGATGAACTTTGTGCAGATGTCGCGTTCGCTCAAAGATTTTTTATTCGCCGCAGACATGCCTTATTTGGTGTGCATCGTATTTTAAAACAGATGTCCGGCAAATGAAAATGCCCAAGTTTTTCTCCAATAGGCTCGCATTATGTTTGAAGTGATGCCCGTCAGCTTCGTCACGCAAGAATTCTACGCCGACATGTTCTTGAGCGGCAGACTGCCATTCTGACTCCCAAGCAGTGATGCGACAATGATCAAGGTTTGAAACCAACAATCATTTCGTCCCTCTTTTCGCTGCGTCGGCGAGCCAGTCGCCGCCTTTTGCGGCGAGCCGGTATTTCTGGAGGCGGCTGGTGGGTTTGTCCGGGATGGTGCGTTCCAACCACCCCGCCGTGACCAGCGGTTCAATATAGGCTTTCCGAAAATGCTCGCGGTCAATCATACCCGTCGCCGCTTGGAGTTCCTCCCGCGATCTGGCTTCATGGGCGGTGGCGGTCAACACCTTTTCAACCTGCGTGGTGACTTGCGGGGTGACTTGCGCAACGGACAGGCCAAGTGCGATGGCGAGCTCTTGTAATGATTGCTCTTTGAGCGGGTTACGACCGGAATCCACTTGCGGGGCGACTTGCGGGGTGACTGCCGGGGTGGGTCTCCGCAGACGCTGGACGAACTGGCCGCCTTCCTGGCGAAACTCAGGTGTGGGCAGGCCAGCCTGTTTGCAACGGGCGATCATGTCGAGAATACCGCTGCCGGCTTTTTCGGCATAGCGGGCCAAAAACATCGGGTCGGCGATGAGCGGATTGCGAGGGATGGAAGCGTGCGGCGCACGCAAAGACTCCGGTGTGAGTGGCGGCGGAAGTTCTCCGGGATTCCAGACTTCGAGACGGTCGGCAAAAAGCATGACCTGCACGCTGGCGTTGCTGGTGTAGTCGCGATGGGCGACGGCGTTGACGATAGCCTCGGCAACGGCTTCGTGAGGGAGTTCATAATCGACCGGTGCCTGTGGACCAAGGGCGCGCGTGCCGACAGCGCGGGAAATTTTGGACATGACGAAGTCAACGGCCTGATCCACGAGTTCAAAGACGGTGCCTTTGTAAATCTGGTAAGAGGGAATCGGCTTGGCGACTTCCGTGCCGTGGAAGTGCATGCACTTGACCTCGGAAGTGAGCAGGAAGCGCTGGGGTTGACGGCCAAAAAGGAGGACGGCGGCGTGAGTCGGTTGACCGGCGTCGAGCAGATTGAGATGAACCAGCGCCTCGGCAGGCGGTGTGTCTTCGTGCAGCGGGTATTGCCGCTCACGACCGGCAATGCCGAGAAACCATTTTATTTTGTCTTCCGAGATGTCGGCGAGAGTGGCATCGGGACAGGCGGCGGCGTCAAAGGGCCGGGTGCGAAGATGTCCGGTGCGCTCCAGATGCTCAACGAGACTGGCGTATAATGCAGCGGTAAGATCGGCGATTCCGTTGAAACGGCGGCGGATCAATTGTTCGCCGGCTTTGCCGATGAGGGCGCGCATCTTCGGGTGACGACCATGGTCGTCGGCACCTTTCACATAGATGAAACGCGGTTTGCGCTGGGTGGTGGCCTGGTTGAATTCGCGTTCGGTCGGCGAAAGGCCGGTGGCGTCTTCGTAGCCGTATTCCTGGCCAAACAGCCCGACGTAAATGGGACAGCGCCCGACTTCGTCGAGATAAACCTCGTCGGCGCGGCGGTCGGAGGCGGGCAAATCCTCGAACAGGAAAACGTCAAAGAACCGCCGGAGCAGCGCGTCGCCGCGAACGAAATCACGAATTGCCCGGCGCTCCTCCGCCAGTTCTTTTTGCACGCTGCTGATGAAGATGCGTTCGCTCATGGCTGAAACGATTTTCGCTTAATGCCGGAAACCATCGCGGATGATGCCGAGTTCCAGCCGCGATGAAAAGAATTTACCCACGAGCATTAAACTCAAGCACGGCTTGCCGGCGTTGCAACTCAACGCGCAGCCCGCTGCGGTAAACAAAATTCTCCCAAAACTCCGGCCAGCAATCCCGGCGCAAAAGCCTAACCAGCCACGTCTTTGGCTCGCCTGCGCCTGTCAACGGTGGAGCCGCAAACCGAACCACCGGCGCGCAGCGCCAGACACAATTTATCGGACAACCTTGACAGGCGCAGGCGAGCCATACCATGGACGAGGCGAGCGCGCCGGAATCCTCCCCGTGCGGATGCAAAATGATCATCGCGTCACCAGCATAATGGCGGCACGCCGGAACAAATTTGTCGCCCGGCATGTGAATGAGTCCATTGAGCCCATCGTGAGTCCATTGATTCTGTCACCGCCGATACGTCCAAAGAAAATAAATGCCGAAGCCGAAAAGCAATTCGCCGATGCTCCAGAGAATCTGTCCCCACCACGCCTGAAACGACATTCTGGCATCCAATGCTTTTTGTGCCTCAATCAGGCGAAACCGTTCGTCAATCAGTTCTTTCCTGACTTCATCCAACGCCTTTTTTAGCGAGGCGTTGCCGTGTTCCAACTCAAATTTAACCTGGCGGGCGGCTTTTTCGGTTTCAACCAGATGGCCGTTGGATTTGGCCACGGCTTGTTTGATGGCTTCGCTGTGATTGGCAACCGATTGGTCAAACGCCGCGATGGTCGAACTGGTCGTGTCATCGAAATTTGCGACCAGCGCGCCGGTCTGCCGCCGGTATTCGGCCAGATGTTTTTCAATCAGTTTGCTGGCATCATTCATCAGGCGCGGCAGATTGGCGGCGACGCGCCATTGCGCCTTGGTCAACAAGGCCAGTTGCACCGGAAAACTGTTGTCCGGCCCGACGCTCCATTCGTATAACAGCCGGTGAATCCGATCCACTTCGTCGGCTGGTGCGCCGACGAGCAACGCCGCCAAATCATTCTTGTCCATAAAATCATTCGCCCAAATTGAGCATCGGTTGTTTAGAGCGGGCCGGTTTCGCCTCCGGTTCCGGCTGTGGTTCGACCTCCGGCACCTGTTCCAACGGCACCAGCAAATCGGCAATGGCATCGTATTGCCGGAACATTTGCTGCATCGCCCATTGCATTTCACCGGCCAGCATCAATTCCAAATGCGGGGCTCCGGGCGTCGCCACTTCCGCAAAACTCAACTTGCGGCCCGCCTTGGCCTCGGCGCGTTTGATGGCCAGCAACGTGATGGAAGTCACCACCGGCAACGTCAACTCCTTCGCCCCGAATTTTTTCAACTCGGCTTCGATGTTGGATTTCTTGAACAGGTTGGTTCTGACCTTGGCCGGGTTGTGAACCACGACGTAATCCACGCGGTCGCCGGCAAAATAAAACAGGTCGAGCAGATTGTTCATGCTCTCGGTGTCCTCGCTGGGGAACAGAAAAAATGTGAACCGGATGCCCTGCGTCGCGAGCGAGTCGAGCAGTTGCAATGATTCCAATGCCTGCACGATGAGACCGTCGGCCTGCGCCCGGCAGTCAATGACGTGAACCGGCGCGCTACTGCGCGACACATTACGAAACAATCCCAGCAGGGTGGATTTGCTATCGTCGTCGTTGCCCAGCGTGTAGGACTGCACCTGTTTGGGATGCCGGTCAAAAAAGGAATGGTGCCGGTCATCGAGGTCGGAGCCATTCCAGATGATTTGGTGATAATCCAGCCAGGCGGTGCGGAACTCAGCCTCGAAACTTTTGCCGAGGCTGCCTTTGGACTGGGGATTGATGTGGATGCGTTTGATGGTATTCATGTGAACTCTTGGTCGGGGTTAATGTTTTTTATGTTTGGACGGTTGAACGTGTTTTGCTTTGGCAACGGTGCCGGACGCGATGGCGGCTGGCTGGCTGGGTTGGCGGGTTGGATTTCGCCGGCTGAATTTTCCCAATTTGGTTTCGCCGCTCTTTTTAATCTGCGCCGGTAAAAGCGATACGGTGCATAGAACGTGACGCGGATGCCTTTTTCGCTGAACAGAAGATCGGCGATTTCCTGCCACGTTTTGCGCCGCTGGCGTTGCTGATGGATGAAATCAAAGTGTGGTTCCAGAACGCTGTGATACGCCCTGCCGCCGCGTTTTCGTTGTGCCATTTCGGTCATCAACGCACAGGATAATCCACCGGAGCCATTCGACGGTAAGGAGTAGGTGAAGGTTTAATTGCGATGAAACAGCACCGATCACTGCGGCAAATGGCGACAAATCCCGGCAACTGCCGGTGACAAATGGCGGCAAGTGGCGGCAAGATTTCACCGGTCATAGCGGCAAATAGCGGCAAGTTCGTTGCCGCCATTTGCCGCAACTTGCCGCGTGCTGACAGGCCTCATTTTTGCCTTCCGAACTCGGAAGGGGATGGTGTCTAACAAAATTACCGGCTTTCCTATTCCAGAAAGCCGCCACAAATCGCGTTCGATTGAACGTATTAAAATTGGCGCATTGATGTGCAAATTTCCAAGCACTGAACGGGCGATCTGAAACCGGCAGCGAAACGGAGCAGGTCGGGAGTGGCATGAACGGACGACGGCGGAGTTGAGCGCGGTTTTAGAACGACCGATGAGTGCGCGACCGTCTAGGTTTCACTTGAGGCGATTTGTCTGGCCGGTTGCTGAATACCTGGAAGCAAGCCGGCCAGTCAAAGCGCCGATTATTTCAAGCAACTAGGCGGACAGGTCAGTAATATTTTGGCAGTTGCCCCCGTTTGGCGCGCTCGTAACAGGAATCACCAATTCCACTTGGTCTCTTGTTACCGCGCGGTGGAACGAGTTCATTGGAAAGGTCAGGCAAGTTGTTTGGAAAACCAAACCAACGGCAATACGGTTTGCTGCCTACTGGTAGGTTGTCACGCAATTCAAAGACGGCCCGGCGCAATTCGTTGTAATCTTCGTCATCCAGACCGATTGCCTCAATCAAATTCTTGCCTTCGCTACTGTTTTGGATCGGACGAATTTCGCCGTTGTCGTCAACCGCCACACAATCACCGTAAGCCAGCCTACATGGGTCGGGCGCGAAATGCGCTGCCTTTGAACGATTACAAGTGCTGCAAGCGTAAACCAAGTTGTCGTAGTCCAGTTTGCCTTCGGGATGAATGGACTTTGGAACGAAATGGTCAAGTTCCCAATCCCGTTTTAGCGTCGCCCACGTTTCGCGGCGGAGACAATAGACGCAGGTGAAGACGAATTCGTCACGCAGCCAGTTGCGGTAGTAGCCGTATTTTGAATAACCCATCGGGCCGTGCTTTCGCACATGCGGCTGCGCTGGATAAACGAATGGGTAGTTGCCGCTCACACCAGCGCCCTTTCCTCCTTGAGCCGTTTAGTGAGCGCCTTGATTTCCGCCGTTGGAAGCGGCGCGTATAAGCGGCGGTGCAACATTAATAGCCGTTGCAACTGCCGTAATTCTTTTTCTTCCTCATTTGTGCGGCTGCCGGTTTTGATGCGCTTCTCGATGAGCTTGCATCGGCGGGCTTCCGTGGCATCCCACTCGTCCGTAATACGGAGGAATTCGTCCAGCGTGAACACATCCTGGAATTCGCGCGGGATATAGCGCGCCTGCTCAAACGGCACACCAACGCGCGGCACACCGTCAAAGGCGTCGAGAAGTTCCCGCTCCAATTCCGGTGGCAGCGCGTAAAGTCGAAGCACCTCGGCATCTACCCGCCAGTGTAACGCGCGTAACCGCTCCTTTGCTGTGGCAATTTCCTCGTCGCTAAGTTGGCCGGGAAGACCGAGGTGCATTTGGTCGCTGGCGGTCTGTTTCGGTAGCGCTTTCTTGGGCGAACCCGACTTGGCTTTCGCAAGAGGCTGCTGGTAGATGGCGGTGAATTCTTTTGCCGCATCAAGGTAAGCGCACGCGGCAGCTTCCAATCGAGTGAGGTTGCTGAAATTCAAATCCGGCACGGGCATTGCGCGCATCAATCCGGCTGTGATGTCACGCTTGCTCGCCCACGCGTAAGTATAAGCATTCGTTAATGGCGAATTGCAAAGTGCCCACAGGCAATTTAACGAAAGCTCTTGCCGCTTCGGGCGAACGAGCAACAGACGGCTGGTCGCTGGACGGCCAATAGGATCAACAAATGCCTTTAATCGCCATATATCACGATCAACCGGCGCATAATTGAGCAGCACTTGTGGAATGCCAGAGGAAATACCGTGACGCGGTCGTAGGATTTTCTTTTTGGAAAGGTTAAGCCACTTTGTCTCCGGCAGAAGATGGGTGTCCGGAGATCCCTCAATGCCCGTGAAACCTTTGCTCCATCCATCTTTCTCCGAACTCGAAATTATTTCGGTTTCAGGAACTCCAGATTTGTGACTGAAGCCTTGGCCAATATTGACCAAATGAATGAACTTTTTGCTACTCTTGGTAGAATCCCAAATTCGTCGCAAATCGGGCACAACTAATCGAGAATCGTTTTTAGTCGTCAGCCATGCCGTATCCACCACGTCTCGCCATGAGTCATCATACCGCTCCCGAAAATCCACCATCTTCGATTCGCGCACCCGTCGGAAGCGGATACCCGCCGCGACTGCGGGCTTTTTTGCTTCATGTTTACGACCAAGCACGATGCCTGTTTCGACGCTGGCGAACTTAAACATCCGGTCAGGAAAAACGCTAATCTCCTTGATTTCACATTCGGCGAGCAGTTGCCGGCGGACAGCCGCGCAGGCCGCGCCGGTGAGTTCATTGACCGGCAGGACGAATCCGAACACCGTGCCCGGTTGGAGCGCAGGCACGGTGCGTTGGAGAAATTTTGCTGCCTGTTCACTTTCAAACGGCGGATTTGCGAGCACCACCGAGGCGGATTTCGTTTCATTGGCGAGTGTCGAACCCGCGAACATGTCGCCGTCGTTGAGCACCCAGCCGTTTTCGTTAGGAATATCAGCGAGCGTGAGTGAAAGGCGGGCGATTTCCAACGCGAAGGAATCGCTGTCGCAGCCGCGCAGATGGTCTTTGAGAAAATCGTGACGCTTATTTGGGTCGTCAGCAATGCTGGCGGGAAGCATATCACTCACGAGCCGAAGCGCGCCGGAAAGAAACGGCGCGTGGCCACAGGCTGGCTCAAAAATGTGACAACGCTTGTGGCCCAACTCCTCAATCCAGCCTCCGAGCCTAGCCAGCATATAATCTACGAGATAAGTCGGAGTGCGATGCGTGCCGAGCAGCTTACGCGTCGTGGGGCTGATGAGCGCCTCCTCGTAAAGCACGCCAAGCGTCTCGGCGCTGATGTTGCGAAAATGCGGCGGTGCGGCGACCAGTCGCGCGGCTTCCTGCAATGCGCGCAATCGGCCATTGATCTTGGGCGGATTCGGGTTATTGCGGTCGTAGTGATATGCGATCCGAGCAAAAACGGTTCGCACGTCACCGAAGTCAAGATTGATGAACCTGGGGACACGTTTGTCGTGAAGCAGCTTGGCGGCAAGCAGCCAGAAATTCGTCTTCGTCAGCCAATGCGCCTCTTCGTCGTTGTCGGGGACGGATTTCCAGTCGAGGAAATCCATCGTTGTGGCCACCATGCGCTCGAATAGATTCCGCAAACGCAGGCCTGCGTCGCGTTCCAGCATCGGGAGCAAATCGGCATCCACGAAATCGAGTTGTTGGCCCTCGCCGGCGCGTTGCCAAGTTTTCGCGCGGAAGATTGCGCCGGGGGCAAATTGATCGCGGTGCTGGCGGAAATAGTTTTCAACTTCGCTCGTCTTGAGCAGTTGCCGGTGAATTGGCTGCTCGCGTGTTTGTGACCAAACATTCCAACGGTCATCCCCAGCGACGAAAAACAGCGATGCGCCAATGTCGCGGCAGGCTGCAACGTCGTCAGGTTGAGATAACCCGGCGGGAAGAACGGCAACGCAGGCGGATCGAGTATCGAGCGGACGGTGAGCAAACCCAACTAAACCTTGTCGCCC
The DNA here is from genome assembly GCA_963827815.1 of uncultured Verrucomicrobiae bacterium. Lineage (GTDB taxonomy): Bacteria > Verrucomicrobiota > Verrucomicrobiia > Limisphaerales > UBA11358 > UBA11358. The sequence continues at coordinate 3,543 of CAWHCL010000003.1, read as the reverse complement.
GCCTGACAACGGGGCGTCATCGCGCACGAGATCGTCGCGATACTGGCAAATCCGCAGACACTTGCGAGCCAAGCTATCGTTTGAGGTCGAAAGCGACATCCGTGGTAGCGAGGAAATAATCACAACCGTCCTTTCACGTCGCTGTCGAAAGCGAGGTTGCGTTGGTCATGGTTGGATTCACAGGCTGACACTGCGCGCATTATGAGTTCGTCAATCACCATTTGCGAGCAAGTTTCTCAAAGTCGCATGGACAAAGGCTGTCCAACCCAAAAATAAATTGCAAGCTTCACCGTTTATACGGGCCTCAGCATCATTTCGATGCGAAAACTACAACAAAATTTCAGGCTCTGCCGGATGGAAAGTGATAATCCCCAATAAAATCAATGGATATACGCGCTTTTACAGACAAAAAGTGAGGCTTCATTTTGTGTAAAGATTGCACAAAAACGGGCTTCTTCTCTGCCAAACTGGTTGGCGAATGGAAAAAACCATCGGCCAAGTGCATTTGGTGTATCACATACACCTCAACGGGGGAAAGTTTTGGCAAACTGCCAGACAAGAAACCGGAATCGGTCTTGGTTCCCCGGTTGAACCGCGGTTCGTGTGTCAGGCACACCTTGCGCCCGATGGGTTCAGGCAAAATGACCAAACGAAAAATGAATGACGGAAAGAAAATAACGATTGTGCCAACGGGGCATAACGCCATTTGAAAAACCGCTAATATCGCGCGTTATGTTCACAGCCGTCGCACAGAAAAATCTGGCGGATGCCGAAGGCTACTTCGACGAGCATCTGGCACAGAACGATTACTACGCCGCTGGTGAAATCCGGCCCGGCCAGTGGATCGGTGCTGGCGCGGAGCGGCTGGGGTTAAACAATGCAGTCACTCGTGACCAATTTCACGCGCTGTGCGAAAACAAGAATCCGAATGACGGTGAACGTCTGACGTTGCGGCAGGAAAAAACCAATCAGCGGCGCGTCTTTTATGATTTCACCTGTTCCGCACCGAAATCAGTTTCGGTGCTGGCGGTGACGATGGATGACGACCGGCTGGTGTCGGCACATGAAGAGGCGACGCGTATTGCGTTCCGTGAACTTGAAACCTTTGCCGCTACCAGAGTTCGCAAGCAGGGCAACCAGCGTGACCGCAACACCGGCAATCTGGTCGCCGCCGCGTTCACACACACGAGCAGTCGGGCGCTCGACCCGCTGTTGCACACACACCTTACCGTATTCAACGCCACGTTTGATGAAACGGAAAAGCGCTGGAAAGCCCTGCAAGCAGGCGGAATGTATGACGCCATCCGTTACGGCACGGCAGTTTATCGCAATGAACTGGCGAAGCGTGTTCAACAGATTGGCTACCGCATTCGTCCGGCGAAACACGGCTTTGAAATCGAGGGTGTGAGCGATGCGGTGGTAAAAAGATTTTCCAAGCGCTCCCAGCAACGTGACGCGGTGGTCCGGGAACTGGAACAAAAGCTGGGACACAAATTATCGAATAACGCCATTGCCCTGGCGGTGCATCAGAGCCGGGCGAAAAAGATCAAGGGCATCTCGACCGCCGAGGTTCGCGAGCAGCAGTTGGCGCAATTGCAGCCGGATGAATTGCAGGCGCTGCAAAAACTCACCGCGTCGGTTCAACCTGTCCGGCAGGTCCGGCGGTTTGAACCGGAAAACCAAGCGATGAATTACGCCGTCGCCCATGTCTTCGAGCGCAAGTCGGTCGTGCCAGAGCATGAACTGTTGAGCGTGGCGTTGGCACAACATCCGGGTGAAATGGATTTGCCGGCATTGAAAGAGGCGGCAAAGCATTCGGCTCATCTGGTCAAAACCGAGCGTGGATTATCCACGCCACAGATTTTGGCAACGGAACTGGATTTGATTCAGACGGTCAATGCGGCTTGCGATGCCGTTGCGCCGATACATCCCGGTTTCCGGCCTGCGGACTGGCTGGGCGAAGATCAACGCCGCGCGATTTACCATGTCCTACGCACCAGTGACCGCATCACCGGCCTGCGAGGTCTGGCCGGCAGTGGCAAAACCACGGCATTGCGCGAATTGGTTGCCGCCTGCAAAGAAGCGAACATTGAACCGCTGTTCTGCGCGCCAACGGCGGCGGCAACGGATGTTTTGCGCAAAGAGGGATTCGAGGCGAAGACGCTGCAAAGCCTCCTGCTGACGAAACCGGTCCTGTCTGCCCGTCAGTTGGTTGTATTGGATGAAGCCGGGGCGGTGGGGATAGACGACATGAAACGGCTGTTCGATTGCGCGCGTGATGCGCGCATCATTTTGTCCGGCGACACAGGGCAGCACGCTTCGGTAGCGCGTGGCGATGCACTGCGCATTTTGGAACGGCATTCCAATTTCAAATCTGGCCAGTTGACGGCCATCCGTCGGCAACGCAAGGCAGCGTATCGCAAAGCCGTGGAACTGGCGGCGCAGAAGCGGACGCTGGAGGCGTTTGCTCAACTGGAACGCATGGGTGCAGTGGCAGAATTTTCAGACGGCAACATTCACGACTCGGCAGCGAAGTCATATTTGAAGGCGTTGGCGGAAAACAAATCCGCCCTGCTGGTTGCACCAACGTGGAATGAAATCGAGGCGGTAACGGAAAAAATCCGCACCGCTTTGAAAACATCAGGTCGGCTGGCCAGTGAGGAAAAAGAATTTCAGGTCTTTGATTCATTGTCGTGGACCGAAGCACAGAAGCGCGATGCGCGGCAATACCGTCCCGGCATGGCCATCCATTTTCATCGGACAACGCACGGCTTTGATAAAGATGAAACGGTGTCAGTAGTCGCTGTTGAGAATGATTCGATCAAAGTTCAACACACGGATGGTGCCGAAAACATTTTCCCATTGGGGGCGGGCATCGCCTGCGATGTGGGGGAGCGACGGAAATTAAAAATCGCCGCCGGGGACAAGCTGTTGCTGCAAGCTAACACGGCCGGCAAACGATTTATCAATGGCGAACTCGTCGAAGTGCGGGCGATTCAGGGCGATTCGGTGGTGCTGGCCGATGGCCGGGTGATTCCTGCTGAATTATCGCACCTTCACGCATGGCTACGCCGTCACGTCGCACGCCGCCCAGGGCAAGACCGTGGATGAAGTTTTACTGGTCGCCTCGTCGCGTTCGCTGCCCGCGATCAATCAGGAACAATTTTACGTCAGCATCTCGCGCGGGCGCGAACGTTGCCAGGTCTTTACCGATGATTCGGAATTATTGCGTTTGCATGTCACCCATTCCAGTGCGCGGTTGGCGGCGGTTGAGGCCATGCCGCAACGGGACTTTCTCCAAACCATTTTGCAGCGCGGCAATCGTTTTATGAAACGATTCCGCCAGCGCATTGCCCGATCACTTTCAATCGAAACCACCGAAAGGAGCAGCCATGAAATCAAGCCAACCGAACACCAGCGAACAACCGCCCGCCATATCAGCGTCTAGCCCGCGTAAAAATCCCTGCATCGGCAGTGATCCCAACATCGCCGCGCTCGAAGTAATTGCCGATGACGGCATCAGCTATCTGCTGCCCTACGCGC
>CAWHCL010000002.1:0-169342 GCA_963827815.1 uncultured Verrucomicrobiae bacterium | reverse complement strand
TTGCCGGCTGCGGCATGGTGCATCCGCAGGTGTTCGAGAACGTCGGCTACGATCCTGCCGTCTGGACCGGCTGGGCGTTCGGCTTCGGCATCGAACGCATCGCCATGCTCCGCTACGGCATCAACGACATCCGCCTCTTCTACGAAAACGACGTGCGGTTCTTGAAACAATTTTAAGATTCCAAATGACAATTGACAGGATTCCAAATCAAAGTATTTTAGAAGCATGAAAACAACAATTGATATTCCTGAACTGGCGATGGAAGAAGCCATGAAATTCACTGGCGCGAAAACCAAGCGCGAAGCAGTGGTGACTGCCGTGGAAAGGTTCAATCGCCTTAAGCGGTTGGAAAAGTTGAACGCCCGCGTGCGCGGCCAGTTCCGCGACTTCATGACGCAAGCAGACTTGAAGGCGATGCGAGCTGCTGATATTGCCAAAGTCCGATGAGGCTTATTGATACATCCAGTTGGATTGAATACCTCCGCGACCGCGAGTCCGTAGTGGGCGACAACATTGAAGTGCTGGTTTTGAGCGGCGAAGCGGCTTGGTGTGACATCACTTTGGTCGAATTATGGCACGGCGTGCGTGGCGCGAAAGAAAAGCGGGAGCTGGCTGAAATGGAAGACGAAATCGAGCGCATTCCGGTGGACGCACCAGTTTGGAAATTGGCTTCAAAACTGGCGCTGCGCTGTCGGGAGAAAGGAATCAATGTTCCCATCAGCGACATTGTTACTGCGGCGTGTGCCGTGACTCATGGACTGGAATTGGAACATTGCGATAAACACTTCAACGACATTCTGCCGCTGGCAAAATCGTTATGACTAAAATTCCCCGCTATGATCAGTTGATGAATCCTGTTATTGGCGCCCTTCGCGAATTGGGCGGCTCAGGGTCAATTGATGAAATTTACGAAAAGGTCATTGAGACTCTTAAAATGCCGGATGATGTGCTCGGAGTTTTGCACGACCCGGAATCTACCAATCAGACGGAAGTCCAATACCAACTGGCTTGGGCGCGAACCTATCTCAAAAAATTCGGGCTTCTGGAAATATCCAGCCGTGGAATCTGGGCGCTAACGAAGAAGGCGGAATCCGTCGCTCAAGTTGAGCCAAAAGAAGTTCAACGATTTGTTCGAGACGCTGTCCGCAAAGACCGAGAATCGCGCTCGCCGAAGCCATCTCAAGATGCGAATGCGCAAGATGCAGAAGAACCGGAAGAAGTTCAGTCGTGGCGCGGCGAGCTTCACAACGTACTGACAAAAAAACTTTCTGCTGACGCTTTCGAGCGACTCATCCAACGCTTGCTCCGCGAATCTGGTTTCATCCAAGTTGAAGTCACTGGTCGCAGCGGTGACGGTGGCATTGACGGCAAAGGCATCGCTCGAATTCACGGCTTCATAAATTTCCATGTGGTTTTTCAGTGTAAGAAATGGCAAGGCGTTATTCCTTCAAACGAAATTCGCGACTTTCGCGGCGCGATGGTTGGCCGTGCCGACAAGGGTTTATTCATCACCACTGGAACATTTTCACGCGACGCAATCAAAGAAGCCGTTCGCGATGGCGCACCGCCGATTGATTTAATTGACGGCGATTTGTTGGCTGACAAATTAAAGGAATTAAAACTTGGAGTTACCACAGAGTTGATTGAAAAAATCTCCGTGGACGAAAATTGGTTTGGGAACATTTAATTTTCCGAAATGAAAGTCACCCTTAACTGGCTTAAGCAATACGTTGATTTCAACTGGTCGCCCGAGGAATTGACCGAGCGGCTCACCATGCTCGGCCTCGAAGTCGAGGGTGTGCAGAAAATCTCCGGCGCATTCGAGGGGATCGTCATCGCCCAAATCCTCACGCGCAACCCTGTGCCCGGCTCGGACAAGCTATCCGTCTGCAAGGTCAATGATGGCACCGGCGAGCGCACCATCATTTGTGGCGCGCAAAATCACAAGCCCGGCGACAAAGTCCCGCTCATCCTGCCGAACTTCGCGTTGCCGCTGAAGCCAGGCGACAAAGAGCCTTTCGTCATCAAGGAACGTAAAGTTTTCGGCATCACGAGCCAGGGCATGATGTGTTCGCCACAGGAACTCGGCCTGCCGGACAAAGTGGACGGCCTGCTCATTCTGCCCGCTGATGCGCCCATCGGAAAACCGTTCGGCGAATATCTTGGACGCGCTGGCGGTGATGTGGTTTACGATTTGGAAGTCACGCCGAACCGGCCGGACTTGAACAGTGTCATCGGCATCGCGCGTGAAATTGCGGCGGTGACGGGGAATGCGCTGCGCGTTCCAACATTCAACATTCAACATTCAACATTCAACGTCCAAGACTGCGTCGCCGTCCGCATTGAAGACGCGGAGCTTTGCCCGCGTTACACGGCACGGGTCATCAAAGGCGTCAAAGTCGGGCCAAGCCCGGATTGGCTCAAAAACACGTTGGAAAAAGTCGGCATCCGCAGCATCAGCAACGTGGTGGACGTGACGAATTACGTCATGCTGGAAATCGGCCAGCCGCTGCATGCGTTTGATTATCATCTGCTTCAAAGTGGGGCAGGCGTCTCGCCTGCCCCGGACAGGCGGGACGCCTGTCCTACTATTGTCGTTCGCCGCGCCGCTGCCGGTGAAAAATTCAAGACACTCGACGATCAGGAACGCACGCTCACGAACGAAATGCTTTTGATTGCCGATGAAACCAAAGGCATCGCGCTCGCCGGCGTCATGGGCGGCGCCAACACAGAAATCAACGACCAGACCGTGGATGTGCTCATTGAGAGCGCTTATTTCTCGCCAGTGAACATCCGTCGGACTAGCAAGCAACTCGGTCTGCGCAGCGAATCAAGCTACCGCTTCGAGCGCGGCGCAGACGTGGGCATTTGCGATTGGGCCAGCCAGCGCGCGGCGCAATTGATTTTGGAAACCGCCGGCGGCGAGTTGGCGGAAGGCGTCGTGGACGTTTATCCGAAACCAGCCGACCCGAAGCAAATCACTTTGCATTTTTCGAAGTCGAAAGATTTATTGGGCGTCGGCATCTCCCATTCCGATCAGATTTCGTTTCTCACCAAACTGGGGCTGGCCGTGACGGAGCAATCGCCCGGTGTCTGCACTTTCAAGATTCCATCGTGGCGTGTGGATTTGAAACGTGAGGTGGATTTGATTGAGGAAGTCGAGCGGCTTTATGGCGTGGAAAAAGTTCCCGCAACGCCGCCGCGCGGGGCGATTGGCTCGAACGCATTTGATTCCGTCTATGACCAGATTGCCGAAGCGCGCCGCATTCTTGCCGGCCTCGGCCTGAACGAAGCGCAGGGACAAACCTTGGTTTCGAGTGCCGAGTGCCGGGTGTCGAGTGCCGAATTGGTCGCGCTGGCCAATCCGTTGAGCAGCGACATGGATGTGTTGCGGCCGAGTCTGCTGCCGGGATTGATTCATTCATTGCGGCATAACGTCAGTCACAAGAATTATGACGTGGCGCTGTTTGAAATCGGGCGCGTGTTCACGGGGCAGAACGGCGCGACAAAGGAAGAGCGCCGTGTGGCCATTGCATTGACCGGCCAGCGCGCGATGTCCTTCTGGAGCGGCGTTGACCGCGACGCGAAGTTCGGCGCTTTTGATTTGAAGGGTGTGGTTGAGGAATTTCTTGAACATTTTGGCGTTCGCGGTGTGGTGTTCACGAGGTGTGCTGAAAGTTCGGCGATGTTTCTGGAGTCTGCGACGATTGCGCTCGGCGGAAAATTGCCGCTTGGTGAACTGGGCCAGCTTTCGCCAGCGCTGGCAAAGAAATACGATTTACGCGACGCGGTATTTCTTGCCGAGTTGAATCTGGATCAACTGCTCGCGCGGCGGAATCCGGCCAAGTCGTTCAAAACGCTGCCACAATTCCCATCCATCCGCCGCGACGTGGCGATGTTGGTGCCGGAGGCCACAACGCATGAAGCTGTCTTGCAAACTGTCAAGAAGGCCAAGCCTACGAATCTTGAAACGCTGGAGTTGTTCGACGTGTTCCGCGGCAAGCATGTGCCGGAAGGTCAAAAGAGTCTGGCGTATGCGTTCACCTATCGTTCGCCGGAAAAAACTTTGACGGACGCGGAGGTCAATGCCGCACATGTGAAAATTGTGGAAGCGTTCAAGTCGCAATTGAAGGCAGCGGTGCGGGAGTAAGAATTTGATTTGTGGATTATTGGATTGATGGATAATTGGGCAGCGGCTTCCGTTCAACAATCCAATTATCCACCTAACCATCAATCCATTTTTTCCGTCGCCACGAACGGCGGCATCGGGCAGTCCAGCGTGTCGGCGATGGCGCGGAGCAGTTCGGCTTCCGCTTCCAGAATCACGCCGTCCGCGCCGACGGTGTGGATGCAGGCTTCGAGCAGATTCTTTTTGATGATCGGCGACGCCTGCGCGAGGCGGTTGAGCGCGGCGTCAATTTGGTTCACGCCGCATTGTTCCTTCGGCAACAAATTCAAATCGCCATCGTCCGGCGCGCGCAAATACGGCGCGCCGGTTTCAAAAGCCTTTTGAATTTCGCCGGCATCGTCGCTGCCGACGTTTGCCAGCGCGGAAAGCACGACAGCGCAATCCGGCACGAGCGGCTTGAGGGTATAAAATTGAACCATCACGCGCGGCGCCTGGCCGAATTGCGGACGCGAGGTGGTGCAGGACGATTTTTTGGAGGACAAATTCAAACAGTTCAACTTTCCCGTCGCTGCCGATGAGCCATTCAAGCGTTTGCGAAAATTGCTCGTATTGCTCCGCGGTCAAATGCCGGAGCGTGCCGAGTGCGAGATTGACCATCGGCAGATGCGCGTGCGCGGCGGCCTGGGAAACGTCGGGGAACAGCGCGGCGGTTTTTTGCACCATCGCCGGGTCAACGCGTTTGGCGAGTTCGGCTAGCTGCGTTGCGCGTTGTGTTTCGTCCGGACTCAACAACATCGCATAAATCAAGGCAACGGCATCGAGCGGTTCGCGCGCGGCGGCTTTCACGCTGTCGGGCAGCGAATCGCGCAACTTTCTCGGCATATTCCAGATGCAGCGGTGTGGGATTGCCGATGTTCGGCAGGACGGAGTGCGACCTGATGACGGGCGGTTTGTCCTCGTCGCCCGAAGCGAGAATTGCGCCGCCAAGCACGGTGCCGAAAATGTTTGGCATCTGCTGGCGCTTTGGTTTTGAAATTTCTTCAGGCGGCTGGTCGCGCCCGTCGTAGCGAACATAAGGAAATTTTCCGTCGAAATTCGGATCAAAGACGCGGATGCGGTCCGCGAGCGGCGGATGGGTTTCGAGCAGGCCGATGAACGGTTCGCTGACGCCGTTGCCAAAAAACATGTGCGACAGTTCCTCGGAGTGCGCGTGGCTCAAGCGCGAACCTGTTTCGCCGAAGCCGCCGATTTTTTTCAGCGCGCCGGTGATGCCTCCCGGATTGCGCGTGAATTGGACGGACGAGGCGTCGGCGAGAAATTCGCGCTGGCGGCTGACGGCGGCCTGGATGAGCCGTCCAAAAAAAACGCCGATGTAGCCGATGATCAGCAACGCAAGCCCGAGAATCGGCAGCGGATTTTGTCCGCGACCGCGCCCGCCGCCGCGCGCGGTTTGCAAAAGAATGCGGCCGATGATGGCGAGGCAAAGAATTCCGAAAATGGTTCCCATGAGCCGCAGGTTCAGCCGCATGTCGCCGTTCAGGATGTGGCTGAATTCGTGGCCGATGACGCCCTGCAATTCGTCGCGCGACAGAAGTTTCATGCAGCCGCGCGTGACGGTGACGGTGGCGTCGCCGGGCTTGTGGCCGGCGGCGAAGGCGTTGATGCCGTCCTCCTCGTCCATGACATAGACCTGCGGCACGGGCACGCCGGAGGCGATGGCCATTTCCTCGACGACGTTGAGCAGCTTGCGTTCGTCGGGATCGGTCGTGTTCGGGTTGACGAGCCGCGCGCCCATCATTTCCGAAACCGCGCTGCCGCCGGCGGACAAGCGCCATGGTTTTGTAACTGCTGCCGATCAAAATGACGGCGATTGTGCCGAGCGCGACGCCGAGAAAACTTGCGGGTTCCACAATTCAAGCTGCGGCTGTTCCTCGTTGAAACGATGCTGGTGCGCCTGAACGCCGGAAAAAATCAAAAGCGACACGACATAAATGGCGACAATCATCGCCGCAACCGCCAGGATAAAATAGATGACAAGCCACTTCGTCTTTTTTCTGGCCCGGTCCTGTTGCTGCGAAGAAATCCATTTGAATTCTTGTAGCAGCCGAGGTGACGAGGCTCAATTCAAATTGGTGTGAGAATTCAGAGCCTCGTCACGTCGGCTGCTACGAATTTTTACGAAAACGAAACCTTCGGCGCGTCCTTTTGCTCCGGCTTGTCTATGACGAACAATTCCGCCGCGCCGAAGTTGAACATGCCGGCAATCAGGTTGCTCGGAAACACTTCGCGGTCGGTGTTGTAGGTCATCACGGAATCGTTGTAAGCCTGCCGCGCGAAGGAGATTTTATTTTCCGTCGAGGTCAGTTCCTCGGTGAGCTGCATCATGTTCTGGTTCGCCTTCAAGTCGGGATACTGCTTCGGAAACCATCATCAGCCGGCTCAACGTGCCGCCGAGGCCGGTTTCAGCCGAAGCCAGGCTTTTCATCGCGGTGGCGTCGCCGGGATTGGCGGCGGCGGCTTTCGACGCGGCGTAGGCGATGTTGCGCGCCGCGGTGACGGCTTCGAGCGTTTCGCGTTCGTGCTTGATGTAGCCCTTGGCCGTCTCGACGAGGTTCGGAATCAGGTCGTAGCGGCGCTTGAGCTGCACGTCAATCTGCGCGTAGGCGTTTTTGTAGCGGTTGCGCATCGTGACGAGCTTGTTGTAAACGCCCATCACGAACAGGCCGATGAACAACGCGGCCACGACGATCACGATGATAAAAACCAAGCCAACAAGCGCCGACGGTTGACGGTTCTGCCAGCATAATTCCAGTTGTCATAATTTTCCTTTGGTTAAGTTCGCTGATTAGTTACGGCAAACCGCGCATACGGGCAATGATAATTTCAGCCCATTTTTGGAATCACTTCGGGGGACGATTTCCACGAATGCCCGATACCTTTCATAATTGGGACTCGTGAAACTCAACCCTCCGAGATTTCATGGCTCGACGAGCACCGGCATGCCGATCCACGCCAGTTTCAGCAAATACTCCGCGTCCCAGTTCGCCAGCCGGAAACAGCCGTGCGATTCCGTCCGCCCGATTTGCTCCGGCGCGGGCGTGCCGTGAATGCCGTAGCCGGTTTTGTCCAAACCAATCCACGCCACGCCAACGGGATTGTTCGGACCGGGCGGCAGAATCAGCTTGTGGCCGATGGCCTGCAATTCGGCCGATTCTGGAAAAAGCTCCGGGTCCACCGTGTAATTCGGTTGCGGGATGACTGCGACGACGTGCAATTCGCCGACCGGCCTCTTTTCGACTTTCGCCGCGATGCTGCACGGAAAATGCGCCAGCAGATTGGTCTGCTCGTCGAACGCCTCCAGAAATTTTCCCGACAAATGGATGACGACAAACGCCGCCTTGTTCGTCCGGCTCCGGATAATTCACGTCGGGAATTTTCAAAACGGTTCCGGCAAGCAAGATTCGTCCAGTTCACGTTTGGATTCAGCTTTTGAATCAGCAACGGATGCGAATGGCTTTTCTCCGCGACGAGTTCGAGTTCGGTCTCGAAATCCAGCGCGGTTTGCTGCGATTTGGCCAGCCACGTTTTGCCGAGCGGTTGCAGCCGCGCGAGGTCGTTCGTCGTCACGATGTAATTGGTCAGAACCGGCGCATCGAGCGTCAGTTTCGCGCGCGTGTCCGCGTCGAGCTTTCCGGTCAGCGGCAGGTTTTCGATTCCTTGAAAAACCGAAATCGCCGAGCGCGTCTGCGAGCCGAGCGCGGCGTCAATTGAACCCGGCGAAATGCCGCGCCGCGCCAGCGCGATTTGCGCCTCCAAAACGTCGTGAACCGGGTCGCGGAAAATCCGCAGGCGACTGGCGCGAGACTGTCAACGGCTGGACTTGTGGTCTGGCTGCCACCGGTGCTGGCACGAGCGCGTGAACAATTTTCTTTGGTTGCCCGTGTTCCCGCCAAAACCAAATCGCGCCGGCGACAAGCGCCAGCGCCACGATCCAGCGCAGCCCGCCGCCGCGTCTTCTGCGGCGTGACGCCGGGCATCTGGTATTTTGGTCTGGAGCGGCGAGGCACGGCGGAATTAAGCCACAAGCTCCCCGCCGACCCAAGTTTGAAGTCATGCATGAAGTCAGCGCTGATTCAGCATCGCGTCGCCGATGAGCTTCGCGGCGTCATCGTAGCCGACCAGGCCGGTGTTGATGATCAGGTGATAAAGCAACGGGTCGTTGATGTCGGCATTGAAATATTTTTTCAGATAACGCTCGCGGCCCAAATCTTCGCGCAGGCAGAAACTTGCGGGCCTCGGCCTTGGTCATGCCGTAGGATTCATGGCAGTGTTCGATGCGCTGTTCCAGCGGAGCGACCAGGCGGACGTGAAACATATTCGGCAGCCAGGCCGTGATGACGTTGCCGCCGCGACCGATGAGGATGACATTGCCGATGCTGGCCAGTTTGAGGATGGTTTCGGTGGTGTGGCGGATCACCGTTTGCGACGGGGGATAGGCCTGAAGCAGATCGGCCATGATGTCTTCCAGATACGAAACGCGGTCCTCGGGCAGAAATTTGGCCAGACGGGCCGGGAGATCATGCTCTTCGAGCACTTTTTCCATGAGATTGCGGTCGAAAACCGTCCACGAGGCGGCATGCTTGTGGCGAGCGCTCCCGCAAATAACGGGCCAGTTTTTCGGCGACTGGCCAAGCGCCGCAGCCGGCCTGCCGCGAAATCGTCACCGCGCGTCGCACACCGATCTCCGCGACCTCACCAGCCGTTCCACCCGGTTGCAACTGGCTGCTGACAAAGGACGCACAATGCTCAACGCCAATGTTCATCATAATCGCCTCCGCTGGTTCTCAAGGCACACTATGCCCCGGGGATACGGTTTTCAAGGGGGTCCGGAACGATTTGATGACGGCTAATGAAAGTGAATTAACAATGTTCAACTCAAGGTTGAAACAGCATTTCGTGGTAGGCGTGCGCAATTTGATCCACCAGTGGTGATGGCGTGACCGGCGTGCCGTCGAAATGTCGCCACCGGCACGATGCCCAGCGCACTTTGCGTGACGAAAATGCCGCATTGGAACTTTGCAGCGCCTCCGGCTTGATGACGCACTATGTTCGTTTTCAGGCCTAGCGTCTGGCAGATTTCGAGGACGACCGCGCGCGTGACGCCCGGCAGCACGCCGCACCCGGTCGGCACGGTGCAAATGGCGTCATCATGAACCCAAAACAAATTGCCGCTGGCGGTCTCGGCCACTTCGCCGTTCGTGTTGAGGAGCAGCGCCTCGTCCGCGCCCTTTTCCACAGCTTCGGCGCGCGCCATGACGTGCAGAATCTTGCTCGTTGTCTTGAATGAAGCGAGCGGATCGGCGGCGGGAATCCGAAACGACGAAGTGATTAAATTCCATCCAGCCGGATTTCCAGCGGCGGCACGGGATGCAACGTCATCACGACCGTTGGTTTGCTATTCCCATCCGGCGTGTAACCGCGACCGCCCGGTCCGCGCGTCAGTGTCAGGCGCAGAATGGCTTCGGGCATTTGATTTTCCTCGATGAGCAGCCCTGCGAATTTTTCCAGTTCCTTCGGCGTGAACGGGCATTTGATTTTCAGGAAATCCGCGCCGCGCGCCATGCGCTCCAGATGCTGTGCGAAGCGAAATGGCTTGCCGCGAACGACGCGCATCGTTTCGAACAATCCGTCGCCGAGCAAAAAGCCACGGTCGTTCACGGGAACGACCGCCTGCGCTTCGGGCAAAAATTGTCCGTTGAGAAAGACGAGCACACCCATTTTTAGCGCAAAGGCGCAAAGAGGCAAAGGCGCAAAACTTTGATTTATTCCTTTATTCCTCGGAAGCTCCAGCGCTTTGGGTACGATAGCCCTCTACCGCTTTTGAACCGGATTTTCAGCCTGCTTCAATCCATGTTCACCCGTGTCCATCCGTGATTGATTCAAAGCCGCAAGAAAACCAGCAGCCTTCGCCAGTGTTTCCTCGTATTCCGCTTCGGGATTGGAATCGGCCACGATGCCGGCGCCGATGTTGAAATGCGCGAGCCCGTCTTTGCAAACCGCCGAGCGAATGGTGATGCTCAACTGGCTTTCACGGTTGAAACCGAGATAACCGATTGCGCCGCAATAAGGCCCGCGCGAAAATGGCTCCAGTTCGTCAATGATTTCCATCGCGCGGAATTTTGGCGCGCCGGTGATGCTGCCGCCGGGGAAACACGATGCGAACGCGGCAAAATGTGTCACGTCCTTCCGCAGCCGGCCTTCGACGGTTGAAACGAGATGCTGCACCTGTGCGAATTTTTCCAGCCGCGCCAGATCCGACACTTGCACGGAGCCGTATTCACAGACTTTGCCAAGATCGTTGCGGAGCAGGTCTGTAATCATCACCAGTTCGGCGAGTTCCTTCGGGCTGGGTCTGAAGTTCGTAGGCGAGCTGCGCATCGCGCGTCGGGTCGGCGTCGCGCGGGCGTGTGCCCTTGATGGGGCGCGTGACGATTTGCGAGCCGCTCATGCGCAAAAACTGTTCCGGCGACGACGACGCGATTTGAAACCGGCAGTGCCGGCTCCCACCGTCGCAGTCGAGAAATGCGGAAAACGGGGCAGGGGAGACGGCGCTCAATTTCCCAAAAAATTCCCAGCTGGAAATTTTGCATTCAGCCGTCAAGCGCCGCGACAGGTTGACCTGGTAAATGTCGCCGGCCCGGATGTAGCGCTGGGCTCGTTCAACGGCGGAAATGAAATCGGAGCGGGAAAGATTGGAAACCGGCTTTAACGTAGGGCAGGCGTCCCGCCTGTCCCCGTCGGCAAAACCAACGGAAGCAGCAACAGGATCGCTTATTTGCTCGCGCCGACATGCTCGCTGGGCAGGCGGGATGCCTGCCCTACTTTTCAGCCGCTGTTCCGCTCCCGTCACGTTTTCCCAAAATTCAACCTGCTCCTTCGCCCGTATTTCACTGCGCGAACCATCGGCGCTCAATCCGGTGGAGACGATGAAAATTTTCCCAAGTTGATGGTCGAATACGACGAGGCTGTCGTAAAAGCCGACGTGGCAATCAGGCAATTCCAGATCGTTGACGGCGCGGCGCGGGAGTTTTGGCTCGGTGAAATTTTTCAGGTCGTAACCCCAGAAGCCAAAGCAGCCGCCGAGCGGAAATGGCAGGTCAATTTCGTCCAAAATTTCAAATCGCGCCATGAGCACATCGAGCAGATGCCAGGGATTGCCAAATTGAAGTTGATGGTTGATAGTTGGATTGTTGATGGCAGGAAATAATTTCGCAGCGCGAGCCGAAGGATCGGAAAATCAGAAACGGATTCGCCGCAACGAAGGAATAGCGCGCTGACGGCGAATCAAAAGCCGAAGTGCGGAGCAACACGATCCCGTCCGCCTTTACTTCGCTTCGGCGCGACAAGCGCAGATTCTCGACGAGCGATTCGGGCGTGAGCGCAGTTTGGATTTCCTGGATCAGCGGGCGCATTTCACGCAAATGCCTTGGGCAGGGTGGACGGCGTGCCAACGTGGCGTTCGTAATCGAGGATGATGCGGACGGCTTCGTCGGGATCGTCGGTGATTTTGAGGAGGTCGAGGTCCTTGGCGCCGATGTAGCCGTGCCGGGTTTGCAATTCGGCTTTTCATCCAGTGCAGCAGGCCCTTCCAATGTTCGCTGCCGAACAGGATGAGCGGAAATTGCGGGATGCGCTCGGTTTGCACGAGCGTCAGGACCTCAAACAATTCGTCCAGCGTGCCGAAGCCGCCGGGCATGTAAATGAAGCCGAGGCTGTATTTCACGAAGCAGACCTTGCGCGCGAAAAAATAATGGAAATGCAGCGGCACGTTGGCGTAACGGTTGCCGTTCTGTTCCTGCGGCAATTCGATGTTGAGGCCGACGGATTTGCCGCCGCCCTGCGCCGCGCCCTTGTTCGCGGCCTCCATGATGCCCGGCCCGCCGCCGGTGACGACGGCGAGGTTGTGCTGCGCCAGTCCCCTGGCGATGGCGGTCGCGGCGCGATAATACTTGTCGCTGGGTTTCATCCGCGCCGAGCCGAAGATGGTGACGGCGGGGCCGACTTGCGAGAGAGTCTGGAACGAATCCACGAACTCGGACATGATGCGGAAAATGCGCCAGGGATCCTCGCGCATGACAAAGGAAGTATCGCTCATGGCCGGAGCTTAATCCCGGCAGCGGGCGGAGACAAGCGCACGAAAACAAAACAGGCCGGAGAATCGAAATTCCCCGGCCCGTTCCTCCGCCCGGTTTCTCAAGAGCAACCGAGGCTTTCGCCGCAATTCAGACATTTGTAACACGCGCCGTTGCGCACGGCGACGTGGCCGCAATTCGGGACACGTCGGCGCATCCTGCTGGTTGGTGATCATCGAGGTCAGCGACTGGGCGCGGTGACTCGTGGCCGTTGCCGTTGCCGCCTTTCACTTCCACCACGTCGGTGTCCTCGGCCATCGGCAGTTCAGGCACCGGCCGGTTCACTTTTTTTTTCATCTCTTCGAGCAGGCCGGGCATGGACAGTTCCGGCTGGGTGCGCGCGGCATTGACGCTTTCGCGGTAGCCGGGGATGAATTGCAGCGCCATCCAGCGGAACACGTAGTCAATGATCGAGGAAGCGCTGCGGATTTCTGGATTTTTGGTGAAACCGCTCGGCTCAAAACGCTGGTGCGCAAATTTCCTCAACAACGTTTCCAGCGGCACGCCGTATTGCAGCGACATGCTCGTCAGGGTGCCGATCGTGTCCATCAAGCCGCCGATGGTCGAGCCTTCCTTCGCCATCGTGACGAATAATTCGCCGGGGTGGCCGTCGTCAAACAGGCCGACGGTGAGATAGCCCTCGTGGCCCGCGATGTCGAACTTGTGCGTGACCGCCGTGCGCGTGTCGGTCAGCCGGCGGCGCAGCGGCTTGCCGGAGTCGGCGCGCAATTTGGCCCCCTCGGCTTCGAGTTCCTTGATGCGGGCTTCGAGCGCAGAAATCGCCGGTGGAAGCTGCTTTCTCGCCGCCCTCGTTCGTCTTTTTCGTGTTGAGCGGCTGCGAACGTTTCGAGCCATCGCGGTAAATCGCCACGCACTTCAGGCCCATCTTCCACGCCTGAACGTAGGTGTCGCGGATTTCCTCGACGGTGCTTTCCTTCGGCATGTTGACGGTCTTGGAAATTGCGCCGCTGATGAACGGTTGCGCCGCGGCCATCATTTTCAAATGCGCGAGATAACCGATGCTGCGCTTGCCGCGATGCGGCTTGAACGCGCAGTCGAACACCGGCAGATGTTCCGGCTTGAGGCCGCTGCGGATGGTCGTGCCGTTTTCCTCGACATCTTCAATCGTGTCGTATTTTTCGATGTGGGCGATGATGTTTTTATTTTCAGCTTCGCCGTAACCGAGACGCCGCAATGCGTCGGGCACGCCGCGATTGACGATTTTCAACATGCCGCCGCCCGCGAGCAGCTTGTATTTGACGAGCGCGATGTCGGGCTCGATGCCGGTCGTGTCGCAGTCCATCGAAAACGCGATGGTGCCGGTCGGCGCGAGCACGGTGACCTGCGCGTTGCGATAGCCGTGCTGGCGGCCCTTGGCGAGCGCGCCATCCCAGGATTTGCGCGCCTCGTCTCTTCAAATAATTGAATTCCCGGCTGGGCTGGATTGTTTCAACGGCTTCGCGATGCAGTTTGATGACGCCGAGCATGGAATCCACGTTGTCCTTCGCCAGCGGCTTGGGAACATGCGCGCAACGGGCGTCGCGATAGCCCGGAAACGCGCCGATGTTCGCGGCGATTTCCGCGCTCTGCTCGTAGGCGTGCCCGGTCATGATGGCCGTGATGGCGCCGGCGAGCGCGCGGCCTTCATCGCTGTCGTAAGGCAGCCCGTAGCTCATGCAAAGCGAGCCGAGGTTCGCGTAGCCGAGGCCGAGCGTGCGATAAATGTGGGAATTCTCCGCGATGTCCTTCGTCGGATAGCTGGCGTTGTCCACCAGGATTTCCTGCGCGGTGATGAAAATCCGCACGGCCGCCTTGAATCGTTCCACGTCAAATTTGCTGTCTTCGCGCTTTTGAACTTCATCAGGTTCAGCGACGCGAGATTGCAGGCGGTGTTGTTGATGAAAACGTATTCGCTGCACGGGTTCGTCGAGTGAATCGGCTCGGTGCCCTTGCACGTGTGCCATTTCTGGATGGCGCCGTCATATTGCATTCCGGGATCGCCGCAGATGTGGGTGCCCTCGGCGATTTTGTAAAGCAGCTTGGCGGCGTCCTTTTTATCGAGCGGCTTGCCGGTGGTGATGGAGCGTGTCCACCATTCCTTGCCGGCGAGCGCGGCGGTCATGAATTCGTCGCTGGCGCGGACGGAAAGATTTTCGTTCTGATACATGACGCTGCCGTAGGCGTCGCCATTGTAGGAACCGTCGTAACCCTGTTCAATCAGCGCCCAGGCCTTCTTTTCCTCCTTTTGCTTCGCGTCAATGAATTCCTCGATGTCGCCGTGCCAGTCGCGAAGCGTGTTCATCTTGGCGGCGCGGCGCGTCTTGCCGCCGGACTTCACGACGTTGGCGACCTGGTCGTAAACCTTCAGGAAACTCATCGGCCCGCTGGGTCGGCCGCCGCCGCTCAATTTTTCCTTGCTCGACCGCAACGGCGACAGATCCGTGCCGGTGCCGGAGCCGTATTTGAACAGCATCGCCTCGCTGGACGCGAGCCGCATGATGTCCTCCATGTTGTCCTGGACGGACTGGATGAAGCACGCGCTGCCCTGCGGATATTCGTATTGCGTCGCCGCGCGCTCGGCCACGCCCGTCTTGCGGTTGTAAAACCAGTTGCCCTTGCCGGATTTCTTGCCGATGCCGTATTGGTGAAACAGCCCGACGTTGAACCAGACCGGCGAATTGAACGCGCCGCACTGGTTCACGCACAGCCAGGAAAGTTCCTCGTAAAAAACCTCGCCGTCGGCCTTGCTGAAATAGCCGTCCGCGATGCCCCAGTCCGCAATCGTCCGGCAGATGCGGTGGATGAGCTGGCGCACGGAGGTTTCGCGCTCGGAGGTGTTCTGCTCGCCGTAAAAATATTTCGAGACGACGACCTTGGTGGCGAGCAGCGACCACGACTTCGGCACCTCGACGTTTTCCTGCTTGAAAATCACCTTGCCGGCGTCGTCGGTGATTTCGGCGGTGCGCTTCTCCCATTCGATCTGGTCGAACGGCTTGATTTTCGGGTTGCTGAAAATGCGTTCGATGGTCAGGGATTTTTTCCCGGTGCTTTTGCCGCCTTTTGATCTCCCGTGATGCGCTTACTTTTGTGGTGCGGCGATGTCCGGCGTGCGAAGCCGGGGCCAAAACTTCCTCGCGTGCGTCAATCATGATTGTCTCCTCATTAAATTTTTTAGATGTCAATGCCCGGCGGTTTCAGACAAAGCAGAACCCAGCCGGGCTTCAAATACTGTTAATTTACCACCGAAAACTGACTTTTACCGACATTCGCATCCCCTATTAGTTGGGGAACGGGCGTCATCTTGCCACTACCTGTTGTGGAATTCAAGAAAAATTTTCAAAAAAGTTACAAATGCGTTATTCCCAAATAAAATCAATGGAATTTCCGCGCTGGCATTGGCGCGGATTCGACCACTTATTCGCCGCGGTGAACAAGTTTTCAGCGCGATTTTTTCGCGCGCGTGCGGGAATATCTTTCGTGCCGCGCCTTCCGGTGGGCCTCAATTCTTCCCGTTTCCGGCGGTTTGTTGTGCGCCGGCTTGAATTTCCGCACCGGCTCGATGGTTTTGGGGCGCGCTTTTGGCACCAGCACGATCGGGCAGCCTTCGTAGCCGAACGCCGTGCGCAGTTCGGTCGCCAGATGCTTTTTGTATTGCTCGGAAAATAATTCGTCGCGGTTCACGAACAGCAGAAATGTCGGCGGCGCCTGCCGCACCTGCGTCGCGTAGAAAAATTTCAGCCGGTGCCCCATCGCGCTGACCGGCTGGCGGCGTTCGACGGCGTCGTTGATGGTGCGGTTCAGAATCGCCGTCGGAATTTTCTGCTGCAACTGCGCGGCAACGTAGCGGACGGCTTCGAGCAGCCGGTCCAGATGAAAACCGGATTTGGCCGACGTGAAGATCACCGGCGCGTAATCGAGGAAAAACAATTTCCGCTGCACCCATTCGGCGAATTCGCCGAGCGTGGTCAGTTCCTTTGCCTGGCCCTCGGTGCGCTCCTTGCGGTTGCGCCGCCCGATTTCCTCCTCGCGCGCCTTGAGGACCTCCGCCTCGAACAAATCCCATTTGTTGACGACGATGATGCACGCCTTGCGGCTCTCGACGATGACGTCGGCGATTTTTTTGTCCTGCTCGGTGATGCCGGCCTCGGCGTCAATCACCAGAACCGTGATGTCGCTGCGCTCGATGGAATCCTCGGAACGCTTGACGCTGAAATACTCGATCGAATCGTCCACGCGCCGCGCCTTCCGGATCCCGGCGGTGTCAATCAGGATGTATTGTCTGCCGGATGCCGTCAGCCTCGACCTCGAACGGCACGTCAATGGCATCGCGCGTCGTGCCGGGAATCGGCGTGACGATGACACGCTTGGATTGCGTGAGCGCGTTGATGATGGACGATTTGCCGACGTTGGGCCGGCCAACGATGGCCAGTTTCAGAGCGGTGACGCGTGACGGGTGACAGGTGGCGGCATTTCCCCGGCTTCACCGGCAGGTGCATTCGTGTCACTTGTCTACTTGTGAACTTGTCACCCGGCGGCAACACAGCCGTCGCCTCATTCATCAGATTCTGGATGCCTTCGCCGTGAATCGCGCTGACGGGAAAAATTTTCTCAAAGCCGAGCTGGGAAAATTCCGTCGTCGCGCCTTTCGAGCGCGGTGTGTGTCCACCTTGTTGACCGCGACGAAGACCGGTTTGCCGCTCTTGTGGAGATGCTGCGCGACTTCGCGGTCGAGCGGCACGATGCCTTCCTGCACGTTGACGACGAGGATGATTGCGTTCGCGGCTTCAATGGCAATTTCGACCTGTTCGAGCGCGGCCTTGATGATGATGTCGTCGGATTTTTCGCGGCGCAGCAGGCCGATGCCGCCGGTGTCCACCAGCGTGAACGATTTTCCGCCCCACTCGGCCTCGGCGGTGACGCGGTCGCGCGTGACGCCGGGCTGGTCATGGACAATCGCAATGCGCTTGCCTGACGATGCGGTTGAACAGCGCGGATTTGCCGACGTTTGGCCGTCCGACGATGGCGATGAGATTTGACACTGATGCAAGAGTAGGGAGAATTTTACGCCGTCGGAAATCAAAATGAATTGCAGCAGCCCTTTAGAAGCTCAACTCTATAAAATCTCCCGGCTTAAGCGCATTCACACTGTCGGAAACCTTGTCCGTGTGTTTTTGGATTTCCGGCCAACTTGTGGTTGGCAAAACCAGAATCGCCAGCCGTCTGCCGCCAAGATTTTGCTGGTAACGAAGGTTCTGGTCGGTCGTGATGAAAACGTCGAAGGATTTTTCCGCTGCGGCCAGCAAATCGCCGTTGCTCAATTGCGCCCAGCCCATTTCATAAGCCGTGGAAATTTCATGGCCGGCGAGTGAACGGCGCAACGGCGCGGGCGTGCCGTGATCGAAAAGAATTTTCATGCGCGCGGATTACGCGACCGCCAGGCTTTGACCGGCGTGTTCCAGCACGGCCTCGACCTGTTCGCGGGTCACGCCGGGAAACCATTCGAGAAAATTGTCCACCGTCGCGCCGTCTTCGAGATTCTCAAACAACGCCGCCACCGGCACGCGCGTGCTTTTGAACAGCCACGCGCCGCTGACTTTTCCGGCGATGCGTTCCACCGCGTCACATTTGCTCCAATCCAGCATGACCAGACAATAACTTTGAATCACCGCGACGGCAAGGGCTGACTCATCGCGCCGACGTTTGGCCGTCCGACGATGGCGATGAGATTTGACTCGGATATAGGATAGGAAATCTTGCCGACGTCGGAAATCAAAATGAATTGCAGCAGCCGGCGTGAGCTGGCTCAAATTGGAGTGAGCAGATGTTCGCTGCTACAATTTCCCCATCAAGCTTTTCGCGCGCCGGACCCAGACACGGTCGCGCTTGCGCTGGAACGACGGCGCGTGAACGTCGTCGCTCAAAACGTCCTTGAGCTCCGCGCGGGCAGGGTCCGGCTGGTTTTTGGCGATGTAAAGTTCGGCCAGTTGCACCTTGGCGCGCGGGTAGGAATGGTTTTGCGTGACGTGCTGCCAGTATTGAAGCGCGTTGTCGGTTTCGCCAAGTGCGGTGAGCGTTTCAGCCAGCGCCATCATCGTGTGGCCATAATCGTGGTCGGGCTTCTCGTGCATGACGCTTTCGAGAAGCGGCCGCGCCTCGGCCGGACGATTCATGCGGACGAGGCATTGGCCAAGATGCGCGCGGGCGTCAATGTCGGTTGCATCGCGTTCGAGCGCGGCGCGGTAACATTTTTCCGCCTCGGCAAGATTTCCGCGCTGGAAATAAACGTCGCCGAGCTGGAAATGGTGATAGGCGTTGCCGAGGTGATGGATTTGCGCCTGAAGCTCCTTGATGCGTTTGCGGCTTTGCGCGCCGGGCAGCTCGAAGCCGCGCATCGTGGACGGCGTCGCCCGATAGACAAAAAAGAAATAAAGGAGCGCAGTGATGCCCCAGCCGATGAAAATAAAAACCGCCCAAAGCCATTCCCGGTTGCGAATGGCGTGGATGAGCATCCAGATTTGAAATGCCGTGATCACCAGCCAAATCGGGTTGGTCAAAAGCGCCGGCAAATTTTGGATGTTGTTGAGCAACGAAGTGAACATCGCGCGGAGATTAAAGCACCGGCACGAGCGGGGCAATCCTGCGCTGGGCTTTCTGGGGGTGATGGATGGAAAAGCCCAATGCGCGTGTTCCTGCCATTTTCCCCGCTCGTTTTGATTCTTTGCGCCATAGCGGCTTTGCGTTAAATCTCCGGTAATGGTTTCCCCGAAAATCAACAGGAACCTGCGCCGCGCCTATCAATTCATGCGCGCGCGTTTCGGCCATCAGCATTGGTGGCCCGGCGAAACGCCATTTGAAGTCTGCGTCGGCGCGATTCTCACGCAAAACACCGCATGGTCGAACGTCGAGCGCGCCATCGCCAATCTCAAAGCCGCGCAGGTGCTGGAACCGGAAACAATGTTCGCTATGCCGGAGGCGAAGCTGGCGGCGTTGATCCGGCCTGCCGGATATTTCAACGTCAAGGCGCGGCGGCTGCGCTCATTTCTGCGCGTGCTCCTTGTGGATTTTGGCGGCGATTTGAATCGGCTTTTTGCAGGTGAAACTTCGGTCGTCCGCGAACGGCTGCTGGCTTCAACGGCATCGGGCCGGAGACGGCGGACAGCATGCTGCTTTACGCAGGTGGCCATTGCAGCTTTGTGATTGACGCCTACACGAAACGGATTTTTTCAAGGCACGGCTGGAGTCCGCAGTCCACAGTCCGAGTCGTCGCGGCTACGACGATCTGAAGCATTTTGCGAATCGGCGTTGAATCAAAAGACCGGCGTGGCGCGGCTGGATTACTGGCAGGATTATCATGCGCAACTGGTGATGGTCGGTAAGCATTTTTGCCGGACTCGCGCGCCGCGCTGCGAAGAATGCCCGTTGAAGCCGCTGTTGCCGCGAAGGCCGGAATTCCCGGCTTGAACCAAACTGCCGCTTGTTTTCGCCGTGTTTCCCGATAATTTCTGCGCCGTCGCCCATGAACCAGACGCTCATCATCGTGCCGACCGTCAATGAACGGGAAAATCTCCCGCGCATGGTACAAAGGCTATTGTCGCTGCCCGTCGGCGTGGACCTGCTGGTGGTGGACGGCAATTCATCGGATGGCACGGGGAAAATCGCTGATGAACTTGCCGCGAAATACCCGCAGATTCATGTCCTGCACGAACTGAAGAAAAACGGGTTGGGCCGCGCCTATATCGCAGGATTCAAATGGGCGCTGGAAAACAAATACGAATTCATCTTCGAGATGGACTGCGATTTTTCGCATGACCCGGATGAAATCCCGAATTTTCTCAAGGCCGCGTCCTGCGATGGCGGGACCGACCTCGTGATTGGGTCCCGCTATTCCGGTGGCGTGCGAGTGCTGAATTGGCCGCTCAAACGGCTCATGCTTAGCCGCTGCGCTGGCATTTATGTCTGGCTCATCACCGGCATGCCGTTCACCGACCCGACCGGTGGCTATAAATGTTTCCGGCGACGCGCGCTCCAGGCCATCAATCTCGATCAGATTCACTCGAACGGTTACAGCTTTCAGATCGAGATGACGCACCGGCTCTGGCGCGATGGATTTCACATCGCAGAGGTTCCGATCACCTTCACCGAGCGCGTCGAAGGCAGTTCCAAATTGTCGCGCCATATTGTCGTCGAGGCCTTTTGGATGGTCTGGTGGCTATGGCTGCAAAATGGTCTGCGCCGCTGGCCTCGAGCGCGCCGGTCAGATTAAATTTGCCGAAATCACCGCATAATCTAAATTGATGGTCATGATTACCTTGGTCATCGGCACGAACCGGCCCGGCAGCAATACGCTAAAAGTCGCCGCGCATGTCGGGGAATTTTACAGGGAGTTGGGGGTGCCGTTGCACGTTTTGGATCTGGCGAAATTGCCGCCGGAGATTTTTTCGCCCGCCTCCTACGCCGAAAAGCCGGAGTCGTTCCAGCCGTTTACTGACGCCGTGCTGCAATCTTCCGGACTGCATGTCGTGACGCCCGAATACAATGGCAGCGTGCCCGGCGTTTTGAAGTATTTCATAGACATGCTGAAGTTCCCCGAAAGCTTCGAGCATCGTCCGGTGTGTTTCACCGGCTTGGCGGCGGGTATATGGGGCGCGCTTCGCCCGGTCGAACAGCTTCAGGCGATTTTTGACTACCGCAACGCCTACCTTTATCCCGAACGCGTTTTCCTGCCGCAGATCTACAATTTGCTGGATGATTCGGGGCGGTTAAAGGATGCCGAATTGCTGGAGCGGTTGAAAAAACAGGCCGTCGGATTTGTCGAATTTGTCGAAAAACTCAAGGGCGTGAAATTGCGTGGTCCAAAAACATGAACGTTCCGCCAGAATTTCCGTCAAACTCCAGAGAAAGGACATTCGCCATGAAGACAAATTGGTTCACGACATTGTTGATTGCAGGTTCAATGCTGGTCTCCGCCGCGGCGGTTCAGGCTGCCATGCCCCAGGCTGGAGATGCAGCGCCGGCGTTCACCGGCCTGGACCAGGACGGCAAGACCGTCAACCTCGCCGACCTCGTAGGCAAAAAAATTGTGCTGCTCTATTTTTATCCAAAGGATTTCACCGGCGGCTGCACCAAGGAGGCGTGTGGCTTCCGCGACCGCATGGGCGACTTGCAGAAGGACAATGTCGAGGTCATCGGCGTCAGCTTCGATTCCGCCGACAGCCACAAGCAGTTCATCACAAAGTATAATTTGAACTTTACGCTGCTTGCCGACACGGACGGAAAAATCGCGGACATCTACGGCGTGAAGATGGATGGCAAAAATATGGCTAAACGCGTCAGCTTTCTCATCGGGCTGGACGGGAAAATTGTCCATGTCACCGACGCGGGCAATCCCGACATCCATTTCAATGAGATGAAAGACGCCATCGCTGGTCTGAAGAAGGATTAATGGAATTTTTTTGGCGCGCGCGGCGAAATATCTTTTTCCTGCGTGTTTCTTTTCTAAACTGCCCGCGTGCCCCTAAAAATTGGCGACAAAATTTCTCTGGCCATCCACGACATTGCATTCGGCGGCGAGGGCGTCGGGCGTGTGGATGATTTTGTCGTGTTCGTGCCGTTCGTGCTGGTCGGCGAAACCGTCGCCGCCGAAATTACCGAGGTCAAAACAGAATTTTGCGCGGGCGAAATTGTTGCGCGTGGAGAAGCCGTCGCCGGAGCGCGTCGGGCCGGAATGCCGTTACTTCGGCGCGTGCGGCGGCTGCCAGTATCAGCACATCGCCTACCCGGCCCAGTTGCAGTTGAAGCACAAGCAGATTTCGGATCTGTTCGAGCGTGTCGGGAAAATCCCGTCGGATAAAATCGCGCCGGTCATTCCGTGCCCGCAGCCCTACGGCTACCGCAATCGCATCATGATTCGCAGCCAGTGGAACAAGCCGGAGCAAAAGCTGAACATCGGCTTTATACGCGCCGACTGCGGGCTGGTTGAGGACATCGAGGAATGTAAAATCGCCGAGCCGGCGTTGAACGAGCAAATCCTTCATGTCCGCGCCAATCCGCCGCCGAAGGGCGGCATCAAGGTCGTGCTGCGCGTGCAGCCGGAAAACTGGGATGTGCCGCCGGATTCGTTTTTCCAGAACAATTTTTTCCTGCTGCCGAAACTCGTGGAAACTGTCCGCGAATTTTTGCGTGCGAGTGGCGTCGCAGCATCTCGTGGATTTGTATTGCGGTGTCGGATTTTTCGGCATTGAGATGGCGGATGCGGTTGAATCGTTTGTCGGCGTCGAATACGACCAGCTCGCCATCAAGTCGGCGCGGCGAAATGCCGAGACGCGGAAGATTTCCAACGGCGAATTTATTTCCGCCAAGGTCGAGGACGTCTTGCCGGAACTGCTCAAAAAATTTTCGCCGGAGGCGACGGCGGTGATTCTCGATCCGCCGCGCAAGGGTTGTCAGCCGGAAATCCTGCAATTGCTCCGCGAGACGAGGCCGGCGCAAGTCGTTTATGTGTCGTGTCATCCGGCGACGATGGCGCGGGACTTGAACGTTTTATGCGCAGAGGGTGTCTTTGAATTGGCGCGCGTGCAGCCGCTGGACATGTTCCCGCAGACGCAGCACGTGGAATGCGTGGCGGATTTGCGCGCGGGACAAAACCTTGCCAAACCGCAAAATATGGATTCAACTGGTTCAACTCATGCCGATGGAAACACGAACTGACCCGCGGAAAAATTTTGTTCCGCGCCGGCTGCCGTGGCTGCTGGCGGTCGGCGATGCTGCTGGTTTACTGGCTGACGCTGAACCACTGGGTGTCGTTGTTCAATGTCGCCTCCGTGGCCAAAATTTCCGGTTGGACGTGGCAGCCGGAGGTGTTGAATCCCATCACCTTTCTGGTCACATATCCGCTTCGCTGGCTGCCCGCAACGGCGATTCCGCTTGCGCTGAATTTGTTTTCCGCCGTCTGCGCGGCGATGACGCTCGCCCTGCTGGCGCGGTCGGTGTCGTTGCTGCCGCATGACCGGACGGACGCGCAGCGCGAGCGTGAAAAAAGCGATTTTTCATTCCTGACGACCGGCAGCGCGTGGCTGCCGCCGTTGCTGGCCGTGCTGGTCTGCGGTTTGCAACTCACGTTTTGGGAGCGCGCGACCAACTGGACGGGCGAAATGTTCGACCTGTTGCTGTTCGCGTTCGTGATCTGGTCGCTGCTGGAATACCGGCTGGATGAGCGCGAATGGCGGTTGTATGTGGCCGCGTTCGTTTATGCCGCGGGGATGGCGGATGATTGGGGGATGACGGGTTTCTTCCCGCTGTTCCTGGTGGCGATTGTGTGGCTGCGTGGCTTCGGCTTTTTCAATGGGCGCTTTCTGGGCCGGATGTTGCTGTGCGGACTGGCGGGACTCTTGTTTTGTCTGCTGCTGCCTCTGTTGGCGGTGGCTGCCCATAAAATGCCGGTCACGTTCTGGCAGTATTTGAAGTTCGACCTGACGCCGCAGTATGGTGTTTTGAGAGCCTACTTCGCCTGCATCTTTCATCCACAACAACATCTTGAATACGAGGCTTTGATGCTGGCCTACCTGATGCCGCTGCTCGTGCTGTCAATCCGCTGGAAATCGTCCTTTGGTGACAACAGCAGGATTGGCGTGGCCCTGACGAGTTTCATGTTTCATCTGCTTCATGCCGTTTTCCTGGCGGGGTGCCTCTGGCTGGTTTTTGATCCGCCGTTCAGTCCCCGGCACACAGGGTTTGGCCTGCTGTTTTATTACCTGATGGCGTTGAGCATCGGTTATTACTGCGGCTATTTCCTGCTGATATTTGGGAAAAAAATTGCGAATCGGCAGAACCGCCAACCGGCGTTATTGAAGTGGTTGAATCGCTTCGTCGTCGCGGGTGTGTGGTTGCTGGGCATCGTGGCGGTTGCGGGCCTGGCTTATCGGAACGCGCCGCAAATCCGCGATACGAATGGCGACACGTTTCGGAATTACACCTCTCTCATCGAGGAAAAACTGCCGGCGCGGCGGCTTTTTGTTGAGCGATGACCCGCAGCAACTGGCGTTGGTGCAGTCGGCGCTGGTGCGGGATGGGCGGGGGCGGGATTTTGTGCCGCTCGAAACGCAATCGCTGGTGGTGCCCGCCTACCACCGATTTTTGCACCAGAACTTTCCGCAACGCTGGCCGGAAGTTGTTTCCGCCACCCAGACCAACGCGCTCAACCCGTATGGACTGATCCAGCTTTTGGCCCTCCTGGCCCGGACCAACGATCTTTACTACCTCCATCCGAGCTTCGGCTACTATTTCGAGCGGTTCTATCTGGAGCCGCACGGCTTGGTCTACAAAATGGCGGTGCTGCCCGCGGATACGCTGCTGCCGCCGTTGCCGGACAAAAATCTGATTGCGGAAAATGAAACCTTTTGGACGCAGGCTAAGGCGCGGGCGTTTGCGCCCATCGAACACGCCGCCGCGCCGCCCGACCCGAATGCCCCGCAGACTCGGGTCGAGCGATGTTGCTGGATATTTTTCATGTGCCGCGCGAACCGGACCAGATGGCTGTTTTGGCCGGAGCCTATTACTCGCGCAGCCTGGATTTTTTTGGGGTTGAATTGCAGCGCGCCGGCGAACTGGGAAGAGGCCGCCGCGCGCTTTGATGATGCCCAAAAGCTCAACCCCGACAACGTCGTCGCCCGGATCAATCTCCAATTCAACAAATCGTTGCGCGCCGGTTCAGCCACGGCCGTTGATTTGTCCAAAGCCACCACCGACCAGTTCGGCAAATACCAGACGTGGAGTGAAGTCTTGAACGCCAACGGGCCGTTCGACGAACCGAGCTTTTGTTTCGAAAATGGCGTCAACCTGGCCGCCAGACAACGGTTATTACCGCCAGGCCGTCGCCTCGTTTGATCGCGTCCGTTCATTGGCGCCGGACAATCTGCCCGCGCGCCTCTGGCTCGCCCAGATTTACCTGATGGCTCATCTGCCCGGACCCGCGCTGGACGCGTTGCGCGACCCGCTGGCGCACCCGGAAAAATTCTCGCTGGTCGAAACCAATGAAACCCAGTTGCATGTGCTCGCCGCCGCCGCCTATTTTCAGGAAACCAATTTCACGCGCGGCTCGGAACTGCTCGAAACCGAAATCGCCGGCCACCCGGACGACAATAATCTGCTCACCGCCGCCGCGCAGGCTTACATGGTGCACGGCCTGTTTGACAAGGCGATGGACGTCATTGACCGCAGGCTCCGGCTCGTGCCCGATGACCCGGCCTGGATTTACAGCAAGGGTTACATTTCCATCCAGCTCAAGAATTACGATGCCGCCATCGCCGCCTTGAGCCGCGTGCTGGCGATTCAGACCAACAACGACAACGCGCTCTTCAACCGCGCCATCGCCAATCTCGACAGCGGCCGCCTTGACGCTGCCCGCGCCGACTATCTGCGGTTGCAGCAAACCTTCAGCAACGCGTTCCAGGTCGCCTACGGCCTCGGCGAAATCGCATGGCGCCAGCACGACACCAACGAGGCACTCCGCAATTACAAAATCTATCTCGCCAACGCCAACACCAACAGCGGCGAGGCCCAAACCGTCCTTGAACGGTTGCGCGAACTCCAAAAGTGAATCATCCTGACCGCGCGATGCGTGTCACCCACATCATCACGCGGCTCGTCGTCGGCGGCGCGCAGGAAAACACCGTCGCCACCGTCCTCGGCCTGCGCCAGAAACCCGGTATCGAAGTCAGTTTGATCTCCGGGCCGACGACCGGCCCCGAAGGCTCGCTGGAAACTTTTGTCTCCCTCAACCCGCCCGGCGGAAGAGGGCCGGGGTGAGGGGCATAATAAAACTTCAATCCTTACCATCGTTCCCGAACTCATCCGGCCGATTCATCCTCTCAAAGACTGGTTCGCGTTGCGACAGCTTGAAAAAATCCTGCGCGAACAAAAACCGGACATCGTCCACACCCACAGCGGCAAGGCGGGCATTCTCGGCCGGCTCGCCGCCAGACGCGCCGGTGTTCCCGTCATCATCCACACGATTCACGGCCCGTCGTTTGGCAATTTTCAAAATGCCGCCGCCAATTTCATTTTCCGCGCCGCCGAAAAATATGCTGCCCGCGTCACGAGTCATTTCATCGTCGTTGCCGATGCGATGAAGGAGCAATACCTCGCCGCCGGCATCGGCCGGCCGGCGCAATACACGAAAATCTTCAGCGGCTTTCAGCTCGAACCGTTTCTCACTGCGAAAAACGACCTTGCGCTCCGCGCCAGACACGGTATTGCTGCCCGACGATTTCGTCATCGGCAAAATCGCACGGCTGTTCAAGCTCAAGGGCCACGACGATTTGTTCGCCGTCGCGCCCGAACTCGTCCGCCAGAATCCGAAAATCAAATTCCTGCTCGTCGGCGACGGCGAATGGCGCGGGCGCTTTGAAAATCTGGCGAGGTCGCTCGGTCTCGGAAAAGCATTTCATTTTCACCGGTCTCGTCCCGCCCGCCGAGGTTCCGCGCTATGTCGGCATCATGGACGCACTGGTTCATTTGTCGTTGCGCGAAGGGCTGCCGCGCGCGTTGCCGCAGGCGCTCGCCGCCGCCAAACCTGTCGTTGCCTACGA
Organism: uncultured Verrucomicrobiae bacterium; assembly: GCA_963827815.1. Lineage (GTDB taxonomy): Bacteria > Verrucomicrobiota > Verrucomicrobiia > Limisphaerales > UBA11358 > UBA11358. Next base: position 142,436 of record CAWHCL010000002.1, on the reverse strand, counting down.
TTGCGATGGCGCGCGCGAAGTCTGTCTCGACGGCGTAACCGGTTTTCTTGTGCCGCCCGGCGATTTGACCGCTTTGAAAAGCCGCCTGCTTCAGGTTGCTGAATGACCCCGCGCTTTGTAAACGACTCGGCAAATCCGGCTCGGATTTTGTCCGCGATAATTTCGCCGTCGAAAAAATGGTGGACGCCATTTACAATCTTTACCTGAAACTGGCCGCCGAACGCGGCATCCGGCTGTGACATTTCCATTCAATTATTTTCTTGCCGCGTTCGCGGGCGCGTTGCTGACGACGTTCCTCGCCCTCCCGCTCTGGCGCAAATGGTGCCTCCGCATCAAGCTCGTGGACGACCCCCGCGACCGCAAGAATTACGATGCGCCCAAAATCCACGACGCTTCCGTGCCGCTGGCGGGAGGGCTTGCCGTGCTGACCGGCATTTTGCTGCCGCTGATTGCCGGTGCGATTTTGTTGAAAACCGGCGCGCACGTCTTGAACCAGACACAGCCGATTATCCACGGCTTGGAGCGGCGCGGGCTTGAACTGGCCACCATCGCTTTTGGTGCGATCGCGATAACGCTCCTTGGCTGGTATCGACGACAAGCATGAGTTGAGACCGCTTCCCAAGTTCATCGGACAGTTTCTCGTCGCAGTTGCCGTTGCCATGGCCTGCAAACGCATCACGCTGTTCGTCCACAGCGACGTTTTCAGTTATGCCATCACCATCCTGTGGATTCTCACCGTCATCAATGCCTTCAACTTCATGGACAACATGAACGGCCTGTGCGCCGGGCTGGGCGCGATTGGCGCCACGCTTTTCGCCATCATCGCCGCGGCGAACGGTGAATATCTCGTGGCGACGGTCGGCTTCCTGATGTGCGGCGCGCTCATCGGGTTTCTGCCCTGGAATTTCCCGAACGCCCGCGCCTTTCTCGGCGACGCCGGCAGCCACCTCGTCGGCTACCTGCTCGCAGTCATGGCCATCCTGCCGCATTTCTACAACAAGCAAAATCCGCATCCGCTCGCCGTGCTCTCACCGCTGCTCGTGCTGGCCGTGCCGCTGGTTGACCTCGCGCAAGTCACCCTGTTCCGCACGCTGAACAAAAAACCGTTCTGGATTGGCGACACCAACCATCTCTCGCACCGGCTCGTCCGCGCCGGAATGAGCCGGACCGACGCCGTGCTGCTCATCTGGCTGCTTGCCGTGATGATTGGCATTATTGCCGCGTTGTGAGAAGTAGGACAGGCGTCTCGCCTGTCCAGCGAGCGCGTTAGCGCGAGCATTTGCCTTGCTTTGCTCGGCGGAGGCAGGCAAGACGCCTGCCCAACGTTTTTCCTTCGTGTATTTCGTGAATTTTGTGGTTAAAATTTTCACCGTGAAACTTCTCTTCATCGGCGACATCGTTGGGCACCCCGGACGCAAAGCGGTCAAATCCCTCCTGCCCAAACTGCGGCACCAGTACGCGCTTGATGTCGTCATCGCCAACGGCGAGAACTCCGCCGGCGGCTCCGGCATCACGCCCGACATCGCCGGGGAACTGTTTGACTGCGGCGTGGACGCCATCACCACAGGCGACCATGTGTGGGACCAGCGGGAAGTGATGGAGCTGCTGCATGTTGAGGAACGCTTTCTGCGCCCGCTCAATTATCCCGCCGGCACGCCCGGCAAGGGCAGCGCGATTCTGAAAATCCGCGACCTGCCGCCCGTCGCCGTCTTGAACATCCAAGGCCGCACCTTCATGCAGCCGCCGCTGGAAAATCCGTTCCTGCTTGCCGCCGAGGAAGTGAAACACCTGCGCGAGCGGACGAATATCATCTTTGTGGATTTTCACGCCGAGGCGACCTCGGAAAAGATTGCGTTCGGGCGGTTTCTGGACGGGCAGGTGAGCGCGGTGGTGGGCACGCACACCCACGTGCAGACGGCGGACGAGCAGATTCTTCCCCGCGGCACGGCGTATCTGACCGACGCCGGGTTCACCGGCCCGCACGACGGTTGTCTGGGCCGCGAAATCGAGCCGGTGATAAAAAAATTCCTCACCGGAATGCCGCAGCGGTTTGAAGTGGCCAAAAACCGCGTGCTGCTTCACGGCGCAGTGATTGAAATTGACGACGCCACCGGCAAGGCAATTAAAATCCAGCGCATTTCCGAAGCCCTGCCTGCAGCATGAAACCAACAGAATTGCGGAATTGCAATTCGGACGCATTCTGTAATAAATCCTTCATGCACCCTTTCCGAAATTCGCTCGTGTTTCTTCTGGCAGGCTTGATGGAAGTTGCATCCTTGGTCGCAAATGCCCAATCAGCCGTCAATCCAGCGCTGCCGGTCATCCCCGATGGCAGTTTCAATATTGCGAATTACGGCGCGATTGGCGATGGCGTGACGACAAACACCACGGCCATTCAAGCCGCCATCAATGCCGCAACCAATGCCGGCGGCGGAACGGTCGAAGTGCCGGCGGGAATTTTTTTGAGCGGCCCCATCCAGTTGGCCAGCCGCATCAATTTGCATCTGGACGGCGGCGCGGTGTTGCGGATGCTGCCGCTGGACAAATATCCCGGCGGCACCGACGCCGGGGCGAACTTCATCAGTCGGCGCGCGGCTTGCACGACGTCGCCATCAGCGGTTCGGGCATGATTGACGGCCAGGGCATTCCCTGGTGGCCTTATGCGCGGATGTTCGGCGCAAGACGGCCGTCATGATTCGGCTGGCGGCGTGTGACCGCGTTTTGGTTGAGAACGTCACGCTCTCCAACTCGCCGATGTTTCACATCGCCATATCGGGCCACTCGGAGGATGTCACAGTTCGCGGCGTGACCATCCGCGCCAATCCCTCGACCGACCCGGTCAATCCCGGGCACAACACCGACGCCTGCGACGTGAGCGGGAAGAATATTCTGAGTCGAGAATTGCGACGTCAGCGTGGGCGACGACGATTTCACCTGCGGCGGCGGCACCTCGGACGTGCTCATCACCAACTGCACCTACGGCTACGGCCACGGCGTTTCCATCGGCAGCCCCACTGCCGGCGGCGTGTCCAACCTCACCGTCATCAATTGCACCTTCAACAACACCGAGGCCGGCATCCGCATCAAATCCGACCGCGACCGCGGCGGCTACCTGCACAATCTTACCTACCTGAATCTGCGCATGACCAATGTGGACTGACCCGATCCTGATTTACGCCAGCTACATGGCCACCAACCGCGAGTATCGCGATCTGAACAATCTCACGCCCGCCATCGCCGCCGGTTATCCGGGCGCACCAGTCGGACGGCGCACGCCGATTTATCGCGACATCACCTTCAGCAACATCACCGCCACGGCCGCCGCCGGCCGCCGCGCCGGGCTGATCTGGGGACTGCCGGAAATGAACGTCACCAACGTGCTGCTGGAGCGGGTCAACATCACCGCCGACAAACCGTTTGGCATTTACGACGCGCAAAACGTGCGGCTGGTGGATACCAAAATCATCACCCCGGACGGCGTGAACCCAATTTCCAGCACCAACGCCCAAATCACTATCAGCCCGCTGTGAAACAGCAATGGAACATTTGTGTTGCCTTCATTTTGTCGTTCGTCGGCGCAGCCAGTGGCAACCCTATTCCGGGACCGATGGGTGCACATATTTATCTTTCATCCGAACATCTTGAAGTCACGGTGTCACGGACAGATGCCATGTTCAAAGCTACGTTCACTTTTTCCTCACAAGACCTGAAAGAGTCTGACAAAGATTTGCAACAAGATTTCATGCAGCTTCCCATTTGGTTTCCGCAACAGAAGTCGGATGATTTATCTGTCACGGAGTTTTGGAACTCCTTTGGGACCAACATGCTCAGTGTGATCCGGCCTGAAAACAGGGATGCCTTTGAAAATGCTGTTGGGCTGAAGGTTTTTTTTGGAAAACAGTCGATACAAGTAAATGCATTCGTCATGCTTTATCAAGGTGGAGACCAGCGAGAATTGCAGCTTATTAAGCAGATAGACTGGCAACCTTTTCTGGAAAACCCGGAGCCGGGATTTTGTTGTCTATTGTTTCGCATTGATGGGATGGATGAACTGCTTGCCAGACATGTTCCGACAGTCGTTTCGTATCGCCAACCGCTTTTTGAAAACCATGGCGAAGGAAGGTTTTTTTATCTTCCGTTTTTTGAAAACTTGCCGGAAGGGCTCACAACCACGGACACCAATCGCTACTCAGTGACTTTGTCTGCCTCCGGTTGTTCCTTCACAGTCACCACAGGTAAGCAAAAATTCAAAGTTGCCAATGGCCATAGCGTTACTCTTGCGCCGCAAGACCGCCAAGCTATACGAGCGACAGTGGTGCAGCCTTAGGCGATGGGCCGTGGAGAAACCCGGTGGCCGTCCGGGTGAGGTGGGACTATGCACATGACAAACAAACCCGCGTTTATAGCGGGAGCGTCGGTGTTCCCAGACTGTTTGTCATTTACATAATCTCAGGGTGAAGTGACTGCATTGATTTTATCCCTTGATTCATCGGGTTGTCGTGCAATGTTTGCTCCGGAGGCGGTATGAGAATCAAGGAACGCGAAATCCGCGGCTTGTTGATTGATCTGGATGGTATGCTTTATGTGGGCGGCAAACCGATTCCGGGCGCGGTGGAAACCGTCCGCGAGTTGGAAGCCGCCCGAGCGCCGCGATGTTATCTTACCAACACAACCACGAAATCCACGGCGTCGCTCCGAAGGAAATTGGAGGAAATGGGTTTTGCCATAGCGCCACGGGAAATCTTGAGCGCGCCGGAAGCCGCCAAGGTTTATCTCGAAAACAAAGGCCGGCCAGTTTGCAAGCTGCTCGTGAACGACGAGGTGCTGGGCGATTTCGGCGATTTCAAGCAATCTGACACGGAAGCGCGAGCGGTGGTCATCGGCGACATCGGCAATGCGTGGACGTACGATCTGCTCAACAACGTTTTCCGCCTTGTGATGAACGGCGCGGAACTCGTGGCGCTCCATCGTAACAAATTCTGGCAGACCGAGGCCGGCCTGCAGATGGACATCAGCGCGTTTGTGGCCGGCCTCGAATACGTGACTGGAAAGACCGCGACCGTCATGGGCAAACCATCGCCGGAATTTTTCGCGGCAGCGCTGTCGCGCATCGGATTGAACCCGGGCGAAGTCGCGATGATTGGCGACGACATTGACACCGACATCGGCGCGGCGCAGGAGCAGGGGATGACCGGGATTCTCGTGAAGACTGGGAAATATCGGGAATCCTATGTGCAGGCTTCAATGATAAAGCCGGACTTGGTTTTGGATTCAATCGCGAATCTGCGCGGGTTGCTGAAAACGTGAAATGGTCAGGCGGCGATTGACTCGTGATGGTCGTGGTCGTGCAGCGGTTCAACGTTGTGCGGATGCCCCTCCAGTGCGGCGAGGTCGTGATGTGCGTGCTCTTCCGCGTCGAATTCAACAACGTCCTTTTGCAATAGCCGGCAAATCAGGAACGCGCCATAAAAAATCGCAACCAGCGGGACGACAACATAAAGGCCGGGCACAGCGCTGACATCCACAATGCCGGTCAGGAACAACACCGATGCGACGGAGTTGATGATCAGCAACGCGAGCATGGTTTTTGTAAGTCTGCTCATATGCACAATCTCCTGGTAGTTCGACCTAGAGCGGATTGGAATTGCTCAAAAAAATTCGACTTTTATCATTGGTTGTAACCTTTTCCGCCCGATAACGGTCTTTCCGTGTAAGTATCCCCGATGTGCTGTTGGAAAGCATCTGGGTCGCTTTAACCAAACAAAAAAACATAAATACATGACAACTAGCAAATTCGCAAAAATCGTGATGGGCGCTGTTCTGCTGACGGGCGTATTGGCCCAGGCGCAGGCCCAGGATAAACCAGTGGATCCCTCGGGAACCTACATCTGGACCCAGCCGGGCCGCAACGGCGGGCCGGACCGGACGAACACCCTCGTGCTGAAGGTGGACGCCGGCAAACTGACGGGCAGTCTGACCTCCCCCGGTCGCGGCGGCGCGGCACCCACGCCTATTGACATCACCGACGGCAAGGTCACCGGCTCGGACGTTTCGTTCAACGTGGTACGCACCATGGGTGGCAACGATGTGACCATCAAATATTCCGGCACGGTTGCGGACGGCGCCATCAAGGGCAAAATTGAAATGGATCGGAACGGCACGCCTACTTCCCGCGATTGGAATGCCACACTGCAGAAATAACTGCCTCTTCAATCGAATAATCGCTGGCGCGCAACCGGGTGGTTGCGCGCTTTTTATTTTGCCGCGTTTGTCTATTCTTCGCGCCGATGTTACGTACGTTGCGCAAAGCTGAATACGCCGAGTTGAACATTCTGTTCTTTGTCCAGGCGGCGGCAATGAGCGCTTGGACGGTGCCCCTCGGTCGCATCCTCGACTCGCACGGGCTGCACGCCATCAAGCCGTTCGCATTCGCGTCGTCCGCGCTGGCGGCATTCGTGTCGCCGCTGATTTTCGGCGCGATGGCCGACCGTCATGTGCCGCCGGCGCGCGTGCTGCGCTGGCTCTCGCTCGCCACCGCCTTGATGATGGCGCTCGTCAGCAAGGCCATCAAATCCGATTGCAACCCGTGGCTTGTCCTCGGATTGATCCAGCTTCTTAATTTGTGCAGCTCGCCGATGCTAAGCATCTCGTCCACCATCGTCTTCGCGCGGCTGGCGGATTCCAGGGAGTTCGCGCCGATGCGCGTAATGATGACGTTCGGCTGGATGGGCGGCTGCGTGCTGGTCAGTTTGTTGAACGCGGACACATCGTCGCTCGCCGGTTACGCCAGCGCGACGATATGGCTCGTTCTGGCGGCCATCACATTTTTTCTGCCGCACCTGGAAGTACCGAAATCCGCCGAGAATCTCAATTGGCGCGAACGACTCGGCCTCGACGCGCTGACGTTGTTGAAAGACCGCAACCTTCGTGTCGTCTTCATCACCACGACCCTGCTGAACATTCCGATCGCGGCATTTTATCCGTATGCGCCTACGAACCTGCGCGACCTCGGCCTCACTCACACGAGCGCATGGATGAGTTTCGCGCAATTTTCCGAGATCGCCGCTATCTTCAGCATGGGCTGGCTGCTGCTGAAGTGGCGGATGAAATGGATTTTCGCCTTCGGCCTCGCCTTCAGCATCGCGCGGTTTGCCTTTAGCGCGGTCAATGACAGGACTTTTCTGCTCATCGGCATCGCGCTGCATGGCGCGTCGTTCGCATTCGTCTACATCACCGCGCAAATTTATCTCGAGCAAAATGTGAACGCCGCATGGCGCGCGCGGGCGCAGGCGTTGATGACGGTGATGAACAGCGGGTTCGGAAATCTCATCGGCTATCTCGGCACGGGCTGGTGGTTCAACGCATGCGCGCGTCCGACGGGAACGCAATGGCCGCTTTTCTGGGGTGGACTTTCCGCGATGGCGGCGGTCGTGATGATTTATTTTCTGGCCGCGTATCGCGGGACAAGTTCACCATCCGATGATCGCAAGTAAAATTTATGCCGCGTGATATAAAATCGCAGTGGAATTTTGGCGGATCGTTTTGCTGGCGCGTTTTCAACCAAGCCGTTCGTGCCAGTAACCGGGAACGCCGTTTCATGTGCATCACTGCCACAATCCAAATGCAGTCCGGCTTTTCCAGAAAAATGACGGCGTAGGGAAAGTCGCGGCTGAAATGCCGGCGCGCGGGCGGATCGAATTTGCGGAAGCGTTCCGGGTCGGTGCAGGCCTCGCGGAACAATCGTTCCATCTCGCGATAGAAGCGTACGCCGAGTTCAGGGGAGATTTCGGAGTAATAACGAACCACGCCGGCAAATTCCTCGTCAGCTTCAGGATGAAGCGAGAACCTCACAGACCGGCGATTTTGCGCGCGCGCGCCAGTGATTCTTCAAGGGGAACGCCTTTGACTGTGCCCGATTCAATCTCGGCAATGCGCCGGTCGGTTTCAGCCTTCCAAGCCGCCGCCACGGACGGTTCGATGCCGCCGTGTCGTGCGACCATGATGCGGTCAACCAATTCCGTCACCACTTCCGTCGGCATTTCGCGGGTTTCTTCGACAATCTCATCAAGCGTGATTGGCATGAGATGAATTTACCTTGATGCGGGACAGTTTCAACTTGAAACTTCGGCGCGCCAGTCTTGGCTTGATTGATTTGAAATTTGATGAGTAAACCATCCAAATCGCAATGGGACTTCGGTGAATTGTTCCCGACGGAAACAACGCGCAAGGTTTTGTCCGTGTCGGAACTGACGGCGCAGGTCAGGTCGCTGTTGGAGAAGCAGGTTGGGTCCGTCTGGGTCACGGGCGAGGTCACGAACCTGCGCGCGCAATCTTCCGGCCACATGTATTTCACGCTCAAGGACGCGGCGGCGCAATTGAGTTGTGTCCTGTTCAGCCGCGAGAAGGTTCCGCATCGCGAATTGCTGGTGGATGGGCAGAAGGTTTTGCTGCAGGGGGACGTGACGGTTTATGAGGCGCGTGGGCAATACCAGCTCATCGTGCGCGCGGTGGAATTGCAGGGAGTGGGCGCGCTGCAGGTCGCGTTCGAAAAGCTCAAGCAAAAGCTCGCGGCGGAAGGGCTGTTTGCGCCGGAACGGAAACGGCCATTGCCGAATTATCCGCAACGCATCGGTCTGGTCACGTCGCCGACGGGTGCGGCCATCCGTGACGTGTTGCATGTCGTGCGGCGGCGCAATCCTGGTCTGGAAATCATCCTCGCGCCGTGTCGCGTGCAGGGCGATGGCGCGGCGGCGGAAATTGCGGCGGCCATCCGGTTGCTCAACGAATTCAACCTTCAACCCTCAACCCTCAACCTCCAACTCATCTTGGTCACCCGCGGCGGCGGATCGCTCGAGGATTTATGGGCGTTCAACGAGGAGGCCGTCGCGCGGGCGATTTTTGAATCCGCCGTCCCGGTTGTTTCCGCCATCGGCCACGAGATTGATTTCACCATCAGCGATTTTGTGGCGGACGTGCGCGCCGCCACGCCGAGCGCGGCGGCGGAAATCATCACAGAAGGCGTGTTCGCAAGCCGTCAATTCGTGGAAAGCCTCGTGCGTCGCATGATGCAGGCGCATCCGCGCAAGCGGCTGGATGAATCATTGCAGCGGCTGGACGATTTACAGGCGGGTTTGCTGCGTTATGGCAGGCAGGGTGTGCGTGAGCGACAGCGTTGCCTGCCAGAATCTGGCGATGCGGCTGCGTCAGGTTCGACCGAAACAATTATTGAAGCAGCGGCGCGAGTTGTTGCAAATGAACCGGCAGCGCCTTCGCGAGCTGGCGCGCGTCCGGTTCAAGGATTTGAAAAACAATCTGGCGGCGACGGAGACGAGACTGCGTCTGCTGGGGCCGGAGCAGGTGCTGTCGCGCGGTTATTCCATCACCATGGACGCGGCGAGCGGAAAAATTATCCGTCGCGCAAAGGATGCGAAGGCGAAGCAACGATTGCGGACTCGTGTGAGCGACGGCGCAATCATCAGCCACGTTCAGGGCCAGGAGACGGCACGGTAGAATTGTTGCGCGGACTCGGCGGGATTGGTGTCCGTGAAAGTGAACGGCGCGGTGTTGGTCAGGAGCGGAAGCCAGATGCCGGCGGCGAGGTTCGTTGAGAACAGCACGACGTAATTTGCCCCCGCCTGCCCGGTGACGTTGAATTGAAACTGCTGGTTGCCGTTGAAGGCGGCGGAACCCAAGGTGGCCGACGTTGAGTTTGTGATGATTGCGGTGCCGGAAACCGTGACCATGTCAAAACGGGAAGTGCCGGAACTGGCGTAGGTGCTGCCGGAGTAGGCGGCGATGTAGGCCGCGTTGCCGGAACCGGTGGCGGTGCTTTGGAATTCCGCCACGATGCGGAACACAAAATTGGAATTGTTGTTGACGCCGGGCAGTGCGGAAAGGTCATTGATGAAAGCTGCGAAGCTGGTGCCAACGATCACAGAAACCGGAAAATCCGCAAAGCTGGCGCCGTTGTTGGTGGAGTATTGCAGATGAAAATACTTGCTGCCGGTGTTGCTGCTGCGCTGACTCCACGAAATGACGATATTTTGTTTTCCTGCCGTGCTGACGCTGAACTGGACGCCCGCACTTTTGTTATTCGCATTGGATGCAGGATAGGTGGTGGTGGTCCATGCACTGTTGTCGGCGGTTGGAGCAGGATCCAGTGACGGATCGCCGCTTACAAACGAAGCCGAAACGCCACCAACAGCCAAGGCCGTGCCGCTGCCAACAGACGGCACAGTCGAGCCGGTAGCGGTGTTGCCATCCGGCGTGACACTGTTGAAATTCCATTGCGCAAAAACCACCGGATTGGTGAAAAGGATGGCCAGCGTCGCCACCGAACTGGTCACGCTGCCGGCAACATTGGTGATAACGACGGAATAATTTCCCGCATTCGTGGACTGCACGTTTGTGAGCACAATCGGATTGGTCGTTCGCGCCGGAAATGTTTGTGCCACCGAGCAGCCATTGATAATTCAGCGGCAACGTTCCGCCAGCGGTCACGCTGAACGTCGCGGTCTGACCGGCGAGAACATTTTGATTTTGCGGCTGGATCGAAATGGACGGCGGCGCGTTGGTGACGGTCAGTACCGCGTTTGAACTGGTGGTGCTCGCCGGCGATATTCGTGATGATGACGGAATAATTCCCCGCGTTCGTGAGTTGCGCGCTGGCGAGCGTGAAGGGATTGGTCGTCGCGCCGGAAATGTTCGTGCCGTTGAACAGCCATTGGTAATTCAACGGACTGGTGCCGGTGGCGATGACGGAAAAGGTGACGCTGTTGCCCGGTGGCGATGCCCTGGCTTTGCGGCTGCGTGGTGATGGCGGGCGCGTTGGTAACGGAATTTGTCCCTACGGGAATTGAAAAATCCTTCATCACGGCCATGTGCTGCGCGTTGGTGGAGTCGCCGAATTGGACCGGCGCGACATCACTCAATGGCGTATAGAACGGTGGAATCAAAAACAAGGCCGCTCGGAAACGAATGCGAAGGAAAAACTGTCGCGGTTTCAAAATTGGTGAACGCGAAACTGGGCAGGACGTAATCGTGCGGATAGTTGCGGTTTTCGCTCGTGTAGGAATTGCCGTTGTTGTCCACCGGCACGGGAAAATCGCTCAAGTAGCTGTCGAACGTCGTCATGGTCGTGGATTCCGTGCGGCTGTCGGTGTTGAAATCGCCGGCGAGCACCACCCAGGCGTTTGTCGGGAAATTGGATTGCATCAACGTTTGCAGCGCCGCCGCCTCGGCAGACCGTGCCGTGGCTGAACTGGTGAGCAGATGCACGCTGACGACGTAAAGAGAATTGGTTCCAGGCAGTTGGATTTGCGCCCAGGCGAAGCCGCGGTTTGGCAGGGACTGTTGCGTGTCCGCCCACGAACCGGAGGCCAGGATCGGCCAGCGGCTGATGATGCCGTTCGGGATTGGCGCCGTTGTTGTGTGATGGGTTCTCTGTAATAAACAAAGTTCGTGCCGAGCGTCGTATCGAGCATATACCGGAAATCGGAGTCGGCGTTGTTGCTGTAATTGAATTCCTGAATGCAGACGACGTCCGGCTTCAGCCCCTGCAAAATTCGCAGGGCAAACGGCTGGTAACTTTGCGTGTTGCCGTTCAGGTTCGCCGCCATGACGCGGACGTTGACGTTGGTTTGCGCGTTGAGGTTGAGCACGGGTGCCAGAAGACTGAAAAGAATCCAGCCTATAACGCGACCGTCGAATATTTGTTTCAGGGACATCACCACCCCGCTGTTTAATAGACGGGCTCGGCTCAAAAGACAAGGGAGCAGTTCCAGAATAATGACTGGCAGGCGGTGGAGTTGCCGAGGTGAACGCGGCGTTCCGACTTCAAGCTGGACTTTTTGAGCGGCTTTTATCAGCATTTTCCAATGTCGAAAACAGCCAGGGTTGATGCGCCCAAAGGCGGCTTGCCGTTCGAAGAGGCCCTGAAAAAGCTTGAGGGCGTCGTCGAGGCCATGGAATCCGATGATTTGCCCCTGGAAATGCTCCTCGCAAGATACGAGGAAGGCTCGAAGCTCGTGAAAATTTGCCAGGAAAAGCTCGCCGAGGCGGAATTGAAAATCCAGCAACTCGAAAAAACCGCCGCCGGCGAAATGAAACTGAAACCGGCCGATTTATCCGAAGATTAATTCTGATTTAACCACGGATCAACACGGATGGACACGGATATAAGACCGGATTTACGTCGTGGCGGCGAATCCAAGCTTCTTTTGAAAGCTGAGACGGAAACCGTTATTGGTTTTGTCTTTGAGGTTCTGAACGAGGTTGGTCATGGGCTGAATGAGAAAATTTATGAGAATGCACTGACGGTACTGTTCAAACTGAACAGTATTGCGTTTGAACAGCAGAGAAGGTTTTCAGTTTCATTTCGCGGCGTGGAGGTAGGCGAGTTCATTCCAGACTTGATTGTTTTTGGTTCGGTGATTGTGGATGCGAAGGTCATTGATCGCATTACCGATCATGAGCGCAGCCAGATGTTGAATTATCTTCGCATCACAAAGTTGCGGGTCGGCTTGATTTTGAATTTCAAAAACGCCAGACTGGAATTTGAGCGTGTTGTCTTATGATTTTTTATCCGTGTTTATTCGCGTCCATCCGTGGTTGAACATTTTTAACAAACTATGAGCACATATCTCGACATGGTGAACGGCCCGGCGCACGTGAAGAAACTCACGCTGCCGCAACTGCAGGACCTTGCCGGCGAAATCCGGCAGGAACTCATCGCCGGGCTGGCCAAGGCCGGCGGCCATCTCGGCCCGAACCTTGGCGTGGTCGAGTTGACCATCGCCCTGCACCGCGTCTTCAACACGCCGAAGGACAAGTTCGTCTGGGACGTGAGCCATCAGGTTTATGTCCACAAGATTCTCACCGACCGCAAGGACCGGTTCCGCACCATCCGCCAGACGGACGGCCTGAACGGCTTCGCCCTGCGCACGGAAAGCCCGCACGATTGCTACGGCGCGGGTCACGCGGGCACGGCGCTCTCCGCCGCGCTCGGCATGGCGGCGGCGCGCGACAAAAAGGGCACGGACGAAAACGTCGTCTGCATTTTCGGCGATGCGGCGCTGACCAACGGCATTTCGTTCGAGGCGCTCAACAACATCGGCCACACGACCAAGCGGTTCATCGGCATCCTGAACGACAACGAATGGAGCATCGCCAAAAACGTCGGCGCGATTTCCGCCTATCTCAACAAGCTCATCACCAATCCGCGTTACAACAAGCTGGCCAAGGATTTTGAGAATTTCGTGCGCCGCCTGCCCAAGGGCGAACTCGCGCTGAAGCTCGCGCACAGGGCGGAAGGCGGTTTCAAAGGAGCGCTGACCGGCGTCGGACTGCAGCAGACCGGCAAGCCGGAGGACGCGGACGGTCGCGGCGGTTACGGCAGTCCGGTTTTCTTCGAGGAAATGGGCATGCGCTATCTCGGCCCGATTGACGGGCACGATTTGCCGCTGCTCATCAGCACGCTGGAATTTGCCAAGACCTGCGACAGCCCGATTGTCATCCACGTCCTCACGCAAAAGGGCAAGGGCTTTGAAGCCGCGCTGAAATTCCCGGAAAAATTCCACGGCCTCGGGCCTTACAACGCCCAGACCGGCGAAACGCCCGCCACCAAACCCAACGCCGCGCCCATGTATCAGGACGTGATGGGCCAGACGATGGTCCGGCTCTGCCAGAAAAACAACACGCTCGTCGGCATCACCGCCGCCATGCCCACCGGCACCGGCATGAAACATCTCGAAAAGGCCATGCCCGACCGCTATTACGACGTCGGCATCGCGGAGGAACACGCCGTCATCTTCGCCGCCGGCATGGCGACGATGGGGCTGCATCCGGTCGTGCGCGATTTATTCCAGCTTCCTCCAACGCGCCTACGACTGCATTCATCACGACATTTGCCTGCAGGATTTGCCGGTGATCTTCTGCATGGACCGCGCCGGACTTTCCGCCAACGACGGCCCGACGCACCACGGCCTGTTCGACATCGCCTACCTGCGCACCCTGCCGAACGTCACCGCCATGGCGCCCAAGGACGAGGACGAACTCGTGGACATGATGTTCACCGCCACGCACTCGAATCATCCGATGTTCATCCGCTACCCGCGCGGCGCGGCGGAAGGCGTGCCCATCAAGGAGGAACCCAAGCTGCTCGAAATCGGCAAGGCCGAGGTCATCCAGAATTTTTCCAGCAACGGCAAAAAGAAGGCCGCGCTGTTCGGCCTCGGCCCGATGTGCGCCATCGCGCGCAAGGCGGCGGAACAGCTCGCGGCGGAAGGCTTCGACGTGGCCGTCATCAACCCGCGGTTCACCAAGCCGATTGACGCCGGGACGACCGAATTTTTCGGCAAGGCGGCGGATTTGGTGGTGACGCTGGAAGACCACGTGTTGATGGGCGGCTACGGCTCGGCGGTGCTGGAACTGTTCAGCGAGAAAAATGTGACGACGCCCGTCGTGCGCATCGGCTGGCCGGACCAATTCATCGAGCACGCCTCCACGCAGGACGAACTGCGCCGGAAATACGGCCTGACCGTCGAAAACACCGTCGCCAGGGTGAAGGCGCATTTCGGCGAAGCCGCAATGACAGCGACGAAGCTGATTGAAGTGGCGTAAATAACTAACCCCACCGCGACCGGCTGGCCCCGTAAAAGTCGCGGAGCGACGATCGAGAGTAGCCCGCAGTTTCAACTGCGGGTAAAGCGTCAAAACAAACCAAGCCCTGTAGGGGCGGCAGAATATCCCGATATTGGTGATTCTGCCGCCCCTGTCCTGCCGCCTGCAGGCGGCAGGACAGTCCCATCTTCCCAAGCCATTGCTCACAGGCAAGGTTAGAGGGCAATTCAGATACAAGAAGGCATCAGGATGAGGGCGGGTGTCCATGTCTTTCGCTCAAATCCGTTTTCTCAACGCTTGCCCCGGACTGAACATTTTTTGGCAAAGGCTTTTCTTTTCTTGATTTCCCGCGCATTCGCGCTTTTCCTCCTGCGCGCAACCTGATAATTGTCACCGTAAATATGGCTTATAAAGACATCACACCGCCCGCCGGCGGAAAAATTACAATCAGCGAACGGCAAACTCACCGTTCCGAAAATCCCATCCTCCCGTTCATCCGCGGCGACGGCACCGGCCCGGACATCTGGGCGTCGTCCGTGCGCGTGTTCGACGCGGCGGTGGCAAAAGCCTACGGCGGCAAGCGCAAGATCTCCTGGTTCGAGGTGTTTGCCGGCGAAGAATCGTTCAAGAAATTCAACAACTGGCTGCCGGACGACACGGTCGAGGCGTTCAAGGAATATCTCGTCGGCATCAAAGGCCCGCTCACCACGCCCGTCGGCGGCGGCATCCGCTCGCTCAACGTCGCGCTGCGCCAGATGCTCGACCTCTACGTCTGCCTGCGCCCGGTGCAATGGTTTCAGCGGCGTGCCTTCGCCGGTGAAGCATCCGGAAAAGGTGGACATGGTCATCTTCCGCGAAAACACCGAGGACATTTACGCGGGCATCGAATACGCCGGCGGCACGCCCGAGGCGCAAAAGATTCTGGATTTCATCGCGAAGGAATTTCCGAAGGATTTCAAGAAAATCCGCTTCGGCACGAAGCCCGCCGCCGAGGATTTTTGGAAGGCCGTCGGCGCGAAGGATTTTCCGAGCGACGTGAAAGTCGGCGTCGGCATCAAGGCCGTCAGCTACAGCGGCACCGTGCGGTTGATGCACAGCGCGATCGCCTACGCGATCAAGTACAAGCGCAAGAGCGTCACGATTGTCCACAAGGGCAACATCATGAAGTTCACCGAGGGCGGCTTCCGCGACTGGGGCTACGAGACGGCGAAGGAATTTTTCGGCGCGGTGGAGATCGACGGCGGGCCGTGGTGCAAGATTCCCGAAGGCAAACCCGGCGCGGGCATCGTCATCAAGGACGCCATCGCCGACATCACGCTCCAGCAGGTGCTCACGCGCCCGACGGATTTCGACGTCATCGCCACGCTCAACCTCAACGGCGATTATCTGAGCGACGCGCTGGCCGCGCAGGTCGGCGGCATCGGCATCGCGCCCGGCGGCAACATCAATTACATCACCGGCCACGCCATTTTCGAGGCCACGCACGGCACCGCGCCGAAATACGCGAACAAGGACGTCGTCAATCCCGGCTCCGTCGTGCTCTCCGGCGAAATGATGTTCCGCTACCTGGGCTGGACGGAAGCGGCGGATTTGATTCTCAAAGGCCTGAACGGCGCGATTGGCAGCAAGCGCGTCACCTACGACTTCGCGCGCCAGATGGAAGGCGCGACCGAGATCAAGTGCTCGCGAATTCGGCGACAATATCATCGCGCACATGTAATCGTCGGGCAGGCATCTTGAACAGCTCGACGGGCGGGCCAAAGGACAGGCTGCGCCTGTCTTGCTTTTTGAATGAACTGGATTGTTGCCAGCCTCGTGTCGGCGTTGTTCCTCGGCGTGTATGACCTTTGCATCAAGCACGCCATCCGGGACAACGCCGTGCTGCCGGTCTTGTTCTGGAGCACGCTGACGGGCGCGGCGGTGTGGACGGCGCTGCTGCTGGTTCAGATGGCGCATCCGGGACTGCTGCCGGCGTCACTCGTCACCGACCCGCTCACGCCGGTGCAGCATCTGCAACTGTTGCTGAAGTCCGCCATCGTCGCGTCGTCGTGGATTTTCACCTACTTCGGATTGAAACACCTGCCGCTCTCGCTCGGCTCGCCCATCCGCGCGACGACCCCGCTGTGGACGCTGTTCGGCGCGCTGCTGATTCTGGGCGAACGCCCGAACGGCCTGCAATTGCTCGGCGTCATCACGACGCTGCGTGGCGTTCTTCGGGCTTTCAATGGCCGGGCGGCTGGAGGGCGTGCATTTTCACCGGGACAAATGGGTGGGCTTCCTGCTGGCCGGCACGATGCTCGGCGCGGTGAGTTCGCTTTACGACAAATACCTGCTGGCCCGTGCGCATTTCACCGTGCCGACGGTGCAATGCTGGTTCTCAATTTATCTGGTGGTGCTGTTCACGCCGTTCGCCATCGGCTGGCAGCGGCGCTGGTGGAAGCGCAACGTGTTCCACTGGCGCTGGACCATTCCCGTCATCGCGCTCTCGCTGCTGGTGGCGGATTACATTTATTTCTGGGCGCTGCGCCAGCCGGGCTCGCTGGTGTCCGTCGTGATGAGCCTGCGGCGCGGCAACACGCTGGTGGCGTTCGCGGGCGGGCTGCTGCTGTTCGGCGAGCGGAGCAACTGGCAGAAAATCCTCGCGGCCATCGGCATCCTCGCCGGCATCGTGATCACGGTGATGGGGTAGGGATTTTCGGCTGCGGTGGAGAGTAGCTTTTCGTCTTCTCTTGAAGCTGACGCAATTCGTCGGCTGAATGCACGCGGTTTCCCGCTGGGTCAACGATAGTGGCGGTGAGAAATAGAATGACATCTTTGTCTTCAACATTTGATTCAGTCTTCTCTGCATCCGCCAAGGAACTTTTCTGATTTTTAAGAACCAATACCAATGTTTGGTCGTCCCACAAATTGACCATGGCGTCGGCTTGTCTGCTGCCGATGACTGGCTTTACTGTCGTTGTGTTGCCGTAGCGTAGAATTTCGCTCACCGAAGCCATGACCTTCAAATATATTGTGTAGCCGTCGGATAAAACGTACGGAACAACATCCACGACCGGACCGATTTCAATTTTATTAACTTGCTGGACGGCATCTGTCGAATCGCTTGAATTCCCAAGGGACACGAAGTTGTTCGTGACATTCACTGTTTCCGTCGCGCGCATCTGTGTCTGTCGTCCGCTGGTGGTGACGCATTCCGGCTCGGCGAGCGTTTCGACGCCTTTCTGATGTTCGAGCGCTTGAAGCACCGTGCGGAATTCGGGATCACTCAAAATGCCTGTCATTTGGCCGGCAACCTTGTTTGAAAGCGTAATTGGCATTACAAAACCGTCCTTTGGCACCTCAATAAATCGCGCCTTGTAGTGAATCTGCGGTGAGACCTGGTTCAATGCCTGAATTATGCGCTCAACGGTGTCTAACTCCGACGCTGTGGCCTTCACGAACAACAAACCCAAATCATTGTAGGCGACGCTTCTGCCGGGCGCGGTCAAATCCACACCCAATTTGCTGAAAAGGCTTTTGGCCATTTCGGGAACATTGCTGGTTTGCAAGTCGAGGATGCTTCGCAAATGGGCGGCGAATATGCGTGGGTCCACCTTAAACACCCGCTCTTCGAGCATCGGTGGTTGCGGAACTGGCGAAATGACCACCGCGTAATCTTCAACGGAGTATTTGATGGGGCGATCCGCCACCAGCACCACCGCGTCCAGCACGTCGTGCAGCGAGGCGTTGTTGAGCATCAGCTTTACATTGATGGCAGTGGCGTCCACGGTTTCGGGGGCGGCGTTAGTGGCGGCCGTGCTGGCTGCCACATTCGGATTGAAAATGAAATTTATGCCTTTCTTGTCCGGGTCTCGCAGTTTGGATTGTTCGGCCAGATAACGGATGACTTCGCTCAAAGGCCGGCCATCATGCCAAGAAACAGATTCGAGGTGGAGGCTGTTGAGTTTGCGGAAAATCATCTCCCGCCCGGGGCTGGTATGAATGACATCGTTGGTAACAAGAGGATTCGGCGCGGCCAATCTGACGCCGAGCTTCGGCGAAAATCCATTCAGCTTCATCACCTCCTGTTCCACCAAGGCCAACTGTTTTCCAGAACCTCTTACGAACAAAACTCCATTGTTGTCATAAATCAGAACTGTCGGCGGGATTTTCACGCCCGCATCCTGCAAAAGTTTTCTCAAATCATTCTCATTTATCGGGGGGCTAATTAAAAATGTCATAACCTTTGCCGAAGAAGCATCAAAATTGTTCTGACTATCATCCCCACTTGGATAGATTAATCTCGGACCTTCCGATTTTGGCGCGCGGCGCGATTGCTCAACCAGATCGAGATAGTATTTAGCCGCCTGATTGTCTGGGTTCAGAGCAATTGCCGCTTTCAATTTCGCTTCGGCATCGTCGAATTTTCCCATTTCGTAAAGCAGTTTGCCGTCTTGAACCAAGAGAGAGGCTTCCATTTTTTCTTCAACAGCATTGGTGCTGGCAGAGATACCCTGTCCAACAACAGGTGCATATTCAACTTGGGGGCGTTGTTTGAGAGCATGAATCGCTGCCTGAAAATTGGTGTCCGACAGAATTAGAATTCCCGTGACCGCATTCGTATTGATGTCGGATGAACTCGCGGCATTTGTCAAATCGGACGCTGAAGCCATTGGTTCATTCGTTTTCTCTGGCGCTTTGCCCATCGGCAATGCAATGGCGGTGAAGGCGAGAATTCCGAGAATGGAAACGAGGGTCAGCCCCGCTTTTCGCGGTGCGCGGAAATTAACCAGCCGCTCAATCCGCTGCCGCAACGCGCTGCGCGATTCCAGAATTCCCACCAGGCCAAGGCTCGCCAGTGGACGGTTGAACGCGAGCTTGGCTACTTCCAGCAGTGTTGGCGCGTAGATTTCTGCGTCGTCGCGAAGCGCCAGCATCACGGCGTCGTCCACCGCTTCCTCGCGCAAGCGCCGGATGCGCGCATTGGCCAGCCAGAGCAGGGGATGCCACCAGTAAAAAATTTGCAGCAATGCCTGCGCGCAGTTCACCCACACATCGCCCCGCCGGAGATGTAACGCCTCGTGCATCAACACCGCACGCAATTGTCCTGCCGAAAGTCTTTCCACCAGCGTGCGCGGCAGCAAAATGACGGGCCGAAACAATCCACAAACCGCCGGCGACATCGAATCGTGTGTCAACTTCAACCGAATGCCCGGACGCAAATGTGCCAAACGCCGTGCTTCGTCCAGAATGGAAATCAAATTCTCCGAGGTTTTTGCACGCCGCACCTTTTGGTTGATTTGCAGCCAGCGTATCAGCAACCACGACAGCAAACCGGCGCTGACAGCGCCTGACGCGGCCAGTGTCCAGGCTGCAGCAGATATTCTCGTTTGAATTGGCGCGGATGCTGGCTGGAACTGTGGAGGAATTGTCGGAGCGGTTTGCTCGCCATAGGTGACGACATACGACGTCTTTTGCGGCATTGCCGGAGATTGAGGCGAGGGCAGCAGCCACCACGCAAGGCTTGTTGGCAAGGCGAGTGACGGTGGCAGAAGCAATTTCACAAGAACCATCATCCACAGCGCATAACGGATCGCGGCGCGAATTTTCCGGCGTAACGCGACATCCAGAACGAAAATGATGGCGATGAGCAAACTCGACTGCCAGAGCATCGGCCATACGAAATTGAGGAAATGCTCGCCCCAATGATTCAAGATTTCGATGAAGAAGGTCATGTGGTTGCCATTCGGAATAAAAAATTATTTCTTCGCCGATTTTTTCCTAACTTTGATCAGGGATTCCAACTGGGTGAGTTCCTCCAAGCTCAAATCACGGCTTTCGATGAGGCATTGCACCATGGGTGTGAGCGCACCATTGAATGCGTGTTTCAGCGCGTAAAGCAATTCGCTGCGCTGCGCCTGCGCCGGCGTCACGACCGAGCGATAAAGTGTCTGGTTGCGGACTTTTTCGGCAGTGAGCAGTTTCTTGGCGGTCATCCGGTCCATGAGTGTGCGGACGGTCGAGTAAGTCCAGCCGGTCTTTTTGAAAAGCTTTTCCTGGATGGTCGGCGCGTCGCAGGGCTCGTTGTCCCAGATGGCCTTGATGACCGTCCATTCCGCTTCAGTCAGTTCGTTTGTGGGTTTTGGCATGAGTTCGTTGATTGATGGCGCAGTGTCTCTACAACTGTCAAGGATGTCAAGGAATTATTTTACAATTGTAGAGATGTGTAAAAATGCCGATTGCCGGGCCGGAAGTTGGCGGGGTGTCGCTGCTGCGCCGCCTTTTTTGAAATCCGCGTAATCTGAGGATTATTTGTCCGGCGGTTTGCCGGCGGATTGGATTTGTTTCGCCAGTTCGTTGTATTTGGCCACGATGTCGTTACGGTCTTTCACTTCATCGTTGTATTTCTGCACAAGGTCGTTGCGCTGGGCGACAAGGTTGGTGATGGCGGAGTTCTGCTTGTCTATCCCCGCGTAGGCCTCCTTGAGCTTGGCTTCCAGCGCGTCCACTCCGGCTTTGTATTGCGCGATTTCGTTGGTGGCATTCTCGTTCGCGAATTGCAGTTGCGTGATTTGGCCCTTCTGCGAAATCACCAGTTGTTCATTGGTCGCGGCAGCGGCCTTGATTTCGGTGATGCGCGCGTCCATCTGGTCCACCTGATGGGTCAGCGTTGCGATGGAATTGGTGTAGCCTTGGATGGTGGTGTCACGGTCATAAACCATCTTGTTCAGGCTTTGGATTTCATCGCGCTGGACGGTTTGTTCATACCATTGCCATGCGCACAGGCCGCAAAGGGCGAGCGCGAGGACGATGAGCAGGTTCACTTGGAAGTTTTTCATTGAGTCGTTGAATGGTCGGGAGCGGCACTGACGGCGATGGCCACGCGCTGGACGCCGGCGCGTTTCACCAGATCGAGCACGAACATCACCGAACCGTGCGTGGCGTCCTTCGCGCCGGTGATATAAACCGGCAGATTGGTATTCAACTCGTAACGGTTCGTCAGCATCGTGAACAATTCGGGAAAAGCGACGGGCTTGTCATCCGCAGAAACCTGCCCATCCCGGTTCACGGTCAGGTTCACGATGTCGGGCTTCTTCGAGGGAGTGGCGAGCGTGGCCGTGGGAAGGTTGGCCTTGACTGTGCGGACAATCTGCATCTGCAACGTGATCATCATGAACGACGCCAGCAGGAAAAACATGATGTCAATCAGCGGGATGATTTCCAGCCGCGACTTTTTTTCCGGGATGGGCGAGCGGATTTTCATTTCATTTAATCGCGGTAGGGGGGGTCACTCCGTGCGCGCCGTTTGATGGCAGTCGGCGTTTGGGCGGGACGAGGACTGCTCGTCCTGTCCGCCAAATGAATCCGTTTTCATCTGTGTCCATCCGTGGTTAACTTTTCAGTTTTTTATTGGCGTTTATTAGCGGTTAAAAAGCTCTTCGCGCCCTGGCTTCATTGCGCCTTTGCGTTAAAATTTCGTGTCATTCGTGTATTTCGTGGTTCACCCGCTCCCGCTCTTCGTTCGATGTTTTCCATTTCAGCATTTTTATCCGTGTCCATCTGTGTCCATCCGTGGTTAAACTACCTGCTTTGCGTCTTTACCCTCTTGGGTCGTTGCATAAAATCCTTCGTGTATTTCGTGTATTTCGTGGTTGTAAATCCATGTTTATCTGTGTCCATCCGTGGTTAATTTGCATTTTTGCTGTCGGTCATGAACGCGACCTTCTGGATGCCGGCAGCCCGGACGGTTTCATACACCTTCACCATGTCGCCGTGCAGCGTGTCGCGGTCGCCGCTGATATAAACAGGCAGGTCGGGGTTGGCGCGAAAGCGGTCCTTCAAGACAGCCGAGAGGTCGGCCTGTGAAATCAGCTTTTTCTCCAGCCACACCGCGCCGGATTTGTCCACAGCGATGTTGACCATGTCCGGGCGGTAATCCTGCTGCGATTGCGAGGCGGGCGGCAGGTTCACCTTGATGTTCTCCGTCTTGCTCATCTCGAGGGCTAGCATCATGAATGACGCCAGCAGGAAAAACATGATGTCAATCAGTGGAATGATGACAATCCGCGAGCGGCGTTTCGGTATGGGCGACGGAATCTTCATTTTGTCTTCATCCGTGTTTTATCTGCGTTCATCCATGGTTGATTTTCCTGTTTTCTATTAGCGTTTATTAGCGTCCATTAGCGGTTTAAAAGTTCTTCGCGTCCTGGCTTCATTGGCCTTAGCGTTAAAATTTCGTGTCATTTGTGTGTTTCGTGGTTAACAATCCGTGTTTATCTGTTTTCATCAGTGGTTTGCTTTTCATTTTTCACAACCATTTCAATGGCTCGAGATTTGTCCCGGCGACTCCGGCTTGTGCAGATGGACAGTGTCACCGGTCTTTACGCCGCCGCCGGCCATCACTTCCACGTTCGTCGCCGCCGTTTCCAGGTCAAACTGCAATTGCGTCACCTTCGCCGAAAAATAGTTGAAGGGAATCAGCGCGAAGATGGCGATGCCGAGTCCGCAGGCCGTGGCAATCAACGCCTCGCCGATGCCGCCGGTCACGCCCACCACGGACAATTCCGCGCTGCCGATGTTGAGAAAGGCGCGCATCAGGCCGGTGACGGTGCCAAGTAGGCCGAGCAGCGGCGCGAGCGTGACCAGCGTGTCCATCACCGTCAGGAATCGTCCGGCGCGTTTCAACTCGACGCCTGCCGCCAGTTGTAGTGCGCCGAGCAGCGAACTGTGTTTATGGCCCACATGGCCGAGACCGTGATGAATCATGCGGATCACCGGGTCTTCCGAGCCTGCGGAAATCTTCTTAGCGGCGGCCAGGTCGGAGTTTTCCAGCGCGGCCAGAAGCTGCTCCAACTTTTGCGGGTCGCGCTTCTGGCTTTCGCGCCACCACCAGAACGCGCGTTCGCCCACCACGGCGACGGCGACGATGGCGCTGATCAGAATCGGCCACATGACCGGGCCGCCTTTGAGGAAGAATTCGAGAACGATGTTTGCGAGGATTGGATGCATGGTTTGTGTTTGGTTGGGGTGAAGTCAGTTCAGTTGCAACAAGTAGGTGATGCTGGTTTCAAAAAGGCGGTTGCCGTCGCCCGCCGGAAGCCGCCAGTGGTTCTTGATGAAATCCACCGTGGCTCGGTCGAGGATGGGAAAGCCGGACGATTCCTTCACATCCACGGAAATGACATTGCCCGCCGCATCGCCACCAAGCAGCAATTTTACCGTGCCCTGCTCGCCGGTTTCGCGGGCGATGGGCGGATAAGGCGGTTCGGGCCGGTCGCCGCCCGCGCCGGTGTTGTTGAGCGAGCCTATGCGCATCGGGGCAATTTGCGGCGCGGACGCGAGCGCGGCGGGCACGACGAGCGAGCCGGCGGTCGGAATGCCGAAATTGACGTCCGGCGCGTTCGGCAGGGCGACGAGGACGCGCGGCTGATTGATTTGCTCCGCCTGCTCCGGTTTTTGGGCGATGGCCTGCGGCGGCAACACCGTCGGCTGGATGACGATGGGAACTTCCTCCCGGATGGGCGGAACCGGTTTGATGGCGATGATGCCGCGCCGCGCGCCGACAACGCCAATCAGGAGAAAGAGGATGCAAACCGAATTCACCCAGGCGAGCTTGAGATTCGCATCGCGGCTGGCCGATGGCAGGCACAGCCGGGCCAGCTCGTCTTTTAGCTCGTAGCCGGGCGAGATTCGATTTGCATCCATGTTGTTCATTGGAGGAACATTTCAAAAGACATAACTCAACGAACCGAAGAAGCCAAGCCGTTCGCCATATTGCGCGGCGTTGACGCCGACGCCGGAGCCGCTGCGGAGCTGGTAGATGTTGTCCGTGACGTTCACGACATCGAGCCGCGCCTTCAAAAGCCGGTTCTGGGCGAGCTTGAAGCTTTGTTCCGCGCCGAGGTTGACGGAGTAATATGCCGGCACGCTCGCGCCGTTGGGAATCGTTCGAGCCGTCGGGAGCGCAGTGCCGTCGTCCGCAAGCCGCTGCCGTAAAGCGCGTCGGCATAAACGCGCGTGCTGCATCG
The DNA here is from genome assembly GCA_963827815.1 of uncultured Verrucomicrobiae bacterium. Taxonomy (GTDB): domain Bacteria; phylum Verrucomicrobiota; class Verrucomicrobiia; order Limisphaerales; family UBA11358; genus UBA11358. The sequence goes on along the minus strand of CAWHCL010000002.1, from coordinate 117,810 downwards.
CGCCGATTCGTTCCAAGTGTAGGCCGCGCCGAACGAGCCGGTCACGCGCTGGTCGTGGTCCAGATAAATCCAATGGTTCTGGACGTAGGCCAGTCGGTGTCGGACCATCGGGATCGAACAGGAATTGCGCCGAATTCCAATCCTTGCCGTAGCGCCGCGACCACGCGAGGTTGGCATAGGTGGAAAAACCGCCGTTGTTGTAGGAGCCGGTGAATTCCACGCCATAGACCCGGCCTTTGGCATAATTGAACGCCGAGAGGATGAGCGTCTGCCCGAACAATCCGTCATCAAGCTGGTGCTGTGGCATTTTTGTAGTAACCGTCCAGGCCGACCTGGAGGTTCCGGCGTGATTTTTTGCTGAAATGCCGGCGTCGAAATAATTCGCGCGCTCGGCCTTGACGGGGCTGTCCGGCGCGTTCGGGCCGGAGGGGATTCGCCGGACGTGCCGTCGAATTGATTCACGTTGCCCGAAGGCACGCTTTCGACCGGCGGCGGCGTGAAATAACGCGCGTAACCGGCGTGCAGCGTCGTCGAATCCGTCGGCTGATAAATGACGTTCACGCGCGGACTGGGCTGGTTCTCCTTGTCGAACGTGGAATAAAATTCGTCGAACCGCGCGCCGTAATTGATGGTGACTTCCGGCAGGATTTTCCATTCATCCTGCAAATAGACGCCCGCGAACAGGCCGTGCAGCACTTCATTTTGCATGATGGGATACGCCGGCCGGTCGGAGCAACGGGTGAAGTTGCGATCGTTGCTGTCCATCGGAAAGACTGTCGTGGTCGAATCGGCGGAGACGTATTCTTCCAGCGCCAGCACGCCGCCGCGAATCGTGTGCTTGTCGCCGAGGGCGTAACTCGCGTCGGCCTGAATCCCGCCGGAGTAAAGATTGCGGGCCACGTCGCTGGCCTCGCCGTTGAAATAAAGGTCGCCGATTTGGTCGGGCGGGAAATGCACGTCGCTGTTGCGGCCAAAAACGGAGGCTTGAAGATTCAAATCGCCCGCCGATTTTTGGTAGGTCGCCACGCCGTAATAATTCTGTTCGTTTTGATTCTCGTTTAACGTGGTGGAATCAAACGTGGCCGGTTCGCCGGTTCCGGGCGATTCCAGTCGCGCCGCCGATCGCGGGTGCCATGCCGACCGGCAGGCCCGGCGTGTTGGGAACCTGGAAGGTGCTGTAGGACGCGCTGCCCATCAGGCTGACGCGGCTCGTGTCGCTCAAAATGCGCGACGCATAGACGAACGCCTTGCCCTGATCCGTCGTGTCGTGAATCGCGTTCTTGCTGGGCGTGGGATTCTCGATGCCGAGGTCGTTGTGGTCGTAACTGCCGTCCATGAAGTAATTCCATTTGTCCGACGAGCCGCCGTATTCAAAGCTCGGCCGGATGGTGTCATAGCTGCCGCCATATAATTCCGCCTCGCCGCCGTTTTCAAACGCGCCGCTCTTGGTGTGGATGTCCACCACGCCGGCGGTGCGGAAACCATAAGCCGCCGGCAGCGAGCCGGTGATGAGCCGCATGGATTCCACGAAACGCGGGTCCAGTTCCAGCCCGAATCCGGTGATGCCTTCCGGCAGCAGCACGTCGTTGATGCGGTATTGCAAATTCGCGTGCTCGCCGCGGACGTGCAAATCGCCATTCGCCGCCGAATCCGCCGCCACGCCCGGCGCGCGCAGGATGACCTCGTTGAACGGCGCGTTGGCGCCCTGCGACAAGGTTTCGATCTGCTCCTTGCTGAAGGTGTGCGCCGTCGCGCCCAGGTCGGGGATGATGGTGTCCCGCGCCTTGTCCAGCTTGCCGACGACGGTGATGTTGCCAAGCTGGGTGACGTTGGTTGAACTGCCCGATGCGTCGGCGTTCGTCGCCGCCACATCGTTCGTCTGCGCCAGCGCCGTCCCGCCACAGGACAGCGCCACCGACGAAATCACTGACAAATACAATCTGCGATTACGACCTTTTTTCTCTTTTTCTCTAAATTTTTTCATAAAATTCAATGGGTTAAAGTTTTCAAACACACTTCCGCGAATCTTTCAGGATCCGCAACTTTGCGAATCGCCACAAGGCGCTCGCAAAGATTTGATTATTGGAAACAACTTTCAGACGAGGCAAACAGCGTCGTCCGAAACCAACGAATTAGGAAACAGAGGGAAGGACGGGCGGACCTCGGCCGGGCAAAAGATTTTTGTCAGCCGGAATGAAAACGAACAATTCTGCGCGCTCGGCGATTTCAATCCAGGTCACCGGCAATACCGCCGGAGCTGCGCACGGAGCGGCCTCAATCTTCCCATGCGCGATGGCGACTATGGCGCAATCGTCATCGTCTTTGGGAATCGTCCCGCCATGCAGCCAGGCGTGCAGCGGCGTGCAGATTTCCGCCGTCGCCATGAACAGCCAGACCGCGAGCGACAAAATTCCCGCCGCGAGGAATATCCGTTCGCGTGTGCGGCGGTTGAATGGGCGCTGGCGATATGGCATTTCAGTTTTTCAATAAAGCATCAGAGTGAAATCCAGTTGGCCGATAGTGCCGCAGTGGGCGCTGGCGCCGGCTCATTGTCGGCCTCGAAATGTTTGATGATCACGGCCACGGACAATCCCGCCAGCAGCGCGATTGACAGTTTGAACCGGTCGTGTGAATGGAACTGCAGTTCAGGCAGAAGATCGGCGCAGGCGATGCAAAGAAATGTTCCCGTGCAGAACGCCAGAGCGCAACCGAGCAAAACCCCGTTGGAATCTGCAAAATGGCTCGCTCCAAGATAAAACAGGATTGCACCCGCAGGGCTTACCAGCGAAAACAGCACATTCAGCAGATGGCGCGAAAACCGCGAGCTGCCGCTGGCCGTCATCAAGGTCGAGATCGCCAGCGCGTCGAATGGCTTGTGGAGAATCACCACCATCGCGACGCCCAGTCCCGCCAGCTTCGCATGACCCTGCGCGCCTGCGGCGACGGATGCCGCCAATGCCAGGCCGTCGAACAGTGAGTGGAGCGACAATCCGAGCGCGGTGCCCACCCAGGAAAGCTGCTGCGCCGATTTGTCGGCCAGCGTGTGGGCGTGATGCGTGTGATCGTGCCCGTGTTCGTGCGCATCACAATCTTCGGGATCGCCTTCGGGCGTGTCGTGATGATGAAAATGAAAAAAGCGCTGTAGGAAAAACATCGCCAGAAAGCCGCCGAGCACCCACGACGCCGTCCGGTCAACCGAATGCAATTGCTCCGCCGCATCCGGCAGAAAATGCAGCAGCGCGATGCCCAGCATCAGGCCGGCCACGAAACTGGTCGCCAGTTGCAGGCGCGTGTGCGTGGGACGGATGACCAGCAGCAGCCAGCCGCCCGCGAGCGACGCGAGCAAAACCAGCACGCAGTAAATCGTCAGCAGTAGGACAGGTGTCAGGGTGGTCATGGTCTTAATTGCAAATCATTTGCAATCTAACAAACCGGCAATGCGCCGCAAGTTTTATTTTTGATTCGTCCGCTATAGTGTCGAGCCGATGGCTCGATGGATCCCCCTGGTCTGTAGCCCGATTTCAGTATGTCAGTGTTTCAGCTTTTCAGAATGTCCGTGGTCTCGTGGTCTGTAGTCTTGTGGTCCGTCCTCCCCATTTCTGCTTTGCACTTCCAAAATTTCAGATTTCAGTTTTCCCTCCGCTCCCATCTACGATCTTCCATCTTCGCACTCCCTGCTCCCTGCTCCCCGCCTTCATTAAATGTTCAAGGTTCAATGTTGGATGTTCGATGTTTTCCGTTTCAATATATTTATCCGCATTCATCTGTGTCCATCCGCGGTTGATTCCCCCCTGTTTTCTATTAGCGTTTATTAGCGTCCATTAGCGGTTAAAAAATCCGTGTCCATCCGTGGTTAATAAATTTCTGACCACTTCTTTCTATTTTCCCATTTCTACTTTACACTTCCAAGATTTCAGCGTTTCAGTTTTTCCCTCCATCTTCGCGCTCCTTGCTCCCTGCTCCCCGCTCATTTTCCGCAGCATTGCTTGTATTTCTTCCCGCTGCCGCAGGGGCAGGGGTCGTTGCGGCCGACTTTCGGGCCGGTGCGGACTGGCTTGGCCTTGGCCTTGGCTTCCTGCGCGGCGGCGGCTTCGCTGACGACGTCGCTGGCCTTGGGCGGTGCGCCGCCGGAACTGGCGGTCGTCGTGCCGCCGCCAAACGCGCTCGTCGTCTGGTGCAGCGTCTGTTGCGGCACGTTCCGCAGGAAATTTTCAAACGCCAGCATGGACGACGCGCTGCGGAAGATGTTGTTGCAGATCTGCGTCTTCACGTTGACCATCAGCTCGTCGAACATCTTGAACGCCTCGGCCTTGTATTCCACCAGCGGGTCGCGCTGGCCGTAACCGCGCAGGCCGATGCTGTAGCGCAGGCTGTCCATTTCGTAGAGATGCTCCTGCCAGAGCCGGTCAATCGCGCTCAAAATGGTGAACCGCTCGACTTCCTTCAGTGCTTCGGGATTTTCAAAGCTGATTTTGATGTCGTAGGCTTCGCGAACCTTCTCGGAAATGAAATTGCAGACGGCGAATTGCGCCGGGCTTAACCCGTCGAACAGCGAGCCGCTCACCGGCGCTTCCTTGCCGGACTCGGCGGCCTTGAGGATTTCCGCCTCCGGCATGCCGAGCGGAAAATTCAGGTTCACCCAGTCGGCCAGTTGCCGCAGCTTCCACTCGCCGTACTCGGTCTCCGCTGTCCGTGAATTCCAGCAACCTTTTCGACGACGACCTCCTCCATGATGTCCATCAGCCGGTCGCGCACGTCCTCGCCGTTGATGATTTCGTTGCGGAAATCATAAATGACCTGGCGATGCTTGTTCATCACGTCGTCGTATTCGAGCGTGCGCTTGCGTTGCTGGAAATTGTGCTGCTCGACCTTCTTCTGCGCGCTCTGGATGGAACGGTTCAGCCACGGATGCTTCAATTCGTCGCCCTCCTCGAAGCCGATCTTCTCCATCATCTTCACGATGCGGTCGGAGCCGAACAGCCGCATCAAATCGTCCTCGAGCGAAATGAAAAAGTGCGACGAGCCGGGGTCGCCCTGGCGCGAGCAGCGGCCGCGCAACTGCCGGTCAATGCGCCGCGCCTCGTGCCGTTCCGTGCCGAGCACGTGCAGGCCGCCGACCTCCGCGACGCCGGGGCCGAGTTTGATGTCCGTGCCGCGCCCGGCCATGTTCGTGGCGATCGTGACGGCGCCGCGCTGGCCCGCGCGCGCGACGATTTCCGCCTCCTGCTGGTGATATTTCGCGTTCAGCACGGAATGAATCAGCCCCTCGCGCTTGAGCATCCGCGACAGCATTTCGCTGGTCTCGACGGAAACCGTGCCGACGAGGATTGGCCGGCCCTGTGCGTGCAGCGTCTTGATTTCCTGGACGACGGCGTTGAATTTCTCGCGCCTGGTTTTGTAGATCGAATCGTGCGAGTCCTTGCGGATGTTCGGCTTGTTCGTCGGAATCGTCACCACACCGAGCTTGTAAATGTCGAGAAATTCCGTCGCCTCGGTTTCCGCCGTGCCGGTCATGCCCGCGAGCTTCTTGGTAAAGGCGGAAATAATTCTGGATCGTGATGGTCGCCAGCGTCTGCGTCTCGCGCTCAATGGCGACGCCTTCCTTGGCCTCGACGGCCTGGTGCAACCCGTCGCTCCAGCGGCGGCCCGGCATGAGCCGGCCCGTGTGCTGGTCCACGATGATGACCTTGTTTTCCTGGATGACGTATTCCACGTCGAGTTGATAAAGCGAATACGCCTTGAGCAATGTCGTGATGGCGTGGATTTTCTGCGCCTTGGCCTCGAAATCCGCCTGCAACTTCGTCTTGGCCTCCAGGCGCTTGCGCGCGTCGGTTTCCGCGCCCGCGTCCACGTCGTGCAACTGCGTCGTCAAATCCGGCAGCACGAACGCCTCCGGGTCCTTCGGGCTGACGAAATTGCGGCCCTTCTCGGTGAGGTCGGCTTCCTGGCTTTTTTCGTCCATGGCGAAAAGCAATTCCTCCTTCTCGCGGTAAAGGTCCACCTTCTTCTGGTCCTTGTGCAGTTCCAGTTCGGCGCGGTTCATCAATCCGGCGTTCTCCGGGTTCTCCAAAATCTTCATCAACGCCTTCGGACTTCGGCTGGCCGGTCTTGACGCGGAACAGCAGCAGGCCGATTTCACGTTCCAGCCCCGCGGCATCCTGGACATTCGAGCCGTCCTCCGGATTCAATTTTTTTATCAGCTTCTCGGCATCGGCCAGAAAGCGGTTGCACAACTGCTGCTGCGCGCGGACGAGCGACTCGACCAGCGGTTTCCATTGCGCGAATTGCTCGTCGTGCGTGTGCATCGAGGGGCCGCTGATGATGAGCGGCGTGCGCGCCTCGTCAATCAGGATGGAATCCACCTCGTCCACGATGGCGAAATAATGCCCGCGCTGCACCTGCTCCTCCTTGCGCGTCGCCATGCCGTTGTCGCGCAGATAATCGAAACCGAACTCCGCGTTCGTGCCGTAGGTGATGTCGCAGGCGTATTGCTCGCGGCGGACGCGCGGCGGCTGGTCGTGCAAAATCACGCCGACCGTCAGGCCGAGAAATTTGTAAATCGCCCCCATCCATTCCGAGTCGCGCGCGGCGAGATAATCGTTCACCGTCACGACGTGGACGCCGCGGCCGGTGAGCGCGTTGAGATAAACGGGCAGGGTGGCGACGAGCGTCTTGCCTTCGCCGGTGGCCATTTCCGTGATTTTGCCCTGGTGCTGGGCGATGCCGCCGATGAGCTGCACGTCGAACGGGACCATTTCCCATTTGATCGGCAGGCCGCGCACGGTGATTTCCTGTCCGCAAAGCCGGCGGCAGGCGTTTTTCACCACGGCAAATGCCTCCGGCAAAATTTCGTTGAGCTTTTCGCGCGAGTTCGTCCTTGTCCTCGATTGTGGCAAGCTCCGCCTTCCACGCGGCGGTCTTGGCGCGCAGATCGTCGTCGGAAAGTTTCTGGAGGCCGCTCTCGATCTCGTTGATTTGAGAGACGAACGGCTTGAGACGTTTCACTTCGCGGTCGTTCCTCGACCCGAAAATCATTTTAATCAGCCCGGTCATGACAATTTGCGTAAATTAGCGTCCGCCACGCTACGCGAACAAACCCAAAGCGTCAAAACCAATCGCCTCCAGGTCTTGTTGTGGCACAGACGTCTCGTCTGTGAGTTCGTACGCCCTGCCTAACTCATCCAAAATCAGCACAGGCATCCGCGCCGGCTTGCACTTCGTTCTGCACGAGCCGCGGCGCGGTGTCACGAAAGTAGCCCGCAGTTTCAACTGCGGGTAAAATGCAATCAAACCAAACAGGTCCGGACAGGGACGAAGAAAAGTTCTGCCCTCTCCGCGCTCTTCGCCACCCTGGTCCGCGCCACCGAACGGTTGGGACTCCTCCGGGACTTGTATTGATTTCACCACTCGCCAGGTATTGAAATGGTAATTGATTGTATCATATAAAGTAATACATGATAATGCTTGCGTTACCGGCCGGCAGGTGGCATGATGCGCCCGTTCTTTGACATAAGAATCTGCTTTGTCCCGTTCGCCTGATCCGGTGGCCGGTGTTGCACGTTGCGGCGACAACCTCTCGTCGCCGCAACTCCGGTTCCCCTGTTCCCTCTGCGCCTTAAGCATCTTTGCGTCTTTGCGTTAAATTCAGGCTGCTCTGTGCTTTTTTGCGGCTATAACCAATCCGTTTTCTTTCGTGTGTTTCGTGTGTTTCGTGGTTAAAAAAACTCCTTGCATCGTTGGCATCTTCGCGTCATGGCACGTATCCGCTCCACATCAAACTTGAAACCACCGGAACCGGCTCCGTTATCTCTGTTTGCTCCTGTAAAGTAAATTCGCCCTTTGCACTTCAATCCGGTTAAAATTGCTTTGAAGCGCTCGTTTTGCATCATAATAAAACTTCACATATTTCGCTTGCATTGACATCCAGCTTATGTATGATGCCTCCGTTCTTTGACATAAGTATTTGCTTTGTCCCGTTCACCCGATCCACAACCGGCATGCGTGTTGCGGCGACGATCTCTCGTCGCCGCGTCGCCGCGCCGCCGGTTGCTCGTGGCAGCCGAGGTAACGAGGCTCAAAACCAATTTGCGGAAATTTGCAGAATTCGCGTCCAACTCTTTGTGCCGGCTAAACTCTTCCGCTTTCCGCCCGTTTGTGTTCCCTGCTGTTCATTCGATGTTCGATGTTCGGCGTTGGATGTTAAATGTTTCCCATTTCAGCAGTTCTTATCAGTGTCAATCCATATGCATCCGTGTTGAAAAATGAATTCTAACTTTGCGGTCTTCGCGTTAATTCGCGTCCATTCGCGGTTAAAATCGAATTGAGGTAACTTTAAGTAACCGCAAGTAACCGCAGGTAATCTCAATGGGGGGTCAATCCCTCATGAAAATGTCAGTTTTTGGTGTCATTCGGTGTCATTAGGTGTAATCCGGTGCTATTAGGTGTATTTCGGCACAGTGATCGGCCTGTGGGAGACGACGTAAGGAGGCTTGGCACTCTCGCTGGATGCCAACAGGAACTTTACCCTTAAAAACTTTTTTTTGGTAAAGAAAAGGTAAAGCTTTGAGTACTCTATCAACCACTTACGACGATTGGACCCGGGCCTGGTAAAGAAAAGGTAAAGTAATCTCTTTACGCTCTATGCTCCCCGGTCCCCCTTCCCAATTCCGAACCATTTGCGTTTATTAGCGTGGATTAGCGGTTAAAAATCCCTGCCCCTTTTGCGGCTTTGGCTTCTTTGCGCCTTTGCGTTGAAGCATGTCATGCGGCGGGCACGAACTGCTGTGGATTGGACTGCGGCTGTGGCGGCGTGATTGCCTCCGACGCCACGGAACTACGAACGATGGTCGCCGCGCGCCGGGCCGCCTCGGAGATGAGCTTGAGATGCGCCTCCAGTGCCGGATTTTCTCCATGCTTGAGCAGCAACCGGTCGGAGTAGCCTTGGATGATGGTGAGGATGTTGTTCAATTCGTGCGCGACGATGGGTGAGATGTGCCGGGTGGAATCCGATATCGCCACATGCGAGTGTCCCGCGCCACCAGCTTCGAGCGGCGAAGCCATTTTTTTGTAGATGGAAGTAAAAGTAGTTGGCATCGCCACCAATCGAAGCAATCATCAGGCCATATTTTTTAAAACGCGCGAATTTCAGGCTTTTCAATAAAATCCACCATTTTTCCACCGCAGCGGCCCGACAATTTCGTTAAATTGGACAGGCTGTTCCAAAACAGGACAGAATGGGTGACAAGTGACGGGAAACAGCATCGTGTCACCTGCCACTTGTCACTTGTCACCGGGGGCGGGTCACGCGACACTCGTTGCCCGAAATGAACACTGCGCCCGCATCCCTCGGCCTCATCGCTGGCAACCGCACGCTCCCGCTGGAATTTGCCCGGCAAGCGCGCGCTGCAGGCGTCAAGAAGCTGGTGGCTGTCGCGTTCGAAAACGAGACCGACCCCGCGCTCGCGCCGCTCGTGGACGACATCGTCTGGCTCAAGGTCGGGCAGCTTTCCAAGATGATTGCCGCCTTCACCGACCGCGACGTCACGCAATGCGTCATGGTCGGCCAGATTGCGCCGAAAAATCTTTACGACCTCCGGCCCGATTTGCGGACGATTGCGCTCCTGCTCCGGCTCAAGGAGAAAAATGCCCACACCATTTTTGGCGCGATTGCCGACGAATTGAAAAAGGACGGCGTGGACTTGATTGACGCCACGCCGTGGCTCGCGCCGCTCATGCCCGGAAAGGATTTCCAGCTTGGCCCGAAACTTTCCGGCGAACAAAAGGCGGATGTGGAATTCGGCCTGCGCATCGCGCGGGAAACTTCTCGGCTCGAAATCGGCCAGACCGTCGTGGTGAAAAACGGCGCGGTGCTCGCGGTCGAGGCGTTCGAGGGCACGGACAAATGCCTCGCGCGTGGCGGCGAACTCGCGGGCAAGGACGGCGGCGCGGTCGCCGTCAAGGTGGCCAAACTGAATCACGATATGCGCTTCGACATCCCCTGCATCGGCCCGCAGACGCTGGAAGTTTGCGCGAAGAGCGGCGTCGCGGTGCTCGCGCTTGAATCCGGCAAGACGCTTCTGCTGGAACGCGAAGCTTGTGAAGCATTGGCCAAAAAGAATAAAATCTCGCTCACGACAATCTGATGAACCTCCGTTCAATAACAAATCTATGAAAAAAATTATATTGGTAAGTCTGGTCTCCGTTTTGTTGGCTGGTTGTCTCACGTCTGCAACAAAAATAAATGCTGTATCAATTGGCATGAGCAAGGAACAGGTTTTGAAAATCATGGGACAACCGTCTAGCATCACAACGGATACGAATGCTGAATACTTGAATTACAATCTGGCAGAAGTGCCCACTCCGTTTGATATGCCCGGCACGCCTTACGAAATAAAGCTCGTCAACGGCAAAGTCGAATCTTATGGAAGGGCTGGAAACCCCACGTCTTCGCGTCCAGTGCCGATAATAGTGCCAACGGTGCATTAACTCTTTTTTCTTGTTACCAAACCTACCATCCGAACATGAAGCCATTTGCATAAAAGATTGGGTTCGACTCCTTATGGATTTGACAAACACTTTTTTCGGTTTTGTGCTTGGTCTTCTCGCCGCTTTTCTCGGACACAAATGGACTGTGGACAGAGAAAAACAAACTTCCAAAGAAAACCGAAAACGTGATTTTATTTATTTGATGACAGGGTTGAAATCGGAAGTTGAAAGTTATATTTACAAGGCTGACCCAACTAGAATCGGAGACCGATATGCTCAGATGAGGATTGAAATTCAACGGGAGTCTTGTTTGATTCGAGAAGATTTTCCAACTGAAAAACGAGAGAGATTTCTCGAATTAATTGGCAGCGCAAGTGGTTTGAACGGCGCTCAATCCACAACACATGAAGGCGTTAGAAAAATGGCACATGACTTTCAAGAACTTATAGATTTGGCAGAAAATCACCTTTAGCAACAATCTAACAGGACATTACTAAATTTTTCACAATGCTCACCTCCCACGAACTCTTCGGATTCATGTCGCCAGCCCTGGCGAATGAAATCGTCACCTTCACCCACGAGACGGACAAGCCGGTCTATAAGGCTACGCTGGCCGCCGTCGCGCAGGCGCGGCATGTGCGCCCGGTTTTTTTGGAACGCCAGCCGCGACCCCAGCAGCACGCCGAAATCATTGCATCCTTGGGCGCGTCCGGCACTGGAAGCCGCCGCCGCCGGTCTCATCCGCGCCTGGCTTGTGACCAAGCACAAGGCGATGCTCGTGGATTTCCTGAACGCGCTCGGCATCGAGAACAAGGACGGCGTGGTGGACGATTTGCCCAAGGAAATGGACGATGCGAAGTTGAAATCCGCCATCGAAATCCTGATCGCCAAGCATCCGCCGGAAATCGTGGCCGTCTATCTGAACGCCTTCAACGACATGAACGAGGCGCACTGGGCAAACCTGAAAACCCTGCTCGAAAGCGACGCGCGGCTGCAGCTCGGCGCGCACGCCTGACCGTGACCGACCTCCGCGCTTTTCTCGATTCCGCCGGCTGGGGCGACGCGGCCTGCGAGCCGCTCACCGGTGACGCCTCGGCGCGAAAATATTTCCGGCTGCGAAAACAAAACCGCAGCGCCATTCTGATGGACGCCTCGCGTGTTTTGGATTCCGTCGCCCCGTTCATCCGCATCGGCGAACATTTGCGCCAGCTCGGCTTCAGCGCGCCGGAGATTTTTTCCCGCGACGAAGCCGCCGGCCTGCTGCTGCTGGAAGATTTCGGCGACGCCACGTTCGCGCAGCTTTTGGACATATCCGGTGAAGAGGAAAAATTGTTTACGCTCGCCACCGATTTTCTGGTCGCGCTGCACCGGCATCCGCGAGCCGTTCCCGAAAACCTGCGGCCCTATTCGCCGGAAGTGATGCTGGCGGACCTCGAACTTTTTCTGGAATGGCGCACGCCCGGAATTACCGGCGCGGCGAAGGAGGAATTCCGCGCCGCGTGGCGCGCCGCGCTGCCGCTGGCGCATCGCGTGCCGGAGACGTTGCTGCTGCGCGATTATCACGTGGCCAATCTGATGCTGCTGCCGGAACGCGAGGGCGTCCGGCAGGCCGGGCTGCTGGATTTTCAGGACGCCTATCGCGGCCCGGTGACTTATGACCTGGTTTCGCTGCTCGAAGACGCGCGCCGCGACGTGCCGGACGAGTTGCGGGAACGCATGTTGTCCCGCTACGCCGCGCAATTTCCCGCGCTGGACAAAAACCGTTTTGAGACGTCGCTGGCCGTGATGGCTGCGCTGCGCCACACGCGCGTGCTCGCCATTTTTGAACGGCTCGCCCGCCGCGACGGCCGCACGGAATATCGCCGGCTCCATTCGCCGCGCGTCGAACGCCTGCTGCAACGCGCCCTGCGCCATCCCGCGCTCGACGCCGTGAAACACTGGATGAACCACCATGCCAAGATGGATTAGCCGTAACGTAGGACAGGCGTCTCGCCTGTCCCTGACTTTGGCCGGCCGGTTCAGACTGGGCGGTTTCATATGGAGACAAAGATCATTGAATCGCAGGCTGAATTTTTTGAAAATGGCTACAGGCGAGACACCTGTCCTACATTGAATTCCGCCGCTACTTTTGAAAACACGGATTAAAACCGCCATGCTGCTCGCCGCCGGTTACGGCACGCGGCTCGCGCCGCTCACCGACCGCACGCCCAAACCGCTGGTGCCGGTCGCCGGACGGCCCATGATCGAATACGCACTGGACAAGCTGCGCGCCTATGGCATCGGGCAAATTGTCATCAACGTCTCGCATCTCAAGGAGCAGTTGGCGGATTATATCACCGGGCAAAGTGATTTGACGGTGAGCATTTCCGAGGAAGCGGAACCGCTCGAAACTGGCGGTGGGTTGAAAAAGGCGGCGCCGCTCCTCGGCGACGAACCGGTCTTTGCCATCAACAGCGACATCCTCTGGACGGACGACGGTGAAACGGCGCTGGACCGGTTGACAAGGCATTGGGACGGCGCAAAAATGGACTTTCTGCTGCTTGCGCAATCCAAGTCTCGCGCCGTGGGCCACGACAAGGGCGAGGACCATTTGTTCATCAAGCCGGGAAACACCATCGGTTGGAGTGCGGCGGACGCGCCGTATATCATCGCGGGCATCGGCATTTTCCATCCGCGCGTGCTGCGGGATGCGCCGGACGGGAAATTTTCCGTGAAAATCCTCTGGCGCCTCGCGATGGAACAAAACCGCCTGTTTTGCCTGCCGCACCACGGCCGCTGGTTCCAGACCGGCACCAGTGCCGACATCCGCCGGACCGAGGATGAATTGCGGAAGAGTGGGGGGATGCCGGCATGATTGATTCGATGTTCGGCAACAAAGTAAGGTTGGTGTTTGGCAAAAAACTGCTGGCAGGCGGCACGCTATTTTGTATCGTGTTGCTTCACTGATTTAAATTATTTATGGAACCACAAGCTGACATCGCACTTATCGGTCTGGCCGTCATGGGCCAGAATCTCATTTTGAACATGAACGACCACGGCTTCACCGTCGTGGCCTTCAACCGCACGGTGGAGAAGGTGGACCACTTCCTCGCCAACGAGGCCAAGGGCACGAAGGTGCTCGGCGCGCATTCGCTGGCAGAAATGGTTTCCAAGCTCAAGAAGCCGCGCCGGGTGATGATGCTCGTCAAGGCCGGCAAGGCCGTGGACGAATTCATCGAGCATCTCTTGCCGCTGCTCGAACCGGGCGACATCATCATTGACGGCGGCAACTCGCTGTTCGAGGACACCATGCGCCGCACGAAATACGTCGAGAGCAAAGGATTGCTTTTCATCGGCACGGGCGTGAGTGGCGGCGAGGAAGGCGCGCGTCATGGTCCGAGCATCATGCCCGGCGGTTCGCCCGCCGCGTGGCCGCACGTGAAGGATATTTTCCAGGGCGTTTCCGCGAAGGTCGAAGGCAATGTGCCGTGTTGCGATTGGGTGGGCGAAGGCGGCGCGGGCCATTACGTCAAGATGGTCCACAACGGCATCGAATACGGCGACATGCAGTTGATTTGCGAGGCCTACAACATTTTGAAGAACGGTCTCGGCATGACGGCGCCGGAGATGCACGAGGTGTTCAAGGAATGGAACACGGGCGAACTGGATTCCTACCTGATTGAAATCTCCCGCGACATCCTTGGGTTCAAGGACACCGACGGCACGCCGCTCGTGGATAAGATTCTCGACACCGCCGGCCAGAAGGGCACCGGCAAATGGACGATTCAAAATTCCGCCGACCTCGGCATCCCGATCACGCTAATCGCCGAGGCGGTTTATTCACGCTGCGTTTCCGCATTGAAGGACGAGCGCGTGAAGGCGGCGAAGAAGTTGAAAGGCCCGCGCCCGGCGCTCACGAGCATCGCCAAAAATGACGCGAAGAAGAAGCAGTTCATCGCCGACATCCGCGACGCGCTTTATGCCTCGAAAATCATCAGCTACGCGCAGGGTTACATGCTCATGCGGACGGCGGCCAAGGAATACGGCTGGAACCTGAATTACGGCGGCATCGCGCTGATGTGGCGCGGCGGCTGCATCATCCGGTCGCGATTCCTCGGCAAAATCAAGGACGGCGTTCGACAACAATCCGAAGCTGACGAACCTGCTGCTGGACGATTATTTCCGCGGCGAAATCAAACGCTGCCAGAAGGGCTGGCGCAATATCGTGGCCACGGCGGCCAAGAAGGGCATCCCGGTTCCTGCGTTCAGCACCGCGCTGGCGTTTTACGACCAGTATCGCAGCGCCATCCTTCCGGCGAACTTGCTGCAGGCGCAACGCGATTATTTCGGAGCTCACACCTACGAGCGCGTGGACAAACCGCGCGGTGAATTCTTCCACACGAATTGGACGGGCCGCGGCGGAACCACCGCCTCGAGTACCTACACCGTTTAATGATGGCGATGCCCGCTTCTGGAGATTCGACAACCGAAGGCTCCGGAACCGGGGCGGGAAAGAAAATCTGCTCATGGCTGGGGGCGATTCCGATGGGAATCGCCTTCATCTTTTTGTCGTGGTTGAGCTGGCGCAAATGGCCGGACCCGTTGATTGATTTCGGCCAGCAACTTTACGTGCCGTGGCGGCTTTCACGCGGCGCGGTTCTTTATCACGATGTCAGCTACGTTTATGGCTGCCTCTCGGTCTGCTATCACGCCGTCCTGTTCAAAATCTTTGGCGTTTCGCTGAACGTCATCCTCGTCTCGAATTTTCTCATCCTTATTTTTCTTCTGCTGCTGGTCTATCGACTGTTCCTGAAATGTTCCGACATGTGGACTGCGGCGACCATAGGACTGGCGTTGACGGTGCTGGCCTTCAGCCAACTTCTCGACGTGGGCAATTACAATTACATCTGCCCGTATTCGCATGAGGAGTTCCACGGAATCGTGCTTGCGGTTGTGATGATGGCCTGCCTTTCGCGCTGGCTGCAAACGCAACGAAAACTGTCGCTCGCACTTGCCGGCGGCTGTCTGGGTTTGATCTTTCTGACCAAGCCGGAAGTGTTTGTCGGGGCCGTCGCGCCTTTCGCCGTGGCAATGTTTTTTCAATGGCGGCGAGTTCCGGTTCTTGAACTGGTGAAGTCGTTGCTGCTGGCGGCGGTATGTGGGCTGATTCCGCTTGCTGGATTTTTTACCGTGTTCCGGTCGGAAATGGGTTCGACGGACGCGTTGCGGGCCATTTGCGGGGCGTGGCTGCCTTTGCTGCATTCGACCGGCCTTCAACTGCCCATCTACCAACGGAATATGGGATTGGATGCTCCGTGGTTTCATATCGGGCGGGCGCTGATTGAGTTTGGTGGATTGGCAGTCATTGTGGGCCTTTGCGCATGGCGGTTGACGCGCGAAGATGTCACAAAGGACGGGTGGCAAGTGACACAAAGCGCCAGTGCTACCAATCCTGTCGCTCGTGATCCGTTACCCGTCAGATTTCGCGTCGAGCGCGTGATTTTATTTGCGGCTGCGGGTGGGGCGTCCATCAATTATGGCTGGCAGGGCAGTGGCCATTGCCTGCCCTTGTTGCTCGTCATCGCGGCCATCCTGTGGTGGCGCGAATGGCGTTTGGAAGCGAAGATGGAAGGTGGAAAATGGAAGATGACAAAAGTTTCCGCTCTATCCTCCACCTTCAAGTCTCCATCCTCGTCGCTGTTTTTTCCCGCCTTGTGGCTGGCATTCAGTTTCACGATGCTGGCCAAGCTCGGCTTCAATCCGCGCATTTCGCACTACGGCGTTTTTTTGGCTATGCCCGCTTTTCTGTCCACCATTTACTTGCTCCTCCATCTGCTGCCGCGTGCGCTGGCGTCTGGCGTCTTTCCCGAGAACCCAGAACCCGGAACTCAGACCCGAATAAAAACGTTCCGCGTCGCCATTTTGATTTTCCTGCTAGTGGGCTTGGCACGTTTGACCATCCAATCCGCCCTTTTTTACAAGGACAAGGATTTCACGCTGGGTGCGGGCGGCGACCGGATTGTCGTCTATGACCCGAAGATTGACCCGACCGGCGCGGGGATGGCGTCGGCTGCCGCGTGGATTGAAACAAATACCGCGCCGGCCAACACGGTCGCCGTCCTGCCCGAAGGTGTGATGCTCAATTATCTCACGCGTCGCGATAACCCTACGCCTTACGCGGTGTTCGCGTTCGAGGTTTGGGCCTTTGGCGAGCAAACTATGCTGGCCGCCTACGAGAAAAATCCGCCGGACTACATCGTCCTGATCCAGCGGGACAGTTCCGAGTATGGCGTTCCATATTTCGGCCTGCAAAAGGGCTATGGCTTCGACGTGATGCAATGGGTGAGGCGGAATTACAAACCGGTCTATCTCGTTGGCAGCGAACCGCTGCAAAGTGGTGCGTTCGGCGTGAAAATATTGGAACACATTTCCCCGGGAACGACCGCAGGGCAATAGCTGGAAGGGCACGGCATTTCTGTGACGGGCTGTTTTTCCTCCGCTGGGGGGATTCGTTTTTTGACAAATCCGCCTTCGAGTCCGGGACGGCAAACGAGACGATGTTCTTCTTTACAATTCAAAAGTCATCAACTATCCTGAACGCAAGAACAAGCCCTTGGTATGACGACTGTTACCGTCTTTTATGAAGTTTGCTAAAATCCCCCCCACCGGTGAGGACAATTGCGGCAACAGCGGGTCCATGGTCTCCCCCCGACGCGGTGGCAACTATGTCGGCGATCTGCGTTACGGCCTGACGCAGCGGCCAAAGAGAGTGAAAAGATGAGCGAAGGGCTGCGCATCCTCATCGTTGAAGGTAATCCGGCTGACGCCGGTTTCATTCATGAGATGTTGCCGCAAGCCGGACCGTTGCACTTTCAGATCGAGTCGGTGCGGAAACTTTCCGAGGCGCTCACCCGTCTGGAACAAAAGGGCATTGATATCGTCCTGCTGAACCTCACCCTCCCCGACAGCGAGGGATTGCAAACCTTCCACGCATTGCAGAAAGCGGCGCCGGAAGTTCCGGTGATTGTGCTGGCCGGGAATGATGACCACGAACTGGCCATCGCCGCCGTGAAGCATGGCGCGCAGGATTATCTCGTCAAGGGCCAGGTCAGCGTGAGGCCTCTGATCCGTGCGGTGCGGTATGCCCTGGCGCGCCAGAAGGCGGAGGAAACGCTGCGGCAAAGCGAGATTAAATTCCGGACGCTCGTGGAAACTCTGCCGCAAAAGATTTTCATCAAGGGCGGGGACTATCACTATCTTTCGGTCAACGAGAATTACGCGCGCGATCTCCGCATCAAGCCCGAAGAAGTGGCCGGCAAGACGGACTACGATTTTTATCCCAAGGAACTGGCCGATAAATACCGGGCGGATGACCGGCGCATCATGCGGAAGGGCCAGACGGAGGAGTTTGACGAAAAATACATTCAGGACGGCCGGGAAGTCTGGGTTCACACTTTCAAGACACCGGTGCGGAATGACAGTGGAAAGGTCACCGGTGTGCTGGGGATCTTTTCGGACGCCTCCGCGCGCAAGCAGGCGGAGGAGGCGCTGCGGGTAAGCGAAGAACGCTACCGCAGCCTGTTCGAGCACATGGTCGAGGGATTTGCCCATTGCCGGATGATTTTCGAGAACGGTGAACCGACGGATTGGATTTACATTTCCGTCAACCAGATGTTTGAGAAGCTGACGGGCTTGAAGGATGTTTCCGGGAAGCGGGTCTCCGAGGTCATTCCGGGCATCGCTCAAAAAGACCCTGAATTGTTCAAGATTTACGCCCGGGTGTCCCTGACCGGCAAGCCCGAGCAGTTTGAGATGTATATTCAGGCAATGCAGCAGTGGTTTGCCATTTCTGTCTACAGCCCGGAAAAGGAATTCTTCGTGGCTGTCTTTAACGTCATCACCAAGCGCAAGCAGGTGGAAGCCGATCTGAATCGCGAACGGGATTTGTGGCGAACAATGCTGGATAATTCCCCGGACAAAATATATTTCAAGGACACCCAATCCCGCTTTGTCAAATGCAGCAAAGCCCTGGCCGTCCAATTTGGGGTGGAATCCCCTGATGAATTAGCGGGCAAGACGGATTTTGACTTCTTTGATGAGGCGCACGCACGCCCTGCATTTGAGGATGAACAGGAAATCATCCGCAATGGCCGCCCGATGATTGACAAGGAAGAGCGGGAAGAATGGAAGGATGGGCGTGTCACATGGGTGTCCAGCACGAAGGTGCCGTGGCTCGATGGCGCAGGGAAAATCATCGGCATCATGGGCATTTCGCGCGACATTACCGGGCGCAAGCAAGCTGAGGAGGCGGTACGTGAGAGCGAGCGCCGGTTTCAAACGCTTGCGGTTATCTCGCCGGTGGGGATTTTCCGGACGGATGCGCAGGGGCAGACCACTTACGTCAATCCGACGTGGTGCGAGATTTCCGGGCTGCTGGCGACGGATGCGTTGGGGGTTGGCTGGTTGCGCGCGGTGCATCCGGATGATCGGGAAAAGCTTGCCCAAAGCTGGCAGGCCGCCGCCAGGGCGCAGAGCGCCTCCAAAGCGGATTACCGCTTTGTACATTCCGATGGGACCATCTCCTGGGTCATGGGCCAGGCTATTCCCGAAAAGGACGAGGCCGGGCATGTCGTCGGATACGTCGGCACCATTACAGACATCACTGCGCGCAAGCAGGCGGAGGAATCGTTGCGCGAATCGCAGGCGCTCTATCATTCACTGGTCGAGCAATTGCCCGCCGGTGTCTTCCGCAAAAATGCCGAAGGCCGATATGTTTTCGTCAATCCCTGGTTTTGTCGGCTCAAAGGTGTGAAGGCTGAACTGTTCCTCGGCAAAATACCGCAGGAAGTGGCCACGGTTGAATTGGTTGCGGGTGGCGCCAATCCATCCATCATCAGCCAGTTGGCGGCTCAAGGCACGGACCACCATCAACAGATCATGCAGACCGGCCGGCCAATCGAAGTGGAGGAACATGGCGTGGATGCGGGTGGCAGGGAGCAGCATTTATACGTCGTGAAATCGCCAACATTCGATTCGGCCGGAAAAATTGTGGGATCACAGGGCATCCTGTTCGACATCACTGGGCGCAAGCAGGCGGAGACGGCGCTGCGGGACAGTGAAGCGTTCCTGAACACAGTCATTGAAAAGATTCCTCACATGATTTTCGTCAAGGACGCGAAGGAGCTTCGATTCGTCAAATTCAACGAGGCGGGACAGAAGCTGCTCGGTTATTCACTGGAAGAGTTGGCC
Source organism: uncultured Verrucomicrobiae bacterium (assembly GCA_963827815.1). GTDB lineage: Bacteria > Verrucomicrobiota > Verrucomicrobiia > Limisphaerales > UBA11358 > UBA11358. Next base: position 98,097 of record CAWHCL010000002.1, on the reverse strand, counting down.
GGGAAGAACGATTACGACTTATTTCCAAAAGAGCAGGCTGATTACTTTACAGAGAAGGATCGGGTCGTGCTGCACGGGCGGGTGGTTGTGGACATCCCGGAAGAACCCGTGAAAACCCGTGAAAAGGGGGAGCGCATCCTGCACACCAAAAAAATCCCGGTCTTCGACAACTCCGGGTCGTTGACCTACCTGCTCGGCATCTCGGAGGACATCACCGATTACAAGCACGCGGAGCAGAAATTGGCAGAGGCGCTTCATTTTAACCAGAAAATCATATCGGACGCCCCGGTGGGAATTGTTGTTTTCAAGGCATCCGGTCGTTGCGTGTTGGCGAACGAAATCGCCGCGCGGACGCTCAACGCCACAGTGCCCCAGATTTTAGAGCAGGATTTCCGGCAGATCGTGCCGTGGCGCGCCTCCGGCATGCTGCGACTCGCGGAAGAGGCCCTGGCCACGAAAGAGACGCGGTACTGCGAGGCAAACTTCATCAGCACGTTTGGCAAGGAAGTCTCCCTGGTGTGCCACTTCAGCCCTTTCGTCCAGAATGGCGAACCCCACCTGCTGCTCGTTTTCAACGACGTCACCGAAAAGAAAAAGCTGGAAGCCCAGTTCCTGCGCGCACAGCGGATGGAAAGCATCGGCACACTGGCCGGTGGCATCGCGCACGACCTCAACAACGTGCTGGCGCCGCTCCTCATCTCAGTCCAGTTGTTGAGGGATAAAGTCTCCGACGCCGACGGGCGGAGATTGATCGCCACCCTTGAAGCCAACATCAATCGAGGCGCGGACCTGGTCAAACAGGTGCTGACTTTTGGACGTGGAATCAAGGGTGAACGCGTCATGATCCAGATCAAGCACATCGCCCGGGAAATCAAGGGGATTGTCCAGGAAACTTTTCCGAAGTCCATCCGGTTGCAACTGGAAGTTGCCCCCGACCTTTGGAAAATTTCCGGCGATGCGACGCAAATCGAACAAGTCATGCTAAATCTCTGCGTCAACGCGCGCGATGCCATGCCCGGCGGCGGCAATTTGTCCATCCGACTGGAAAACACGGTGCTCGACGAAACCTATGCCGCTGCGAATTTGGAAGCCAGGCCCGGACGCTATGTGGTCATCAATGTTACAGACACCGGCGTGGGGATGGCTCGGGAAGTCCAGGACCGGATATTCGAGCCTTTTTTCACAACCAAGGAGCATGGCAAGGGGACCGGTTTGGGTTTGTCCACCACCTTGGCCATTGTCAAAAGCCACGGCGGTTTCATCCATTGTTACAGCGAACCCGGCAAGGGCAGCACCTTTAAGGTTTATCTTCCCGTTGGTGACTCGCCCGACGTTGAAATTGTCACGGGGGAGAAACCCGGGCCGCTGCGCGGTCACAATGAATTGGTGCTGGTCGTGGACGACGAGGAGCCCATCCGCAATATTGTGAAACAAATCCTGGAGCGTTTCGGCTATCGTGTCCTGCTCGCTGCTGATGGCGCCGAAGCCGTCAGGCTTTATGCTTCCCTCCGGAACGAAATTGCCGTTGTCATCACCGATATGGCCATGCCGGTGATGGACGGGCCGGCCGCCATCACCGCCCTTAAAGGCATCAACCCCGATGTCAAAATCATCGGCTCCAGTGGTTTTGATACCGGTAACAAGGCGGGTGCCAACATCCCGCATTTCATCGCCAAGCCCTACACTGCCGAAGCCGTGCTGAAAATGCTGCATGACGTTCTCCGGGAGAATTCCTGAAATAACGGGCCAGGAAGCGGAACATCCGAAGGACGGCTCCGAGAACTAAATCCGCTTTTCGTCGGCGTCGAGCATGTCCACGAAACATTGAATGTCGTCGCGGTTGGAGATGCCTGCTTGTTCCTTGCGCATCTTGAGCCGGGCGACGGCCCCGGCGTCGTTGGCCAGCGGACGGCTCAAGACATCCTGCCAATGCGCTGCCTTTTCCGCCGGGGATTTCTTCACATTCTGGCGCACCCAGTCGCACACCTCGCCGTCGGTGATGGAATTTTTCACGACGCCAATCATCTGTTCGTGCGTGACGCCGGCGGCCTTGAGCCAGAAGCCATCAAAGCCCCTGCCGAAATTTTCCTGATAATCGGAATGCAGTTTGCCAGCGAGGTGCAGGCGGATTTTGTCAATGTAACGCGGCAGGTAGCTCCAGCCGTCCATCGTTTCGCGTGGGCTGCGCGGATAAATGATTTCGTTCATGTGAAAAAGATGAAGCCCGTCCGCGCGCGCCGCAACAAAAAATAGAACATTTGGACAGTGGCAGCAGGCGGCGCTTTTGGCAAAATCCGCGCAATGGTCACGGATTCCACCGCCGGCGCGGTCGCCCCCAGGATGGTACGCAGCACCTCCATTGACGCGCTGCGCGGGTTCGTGATGTTCATGATGATTTTCGTGAACGACCTTGCCGGCGCGCCACAACAAATTGTCCCCAACTGGATGGTTCATTTCAGCGACCGTCACAAAGGCGGCAGTGGCATGACGTTCGTGGACCTGGTTTTTCCGGCGTTCCTGTTCATCGTCGGCATGTCCATTCCCTTAGCGCTCGGCTCGCGCCTGCAGAAAGGCGAGGCGCTCTGGAAAATTATTCTGCACGTCGTCACGCGCACGTTGGCGCTGCTGGCCATAGGCATTCTCATGGTCAACGGTGAGAGCGGCGGAACCCCGCTCTGGGCGGCGACGATGTTTCTCTCGGTCATTTTTGCCTTTTGCGTCATCTCGCCGCGCGGAGCCACACCGGACATGGCGAATTTCTGGAAAATTTTCAATCTTTGCCTGCGCGCCGCCGGCCTCGCCGGAATGATCTATTGCGCGCTCGTATTTCAAAACCGCCGGGGCGGACACATGCTTGCGTTTTCGCCGTTTCACCTGAACACCAGCTGGTATGGAATTCTCGGTCTTATCGGCTGGGCTTACTTTGCGACCGCGATTCTTTTTCTGATTTTCCGCGCCAATCGCGCAGCGCTGCTTGGCTGCATTGCCTTGATGACCTGTTTTTTTGCCGCCGACAAAAATCATTTCTTCGACCATTTCTGGCCGGCGCGGTTCGTGGATTTCGGCGGAACACTCGGCTCACAGGCGGCTATCACCGTCGCCGGGCTTTTGCTGGCTTCGATTCTGGTTGCGCCGGACATGACGGCATTGAAATCCCGCACAAAATTCACTTTGCTCTTCATCGCCGGATTTGCCGCCGCCGCCCTGTTGCTGAACGGGCTTTACGGCATCAGCAAAGACGACGCAACGCCGTCTTGGTGTCTGTGGGCGTCCGCCATCACCGCCGCGCTGTGGTTGGGGTTTTATTTTTTCTGTGACGTGAAGCCGGTGAACCTGGCCGTAAAACCGCTCGCCATTGCCGGCCAGAATGTCCTGCTGGCCTACCTCATTTCTGAAATGCTCGAATCGGTTCTCGATTTGCTTCGCCTCGGTGACTGGTATGACAGCCTGGCCGAGGCAAACCTCGCCGCCGCCATCATGCGCTCGGCTGGCTGCGCGGTCGTGATTTTGCTGGTCACGGCCGGATTGAACCGGACTGGCTTCCGGCTGAAACTCTAAATTGTGATTTGAAAATTTCCACTGAAAGCGCATTTTCACCCCATGCAAAAATTTGATTTCGATGTGGCCGTCATCGGCGGCGGCAGCGGCGGTTATGCGGCGGCGCGAACGGCGGCCGGCGCGGGATTGAAAACCATTATCATCGAGGGCGGTGAGGAAGTCGGTGGACTCTGCATTCTTCGCGGCTGCATGCCGACGAAGGCGTTGCTCTATGCCGCCGAAGTGATGCACCTGGCCGGCCATCCGGAACCGTGGGGCATCCATGTAAGGAAAGTTGGGTTCGATTTCAAGAAGGTCATGGCGCGGAAAAATGCGCTCATCAATGATTTTGCGGATTATCGCGTCCAGCAGCTCAACGCCGGGAAGTTCAAGTTCATCCGCGCCAATGCAACATTTTTGGACGCGCACACGGTGGAATTAACAGGTAGGGCGCGTCACTCCGTGCGCGCCGCAGGGAAAATGATAAAAGACGGCGCGCAGAGGACTGACGCGTCCTACCAGCTTACGGCTAAACACTTTATCATTGCCACCGGTTCAAGCGTTGCGCAAGCTCCGCTGCCGCAGCTCCGAGATGTCGGTTATATGACCAGCGACGACGCACTGGCGCTGAAGCGATTGCCAAAATCACTCATCATCCTTGGTGGTGGCGCGATTGCCTGCGAGTTTGCACAATTCTTCACCCGATTTGGCGTCAAAGTCACACTCATCCAGCGCAGCGAGCATATTTTGAAGGAGTTCGATTCCGATGCCGGAACCGAAATCGAGAAGGTTTTCCGGCGCGAAGGTATCAAGGTTTTCACCGGCACAAAACTTTTGGACGCGCGAATCGTAGGACAGGCTTCCAGACTGTCCAAACAACCGCTTAAGCGGAAAATGAACAGGCTGGAAGCCTGTCCTACGATGAAGGCAATTTCCTTTGAGCAGAATGGCAAAACCGTTTCCGTTTCCGCCGAGGAAATTCTGTTCGCGCTGGGCCGCGTGCCGAACACCGCGTCATTGGCCTTGGAAAGCGCCGGCGTGAAAACGGAGCAGGGGAGGATTGTCGCCAACGAGTTCATGCGGACGACCTCGCCACACATTTACGCGGCGGGCGACTGCACCGGACCTCATGAAATTGTCCATATTGCGATCCAGCAGGGCGAAACGGCAATTCATAACATCGTGAAACCGAAATCACCGCGCCCGATGGATTATCGCCTGTTGATTTCCGTAGTGTTCACCGACCCACAGGTCGCGTTCGTCGGTTTGACCGAGAAGGTGGCGACAGCACGCAAAATTCCATTTCTCGCGGCAAGTTATCCATTCAACGACCACGGCAAATCGCTCATCATGGAGGCGAAGGACGGCTTCGTGAAACTGCTGGCTAATCCGAAATCCGGCGAAATCCTCGGCGGCGCATGCGTCGGCCCGGTCGGCGGTGATCTCATCCACGAAATCGTCACCGCAATGGCGAAGCGGATGACCGTCCGTGAGCTTGCTGCCACGCCGCATTATCATCCGACGTTGGCGGAAATCTGGACTTACCCGGCGGAGGAGCTTACCGAGAAAATTCGTTGATTCAGTTTTCCCGCTGGCGACGTGCCCGCGCCGCAATCCGTGCCTGCAAGAACACTGGAACCACAAAAATCATCCACAGACCGTGATTGGAAATGAATTGTGAGCAGCGGAAAAACCAGCTTTGCCGGAAGAACTGTATGGCGATTTCCGTGTTGGCCTGCGCGGCGTGTGCGATGCCACCGTCCGCAAAATCATGCGCGAACGCCATGCCGCCCATCGCCGCATTCCAAGCGAAGCCGGCTCCGCAAAACACCTGCCAGCCGATGGCCACTGCGCCAAAGGACCAGACACCGAGGCTGATTGCACCCAGTGAAACCAGACCGATTCCAATTGCGCCAAATGGCAGCAGGCCAATGGCAATGCCGCCGAAACTCACGGGTGCGATGGCAATTCCGCCGGAAGCGAAAATCACGCCGACCGCGTGGCTGCTGCCGACGGCGATCCAGGCTTTCACCGGTCCGCGCAGCACGTCAAAACGGTCGCCCAAACGGACATGGACGAGCGGCAGTCCGAACAAACTTGCCGGACTGCGATATTCGTATGCGGCGGGTGGAAAATTGCCGGCATATTCGCGCGCTAAAATTTTGGCGAGATACCGGCGCCGCCCTGCAAGTGAGCCAAAGCCAAAGACAGCGATCGTCAGAAAATAAATGACGATGGTCAGGCTAAACCATAAACCCCAAAAAAACGAAGCGCTGTCTTGGCTACCGCACGCCAAAAATAACGGCACCACCAGCACGGCGGAAAGCACCAGCGCGACCAACAGTGAATTCCGGAAAAGAGCCTTGATGTGGACGCGCTCTTCATCCGATCGGGCTTCGTCCATGCTCATGCGATAGCTGAAGTAATTGCTGAAAATGACGACCAGCGGACTTAAAATTGCGCCGAATAGCCCCATCGCGCCCGCCGCCTTGGCCGTCGCGCTGCCTTTGGCGGCTGCTGCGCCGAGCGTTGCGGCCTTGGCGGAAATCGTGAGCGCGGGCAGCGCGGCGAGAACTCCGAGGGTGAAAACTTTTCCGGGATTTGTCCGTTCCAGCGCACCCTCGACAAACGCCAGCACCTGCTCGTGCAACAGTTTTCTTCCGCGTGAAAGCCGCTGTTTCACGGCGTCCTCAGTCAATTCCAGATTTTGGGCGACGGCTTCGATGGATTGATGCTCGCGGTAGAACAAAACGAGTGGCTCGCGATAGATTTCTGGGATTCGTTCGAGCGAGCGCCAGAGGATGGCCTGTTCCTCGTTGCTGATGGTGTATTCGACTGGCAGCGGCTCCGGTGAATGTGCTTCGGCTGCTTCGTCCAGCAACTCGGCCTTGTGAAGCGGCTCGCGGCCTTCACGGCGAAGATAATTGTTGATCCGGTTGCGCGCGATGCCGCACAGCCACGAGCGCAGCTTGTCGCGTTCGCGCAGATGGACAAGATGTTTCCACGCGGTGATGAAGGTCTCCTGCGCGAGGTCCTCGCTCTGCCCAAGATTACCCGTGGCGCTGTAAGTGAGCGAACAGATGAGCGATTGATAGCGCGAAACAATCTGGCTGAAGGCATCGCGGTTGCCCGCCAGGGTTCCCACGACCAGTTCAGCGTCGTTGTTTGTTGCGACCGGCATAAGTTTGGATGTCATCATATCGTCGCTTATGTGGCTGGAAAGCGCGAAGAGGTGACAAAGTATTTTGCGTAGGACAGGCGTCGCGCCTGTCTCTGACTTTCGATTCCGTCTGGAAACCGTGGTTTCCAAATGCCTCAGAGGCATGGTGACGGGTTAAAAATGGAGACAGGCGCGACGCCTGCCCTACGAAATCTTTTGAATTACTTCCTCCGGCGTGAAGCCGTGTAGCTTGATGGTCTTGTGCCGCGAGGTCTGGCCGCGAATCAATTCAACCCGGCCGTGTGGGCAATCCAGTTTTTCCGCGAGCAATTCAATCAATGCCTGGTTCGCTGCCGCGTCCACGGGCGGCGCGGTGACTTTGATTTTCAGCTCATCGCCAATCGGTCCGCCAATTTCATTCTTTGAAGCGCGCGGCTGGAGTTTCACGGAAAGAAGCGTGCCGTCGGTGTGCGCGCGGAGGAAATTTGGCAGCGGCGTTGGAAGGCCCGGATTGCTGGATTGCCGGATTGTTGGATTGTTGGCCAAAACGCCCTTCATTTATCCAACAATCCATTCATCCAACAATCCATTTCACTTGTCCTCCGGATTGACGAATTTGAACACGCACGCGGCGAACGCGCCGCCGGCCAAATCGCCAACCAGATAAACCCAGAAGTTAGCCGTCTTCTCGATGTTCATGTCAGTGATGCCGGTGGCGACAGCGGGGTTGAACGCGCCGCCGGATACGCCGCCGAGCGCGAACGCCATCACCATCACTGTGAAGCCGATGGCGAGGCCGTAATTGGAATTGCCCGCCGTTCCCTTCGCGGTGGCCACGTTCAACACGACATAGGCCAGCGCGAATGTGCCGATCAATTCCGCCGCCAGCGCCGGGAAAACTTTGATGTCAGCGGGCGTCACCGTTGGATTGCCTTTGAGATAAAGCGTGACCGAGGCGGCGGCAAATGCGCCGATGATTTGCGCAATCCAATAGCTCGGCACGACGCTGCCGGGGCAGCGGCCACGCAGCCAGACCGCCAGCGTCACCGCCGGGTTGTAATGGCCGCCGGAGACGTGGCCGCCCGCATAGACCATGATCATGAGTGCCGAGCCGATGGCCAGCGGCGCGAGCGCGCCCGCGCCCGGGTCAATGACTGTCATGCCGACGGTGAGGACGAGAAAGAACGTGCCGATGAATTCAACGAGATATTTTTTCATAAATCAGGAATCGCCAACTTTTGCCCAGTAAACCTGGCCCTGCCCCTTTTTGCCAGCGAAAAATGGCGTTTTACAAGACGGTGGTACGAGTCTAATGACCTCGACTCCTATCAAGATTAGTGCCGGCTTGGGCTAGCTGCGGTGGAGCTTTACTGTCCTGAATAAAACGCTTCCACTTTGGCGGAGACGTCCTTGTAGCCGGCGTCCATCTCGTAAATCTGTTTGAACTGCTCGATGGCCTCTTCCTTTTTGCCCATGCTTTCGAGCACGATGCCGAGGTTGTAGATGAGGTCTTTTTTCTCGTCATCGAACGAGGGTTTTTCCTTGATGGCGTTCTGGAGTGTGCGCGCGGCCAGGTCGAACATCTTGCGCTTGGCGAAGCACTGGGCGAGGTAGCTCATCGAGGCGAGGCGCTTGTACGGGTTGCCCTGCGACTTCTGGAATTCCTGGATGGCTTCGCCGATTTTGCCGAGTTGAAAATAGAGCACTCCCATCTCGTAGCGGATGGCGAGGTCGGTGGGGTATTTTTCCACGCGCTTCTGGCATTCGTCCACCTGGAAGGCGAGCTTTTCGGCTTTGATTTTCTCCACCTGTGCGGCGTGCTCCGGGTCGAAAGGATTGAGCTGTTCGAGCTGGGCGTCAAACCGCTTGACGATGGTGCTGGCGATGGATTGATCGAGCGACGGGTCGTTGCCCATGTCGGATTGCTTGACGCGCTCGTAGAGTTCGAGGGCGCGGTCGAACTGCTTTTTCTGGGTGTAAAGCTCGGCGAGGGAGCGGACGACCTTGAAATTGTTTGGCTCGGTCTGAAGGCGCGTCTCGTATTCGCCGATGAGTCGCTCGGTGACGTCCTCGGATTTCTGGACGCGCTTTTCCTGTTCGAGCGAGACAGCCTCCTTCTTGTCTTTCAGGATGTCGCGGAAGGAGCCGCCGCCGCCTTCGAGCGCGCCATAGCCGCCCTCGTCCATCGTCTTGCGCGCGGACAAATCCTTTAGCGCATCCCGCAATTCGCCGTCGCCGGGCATCTCGCGCAACAGGTCCACCAGAATCTTTTCCGCGCGGGTGCCTTCGCCGATGGCGGACACGGCGCGGGCGAACTCGATGGCCACCGCCTTGTCCTTGGGCGAATTTTTGGCGAGCGTTTCGTAGGACATCGCCACGGTGCGCGGCAGTTCCAGCGCGGTGCCGGCATCCACGATAATGCGGTGTGCGGCGGAGCTGTTCGGGTCGCCGTTCAAAATCTGCTCGGCAATCGCCATGGCCTCGGCGGGATTTTTATTCAACGCCATCTTGGCCTTGGCGACCTGCGGCGAGTTGCCGGCGCCGCTCAACATCTTCTTGAAGAAGCCCGAGCCTCCGGTGCCGGCCTTGCGAAACTGGGCGTCGCGCAGGGCCTTGCGGCAGTCGTAAAAACCCGGTTCCGTCTCCAGCGCCTGGTTCAGCAATGCGATGGCGTAATCAAAGTTGTCCCGCACCAGGGCCTCCGTACCGCGGGTGAACAGGGCGCGCGCGTCCCGCGAAATTTCATTCAGATTTTTTTCAGCCATAAATCGAAAGTATCATCCAAAAGGTTAAAAAATCAACAGCACTGCGCCTTGTGTCGCAGGGCGTGGTCAACCAGAACCAGCGCGGTCATCGCCTCCACCATCGGCACGGCGCGTGGCAGCACGCAGGGGTCGTGGCGGCCACGACCCTTGAGCCTCGTATTGTGAAATGTTTCGTCCACCGTGTCCTGCTCGTGCATGACCGTGGCGACTGGCTTAAACGCCACGCGAAAGAAAATCGTCTGGCCGTTCGAGATACCGCCCTGGATGCCGCCGGAACGGTTCGTGGTGGTGAAAACCTTGCCTCCACGCGACCGAAATGGGTCGTTGTGCTCAAGACCCGTCAGCAAAATGCCGCCAAAGCCGGAGCCGATTTCAAACGCCTTCGATGCGGGCAGGCTCAACATCGCCTTGGCGAGGTCTGCTTCGAGTTTGTCGAACACCGGTTCGCCCCAGCCCGCCGGAACGCCGCGCGCGATGCCCTCGACAATACCGCCGACAGTGTTGCCTTCACGCCTCATCTTTTCGATGAGGCGGATCATCTTCTCCGCCGCCTTCGGGTCGGGACAGCGGACGATGTTGGACTCAACGTCATTCAATTTGACTTTGTCCGGGTTCACGTCTGCGACAAGCCGCTGGACTTGTTTGACGTAAGCCAGGGTTTCGACTCCGAATTTCTCCCGCAGTAACTTTTTGGCAATCGCGCCGGCAGCTACGCGACCGACGGTTTCGCGCGCGCTGGCGCGGCCGCCGCCCTGCCATGCGCGGATGCCGTACTTGGCGAAGTAGGTGAAGTCAGCGTGCGACGGGCGGAACTTCGTCTTCATTTCCAAATAGGCTTCGGAACGCGCGTCCTCGTTTTTGACCCAGAGACAAATCGGCGTGCCGAGCGTTCTGCCACTAGAAATGCCCGAAAGGATTTGCACCGCGTCAGATTCCTTGCGGGGCGTGACGATTTTAGACTGACCCGGACGGCGGCGGTCCAAATCCGGCTGGATGTCCGCCTCGGAAAGTTTCAGGCGCGGCGGGCAGCCATCCACGACCACACCGACACCGCCGCCGTGAGATTCGCCCCACGTCGTGATGCGGAATAATTGCCCGAAGCTGCTTGCCATGCTGGGATGATGCGAAAAAAGCCGTGCGCGGTCAAATGCGGTTGTTATTTTCGAAAAGACGAGTTACACACGTTCCCATTTGTTGAAGTTTGGGACTCGTATAACTCGTGCCTTCGGGATAGAATTTTGAGAGCATGAACCGCATTGTTGAAAAGTTCGCCGTGCTGAAACGCGACCGCAAGAAAGGTTTCATCGTCTATATCGGCGCGGGTGATCCGAATCTGGACGCCACACACGACCTCGCTTTGGCTTTCGACAAGGCCGGAGTGGATATTCTGGAGTTAGGCGTGCCATTCAGCGACCCGCTCGCAGATGGCTTGGTCAATCAGCTTGCGGCGCAGCGCGGTTTGGAATCCGGCACCACACCGCCGAAGCTTTTGGACACGGTTGCTGTCGTCCGCAAGCAATCACAGATTCCCATCGTACTCTACATATATTTCAATCTCATCCATCGCGCCGGAATGGAACAATTCATCGCCGACGCCGCGAAGGCCGGTGTGGACGGCTTGCTCGTATTGGATTTGCCACCGGAAGAATCCGACAATTACGAGGCGTTGATGAAGAAAGCCGGGCTTTGCCACATCTACCTTGTCGCGCCGACAACACCGGAAAGCCGCATGGAACTCATCGTTAAGCGCGGTAGCGGATTCATTTATTACATTTCGCGCGAAGGCGTGACGGGAATGCAGGAAAACGTCGCATCGAACCTTGCCACACAGGTCGCCAAAATCCGCGCGCACACGAATCTGCCCATCGCCGTCGGCTTCGGCATCTCGAATCCGGCACAGGCCAGGACCGTCGTATCGGAAGCGGACGGTTGCGTTGTCGGCAGCGCGGTGGTGAACCAGATTGCCGAACATGGCAAATCGCCGGAACTCGTCACCAAAGTCGGCGCGTTTGTGAAATCGCTTGGTGACGCGGTAAAGACTATTTGAATCCGCGAATTACGCGAATTTGCGCCAATCAAAAAAATAAAAAGTAATTCGTGATAATTGGCGAAGTTCGCGGATTAAAAATTATGAAAGCAAAAACTGACATCAAAGACCGATACGTCATCATCATGGCCGGCGGACGCGGCGAGCGTTTCTGGCCATTGAGCCGCGAGAAGATGCCCAAGCAACTGCTCATGCTGCTCGGCAAGAAATCCTTTTTGCAGGAGGCCGTCGAGCGCGTGCTGCCGCTCGTGCCGGCCAAGAACATTTTTGTCATCACCAATGAGGCGCAGTTGCCGGAAGTCCGCAAACAGCTTCCGAAAATCCCCAAACAAAATCTCATCGCCGAACCGATGGGCCGTGATACCTGCGCCGCTGTCACGCTCGGCGCGGCGCTGGTTGGCGCGCGTTCCACAACCGGCGTCATGGCGGTGCTGCCTGCCGACCATGTCATCCCCGACGAAAAAAAGTTCCAGCAGATTTTGACCGACGCGTTCGATATTGCTGCGCAGGGCCAGGCGATTGTGACGATTGGCATCAAGCCGACCGAGCCGGCTACCGGCTACGGCTACATCCACACTGGCACGGAACTGCCGACGCCGCCCGGCGCGAAAAAAACGAAGACGATCTTTTTCAAGGCGGAGCGGTTTGTGGAAAAGCCGAATTTTGAAACGGCGCTGGGATATGTCAACAGCGGGCAATATCGCTGGAACGCGGGGATGTTTGTCTGGAGTTTCATCACCATCACGAATGGGCTGGAAAAACATCAGCCGGAAATGTTTGCCGCGTGCCAGCGCTGGTTCAAGGTGGCCAACAATCCCGCCAAGCTCGCAAAGGTGCTGGCGAAGGAATATCCGGACATAAAAAAAATCTCGATTGATTTTGCGCTGATGGAAAAGGCGCAGAACGTTATCGTGGCCGATGGCGCGTTTGAATGGGACGATCTCGGCGCGTGGCCGGCGCTGGCGCGGCACATCAAGCAGGACGCCGAAGGCAACGCCGCCGTGGCGGATTTCATCCACGTGGACGCCGCGCGAAACATCATCTACGACGCGCGGACAAAAAACCGGACGCCGATTGCCGTGGTCGGCCTGCGCGATTCCATTCTGGTGCAGACGGACGATGCGGTGTTGCTCGCTCACAAGAGCCAGGCGCAGAAGGTCAAGGAGCTGGTCAGGAGACTGGGTGAGGATGCGAAATTAAAGAAGCTGGTTTGAGTTATTTGATTGTAGGGCACGACGTAAGGAGTGCTGACCCAAACGACTCGTCACCTCGTCGCCTACTACCCACTTATTTCCGTGGTTGCAGGATTGTCCATATCGAGCTAAATTCAGCCACATTCTATTTTCGGCACACAACATCGCCTTTCCGCGTTGTTCCCACGAGAAAGCAAGCAGCATGAACACGAAATTAGGCCAGGCTCGAGTGGCCGCTTTCATAAAGTTTTTGATTCTGAAGTCTTCCTTAATGGTGGCGCTTTTATTACCCATCTGCCTGAAGGCTGACACCGTGACTTTGACGGACAATGGCAACGGCACGGTCACGATGGCCAATAATGAGGTCTCGATGACCTTCAGCAAGTCCGATGGTTCGGTCTCGTCGTTTTATGTCGCGGGTCTGCCGACGACCAACCTGATTGATTCCAGCCAGGATTATGCCTTGAGCCTGACGCACATCGGCAGCGGCACCAATGATTACTGGACTTCGGTTTCGGATTCCTACGGCGCGACTTACAGCGTCGTGACCAACACAGGCCAAATCGTGGATGTGATGATTCGGAATCCACGCGCGACCGGCGACACGACGTTGTTTCCGAACGGCATCTGGGACTGGGCGGAGCATCATGTGATGCGCGCGGGCGAGGCGGGCTTCTACACCTACACCGTCTGGCGGCACTGGCCCAACCAGCCGGCTGCCTATTACGACGCGGATAGTTGGCAGGGGCGGTTGAGTTCGATTTTCAGTTCCGCCCAAAATCCCGACGGCAGCACCTACTCCGCCTGGGATTTCTGCAATTCGGATGTCCCGATTGGCTTGAGCATCGGTGGAAATCCGCCCGGCTCCACTTCCGCCGGGGTGCCGCAGGAAGTGGTCATCCTGCCTTACACAAATTATTTCACGCAACCGACGGGGACAAATTACGAGCCGGGCTGGCCGGCCTATACCCAACCGTGCGGCCTGACCTCTGACCTGCATCCAACGTGGACCAAATATGACTGGAGCAGTTATCAAGGGCCGTCCACTTCATTTCGCAACGCTTGGGGCGCGGCCACGGATCAAGTCGGAGTGTGGAGCCTTTTGGGCAGCGCCGAGTTCATCAATGGCGGCCCGACCAAGCTGAAGGGCGCGGTGTCCGGCAACTACATGTATAACGATGACTTTGAAGGCCACGGCCTGGGGTCTTCTCCCGCCCCGAGCGCCCCTGCCGGAGCGAGTTACACCAAGGTGATCGGCCCGTATTTCATGTATGCCAACACGGGCACCAACCACCTGCAACTCTGGCAGGACGCGCAAAACATGGGCGCGCTGATGGCGTCCAACTGGCCATACGCCTGGATGGATGAAAGCGAACAGGATTATCCGCGTCATCGCGGTACGGTCACCGGCACCATCACGGCAAAGACCGGCGAGTCCACCGCCAATCCCGTCGTCATCCTCGGTAACGCCGACGCTGCAGACGGGGACTGGATATATCAGGGCGCATCGAACTATCTTTTTTGGACGACGGGCGACGCGAATGGAAATTTTTCCATTCCCAAGGTGCGACCGGGCAATTATGTGCTGTTTTCCTACGTGCCGGGAATCTGGGGCGAGTTGCAAATCTCCAACATCGTTGTCACCGCCGACCAGACCAACAACCTCGGCATCATCAGTTGGAATCCGCCGCATTTGCAGCAACGGCTCTGGCGCATTGGGTCACGCCGGATCATACTTCGAGAAAATTCCGTTTCGGTAGTCTGCAAAAACAATTCGGCCTGTGGTGGCGTTACTTGAATGAAATGGGGACGAACGATTTGAATTTCACCATCGGCCAGAGCGCGGAATCGAACAATTGGTATTATGCGCAATGCATCATGGCCATTACTCCACAATCCGGCGCGAATAATCTGACCGACCACACCCAGACAAACGGCATTTATTGGGGGCCGCGCTGGAACGTCATCTTTAACCTGACCAATCTGCCGACATCCAACGTGCTCTTTACTCTGGCCCTTGCCGGCGGACGCGGTACGGCATTTTACACCTACATCAACGGCGTGAACGCCACGCCGTCGCCTTATCAAAGCACCGGCTATTATACGACGGACGGTGCGAACATTTACCGCGATGTCGTCGCTGTGGGACGCTATCAGTATTATCAGATTTCGTTTGCGCCCAGTCTGTTCCATCGTCGGCACGAACACGCTTTCCATCACCATCCGGCAAGGCGGCGCTGCGACCACCTGGAACATTGGCAATATCACCAACGGCTATCCCGATTTGCTGTCTGGCGGGATCATGTATGACTTTTTACAGATGGAAACCGGCTCGCAAATCATCATCGCCAATCCGCCGCTCGCGCCGAGTGGGCTGACGGCCACAACCGTTTCCGGCTGCGAGATTGATCTGGCTTGGACCAACAACGCGACGAACGCGACCAGCATTGTCATCCAACGCTCCACCGACGGCGTCAACTTCTCCCAAATCGGGGCCGTGACGCGGACCGGGACTAATTATGCGGACACCAGTTTGCCGACCGGCACGACTTATTATTATCAAGTCGTCGCGAACAATGCCGACGGCAATTCTCCTGTTTCAAACACTGCCCACGCTTCAACGCAAGCGGCGCAACCTCCCGCCGCGCCCGGCGGCCTGACCGCCATCGCCATCAGCACGAATCAGATCAACCTGACATGGATTGACAACTCCACCAACGAGGACGGATTCAATCTCGAACGCTCCACCGATGGCGGCAATTACAGTTCCCTCGCAATAGTCGCGGCGGGCATCACCAATTATTCCGACACCGGCCTGGCTCGCCGGAACGCACCTATTACTATCAAGTCCAGGCGTTTCGTTCGTGCTGGGGCAATTCCGCCTACGTCGGCCCGGTGAGTACGGTGACTTTCGCGCCGCCCGCGCCCGTTACGCCGGTTGGGTTGGTCGCCGTGCCAGGCAACGGCAAAATCAATTTGAGCTGGATCGCTTCTGCCAATGCGAACAGTTACAATTTGAAACGCAGCATTACCAGCGGGAATGAGACGGCCATCGCCAGCCTGACAACTTCAAATTTTGTGGACAGCGGACTGGCCAACGGCACGACTTATTATTACGTCGTCTCGGCGGTGAACGGGGGTGGCGAAGGCGGCAACTCAAGCGAAGTCAACGCCACGCCGCTGGCATTTGTCACCGCGTATTGGACGAATCGCATCACCAGCGCGCCGCAAAGCTGGGACTCAAATGCGAATTGGACGAATGTCGCCGCCTATCCCAATGCCACGGGCGTCGTCGTCAACGTGACGGCGGACATCGCCGCCAACCAGACCAACAACGTGGATCAAAACATCACCCTTGGCTGGCTGAATATCGGGGACGCAAATGCGTCCTCATCCTATTTGATTGCGCCGAACGGCGGGACCCTGACGTTTAACAACGGCACGAACAACATCGCGGGCCTGGTTCAAATGTCCACCAGCGCGGGCGACACAATTGCCTCGCCGATCACCATCAGCAACAACCTGACCGTGGTGAACAATTCCACCGCACACACGCTCACCCTGACAGGTACGATTTCCGGCACGAACAATGTAACGTATGTCGGCCCCGGCTCGATCACTCTAGCCACCAACAATACTTACACCGGCAACACTTTCATCAGCGGTGCCGCGGTCACACTGGCCAATTTTACTGCCAATGTTTCCGCGTTTGGCTCCGGCAATGTCACGCTGAATCAGGGCACGTTAAACTTGAATACCGATAACAACACGCCGCCCGCCCCCTACAGCAATATATTTTACTGGAATCTGGTGGTGCCGGCCAATTCCACGGGCACCCTGAATGGCGACGGACGATGTTACCTGAACGGCACGTTGACCGGCGGTGGCACGCTGAATTATTACGCGCCGTATGTGCGCATGGAATTGGACGGGAACTGGTCGGCTTTCACGGGTCGCATCAATGCCAGCGGTTCCGATTTCCGGTTCAACAACGCCAACGGCCTGCCAATGGCGGCGCTGAATCTGAACGGAAACACCGGCTATTCTTTGAACGGATCAATGACTGTCGGCGAAATTTCCGGTTCGAGCAGTTCGTATATGAACAGCACGGCTTGGACGGTCGGCGGCCGTAACACGGACGCAATCTTCGCCGGAATCATTTCTGGGAATTCCATAACCAAGGTTGGCACTGGCACATGGACTTTGAGCGGCAACAACCTATACACCGGCACGACGACCATCAACGGTGGCGCGCTGCAAATCGGGGCGGGCGGAAACACAGGAACCCTTGGTGCGGGTAATGTCACCGACAACGCCTCGCTCATTTTCAATCTTTATGACAATGTCGTTTGTTCCAACAACATCAGCGGCAGCGGCAGCCTGACCCAGGAGGGAGCCGGCGTGCTGACGTTGAGTGCGGCGGACACTTATTCCGGGACGACATTCATCACTGCTGGAACGCTTGCACTGACCAATTCCGGCTCCGTTGGTGGTTCCACCAACATCAACCTCGCCAATGGCGCGCTCTTCGATGTGAGCGGCACGGCAGGCGGTTCGTTGATACTCAACAACGGCAAAATGATTTCTGGCGAGGGTCTCGTGAATGGAAATTTCACCATCGGCTACGGTGCCACGCTCTCGCCTGGAAATAACGATTTTGGCGCGTTGAGCTTCAGTAATTCGCTGACGTTGAATTCAGGCAGCAAGACCATTTTGAGCGTCAGCCACGATCTACAGGCAAACAATGTCGTCAGCGTGGCCGGCGCGTTCACCAATAACGGCGGTTTACTCATTGTCAGCAACGCCGACGACCCGGAGCAGGCGGGCGATGCGTTCCAGCTTATCAGCGCGGCTGGTTACAATGGAGTTTTCAGCAGTGTTGCGCTGCCCGCGCTGGCGCCCGGTTTGTATTGGGACACCAGCGTGCTCAACACCGCCGGCTTGGTGCGCGTGGTCGTGGAAACGTCGCCATCCATCGGCAGCGTCGGACTGGCGGGTGGACAACTGGTTTTGAGCGGCACCGGCGGCGTCACCAACGGGTCTTACTACGTTTTGATTTCAACAAATCTTGCGGCGCCGTTGACCAATTGGACGCGGTTGCTGACGAACCAGTTTGATGGCGGCGGTAATTTCAACTTTACCAACGCCATGAACACGAATTCGCCGCAAAGTTTCTATATGCTGCAACTGCCTTGAAAATCAACATGAAGAAACCATGCATAGTCGTCGGTTTGATTATTTTGTTGGCGCAACCGGTTTTTGCCAACATCCCCGGCGGCGGCACTGGCACCGGATCCGATGTGACGCTTACAGACAATGGCAGCACCGTGACCATGGCTAACGGCATTGTTTCCATTCTCATCACCAAGGCCAACGCAAATATCACACAGATCAATTACACCTACAACAACGGCGGCGGCACTCAGACACAGCAGTTGCTCGCCGGTGGTTACAGTGGCGGGAAATTTTATTGGGAGAATGCCGGTTTCGGTTCCTCGACCTTCACTTATTCGGTCGTGGCCAGCACCGGCGATTATTGCGAGGTGGATTTATTGGCCCCGTCAGCCAGCAACGGCGTCATGGACGTGCATTTCTCCATGCTGCGCGGTTCCCCGGGCTTTTATGTGACCCCCATCTGGAGCCACCGGGCGCAGGACAGCTTGATGCCCGACAATGAGGGGCGGGATAACATTTACGTCGGTTCCATCTTTAACTGGATGAGTGTGAGCGCCCAGCATGACTTCGAGACCGGCGTCAATCAGCCGCTCGTTCCGGCGTTCATCTCCCCGCAGGAAAATGAATTGGTGACTGGCGGCCCCATGCAAGGAACCTACTTCGACAAATACAAGTATGGCATGGACTTTGGCGGGCAAAATTCCGGGGAGAGGGTCTGGGGCTGGAGCAGCGTGAACGACCCCTCCATCGGCTTTGCCGGAAAAAACGTCGGCATCTGGCACGTGCTGGCCAGCGTGGAGATGTATAACGGTGGCCCGATGAAAACCGAGCTGATGGAAGGCGAGTCAGCCTACACACTCAACATGATCAACGGCAGCCATTACGGCCTCGGCCAGGCCTTTGTCATGGCCAACAATGAAGTCTGGTCGAAAACTTACGGCCCTTATTTTGTCTATTTCAATAATGTCACCAACACGCTGACAGATGCCGTGCAGGCTTCGCGCGCGCTGTTTGCCGACGCACAGGCGCAGGCCGTCGCCGAGCAAACCGCGTGGCCTTACACTTGGTTCAACAATGCGAATTATGTTCCCGCGTCGGGCCGCGGGGCGATAACCGGTCAGTTTGTCATCAATGACACGTTCAATCCGAACGCGTCGGCTTCCAACCTGTGGGTCGGCGTCGTGCAGCAGCCTGCGGTGAGCGATGGGGTCTATGACTTTCAGGAATGGTGCAAAGCCTACGAGTTCTGGACCAGGTGCGATGCCAATGGCAACTTCACCATCACCAATGTCATTCCCGGCAACAATTATACGCTGTATGCCTTCGGCCCCGGTGCGGCGGGAACATTCATGTCGCAAAATCAAACCGCCGGCAATCCGCCCTGGTTGTTTGATCTTCCCGCGTCACCGTTCAGCGTCACCATCACCGCTGGTGCCACGAATAATCTGGGAAGCATCATCTGGACGCCGGCGCGCGTCGGCCCGACAGTTTTTGAAATCGGCTATCCCGACCGGACCGGCGGAAAGTTCCGGCATGGGGACGACTGGTTTGTGGGTGACATTGGCCCCAGCCCGACCGCGCCCAGTCCCATCTGGACCAAGTTTTTGGATTATCCCTTCGACTATCCGAACGGACTGAACTACGTCGTGGGGCAAAGTCGCTGGGGCACGGACTGGAATTTCATCCAGCCCATCGTGGTGGATTACGCGGGAAATGAAAATTCATCTTCCTCGACGATTACGTTCAATCTGGCTGCGGCACCGGCCAATGGGGCGACGGCGTCGTTTTATCTTGGTTTAGCGGCGGATTATTCCGGCCCGATCATCGTGTCGGTGAACGGCAGCAATCTTGGCAGCGGAAACGGCAATGCCACCGGGGTGACGGCCACACCGGTGACTTCGTTGACTGCAAACGGGTTCCAACCGGCGGGCACGCAGAGCGATGTGAGCGTGCGGGAAGGGAATCACGGGGCGTTTTCGGACGAGCGAATCACGTTTCCAGCCAGCCTGTTGAAAGCGGGGCAGAACACCATCAACCTGAATATGCGCAAGGGCGGTTATTTTGCCAATTGCGCGGTGTATGATTACCTCCGGCTGGAGCTGACAGGTTATGCGCCGCCCGCGCCATCCAGCGTGACGGCTTATGCAGGCAACAACGCGGTGCTATTGGGTTGGTCGGCAACACCCGGAGCCACCAGTTACAACATCCTCCGCTCGACGACTTCCGGCAGCGGCTACACGCCGCTGACCAACGGCGTCATCGGCCCCGTCTGCGGCAGCGGACCGGCCAATGCGACGTATGTGGATAACAGTGCCGTCAACGGAACAACTTATTACTATGTGGTGCAATCGGTGAATCCAGTGAATGCGAGCGGCAACTCCCCGCAAAGCTCCGGTGTGACACCTTCTTCCGGTTTTTCCGCATCGGTACCTGCCACCCCCAATGGCCTCACGGTCACAAGCACCAACAACGTCGTGACGCTTGCTTGGAACGGCTCGGCAGGCGCAAATTATTACACCATCCAGCGCGGCACGGTGGTCAACTTGCCGACGGGTTATGTTCCCTTTTACATCATCTTAAACAACACCAACACTGGCACCGCATATACCGATGCGTCGGGAACACTGGGCTGCACTTACAGCTATTTTGTCACCGCTACGAGTGCGGGCGGCACCAGTGCCGCCTCTGCAACGGTCACAGCCAAGCCGGTGCCTACGCCACCAGCGGCTCCGCCGACCAACGTCCAGATCAGCAACACCATCACCAGTTCCAACCAATCGCCGACAATCAGTTGGTCGCCGGTGAGCGGGGCCGTCGGTTACATCCTCTATCGCGCCAACAGCACCAACGGCCCGTTCAATTTCCCCGGCAATTATGTCATGAGCATGACCACCACCACCTACACCGACAGCGGCCTCGCCTTGAACTCGCTCTATGCTTACACCGTGGTTGCGATGAATGCGGGCGGTGTCTCGGGCAATTCCGCCGTCGTCAGCACAGCGCCGCCGGCCCCCGCAAGCTTGAATGCGATTCCAACCAATTCACAAATCACGCTGACTTGGTCCGCCTCGTCTGGAGCCACAAGCTATATCCTCAAACGCGGCACCAGCAGCGGAAATGAAAACACGACCGTGGTCACCACGACCAACCTGACCTACAACGACATCGGCTTGAACAACGGCACAACTTATTATTACGTTGTCGCTGCCACGGGTCCAAGCGGCACCAGCCTAAATTCCTCCGAAGTCAGCGCAACCCCGAGCGTAAATGCCGCGCCCGGACTGGTGTGGACCGGTGCGGCCAGTTCGGCGTGGGACACCTCGACCGCCAACTGGCTCAATGGGGCCACTCCTGTGGCTTATACCAGTGGAAACAACGTTTCCTTCAATGATTCTCCTGTCAGCACCAATGTCGTCATCGCGGCCATCGTGGCTCCCGGTTCCGTCACATTTGCCAATTCTACCGTTAATTACGCCGTGAGCGGCGCGGCCATTTCCGGCGCAATTAGTCTGGTCAAGACCAACGCCGGCAGCGTGATATTGGCCAATACGAACACCTACACCGGCGGCACCTTTGTGAATGGCGGCGGCATTGTATTTTCAAACGGTGCGGCCATTCCTGCCACCGGAACTTTGGCGCTCAACAACACCGGAACCGTGGCGGTCATCAGCGCTAATTCGCTGCCGAACGTCCAGGTGAACGGCACGAACAGCATCACCGGCAACGGCAACAGTGGCACCGGCATCGCCACGTTGAACAACCCGGGAACGCTGATCCTCTTCGTCAGCACCGGCAGCCTTGTGTTCGATCTGACCGGTACGATGACCGGTTCCGGAAATCTCATCCTGGGCAGTTCGCCGATGACGCTGCGGTTCAACGGCACGACGGGGGACGGTAATGCCGTTTTCAATTTTGGTAATGGAACGGCCCTGGCCAATGTCCGCAGCACGGGAACAACGGCGATTGCTTTGGGCGGCTTGATTGGCGGTCCCGGTACGCAGATGCAGGGTGACAACAGCAGCGGCGGGAAAAACCTGACCTACACAATTGGCGGGTCCAATGCGAACACGGAATTTGACGGTGTCATCAAGGATGGGACGGTCGGGACGGTCGCACTCGTCAAGACAGGTTCGGGCGTGTTGACCCTGACCGGAACCAACAATTACAGCGCAGGCACGACAATCAACGGTGGCGTTTTGTTGGTCAACAACACCAATGGCAGCGGCACGGGTTCCGGTTCAGTCACCGTGGCTGGCGGTACGCTGGGCGGTACTGGTATCATCTCCGGCGCAGTGGCCGTGAACTCCGGTGCTGCGCTTGCACCGGGCAATCCGCTGGGAGCCTTGACCGTCAGTAACAGTCTCACGCTGTCCGCCGGCAGCACGACCTACGTTCAGGTCCAGCATTCACCGCTGACGAACGATTCCGTCAATGTGATCGGCGCTTTGACGAACGGCGGCACGCTCTATGTCACCAACATCGGCGGCACGGCATTCGGCAATGGCGACAGCTTTAAACTGTTCAATGCAACGGGTTACAGCGGCGCGTTTGCGAATGTGATCTTGCCGCCGTTGCCATTCGGTCTGGCTTGGAACACGAACAACCTGAACACCGCCGGTGTGCTGTCGGTGGTCGCCATCACAAAACCGGCGATAGGACCCATTTCAATTTCGGCCAACGGGTCGGTGTTCACCGGCACCGGTGGCGTGGGCAACGCAAATTTCTACCTGCTGACATCCACCAACCTTGTCACGCCGCTGACCAACTGGACGCGGCTGCTGACGAACCAGTTCGATAATAATGGTAATTTCAACTTCACCAACGGCTTCGACACCAACGCTCCGCAAGATTTCTATTTGCTCCAGGTTCCGTGACCTGCCGCTGCAGGCACGCGTACAGATAGTCGTTGCGCTGCGTGGATTATTTACCAAAATGGAGCGATGAAATATTCCCTGCCCGAACCGGCTCCGGTCAGGGCCGGCCCTGTTTCCGCACCTTGGGCCTGACTATGTTGCCGGTAAAATAAACCTAGAAATCTGCCGGAAAATATTTAGCCTAAAATCCATCCTATGAAAAACCATCTCTCCCGCCGTCACTTCATCAAGCAAACCGCATTGTTCACCGGTGCCGCCGCGACGCTGCCGATGTTGCCGTCGTTCGCCGCCGATACCAACGCGCCCGACCCGAATGCCCTGGCGGCTGGCGCTTCGACAGCCCCCGCGCTTTCCCCCGCCCAGACGGTTGTCCTCCCGCCCGCGCCGGAGCCGATTCTTGCGCCGTCCGGTTTTGGCGTCGCCGCCGGGCCGTTTCAGCCGACCTGGGAATCGCTTGGCTCAGGTTATCAGGTGCCAGACTGGTTCCGCGATGCGAAGTTCGGCATCTGGGCGCACTGGGGTCCGCAATGCCAGCCGGAGATGGGCGACTGGTATGCGCAGAAAATGTATCAGTTCAACAGCGCCGACTATAAATTTCAATGCGAGCATTATGGGCATCCCTCCAAGATGGGTTTCAAGGATGTGATCCATCAATGGAAGGCCGAGGATTGGGATCCGCATCATCTCATCAAGCTTTACAAGCGCGCTGGCGCGAAATATTTCGCGGCCATGGCCCATCACCATGACAACTTCGATAACTTCGACTCGACATATCAGCCGTGGAACAGCGTCGCCATCGGGCCGAAGAAGGACATGGTTGGCGGCTGGGCAAAGGCTGTTCGCGCCGCCGGTTTGCGGCTGGCGGTGACTTCCCACGGCGACCGCGCCTGGAGCTGGTATCAGGCCGCGCAAGGTTCCGACCCCACCGGCCCGCTGGCTGGCGTGCCTTACGACGGGCTGATGACCAAGGAAGACGGCAAGGGGCTTTGGTGGGAGGGACTCGATCCGCAGGACCTCTACGCGCAGTATCATCCGATTGGCAAATATACCTGGGCGCAGAGCGAGAATCCGCCGCTGGCAAAGCCATTCGTTGAAAAATATTTCAACCGGGTGATTGACCTGATCAATAAATACAATCCCGACCTTCTGTATTTCGACGACTCGATTCTGCCCATCTATCCTTCAACCGACATCGGCCTGCGCATCGCCGCCTATCTCTACAACAACAGCATCGCGCGCCACGGCAGGCTGGAGGCGGTCATGACCACCAAGGGGTTGAACGCCGATCAACGCCGCGCCCTGGTTCTGGACCGCGAGCGCGGCGTCCAGGAAGGTATCGAGGAACTGCCCTGGCAGACGGATACCTGCATCGGAAACTGGCATTACCAGCGCAGCCTTTTCGACCAGCACAAATACAAGACGTCCAAACAGGTCACCCAGATGCTCGTGGACATCGTCAGCAAGAACGGAAATCTCCAGTTGAGCATTCCGCTGCCAGGCAACGGGGTGCCCGACGCGGACGAACTCAAATTTATTGCCGAACTCACCGCCTGGATGGATGTCAATAGCGATGGCATTCATGCCACGCGTCCGTGGAAGACTTATGGCGAAGGCCCGTCTGTCTCCAAGCCCGGCCCGCGCAGCCGGTTCGGCGGCGCGAGCGATTTCCGGGCTTACACTTCCGACGATATCCGCTTCACGATGAAGGGCGACACGCTTTACGCATTCATCATGGTCTGGCCCGAATCACGCAGCGCGGTGATCAAAAGCCTCGCGACGAATTCACCGCTCATAGACGGACGCAAGGTCGCCCACGTCTCGTTGCTCGGCCACTGGGGTAGGCTCAAATGGACGCAGGACGGGAATGGGCTGAACGTCCAGTTGCCCGCCAGGCCGCCGTGCGCGAGCGCGGTCGCGCTGAAAATCCATGGTGTTCTGTCCGCGTAAAACCGCACGCCTGTCGCCGGGTTGTCTGCAAAGCAGATGGCACGGCTAAGAAGACTGTTAATTGATGCGTATCCGAATGAGTTCCATGAAAGTTTTAATCAAATTGCTTGCGGTAATGTCATTGGCCATTGGCGTTGGTGTCTCATCGCTCGCCGCCGACAAGACGTTCATTGATTATTTCCAGCCGACTCCGATTATCGGCGCGTTGACCACAAACACATGGGGTGCCCCCGGCATCCTCCCGCGCGATCCGCAGAACGGCCTGGAAGACCCCAGCTTGAAGGATCTCCCGCTTGGACACCAACAACGCCCCGGCTGATGCCGCTAAAAAATGGTATTATTGGGATGGGCAGATCATCAAGTCGCCCGCCGGCAAATATTACATGTTCGCCAGCCGATGGGATCAGTCCAAGGGCCACGGCGGATGGGGCGGCTCGTCAGCCGTTTATGCGGTCAGCGATAATCTATTTGGGCCTTACATTGACAAGGGCTTTGTCTGGCCTGACGTGATCAATGGTGTGGCGGGCAGGGGACATAACGTGACGGCGCTGGTTTTGCCGGATGGACGTTATGCCGTGCTCATCAGCGAGACCCGGCCGGGCAGCATCTACATTTCCAAGTCGCTGGATGGTCCCTGGGAGTTTCAAGGGCCGATGACATTCACCACCAACCAGTTCAGCGGCAACAGCCGGCGGCTGGGTTCCAACATGAGCATCATGGTCCGGCCTGATGGCAACTTCGAGATCGTGCAGCGGTCAGGTCTGGTTTTGATCAGCACCAACGGAGTGATGGGGCCTTACGCGGTTCAAGGCCCGAGTGTTTATCCGAGGACGATTGACGGCAAGCCGGTTCGCAACCTGGAAGACCCGGTGGTATGGTTCAGCGGCGGCCTTTATCACATCGTGGTCAACAGCTGGAGCGCCCGCAAGGCCTACCACCTGACTTCAACTGATGGCATCCACAACTGGACGTTGCGGGGACTGGCTTACGATCCTACGGCTGACTTTGTGCGCTATACGGACGGAACCGTCAACCATTGGAACAAGATGGAGCGCCCGGGCGTGTATATTGAGAACGGCCACGTGGCGGCGGTCACCCTGGCCAGCATTGATATTCCCAAGGAGGAGGATGCCGGAAACATGCCTCATGGCAGCAAGGTCGTCGTGATTCCGTTCGATGGTGTCGCCTTCGATGCCGACATGCAAAAGCTCGCCAACGAGCCGGCACCGGCCGCGCCACCAGTGCAGCCTCAATGACAGACGTGCGGCGGAATCCTGAACGGAGCGCGCAACCTGGTAAATTTTGGTGGAAAATCGGATTTTTAACCGCCAGGTGCTTTCCATTCCACAATCCGATTTCCGGCAGCCCTCCGGTCCGGCCTTCAGCAGGCTTCCGTCAAATGCATTATCCCCGATTATGTGATGAAAAATAGTTGACTAGATTCGCAAATCTGATTTTCTGAACCTCGAAAGGGAGAGTCGGAAAAGCAGTATTAAAGGTCAAATCACTCTATTATGCGCAACATCATTCCAGTCATATTCGTCGCCGCGACATTGCTCGTGGGATGCCAGACGTCCAAGCAGGCCAACAAAACAGCGGCTGCCGCCCCAATTACAGCGGCTGCCGCCCCGGCCCCGACCCCGGTTCCAGCCGGCCCCAATACACCGGAACAGACGCTGGCAGAAAACAACAAGCTGGGGAACCTTGCCGGCACCTTCCTTGGCGTCTTGTATATTGCGGCTCTTAAGCGTCCCTGATGTCTGCTTTGCGCCTTTGGCGACTTGGCGGCTAAAGCGCTTGAAAGGATGGCATTGGTGGCTGTCTGCAAAGACCCGTCCAATAAAATGGGCTTGTCGTATCGAAATCTGATGAAGGCAGATTGAAATTTCTCCCAAGGATTCCCACACGGTTCGGAAATATAAGCCAGATGATGTGTCCCGTTTCAAGGGGAAGGCGGACGATTCTTCTTCTCGGTGGAATGAGTATGTTCAATCCATTATGACAAAAAATTCATTGGTCAACCGCCCGCTAATATGTAGCTTTCAAGCCGTGAAAACAGTCGTATTTTCATTACTTTGCTGACATCGCCGCCATGTTCGGCCAGCCCGACATGCAAGGCAAATAATCAACTCGCAGTACTTCCCCGGGAATTTGACTGATGAATAAATGGTTCGCATTAAATAAACCCGCCATCTGGATTGTCATCGCGGTGTTCGCGGCCGGCTTTGGCCTGTGGTGGTGGCACAAAAGGGATGGCAATCAATTGTCGTTTCGCACGGCGGTCGTGAGGCGTGGTGATGTGGCCGCCACCATCAACTCATCGGGAACCCTCGAACCGGTCGAGGTTGTGGATGTGGGCGCACAAGTGGCCGGGCGCATCATTTCTTTCGGCACGGACATAACCGGCAGGACGATTGACTACGATTCGGTGGTGGAGAAGGGGGCCGTGCTGGCAAAGATTGACGATTCGGTCTATGCCGCCGCCCTTGCCGTGGCCAATGCGCAAGTGGCACAAGTCAAGGCCGGTGAACTGAGCGCCGCCGCCAATGTCGAAGAGGCCAAAGCCAAGTTCGTGCAAGCGGAAGCCGACTGGAATCGCGCGCAATCATTGACGGATTCCAAATTGATGGCGATCTCCGATTCCGACACTGCCAGGGCCAATTACGCGGTGGCCAAGGCCGGTGTTTCCGTGGCGGATGCGGCGCTCGCAGAGGCTAGGGCGAACACGGTGCAGGCTCAGGCTTCGCTCGATGGAGCGCAACGAAACCTGGATTTCTGCATCATCACTTCGCCGGTCAAGGGCGTCATCATTGACCGGCGCGTGAACATCGGCCAGACCGTCGTTTCCAGCCTCAACGCGCCGAGCCTGTTCCTCATAGCCGCAGATTTGACTAGGATGCAAATCTGGGTTTCGGTGAATGAGGCGGACGTCGCGCGGATCAAGCCGGGTGCGCCGGTGACCTTTACCTGCGACGCATTTCCAGGCAGGGAATTCAGCGGGTCGGTCGGCAAGGTGCGGTTGAACGCCACAATGTCGCAAAACGTGGTGATGTACACGGTGGAGGTGAACACGGAAAATCCGGACAATGTATTGCTGCCCTACATGACCGCCAACGTTCATTTCATCGTGCAAAAGGAATCCAATGCGCTTCTGGTTCCCAACTCCGCGTTGCGCTGGTCGCCATCGTCGCCCAGGGAAATCGTGGCTGGCGCACATTTTCCTGATACGGTTGCTCCGCCAGACGGCAACAATCCCTCCGATGCTGGCGGCGCACACGGAAGCCAAAGCGTCATCTGGTTGAAGGAGGGCGATTTTGTCCGGCCATTGGTGGTGAAGGCCGGCACTTCGGACGGCGCGGACACAGCCGTGATGGCTGACGGTTTGCAGGAAGGGCGGGAAGTGGTCATTGG
Organism: uncultured Verrucomicrobiae bacterium; assembly: GCA_963827815.1. Lineage (GTDB taxonomy): Bacteria > Verrucomicrobiota > Verrucomicrobiia > Limisphaerales > UBA11358 > UBA11358. Next base: position 69,988 of record CAWHCL010000002.1, on the reverse strand, counting down.
CGAGGCGTCCGCCAAATCCCAGGATGCAACCAAGAATCCATTCCTGCCGTCAGTCATCAGGCGTTGACACCATGCATTCCATTCACCTGACATTGCGGATGGCATTGCGCGCCTTGCGCCGGAACGTCATGCGCTCGCTGCTGACCTGTCTGGGCATCATCATCGGCATCGCCGCTGTCATCGCCATGATGGAAATCGGGCAAGGCTCTTCCCATTCGATCGAGCAGACCATTTCCAGCCTGGGCGCCAATGTCATCCAGATAGATCCCGCAAACATCACCATTGGCGGCGTCAATTCCGGCGCCGGCGGAGGATCAACCGTTACGCCGGCGGACGCGGATGCCATCCGCGAAAATTGCAGCGCCATCAAATGGGTCGCCCCCAGTGTGGACTGCCGCGCCCAGATCATTTACCAGAACAAAAACTGGAGCCCGAACAATGTCCTCGGGACAACGCCGGAATATTTGGTCATCCGCCAGTGGCCGCTGGTCGAGGGCGAACAGTTCACAGACGAGGATGTTCGCAGTTCCGCCGCCGTCTGCGTTATCGGGCAGACCATCGTCAAGCAGTTGTTTGGCGCCGAATCCCCCGTCGGCAAGGAAATCCGCGTCAAAAACGTCGGGATGAAAGTCATCGGTGTCTTGAGTGCGAAAGGTCCAAACATGATGGGGCGCGATCAGGATGACTTCATTGTTGCTCCCTGGACCACCATCAAGTTTCGCGTGAACGGCGTCCGGCAATCCTCCCAGTCCGCGGGTGCCGCCGCGGCCAGTGGCGTCAATAGCATCAACCAGCTTTATCCGAACCAATCTGTGCAGCTCTATCCGCAGCAATCAGCGATCCAGGCAGTGGATACGCCCCAAATCACGCGGTTCGCCGACATGGACGATATCTGGATGTCCGCCGACACGCCGCAGGACATCCCGGTGGCCGTCCGCCAGGTTACCGTCCTGATGCGCGAACGGCATCATATCCCACCCAGCCCGCTGGAAAATCAACCCGGCATCATGGACGATTTCCGGGTTCACAACCTCACCGAACTGTCGCAGGCGCTCGCATCAACGAGTCACGTGATGACAAACCTGCTGCTGATTGTCGCGTTGATTTCGCTGGTCGTCGGCGGAGTCGGCATCATGAATATCATGCTCGTGTCGGTTACCGAGCGGACGCGGGAAATCGGATTGCGGATGGCGGTGGGGGCGCGGGCGCGGGATATTCTGCGGCAATTTCTCGTGGAGGCGGTGCTGCTTTGCCTGGCGGGCGGCATCGTCGGAATTTTGCTGGGGCGCGGCGTATCCATCGCCGTCAGGATTTTGCTGCACTGGCCGACGTTGCTGTCCGTGCCCGCAATCATCGCCGCCGTCGCCGTGTCGGTGACCGTAGGAATCACCTTCGGCTACTATCCCGCTTGGAAAGCGTCACGCCTCGACCCCATCGAGGCGTTGCACTACGAATAAGGGTGCACCGGGCAAAACAGAGACCTTTCCCCGTTTATTCAATGGGGCAGCAGGTTGGCGTCCTTTTCCTCAATATAGCGCAAGCGTGGGATGCTGCGTTTGCCAACCATCAAAATCGCAAAGCCGATCCAGGAGGTTGCGGCCAGAATGAGCGCCACGGGCATCATCGTGTGTGAATCAAATATGCCGACGCTCGCGGAGGCGAGGCCGGAGACGCCGATTTGCAGGAAGCCCAGCATGGCGGAGGCGCTGCCGATGTTGCGCTCAAAGGGCACCAGCGCCAGTGCCGCCGCGTTGGGGTAGGCCAGTCCAAGGCTCGACAGCGAAATGAAGAGCAGCGCGAGGGTGGCGTCCAGTCCGAACCAGCCAAAAATCGTCCCCGCCAAAAGGAGCAGCGCCACGGGACATTCCACGAGCAGCGTGGCGCGGAAAATCTGCTCGCTGGAAAATTTGCGGAGGAGAAAGATGTTGATCTGGTTGCTGCCGACAAAGCCGGTGGCAAGTCCGGCAAAGATGGCCCCGAATTTTTGGGCGCTGACGTGAAACACTTCCATGAAAATGATGGGCGAGCTGGCTACATAGACGAGCAGGCCGGAAAAGGCGAACGCACCGGAGAGCGCGTAGGTGATGAACTGCGGTTCTTTCAGGACGGTGGCGTAGTTGCGCAGGGTGGGCAGGAGCCGCAGCGAGACGGTGCGGTCGGGCTGGTGTCCCTGCGGCAGCCGCCACCAGCAAACGGCCAGCATCAGGAGGACGAACGCGGAGAGCACGATGAACACCCATTGCCAGCCGAGGTGCACGGCCACAAAAACGCCGGCGCTGGGTGCGAGCAGCGGCGAGACGCTCAAGATCAAAATCAGCAGCGAGATTATTTTGGCGGTTTCGCGTGCGGGAAAAAAATCCCGCACCATGGCCATGGCGGCGACTTGAGCGGCGCATCCGCCGAGCGCCTGGACAAAGCGTATGGCCACGAGCCATTCCACGGTGCGCGAGCAGAGGCAAAGCATTGACGCGACGATGAATAATATCATTCCAGAATAGAGCGGCAGTTTGCGTCCGAAACGGTCAAGCAGGGGACCGTAAAAGAGCTGGCCGGCAGCCATGCCTGCGAAGTAACTGGCAATGGTGAGGGAAATCCGGGCGGTGGAAGTGTGCAGCGCGGTGGCGATTTGGGGAAACGCCGGCAGATACATGTCAATGGCGAACGGGCTGATGGTGGAGAGCGCTCCCAAAATGAGGATGATCAAATTGCGGTTGTGGGATTGGGTCATGGATTTCGAGTTTCAGCCACCCACGAAATGCTATATGACTGTCCCAAACTATGCAATCGGACACGGAGCGTGAGGGCTGATTAAAATTTTCCAAAATCTGCTGTTTGCCGGACCATGGAATAAATTCGCGCAAATTCGCGCAATTCGCGGATAAAAAAATACTGGACAAGATTTGGCGGCGGGCGGATTCTGCCGATTGGTAGATAAAATTGGCAATCCAAATTGCGCGGGCACCGGATGGTAGTTACCTCAAGCGCGTTCGGGACGGGAAGTTTCTGGCAGATCAAACAACAATTACTCAACCATGAAAATCCAGATCAATAACGACGGCCAGGTTTCGGGGCCTTTCTCCAGGGATGAATTGCAGGAAAAAATATACAGCGGCGATGTGTCGCGGACTGTTTCGGCGCGCATTGAAGGCACGGAGGATTGGGTGCCGCTGGAATCCCTTATGAACGAAAACGCGGTGCCACCCGTCATGGAACTCCCGCCCGTATCCGTGAGCTTGGAGCAGTTGCGCGACCACAAGGAGAAGACGGCGCTGATGTGGCTTTATATCGCTTCGGTGCCGGTGTGGATACTGCTGCTGCTTTGGACTGTCAGCACGTTTGGCATCCTGTTGGTCGTCATCGGCATCCTTGAACTGTTGCATCTGATGGGCAGGCTATGGTTCGCAGCCCATCTCAAGACGAATGCCGTGCGCATTTCGGAAACGCAATTGCCGGAGGTCTATCGCATCGTGCAGGCGAGCTGCCAGAACCTGGGAATGGAAATTCCGGAAGTCTATGTGATGCAACAGAACGTGTGGAATTCTTTTGCGACAAAAATCTTTGGCCGGGGGATGGTCGTGCTCTTGTCAGGGGCGGTGGATTCGATTCTCCTAAAGGGCGACATGAAGCAGTTATCGTGGCTGGTCGGCCATGAACTCGGACATCTTTGGGCAGGACACCTGAACTTCACCCAGAAACTCGCCAACATGGGAGGATGGTTGATCTGGGTCAACCTCTGGCATTCACGCCGGGCGGAATTCACCTGCGACCGCGTTGGCTTGTATTGTTCTGGAAGTTTGAAATCGAGCCAGCTTGCCGTCATCAACGCAACTGTGGGTTCACAACTGGCCGGTCGCGTCAACATTGACGATGCAATGAACCAATGGCAACTGCATCGGGGCGAATTCTTCGTGAAATACCGCACGCTCTACAGCACCCATCCCCATTTGCTGGCCAGGTTGGATCAACTCGGCAGCGCGGCGCAAGAGTTCGGTATGACGAAGTGAGCAACTGGACACCCCGATGGTGTCCAGTTGGCCGTATGAAAAGACCCTGCACACGAATTTCACGAATTAACGCAAATACTTCTGTTTGCCGCACTAAGGAATAAATTCGTGTTCAATCTGTCTCGACTTGGTGCCGAAATGGGCGGATTCCACTTGACGCCGCGCCCCAAGTTCAGTTATAATCTACATTAGGTGGCTAAATATGGAAAAGATTTCAGAATCCGGCATAGTCCGTGCTTTGTTCAACATGGGCGGGTGGCAAATAATAAATAACCATCGGCCAAACCAAAGGTGCCAGCCATGAAAACGAACTGCTCCTTTTACTTTTCGCCAGCTTGCCCGGATGCGGCGCAACCTCCTTCGCACCCTCGCGTTTATCATTGCCGGCACCCCGGCGCTGCTGCTGGCCCAATATTCGGAAACGAACATGTTGGGCGGATACAATATCTCCCCGACCGCGGCGGCAAATGGCGGCATCTTCGCGGGAACGGCATCCCCCGGCTTCCAATCCGCAGCGCCTGTGATCTACCAGCCCGCCACCGGCTGGGCCGGTCTTCCGGTCGGAATGGGCTTCGTTTCCAGCCTTTACGGCATCCACCTTAACTACTGGGGCGCCGCGACCGCCATCAGCCACGACGGCTCGGTCGTGGCCGGCAGCACGACCGGCACGCTCACGAACGGATTTCAAGCCATCTTACGCGACTTACTGGACGAACGGCGTGGAGTCGCTCGTGCCCGCTCCGCCGGACGACCCGACCGCGACCGCGATGACCGTGACTGCCATCTCCGGAGATGGCAGCACTCTCGTGGTGCAGGACTACAACAATGCCGTCATCTACGGCGAAGTGGAAAGCTACGTCTATAGCATCGCCAGCGGGACGTTCACCTCCCTCGGATTTTTTCCGGGAACGACGAACCAGCAAACTTACGCGACCGCGATCAGCAAGGATGGCACGATCGTCGCCGGCTATTACACGCTTGATAACGGAGACAAGCACGGGTTTCTCTGGAAGGCGGCGAGTGGAATGACCGACATCGGCATTCCCGCCAGCGCCGTGGGAGCGAGTTTTATCTATCTACAGCCCGCTTGCATCAGCGATGACGGGACGACTTTGTTTGGCACTCTGTCCATCGGCAACGGCTGGGGTGGCTTTCGCTACAACACGACGACCGGGTTCCAAGACCTGGGAGACTTTTCGCCAGCCGCCTGCACGGCGGATGGAAGTGAAGCGGTGGGAACCAAAGGCCTCTTGAATTACGCGGCGATCTGGTCGCCTGGAACCGGCAGCGGCACGGTGGCCAATCTCCTTTCTGCCAACGGCATCGCGCCCAGTGCCACCGGCTTCGCGGGGCCTGTCAGCATCTCGCAGGATGGCTCGGCCATGACGGCCGTCATCCCGAATCCCATAATCGGGGAGCATTATCCCACGGTCACCCCCATCCTGATCACCCTGCCGGTCCCCTTGAAAACGGCGGCGGTTCCGCCGGCCATGCTGACCTTCCACAACGCCTTATCAGGAGACGCTCAGCGAGCCGGCGGGAACGCTCATTCAATATGCCGATTTCAACACGGGCGTGTCCGCAGCCCTCGTCAAACGGGCCGCACTATGCATCCTCGTTTGCGCTGAACGCGGACGGATCATTCAGCTATACGCCCAAACCGGGCTATATCAGTGCCGCCATTGATTCCGAAAATGGCACCCCTCCGGACACTTTCACCTATCATCTGGTAAGTCCGAACGGAACCAGCACCAACGCCGTGGTGCAGATTACTGTGGAGGCGCCCACCATCCCGACGGTGGATACGCCCACGTCCACAAATGTCACCGCCACGACGGCCACGCTCGGTGGCATTGTGGAGAGCGATGGCGGCGCGGCCATCACCGGCGTCGGTGTGGTCTATGCGCCCACTGTCCGTTGACAGCAACCCGCAGATCGGCGACGGCGTGGCCACCACCGCCACCGGAACCGGCACGACGGGTGCCTTCACGGTCAATGTCAGCGGCCTCACGCCGGACACCGTTTACTCCTTTGCGGCCTATGCCACCAACAGCCAGGGGGTCAGCTACAGCGTGACCGGCTTTTTCGTCACGCTGGCGAATCCCTCAAGCTGGCAGCAGACGTGGTTTGGCGACCCGGCCAGCGCCAGTGCCGCCTTGAATGCGGATCCTTACCATACCGGTGTCCAGAATATCCAGGTGCTTCGCCTATCTCGGGCCGTATCAGGATCCCAGCACGGCCAGCTCCGGCCCAACTCCCGCAGGTGCAGATGGGCGGCGGCAATCTTTTCTACAGCTTCACCGAACCTGGCGGGGTGAGCGGCATCACCTATGGCGCGCAGTGGAGCGCGACCATGCTGCCCAACGACTGGCACGCCGTCCCCGACACCGGCGACCCCACCGCCACGCCGCCCAGCTCACATTTTCAGCATGCCCATGACCAGCCCCCAACTCTACATGCGGCTGACGCTGACCGCCCAATAGCCGGTGGGAGACGACGTAAGGAGTCTCATTTCAAATTCGGAATTCGGAATTGAGCCAGGAGGGTCTGGTGACCTCGACTCCTGCGATTGTTTTCGTGGCAGCGGACGTGAGTCCGCTCATTCTGATTGCGGCGCGGGGGAGATGATGGAACCGACTTACGTCTGGCTGCTGCGTCATTAAAATCTTCGTGTCTTTGTTCCTTTGTTGTTATCAGAAAAAATCTTTTTTTGGTTTGGCGCTTGACATGCAACCAAAAGGTTGCATATTATCGGGCGTGATGGATGCAGTATTCAAAGCCCTGGCGGACGAGAGCCGGCGAAAGCTGCTGGACCAGTTGCACAAGAGCAACGGGCAGACGCTCGGCGAATTGTGCGCGCACCTCGACATGACGCGGCAGGCGGTCACCAAGCATCTGCTGCTGCTGGAAGCGGCGAACCTGGTCGCCGTGGTCTGGCGCGGGCGCGAGAAGCTGCATTATCTCAATCCGGTGCCGATCCACGAGATCTCCGAGCGCTGGATTGGCAAATACGAACGCCATCGCCTTCAGGCGCTGAGCGATCTGAAAAAAGGTCTCGAACAAAACCAAAACCAACAAGAAAGGATGACATCATGGAAAAACCAAAGTTAGTTTATTCAACCTACATTCGCACCACGCCGAAAAAATTGTGGGACGCGATCACCAAACCGGAATTCACCCGCCAATATTGGGGCGGCGCCAAAAATGTTTCGGACTGGAAGAAAGGTTCGAAATGGGAGCACGTCTTTGAAAAAGAGGCGGACCCCGTCTGGATCACCGGCAAGGTTCTGGAATGCACTCCGCCCAAACGCCTCGTGATTTCGCTGGGCCGATCCGGACAATCTCGCCGACAAATCGCGCGTCACGTTTGAGATCGAGCGGATTGAGGACATGACTTGCCTCAAGGTGACGCACGACAAATTGAAGGCGGGTTCGAAGATGCTGCGGGGGTTTCCTGGGGCTGGCCGCGCGTGCTCTCCAGCATGAAATCCTTCCTGGAAACCGGCAAGGGACTCAACATCTTCGCCGGCCGTTGATGACCCGCTCCAAAGCCTGCCCGAAAGTCAAACCACCGCCCGGCATGGCGGTGGTTTGACTGAAGGCTTGAATTTTTCTGGAATTGCGGGAAGGTGGTGGTAAATAAGACAAGGCTCATTTATGAACTACCAACTTCTCGGCAAATCCGGCCTGCGCGTTTCTGAACTGTGCCTCGGCACGATGACTTTCGGCGAGGAATGGGGCTGGGGCTCGAACAAAGACGAATCCAAGGCAGTCTTTGACGCCTATGTCAGCGCGGGTGGCAATTTCCTCGATACCGCCGATGGTTACACCGCTGGCACGAGCGAAAAGTACGTGGGCGAATTCATTCGCGGCCGGCGCGACCAGTTTGTCGTCGCCACCAAGTTCTCCTTTAATCAGCGGCCTGGCGATCCCAATGCGGGCGGCAACCATCGCAAAAACATGGCGCAGGCGCTCGAAGGCAGCCTGAAGCGCCTCGGCACCGACCGCGTTGACCTCTACTGGATGCACGCGTGGGATGAATTGACGCCGGTCGGGGAAGTCATGCGCGCCTTCGACGATTTTGTGCGCGCGGGCAAGGTGCTTTACATCGGCATTTCCGACGCGCCCGCGTGGTGGGTGGCGCGTGCGAACACGCTCGCCGAACTGCGCGGCTGGACGCAATTCGTCGGCCTGCAAATCGAATACAATCTCATCGAGCGCACGCCGGAACGTGAACTGTTGCCGATGGCCGAGGCGCTGGGACTCACCGTCACGCCGTGGTCGCCGCTGGCGGGCGGCTGGCTCACGGGAAAATACGCCGGCAAATCGAAGGAGGAAAAGCGCCTCGACAAGACGCCGCAATTCGCGCGGCGCACCGAACGTAATGTGGCCATCGCCAAAACCGTGGTCAAAGTCGCGAAAGCCGCCGGTAAATCTCCCGCCCAGGTCGCGCTCAACTGGCTGCGCGCCCGGCGCAGCAGCATTCCCATCATCGGCGCGCGCAAGCTGTCGCAGTTGCAGGACAACCTGGACTGCGTCAAATGGTCGCTGAACGCGAAGCAGCTCGCGCAGTTGGACGAGATCAGCCGGATTGAAATTGGTTTCCCCACGGACTTTCTGCATCGTCCGTTCGTGCGCGACATTCTGCACGGCGGTCTGTTCGACCGCATCAAACAATGATTCAACCAATGCCAAACATCACCAAGCAGTTGTCACCGAAACAACGTGAAGAACTTCTCGCGGCGTTGAAATCCCGTTTTGAGAAAAACTTGAACCGCCATAAAGGTCTGGAATGGACCAGCGTGCAAGCACGGCTGGAAGCCCGTGCCGAAAAACTGTGGTCGCTCAATGAAATGGAACGCACCGGCGGTGAACCGGATGTGGTGTGTCATGATAAAAAAACGGGCGCATACGTTTTTTATGATTGTTCCGCCCAAAGTCCCAAGGGCCGCACCAGCCTTTGTTACGACCGTGAAGCGCTGGATTCGCGGAAGGAATTCAAGCCGAAAAACAATGCCATGGACATGGCCGCAGCCATGGGCGTTGAGCTTTTGACGGAAGAACAATATCTGGAGCTGCAAAAACTGGGAGAGTTCGATACGAAATCGTCGAGCTGGGTGAAAGCGCCTGCGGATATGAGAAAACTCGGCGGTGCGCTCTTTGGTGATCGCCGCTTCGGCCGTGTTTTTTTTTATCACAACTGCGCGGAGTCTTACTACGGCGGCAGGGGGTTCCGCGGCTGGCTAAGGGTCTAGGTGCGGGCCGCACAGGCCAATGCGTGCAGGGGAGAGGGGTTGGGGTGGGGTGGCGCGTTGATTGTTAGTGTAATTCGCCTGCCGCGCCGAAATGAAATGAAGGCGGGTGTCCAATATTTCTCGACTCGGTCGGCAAATGGGCATATTCAACATACGAATCTGAAAATCAAATAAAAGCAACATGAACCCAAGGTCCATATTCCCGGCTATTGTGTTGTGTGGATTTGCTGCCTGTTCTTCCCCGGCTGCGGTGTTGTATGTGGATTTGAACAGCGCCAATCCCACACAACCGTACGCCAGTTGGAGCACCGCCGCGACGAATATTCAGGACGCCGTTGATGCGTCCAGTGACGGCGATTTGATTCTTGTGACGGATGGAGTTTATCAGACTGGCGGTCGTGCCGTTTATGGTTCGCTGACCAATCGCGTGGTCATCAACAAAGCCGTCACGGTGCGAAGCGTCAACGGCCCCGAGGCGACAGTGATTGACGGCGGCGGCGCGTTGCGTTGCCTCTACCTGTCGAATACGGTCTCGATGGATGGCTTCACTTTGACCAATGGAACGGCTTCAGACAGCGGTGGTGGCGTGTTTAGCGAATCCACAAACTCAATTTTGACGAACTGCATCGTCACCGGTGGCACGGCCGTGGATGGCGGCGGCGCATTTCAGGCGACATTGAACAATTGCATCTTGTCCGCCAATTCGGCCGGCACCGGCGGCGGCGCCGAAGGCTGCATCCTGAACCATTGCACGCTGGACGGCAACTACGCCGGTTATGGCGGCGGCATGGGCGGTGGCGTGGACACTTGCACGCTCAACGATTGCATCCTCACAAATAATACTGGCGACGGTTACGGCGGCGGCGGCGCATCATCGAGCCTGCTGAACCGTTGCACGCTTTCCGGCAACTTGGCCGGCAGCCAGGGCGGAGGCGCGTTGGATTGCACGTTGAACGACTGCGTCATTTCGGTAAACAACGCGTTGGAAGGTGGCGGCGGCCTGAGCGGTGGCTCGGCCACTAACTGCGCCATTTCGGGTAACTCAAGCAGCGGCGCGAGCTATAGCACGTTGGACAATTGTCTCGTGTCGGGTAACTCCGGCACTGGTGCATATTATTGCACGTTGAACAACTGCACGCTGACCGGCAATTCGGGCTTTCAGGGCGGCGGCGCAGCGGGTTGCACGCTCACCAATTGCTCGCTTGGTGGCAATACGGCGTATTACAGCGGTGGCGCTGATTCGAGTACGCTGGTTGACTGCACGTTGACCGGCAATTCGGGGTTCTACGGTGGCGGCGCGGGAGGAGGCTCAACCTTGAACAACTGCGTGCTGTCAAACAATCCGGCCGGATTGAATGGCGGCGGCGCGGAAGGCTGCACGCTCAACAACTGCACGTTGACCGGCAATACGGCGTTGAATGGCGGCGGCGCTGATTCCAGCGCGTTGAACAATTGCGCGCTGGCGGGCAACGCGGCTTTATACCATGGCGGCGCCGCTGAAAATTGCACGCTCAACAACTGCACGCTCGTTTTCAATTCAGTCACCGTCAGCGGCGGCGGGGCTGATTCGAGTGTAATGAACAATTGCATCGTTTATTTTAATTCCGCGTCGGGCGGGGCAAATTACTCGGACGGCACATTGAATTTCTGCTGCACCACGCCGCTTCCCGGCGGCGGCACGAACAATATCACCGGCGATCCTCAATTGGCCGACACAGCCCATGTCAGCGCCGCTTCACCCTGCATTGGCGCTGGCAGCACGAATTATTCAACCGGCGTGGACATTGACGGCGACCCGTGGCTTAACCCGCCGTCCATCGGCTGCGACGAATATCATGCCGGCGTCGCCAGCGGGTCGTTGAGCGTGGCAATTCAAGTGGACTACACGAATGTGGCGCCGGGCATTGCGGCGAATTTCGGCGGGCTGGTTTATGGCAAAACCGCGGACAGTTATTGGGATTTTGGCGATGGAACGATGGTGAGTAATCAGTTGTCTGTTTCGCACAGTTGGACAACTGCGGGCAGCTATCCGGTTGTGCTGACTGCCTATAACGACAGCAATCCTGGTGGAATCAGCGCAACCGTGATGGTGTCTGTGACGACTCAACAGGTTTACTATGTTGATGCCGCTTGCACCAATCCGGTTGCTCCCTTCCTCACCTGGAGCACGGCGGCGACAAACATTCAGGATGCGGTGGATGAGGCGGTTCCGGGAGGAACGGTTCTGGTCACCGATGGTGTCTATCAAAGCGGCGGCCGGGTGGTTTATGGATCGCCAACCAATCTCGTCGTCGTTACAAAACCCATCACGGTGCAAAGCGTCAATGGCCCGTCGGTGACGGTGATTCAGGGTTATCAAGATACGAATACGCCCGCCGGCAATGCCGCCGTGCGTTGTGTTTATCTGGCTGGCAGTGTGACTCTGGCGGGATTCACATTGGCCGGCGGGGGAACACTCATTGATCAATACGAAAATTTGGATGACCATTTTTACAGCGGCGGCGGGGTATATTGTGAATCAGCCGCGGCAGTTGTCTCCAATTGTGTCATCAGCGGTTGTTCCGCCTCCGACACCGGCGGCGGGGCGGTCGGCGGAACTTTGAACAATTGTGTTTTGACCAACTGTTCAAGCTTCGTTGGCGGCGGGGCAGGCGGTGACACACTCAACAATTGCGTGCTCGCCGGTAATTCGGCCGGTTATGGCGGTGGCATCTACAACAGCACGGCGAATGGTTGCCTGTTCGTCAACAACTTTGCCAACGGTTCAGGTGACACCGGCGGCGGAGCCTATTATTGCATGCTGACGAATTGCTCGCTTGCGGACAATTCAGCGCCTTACAGCGGTGGGGCTGATTCGAGTACGCTGGTTAACTGCACGTTGACCGGCAATTCGGCGTCCTACGGTGGCGGCGCGGGAAGCTCAACCCTGGACAACTGCGCGCTGGTTGGCAATTCGGCTTCGCAGAACGGTGGAGGTGCGGAAAATTGCACCCTCAACAATTGCACCTTGTCAGGTAACTCGGCGGCGACCGGCGGCGGCGCGGACAGCAGCGCATTGGACAATTGCATCGTTTATTTTAATTCCGCGCCGGGCGGTGCCAATTACTCGGGCGGCACATTGAATTTCTGCTGCACCACGCCGCTTCCCGGCAGCGGCGCGGACAATATCACCGGCAACCCGCAACTCACCGATTCCGCCCACATCAGTTCCAACTCGCCCTGCATTGGCGCCGGCAGCGCGCAATATTCGACCGGCATGGACATTGACGGCCAGGCGTGGCTCAATCCGCCGTCCATTGGCTGTGATGAATTCTACGCAGGTGCAGTCACCGGCCCGTTGGATGTTGTCATTCAGGCTGACTATACAAACGTCGCCGTTGGTTTCACGGTGAATTTCTACGGGCAAATCATCGGTCACGCCAGTTACAGTGTCTGGGACTTCGGTGACGGGATCGTCGCGAGCAATCAATTGGCCGTGTCGCACGCATGGGCGTCACCGGGGCATTACGCGGTCGTGTTCACGGCGTTTAATGACGATTTCCCGGAAGGCATCAACTCGACTTGCGTCGTTCAAGTCGTCGCGGGGAATTACTTTGTTTCGCTCGCCGGCACAAACCCTGTCGCGCCTTACCTTTCGTGGGATACGGCCGCGACGAACATTCAGGACGCGGTGGACGCGGCTTTTGCCGGCAGCACGGTTCTGGTCAGCAATGGCGTTTATCAAACCGGCATGGAATCGGTGGATGGCTCGACCACGAACCGCGTCACGGTGATCAAGCCGTTGACGTTGCACAGCGTCAACGGTTCCGCGCTGACGGCGATTGACGGCGGTGGCGCGTTGCGTTGCGTGTATCTGGCCCGCGGCACACAACTGGCCGGATTCACCTTGACGAACGGTTATTCGGCAGGCGAAGGCGGCGGTGTTTTCTGCGAAGCGGCGGGCATCGTCGTATCGAACTGTCTGCTGACCGGCAATTCTGCCAGTGATTCGGGCGGTGGCGCGTCAGGCGGTTGGTTTTTCAACTGCGCTTTCATCAGCAATTCGGCGGCGAACTACGGCGGCGGGGCCGATCAATGCGTTCTCAACAATTGCGGGGTGCTTTCCAACTCGGCAAGCTATGGCGGCGGTGCGAATAATTCCACCATAACCGGCACAACGATTTCTGGAAATTCCGCATATTGGGAAGGCGGCGGGGCCGAATCCAGCAGCCTGAATGATTGTGTGATTTCCGCAAATGCCTCCACCGCCACGGTAGGCAGTTCCGGCGGCGGCGCGGACAATTGCACTCTCACGAATTGTCTGCTCGCCGGCAATTCGGTCTCTTACTACGGCGGCGGGGCGCAGGGATGCACTCTCGACGGATGCACTTTGAACGGCAACGCGGCGGGCGATTACGGTGGCGCAGTTTACTCCACGCTGAATAATTGCCTCGTGACAAACAATTCGGGATATTATGGTGGCGGTTTGGGACACGGCAACGCGACCAACTGCCTCATCACCGGCAACTTCGCTCCCGGGGGCGGCGGCGGCGCGGAGGAAAACCTGCTGGTCAATTGCGTCGTGGTGGGTAACTCGGCTTATCAATTCGGTTATGGTGGCGGCGGTGCGCTCCTTTCTACTCTGGTGAATTGCACGGTGGTCGGAAATTCCGGGGCGGACCCCTGCGGCATCGCCGCCTGTGCCGTCTTCAATAGCGTCGTTCAGGATAATTTTGACGGCGGCGGCGCGCTGGCCAATTATGGCGACTACCTCGGCATTTACGGATATTCTTTCAACAATTCTTGCACGACGCCATTGCCGCCGGGCCTTTGGAATATCACGAACGACCCGGCATTGGTGAATCCGGCCGGCGGGGATTTCCACCTTCAAACCAACTCCCCCTGCATCAACTCCGGCGACAATACCTGCGTTACCGCCGCCACCGACCTCGACGGCAACCCGCGCATCGTCGGCGGCACGGTGGACATCGGTGCCTATGAATATCAAACCCCCGCCTCAATCATTTCCTATGCATGGTTGCAGCAATACGGCCTGCCGACCGACGGTTCGGCGGATTATGCGGACACAGACGGCACTGGCATGAACAACCTGCAGAAATGGATTGCCGGCTTGAATCCCACCGACCCCGCATCCGTTTTGGCAATGCTGGTTCCGGTTGCCGCCACTAATTCACCGGGCATGACCGTCAGTTGGCAAAGTGTGGAAGGTGTGAATTATTTCATCCAGGGCAGCGGCGATTTGTCCGCGCAACCGCCATTCACGACCATTCAAAGTAACATAGTCGGTCAGGCCGGCACGACCAGCTACACGGACACGACCGCAACCAACGCCGGACCCTATTTCTACCGGGTCGGTGTTCAGTAAACATGACTGGCAGGATGCGGTTAAACGCAAAATCCAGTTGCCGCAAAAAAGCGCAAAGGTGTATTGACACGAATTTCACCAATTAACACAAATTCTGCTGTTTTTCTATTGGCGTTTATTAGCGTCCATTAGCGGTTAAAGAACACCTGCCTTTTCCATTTCAGTTTTAATTAGTGTTCACCTTCCTTCCGGCATCCGGCAATTCGCTTGCAGAGGAAAGAAATCTGCCCGTAACATCACGCTGTAGCCTATGCCGTGGACAAAGACCCAAAAGATGATTGCCTGGGGAACCGTGGTGCTGTTGGCCTCGGTCGTCGTCACGCTGTTTATCTGCCGGCACCGCATTGCCCGGCATTTCCTCCTCGCCGGTGGCGAACGCGCCATTGCCAGACAAATTGTCACGCCGGTGGATATATCCGACAAATACATGGCGTCGGCGGACCAGTTTGATTCACTACAAACGCTGGCTTGGCGGTCGGTGCCCCGCTGGTTTCAGGTCTATGATAATGTGCCTTTCAATGTGGACGGACTGATCTGCCTTTGGGGAGGCCGCAGCGCGAAAGGGGGATTGCCCCTCCCCGAATCCGACACGGACATTGCCGTGAACCAGAAGTTTCAGACGCTCTACGTCTATCATGCCGTTTTTTTCGCGTCATCGAATAATACGCCGGTTTACGACCTGGTGTTCAATTATGCCGACGGTTCGTCTGCGACCAATCAAGTGCTCTATGGCGCGGATGTCCTCGACTGGAACGTCAAGCGCAGCCGGACGGCCAGGGGGCCAACCGCCGCACGCTCCAAGGTGGGTTGGCAGGGCGGGACGTTCGCGCCTGGGAAAAATGATCCCTTGCGCTTTACCGTGACTGCCATTGACAATCCGCTGCCGGACACCGAGGTGGCGACGATTGATTTGATTTCCTGCAAAAGCGACAGCGCCCCCCTGCATCCTGGCCATGACCGCCGGAAAGTCCGGGCTGATGAAGTGAAAAGCCGCCCGGTTCAATTAGAACGGATTCAGGGCATGGCAGGCAAGGTGGGGATTAAAAGGTAGGGCGGGGCAGTCCTCTGCCCGCCGGTCTTTGCAGACGGCAATCCGAATGGCGCGTACAGCTTGTCGCGCCGAAGTAAAAATAGAGGCGAAAGTGACGCGCTCTACCAATTGGTGAAGGTTGATTGAAATTTCCGGATTATTTCTCGACTCGGTTCGGAATTGGGCGTATCCAGCTATAATTCACATGGGCAATCTCTCTACAAGCGACGGATTCCTTGTTCGTAAAAGCCATGAATGGGCAGAACGCAAGCACCACTATCTGAACAATTATTGCGGCATCACTACCGTCTCCATGCGGAATAAATTCAAGGTGGTTTATGTGGATGTCATGGCCGGGCCGGGCCGATGCAAAATTGAGAAAACAAACGAAGAGTTTCCTGGCTCGCCTTTGGTTGCGCTGAATCATGATTTTGCGGAATACATTTTTATTGAGGAGAACCCAGAGCTGGCAGACGCTCTGAAAAAGCGAATCGCCAACCATCCCAAGGCGGGAAAAGTCACAATCTTCACCGAAAACTGGATCAAGGTCGTAGAGGACCGGCGGTTGAATTTCAACAATTCAACGCTGGCCGTTGTTTTTGTTGATCCGATTGGAATCTCGGAGGTGCCGATGTCGGCGATGAAAAAGTTGGCAAGCAATATCAGAATAGATTTACTCGTTACCATTCAATATCGCCTTGGAATCGTTCGCAATCTGCCGCAGTACCTGAATGCCAAAAGCAACCAGACGGCGCTCGACAATTTTCTGGGCGACCAAAGCTGGCGCGAATGGAAGACAGGCGATTTCGGTGAATTTGGCCGCCGAGCAGTTGAATATTTCTGTAATAAATTCCAAAAGGACGAAAGGTTCATCGGCACACAACACGTTTCTGTTCCAGAACAAAATCCGTTATATCGCTTCACATTGTTCAGCCGGCATCCACGAGCGGAGGATTTCTGGAACAAAATATTGAAAATCAGCGAAACCGGCCAGCGGGAGTTGCTGTGAAAATAATTCGCCTTGGACAGCTTTTGTCCTATCGTTTGTGAGAAACTGTTTCCGATGAGCGCCAATTCAAAAATCGAATGGACGGATGCAACGTGGAATCCGGTGCGTGGCTGCACCAAGATCAGCCCCGGCTGCCTGCATTGCTATGCCGAGACGTTTGCCGAACGCTTTCGCGGCGTGCCCGGCCATCCGTTTGAACAGGGATTTGACCTGCGACTCGTGCCGGAAAAACTTGGCGACCCGCTGCGCTGGTCAAACCCGCAACGGATTTTCGTCAATTCCATGAGCGACCTGTTTCATCCCGGCGTGCCGGATGAATACATCGTCAAGGTGGCGCGCGTGATGAAAGCCGCCAACTGGCACACCTATCAGATTCTCACCAAGCGCGCGGGACGGATGCAGAAACTATTGAAAGGCAAATTGAAGTTCGCGGCGGAGCAGCCGCATATTTGGTGGGGTGTGAGCGTGGAAAATCGCCAGCACGGATTGCCGCGCATTGATTTATTGCGCGATTCGCCTGCGCAAGTCCGTTTCCTTTCCATCGAACCGCTACTGGAACACTCTCGGTCCGATCAACTTGAACGGCATCAATTGGGTGATTGTCGGCGGCGAAAGCGGGCCGGGCGCGCGGCCAATGGCAGCCGACTGGGTGCGGGACATCCGCGCGCAATGTCACCGCGCCAAAGTTGCCTTCTTTTTCAAGCAATGGGGTGGCGTCCGCAAAAAGGAGACCGGCCGGGAATTGGACGACCGTACCTATGATGAATTCCCGGAACGACCACAAATTCCCGTGCCCGATTTGGAATTCCGGCGAAACACTTTGGAACGATTGGCATTGGTGTAGCGATTTTTTGGTTTTGTGGCAGGGGCGATGGTTGCGGCTCCGGTCATCATGGCCGGCAAAACAGGTGGGGACATCGCGCCGCACTGTCCTTGGTGGCCCTTCCGTAAAGGTGGCCCTCCGCAAGGAGTGGCCCTGCGCAAGTGGTGCCCGTCCGGAAGGACTGGCCGTGTGCAAGCACCGCCACCAAAATGTCACTTTGATGAAATCCCCCCCGGCACTATCTTGGCCCGCCAATGCTTAAACCCATTCTGCTGCTTCTGGCGTCCAGTTGGTGTGCGGCCCAGGCGGCCCCGACGGAGACCAACTCCGCAAGCCGGGTGCTCATCGTCGAGAACAGCACCATGCCGCTGACGACGGCTTGGGCCACTCTCATCATCAGCCCGCTCACGCGCACGAACGGCGTTTATGCCGGCGATTTCAAGGTCAGGGTCTTCCCGTATTTCTTAAAAAGCGACAGGGGCCGGCTGGCCATCAACGTTCCGGACAAGGTGCTGGCCGCGGTCAATCGGGGCCAGATCGTGGCCGTCACCGGCACTTCCACCTCCACCAAGAATGGCATCGTCCGGCACATAGAAATCATGGCGACACCAAAGGATTGCGATCATGGCACCATCAGCCTGTGGTTCATGGTGGGCGACCAGAAAATGATTTTTAGCCCGGCCTACCACTTTACCAACAATACCGTGGCCACGGCGCTCGCACCGATGCCTCCGCCAAACGTTGTGACCAGCGCCCGCTAATCGGCGCTGATGGCAGGGGCTGTCAACCACGGACCCGTCATCTCCATCCTCCGTAGCAGGGCTACTGCGGAGGACGGGCGTAGCAAGACTGCGGAGGGTGGATGGACACTGATTAACACGGATTCAATTGCCGCAATAAAACGCAAAGTATGCAAAGCGAAGCCCTGAAAGGGCGAAAGATATTAGCCCGGGGTTTGAGCGAAGCGAATACCCTGGGAAAACGTCCCACAAAACATTCCCTCGCCCGTGGGAACGGGAGAGGGTGGCGAAGCCGGGTGAGGGAAATGCAGGGTGAGGTAAGGGCGATTCTTGAAAATGGCCGGATGAGGTGTCGCCGGCCGGGTGATGGTTGTGCGGTGGAAATCGCAGGCAGCCTTCAGATTTGCGAGGCGGCGGTGCGCTTGAGCATGATGCTGATGACGCGGGACACGTTGTTCTTGTATTGCGGATCGCCCGTCAACTGTTTCCAGACGGGGGACGCGGAGAATGCCTTCCAGTGTTGCTTGTGTGCGTCCAGGCTTTCACCACAGGTCATGTAAACCAGGCAGGGCATGTTCAGCCCGGCAATCGTCCGTCCGTAAAAGATCGGGGCCAGCCCGACTTCCTTCATCAACGGGATTTCACCGCTCTCGAACATCTTGATTTTATTCAAGCCCTTGCCCTCGCTGGAACTCAAATAGGTGCGCAGCTCAAAGACATCTGGCTTCTTGTCCGCCGCCGGCAGGACCATCCGCTTCATGCCGTCGAAAGCGACGAGCAGCGAACTTTCAAAACGGATATAGGCCGGATTTGATTTCGGTGCGTTCAAAAATTCGGCGGCGGCTTTCTGGTAATCGGCGTCGGCGGCGAGCCTGGCCGGGATGGCGGCGAAGTCTTCCGGTGAGTCGCACGGGATGAGCACATAAATGTGGTTCGTCGCGGAATCCTGCAACTCGGTGAAGACCCCGACCGGCTGGATGCCCATGCGGTTGTAGGCGGGAACCGCCGCCTTCTGCCAATAGTCGTTGACCCGCTGCTGTTGCTCGGCTGTTTGGGTGGCGTAGATCCGCACCTCGTAATACTGCGGTTTTTCGGCATCCGCCGCCACGGCACCGGATGGATTGACGATCATGGCGGCGACGGCGGCGAGCAGAAACAGGATTCGTGAGGTCATGGGGTCTTGTTGTGCGGATTCAGACGCATTTTTGCCTTCAAGGTTACGCGAATTGAAGAAAAATTCTGCACAGTATTTTTGACACAGATTGGACAGGATCAACAAAATGAACCGGATGGCTTCACCCAACTCCAAACTCTCATCTCCCAACTCCCAACTCCCAACTCCCATCTTCCATCTCCCAACTTCCATCTCCCATCTTCCAATTTCATGGCACGGCGGAAATGGCGGTCATTAAATGCCGGACATGATCTGGCGGCAAACGGATTCCAAAAATTGCCGCAAAATGTAATGGCCGGAATGCGGCCCCTGCGACTAGACTCGATTCATGGCCCAGATGTCCAGCCGAGGCGCACAGCTTTTCGCTCAGTTTTTTTGCTCCTTGTTCGTTGTCATCGGTCTTGTCGCCGTCGGCATCGGGATTTGGACCCTCGCAAAAAGCATCCGCTCGGAACATTGGCCGGTGACCGATGGCATCATCCAGTCGGCGGAGATGAAATCCCATCAGGGAAGCAAAGGCGGCACGACTTACTCGGC
Organism: uncultured Verrucomicrobiae bacterium; assembly: GCA_963827815.1. Taxonomy (GTDB): domain Bacteria; phylum Verrucomicrobiota; class Verrucomicrobiia; order Limisphaerales; family UBA11358; genus UBA11358. The sequence continues at coordinate 50,051 of CAWHCL010000002.1, read as the reverse complement.
GGAAGTCACCTACACATATCAGGTGACGGGCACGAGTTACACGGGCGACAAAATCTCCATCGGTCAGATGTCATCGTCATCGGAATATGCGCGGGCAATCCTCAACCGTTATCCCGTCGGCAAAACAGTTTCCGTGCATTACCTGCCGGGCAACCCGTCGGACGCCGTGCTGGAAACGGGCATCCACGGCGGCACCTGGATTTGCCTGGGCGTGGGAACGGCATTCACGTTGTTCGGCATCATGTTCCTTCAAATCATCAGGGCCGCCATCCGGGCGCAAATGCCCGGCGCGCCGCAATCGTCATCCGTCACCATGCAGCCGGGCGGACGCGTGACCATGGACAAGCCGCCGGTGCTGATGGGCGTGATATTCCTGCTTGTGGGAATTGGCCTGTGCTTCGTGCCGCCGGACAGCGGCAAGCCGGGCTGGCTGATGTATGCCGTGGGCGGAATGTTCGCGTCAGCCGGGGTGATGCTTCTGCTGATGCGGCTGGAGAACAAGGTGTATTCCAAGATTGCGATGGCGCCGATGCTTCTGGCCTTGCTGGCGGTTTTCCATTGGGTGTCCTTCGGTCCGGGCGAACGCAGCGGCACCGTGAGCACGCCGTTTTCCGTGACGCATGGAGTGGGTGTGCGGACACCGTTCGCCATCTTCACCATCCTGGTGGACCTGCTGATTGTGGCGGGTCTGATCCATTGGCTGCTCAAAAGGCCGGCGGAAGAGACAAGCCCGCGTGGCATCCCCGGCCAGCCTTTGACACAAAACAAATTGAAGGTGATGCCGCTGGCGGGTCTGGTTTTATTGCTGGCGATAACGGCAATCTTCCTTGTGCTTCATAAAAGCCCCGCACCGGATAAAAGCTTTGCGCCGGCGGAGAAACCCTTTGTTTCCACACCGGTTGACGACGTGTTCTGGCTCAATCTCGACCGCCGCCGTTCCGACAAATATCGCGCGCAGCTCAAGGCCGCGCCGCCGGTGCTCGTGGTGCGGGAAAGTCATTATGCCTTCAATCCCAGGAACGGCATGGGCATGCATTACGGCTGGATTGATGGCCGGCTGGCGAACCTGCGCATCAGCTTTTCCGAACTCGTGGCGGACGCCTACGGCAGGGATTATACGCACACCGAATTTCCCGAGGCGTGGACCCAGGGCCAATGGACCAATTGCTATGACGTGATTGTGACCGTCACCAACCAGCCCAAGGAAGCCCTGCAATCGGCGGCGAAACAATTTCTCCGGCAGCAGTATGGACTGGCGTGGCATTTGGAAACCCGGGACACCAACGTGCTGGTGCTCCGCGCAATAGACCCGCAGTTGTTGCAATCCAAGGCCACCCGGGATTTTGCCCGCAGCAAGTCCATTCCCGAATTCACCGGCGAACTGGAGAATTATTTCGGCCAGCCCGTGATTGACGAAACCGGGGCGACCAACCGCTACGACAAAACGATTGGGGATGTCCCTTCGCGCTGGGTCACCGGACGCTCCACCGATTTGGAATTCAACAACCAGTTTTTGGCAACCGTCGGGTTGGAGCTGATTGCCACCAACCGGCCGCAGGAATGGCTGCTCATGGACCGGTGAACCGGACGTAGTTCCTCCCATCTCCATTTCTGCTTTCAGGATTTCAGCTTTTCAGCATTTTTTGCCATCTTCCATCTCCCATCTTCCATCTCCCAATTTCATGGCACGGTGGTCAACGCCATAATTAAATGCTTGCCAAAATTTCGCGGCGGGCGTATTCGGCTTATCAGTTGGAAAATCCGGGATCCAAAGTGCCATGCTGTTTCTGGAAGATGAGGCTCAAAATAAATTCAAAAAGACAACAATATGAAAAAAATAATTGAATTGTGTGGGGTTTCCCTGCTCATCACAACATTGCTGCCTGGATGCTGCATGACAGGCTCTCAATCGAATAATTCACGCGGCAGTATCACTCTGGAAGACGCCATGGCCTCCATCGGCAGGGGGTTTTATCAAATGAAGACAAACGAACAAGGAGTCAGCACCGGCTTGTTGCCAGATACAGTTACTGTCACGCTGAATGTGGGCGTGAGCCATTCGGATTACAGCACTGAATCTAGTGGATTGACCGTTTCAGCGCCGATTGCAACAGGCCTAAATATGGGTGCGAATGTGAGTGGCAGCCATTCAAGCAGCCAGACATCGCAAACCGCCAACACAATTACCATCACCTTTAAGAACATCCTTTTTGCCGGTGTCACTACGACGACTGCAAGTGACACAAACAAGCCTCCAGCTTCGAGTAGTAATGTATTACCGCTTTTGAAAGATCCGGAAACAGCCATACAAATGCTGACTTGGATCAACACGAATAAGGTTGGTTCATACCACACGCCCGGCACTAATTTGACTCAAGCACAACAGGCACCAACGGACATACCCTCAAGTGGTGTTATGTCTCATTATTAGGATGCGATGTCTCATCGTATGTCATGGTAAAAACGATGGCGTTTGGTGGCCGTCGGCAGAGACCTGTGACACGAATTTCACTGATTTACACTGATTGAATTGGAATCCGTGACAATTCGTGCAATTCGAGTCCAAAAATGCTGGACATGATCTGGCAGCAGGCGGATTCTGCCGGGCGAAAGCACATGGAATTGACCGTTGCAATACTGACCGTCCTATTTTGCGTTGGGGCAATGATTTTGTTTATCTACCTCCGCCGGAAGAAGAGCTCGTTACTCGATGGTGGCGTGTTTTGGGGTGGCGGTGATTCCGGTTCAAGTGGCAATCCTGATGATTCTGGCTCCGGTCATCATCATGGACATCATGGACACCACGATGGCGGGGGATTTGGCGGGGGACATCACGGCGGAGGCTTTGATGGCGGCGGCGGCGGACACGGCGGTCATTAAACGCTGCACATAATCTGGTGAGATCCTGTTTTGGGGTGAATTGAAGGGCGCGGATTATAAATAAGATATGGAAAATCCTTCGGAGCGTCAGACGTTTGGTTTTTGAATTTGCGCAATGCATTATTGCGGCTGAACGGTATTAAAGGGTTCATGATATGCCCGATGAGAACGGAACATCTTTAGTAGCTCCTGATTTTTCTGTAATAAATCTTTTTCGCCGTGCTGCGTTGCTAAATCGCAAGCTCTTTGGGCGGCTGCAATTGCGTCATCAAATCGCCCTGCTTCTGCGTAGGCTGCTGCCAGAGTTCCAACCATGATGGTTGTTTGATAATGAGTCCTTTGGCAGGCTTCTTCGGCAAGTTTCACAGCGAGTGCTCCGTTTCTTTTGGTTGCGTCCGGATTGGTGGCAAGTGACCATGCCTTATTGTTCTTTATCTCAGGTGCTGGCGTAACATAGTTCGCACATATAAAGAAGGTTCCGGCGATGATGGTCAACAAGGCAGCAGCCATCGAGAAATAACGGCCTTTTATCGTGATGCATTTGTGATTGTTTATGGTTTGGTGAGATAGCAATGCAGTTTCATTCATATGCAAACTCTCCGGAACAATTGTAGTGCCGTGACGAATGTCCAATTGTCGAATAATATGCTTACCCAAGGCAATGCCGGGAATCTCAATGACTTTATACCACAAAATTCTAAGTGGCACTATGACAAGCCACATAGCAACAAGAAACAAAAATATAATCGGATCTAAACAGTATTCCTTTGGAGCAACCCCAGCAAATACATTACAATATATTTGTAGAAGTGGTTGGTGTAATAGATAAATACTGTAACTCCACAAACCAATATGCTTGAGTGAATTCAATGGGAGACTTGTTGCTTTAATAGGAGACGGGGAGCCGCTTAATAGCTTACTTGTAATAACCGCTGTCGTCACGGCGGACAATAAAAACCTAAATGGGAACAATGGTTTTATGAAATAACTGATAATCGCCAAACTGAACCACAAAATTGTCGGGGCCTTTGTGAAAGGCAATGGTTGATTTTTTAGAAAAGCATCAGCGACAAAGGCGCCAAGCGCCCAACTGAACCAGTAATCCAAAGGTGAGTTGGCCAATAGGTAGGAAACGTAATCCCAAACAGTGCTTGTGGCAGTTCCAGACAGTACAAGGCTACCGTCAAATCCGCGAATCAGCAGTTCGATTCCCGCAAGGAGAACCATGGTAAGGCGCCACTCGAACTTAGCGACCAAAACGAGCAATGCTGGGTATAGCAAATATAACTGAGCTTCTATGGCCAGGCTCCAAAATGAACCATTGATTCCACCAAGCGTATAAGGATGAATGTTATGAATCAGAATTAAGTGTGTAAACGGTTGTACACCAGCCTTCCAGTTAAATATGTCGGTCCAGTTCATCCCGAAAATCCTCATATTAAAAAAACCAACGGAGACAAAAAAGATCAGCGCTGCAAAGTAAGCGGGGTATATTCGAAAAAACCTTCTTATAAAAAAGCCACTCCACCTCTGCCCCTGCTGTTGAAAACTCAAATGTATACAAAACCCGCTGACAACAAAGAAAATAGCAACGCCTGCATCGCCAATACTAAAAGGAAGAAAGCAAAGGTATGAAATTGGCGGAGCTGAAAAATCACGGAACCACCCTTTCCATGGGAGCGCGTCGTATCCGTAGACAGTGTTGAGGCTATGGAAAAGCAACACTGCAATAATTGCAATGCCCCGGATGTAATCTAGAAGCTCAACATGTTTGACTGGACCTTTCATTTAACTCAAATACTGGCGGTTTTTTGTAGATTCTCTCTGCAATAAACGACGTGGATGTCGAGGGGGGTAAACAATTTCAGTTTGGTGGTATCGACGCCATGCTGTAGTGTCCGTTCCTCGCAGCGCGATGAACCTTCCGTTTTCGAGGCTGATTTATTTGCCATGCGGCGAGTGTGAGCCGGAAAACTGACAGCGTCAATTCTGCGTTCGAAGTTGAAATCGTGTAACTGGCTTGGCAAATTTCTGCCGTCTTCCATTGAGATTATGAATACGATTCGATTTGTGGTCGTACTAACGATTTTTTGCCTCGCATTAAGCGTGGCTGGGTGCGCGCATGTTCCCGCCACGTCCCATCAATCGGGGCGCGCGCAACCGTTCATCCTCGGCGCGGACATCACGTTCCTGCTCGAAGATGAAGCCGCGGGCGCGGTGTATTATGACCACGGCGTGAAGCGCGATTTTTTCCAAATCCTCAAGGATAACGGATTCAATTATGTGCGCGTGCCATCTGTGGTGGAACCGACGCGCGTCTTTTCGCGCGGAGACCTGGAGCACGTCAAGATTCTCGCCAGACGCGCCAAGGCCGCCCACATGGGGTTGCTGGTGGATTTCTTTTATTCCGACAACTGGGCTTCGCCGGAAAATCAACCGAAACCCGCCGCATGGCAGAATCTGGCGTTTCCCGACATGGTGAAGGCGTTGCATGACCAGACGAAGACGGTGTTGACCGCGCTCAAGAAGCAAGGCACGACACCCGACATGGTGCAGATTGGCAATGAAATCACCTTCGGCCTGGATTGGCCGGATGGCCGCGTGACTTCCAAGACCTCGACGGGCAATCCCCAGACTGACGCCCACAATGCCGGTGTCACCAACGCGGGCGGTTGGGGCAATCTCGCCCTGCTCCTGAAGGCCGGCATCAGCGCCACGAAGGAGGTGGATCCGGACATCAAAATCATGCTGCACCATTCGCTCGCGCGCAACGATGCGCTGGTGCGCGAATGGATTTACAACCTGCTCGAACAGGGCGTGCAGTTCGACATCGTCGGCCTGTCCTGCTACACCGAGCACGCGACGAATGATTGGAAGACGACCTTTGACGACATCGCCACGCATTATCCCAACCTCGGCATCATCGCCGTGGAATACAGCGGGCATAAGCGTTTCCTCAACGATCTGGTTTTCAACACGCCTAACCACAAGGGGCTGGGCAGTTTCATCTGGTCGCCCATGCGCGAGCAGGAAGCCATCTTCGATCATCAAGTTCCAACGCTGCCAGCGGGAACGAATGCGCCGCCGGATCATGGCGGGCGGTACGACGCGAACGCGTTCATGGCATTGTATCCCAAGATGGCGCAAGATTACGGCAATCCATGACGGTGCTTGCGCACGGCCAGCCATTACAGGCGGCCACCATTGAGTCCCGCAGGGACAGCATCGCCACGCCTGACTCGCCACGAAAAACCACTGCAAAAACCTATAAATACATTGATAAATAAGGGTTTCTAGCACTTTTGGCCCACCCGAACTCAATCCGCCAAAATTGGTCTCAATAGGGTGTAAAAAGTCATTTTCGGCAACTGCTGGCAACCGGACTTTGCATTTCGCCATTCCGTTCGTCGCGTTGAAACCTACACCAACTCCGGCACAACACAATTGGTCAGGATGTTCGCCGGCACATCCTCCACCGGCCATCGCGGACACGTCCTGCATCTTTCGGGTTTGTTTCGGGACGTGCTTTTGATTTTCCGCTTACTTTGCTGCAGGTGGCTTCAATTTGTGCAAATCAGCCAGTTGTGCGGTGAAAGATAATTCATCCCCACTTCGAACGAGGCGTTCATCCAGCCAAAACCTTCGGTGGCCATGTAGGCGAATTTTGTCCCGACGTTGCCGTATTCCACGAACACCTCGTGTGAGCCGGTGACAACGTTGTATTTTTCAGGAATGGTGCCGTTGTAGTCGTGCGCATTTTTTACAATCGTGTAAAGCCAGCGGTAGGCGAGCCGCCCGGCGTCGGCATCAAGACCATAATTTTTCAATCCACGCCATGCGAGCATCTGGTGCGGTGCCCAGCCGTAGGGATAATCCCATTGCCGCGCATCGTGCCGGCGCGCGGATTCGACGGATTCTTTCGCGGTCGCCGACAGGCCGGCAGGCTGTTCCAGTTTTTCGCAGGCGAAAGCGACTACCCGCCGGACGCGTTTCATTTCGCCCGGGTCATTCGCGTCAAAAATCTTCGCCCACAACGGACACAGGCCGGTGGCGCTGACCGACCTGGCCACCTGTTTTTGCTGCCGGCGTTTCTCGGCGAGTGCCAGCTCCAGTTCAACCACCACCGGAAGACGTTCCAGATGGAGTTTCATCACAAAATCATTCGCCCCGGCCCGGATCATGCCGACCGCCTCTTCCTCACCCACCTTGCCGGAGATGCAAATGAATGGAATGTCCAGCCCCTGTTGCCGATAAATCTCTAGTGCCTTCGGTCCGCTGAAACCCGGCAGCACATAATCGCTGATCACCACATCCCAAACACGGTCGGCAAGGGCGGCTGTCATTGTGGCGGCGTCCCACACGCGCAGCATGGACACGGCAAAGCCGTGCTGTTCCATCGAAGATTTAATCAACTCCGCCTCATGCGGCGAGTCTTCTATCAGCAAAATATTTACGGGCTTACTCACGGTGTCTTATGATTGCGTTCATCCAGCTCCTTGCTGCTGTTTTTTTAAGGTTAAAATAGTTTAAAATCAGGATCGTACGCCGATACCGACGGTGCAACATCAATGGCGGGACGCTTTTAGCCGCGGAAGGCCCTGTTTTCCCGGGTCTGGTAAATTCCAGATGTAATGGCAATTTTCGCAATAAGCCTCATGATTAATAACGCGAAAAATAATTCCCAAATGCAACACCACCGTCGGCAGGAGGAACTTTCGAGTCATTTGCGGATAATTTACGTGCAACGACCCGCAGGATGGACAGTGAATCGCCCGTTGCAAAATCGCTGTTGCCTCCGGCGCGTTGACTAGAAGTTCTGTGACAGCCCTGAATGCATTTGCTCGAACCTGAACGCGAAATGTCGCGCGTGGCGGACACAAAAATAAAAAGAGCTGGAGCGACCTGTCATTGTAAGTCTTCGCCTCGAACCGGTGACCTTTTAGAAACTTCTCGAGAACCTGCCCATCGCTCAAACTCTCAAAAATCGCGACATTAACCCATGGCTTTTGTTTGAATGAGGAACTCATGATTGGTTTTTGTTTAATATTTTTTGTCGTCGTGAAAAGGTCACAGACCCCCCCCCCCTTTTTTTTTGTTCACTAGAAATTCACTTGAAATGTTAGCAAAACGGAATGCGTATTGACGCCGCGAAAACCAACGTCGAAATTCGGGCCGGGTGGATAGCTGAACGTCGGGTCGCGGGTGGCGAAATACTTGTAGCCGAAGCCCAGTGATGCGCGCGGACCCAGCATGAAACGCACGCCCGCAAATGCCTGCCACGCAAATACCGTGTCCGATTCGTGGCCGACCACCGTTGTCACGCCGTCGCTGAAACCATCGGTGTTGAAGTCAGACACCGCGCCGCCTGCGCCAACGCCTGCATAGGGAACGATGTTTGAATGCGGGATGGGAAATGACACCGTGGCGTTGGCCAGCAGCGGCACGTTGGAGATGGTTGAACGTTCCGAAGTGTAGCCTGGAACGTTGTTGATTCGCGCACCAATGTAGCCCGTTTCAAAATCGAGCGAGAAGAACCGATTGAAGGCATAGCCCAATGCGAAATCCCCGGCTACGCCTGTGTCATATCGCACGGAACTGTCTGCCGGTCCGCCGAATTGCTTGAGCCTGCCATCCTGGAAAAATGAAGGCCCGACTCCGGCGCGGATGTAAGGCCCAGTCCCTTCCTCGTCGAGATAATAATATTGCTGCCCATGCGACGTGATTGCGCCTAGAAAAAGCGTCGCGGCAATGAAATGACAAACCGTTTCCCTTTTCATAAGAATCGGAAGGAAATAGTTTAGAACCAGAACCGCACGCCGATGCCGCCGGTGATTTCACCACGGATGGACGGTGAGACATCAATGGCAGGCCCGATTTCCGCAAAAATGTCCACCGGCACATTGTCGAACATATACGAAATGCCCACCGGCGCGCGGATGCCAACTTGGTTGTCCTCGCCATGGTCGCGGGCGCGGAACAGCCCACCGACGCCGAAATAAACCGGTAGCCGGCCATTGGAGACCGGCAGCAAATCATAGTTATGCCAGAGGATATCACTGTGCAGATACAGGCCGCTGTGATCGTGAGCGGACCAGCCCGCTGCCCCGTCAATGGCCATCGTGTCGTTAAAGAAATATTTTACCGACGCCCCAATGGGTTCGCCAAGCGTAATGCCGACACCCACTTTTCCCGTCATGTCATCCATGGATCGGCTCATTGAATTCTGCGCGGCCATTACGGTATTAGTATTTGAATCTTCGTCTGCCAAGGCACAGAAACCCGCGAACAGGGTCAATGCAGTTATGATGTTTATTTTTTTCATGGTATTTTATGGTACTCTCTATCAGTTTGCGTTTTTGCCGGATTCGTGCAGCGTCGGCGGTACGTAATGGAATTCAGAGGGACGCCCCGCCATGCGCGCGATGCGGACATCATCCGGTTCATCCAAAAGGTCTCGAATCGTGGAAACAAGTTTTTGCAAATCAAGCGGCTTCTCAATCAGCGCCCCGGCGCCCGCAGCAAGGGCGGCAAAACGCTGATTGGGACGGGCTGTGATGATAATCACAGGTAGGAAGGGATGTTTTTCAGCGAGTTGCTCAAAGGTGTTCCAACCGTCCAGGCCCTGCATATTTAAATCCAGCAAGACCAGATCAAAGTCCGTTTGAGCGGCAATTTCGAGCGCCTCGGCTCCATTGGCCGCCGACAACACATGGTAACCTTCGCTTGCCAGAAGTCGGGTGAGCGTATGCCGAGTGACAGATTCATCCACCAGCAAAATGTTCTCCTTCAACATTTGCGACGTCTTCGATGGGGTCTCAGGCAAAGGTGATTCGAGCACGGCATTCATAATTCTTTCTTTATATTCAATTTCGTTCGTGTCATTTGGTTCACCGGGCAAATGCATTTTTGAATTTCAATTTGCAATCCGTCTTTAGCGCAATGCGTGCCAATCATTGAGCTGTATTGATAATATTCTGGCCACTCGGCACCGATCACAATGTGAACTACAATTTTACTGCGCCAACTCGTGATTTTCCATCAGCCTTCGTCATGCAATCAGCGAGTTGATCAAAAGTCTCCTACATGATGACGGAAGCAGCGTGATGCCTGCGAAGTGCATGGTTTTCACCGCGCGCCATTGCATTTCGCATTGCGAGGTGGATGATGTTTCGATTTACCAAGCGTAAAATGCTGGTTTTTACATGGCACAATTTCGGCTTAAAGCTGTTTTGCTGATTAACATTTAAAAATGAACATGAGTTTATGAAAACAATTATCAAAACTATTCTGGCGCTAGTTATTACCGGCACCGCTCTGTGGGCATTTGCGGACAATGGAATGACTCCCACAAACCAGGGGCCGGGGGTGTTTACGCCGCCGCAATTCACCCAGGATCAAACGCAGCAATTTGTTCTGGATGCTATTACGGGAGGAATGAAAGAAGTGCGCCTAGGAGAGATCGCACTTGAAAAAACCCAAAATGCGGACGTTAAAAACTTTGCCGAACACATGGTGCGCGATCATGCCAAAGCCAATGAAAAGCTCATGAAGATCGCCATTGACGAGGGATTGAGCACCCCGGCCACCAATACCTTTTCAGCGGATGATCCGAACTGGAGTTATCCACTGATCTCAAATCCCAACGGTCTCAAGGGCGGCCAAATGCTGACGTTGACGAATTTGCCTTATCTCGAAGATTATCAGGCCATTCAGCGTTTGCAGTCGTTATCCGGCGATCAATTTGATCAGTCCTATTCCGCCCTGATGGTTAACGACCACACCAATGCCATAAATGAATTTTACGCCGCCGCACAAAGTCTGACGGACAAAAAGCTAATTAAATTTGCCAACAAGACTCTACCGACCTTGCGGAGACATTATGAAATGGCCAGAGAAATGGAAGACAAGTTGGGCACCATGGTGAACACCAATGGCGCCGACACCAACCCTGGCCCCAACCCAACTGTCCCTGCTTTATGAAATGCCCGGCTTTAGCCAAAGTGGGGTTGCTTATCTGTATCGCCTCGGTCTTTGTCGGTGGATGCGCTATCTATCCCGTAGGGCGTGTTGGAACAGAGGTCGAAGTCGTTGGAGACCCTCCTGCGCCGATAGTGGAGGAAGTTTCCCCTCAACCCGACATTGGTTTTGTTTGGATAGGAGGTGCTTGGGCGTGGCACGGTAGCTGGGTATGGGAGGGAGGCCATTGGGACCGCCCGCCATACCCGGGTGCCGTTTGGGTTCCTCATCGTTATGTCTATCGCGATGGAAGACATATATTCATCCAAGGTGGCTGGAGATGAAGACGCGCTTTTCTCGAATGCAGACAAGTGCAGATTAAATCTTAAAATGAAAATGCGCGCGATAATTCTGACCGTTGGCCTGACGGGAAGTCTGGGTCTTGGCGTTTTTCACGCTTCAGCAGACATGGAAGTTACCGCAGGAGTGTCCATCCGTTCCGCAGGGGAGTTTTATGAGCCGCTCGCCTCGCAAGGCACATGGGTCGAAGTCGGTTCTTACGGTCGTTGCTGGCGTCCGGCGGGCGTCGCGGTGGGATGGCGGCCATATTGCAATGGCTATTGGGAATGGACCGATTGTGGTTGGTATTGGGTCAGTGATGAACCGTGGGCTTGGGCGTGTTACCATTACGGTACATGGGTCTGTGATTCAAACTATGGATGGGTCTGGGTTCCAGGTGTTGAATGGGCGCCGGCATGGGTCTATTGGCGCATTGGCGGCGACTATATCGGATGGGTGCCATGCGGGCCACCTGGTTTTACGGTTGAGCCATCATTTTATGTTTTCGTCGAAAGCCGCCATTTCCACGATCGGGTGCGGCCCGATACCATAATCGTGAACAACGCGACCATCATTCAAAACACCACTGAAATCAAAAATGTCCGGCGCGCGAGCCGTCAAATCGACGGCAAATCACAAACCGTCATTGTCAACGAAGGCCCGAGCGTGGATGTCGTTCAAAAAGCGACCGGCCAAAAATTCACCGCTGTTTCAGTCCGCGAAGCCGACCGGCACACATCCGCTTCGATCCCGGAACAAATGAGGCGCCGGACTGACGAACCCGGACAGGAGCAGCCGAAACCAAATCCGGGCGGGAATCATGAAATGCCGAACAACCTTCCGCCTGATAGGACAATTCCCCAAGCTCCGCCTGGGACAATCATGCCCCCGGCAAATAAAGAATTGCCTCTGGACAAAGAGCAACAGCATCCCAATGAGATTATTCCTCCATCTCAACCGCCGCCGCAGCCGTCAACTCCAGTCGCGCCTTCCGGAAATTCGGGTCCAAACAACAAGGCTCAAGACAAGAACAAGAATAAAGATCAGGACCACGGCCACGACAACCCCTGAACGAGAAAGGAATTATATGTTAGGATGGACACTCATATTTTTAATTGTAGCGCTGGCAGCGGGCGTGCTGGGTTTTACCGGCATAGCCGGGGCGGCAGTGGGAATCGCGAAGATTTTGTTCTTTATTTTCGTGGTTTTATTTTTGGTGTCACTGATTCTTCGCCTCGCCGCCAAATGACGCCGTAGCGCCTGAATTCGAGTGACATGGACAAGCAAAAGCGCATGGCCGGACAGATTGAAGACAACTACGAAAAACGCGGCGTGAGCGTGAAAGAATCTGAAAAGCGTGTGGGCCGCTGTCAACAAAGTGACCGGAGGCGGAAAAAAAGCGGTTCGGGTCGGGGCAACGGGTGATTGCGCGAACTTTTACTTCATGCCACTTTTCTTCCGTTTACGGTAAAGCGTGGCTTGGTCAATGCCAAGAATGCCGGCGGCTTCCGCCAGGCTTGTGGTTCTTTCGATGATTTTGTTTATGTGGGCTTGTTCAAGATTTTCCAGGGAAATCAAAGAGCCGACTTGCGGTGAGTTTTCCCCGGCGGAAGCCGGCGCTGTATTTTGACCGCGCAGCTCGGCCGGAAAATCCTCCGGTAAAAGCTTGTCGCGCCGGGCCAGAATCACTGCCGCGCTCGATGGCGTTCCGCAATTCGCGCAGATTGCCCGGCCAGGAATACGCGCGGATGCACGCGACCGCTTCGGGCGAAAGGCCTGCGAGATCGCGTGCGCACTGTTCCGCAAAAAACTTTTCATAATGCCCGGCGAAACGGACCAAATCCTCGTCGAGCGAACGCAGCGGCGGCATTTCCACGGCGATGACATTGAGCCGGAAATATAAATCTTCGCGGAACAAGCCTTCGGCCACGCGCTTTTTCAAATCGCGATTCGTGGCGGCGATGATGCGAAGATTGGCCATGCGTGTGACATTTTCGCCGAGGCGTTCGTATTCGCGCTCCTGTAGCAGCCGCAGGAGTTTTGGCTGGATTTCCATCGGCAGATCGCCGATTTCATCGAGAAATAAGTGTCCCGCCCTCGGCGGCTTTGACCTTGCCCCAATGATCCTTGATCGCGCCGGTGAACGAGCCTTTGACATGGCCGAACAGTTCGCTTTCCAGGAGTTCCTTCGACAGGCTTGGGCAGCTCACGGTCACAAACGGCTTGTCCGCCAGATGACTCTGCTGGTGAACGGCACGCGCAGCGACACTCTTGCCCGTGCCACTTTCGCCTAAAATCAGAATGGACGCAGATGTTTTCGCCGCGCGCATCAAAACTTCCATCACCTTGCGCATTGCCGGTGTGGAAAAATCAAAAATCGGTTCAAGACTTTGCGCCTTGATTTCAGTGGCTTCGTGTTCCAGGCGCTCAATCCGCTGGCTCATCTGGCGGAAACGTTGCAGTCGCGCGAGCACCGTCATGAACTGCTCGCGTTGAAATGGCTTTTCCAAAAAATCCACCGCGCCGCGCCGCATGGCCTCGACCGCTGTTTTCACGCTGCCTTGCGCCGTGAACATGACGACCGGAATATCGGGGAATTGCTTTTGGATTTCTACCAGCACGTCCAGGCCATTTTCATTTCCCAGATTCACATCCAGCAGGACGGCGTCCCAGTCGTCCTCTTTGAGCGAGTCCAACCCCAACCGGCCGGAGCTGACGCCTTCCGCGTAGTGCCCTGCGTCTTCGATTAGAAAGCAGGTTGCGTCACGGAACGTCTTGTCGTCATCAATGATTAAAAAATCCACAGGGCAATTCTCCTTTTGGATGTTTCCATGCTACCGCTGGAATATAAATGGAAAATGACGAATGTCGAAGCCAAACACCGGGCGAACAAAACATCCGATTGAAATGCGTCATCATTGATGAAAATCTGATTTGCCATCCAAAATGGAGGCAAGCGCGTTCTCCAGGGATTCCATTCGCACGGGTTTGGTGAGATGCGCCGCGAAACCGGATTTCTGACTGCGTGCAACGTCCGCTTCCATTCCGTAGCCGGTCAGGGCAATGCCCTTCAACCCGTAACGTTCGCGAAATTCCGACATCAAGTCGTAGCCGCTTCCATCCGGCAGGCCGATGTCCGAAATAAGAACGTCGAAATTCTCGTTTGCCAGCGGCCGAGCGCGCTTCCGTCAATGAAGCGGCGGCGGTGACTTCATAACGGCGGCGGGCGAGCAATTGCGCGAGCGCCGTGCGTGTCGGCTCGTGGTCTTCAACCAGCAAAATGCGAAGCGGTTCCGTGTTCCCCCCTGCGTATGAAGTAGTCGGCAAACCCCCCGCCGAACCTCCCGCGGAAGGCAATGCCCCATCCTTGTTCGCAGTTTGGGCGAGCGGAAGTTCAATCAAAAATGTCGCTCCCAGCCCGCTACCCTCGCTGGTGGCATGAATCGTTCCGGAATGCAACTCGACAAGCATCCGTGAAATTGTCAGTCCAAGACCCAACCCGCCAAAGCGATGCGCGCCGCCTTCGGCGTGGTCACCCTGCGAAAATGCGTCAAAGATGCGATTGAGTTCCCCGGGATTAATGCCGATGCCAGTGTCTATGACTTTAATGAAAAGCGTGTCATCATTTGAAAAAGTTTTCACGGTGATTCCACCCCCTTCAGGCGTGAATTTCACCGCGTTCTTGAGCACGTTCCAAAAAACCTGTTGCAGCCGGACGCCGTCGCCGAAAACCGTGTGGTCATCGGCGTGCATATCCAGCGCCAGCCTGATTTGTTTCGTCTCCGCAGCCATCCGCACGGTGGCGATGGCTTCCTGCAAAACGGCGTGCGCATCAATCAAATGCCGCTCCAGCGGCAGTTTGCCCCGCACAATGCGGGTGAGATCGAGCAGGTCGTCAATGAGCCGGGCTTCCAATTCCACATTGCGCCGGATCATTTCAAAATCGGCGCGCGTCCCGGCGGGCAACTGCGGGTTGTTGACCGCATCGCTGGCGACCAGCAGCACGGGATTCAACGGCGTGCGCAGTTCGTGCGAAAGCGCGGCCAGAAAATCGTCCTTGGCGCGCGACGCGGCCAGCGCCTCCTCGTGCGCGTGTGTCAAGGCGGCATGACCCGTCTGTATCTGGTTCAACATGGAATTGAATGCGTCGGTCAAATCGCCCATCTCGTCGCTGCTGGTTTTAGTCGCGCGCACCGAATAATCCTTCAACTTGGAAACCGTCTTTGCCACGTCCGCCAGATTCAAAAGCGGCTCGGAAATCTGCCGCTGGAAAAAATTGGAAAGAAACAGCGCCACGATTCCCGAACCGGCCAGAATCAAAAACAATACCAGGCTATAAACTTTCAAGTGACTGGTCAGATTCAAATTTTCCCGCAGGAAAAGCGTGCCAACCCGGTTTTGACCCTGAATCACCGGCTTGTAAAGCGTCAATTGGTCCGCCTCGAATTTGATTCCGTCCGGTTCGGGCGAAGTTGGAAAGGCGGACGCGGGCGCATCCTCCGGATAAACCGCATACACCTTTCCGTCCTTGTCAAAAAACGCGCCGGCGGTGATGTCCGGATCGGCGCGCAGGCCGGAGAGGATTTGTCCGGCCAGTTTTTCATCGTCAAAAATCAAAACGGCCGCGCTGTTGGCGGCAATAATGTCAGCCGTGGTGGACAAGCTGCGCGCGTTCGCCTGCCGGTAGCTGTGAATTTCGTAGTAAAAAATCATCGCGCAGGTCAGGCACAAAACCAATAGGCACGTCAGAAAAATTATTTTGACCAGCTTTTGTTTGAGGGATTGATTTTGGAATGGCATGGCTAGCCTGGCGGTGCGGGGGTGACGATTTTTCCCAGCCGGAACAATTGCGAGCTGATTTCCAGCTTTTCTCGCTTGGCGGCGTCGGGATTGATTTCAAAATGCACTTTTCCATTTTCGATGAGAAAATTTATGACGCCGCCGCTCCGGGCAAACCCGTCACATTCGCCCACGGTCAATGAATTATGGCCGTCCAGTTGCTTCAAAATAGGTTGCAGCCGCTTCTCTTCCGTTTTGCAGACAAAAACGACCTGGCAGTTTTTCAAGTCTTCTGCGCTGTGCGAGTATTGGACGACGACTTTGTGGTTGGCGATGGTTTCGCCTTTGACCATTTCGTCCAGCGCGCCGCCAAACGGATTCTCGCCCAGAATGCCGATGCGAAATTGGGCGACCCCATTTGTGAAGCGCGTTCCCGGCCATTCGACAAACTGCGCAAAGTGAAAGATGAAGGCGGCTTTGATCTGGTATTCCTTGGAAATGTTGGACTGCGCCTGGACTTTTTCCGGCGCAAACATCAGTGCGACCGCAGCCAGACACAGGAAAATGGAAAGCCACGCGCGTTGTGCGCGGAACATTTTTCCCTGGATAAAATTTTGCACGAGTGTCACGGCTGATTTCACCAGCGATATGCGATTTTTCCGTAAACGCCGCGCACGATTTGTTCCTGCGCCGGTCCTGGAAAACCGGCTTCGGGATGTTGAGCCTGCAACAGGTTTTGCCCGACGACGGAAATTTCGAGATTTTTGGTGGCGTGCCAGCCGAGGCGGACGTCCATTTCGGCATAACTCGGCACCGTTCCCGCCACGCCGTTGTTGTCATTGCGAACGGAATCAATCCATCGCCAGTTGACGTCCAGTTCCGTGCGCCATGGCAGATCCATTGACGAACGTAAAAAAACCTGGTTTCGCGGATCGGCGGTTTCATCCAGCGCGTTGTCCAAATCCACCTGGCCGGATTTCACATAAATGTCTTCCTGAAGAAAATCGTAGCCGCCGTGCAGCCGCCACCAGTTGAAAATTTGATAATCGGCGCTGATTTCAAATCCGTAAGTGTCGCCTTTAAGATTGTTAGCAAATGTGAATGGCAATAAAAAAGGCGGCGGGCCAGGACTCAAACTGCGCAGGTTGTTGTAATCGTTGTAAAACGCGGAAACGGAGACGGAAGTTTTTGCTCCGAGTTGCGCGCGATAGCCCAGTTCGTAAGCGATGAGCGTTTCCGACTCAAAACCAGAACTGCCGGCTTCGAATGTTTGAAACGGCGGCGGCAATCCGCTGGGAATTTGCAGGTCGTGATCGAGGCGCGATGGTGTGCGGACGGCGCGGGAAATTGCGCCCCAAAACATTTGTTTGGGAGTCGGCGTCCATTGCAGCCGGACGTTTGGTTCAAATTCAAAGCCAGTGTAATCGTTGTGTTCAATTTTGGTTCCAAGAGTCAGATAAAGCGGGTCAAACAATTTGATTTCATCCTGGCCAAAGACATTGACAAGACTTTGGTCCAGTATGGAAGGTGCAAAAATGACCCGCGCGCTTCCGGGTGCCGCGCTGCTCTGATCCACTTCATGCGTAAAACGATAACCCAGACCCCACACGAATTTATTGCGCACGCCAAGATTGAAGTTGTGCTGAAATTCCACGTCCGCCGTGTCCAGATCGTCCGACAATGTGCCGAGCGTCACATAGGGAAATTCCAGGTGCGTCCGGTCATAATACATCTGCAGACTCATGTCCGAATCGTCCGAAATCGTGTGCGACCAGCGTCCCAGCAAATTTCCGCCGCCGACGATTTCATTGGTCGCAACAGTGCCGCCCACATCCAGGCCATCTTGACCGTCGTAGATATTGCCTTCGAGAGTGAACACGTTCGGCAGCGACGGTTCCGTATCAATCCGAAACCCGCCTTGGCCTTGAATCGTTGCGTCCGAAGCATCGCTTCCATTTGCAAGATGTTCATCGTTCAAATTATAAAATTTTCCATAAACCCGGTAATAAACATTTGAAGACAACATTCCGCCGTAACGCACACCGGTGAAATCACGCAACCACGTCCCGCCGCCCGCTTCCACGTAAAGCCCTTGCGTGTCTTTGGCGTTCTTGCTCGTGATGTTGATGACGCCGTTGACCGCGTTCGCGCCCCAAAGCGTGCCGCCTGGTCCGCTGATGACTTCGATGTGGTCAATGTCCTCAAGCAAATAATCCTGCATATTCCAAAGCACACCGCCATACAACGGCGAATAAACCGCGCGGCCATCCATCAACACCAGAAGTTTGTCCCCCAAATGAGAATTAAAGCCGCGCGCGCTGATCGCCCAATCGTGCGAGTTGATTTGCGCCACATCCAGGCTGTCGGCCAATCGCAAGGCTTCGGGAATGCTTGAAGCCCCGGAACGCCGGATGTCTTCACCCGTGACGACTTGAATCGCCGCCGGTGCCTTGAGATACGGCTGCGGTTCCTTGGCCACCGAGGTGACTTCCTGATTCATCAGTTCCTCCAGACTCATCTCCTTGTACCTGGCGAGATCTGCGGAATTTGTCTTGGACGCGCCCGTTGGCGGTGGTGGCGTCACATCTTGCGCGTTTACGTCCGGCGCGATTACGATGGCGAGACCAAGCATCGCGACCAACCATTTTCTGAAACGACTCATTGATGTTTGCATATCGTTTATCGGGTTCACTGTTATTTTTTGGTCCGGTTCACCTCATTAAATCACTTGTTAAAATTCGGATTGGGCAAAGTAAAAGAAAACCATGCGCCGCCTTTGGGATTTGTCTCATGACTGCAATCGCCGCCCTGGAGTTCGACCAGTCGTTGCACGACGGACAGGCCCAGGCCCTTCATGCTGTCCAGTTCATGCAATGTATTAAACGGCTGGAACAATTTGCTGCTCCAGTCGGCGGGAACGCCGGGGCCGTTGTCGGAAATCCAAAACCGGATTTTCCCGGTTTCTTCGCGCCAGCCAAATTCGATGCGTGGCGATTCCCCGGCGTGTTGCAATGCGTTCGCCAAAAAATTCCACCAGATGACCTCCAGCCACGAATCCACGCCTTCCACTTCCGGCCACGAACCGGGTTCAACAATGGTCGCTCGCTTTTTTAACGCCCGGCTTTCCAATTGCTGCAAAACTCCCGAAACGATTTCGCCCATCTGGACTTTTTCCTTTGCGTGAGGATTGGCGGACGCTTTCGTCACAATGCTTACGCTTTTGATGAGCCTGCTCAATTCGTCCACGGAATTGAAAAGTGGATTTGCCAGCGCCGCCGCCGAAGGTTCTTTTTCCGCAATAATTTCGCGCAAGATTTCGCCCGCGCTCACGATGCCGCCGAGCGGCGCGCGCAAATCGTGGCTGATGCGCTTGGCGACGGTGAGCATATCACCGCGCAGCCGGGCGTTTTCACGAATAAGGCGGTCTTGCTCCGGGACAGATTCGTTGTTCATTTTAAAAAGGAATTCAGTTCATTTTTTATTTCATTCCAGACAAATTCTTCAAGCGGGAGCGGGGCGCGGCAAACGGATTGTGAATGCCGCGCCCTGTCCTGGGTTGCTTTCGCACGCCAGTTCGCCGCCCATCGCGCGCACCAACTTGTGAACGATGCTCAAACCCAGGCCGGTGGACGGCTCGCCGCCGGTGGGCCGCGCCGAGAGCCGCCCATAACGACGGAACATCCGGGCTTTGTCCGCAGCGGTGATACCCGGACCTTCATCGCGAACGACGCATTCGATGTTCTTGCCAGCCGCGCGAATGGACACAAAAACTCTTTTGCCCGGCGGCGAAAATTTCACCGCGTTGGATACCAAGTTGTCCAGGACCTGATCCAGCGCGGAGGCGTCCGCGAACACCATCGTGTCATCCACGGGAAATTCTGTCTGGATTTCCATATTCTTCCGCCGCGCGGATTCTTGATATTGCCAGATCGACGGCGCCGGCAATTTCAGCAAACCTGACTTCGCCCGGTCTGGGGACGAAACCGTGATCGGCCGCGGCATTGGCGAGATATTCCTTTATGAAAGCAAGCGATTGCGCGCTGGTGCGAAGGATGTTATCCGACAATTGGGTCAACCGCTCGTCGTTCAAGCGCGCGATTTGCCCGTGCAACAATTCCGCGCTCATGTTCATGCCGCCCAGTGAATTCTTCAAATCATGGGCGAGAATGCCGAGCAGTTCGTCCTTGTCCTCGGCAAGTTGTTTGAGGCGGTCGCGGGCGATTTTAAGCGCCAGTTGTGTCCGCACGCGCGAAATCAATTCAGCGTGATTGAAAGGTTTGGTGATGTAATCCACGCCGCCCGCGTTCAACGCCCGGACAATCAATTCCTTGTCGTCCGCGGCGGAGAGAAAAATGATGGGAATTTCGCTCCATTCGGAATTGCCCTTGATCCGGCCACAGGCTTCGACGCCGTCCATGCCCGGCATCAGCAAATCGAGCAAAATCAAATCGGGTCTGCGCACGGCAAGACGTTTGAGCGCCGCTGCGCCATCGGAGGCGGGGATGATTTCATGCCCCAGATTGCCGAGAATCGCGCCGACCATCTGAACATTGGCGGGCTGGTCGTCCACAACCAGGATGCACGTCGCGCCCGCTCCGTTCAAAGAAACGGGCGTCAACGCTTCCGGTGATGGCGCGATTGCTTTATTCACCACTTGACGGGTTGCTGGTCATTTGTTTGTCGCGATCCAGTTGCTCGACCAGGGCGGAAAATTCCCCCAGATGCTTTTCCAAATCCAGCGCGGCATAATTTTCCGCGTCGTGCAGTAATTTCTGCGCGTAATCGCCCAATGGCCGGCATTGGAATTTTTGCGCAAGCATTGCCAGAGTTTGCGCAAATATCCTGCTTTCGTTGATGGCCACGCTGTCGCGGATGGCCGGCCACGGCCCGACGATCAATTCGCGCAATTCGGCAAGCAGTTCCTTTGGCATCGGAGCGGGGGCGGTGTTTTCGGCCCCGGCAGTTTCCGCGCCCGGCTCCGTTTTGACGCATTGCGGCAGGAATTCCGACAACTCATCGAACAGCTCGCGCTTTGAAAATGGTTTGCGGATGAAACCGCTGAATTTTTCCTTCATGGAATTCGCCTCGTCTGACAAGGCGGACGCGCTGATGGCGATGACCGGAACCAACTCCAGCCCGATGATTTTTCTAATGGCGGTCAGCACTTCATGTCCGCTCATTCCGGGCATCCGAATGTCCATGAGAATGATGTCAGGCTTGAGTTCACGCGCTTTGGTGACGGCCTCTTCGCCGCTTGAAGCGAAGGAAAGCTCGTGGTGGCTGCCCGCGAACATCCCCGCGATCAAATCGCGGTTGGCGGCGTTGTCATCAACCACCAGCAGCGTGGCCGGGCGCAGGTCGTTGAAATCCACTTCGGCATTCGCGGATTTTTTTTGTCCGGCCGAGAGCCGCGCCGAAATGGATACGTTGGGAAACCGCAAATGAAAGACTGAACCCTGCCCCATCACGCTGGCCACGGTCACGGTTCCACCCATGATTTCGGTGAGCCGCTTGACAATGGAAAGCCCCAATCCCGTGCCGAGTATTTCCTTGTCACGATGCGCGCCCGCCTGCATAAACGGCTTGAAAATCGTCTCCAGCTTGTCCTGCGGAATGCCCACGCCGGTGTCCTGAATCTCAATGACCAGCGTGATCTGGTCGCCGGCCTGCTGTTTTTCCCAAAGGACGCGCACTTCGACGCCGCCCTGATCGGTGAATTTGACCGCGTTACCAATCAGGTTGACCAAAATCTGCCGCAGCCGGATGCGGTCCAGCATCAAGGTGTGCGGCATGTTTTTGACGACATGACATTCCAGCGTGAGTCCCTTTTTGGCCGCCGGTTCGTAAAACATCGTATGCAGAAAATCGCATATTTCGAGCAGATCGGTCGGTTCCTGATGCAGCCGCATCACGCCCGACTCGATTTTTGACATGTCGAGAATGTCGTTGATGAGCTGGAGCAGCGAGTCGGCGCTGGTGCGGATGGATTGCAGGTATTGCCGGTGCCTGGGTTCGCGCAAATCGGCTTGCAGCAATTCGCTGAAACCCAGGATGGCGTTCATGGGCGTCCGGATTTCATGGCTCATGTTGGCGAGGAAAAGGCTTTTTTCCTGGCTGCTGTGTTCCGCCCGCAACTTGCCTTCCGCGAGCGTGTGTTCGGTTTCCTGATGCTTCAGGGCGACCTTCGCCAGCCACAAGGCAAGCAATCCCGCGCCAATCCCGAAAAATCCCGCGACGAACGTCGTCAGGTTCGCGCGCGTGACGCGGTCCGACAATTTCACCGCGGATGGATGATTGCCTGTCCAGGCAGATGGAGTCCAACCTCGCAAACTGCGAGCGCATGTCATCCATCATATTCTTCAACTTGCCCGAGGCAATCATCGCCTCGGCCTCGTCGAAGCTTTTACTGCGGGCGTCAATGACGGCTTGCTGCCAACTGATGGCGGTTTCGGCATCCGCGCGCAACTTCGTGATGCTCTCCAGAAGTTGAGGGTCGTCGTGAACCAGCGCCACGAGCTGGTCGAATTGTGGCGGCAGATTGGTTTCCGCCTCATTGAACGGTTCGAGAAATTTTTTATCGCCGGTGATGACGAAACCGCGTTCGCCGGTTGCCATTTCCAGCAGCGATTGATAAAATTTGAGTAATCCCTCCCGCGTCAGCGTCATCTGCTTGCCATAGTCCATTCGGGCGTAAAGCTGATGCCACGAGAGAAGAGCCAGCAACACGCTCCCGAAAGAGAACGTCAACCATGCAACGACGACCAGTTTGTAAAACTGTTTCCCCGCCTTCAGATCCATGCAAGCCTCCCGTTATTTGCCCTGGGTGTCAGGTCAAATAGTGATTTTAATACCGAACTTCAGTTTATTGGATGATGGCAGGGTTGTCTAGTGACAAAATGGCCTTCACTCCCCACGCGATTCAGACGTAAATGTCCAAAACTGGTAGAAACGGCCCGCTGTGCCATCCGCGCACATTTTCGTGGAGCCATTAACGCCCAAAAGCGGCAATATCTGCCAGTTTAACCCCCTATTGGCTGATTTTGGACAGGAAAGACCTTATGATGGGGCATTTACCTCTATGTCTGGGGCATTTACCTCTATGTCTGGAGCATATACCTCTGTGTTTGGAGCAAACATGCGTATGTCCGAGGCAAAATCAATTGGTTATGTAGCATTTCAAGCTGCTTTCGTTGATTTGCAATGAGTTACGCCAATCCACCAATCAAGCGCGTTCCTATATCACCAATAGGTGATATAGGAACAATTGGTAGTGTTTTGGTAGGCTAGGGTCTTTACAGATGGTCACCTGTGGCAGCACCATCGGCCAGACCTTCCGGTCAGGCAGCGTTGTTTTATGACCCGTTTATTTTATTGTTTGGACGCCGGGTTCATGCTGTTCAAAAGAAGCGACGAGGGTGTGCCTTGCGATGCTTTGATATTGGCATTTGTAATGGCAATGGCTGGCGACCATTTGAGCCAATTGTCGTCCACTTTCTCGTTGAGCGGAAAAATGCCGCCATTCGACGCCAGGGTTCCCGGCGGCGACGGCGTGGCAAAGGCGATTCCGCCGATGACAAGCGATTTGAAAGTTTCCGCGCTCATGTTGAGTCCGGAAAACAACCCAAAGTGGACGCTAATGCCGCCGGCGTTCCAAAATTCGGAATCAGTGCGCACCAAAGATGCAAAGGCCGGCTCGATCAACAAATGAATTTTCACGTCGGTCGAATTGGTGTCCAGCATGAAATACTCCACCGAGCCGACCTCGATTCCGCGATAATAAACCGGCGAGCCGACGGACAGGGAGTTGATTTGCGGAGTCGTTAAAATAATTTCCAGTCCGTCTTTTGATTGATCCAGGATTGGCGGCTCCTCCGACCCGATGAAATTGTTTTGCTCCCCGCCACTGCCGGGTTGCACTTGAATGTAGGGTCCCGAGACAATTGTTTCCAGGCCGCTCAAGCCGCCAGAACCCACTTCAGGCCGCACAATCCAGAAAATGGAGCCGTCGCGCGCCAGATTTTTTGCCGAGGCCGTCAAACGCGCCTCGACTTTGACATGAGCCGTGTCTTTGGCCAGTTGCACCGACCGGACTTCACCGATGCGCACGCCGCGATATTTCAAGACCGTCTGGTTGGCCTGGAGTCCGCTGCCATCGCTGAATTGAATATTGATGACGGGGCCCGTCTCCCGGACATTGTTGAAAACCAGCCAGCCGGCGACGATTGCGGCGATCAATGGCACAATCCAAATGATGGAAATGCGCGGTCCTTCCTTGATTTTTGCCCGCGGCAAATCGCGCGGCACGAGTTCATCCTTTTTTGCCGGGTTCAAGAATTTCCTCCTTCCAAATCACGCGCGGGTCAAAGCTCGAAGAAGCGACAATTGTCAAAACGACCACCGACGCAAAAGCGATGATGCCCGGACCGGGAATCACCGTGGCGAATCGTCCGAACCGGATCAATGCCACCAGCACCGACAGCAAAAAAACATCGAGCATCGCCCACGAGCCGATCCGGCAAATCACCTTGTAAACCCAGGTGCGCGTTTTCTGCCACCGTTGCCCGCGATTCATGACGAGAAAAAACAATCCGGTCAATTTTAGAAGCGGAATCAAAATGCTGGCCGCAAAAACGATGGCGGCGACATACCACATGCGGTCTTGATACAAGGCCTTGACGCCGCCCCAGACGGTGTTTTCCGTGTGGCGACCCATGTATTCCATGACCATGATGGGATAAATGTTGGCGGGCACATACAGGCAAAGCGCGGCCAGCGCCAACGCTCCGGTTCGTGCGCGGCTGTTCGAATGGTGTCGTTGAAGAACCGAATCGCAACGCGCACATTGAACACGATGTCGCGGCGGCACGGTTTCGAATTGTTGAACCAAGCCGCAAGTTTCGCAGGCGATCACGTTCATAATGCCTCTCAATCCTTCGTTCTCATCTTGATCTTTATGCCGGCCATCGTCGTAGTCCTGTTATGTCAGGGTTGTAAGGATGACCATGATTGCAGAAAAAACATCCTGCAAATCCTGTTCATCCCTACGGGGATTCAAATTCTCGTGGCGCGCGGGCGCGTTTATTTATTGCCTGGAGAAGGCCGATATTTGTTCGGCCAGGTCGGTTGCAGCCGGTGTGGCCCTCACCTTGTTACCAAAGAGGATATCCCCCATCGTCAGTGGCTGGCCGTAATAAATCACATTGGCTTTATCATCGGGCAAAATTGCGCCGGCCTTGACGAACGCGCCGCCATAAAGCCCGTTCCGATCGCTGTAAACGAGCACATTGTATTGTTTGGGGGAGGTGACGTTACCGCCGACGCCTGCGGCATCGTTGCCGGCTGTGCCGCGCGCATCGCCGCCAAGCTCGCCGGTCTGCGTGACCAATTCCTGGACCGAGTTTGTGTCCATGAACAATATCACGAAGAAATTTTGTTCAGCGCCGACCTGGAAGCCGAGGCTGGCTTCATTCGCGCTTAAGAACGCCGCGGGACTCCACTGCCCCCGCTCGTCCTTCACCATCGCCACGCCGCCACCGCCTTGATAGGCAAAAATGAACCCAGCCTTGGTGCGGTCGAGCAGAACGATGCCTTTCGCCTTGGACAAAACATCCGCCGGGATGCGTTTGTCCGGTTTTTGCTGCATCATCTCGAACTTTCCCGTCAACAATGTGACGCGATGATCCAGCTCCACTTGGTCCATGGCCAGCACCGGGTAGATGAAACCCAGTATTGTCAAACCGAGTATGATTGTTTTCATAATTTCCTTTCGTTTGTTGTTCCTTTGGTAACTTGTCCATTGATTATCCGGGCGGGAATAACCCGCTATTCCGACAAGAACGAGCCGGCCAGTCCCGCGCCTTTCAGGAAGGTCTTCCACCACGAAGGCTTTTCATCAGCGGCTGGCCCGGATTTTTTATGACGCAAGGAAGCCACACCCGCGACCAAAGTCGCAATCGCTGACGCAATGGATTTGATTGTTCTGGCCTGGCTTGTGAGCGAACGAACTTCACCCGCCATTGTCTGCCATTCCTGGGCGAGTTGCGCACGGTTGAGTTCGCTCTCCGCGATCAACAATTGCTTCCGTGATTCAAGCGGGTTCATGCGAGAATTTTTTCCAGACATGCGCGGTCCTTTCGGAGCTGGTTGAGCGAGGCGGAAAGCGTCTGCCAGTTGCGCAACACGCCGATGAGGCGGCGGTAAAGACAAATCCCGGCAGCGACATAAAGCCCCGTCAAAATCAGGAGCACGGCCATGGGCGACCAGTCCCACAACAAAACCGCGATCGCCGCCGTGAGCGTCAGGCCGGCAAGCAAACCAAACGCCGCCACGCCGAGGGCCAGAAGAAAGGCGCGCAGGAATCGTTCGTGTTCCTCCTGCACTTCCACCGTCAACAGTTCGAGCCTGTTTTCCCCGATGGTCAACAGTCGGCGCGCGAATGTTTTCGAGGTCGCGCCCAGTTGCCCCAGGCTGACGGTGGATTCTTCCATAACTTGATCAATCGCAGTTGCGGGCGCACCGGCGCGCGAGCAGAAAGCCGAGAAGCGCCCCGACGCCGACGCCGATGGCGATGGCCTTGTAGGGATGTTCATGCACGGCTTCGTCGGCCGCTTTGGCGCCGGCGACCGCCTTGTCGCGGACATTGCCCGCGATTTGCCTTGGCGCGTTCCAGCGCGGCGGCGAGGCGTTTGCGGGCTTCCCCGACTTTTTCACCGGCCACGTCGGCGGTGGCGGCCATCAACGCGCGCGCGTCTTCAGCCAGTTGTTCGATGTCATTGGTGACCGCTTGAGTTTCTTTGTTCATATTTTCTTTGGTTTTGGTTTGTAAATGTTTTTCAACAGTAAATTTGCCGCGTCGGCGAGATGGGCCGCTTCCGGTGAATCAGCCATGCGGGGCGTTAATCGTGGCCGTGATCGTGGTCATAATCGTGGTCGTGGTCATGGTGCCAGCCCCCGTCATGATCCCCGCCCACCCAAAGGCAGCCCGAAAGCGAGACCGTAACTGCGGCGAGCATCAACGCGATCAGCACCTGTTTTATATTTCTCTTTAAAAATTTCATATGAGAGTTCCTTTCAGCTAAAGCCGTGCCGATGCCATCTCCCCGCATTTTGGGCAAAACCGGCTGGCATGGTGTTATTCAATGACCATGGTCTTTGTCGTGACCGCTGTCAGGCGGACTTTTATCCTGGTCGTGGTCATTATGCCATGGATGATCATGCCCCTGGGCGTCGCGGCGGTATCGTTCGTTACGGATGGTATGGTCACGCCAGTCCCCATGGTCTTTTTCCCAGTCATGCCAGCGCGCCAAGTGGTCCGGATCCAAAGCCAGCCATACATCGCCCGGACCTAAATAATAATATTGAGCGCCGATAACACCCACATATTCGTAACCGTCCCAGACGTAAACATCAGGAACTCCTATGTCCACTGTCACTGCGGGCGCTGGCACCTCCACTCTCACTGCGGGTGCTGGCGGCGGTGCAGGAACTGTTGCGGGCGGTTGTGGCGGTGCGGGAACCGTTGCCGGCGGTGTCGGCGGTGGCGGCACAGGTAACTGCGCCATCACTGCACGCGGCGCGGACATCACTATCAATGCCGTGAAAATAACCGTCCCAAAGGCAATCGTTTTTATATCTTTCATAATTCCTGTTGAGCTTGAAATGTGCCGCCAATAAATCGTTCGTTTTGTGCTGAAAATGCGGATGTTGATTGTTGGCTCAATGCAATATGCAATGGCCGCGACGAAATTCATGCATTTACGCATTTTAACATGCGAATCCAGAGACCAATAGCCGCATGAATATTGAAAACTGCAGTTGCCGCATGGCATTCCTAAAGCTAGGAAACCAGATGTGAAAATAATTCTCTTATATGCATGTATTATCATCCTGCTCTCGACAAGTGGATGCGTTGTCGCCCAAACCCGGCACGGGACGGTAGTTGTGCCCATCGTCCCACCACCTGTTGTCGTTGTCCCGGTCCGGTAAGCCGGATGGCGATTAATTATGCAACTTGCAACCGATGCCCGGCATTGTTTGCAGTTTGCGGGAGATTCGGTTTTTTTTCTGTGAAACAGGGACATTTATCAAAGCAAGACCCTCAAATACCGAGCTTGCGACGCGGTTCCTGATTTCAAATCAAACGGCACGCCACTTGCAGAACATCAAAGACGAGACTTATGAAAAGAATGACATTGCTCAAAATGGCCTTGCTGATTGGCGCCACTTCGCTTTTTACAAGCGGATGCGTCGTCTATCCGGCCCGGGGACCGGTGGCGACTGTGGGAGTGGGAGCGGAAGTTGATGTGGATGAAGATCCCCCGCCGCTCATAGTGGAGGAGGTTCCCCCTCAACCCGGCGTTGATTTTGTTTGGATAGGAGGTGCTTGGGCGTGGCACGGTAGCTGGGTATGGGAGGGAGGCCATTGGGATCGCCCGCCACACCCGGGTGCCGTCTGGGTTCCTCATCGTTATGTTTATCGCGATGGAAGACATGTATTCATACGGGGCGGGTGGAGATGATTCAACGGAGTAAAGGCTATGCCATACCGCTTTTCTCACAGGAAAAAACCGAATCTGTCAGCATACCAAAAGGAAATCCGGCTTTTGACCCGCCTGGCAATGTTCATTGGCTTCCTGCTCGCGGGCGCGGTTCTTTGGCTTGTGAACTCGGTTAATTTCCAAACCCGCTAAAGCGATGTAATCTGCAGGCTGGTCTGCAACGACCGTCCGCAATGGGAAACCCCGCACCCTATCGAGGTAATCTTTGTAGCCCGTCTTTTGAATTGAGCTGTTTATCGTGTTTTGCTGCGAGCGGATGCCTTCCATACCTCCGGTAAATCGGCCTCACAAATGCGTCTGCCCGGAACCCGCCCGGCCCTTCCCACGTTTCAAATCCCCGTTGCTCATTCACGACAAAGTCGCCGGGAAATACCAACTCATCCCATTTCAAACGCCGAAAATGTTTTGGAACACCAGCTTTCAGTTTCATAAATAAAATATCGGAATGATGTGCGGCTGCTGGAAGTGTGTTGCGGATCTTTGCTTCAAATTCCTTTCAGATTGATGATTGTTCCCATTTTTATTTTGTTTCAGACGTTTCAGGCACAACCAGCTTGGGTTTGAAGAAATCTTCATCGGCGGTGAACTCGGAGGTGCTATTCCAGCATTTTGTCCACAGTTTTCCGGTTTGAGTGTCAATTACCAACGCAACATTTGCACCGACGGCAACCTGGTATCTGCCGGTCCCATATTTGAGGGGGGCATCAGAGGAAGTTCCCGCCCCGATGGCCAGCATGGCAAGGACACCAACAACCACTCCGCACAACGCACTCTTGAGATCAAATGGTGATTTCATGGTTTTGCTTTCGTTTTTAAATGTGAATTTGTGCAGTCATCAAAGTTTTCGACCCTGAATCAGCCGCACCAGGATCATGACGATGGCGATGACCAGAAGGATGTGAATAAAGTTGCCCATCGTGTAGCCCGAAATGATTCCGAGCAGCCAGGCAATGATCAAGATTAGGGCAAGCGTATAAAGCATGGGCTTGTAAATTCAAGTTTCAGTCTTTGGCTGGTTGATGTTTAATGACGACATGTTCATTGGCGTCCCATCCCCTTGGACGGGGCAACTCCGGCTAGTGTGTCCTCCAATCTGCCGCATCGTCTTCGGACCGGGCGGCGTTTGGTTCAAAGCCGGATGCATTACGCAGGGTTTGGTTGTGAGTTTTGCAAAAATAATCCAGACCGTATTGTCCGGCCAGCCACCGGAGATAGGTTTCTGGAGGAGACGGTTCGCTGAAGGTGTCATTTCCCCGGTCCAACAACGCAACCAAGGCCACGGGTCTGCCGTCTTTCAAGGGTAGAGATTGTTCAATCCAGCTCTTGACGCAGACGGGCAACTCAGAATCGCCAACAGAAATAATTATCATGTCTGCTTCGACAGCCTCGGCAACGGCCAGCCTTTGGAGTTCCGGGTCGCCCAGCATTTCAAACCTCCAAGCGCCGCTGTCCACCTGCCAGTCGCCGCCATCAATCTCAAACTCCGCCTCCAACTGTGCGTCAAGCCTCCTTAACACGGTCCCGGCTTTGATGCCGGTGGAGAGATTTTCGTAAACAATGACGATTTTGAGAATGGAATTGTGTGTGTTCATAAATGCGGATGTTTGTATTTTGTTGTTGTCTCAAGCTGCGGTCTTTTGCTGGTTGAGGTGGGCTTCCAGAAGCCAGAGTTGCAAATCGAGCGTGCGCAAAATGTCCGTCAGCAAATCGGCGGTGCCGAAATCACCCGCGTCGGTCAGCGTTTTGACGCTCGCGCGGACGTGTTGGCCGGAGGCGGCGTGAAGGTCGGCCAGTTCATGAATCCAATCGGAGATGCCGCTGATGGACGGCGGCTCTTCCTTTTTCTTCAAGTGCGAATGTTTCACGCTTTCGCGCAGTGTGCCCTCGACAACGCCGCCGAGCGCCGTGGCGCGCTCGGCGGCGAGATCAATGTGCCCGATGATTCTGACGGCGAATTCATCCAGCAGTTTGTGCAGGCCGATGAACGTCGTGCCGCGCACGTTCCAATGCGCCTGTTTGATGCGCGCAAACAGGTCAAATAATTCCGCCACCGTGCCGTTGAGCGAGGCGACCGCCTCTTTGCGAACGGCGGGTGGAAGCGTGTTGCGGGTCCGGTTCATAAAGTGATGTTCAATTTTTCCTTCTTTTAGCAGGGCTTGTGCCGGAGCGATCGGATCGCACTCTGTTCGTAAATTGGATGACAGCACGGATTCAAGCCATCTGAATGATGCAACTTGCAAGCCCTTTGATTGCAGTTTGCAAAACCCCTGGCCATCCGTTTACCAATTGAAATTTCGGGCCGGCCGCAATTGCTTGGATTTGATGAAATAATTGCCCCATAACCAGTCGGCACGCCAATTGCAAAAGGAGTTCATGCCGCTCAAGTTGAGCGGTGGAAGCAAAACGGCCAAACACGAACATTGTATGAGCATACTTATTACCAAAGGAAATTGGAATATCGCCAAGGGAAAGTTTAAACAAGGATTTGCGAAACTTACACATAACAACCTGCAATTCATCGAGGGCAAGGAGAATGAAC
Organism: uncultured Verrucomicrobiae bacterium; assembly: GCA_963827815.1. Lineage (GTDB taxonomy): Bacteria > Verrucomicrobiota > Verrucomicrobiia > Limisphaerales > UBA11358 > UBA11358. The sequence goes on along the minus strand of CAWHCL010000002.1, from coordinate 19,001 downwards.
TGATTGGTCGCATCCAGAAACGCACTGGAAGGAGCAAGGAAAAAAACAGGCGCGCCATTGATGAATGCTGCGGTTATGACCTCTGAATGAATGCAGCGAGTGAAATTACCTATGGATCTTGCTCATTCAAACAGCGAACCGGGCGTTCTTCCTCCGATTAACCACATAAACGTCCGGTTCGTTTCCCTTTCACCCATTCAACTGCAAATTAAAAAGGCATATACCATGAAAACATCAGCTCCAACTCAAAAAAACACCATTGTTCCGTCACTGTTTCAGATCGCCGCGTACCTCGAAGACTCCGTTCCCGCCGCCCGTTTGAGAAAAACCGCGCCTGCACCAAGCCAGACGGCGTTTGCCGATCTGGTGTTGCACCCGGATAAATTGGAGGCGGCGCTGAATGGCGCCAGGGCCGAAAACGAAGCTTTTGACGCGTCATTGACGACCGGTCGCAACGGCGCCAAAGGCGCAACGCGCAACCCGCCGCCCAATGGCGCTACTATCAAAAAAAATCGCGGGGCCAATCCGCCGCGCGAACTCAAAAGGGTGGAATTTTCCCTGAAGGCGCCTGCGGCCAAATCGGTCAAGCTCGCCGCGGACTTTACAGATTGGGAAAAATGCCCGCTCGACTTGATGCAAAACGAGGATGGCGTCTGGTTCAGCTTCATCCCGCTGGAGCCTGGACAATACTCATACCGTTTCATAGTGGACGGGCAATGGTTTGACGACCCGCGTTCCACGAAGCGCGTTCCCAATCCATTTGGCACCGAGAACGCCCTGCGTGTTGTCACTTGAACGGAAAATATGAATATTTTTCAAAACCCCGGCGCACTTCAAAAATGCTTGCGGTTAAGTTTCCAGGCAATCGAAAACACCGTGATCGTCGGTGTCGGGATGTTCTTGATTCTCGTCTGGATATTGATGTCACCGCTTTTGCGCATGGGTGTTTACTTGATGGATTTGTATCGCGTGCGGCTTCATCAAAAAAGAAAGACGTTTATGAGCAAAGCAAACGGCATGGCTGAAGCAAGCCATGAATGAACCGGCGAGGTTTCAGCAAAATGCAAACCTTTCATGCATCCTGCAATCACATCAATCGCGCAAATATCAGAAACACAAGAAAGCGGTGCTGGCACGTGCCAAGCTAAACCATTCTCAATGGCGATGCTCGCGTTTGAAGTGCGCCAAGACGGAGACATGAAGACATGTGAAAAGGAAAAATTATGAAAACCAAATCAAGCAGATTGTTTCTGGCGGTGTGCCTGGGGTTTTTAACGGGGGCCATGATTGCCAATATCACCGGTTGCGCCGGGGATCGTTACAATCGAAGCACCGGCGAGAATATTGATGACGAATCCGTGCAGATGCGCGTCAATAGCGCCCTCCATGGCAACGCCGACTACAAATTCGATGGGGTGGAAGTCACCGTGTTCAAAGGCACAGTGCAATTGAGCGGCTTTGTGGATCTTTCCGCCCAGAAGTCCAAGGCAGAGGACCTCGCCGGACAGGTTCAAGGCGCCAAAAAAATCGTGAACAACATCACCGTGAAAGATCAAAGCGACAGCGCCAACGGGGGATCTTCTGATGACAAGTCCCTGGAAAAAAGCGTCCGAAGCGCGTTGGCCGACAATCCCGACTACAAATTCAGCGAGGTCAACGTGGACGTGTATCGCGGCACGGTGCAATTAAGCGGCTTTGTGGACACCTCGGATCAAAAATCCAAGGCGGCTGATATCGCCGGGCAGGTTCTGGGGGTCAAGGATGTCGTGAATAACATCACCGTTAAACCATGAAAAAAACCATGAAAAAAATCTTTTTACCATTGGCCGCCGCCTCGGCCTGGCTGCTCGTGGCGGGATGCAACAATAACTCTCCCACTGAAAATCAATCCACCAACGCGCCTGCGGAACAGCAGCCGCCGGCGATGAATACGAATACATCTTCTGGCGCTCAAACGACCAATGCCGCCCCGTCTGCCGGGGCGGACACGAATTCAGCCGGCATGGAAACGAATAATCCGGGAACAACCAACACCATGACTCCTCCGTAGGGCCGGTTTTGTCGTTAATCCAGGGTGACAAAATCATTTGACAACCAAACTGCCCTCACAAAATTAAAGCGTCATCATGAAAAAATATGTTGCCCATGCTCATGGCAATCTCCAAACCATTGCCGGTGGGGCGACTGCCGTTCAGGGCCTTCAAGGCCTTTTGGAAAATCCAAAACTGTATATTGGAGACCCCACGGCCAGGAAGCAAATTGAGCAATTGACATCCCGTGAAATAGAGGTGTTGCAATTCGTCGCCGGAGGCAAGCTTAACAAAGAGGCTGCCTCGGAACTTCGCGTGAGCATCAAAACCATCGAAAAACACCGCGAGAATCTCATGAAAAAGCTCGGTATTCACGGAATCGCGGGCCTGACCCATTTCGCCATCTATACTGGGATTGTCCAGTGCAATCCCCAATTAGCCATGGCGTTGTGAACGACAAAATAGAAACGAAATATGATATGAATACGCATCACACAACCCACAAAGCTGAAGAAGTCTGCGAATATGCTTTTGGAAGAAGCGGTCACTCTGCCGTGGTGCGAACCGCAGCAGGACTGACCATCCTGCAATTCCATGCAAAAATTTGAATACATCATTGAACAAATCGAATCCACAACACGCCCATTAAAAATTCAGGAAACCACGGCATCATTAAACACGCTGGGCATTGAGGGATGGGAACTGGTGGCCATTGTCCCAATTGAAGAATTTCATGGGAAGGAGTCATTGTTTTATTTCAAACGCCCCCTCAAATAAAATCCAGACAATCCCACTGCCTCCTTTTCCATTGAAGTGCGTTTTGGCCGCTTCTAATATGTTGGCTCCTTCTTTATAATCGCAACCGATTCCGGTGGCAGGATGATTTTGTTTCCGGAAATATCTGCGGTCGGTTCGGAGATCAACAGAGGCTGGTATTTTCCCTCAAGCATGGAAACCGCTTCTGGTTTGCCCGAAAAATTGCAAACAACGCTGACCGCCCCGCGCTCGACGACCAGCCAGCGCGTCTCTTCATCAAAACGGGTGCGAACATGATCCATCCGTCCGTCGCTCATATCCGGTTCGCCGCGGCGCAACCGGATCAATGCTTTGTGCCACGCCAGAATTCCGTCGTGCGGCGAGCGTGAAATTTCTGACCAATTTAATTTTGATCGTTCATATGTTTCGCGCGCCTGCGGATCGGCGGTTTCTTCCGGCTTCCAGCCGAACGCGGCAAACTCGCGGCAGCGGCCTTCGCGCACGGCGTTCGCCAGTTCCGGTTCCTGATAATTCGTGAAATAAAGAAACGGTGTGCTCGCGCCCCATTCCTCGCCTTGAAAAAGCAGGGGTAAAAACGGTGAGGTCAAAACCAGCGCAGCGCCGATTTTCAATTTCCCCAGGCTCATCAACTGGCTGCTGCGCTCGCCTTTCGCGCGATTGCCGGTCTGGTCGTGGTTTTGGAGATAGCCGAGAAAGCGATGACCGCTCAAACCTTCAGCCGGGCGTCCGTGCCTTCGCTGGCGATGTCTTGAATATTTTCCATCATAGACAAAAACTTGGCGTAACGCCTTCGCCAAATCTTCCAACTTTCCGAAATCGGAATAATAGCCGCAATTCTCGCCGGTCAGAACCACGTGAAGCGCGTGATGAAAATCATCGCTCCACTGCGCGTCTAGTTGAAAACCGCCCCTCTCCCGCGGCCAAAGCAAACGCGGATCATTCAAATCGCTTTCAGGAATTAACACAAGAAGACGGCAAAGCTGAGCGGACAATTGCTCCACTTCCAATTTGAGCTGTTCAAGTATGTGCGTCGCCGAGGTGTCAACAATTCCGTGAACCGCATCGAGCCGCAAGCCATCAAAATGAAAATCGCGCAGCCACATCAGCGCATTGTCGCAAAATAACCGGCGCACTTCATCGCTCTCCGCACCGTCAAAATTGACGCCTTGGCCCCAAACCGTTGAAAACGTTTTGGTGAAATACGGCGCGAATTTCGCCAGGTAATTTCCCGATGGGCCGAGATGATTATAGACCACGTCCAAAATCACTGCCAGGCCGCGCGCGTGGCAGCCATCCACGAGCTTCTTCAAATCGTCTGGCACACCGTAAGCATGATGCGGCGCGAACAAATCCACGCCGTCGTAGCCCCAGCCGCGGTCGCCGGAAAATTCCACGACCGGCATCAATTCGACGTGCGTTACGCCGAGCGCGACAAGGTGATCCAGTTTTTCAATCGCGGAAAGGAAAGTTCCCGCCGGCGTGAATGTGCCAATGTGCAGTTCGTAAAATATTGCGGATGAAAGCGGCGGCGCATGCCATTTACGATCCGTCCATTGGAATTGGTTCTGGTTCACAAGGCGCGACAATTTGTGAACGCCATTCGGCTGCGCCGGCGAGCGCGGGTCGGGGAACGGTCCTTCGCCATCCAGGATAAAGCCGTAATCGTTGCCGGCTTTCGCTGAAGGAATGTCCGCTGCCCACCAACCGCCCGGACCGGCGGTCATGGGAATGACTTTTCCGTTGATTTGCACCTCGACTTTTTTGGGCAGTGGCGCCCAGACGCTAAACGTGTGCATTAATCTTTCTCCTTTCCAACCAGCAGCGCGACCGGAAAGTGTTTGAGCAATTCGGATAAGCGCGCACTCCCGGTGAATTGTTCGCCTGTGAATTCGTTGCGCCATTTGCCACGCGGCAGTTTCATAAAAGTGTTGCTCCAGTTTTTCAATCCCAGCACGAGGCGCGGAACGATGGTGATTGCTGCGCCGCCGCGCATGAAGGCAACGGCGTGTCCGGCCTTTTCACCGCGGGCAGACAGCGGTTCGTAATCACCACGGAACAACCTTGGCTTGCGCGCCCGCAATTTCAACGCTTTCTGAATCAGCCAGATTTTCGGCAAACCATCGGCGCGGCGTTCCCAGATTTTTTCGACTGGAAGTTTTTTTGTCTCCGCAAGCAACCGCCGGCGGGAATCAAAATCAACCGGACGCCGGTTGTCCGGGTCAACCAGGCTGAAATCCAAAAGTTCGCAGCCTTGATAAATGTCCGGCATGCCCGGCGCGGTGAGTTTGATGAGCGTCTGCGCCAGCGAATTGACACACGCCGCGTCGGCGAGCCGCGCCACGAATATTTCGAGGTCCATCGTAAATTCAGGATCGCGCAGCGATTCGACGACAAAATTCCAGAGCGCGTTTTCATATCGCTCGTCGGGCGCGTTCCAGGTCGTGTGTTGCCCGGCCTCGCGCGCGGATTTTTCCATGCAGGCCAGCGCGCGGCCGGCGGACAATGGCCATGCGCCGACGAGCATCTGGTAAAAAAGAATTTCCATGTTGCGATCCGGCCACGGGCCGCGGCGATGACAGGCGTTGATATTTGACCAGCGCAAGACCGTTGCGCTCCACTCCCTGGGAATTTCCGAAAGCAAATTGAGTCGCGCACGAACGTCTTCGCTGCGTTTTGTGTCGTGCGTGGAGCTGGCAATCATGGTGTACGGCAGGTTTTTCCCCTGCTCCCGGCAAAACTCGTGAAATTCTTCCGCGCTCACGCCAAATTTTCCGGGATCGCCGCCGACTTCGTTGAGTGACAGGAAGCGGTTGAAGCAATAAAACGCGGCGTCTTCAACGCCCTTTGCCATCGCAGGGCCGGATAATTGTTGGAAACGGGCGACGAATTCATTCTCCAAATCCCCGCGAAATCTTAAGCGCAACAGGTTGCTGAAAAAAGCGGGGAGGTCCGGCGCGGAAGTGCCGCGCACTGCTTTCAGTTTTGTTGCGGCTTGTTCTAAAAAATGCAAATCGTTGTCGCTGATAACATTTTTGGCTGCGCGAACGTAAGTGCGATAAACCGGGAAGCTTGCGGCAAATTCAATCAGCATTTCGCGCAACTGGTCGCGCGAATGCTTTTTGCCAGGCGAGTGACGCGTGGCAATTTTAACGAGCATTTCCGTGAGACGGCTGACTTCGGCGGGAAAAAGCTTTTTCAACACGAGCCGCTTTTTCTCTCGGACAATCCTTCCGTAATCAACCGGCTCGCCTGTAAATTCGGAATAAAAATCCGTCAGGGCATTTTTACTGCTGGAATCAACGAACAAACCATTGACCTGGTTCAAAAAATCATAACCGGTTGTTCCTTGAACCGGCCACGAACCGGGCAGAAGTTCCCCGGGCTGCACAATCTTTTCAACGATTATCCAGGCATCTGGTGCGAGTGCGCGAAGCCTTTGCAGATATTCTTCCGGGTCGCGCAAACCGTCGGGATGATCCACGCGCAGGCCGTCAACCCATTCGTTTTCAATCCATTTCCGGACTAGCGCGTGAACGTCGTTAAAGACCCTTTTGTCTTCGATTCGCAGCGCGGCGAGCGTGCTGACGGCAAAAAAGCGGCGGTAATTTAATCTGGAATCGCCCTCACGATGGAATGCGAGACGATAGTTTTGTCGCTGGATCAATTCGCCAAGCGCGGCGGGATTTGAATTTAATCGTTCAACTGAAAACGGTTCGGGGATGGAATCGGGCGCGAGAGGGAATTTGTTCTCAAAGTGGTGCAGAATGAAACCGCCGCTTCCCTTTTCAACTTTGAATTCGCCTTTTTCCAAAACACTCTCGTATGTGCCGCCCAGAATCGGAACGAGAATCTTTCCGCGCAATGTGGGATCCGGCGGATTCCAGTCAATGTCGAAATAATCTGCGAATTTGCTCGCTCGGCCGTTTTTGAGCACGTCCCACCACCAACGATTTTCCGGCGATCCGATTCCCATGTGGTTCGGAACGATGTCAAGAATCAGCCCCATTTTCCTGCCGTGAAGCGCGCCCGCCAGTTTTCCCAAATCGGCTTCAGTCCCGATTTCGGGGTTAAGCCGGCTGAAATCGCAAACGTCGTAGCCGTGGGCGCTGTGCGGAACAGCCTTGAACAACGGCGAGGCGTAAATGTGCGAAATGCCGAGGTCATGCAAATAAGGCGCGAGCGCGAGCGCGTCCGTCAGGCGAAAACGCTCGCTGAATTGCAACCGGTAGGTCGCTCGCGGAATTTGCATGGGTCAATCACGCTGGATGTGAAAACCGAGTCGCTCGCCTAGCGTCAGAAATTTCTCCGTCCACACTTTGGAGTTTTCATCGCCCCGGCCTTTCATTCCGGGCAGAATTCTGGCTTGCAACTGGTCGTAAATATTCTGCGCCTTCCACAAATTGACGCCGAAAGGCAGTAACGGGAGCAACGCGGCGGAGTTGGAGAAGCGCTGGAGTACGTCCGGATCTTCGGGTGCTTTGAACAACTCGTCGCCCAAGCTGTCGAAATGTCTTTTGACAGCAAAGGCAAGAGTGTCGGTCTCGAGTGAAACATTCACGACCCTCGCTTCGGCAAGCAGGCTTTTCACGCGCTCGGCATCGAGATGTCCGTTTTCAAATTGCTTGCGCAGGTCGGCGTTCAGGACAAATTCTGTCGCGGGCGCGAGCGAATTGAGCGGCGGCGCATGTATGTCGTTAAGAAAGCGCGCGAGCGGCGCGTATCGGTCCGTGAGCAGCCGGTAGGTGTTGTGAATTTCGTCGCGCGTGGCGGCGAGAATTTGATTGAGCACTTTGAACTGCTCGTCACGAAAAAGATTCCTCAGGGAATAATTCGCCCGGCCAAAATGCCTGTCCATCACGCGGATCAATTCGGGAAAATCCGCCCGCTCAAAAGCGCCGCGCATTTCCTCGACGGCATTTGCGTAGACAGTCAAATCGCCGTCGTAGCGCACGCCGCAGTTCAGATTATGTTCGCCCATGTATAGCACGGCATAGGTCAACACATCCGATGCCTTCGTTACTGCAAACGTCACTTTGATGCGGCCAATCGCGAGCCGCGCGTGACCGGCGGTGAAGAGTTGGCGGTCTTCCTGCCGCACGGCGAACGAATAGACGCGAGCATCTTCGTGATAGGATTCGAAGAGGGAATTGATTGCATAATGCGCGGCAACATTTTCACGCGTCATCACGGCAGGCTTGACGAATCTCTCGTAAATGACGCGGCCATTTTGATTTTCGGGAATGTTGCTTTTGGCCTGTTCCAGAATCTCAAGGAAACCGGATTCAAGATTTTCCGGGGAAAATACATTTGCCAGTTGCAGCGCGCGCGCGGCGTATTGAATGACCTGGGTGGACTCGATGCCGGATATTTCGTCGAAGAACCAACCGCAGCTCGTGAACATCAGCATCGCATGCCGTTGCATTTCGAGTAGGCGGAGCGCGGCGATCTGATCGGCTTCGCTCAATTCATGTGTGGCGTGTTCGCTGAAATACCTGGAAATGTTTTCCGTCGAACGGCTGAGGATGACTTCAATGTAACCGTCGCGCGCGAGCCATGGGTCTTTCAAATATTTCTTTGCCTCGTCTTCGTATATCGGCGCAAGCTTGTCGCGCAGCCAGTCGAGCGCGTTGCGAAGCGGCTCGCGCCACCGTTGATTCCAGCCTGGGTGCCCCCCGGAATTGCAGCCACAATCGCGCTTCCAGCGGTCCACGCCGTGCGGACAGCTCCACGCACTGGGTTGGTGAATTTCCACTTGGTGCGTCGGCGGAAATCTTTCGAGAAATTCGGCGTATATTGTCAGCTTCGCGTCCTCTTTCGTTTCAATCAAATTGAGGGCGTATGCTAATGCCATGTCGCCATAACGAAAATGATGGCCATAGGATTCGCCATCTGTCGCGACGTGTGCGAGTTGCGCGTGATCGCGTCCGTCGTCAAATGCACCCATCAGGCGGTTGGCCAGCGTCTCGCCGTTGCGAAGCAATTCTTCAAACGCAATCGCCTGGGCAATCGGACCGTCATAAAAGAAAATGACAATCGAACGGCCTGAAGACAATTTCACCAGGTATGGCATCGAAGGATCAATCTTCGCGTCATTGACATCCTGCCAGTGATTATCGTCTTCGTCTTTCAGGGGACGGACTCGGTGTGCCTGGTGCGGCGAGAGTATCGTGAATTTGATCCCAAGTTCGGCGAGAATGTCGAGAGATTCATCATCCGCCGCTGTTTCGGGCAGCCACATGCCTTCGGGTTTGCGGCCAAAGTGCGATTCGAAATCGCGTATGCCCCACAGGGTCTGCGTGAATTTGTCGCGGCGATTCGCCAGCGGCATGATGATGTGGTTGTAGCATTGCGCGAGCGCGGAGCCGTGGCCGGAAAAACGTTTTTGACTTTCCTTGTCCGCCTGGACTATCGCGTCGTGAATGTCCGGCGCCTTTTCCTTCATCCAAAAAAAAAGCGTGGGGCCGAAATTAAAGCTGATGCGCGAATAATTGCTGATGATCCGCTCAATTCGCCCTTCACCATCGAGCAATCGCGCGCGCGCGTTTGGCGCGTAGCATTCGAAACAAATGCGCTCGTTCCAGTCATGATAGGGCGCGGCGGAACCCTGCATTTCGACCGCCTCAAGCCACGGATTTTCGCGTGGCGGCTGGTAAAAATGTCCGTGAATACAAATGTATCTTTCCATGGCTATTTCGCCTCTCTGGCGGTTGCTTCCTTGGTTGTCGTTGCAGAATTGGTTGGTTCGTTCATTAAATCCCAAATTCCCTGCAGTGGAATCTTCACCCAATCGGGACGGTTGTTGAGTTCGTAACCCAATTCATATACCACCTTTCGCAGCAGAAATACTTCCGTCATCATTTGCAGATCGGATTCCGATGGCGGCAAAAAAGTCGCGCCGGACGCGGCCTTCAAATACGCCTTGAAAAAAATCGCGCTGGCCCAGCGCGCCCAAAATCGCGCCCACGATATCATTTGCTCCAATTGTCCCTCCACCGGCGTGCCTCGCTCGATGTGTTTCAAGAGCGCCGCATAAGCCGCGTAATGAAATGAGCGAATCATACCGGCAACGTCCTGCAACGGCGAACGTTTGAGCCGCCGCTCGCTGATGGACATCGCTGGTTCGCCCTCAAAATCAATGATGAGAAAATCCTTGCCGGTATAAAGAACCTGGCCTAGATGATAATCGCCGTGCTGCCGGATGCGTGTCGCATTGAGCGGACGTTCGTAAATTTGGCGGAATTTCTTGAGAAGTTCCGGTTCAAGCGCGAGGACTTGCTGCGCGCGCGCCTGGATTTCCGGCGGAAGTGTTTTCAACTGGCGGTTGAGCAGTTGAAAATTCTGCCGCGTCAAATTCCGCATGGATTGAAAAAGCCCGCGCTGTGCGTGCGGCGTGAATGGTTCGGGGACAAAGCTCCGATTGTCCGTGTCGCTCGCGAGCGCAAGGTGCATCGCCGCCGTCCGCTCGCCAAGCAGCCGTGCGCTTTCGATGTAAGTGTCAATCAATTCGCGCGCCTGTTCCGACAATTCGGTGGCGGCAAGTTTCGTGACGCTGGCGACCGGCATTTGTGGCGCGCGTTTTTCCGGCGGCAGCGTCTGCGCGCGCTCATAATATTTTCCGAGCGAGTCCAGCGTGTATTCCCAGGCGTCTTTTGCCTTCGGCACAAACGTCGTGAGAATCGCAACCGTGCGTGGATCGTCTCTGCCGGAACGATATTCCAGCGCACCCGCGAGCGATGGGGCGAATAAATGGTTTTGCTCCGTGAGAAAACGCATAATCTCCAGGTCGGGATTGACGCCGAAATCGAGCCGCCTGAAGCATTTTAAAATCAGCCTGTCGCCGAAAACAATCGAGGAATTGCTTTGCTCGGCCTTGCCGATGGACGCTTCGGGCAGGTTGTTTTCGGAAATGATTTTTTCAAATTCCGGAGTATGCGTCGCTTCAAGCCGGCCGGCGGAGGCATCGAGCGTTTGCTGCCGCGAAATCAAATCCAGCGCCGCCGCGCCGAAATTGTTGTCGGCGATGGCATCGTAAATCACCCCGTTTTTATTGGATGATGTTACGGCCAGCCGCGCAAGCATTAAGGGTGCCCAGTCGCGGCAGATCGCCTCGGCGGCTTCGTCAAAAGCGCACGCCAGCGGCAAAACATAGGTGTCCGGTTCGCTTTGGACATACTCGACTTGCAAGAAGGTCAGGCAGGCATTTCGTCCGCCGAGCGGCACGCGGATGATTTCCTGCACGCGCACGAATTTGATCGTGCTCGCCTTGCCGCCAAACCAGCGGCGCGACGGTAGCCACGCCTGCAGCGCGCGTTCCAGTTGCAAGTGATTTTGCACGTTGAATATCTCCTCCCAATCTTCTTCGACCGTGAGAAGGGTGCGCGCGGTCGGGCCAATCGGCGCGCCGGCGGATTCAACCTGTGCCGGGGCTTTTGGTTCGAGTGCAAACCAGTAAAATGCGTGCGGACCGAGCGTGAGAAAATACGGCTTGTCGGAAACCGGCGGAAATTCCATGCGTCCGAAAAGTTCGACCGGCACAAGTGATTGAAAGGCGGACAAATCCAGTTCGACCGGCTGGACGAAGCGCGACAGGTTGGCGACGACCAGTATGATTTCATTTTGATAACGGCGGATGCACGCGAATATTTTCCGGTTTTCGGGATGCAGAAATTCAATCGTGCCGCGGCCGAATGCGTTCTGCCTTTTGTAAAGCGCGAGGACACGTTTCATCCACCAGAGCAGCGAATAATTGTTGCGCTCCTGCACTTCGACGTTGACGGCTTCGTAATGGTTTTCCGGGTCGAGATTGATCGGCAGGAAAAGACTCTGCGGATTGGCGCGCGAAAATCCGGCGTTTTTGTCCGCGCTCCATTGCATCGGCGTGCGGACGCCGTTGCGGTCGCCCAGATAAATGTTTTCGCCCATGCCGATTTCGTCGCCGTAATAAATCACCGGCGTTCCGGGCAGCGACAGCAGCAGCGCGGTGAGCAATTCAACCCGTTTGCGGTCATTGCCAACGAGCGGCGCGAGACGGCGGCGGATTCCGAGGTTCAACCGCGCCTGATGAACGTGCGCATACATTCGATTCATGTAATCACGCTCTTCATCAGTGACCATTTCGAGCGTGAGTTCGTCGTGATTTCGAAGGAACAACGCCCATTGCGCCGTTTCGGGAATCGGCGGCGTCTGCTGCAAAATGTCAACGATGGGGACGCGGTCTTCCATCCGCAGTGACATGAACAATCGCGGCATCAGCGGAAAATGAAACGCCATGTGGCACTCGTCGCCTTTGCCCGTGCCGAAATAAGCGACGGCGTCTTCCGGCCATTGATTCGCCTCGGCCAGAAACATTTTGTCGCCGTATTTTTCGTCAACATGCCTGCGAAGTCTTTTCAGATACTCGTGCGTCTCCGGCAGATTTTCGCAGCTCGTGCCTTCGCGCTCGTAAAGATACGGCACGGCGTCGAGGCGCATTCCGTCCACGCCCATGCCGAACCAGAAATCTATGACCTTGATCATTTCCTCGTGGACGGCTGGGTTGTCGAAATTCAAATCCGGCTGGTGCGAAAAAAAACGATGCCAGTAAAATGCCTTCGCCAACGCGTCCCACGTCCAGTTGGAAAGTTCCGTGTCCTTGAAAATAATGCGCGTGCCCTTGTATTTCTCCGGCGAATCGTTCCAGACGTAGTAGTCACGAAACTTGTTGCCGGCGGGTGAGCGGCGCGCGCGCTGAAACCACGGATGCTGGTCGGACGTGTGGTTCAAAACCAGTTCGGTGATGACGCGCAACCCGCGCCTGTGCGCCTCGCGCAAAAAAGTTTTGAAATCCGCCAGCGTGCCATACATCGGATGCACGCCGTAATAATCAGCGATGTCATAGCCGTCGTCCTTGAGCGGCGATGGATAAAATGGCAGCAGCCAGATCGCCGTGATGCCGAGGTCGCGCAGATAATCAAGCCGCGAAGTCAGCCCGCGAAAATCGCCCGTGCCATCGCCGTCGCTGTCCTGAAACGCGCGGACGTGCAGCTCGTAAATGATTCCACCCTTGTACCACATCGGAACTTTATCAGGCGTGCGAACGGAGTTTTTATCCCCAGCCTTCTTGATGATTTCAGTCTCCAGGCTCACGATGTCTAGGCGAAATAATCAACGTCATGTTCGGTGCGGACGTAATGGCGCAGGCGGAAAATATGCGCTGGGGATTTTTGGGGATCCAATTCAACGTAATTTTTCTCGCCTTTCCAGAGATAACGCTCATCTGTCAGCAAATCGTGCACCTGGTAGGTTTTGTTCGCGTCGAGGCCAAATTGTTCCAGTGGCAATTCCAGCCAGCCGCTTTGTTTGTAGTAGGGACTCAAATTGATCACGGTCAGGATGGTGCCGCTGCCGTCGTCAGCGGATTTTGTGTAGGCAATTAATTCAGGATTGTCCACGGAATGGAATTTCATGTTGCGGTTTGATTGCAGGGCGGGATTTTCGCGGCGTATTTGGTTCACGTGCCCAATCAAATGTTCCAAATTCGGCGTCGTGGACAATTCCCAGCGCTTGAATTCATACTTTTCGGAATTGAGATATTCCTCGCTGCCTGGCTCGCGCGGCGTGTTTTCGCAAAGCTCGAATGCCGGGCCATAAATGCCGTAACTGGAGCTGAGCGTCGCCGCCAGAATGAAACGGATCGCAAATGCCGCGTACCCGCCCGTCTGCAGGAATTGCGTTAGAATGTCCGGTGTGTTCGGCCAAAGATTCGGATGGAAATATTCCGCGATGGGCGGTTGCGTGATTTCGGTGAAATAAGCTTCCAGTTCATCCTTTGAATTTTTCCACGGAAAATAATTGTAGGACTGGGTGAAGCCGAGTTCAGCAAGGCGATACATGGGTTTCGGGCGCGTGAAGGCTTCGGAGAGAAAAATAAGATCGGGATTTTTTGCTTTCAATTCGCCAAGGCACCATTCCAAAAATGGAAAAGGTTTCGTGTGTGGGTTGTCTACGCGAAATATCCTCACACCTGCCTGGACCCAGAAATCGAAAATGCTCTTCAATTCCTGCCAAAGATTTACCCAGTCGTCGCATTCGAAATCGAACGGCACAATGTCCTGATATTTTTTTGGAGGATTTTCGGCATATTGAATCGAGCCGTCGGGCCGATGCCTGAACCATTCGGGGTGTTCGTGAATGTAAGGATGATCAGGCGAACATTGAAACGCGATGTCCAGCGCGATCTCGATGTTGGATTCTTTTGCTCGTGCCATTAACTTTTTAAATTCTTCAAGCGTGCCGAGTTTGGGATGGATTGATTTGTGCCCGCCTTCGTTTGAACCGATCGCCCATGGACTTCCCGGATCGCCCGGCTCGCAAACGACGTTGTTATTTTTCCCTTTGCGAAATGAATTTCCGATCGGATGGATGGGCGGCAAATACAAAACGTCAAAACCCATTTTTGCGATGCGCGGCAATTGTTCTTCGCAACCCTTGAAACCGCCAAACGAGCGTGGAAACATTTCATACCACGCGCTGAAACGGGCGCGTTCTGGGTCAACGGCCACGCGCAATTTCTTTTCGTAAGTTATGGAAAATGGACGGCCAAGATAACGGCACGTCATCTCTGTCAAATCCTTGTCCAGCGCGCGCTTTTCAATTGGGCTGCCAGTGACGCTTTCGCCGACACTCAATTCCTTCGCCCACGCCAGAAGATTTTCAGCATCCTGCGCCGTTGCCCGCTGCGCCGCAGATTCGATCCATATTACGCCCAACTGTAACTCCAGGGAAATGTTTTGTCCGGCTGCGATCTTTTTTCTGAAACTGTTCTGCCACGACTTGAATTGATCCACCCAGGCTTCAATCGTGTAAAAATAATTCCCTAATTTCGTGACGGCAAATTCGCCGCGCCAGCGGTCGTTGGCCAGAAAGGTCATCGGAGTTTCACTCCATTCCAAAATATCTTCTGCCCGAAACTTCAAAATCGCCGTCAGCGAATCATGCCCGTCGGCAAAAATATCTGCTTCAACAACGACCCGTTCGCCGGCAACCCGTTTGATGGCAAACCGTCCATCGTCAATTTCCGGCGCAACGTTTTCTATGACCACCCGGCAGCGGCCTTCGCGTTCGGGCAATGTTGGGTTTTCATTCATGGTGATATGATGTTCTTTGTTCCGCTGACCATGTGGATCTGGCGCAACAGCCGACATGACGGAAGCTGGATTCAAAGGATTGAAACAAGTCGAGGTGTTGTTCCAAAAAGCGCGGCATCAGAAATTTTTGGCGGACGGTTTCTTTGCCCGCGCGCCCGATGCGTTCGCGCAGGTGGCGGTTTTTCAGCAACTCGACAATCCGATGCGCGCATTCTTCAACGGACGAAACGAGAAAACCGTTCGCGCCATTTTGAATCTGGCATCGGATGCCTCCGACATTTCCGGCGATGACCGCCGTGCCTTTCCACATCGCCTCGGTGACAGTGAGGCCAAACCCTTCGCGCGTGGATTTTTGCAGAATGATTGCGGCGCGACTTTGAATCGTATTGACGAGTGCGGTGTCGTCGCCGTTTGGTAAAATCAAGATGCGTTCTTCGCGGTGCGCGAGCAATGATTCGTAAATAGTTGCGCCTTCAGGATCGTCAGAGGCAAAATTGCCAAGCAGCACGAGCGTTGCGTCCACTTTGCGTCGCACAATCTTGAACGCTTCGATGACGCCGAGTGGGTCTTTCCAGCGGTCGAAGCGCGATACTTGTGCGATGATTGGGAGGTCGGTGGGAATTTTGTAGTGCGCCAGGCGTCCGTCCATTTCTTTTTCGGACAGCTCGCGATTTTTTGTGCTGAACGGGTCAATCGCGGGCAGGGAAAATAATTGCGGCGGTTTCGTTTTGCGGGCGGATTCCTTGGTGCTGAAAATGACTGCGTCGTATTGATTGATGTAGCCGGACAAATAACCCCACAGTTTGCGGTGTCCGTCGGTAAGGTCAATGTGGCAGCGCCAGACCCACGGGCAATGCCGGCGATAATGTGCGATGAGCGGCAGCGGCTGCGGGTCATGCACGACGATCAGGTCAAAACGGTCGCGGTCAAAATGATTGAACAATGAATTTTGGAAGACGACCGATTCGTAAATGTGCCGCTTGACCGGTGTGAAATCAAAATCCATTCCCTGAAGCGCGTTGTGCATCCGTTTGGTGATGCCGAAAAAATCCGGCGACCCTTGTAGCACCCGCCAGCCGGCCTGGATTCCAAGCCTGTTGAGCAGCAACGTCAGGGACGAGAGTAATTCGGCGACCCCGCCGCCGTAATAGGTGGAATTGATGTTCGCCACGTGAAATCCCTCCAGCGCTTTGGCCTTCTTCAGAATCCGCCCGACCGTTTCCGGGCCGACGAGCGGCTCGTAATCTTCGATGCGAGGCATTTGATATTTCGCATTCACGGTCTTCCCATGTTGTTCGTTTCATTTTACTGTGCTTCTATTCCGTGATTTTATGAGCTAAAGACATGCCACGGAGGGAAAACAGGTTTTGCGGACGATAATCGCGGCCATGAAAATCGCGGCGCGGCGCAAATTGCAATCTGCACGAAAGCGGCCAGCGGATGGTGCGATTTGCACGGGCTTCAAATTCGCGGGTCTGCAATTCATTCGAGGCCCGCGCGGCATCGGGTTTGCTGAAAATGGATGACATTGAAAAGTTACAACAATAAATGGAGAAAAGGAAATTTATGAGAGGTTTATTCAACGGATTAATTTTCGGCATTATTCTGGGAGCGGTCGGCTTTTGGTTTGTTCAAAAGAAAGCACAGGAACATCCCGAAGCACAACATCACTATGAACAATCCGCTGCGCAGGCGCTGACAAATGCCGGCGTGACAGCTCAAAACATGTCGGATGCCGTGGAGGCCAAGCTCGATACACTTGATTTGCACGCCGATCAAATTAAAGACGAACTCGCAAAGACAGGCCATGTCATACGCCGTAAGGCGCAGGATATCGGCGAAGCAGCTGTGACCGCTGTTTCCGACGCGAGAGCGGTCACCGAGATTAAAGCCAAGTATGCCATGGATTCGACTCTTTCGGCGTGGAAAATCAGCGTCTCTTGCGATCAGGGCCATGTGAACCTTTCAGGAACGGTTTCATCTGCGGAAGACATTGGCAAGGCAGTCGCTCTCGCGCTTGATGCCGATGGAGTGCGCGACGTGACTTCCACGATCCAGGTGAAAACGATTCAATAAGGTAAGGAACCATGGCCACCGAACTTAAGGTTTCAAACGTCGGCGAACCCTCCGGTGAGATACCCATTGACGAATGGTTGGAAAGCGCCTGATTTTCACATGGCATGGGATTCGCTGAATCAACATGCAAAAGGATTTGTATGCCGGAGCAAAAAACCATTGAAAAGGCGCGCGAAGACAAGCGCGAGGGAAAATCGCCCTCGACTCAAGCGGGTGAATTTGTGCGGGAAGCATTTCACCACATGGGCCGTGGAAAGCGTGGAGCGCGCTCGGCCAATCAGGCCATCGCCATAGGCCTCTCCCAAGCCCGCCGCGCCGGGGTGAAGTTGCCGCCGCCAGAGAAAGGCAGGACTTCAGCCGCTGTGCGCCGCCACGCGCGCCGCGATTATTTGAAGGGGCAAAGCAACGGGGTCGTTTGAATTTGCACATTAAAAAACACAAAAAGAAAGGAATGAAAATGAAAACAATCATTGCCGCCATTGCGTTCGCGGCTTCCGGCCTGACAATGTGGGCGCAGGACAATTCCACAATGTCGGTGAACCAGGCAACAACCGTGAATACAACGACAACTCCCGACCGGCTTTTCAGCGAAAACGAACTTTCGTTGGACTTGTTCGGAACCGGGTCGGTCAACCAGAACACAATAAATAATATTTCAGGTGCCAGGGTCCGCCACGGCGGGCGGTTGGGCGCGGGCGCGGGTCTGACTTATTATGCCACGCGCTATTTCGGAATTGGTGCTGACGCCTACACCGAAAATACGCAGCACAACTTTGTGGATGACGCCTCGGCAAATCTATATCTTCGCCTTCCACTGGATGCCATTCATCTGGCTCCCTACATTTACGGTGGCGGCGGGCGCCAATTTGATCCGGCCTACGCCACGTTTGCCCAGGCGGGCGCGGGAGTGGACATTCGCGTGACACGCCACTGGGGATTTTTTGTAGATGCGCGTTATGTCATGCCTGAACACGTGGGCAATTTTGGTGTCGGGCGAGCTGGGGTGCGTCTTTTGTTTTAAGCCGTGAAAATCCTGCTGCTGCTTTTTACCCTGACCGTCAACGCCCCGGCGATGGATCGCTGGACCGCGCTGGCCATGCTTGAAAGCGGTGGCGACGATCACACCGTCGGGCGCGCCGGCGAGATCTCGCGCTACCAAATTCGCCGGGGTTTGTGGCCGGGTGGCAATCCGCTCGACCCCCGCGTTGCTTTGGTCAACGCCCGGTACCTGATGTCATTGCGCGTAACTGCGTTCGAACAGTCGCATAGGAGAGCGCCGGATGATTTTGAATTTTATATTCTATGGAACGCGCCCGCGCAAATTGACCACCCGTCCTACGCCGTCGCCGAGCGCGCCCGACGGTTTATGAACTTGGTAAGCGGCTGACACCCTTGACGAGGTGCCGATGTTCCCGTCGTTATGAAGGCGATTGTCACTTTGATCTTGTTTTGGATCTTTTCCACTGGAAGTTATTTGCTTGCCCAAGTGTTCACCGCAAAAGAGGGCGTGATAGTTATTACAAATATGTTGACGCAGGAAGAGACTCTGCGGATCGCGTCTCATCTCAATTATGGGATGCCTGAGGAAGATGCGGCCTGGCTCTTGGCGACGAACAAGCTATACAGCACACTGACTGCTGGAGTCAGCGCCGGGCGTTCTGCTTATTATTCCTTGTCAAATGGATGCAGTCTTGTTTTGGACTATAGTGTCAGTGAGTCTCACACCAATGGCTCATTGGTTGAAAACGCGCGGCTCGAGAAAGCATTCATACAAAGCAATGGTGTCAACATTATAACTATTGCACTCACAAATGTGCGCTGATAAAGAATGTCCCCATTCTTGTGACTAGCTCGACAAATGGCACTCGTCGGTTAAGGTTTAAGCAGGATGAAAGGCGAAGTTGTTTATCTTTACGCGTTTGACGTGGCGAATGAAATTGTCACATCGCGCGTTCAGGAAATTCTGTCGGAAAAACCGTTCCCTTTTGAAATC
>CAWHCL010000001.1:0-40865 GCA_963827815.1 uncultured Verrucomicrobiae bacterium | reverse complement strand
GAGCGCGCAACCAGGAGACGTCGTGAACCTGCTGCGGCAATCCCATGCGGCTCTGTACGTTCATCTCCCACAGCCCGGCGGTCTGAAAACATAGCTCGATGAGCCGCGGTGACATCAGCGTTGGCCGGTCTGCCGGCAGATGATTACCCGGCAAGTCCGCCGCCATCTCTCCGATCATTCGCGTCCCATCCCACCACGCACGTTCCAGGACCTGGTAAGCGGGACCGTGGAAGTAAATGCGATAGATCTGTGCCGCCTGCACGATTGCCTCAGCTAACAACTGCGGGACTGTTCCGGTCACCGCCTCGGGCAAGCTGCGACTGCATAATTGTTTAGCAAGTCGGAGTCCGGCTGTCACTGAAGTTTTGCGGAAAAAATTGAGCTATTTTGTCATGTCACGGATGAACCCATAATTGCTTCAAATACTCGCAAGCCTTTACCAAGGCGGGCTTCCGATGTCAGTTGTCATTCACTGCACGGCCAATTGAATTTTTTGCATCCGCCGGAACTTGACGTTGAACCGCGCCACGATAATGTCGTTCCCATGAATCCCCACAAATGTTTCATAACCGCTTTGTGCGCCGTCACCGCCGCCGTCCTCATCGGCGGCTGCGCTTCAATGACCTGCACCAGCAATGCGGGCGCCAGTGCCAATCAGCCGATGCTCGCGGTGCTTGACCAGTTTGAGCAAGCGCCAGCAACAGGACCGGACGAAGCCATCCCGCCCGTCCGCGCCCTGCCCACCAATTCCGTCGCGATGCATTGGCCCGGCAAAGGCCTTGGGCAGCACCCTTTCCTCTTTTACGGCGAAGGCAACAACGTCCTCTATGTCGTTAATCACGGAAAGGTCATCTGGACTTACGCCTTCCCGCACGGAGGCGAGATTGACGATGCGTGGATGCTCTCGAATGGCCACATTATTTGCACCAAGATGAACGCCTGTTACGAAGTCACGCCGCAAAAGGAAATCGTCTGGTCATATCTTTGCCCGACCAACACGCAGATTCACGCGCTGCAGCCCATCGGCTTGGACAAGGTAATGGTTGTCGAGAACGGCCTGCCGCCGCACCTTTACATCATCAATAAAATGACCGACGAGAAAATCGTCTCGCACGAACTTCCCGTCTTCACCAACACGGTCAAATCCATCCACACGCAATTCCGCAATTGTCGCGTGACCGGGCAAGGCACCTACGTGCTGGGATTCCTGGACGAAGGCCGCGTGGATGAATATGACAAAGATTGGAACCTCATCTGGACCTATGCCGCCGGGAGGCCGTGGTCAGCGGTGCGGCTCAAGAATGGAAACACTTTGATTCCCGGCGACAACCGCGGCTTTGTCCACGAAGTGAATCCGAAAGGCGAAATTGTCTGGGCGATTGAATCGAACAGCATTCCGGGCATCGTGTTGCATGACGTGCAGACCGCCGACCGGCTGGCCAGCGGCAACACCATCATCTGCAACCGTGGCGGCAGCGCCAAGAACAGCAACCCGCCGCAAGTCCTGGAAGTCACGCCGGACAAACAAGTCGTGTGGGTGTTGCAGGATTACAAGGATTTGCCGTCCTGCACCGGCATCCAATTGCTGGACGAGCCGGGCACACCCGAAACGCCCGGAGACTTGTTGCGCTGAAAATATTTATTACCCCTCCGCGCAACCAATATGAAAAATGCCGCCGCCGCATTTCCCGCGCAAAATCCGCGGATGGCAAAAAGGCCGCTGTAAATCGGGAGGGTCACCGTGTCGGCGACCCAAATTCAGAGACAGCTACACGCCGTCCCTCCCCGTCGCTCGACATCCGCGTCGTTTATTGCGGCGACAATCTGGAACAGCTCGCCTAGCTGCCCGAACCGCTCTGGCACGCCAGACGCGGCTTCATCGTCCGCAATCTGCCGTGGACGGTGGAGAAGCTGCGTGTCATCCCGCCGTTTGAATTTGAGAACTGGGCCGTCATCGCCCTCGGCGGCATGGGCGTAGCGGCGCCGCGCAAGCAGCAGGAAGACGAACTCAGCCTGAAAGAACGCTGAAATTCCAGGCGAAGAGCGCGAATTGAGCCTACACCGGTTTTTACTGTTTGGCGGCAGTCAGATACGAATCCAGCTTCTCGATGCGTTTTTTAAGCGGCGGGTGCGTGGGAAATACAATCGCGCCCGGCGCCTCCTGGCTTTGCAATGTCCGCAGGCATTGTTCCAATCCGTCCGGAGCGTAGCCGACCGTGCTGGCAAGGTTGAATGCCCCCTGGTCGGCATCAAATTCCGTCTGCGGATCGAAGCCCTTTTCAAAAAGCGTGCTGGTGATCTGGTCAACGCCCTGCGAATAGCGGGTCAGGTCGGGTTTCCCGGCGGCGGTTCCAGCATCCGAAGCCAGCCCGGCAATTCCCGAAAAAACTCGCCGCGCTCGATGATTTTCAGCGCGTGCCTGTGGGTGACATGCGTGATTTCGTGCGCGAGAACGCCGGCCAGTTGGTCGTCGTTTTGGGCCATGTCGTAAAGCCCGCGCGTGATGAAAATATATCCGCCGGGTGCGGAAAACGCATTCACGCTGGGCGAATTCAAAACGCCGAACCGGTAGGTCAACTCCGGCCGGTCGGAGTAGTAGGCCAGTGATTTGCCGATGAGATTGACCCGGCGCGTGATGCCATCGTCGCGCACGAGGCCGCCGTATTTTGAAACAATCTGGACGGCGACGGAATGCCCGATGGTCAGTTCCTCCTGCAAACCGATGCCGCTGGCGCCTTTTAATGTCTTACCGAGGTCGCCAAGCATCTTGAAAGGATGCAGGCCGCCGGCTTGATTAGCTGGATTGGGCTTCAAAAAACCGAATTGCGCGAACGCATCAAACGCAGTGAGACACAAGACGACAAACGCAGCGATAAGCTCGGCCTTTTTCATTGATACTCGCCCTTCCTGCCAGCTTTGAGATAACCGGTGACAGCCGTCTTGCCGATGGTGCTGGTTTGTCGTTCGAGCCACTGGACATCGGCGGCGGCCTGGCCCAATCCCTCCTGCTGGACATATTGCGCCGTCACATTGTCCAGCGGGCGGGCGGCGACGCTGGCGGTGGTCGCGCTGGCGCTGGTTTGCAGCCCCTGAATGCTGTTGTCCTCGGCCGGTTTTTCATCGGCAAGATTGCCGAGATAAATCCAGCCCGTGCCGTTCGTGGTGGTAACATTCGCCCACTTGCCCTGAAGACTGATGATTTTCACGCTCGCCGCGAACGGCAGCGTCGCGACAGTCCCGGCGAGCGGCTGCGGATCTGTCAGCAAATCCGTCTCGTAGCGCTTGGTGAACGCAGTGTTGCCCGCGTCGAAACCACCGCCCAGCGTTGCGCACAGCAGGCTGGCGA
The DNA here is from genome assembly GCA_963827815.1 of uncultured Verrucomicrobiae bacterium. GTDB lineage: Bacteria > Verrucomicrobiota > Verrucomicrobiia > Limisphaerales > UBA11358 > UBA11358. Next base: position 37,519 of record CAWHCL010000001.1, on the reverse strand, counting down.
AAAGCAGCGCTGTGATTTTCCGTTTCATTTTGATTTCAACTCCAGCACATCCCAATCAGGAGTCAACGGTTCGTATTCAAATTTGGTCGCCTTGTCCAGATAAAGTTGGGCCATGCGGTCCCCAGGCAGCAGCGTCAGGATGTAATGAAATTGCGCCCGCGCCGCCGAGAAATCACGGTTCAAAAAGCTCTTGTAAGCCTCGGTGTATGCGGCGACAAAGTGCATCTGCCCCGCGTTTGCGCGGCCGGCCTTGCAGATCAACTCGTGGGTCTGATTCGGGTGTTGTTTGCCCTTCACGCGCAGCCGCGCAATCGGGCGCGTGACAAATTCGCCACGGACCATCCGTTCCGTGTCTTCGCCTATCAAAATCACCGTCCCCACGTCCTTGTTCGCCGCTTCAAGGCGCGACGCGAGGTTCACGGCGTCGCCCAGCACGGTGAAATTCTTTTTCCGTTCCGAGCCGACGTTGCCCACAATCATTTCGCCCGTGTTAAGCCCGATGCGCGCTTGGAGTTTCACGGGCGCGTCCCGAAAAGCCTCCGCCATCCAATCGCGGGACGCAAGCGCCGCGCAGCACGCCGCGAGCGCGTGGTTCGGCAGCGGTTCCGGGCTACCGAAAACACCCATAACGGCATCTCCGATGTATTTATCCACATAACCGCCATTATCCAGGATGAAATCTGTGACCTGTGCGAGGTAGCGGTTGACCACCCGGACCAATTCCTCCGGCGGAAGCTTTTCGGACAAATCCGTGAAGCCTGCCAGATCGGAAAAGAAAACCGTCAGGTTCTTTTTTTCTCCACCCAATTGAATGGCATCGGGATTTTTCAAGAGTTTTTCAACGACCTGCTTTGAAACGTAGCTGCCAAAAATGGCCTGAATCTCGCGCTTGCGCCTGCGCTCGCGCCAAAAGTTGTGGATGCTGCCCGTCAGCAGCGCGAAGCAGACGCCGGCAATCGGTGTCGCAGGCGGGAAATAATAATCCGAGCGGAACGCCAGAAAACTTCCCGCCAGTAAAATCAAGACGAACGCTCCGCCGATGCCGACCATCCAGGCCACTTTTGAATGCCGCCAGCCGGTTAGAATAACGGTGAACACCATCACCAGGCTCACAATCAAGTCCGCGAACTTCGGAAATGGTTTGATGAAATCGTTGCGCTCCGTATCCGCCCAAGCCGTGAAATGGACGAGTGTGCCCGGTTCAATTCCGCCAACCGGCGTCGCTTTCAAATCAACCGCGCCAGCCGCATTGGCGCCGACGAATACAACCTTGCCCCGCACCAACGCCTCGACCGATTCATCCAGCGGCGGCAAGCCGGCCAATCCGGGGACGATGTTCGTCGGGTTCGTATCGTCAACACCCTTTGCCTCCAACTGCCGCTGAAGCTGTTCGCCGAGGACGGCGAACGGCGCGGCAGAAAGGGCCTGATTGGTCGGGAACTGAAGCGATTGATTCGTTGATCCCAGGCTTGCATACCAATGCAGTAGCAACCGGCCTTCGGGGAAACCTTTATCCGTGGCTTTTGCCGAGAGTGAACCAGCCATTGGATAGTGGCGATAAACCCCGTCTTCGTCGGGAGAAAAATCAAGCAGCCCCATCCGGTTTGTGACCGCGAACTGTGGAAATTGTTTTTGAAAATCGTCCTGCCAGAAAATCGGTGTCTTGTCCCGCGTCCGCCCGAGGATTGTTTCCGGGCAGCCTGCGGCGTAGGCGGCGAGTGTGTCATCCTGCGCGCCATCGGACGGTTCGAGAAATTCGAAGTCCATCAGGATTTTTGTGGCGCCCGCCTGATGCAGTGAGGCGATGAGCGCGGCGAAGAGTGAGCGCGGCCAAGGCCAGCGCACCGAATAACGCGCGCCTATTTCCTTCAGTGAAGCCTCATCAATCAAAACCATCACGCCGTTCGTGGGAATCAGGGAGGGACTGGCCGTTGCGCGCGAGCAGTGATCGAAAAAGGCGCGGTTGAGCGTGTCGGTGATGTGGAAAAGCTGGAGCGTTCCCACGAGCAGCAGGGTGAGCGCCAGCGGCAAATATGGCTTTTCAAGCAGCTTCACAAATGGTTCGCATCCAGCACGTGATAAATACCCGAAGCGAAACTATTCGCAAACCACTTTATACCTCACACCCACTTTGATTTGCCATTTCTTTATCAAGCAAAGTGTGAATTGACGTAAGTGGTTGATAGAGCACACAAAACTTGACCTTTTCTTGACCAAAATGGGCCTTGTTTTCACACGGTCAAGTTTTGAGAAGCCGGGAACCGAAGATAAAACAGATTGTTTCCCGCTCTGCAAAAACTTCCAACCACCCGTCTTCATATGATTTCGGCGCGGCAAGCGGATTTTTGAGGAGGCGTGTCGCGTTTTGGCGCGTTTTGGCGCGTTTTGACGTTTATGTCATGCCTCTTTGGTGCGCACCGGGCGATTTGCCATTTCTAACCGTGAATAAACGCGAATTGTTTTGGCTGCAAAAGAAAAAACACAAAGAGTTTGACACGAATTTCACGAATTTTCGCGAATTGGTTTACTTTACCTTTTCTTTACCAGTGCCGAGGCCAATCGTCGTAAGTGGTTGATAGAGCACTCAAAACTTTACCTTTTCTTTACCAAAAAAAAGTTTTTCAGGGTAAAGTTCCTGTTGGCCTTCCATTGAGGTCACCCAGACATCTTACATCGTCCCACAGGCCGACACTGTACCGATTTGTACCGAACTATACCACAAACGGGCTTTTTCATGAGGGATTGACCACCATTGAGGGGACAAAATGGAACATAAAGACACCGTTTTGTTCAATTTTACAAAGGCAGTTCAAGCATGGACATCCACAAATACTGAATCTCGAGACCAGAGACTGGAGCGTTGAAAGCGTAGAGCAGACTGCCAAGCACAGAGCCTCGCCACCTCGTCTCCTACAAATTCAAGAACCATGAGAAGAACGGGCGGCGCAGCGCGCCGTCTCTACCGTCTGCTTCCGGCAAAGGAGCAATCCCGATCTTTTATGTCAAAGAACGGGTTCATCATACATAAGCTGGATGTCAATGCAAGTGAAATATGTGAACTTTTATTATGATGCAAAACGAGTTATTTCAAAGCAATTTTAGCCGCGAATGAACGCGAATTATTTTCAACCGGATTGAAGTGCAAAGGCGCGGCATATTCCGTTGAAGTGGGGCAACCAGAGTTGCGGCGACGAGAGGTCGTCGCTGCAACGCGCATGCCGGATGTGGACCAGGTGAACGGGACAAGGCAAATACTCATGTCAAAGAACTGTGACGCATCATGCCACAGCCGACCGGCAACGCAAGCATAAAACGTATTAATATTATTTGATACAATACATGACCATTTCGAACCCGGGCGGCAAGCGTCAGCCGTGAGATTTGCGCAGCATTTATTTGTGAAGCTTCCAAATCTGACGAAGTCCACTCGTCCATTCGGACAGTGCTGTAATCGCTGTTGCAAGTCGGTCGAATTTTTGTTTGATGCGCCACGCAGCGGAAAGAGGAAGTTCGGAAATATTGAGCATCGTTTTTATGTGTTTGTAGTGCTGTTCCAAGCGGCGCAGCCACCCACAAAACCTCACGCTGGCCAAAACTCCCACGGATTGCTAGGTTAGCAGCCGGCGATGAATCCTTTGGAAAACAGGCGCGTGCATGAAACGCTCACCGGGCTGGGGCAGATAACCCTGCTCGCGCGGGACACCTTCGCATCGCTGTGCCGGCTCCGGGTGAAATGGCATGACCTCGTATTCCAGATTTATTTCATCGGCGTCAAATCACAGACGGTCGTGCTCATCACTGGCGCGTTCACGGGCATGGTGCTGGGGGCGCAGACGTATTTCCAATTCCACAAGGTCAAGATGGACACGGCGTCGCTCGCGGTGGTGGGCGTCTCGATGTGCAGCGAGCTGGGGCCGGTGCTGACGGCGCTGATGGTGGCCGGGCGCGTCGGCGGGGCGATGGCCGCCGAGATCGGCACGATGCGGGTGACGGAGCAGATTGACGCGCTGCGGACGCTGGCGACGCACCCGGTGGATTACCTCGTGGTGCCGCGGCTTGTGGCGTCGCACATCGTGCTGCCGCTGCTCACGGTGGAGGCGGTGGTGATGGGCATCGGCGCGGGTTATCTGGTGGGCGTGTTCCTGCTGGGAATTGATCCGACGTATCTGTGGTATAACATGCTGCACTGCACGCATGACGTGGACCTGATGATCGGCCTGATCAAGGCGTTCATTTTCGGCGGCATCATCGCGCTCATCGGCTGTTACAAGGGCATGACATGCGGGCTGGGCGCGCAAGGCGTCGGGCGCGCGACGATGGAGGCGGTAGTGTATGCCTCCATCAGCATCCTGATCACGAACTTTTTCATCACGCTGGTGATGGGCAAACTGGTGGGGCAGTTATGATCGAGGTCCGCCAGTTGTGCAAAAAGTTTCGACGCGCAGCCGAGTCCTCGAGGACATCAGCTTCCGGATTGAAGACGGCGAATCGGTCGCCATCATCGGGCGCAGCGGCGGCGGCAAGAGCGTTCTGCTCAAGCACCTCATCGGCCTGCTGCAACCGGACTCGGGCGAGGTGCTGATTGACGGCGAGAACATCGTGCGGATGAACGAGCGGCAGTTGCTGGGCGTGCGCCGGAAATTCGGCATGGTGTTCCAGGGCGCGGCGCTGTTCGACTCGATGACGGTCGCGGAGAACGTGGCGTTCGGGCTGCGCCGGCACGAGCATTTGACGGAGGCGGAAATCGCCCGGCGCGTGGCCGAGACGCTGGATCTGGTGGATCTGCCCGGGACGGAGAGCAAGAATTCCGCCGAGCTGTCGGGCGGCATGCGCAAGCGGGTGGGGCTGGCGCGCGCCATCATTTACGAACCGCAAATCGTGCTATATGATGAGCCGACGACGGGTCTGGACCCGATTGTGTCCGACAGCATTGACCAGTTGATCCTGCGCGTGCGGGACCGGCTGAAGGTGACGACGGTGGTGGTGACGCACGACATGCGGACGGCGCGGCGCGTGGGACAGCGGGTGTTGATGCTGCACGAGCGGAAGATTTACGCGGCGGGCACGGCGGATGAAATTTTTGCGTCGCGGGACGCGGTGGTGCGGCAATTCATTGATGGCGTGGCGGACGCAAAACAGAATTAAGTCATGGAACAAAAACGATTGGAAACCAAAGTCGGCCTGTTCGTGTTCATCGGGCTGGTGCTGCTGGCCGTGCTGCTGATCCAGTTCAGCAAGGGCACGAGCGTTTTCCACGGCACCTACGAACTGCGGCTGCACGCCTCGAACGTCGGCGGCCTCAAGCCGCGCGCGGCGGTGCTGCTGGCGGGCGTGCAGATCGGCAGCGTCTCGGACATCCAGCTCGCCGACGACGGCAAGAGCGTGACCATCTTCCTGAAGATCTACAAGAAGTACAAAATTTACAGCGACTCGCGGTTCGTCATCGAGCAGTCCGGCTTTCTGGGCGACCAGTATGTCTCGGTCGATTTCGGTGAGCAACAAGGAGCCGGCGCTGGCAAACGGCGACGAGGTGGACTGCGAGGCGCCGTTCAACCTTCAGGAGGTCGCGCGCTCCGCCGCCGGATTTGTCGAGCGCATTGACGAGACCGCGCAGAAACTGGACGCGTCCGTCACGGACCTGCGCCGGGTGGTATTGAACGTGAACACGCTCACCAATTTTGCCATCACCATGAACAATATGCGGACGGTCTCCGAACAGGCGATGGGCACGATGAGCGACATCAACGCCATCATCGCCACCAACGGTTCGCAGGTGAGCCTCGCCGTCAGCAACGTGCTTTTCTTTTCGCAGGAGCTGACGCGGATGGCGGATTCCGCCAACGGCCTGCTGGCAACGAACACGCCCGGAAATCACCGCCTCCGTGAAAAACATCAAAACCTCCACCGACGACCCTGAAAAAATTAATGGATGATTTGCAATCCGGCCGGGGTTTGGCAGGCACCGTGCTGCAAAACCAGCAACTGGCCACCAACGTGCAAGCCATCGCCAACAACCTGTCCATTGCGTACGAGCAACCTGAACCGGCTCGGCCTGTGGCATTTTCTCTGGCACAAGGAACCTGTGAAAACAGGTGACAAGTGACGAGTTACAAATCACAAGAAAATGAAATCTGAACTGACAAGCAGTGATGCAACGACGGGAAATGCAGACCGATTGGAGTCGTTTGGCACCCGTCATCATTAAAATGAAACCACTTTGGGCCATCCGCATATTGTTTTTGGGCCTTTGCATCCTGGCCGGCTACGCCATCAGCCAGGTGCGCCCGGAATTCGTTGACCTTCCCCACGCGGGATTTATCGGCATGGTCATCGGTTTCGGATTTGGCGGGCTGCTGATCGCCGTGGACGAGATGCTCAAGGGTTTTTCGCTCCGCGCGTTTTCCGCCAACGACCTTCGGCCTGTTGCTGGGCACGCTGGTCGCGCTGCTCATCGACCGCTCCGGACTGTTTGAGAACGCCGATGACCGATCAGCGCTGGCTCATCCGGCTCGGATTGTTCCTCGGCTTCGGCTACATCGGCATGATTCTCGCCATGCGCAGCAACAAGGAGGATTTTTCGCTCATCATCCCCTATGTCCGCTTCTCGCCGCAGAACAAGCCGGACAACCTGCTGCTGCTCGACACCAGTGTCATCATTGACGGGCGCATCGCCGACCTGATCGAGACGCACCTGCTCGAGGGACTCATCATCGTCCCGCGCTTTGTGCTCCGGGAACTCCAGCAAATCGCCGACTCCGGCGACGCCATCAAACGCGCCCGCGGCCGGCGCGGCCTCGAAATGCTCAACCGCATCCAGCACAATGGCAAAATCGAGGTCCGCATCCACGACGGCGATTTTCCCGAGGAGAAGGAAGTGGATTCCAAGCTCGTCCGCCTGGCGCGCAACCTCAACGCCAAGCTGTTCACCAACGACTACAACCTGGGCAAAATTGCCGCGCTGCAAAAGGTCAGTTGCATCAACCTCCACGAGGTTTCCAAGTGCCTCAAGGTCATCCTCCTGCCCGGCGAAATTCTCCAGTTGAAAATCGTCCGCGAAGGCAAGGACAAGGGCCAGGGCATCGGCTATCTGCCCGACGGCACGATGGTCGTCGTCAGCAACGGCCAGCCGCACATCGGCCAGCAGGTCGAGGCGGAGGTCCAGACCCTGCTCCAGACCGGCGCGGGCATCATCGTCTTTGCGGATTACCGGCATGGTTCCGCCGCCAAGAGCGAAACCCTCTTCATCACCAAATGAAACTAAAAAGCTCGAATTCACACCTCGGCGCGCTGGGCTGAAATCAAGCTGAAGCTTGAATTCCAGCAAACCTGACATGGACTTTGCCACCATCCTCACCACCTTCAATCTGACAGATGCGCAACTCATCCTGCTCGCGCCTCGAAGCCGCAGGTTTTCATCCCTTTGTTGCCAACGAAAACGCCGCATGGCTCGGCGGTTTCGGCACCTATTCGGCGGCGGGGATGCTTCGCGTCCAGGTGCCCGAAGCCGAGGCCGCCGACGCCGCGAATTTCTCGAATCCAAATGAAGTCCGCGAAAATCAAACTCCTTCGCCGGCTCAAAAAAACAATGCCCGGCGAAATTTTTCTTGAACCCGCCACGCTCGAAAAATATGCCGGTGACAAATGGTTCGCCGCACACCAGCCCGACGCCGCCGCCCTGCCCCGCTCCACCAAAAGCGTGGCCACAATTTTGAAATTCGCCAATCAGCACCGGATTCCTGTGACGCCGCGCGGCGCAGGCCATGGCTATGTTGGCGGCTGCGTGCCCGTGCGCGGCGGCATCGTGTTGTCGCTGGAGCGCATGAACCGCATCCGGGAAATAAACGCCGCCGATTTTGTCGCCGTCGTCCAGCCCGGCGTGAACACGAAAATGTTCCAGGAGGCCGTCGAGAAGCGCGGCTTGTATTATCCACCCGACCCCGCGAGCCGTGCGGACAATTTCATCGGGGGCAACATCGCCACCAACGCCGGCGGGCCGCGCTGCCTCAAATACGGTGTCACGCGCGATTACGTCCTCGGCCTCGAAGTCGTGCTGGCTGATGGCGCCGTCGTCCGGCTGGGCGGGCGAACGCACAAAAACAAGACCGGGTTCGATTTACACCGGCTTTTTGTCGGCTCGGAAGGTTTGCTCGGCGTCATCACGGAGGCCACGTTGAAACTGATTCCGCTCCCGCCGTTCCGCGCGAACCTCGCCGTCGGCTTCAACTCAATGAACACCGCCGTGCGGGCGTTGCAGACAATTTTCGGCGCCGGATATTTGCCGTGTGCCGCCGAACTCGCGGATGAGTTCACGCTCGCCGCGGCCGCCAAGCGCACAAAGAGCAAACGGTTGCTTGGCTGCAAGGCGCACCTGATTTGCGAACTGGACGGGCAGGAACATTCTGTGCGCCAGGAAATTGCTGCGGTCGAAAAAATTATACGGAAACAAAAACCGTTATTTGTGGAACGCGGGTTTGGCAGCATAGAATGCGAAGCCATCTGGCAGATACGCCGTGAATTTTCCTATGCGCTCCGAGACACCGGCCTCACCAAATTGAACGAGGACATCGTCGTGCCGCGCGGGAAGCTGGAAGCACTATTCAAGTTCGCCGCGATGTTGCGAAAGAAACATGGCCTGCCGGTCGCCTGCTTCGGCCATGCGGGCGACGGCAACATCCACACGAACGTGATGGTGGATTACACGCAGCCTGGAGCAAAGCAGCGCGCCGGGAAATGCCTCGATGAACTATTCCGCTGGGTGATTGCGTCCGGCGGCGCGATCAGCGGAGAACACGGCATCGGCCTGGCCAAGAAGCGCTGGTGGCCGCAGGCGGTTTCCCTGGAGGCACGTGAACTTCATCGCACCGTGAAGCGTGCCCTCGACCCCAAGGGCGTTTTGAATCCAGGGAAATTTGTGTAGCGGCGCGCACAGAGTGCCGCGCCCTACCAATTTATTTCGCCAATTCAAACTCCACGGGCTGGCCGGAGTCGGAATCCCGGGCGAGCCAGAGCTGGTATTTGCCCGGCTCGACCAGCCAGTTGCCCTTGGTGTCGTAATAGCCGAGATCGTTCACGGAAAGGTTGAAGACAAGGTCACGCGATTCACCGGGCTGAAGCAGGATTTTCTGGAAGTCTTTCAATTCACGCACCGGACGCGCCCCTGCTGTGGCAGCGAGAGCGCGGATATAAAGCTGGACGGTTTCCACCCCCGCGCGAGCGCCGGTGTTGCTTAGCAACAGATGCGCAGTGAGAGTGCCGCCCGGCTTCACCACCGGCGAGTCGAGCCAAATCTTGCCGTAATCAAATCTGGTGTAGGTCAGGCCGAAGCCGAACGGATATAGTGGAGCAATCGAGCCGTCGGCATAGTTACCCTTGTATTCGCCAATGCCGGGACGGCCGGTGTTGGCGTGGTTGTAGTAAACCGGAACCTGCCCGACGCTGTTGGGAAATGTGGTGGTGAGCCTGCCCGCGGGGTTAACATCGCCGAAAAGCACATCGGCCACGCCGTTGCCGCCTTGAACGCCGGGAAACCACGCCTCCAGAATTGCCGCAGCCTTTTGTTGGATTTCCGGCACGGCCAGCGGACGGCCATTAATTAAAATGACGATGACCGGCTTGCCCGTCGAAACGACTGCATCGAATAATTCCTGCTGCCTCCCGGAAAGGCCGAGGGTGCTGCGGCTGCCGTCCTCGCCGCTCCAGTCGCGCGGTTCGCCCAGCGCCATCACCACCACGTCCGCCGCACCCGCCACTGCGACGGCATCAGCGATTTCATTGGAGCCGGTGGGATGCTCGTAGATTTTGGTGGAAGTGCCCAGCAACCTGCGGGACTTGCCGCTCTCGATGATGGCGCAACCGCGCGCGACGGTCAGTTGTGCGTTGGCGGAAAGTTTGGCGCGAATGCCATCGGCCAGGGAAACGATGTCATCGGCGTGGGCGCGGGAAAACCACGGGCCGGCGAGTTCCGCAGCATCCTCTGCAAATGGCCCGATGAGCGCAATTTTTTTTGTTTCCTTTGAAACAGGCAACGAGCCATTTTCATTTTTCAACAACACACAGGATTTGGCGGCGGCCTCGCGCGCCAAAGCGATGGCGTCCGGCCGGAGAAACGCCGTCTGGCAGCGGGCCTCGTCAGTGTAGGGATGGTCAAACAGCCCTTTCTCAAATTTTACCGTCAGCACACGGCGCACTGCCTCGTCCACGACGGCAACAGGAATTTTTCCAGCCTTCACCTGCTGCGCCAGCGTGTCGGGATAAGTCGTGGAGACCATTTCCATGTCAACGCCCGCCGTGAGGCCGAGCCGCGCGGCAGCGGCATCGTCCGCCGCGACGCCGTGATCCACCAGTTCGCCGACCGCCGCCCAGTCGCTGACGACGTAGCCGGGGAAATGCCATTCGCCGCGCAAAATTTCCGTGAGGGTGTGGCGGTTGCCGCTGGCGGGCATGCCGGACAGGTCGTTAAAGGCGCTCATCACCGTCAATGCGCCAGCGTCCACGCCGGCCTTGAACTGCGGGAGATAGAAATTGCGCAGGGTGAACTCGGAAATCTCCGTCGTGTTATAATCGCGTCCCCCCTCCGCCGCGCCGTAACCGACAAAATGTTTCAGGCAGGCGACGACGTGATCCGGGTCGGCGACATTCGTTCCCTGAAACCCGCGCACGCTGGCCGCCGCGTCGAGCGCGCCGAGCCACGGGTCTTCGCCGAAGCCCTCGGCGATGCGGCCCCAACGGGGGTCGCGGGCGAGGTCCACCATCGGCGCGAACGTCCAGTCAATGCCCGCCGCAGCCGCTTCGCGCGCGGCGATCGTTTGCGTCCGCTCGAACAATCCGGGTTCCCACGCACACGCTTGCGCGAGGGAAATCGGGAAAATGGTACGGAAGCCGTGAATGACATCATGCCCCAGAATAATAGGGATGCCGAGGCAGCTTTGCTCGACGGCGATATGTTGCAACTTGTTCCGCATCACCGGATTTTCGATGAGCGCGGAACCATCGAGAAACGAGCTCACTTCGCCGCGCTTCAACTTGTCGGCGAATTTTTTATCCGCGTCTTTCCCGAGGTTTGCCTGCCAGAGCTGGCCGATTTTCTCATCGAGCGTCATGCGCTTGAGCAAATCATTGACGCGCACGGCCACAGGACGCGTGGGGTCTTCGTAGGCGTCCTTCTTCCCGTTTTTGTCCAAGTCAATCCAGCCGTCGTGGTAAATGTTGGTGTCGGCGGCCAGTGTTGTGGCGGCGCAGAACAGGCAGGCGGCAAACGCGGCGGATTTCATGCGTCCACTCTGATGGGAAGCCAAATAAAATTCAAAAACTATTTTTAACCACGAAACACACGAACAACACGAAATATGCCCAATCAATTAGACCCGTTGTGTATTTCGTGGTTACATGCCGGGCGCAACCAGCACAACGAACTCGCCTTTCAAGCTGCGCTTTTTTGTGATTACCAAAAGCTCCGCTGGTTTGCCGCGCAGAAATTCCTCAAACTTCTTCGTCAGCTCGCGCGCGAGGACGACCTGGCGTTCGGGGAATACTTCGTTCAGCTCGCCCAGCAATTTTTCGATGCGATACGGCGATTCATAAAACAACAGTGTTCCGGAAACGGGCTTGAGCGATTCCAATTGATTCCTCCGCTGGCCGGATTTGTGCGGCAGGAAACCGATGAAATGAAATTCATCCGTCGGCAACCCGCTCGCCGTAAGCGCGGAAACGAGCGCGCACGCACCGGGCACGGACTCGACGCGGAAACCGGCGGCGATGGCGGCCTTGACGACGCGCTCGCCAGGATCGCTGATGCCGGGACTGCCGGCGTCCGTGACCAGAGCGACTTTCTCGCCGCGGCGGAGGCGCTCGATGATTTCCTCGCTGCGCCGGGCTTCATTGAACTGGAAATAGCTCAAGAGCGGTTTGGAGATTCCGAAATGCTTGAGCAACTGCCCGGAGCGGCGCGTGTCCTCGGCGGCGACCACATCACACTCGCGCAAGACGCGGAGTGCGCGGAGCGTGATGTCCTCGAGGTTGCCAATCGGCGTGGCGACGAGGTAAAGCGTGCTGGCAGTGAGCGGCGGCAATGCGGCGTCCATGTCTTGACTTAAACAGAAATCGGGCGTGAAATAAAACGATTTCAAATCAATAAGCAATCAAAGCTATGTCAGTAAAACTGTTAAGCACCGACGCAAAGCAACTTCTTGCACGACGAATGAGTGAATGGCGAGACCTTGAATCGCTTTATGGTTTTGAAGTAAGAGGAAAAGCCATGAGTTCAGCAAAACAAGAATTTATTACCAAATTGAGGGAAGAAGTTGATAAACAAATGGTGGAGTATTGGAATGTTCTGCAAAAGACAAATGATAAGCCAATTCCTTTTGGTGGCTCCTCGGACGCGATGAAAGAAATTTTTAAGAAAGAAATTAAAGGTATAGTCATTCTTTGTTGTAATGCCTTTTTTGAAGTCAGAGGCTTATACTCTGAAGAAGAAGCCAAGTTGCTGGTTCAAGAAAAAATCAGGAGGGACAAAAGCGAAATTGATTATATAAAGTTTCGCAAAAATACGCCCGAAGATCAACCAGACTACGAGCGGTTGCGTATTCCAGAAAATGTTCGAAACGAAGTCTGGCGTCGAGACCAAGGAAAGTGTGTTCAATGCAACTCAGTGCGCAATTTGGAATTTGACCATTTAATTCCACTTTCCAAAGGCGGAAGCAATACGGCGCGGAACTTGCAATTGCTTTGCGAAACGTGCAATAGAAAGAAAAGTGATAACATCGGTTGATTTCGATGAAACTCGCCACCAAATTTACCATCGTCCTTGTCACCGCGCCGGATTTGAAAGTGGCGCGCGTACTGGCCAAAGCCGCGCTGGCGGCCAAGCTCATCGCATGCGTGAATCTTGTTCCAAAAATCGAATCGCATTACCGGTGGCAGGGGGAAGTTGAATCCACCACGGAAGTGCTGCTGATTTTTAAAACGCAGCAATCGAAGCTCGCTGCGCTAGAAAAGCTGATTCTCGCCAAACATCCCTACGACACGCCGGAATTTCTTGTTTTGCAGGTGGGCGCGGGCAGTAAAACGTATCTCGAATGGCTGGCAGCGAGCCTGAAGTAGCGCAGGCAATTCGTGTGTGAGTCCGATGGACGAGGAAACATTGATACTTTTGGTGGCGCATTTTCTTGCTCTGTGCGTTGCGTGCGCCACTTTTGTCTGGATGATGGTTCTGCACCGCCGGGAACGCGCGACGGGAGGATTGACACCGCATTATGCCGAGTTCCCACGTTTGAATCCGGGTTCGCCTCGCGCCTCCTGTCGCGTTTTGCCATCAACCATCAATTGCTTTCATCGGCTCTGCAAATTGTTAATTCTTTGAGGCATTTGCACTTGTCTTCTCCAGAATCTTTAGGACGCCGAAGGCGACAAGCTCATACGCTGCAAACAAAATTCCAAGCAGGAACAGACCTGCGATCAGTTCAATGATTATCGAAATCGGATGAGAAAAAACGCGGTCATACCGCGTGCCCTGCCTCGCAAGGAATGCCTCCCGCCCCATCCGCACGACTCGTGCATGATGAATGTGCATGACACAAGCTATGATTAACCCCAATATTCCGACTGATCCTATCCGGCTAATCATATTCTTACTCATATTTCTAATTTGACGGCGTGTTCGTAATCTGCTGAATGCGATAAAAACCGCTGGAATTGTTCGGCGCATTCGGATCCACAAAGTCAATCGAGCCTTGGAACGATTGGTTCGTGGACACCGGCGACCAGTTTTGCATGTCGCTGGAGTTTTGTATGGAGAACCACGCCCCGTCCGGTGCGCCGTTCGTCCCGCTGGCGTTGAAGTGGAAGCTGCCGTCGGGCAGCAGGAACGGCAGCGGTCGCGGCCAGTAGTCGAGGATCAGCACGGCTGCGCACGGCGGAATTCCCACGATGTATTCCGGCGGCGTGTTGGTATCCGGCGTCAGCGTGAGGATGACCGTCCTGGCGAAATTGGTCGCGCCGTTGTCAATCGGCACAATCGGGATGAGTGCATAGGCTTCACCTGCGGGAATGGTCACGAAATTGGTCAGAGTCGCGTAATCCACGCCGTTGCCGGCTGTGCCGCCGATGTTGAAGTTCACCGTCAGGTCGGCGCTTGCGTCGCCAAAGCGCCGCACGGCAAAGAGCGCGTCCTTAGGCCCCCAGTTGGTGAAGTTTTGCCAGCGCGGCGGCGGCCAGTTCGTCCATGCCGGAACCGCGTTCGTCACGCCCGGCCACACCCAGTAGGCATTGGTGCCCGCAATCGCAATGGGGTCAATGGCCGTGATGCTCACGATATTGGTCGGGTTCGGGTAGGTGCTGGAAGCCAGAATGGTGATGTTCACCGGCGCGGAAGTACGGGTCACACTGGACAAAAATTCACTTCCCTTTGCCCTGGCGGTCAGGGCATAGGAACCCGCCGGAGCATTCGTCCAAACCAGGCAATACACCGGGTCAAGCCGGGCAACGGGTCTGGCAAAGACGAAGTTTGCATATGTGGGCTTCGCCAGGGCGTTGGTGCGGCCCAGATTGAGACCGGTTCCCAGATATACGCCGTTCGTGAAAAAATCCACATTTGTGAAATTCGCCATTGCATCCGCGGCTTCCCCGAAAACGTACGCAAAAATGGGGATGTCCACCGGCGTATAAAAGACCGCATGGTTGGCCGGACTGATGATTCTGACCTGACGCTCAATGGTCGGCGGGCCAAACTGCTGGGCGAAACCCAGCCTCGGGGACGCCAGCCACAAGATTGCAACCAGCATTCCGCAACACCTTGCGATTCGTGAAAGCGCCATTGTCTTCATAAGCCTGAATCGTAAGAGACAACTATTAGTATTGAGCCTTACACTCCGCAAATTCCATTGAAAAGTCAAGCGCGGTCTTGCAACAAATTCGCTCGTGCCATCTCGGACCTTCTATCATTTGATCCGCCTTAACATCCAACTTAAAAAGCTGCAGCCATGCCGAATCCTGGCAGACAGCCACCGCCCTTTTCCCATTTCAGATTGTCAGCGTTTCAGCTAGTCAGCATTGTTTTTCCGCGCTTCTGTTTTCATCTTCCACCTTTCAATAATTCCCCTTGACACCCGCCACAAACTGTCCTAGTGTCCTATGTCAGTAAGTTTATATGCTCCTGCAAATTGATTTCAAGTCCGGCAAGCCGGTCTATCTGCAACTGGTGGACCAGATCCGCTACACCGCCGCGGCAGGCGGCCTGCGCACCGGCGAGCCGCTCCCCGGCATCCGCCCGCTGGCTGAGGAACTCCGCGTGAACCGCAACACCGTCGCCAAGGCTTACGCCGAGCTGGAAAGCCAAGGTGTCATCGAGACGATTCCCGGCAAGGGCTGTTTTTTAAAGGAAAGCAACTCGCCGTTCACCAAATCCGCGCGCCAGAAAATATTGACCAAGGAAATTGACGAGGCCGTTGTCGCTGCGCACCACCTGCAGGTAGATCGCGACGCCTTTATCGCCATCGTCAAGGAGCGGCTCGACAGCTTTGAACGCAAGGTAAAGGAGAAAAATGAACAGTAAATTGTCAGCGGCGCTCTGCCGAGACGCCGCTACGCCTAAAAATATGAACACTGACACGCCCATCATCGAAATCCAAAACCTCTCGCGCCGTTACGGCAAGCTGGACGCCGTGAACGGCCTCTCGCTCAACGTGCGCCCTGGCAAATGTTACGGCTTCTTTGGCCGAAACGGCGCTGGCAAAACAACAACCATCAAATGCCTGCTCAATTTGCTCCGGCCCGATTCCGGCACGGCGCGCGTATTCGGCCTCGACCCGCAGAAGAATGAAGTCGCCGTGAAATCGCGGCTGGCCTATGTGCCGGATCAGGTCGCGTTTTATCCGTGGATGACCGTGCGCGACACGCTGGAATACCTCGCGTCATTCCGAAAACATTGGAACAGCGACATTGAAGCCGACTTGATTAAACGATTCCAACTCGACCCGAAACAGAAGGCCAGCCACCTTTCAAAAGGTCAACGCACGCAACTTGCGCTCATCGGCGCGATTTGTCCTGAACCGGAACTGCTCGTCCTGGATGAGCCGACCAGCGGCCTCGATCCGATTGTCCGGCGCGAATTCATCGAGACCGTCATCGGCGCGTATCAATCCGGCGATCCGGGACGACGCACCGTGTTTGTCTCCACACACCTGATTTCCGAATTCGAAGGTTTGATTGACGAATTCACCATCATCGAACAGGGCCGCAACTTGCTGACGATGGAAGCCGATGCCGCGCGCGACCGCTTCCGCAAAATCCGCGCCCGCTTCGCCCAACCACCGGCGCAACTGGATTTGCCCGGAGCATTGAACGTGAAACAAAGCGGACGCGAAGTGGAAGTCCTGACAAACGGCAACAGCGAGCAATTGCTGGAAAAATTGAAAGCGAGTTCGCCGGAGGAATTGAAAGTTGAATCGCTGTCACTGGAGGAAATTTTTGTGGTATCGGACATCTTGAAAAAGACCAATGTATGAACCGCTTGACTAAAGTAGGGCAGGCATCTTGCCTGCCCAAGCCAAATGTAGTGAGGCAAATGCGAACTGCTCGCGCTAAAGCGCTCGCACGACAGGCAAGATGCCTGTCCTACCTTGAAGAAATGGCATGAACGCGCTGGTCAAAAAAGAAATCCGCCTGCTGCTGCCTGCGTGGATCGCGGCGATGTTGCTGGCAATAGCGCCGGTCTGGATATTTTGGAAGTTTGATCGGGGGGATATGCACGAACTTCCCCTTTTCCCAGCCTCCATTTTCCTGCTGGGTATACTTTTCCTGGGCATCGCCCCGTTTGGACAGGAATTCAGTTTCAAAACTTTCACCTACGCCCTTTCTCAACCGGTTCCGCGAACCCACGCATGGCTGGTCAAGACTGGCGTGCTGGCGACCGCCTTCCTCTCTGTCCTGACGGCGGCGGTTGTCTCGTGGAACCTCTGCCCCTGGCCGGACCCGCATTTGTCCGATCCGCTCCCCGATAATTTCAAGGTGGCGGCGCTTGGAGTGATGGCCTTTTTGAGCGGCGGGCTTTGGACGGCGCTTTTGTTCCGACAGGTGACGGCCGCATTCTGGTTCACATTGCTGACGCCGATTATGCTTACGTTTTGGGTCGGCGAACTGGACGGCCACTACCAGTGGCACGGTGGAATTGCAGTCGCCGTGCTGGCCATAGTTCTCGGATTGTATTCAATTGGCGGATTTTTCCTGGCACGACTGTTGTTTTTCCGTGCACAGGACGTGCATTGGACGGGCGGAAACATCCTGTTCCTGCGCCGCAGAAAAAGCCGCGGCCATTCCGGCGCCATCGTTCCGGGCGGCCTGAAAAACCGGTTCGTCGCGCTGGTTTGGAAAGAAATCCAACTGCATGAAGTGAACTTGCTTATCGCCGCAATCCTCTTCGCCCTGCATCTGGGCACGCTGCCCGTCCGCCTGATCGTTTCAAATAATTTGACCCTGAAAATGGCCTTTGAAATGTATTGGTCGTTATGGCTGTTGATGCCGCTGTTTATCGGCAGCGCGGCGGTCGCCGAGGAACGCAAACTCGGCACGCTCGAAGCCCAACTGTGCATGCCGGTGTCTCACAGCGCCCAGTTTTCCATCAAATTCTTCACCGGGCTGATTTTGAGCCTGCTCCTCGGCGCCGCAGTGCCGTCCATTATCGAACACACGCGCTTGTTCGGCGTGACGAAGTTGTTCGATTACTGGATTTTTGTTTACGCCGCAGTGGTGTATTTCATCTCGTTTTATGCCTCAACGCTCGCGCGCTCCACGCTTCAGGCCATCGGCATGGCCATCGGCATTCCAATCGTCTTCTGGGCAGTATTGTTTGCGACTGTTACGCTGTTCTTTGAGCACGACAACCGGTTCGGTGGCTACGCGGGCGCGGGCTGGATTACGCTGGCGGTTATAATAGCCACGCCGACAGTGCCGCTGATTCTGGCACGGCTCATGTTCTGGAATTTCAAGTGGCTCCACCGGGACTGGAAACTCTGGGGATGCAACGCGGCAACCGTTCTCACATCCATCGTGTCCATTTGTCTTTTGGCCGGCGCGATCTACTACCGCTACATGGGAATTGCTGGCGCCGGTGGATTATCCGCACGGCCAGGCGCAGTTGAGCGATTCCAAATCAATAAAACTCTCCGTCAGCGGCGGCGACATCTCCGCTGTTCTTCCTGACGGACGGCTTTGGGTTGAAAACCTCGAGTTTAATGATGTCTTCTACGGCATGTGGGAAACGTATGTGCCCGACCGGAGCAAGACCCAATTCATCGGCGGTTCAAACTGGACGGAAGTCGCGTCGGGCTGGCGTGAATCTCTTGCCATTCAATCCGACGGCAGCCTGTGGGGTGCGCACCAGCGTTGGCAGTCGCCCGACTTGTCGCAGTCAGCTTTCACCCGGATCGGTTCGGAGACAAATTGGTTGCAAGTTGCCGGCGGGAGGATGAGTGGATTTCTCCTTTTGAAAACGGATGGCAGCCTTTGGATTTGGGGAGTGAACTCGGCCAATACTTATTACCAACGGCAGATACTGGATTTCAAGACACCGCCCGCGCGCCTCGGCAGCGAAACGAACTGGACTGCGCTTTTCACCACGGGGAATGATGCCTTCGCAAAAAAGAGCGACGGCAGCGTCTGGAGCTGGCAGGGCTTATGGAATGGGAACGATGATTCCAGTCAGTTTGTCCAAATCAAAAACACGGATATTTCGTGGCGGAGTTTTAATGAACGATTTGTGGGAATCGGAACCAATGGCGAACTTTGGATTGCCATAGGCCAGTGGGATCAAAAAAACAAATACGTTCCTCAAACGAAATTCCAACTTGGCAAGAACATGAAATGGAAGGCGGCGACATACGCCGGTTGGGAAGATGAGATCATCGCCCTGCGCAGCGACGGGACGCTTTGGAAATGGTCGCCCTGGTGGCAATTGGACTTCGACCAGAAAAAAATCCATGCGACACAACTCGGCAACCATTCTGACTGGATAGCGCTGCCGGATTCGTGGTCGGGAATTGCGCTGGCGGCGGATGGCAGTTTTTGGTTCTGGGGCATGCGCGACGTCAGCTTCCTCGCGCCATCGCGCAAGCCGGTTTTCATCGGCAACGTCTTCGGCAATCAGCATGAAGTGGCAACAATCCCGGAAGTAAAGTGACACCTATGAACACCAACTCGCTGAAGGAGATTCTCGTGGTATCGGACATCTTGAAAAAGACCAATGTATGAACCGCTTGACTAAAGTAGGGCAGGCATCTTGCCTGCCCAAGCCAAATGTAGTGAGGCAAATGCGAACTGCTCGCGCTAAAGCGCTCGCACGACAGGCAAGATGCCTGTCCTACTTTGAAGAAATGGCATGAACGCGCTGGTCAAAAAAGAAATCCGCCTGCTGCTGCCAAGCTTTGGCATCTGCTGCGCGCTGGCTTTGACAAATCTCTTGTTCCGGTTCAATAACGATGGTTCGCTGGCCGCTGCGTGGTGGTATATCCTGGCGTTCGTGTTTTGCGGCGCGGTGGCCGTGATGCTGGCGCTCAATTCCTTCGGCGCGGAAATCAGTTCGGGGACATTTTCCAACCTGCTGGCCCAGCCAATTCCACGCCAGAAAATCTGGGAAACAAAAATTGTGTTGCTCGCGGCTGCCCTCTTGACCGTCGGAATCTTCTGGTGCACTTGCGGAATTATCCGCCTCATCATACTGGGTCGTGACCTCGACTTGCTGGATTTGTTCACGGGAGTCGGCACGTTCGGACTGGTGGTTTTTTCCGGCGGACTTTGGACGGTGCTGCTGCTGCGGCAGGTGGCGGCGGCCTTCTGGTTCACGGTGCTGGTGCCGGGTTTCATGCTGGTGATGGTCATGGGTTTGTTTGCCGACCATTCCGACGAGTTCGGCGAAGGCATGGTTGTGAGCGTGCTCGGCCTTTACAGCCTCGCGGGATTTTTCTTTGCGCGCTGGCTGTTTTTCCGGGCACAGGACTCGCAATGGTCGGGCGATGCGATTGTCCTACCGGAAATGACCGGACTGCCGGCATGGATTTCATGGCCGGCGGCAAAAGGTATCGGTGATCCGCGCACCAGCCTTTGGCGGAAGGAAATCCAGTTGCACCAGTCGCAATTCGTGCTGGCGGGTGCGCTGGCCGTGTTGCATCTCGGTGTTATTGTCACCCGACATTTGGGACACTTTCGAAGGAATTCCACAACCGAATTAATCCTCGAAAGCTTCTGGGCACTGTGGCTGGTGATGCCGGTGTTGGTCGGTTGCGCGGCAGTGGCCGAGGAACGGAAGCTGGGAACGCACGAAAGCCAGCTTTGTCTGCCGGTGAAGCGAAGGACGCAATTCAATGTAAAAGTATTGGTCGCACTTGGTTTGTCGCTGGGCTTCGGCGTACTCATGCCGCTGCTGCTGGAAGGAACGAAGATTTTGCCAAATACGCACTTCAGCGACGGTTTTCTCAATTTTCTTTCCATTTGGCGGAATCAGACATGGTCCATCGCGCAGCTCTCCATCATAAACAGTCTGGAAATACTCTCCGGTCTGTTGCCGTTGTTGACGCTGGTAGGCATCGTAGTACTGTCTGTCGGTATTTCATTTTACGCCTCCACACTGGGGCGCAATACGCTGCAAACGCTCGCACCGGCGGGGGCGGGCATCGTGCTAGCGGTATTCCTGATCACGATTGCCACAATACCGCAGCCATTTGAATACACGCTTGGTTTCCTCTGGCACGGACCGCTGCCTTATTTCATCGTGCTTCCGGCAATTGTGCTGACGCTGTTCGTGCTGGCCTACAAAAATTACCAGCATGTGTTGACCGGTTGGAAACTCGGCCGCCGCAATTTGCTGACACTGATATCCGTCTTCGCACTAGGCGTGGCCGCAACCTCGGCCGTTTATCATCGCGCCTGGGAAAAACTCACGCCCCTCGAGCCGCCACACGGCGCGGCACATCTCACGCTGGCCAATCCGGCGACTTTGAACACGGATGGAGGCAGCGTGTCCGTCTGTTTGCCGGATGGAAGAATATGGACAGCCAATGTTTTATTAGACCCCAAGACGACCCGACTCGGCTACCTGCTGGGCAATATCAAAATAATTTCCAACGATGCCCGAATTCTCGGCGGCTCGAATTGGCTGACAGTAAAGCGCGCCGTGGGAGATTTGATTGGGATCAAAACCGACGGCACGCTCTGGGTTTCAGAAAAACCGCGACGGGTCATCTGGGGACAGAACTTATTCAAAGCTAATGAAGATGAAATGCGTCATCTGGTCCAGTTCGGCACTGAAACGGACTGGAACAGCGTTACGCCGTGGGGATATTCTGCGTTTCTGACTAAAGCTGACGGGACACTCTGGCGCTGGGGCGCGACTAATTACAGGTATGAAGCGAGAACCAATCAATGGCCGGGCTTGCGCTCCTTCACGCCCGAACGATTGGGCATGGAATCGAATTGGGTGGAGGTGTTTCAAAGTGGTTATCGGACCTGTTTTCGAAAAACTGACGGGAGTATTTGGACACAGACCTATGGTTCGGAAACAAATGGCCAGACCTGCCTTGAAATTGAGCCGGGATACTTGGTTGCCAGAATCTTCGACGGCAATGCGTCCAGCTTATACCGCAGCACAGCGACGATTGCTCCTGGCCCGCAATACCGGGCAGGCATTCGTGACGACGGAACCTTTCGCATCTGGGCGGAGCAGCGTTTGGAGTGGGACAAAAGTAAACATTACGGAAATTGGAACTGGTATCCAACCGATCTGCAAATCGGTGACGGCACCAACTGGTTGGCCGTGGCTGGCTGGGGCGACGAAGTTGTCACGCTCAAAAACGACGGCACACTCTGGTTGTGGAATTTTCATCATAATCGCAACTATTACAACCCGATCAGAGACGAAGACCGATACGACGAGCAGGAGATTCTTAAAACCGTCCCCGTCCGGCTTGGCACGCACTCGGACTGGATTGCCATCTCCAGCGCTGGCAGCCCTGTGACAACATTGGCTGCCGATGGCAGCCTCTGGATCTGGCCGCTGGGAAATGACGTTTATTGGGGTCAGGCTGGCTATGGGTTCTTTGGATACGAAGCCGGAACCGGCAACATGCTGTTGGACATTTCGCGCAAACCGCAATTACTCGGCAACGTCTTCGGCAAGGCAAACTAGAAGGTCGGCAGCCTGAAAAGTGGCTCTTTTTGACCACCCATGCCTAAATCCCTGTAAATCAGAGGTTTTCATTGCAACACCCCGCCGAAGCTTGATCGGATTGACCGTTATCCTGTCTGGATTGACCGTCCGCCTGACAGGATTGCGTGTTGTCCTATCAGGATTGCTGTTCTCCTGTCTGGATTGTGCGCGCTCCTGACAAAATCACGCATCCGCCTGTCAGGATGGCCCGTACTCCTATCTGCGGACGGCAATCTCTTGCAAGCGAACGGCGATTGCTAGCATACAAGCGCGGATTGAAGGCAGACATTTACCGGTTGTCTGTCAACAGCCGGCGATTGTTGGCATGCAAACGGAAGTTGTTAGCACGCGGACGCCGATTGTTTGCACGCAAACGGTGTTTGTCCGCAGACAAACGGCGGGTTTTCGCGAACGACTATGGATTGTTGGCGGATTGAATTAAACTTTCTGCCATCGCACAGTTATGGTAAATCCTTCCCTGTGGAAACGGTCACCAAACTCACAAATGAGCTGGTCGCGTCGTATGCGCGCGTCGGCGGCATCAACCATCTGGACGGCAAAAACCTGCCGTCCAAACGCGCCATCACGGCCATCACCATGGATTTGCTGCGGCTGCTGTTCCCCGGTTTCTTCGACGAGAAACCGGTTCATTCCTCCGAAATCAAGGCGGAGACGGCATCGCTGCTGGATTCCATCCTGGGCAGGCTGGAGGACGAAATCCGCAAAGCCCTCGAATACAATCCGCCCGCCGATTTGCCGAAAAAGAGGATCACGGCGGCGGCTCATAGCCTGACGCTGGAATTTCTGGAAAGCCTGCCGCGCGTCCGCGAAATTTTGCAGACGGACGTGGAGGCGGCCTACAACGGCGACCCGGCGGCAATGAGCAAGGAGGAAATCATCGTGTCGTATCCGTTCGTCGAGGCCATTGCGGTGCAGCGGCTGGCGCACGAGCTTTACCTGAAAAACGTCGCGCTGATTCCGCGCATCATGACGGAGTGGGCGCATCTGCGTTCAGGCATGGACTTGCATCCTGGCGCGCAAATCGGGTCGCACTTTTTTGTGGACCATTGCACGGGCACGGTCGTCGGCGAGACGGCCATCATCGGCGACCATGTGAAGATGTATCACGGCGTGACGCTTGGCGCAAAATCCACCGCCGCCGGCCAGTTGCTGCGCGGCAAGAAGCGGCATCCGACCATCGAGGACCGCGTGACGATTTATCCCGGCGCGACGATTCTGGGCGGCGAGACGGTCATCGGCGAGGGCAGCACGATTGGCGGCAACGTGTTCATCATGGACAGCGTTGCGCCGAATTCGCTGGTGATTTACGACGGCCTCGACATGCGCGTGCTGAACAAGTCCGACCGGAAAAACAAAAACAGCGTGGATTTTCAGATTTGACGGCCTTTCGGTTCTCTAAAAGTTGAAATCTCTCATTGAAAACAGAAACACGCGGACGGAACGGGTCTTCCTCGTAGGCGTCGAACGCCAAAACCACGACCGCGCAGCCCTCCGCGATTCGCTCGCCGAACTTGGCGAACTGACCACGACCGCCGGAGGTGAGGTCGTTGACACCGGAATCCAAAAAATGGAATCGCTGTCGCCCGCCACGTTCATCGGCAAGGGCAAGGCGGAGGAATTCGCGAAATTCTGCAAGACGAACGACGTGGACACGGTGATTTTTGACGACGACCTTTCGCCCGCGCAATGCCGCAACCTCGAAAAAATCTTCGAGTGCAAAATTCTCGACCGCACATCGCTCATCCTCGACATCTTCGCCCAGCGCGCCCGGACGCGCGAAGGCAAGTTGCAGATCGAACTGGCGCAGCTCCAGCATCTGCTGCCGCGCCTGACGCGGTTCTGGGGTCACCTTTCGCGGCAATCCGGCGGCATCGGCATGCGCGGCGGCGAAGGCGAATCGCAGCTCGAAGCCGACCGCCGCAAAGTCTCCGAACGCATTGACAAGATTGAGCGCGACCTCGACGCCGTCCGCCGCCAGCGCGCGACGCAGCGCGCCGGACGCCAGCGCAGCCAGTGGCCGCTCGCCTCCATCGTCGGCTACACCAACGCCGGCAAATCCACGCTGCTCAACGCTCTCACCGGCTCGGATGTTCTGGCGAAGGACATTTTATTCGCCACGCTTGACCCGACGACGCGGCGGTTGAAATTGCCGACGAACCAGAATGTTTTGCTGACGGACACGGTGGGCTTCATCAAAAAATTGCCGCACGGACTCGTCGAGGCGTTCAAGGCAACGCTGGAGGAAGTGGTGCGGGCGGATTTGCTGCTGCACGTCGTGGACATCAGCCATCCGCAGGCCGAGGAACAAATCGCCGCGGTGGATGCCGTGCTCAAGGAAATCGGCGCGGACGAAAAATCCACGCTGATGATTCTCAACAAAATGGACCAGCTCAGACGGCAGCGGCGCGCTGAACCGGTTGCAGGAAAAATTTCCGCACGCCGTCGCCATTTCCGCGACGACCGGCAAAGGCATCCCTGCCCTGCTCGCCGAAATCGGCACGCAGCTCCGGCCCAAGCGCGAGTTTCTGGAACTGCGGATTCCCCACGAGCAATCCGCCGCCATCGCGCGGCTGCACAAGGTCGGACAGGTCATCGAGCGGCGCTACAACGGCAAGACGGCGCGGTTCAAGGCGCGCATCCCGCCGCATCACCACGCGGAATTCGCGGCGTTCATTTTGAGAACGACGTAGCGGCGGGCCTCCGGCCTGCCGCTACGGTAAATCTTCATCCATCACAAATCCGTTGCTTGCCGAAGGGCCGGCATCGGCGTTATTATTCCGGCAGACATCTGCTAAAATTTTATGCCACAAACCGGACGCCAATCGCTTAACACCAGCAACGTCCTCTGCGTCATCATGGGCGGCGGCGAGGGCAAGCGGCTCTTCCCGCTCACCAAGGACCGCGCCAAGCCCGCCGTCCCGCTCGCCGGCAAATACCGCCTCGTGGACATCCCCATCTCCAACTGCATCAACTCCGGCTTCCGGCGCGTTTATATCCTGACGCAATTCAATTCCGCCTCGCTCCACAGCCACATTTCGCGGACGTATAAATTCGACCAGTTCACCACCGGCTTCGTGGAAATCCTCGCGGCGCAACAAACCCCCACCAACACCTCGTGGTATGAAGGCACCGCCGACGCCGTCCGCAAAAACCTCGTCCACTTTTTGAGCCACGACTTCGATTACCTCGTGATTTTGAGCGGCGACCAGTTGTATCGGATGGATTTCCGCCCGCTCATCGCGCAGCACACCGAGACCGGCGCGGACATCACCGTCGCGACCATCCCCGTCAACCGCGCCGCCGCGCAATCTCTCGGCATCCTGCAAATCGCCGACGACCGGCGCATCACGCGCTTCGTCGAGAAGCCCAAGGACCCGGCCGTGATTGATTCCCTCAAGCTTTCGCCGGAAATGCAGGCGAAACTCGAAATCAAGGACGGCGGCGAATCGTTTCTCGCCTCGATGGGCATTTACGTTTTCAACCGCAAGCTCATCTGCGAACTGCTCGACAATTCCCTGTCCGATTTCGGCAAGCACATCATCCCGCAATCCATCCCCACCCGCCGCGTCTTCTCCTACGTCTTTCAGGGCTACTGGGAGGACGTCGGAACCATCCGCTCCTTTTTCGAGGCGAACCTGGATCTCGTCACCGAACTGCCGCGCTTCAACTTCTTCGACATGAACGCGCCCATCTTCAGCCGTCCGCGCTTCCTGCCCGGCTCCAAGATCAACGGCGCGCAGATTGACCACGCCGTCATTTCCGACGGCTGCATCATCAACCACGCCCGCATCACACACACCATCGTCGGCCTGCGCACCATCGTCGAGGCCGGCACCGAATTGAACCGCGTCGTCATCCTCGGCAGCGACTTTTACGAATCGCACGAATCGGTGGAGCGGCACGAAAGCGATGGCAAGCCGCGCATCGGCATCGGCGCCAACTGCAAGATCGAGAACGCCATCATAGACAAGAACGCGCGCATCGGGAACAACGTGACCATATCGCCCGCCGGCAAACCGGACGAATGTGGACCACTCACTTTATTTCATTCGCGACGGCATCGTCATCATCCCCAAAGGCGGCATCATCCCCCACGGCACGGTCATTTGATTCCCGCTTCAATCATCTAATTCCGCACGGCGCATCCCATCACCGTCGGCGAGAATATGTTGATATTGCAGTTCCCGGCGGAATTTTTTGATGGCGGAGCATAGCAGGGAATGCTAAATTGCGGGTTAACAAGCCATTGTGTCAGTATGCCTAAACTCGCCGTGACGTATTTCCATCGTGTCTTTGCCAAGACGTTCTGCCAATCAAAGAAGGCGCAAATCGAATCCGCACCAACCCTCGTTTGCCTGCTGGGTTTGCTGCTGACGGCCAGTGTGGTCCGCGCCAACATCCCAGCCGGCGGCACTGGCACCGGCCCGGACATCACGCTCACGGACAACGGCACAACGGTGACGATTGTCAAACAGCATCGTTTCCATCGTCTGCACAAAGTCGGGCGCGACCATCAACAATATCTATTACACTTACAACAACAGCGGCACACCCGTGACGACCGATCTGCTCGCGGGCAATCCCAACACGGGCAAGTTCTATTGGGAAACGGGCGGTTTCAGCTCGGGAACCTTCACTGAAACAAGCGCGACCAACACCGGCGGTTACGCCCAGATCAGCCTGTTGAGCACTTCCGCCACGAACGGCGCCATGGAGGTGGATTTTTCCATGCTACGCGGTTCACCGGGTTTTTATGTCACTGCAACCTGGATGCACCGCAGCCAGGACGTGCACAATGAGCATGGGCGAGACGCGGGACAACATTTACGCCGGCTCAATTTTCAACTGGATGAGCGTGGATGCCGCGCGCAGCCGGTTGATGGAAGTGTCCGGCGGCTCGGCCATCGGGGTGCAGGGTGCGCCGGTGGAGGTCTCGCTGTGGACGAATGGCATCTATGCCGGCCAATACGAGGACAAATACAAATACAGCGCCGATTTCGGCAATCAGCACGTCTATGGCTGGAGCAGCGTCGGCACGGGTGGAAAGAATGTCGGCATCTGGAACATTCAGGCCAGCATGGAATATCACCAGAACGGCCCGATGAAACGGGATTTGATGGAGCATATCGGGACGACCATCCTGAACATGCATAATTCATCCCATTATGGCGGGGGCCTGAACGACTGCAATTGGGGTTCCGGCGAAGTCTGGACGAAAGTGTATGGACCGTATTTTATTTATTGCAACAACGTCACGAACACGCTCACCGGCACCAACCAGCCGGCGCAGGCGCTTTACAGCGAGGCGCAGGCGCAGGCCCTGGCGGAACAGGGCATTGACACCAATGGACAACCCACCGGAGCCGCGGGAGCGTGGCCTTACTATTGGTATGCCAATACAAACTATGCGACGGCCTCCGGCCGCGGCACGGTGACCGGACAATTTGCCATCGCTGACAGCGGCAATCCCAATGCCTCCGCATCCGGGTTGTGGGTCGGCGTGATGCAGCAGCCGGTCACCACCACCTCGACTTACGACTTTCAGGGGTGGATGAAGAATTACCAATTTTGGGTGAAAACGGACACGAACGGAAACTTCACCATCCCCAATGTCATCGCAGGCGCAAATTACACACTCTTTGCCTTTGGTCCTGGCGCGGCGGGAACGTTTCAATCGCAATCCCTGACCGGCGGCAGCATGCCGAACACAGTGGACATTCCGTCCTCGCCTTTCAGTGTGACGGTCACGGCTGGCGCGACGAATAATCTGGGCACCGTCACCTGGACACCGACGCGCGTCGGCCCGACGGTGTTTGAAATTGGTTATCCGAGCCGGACGGGACAGGGTAAGTTTCGCTACGGCTATGATTACTGGGTCAGTGAAATCTATTCCAACCCAGCCTACCCCAGCCCGATCTGGGGCAAATTCCTGGAATATCCGTTCGATTTTCCCAGTGGGCCAAACTATGTCCTCGGCCAGAGCCGGTGGACGACCGATTGGAATTACGTCCAGCCGTGTGTCGTGAGCAGCAGCGGGCTTTATAACGACTCGAGTTCAAC
Source organism: uncultured Verrucomicrobiae bacterium (assembly GCA_963827815.1). Taxonomy (GTDB): domain Bacteria; phylum Verrucomicrobiota; class Verrucomicrobiia; order Limisphaerales; family UBA11358; genus UBA11358. The sequence continues at coordinate 9,246 of CAWHCL010000001.1, read as the reverse complement.
CATCACATTCAATCTTCCATCGGCCCCCAGCGGGTCGGCTTCCTTTTACATTGCATTGTGTTCGGATTACCAGGGAGCCTTGGAAATCTCGGTCAACGGCACTCAAATCGCCGGCAGTTCCGGTTATAACCCGAATTACAGCGGCTCCGGCGACGAATGCGACTCGACGATTCGCGAGGGCATCAACGCTGATTTCTCGGACAACCGCATCACCGTTCCCATAAACGATCTGCATTCCGGGCAGAACACCATCAACATCTATATGCGCCAGACCGGCAAGGTCGCTGGCAATGGCTATTTTGCCGACCACGCGATGTATGATTACATCCGGCTGGAACTCACTGGCTATGTGCCGCCGCCGCCCGCCAGCGTCGCCGCCTATGCCGGCAACAACTGCAACCTGGTCAGTTGGCCGGTGACTCCGGGAGCGACCAGTTACAATATTTACAGCACAACCAGCTCTGGAAGCGGATACTCCTTGGTTGCCAGCGGTGTCACCGGCCCGGTCTGCGGCAGCGGCACAAACAACGCCGTTTATCTCGATACGACAGCGGCCAATGGCGCGATTGATTATTATGTCGTGCAATCGGTCAATCCGACCGGCGCCAGCGCCAACTCACCGGAAAGCCCCGGTGCAACGCCCGATCCCGGCATTTCCACCAGCGCGCCCACCGCACCCACCGGATTGTCCGTCACCAGTGTCGGCCACCAGAGCGTGACTTTGAATTGGAACGCTTCCTCCGGTGCAAATTTCTACTCGGTCTGGCGCTCTGTCTTGGTGAACACCGGTGGAGGCTCGACCAATACCTTGGGCACCATCATTCTTTGCAACACTAACTCCGGCACCAGCTACACCGACATTTCGCCGACCGACGGCAGCATTTACAGCTATTTCGTCACCGCGACGAGTGCCGGCGGCACGAGCGGCAACTCAAGTGCAGTCGTGGGTGTGCCGTTACCCGCGCCACCAGCCAGCGCGCCCGGTTCATTAACGGGAAGTTTTTCATCAACCAACGCCACCCTCAACTGGTCGGCAGTGTCTGGCGCAGTGGGTTACGTCATCGGCCGATCGTCCATTGTCAACGGCCCATTCACCATGTTACAGAGCATCACGGAGACGGCCTACACGGACTATGGCGTGAACACAAATACGACTTACTATTATCAAGTCACCGCCGTCAATGCCGCCGGAATTTCTGCCGCTTCCACTGCGATTGTTATTTCACCTCCAGCCGCTCCGACCAGTCTTTCCGCGATTCCCGGAGACACTCAAGTGACCTTGAGTTGGACGTCCATTGCGAACGCGACGGGCTATTACCTCTACAGCGGGACAGCCAGCAACACTGTAACGACTCTGGTGGCCGCCAATTACACCGGCACAAGCTACACCAACACCGGACTCACCGACGGCACCACTTACTATTACGTCGTCGCCGCGACCAACGCCGCCGGCCTTGGCCCCAATTCGCCCGAAGCCAGTGCAACACCCAGCCTATTCGTCGCGCCCGCTCGTAATCTCACCTGGAAAGGCGACGGCTCGGCTAATCTCTGGAATGTAGGCGGCGCGGCCAACTGGCAGACCAACAGCGTGGCGACCGTTTTCAACAACGGCGACACGGTGACATTTGACACCACCGGCTCGAACAATGTGCCCGTCAACATCGCCAGCGCCGTGCAGCCGGCGCTCGTCATCGTGACCAATTCGTCAACGAAGACCTACACCTTCAACGGCATCGGCTCGATTTCAGGCACTAACATGCTGGTCAAAACCGGGGCGGGTGCCTTGACCATCAGCGCCACCAACACTTACACCGGCGGCACGACCGTCAGCAACGGCTTGGTGACGTTCTCGTTTGGACCGGCAATTCCCTCCACCGGCACTTTGTCTCTTTACAACACCGGCGCGGTGACGGTAGTCACTGCCAGTGGATTGCCCAATGTTCAGGTCAATGGCACCAACGCCATCACGGGCAACGGCAACAGCGGCACCGGCATCGCTACGTTGAACGACGCGGGAACTCTCTCTCTGTTCGTCAGCACCGGCAGCAAGGTGTTTGACTTGACCGGCCCGATGACGGGTTCAGGGACGTTGGTTCTTGCAAATGCATCAGCGATGACACTGCGCTTTAACGGCACATCGGGCGATGGCAGCACCATTTTGAATCTGGGAACCGGCACAGCCGTGGCGAATGTCCGGAGCACCTCCACAACTGGAATAGCCTTGGGAGGATTGACTGGCGGCACCGGCACGCAACTTGAGGGCGACAATAACGGCGGCGGGGCAAACATGACCTACACCATCGGCGGCGCTGGCGCGAACGTGGAATTTGACGGTGTTATCCTCAATGGAACCGTGGGCACGGTCGCCGTCATAAAGACAGGCGGCAACACGCAGACATTCACAAATGCAAACACTTACAGCGGCGGCACGACCATCAACGGCGGCACGCTGCAAATCAATAACCTCGGCGGCAGCGGCACTGGCTCTGGCGCGGTGGCAGTGAATTCAGGCGGAACGCTCGGCGGCACTGGCATTATTTCCGGCGCGGTCACGGTCAATTCAGGCGGCGGATTCACGTCCGGCAACCCGCTCGGCACACTGACTATCAGCAACAATCTCACCCTGGCCGCCGGCAGCACGGCGTTCATGCAGGTCCAAGGCCATCTTGCGGGACCAGTGACCAACAATTCGGTGAAAATTTCCGGCACGCTGACTGAAGGCGGCACGCTCAACGTGACCAACATCGGCGGCACGCTGATCAACAGCGACAGTTTCAAACTCTTCAACGCGGCAAGTTATTCCGGCGCGTTCTCGGCTTACGTTCTGCCGCCGTTGGGGCAGAATCTGGCATGGAACACCACAACATTAAAAACCAACGGCATCATCAGCGTTGTCTCCCTGACCCCGCCGGCCATTGGCGCAGCCGGCATTGATGTGAACGGCAACCTGGTGTTTGGCGGCTCGGGAGCGCCCGCAGGCTGGACCTATTACGTCCTTTCCTCGACAAATATGTCGTCGTCTCTGACCAACTGGACGCGCATCGGCACCAATCAAACCGACGGCAACGGAAACTTTTCCGTGACCAATGCCGTGTCTCCCAATTTGCCACAAACCTTCCTCATTCTACAGTTCCAATGAATTGAATGACGAAATTGGCGCTGCCAGTTGCGCAATGTCCCGGTTGTGGACCAACTCCCGACAAATCGGGCAACTATCTTCTCAAGACGCAATAACCGTGCTTCAAAAAAGCAATAACCGCGCGCTTTATTGTATCTCTGACGGACGATGTCAACATGTCAACAAATGGCGTTCGTCAGTCAATAATCGGGGTTTGTCCGCAATCGTAGTGATTTTAACCTTAGTAGTGGTGAAACATGCTGGCGATCAGCAACAATTCAGGATGGGCTGCGGAAAGCTTTGGCAGCACCACGCGGATGCGCGAACGGTAGTCGGAAAGTTTCTCACACAGCGGACGGAGGTCGTCCGTCTTGTTCCAGTGCAGCTTGTTCAAGTCGAGCACCAGCCGGTTTTTGCTCCGCGCCAGCGAATCGCGGATGCGCTGGCCCAATCCTTCCGCGTCCTTTGCCGAGAGCGCGCCTTCGAGCCGCATCCAGACCTGCTGCCGGGCGTGCTGCAATTCGACTTTGACGGAGAAGTTCGGGCTGGCCACTTTCGCGTGGAAATCCTCCCACAATTGAAACTTGCCCCAGCTTTTTTCGGGCAGGCGATACGTCGTGCGCTGCAATTTCGGATGCTGGAAAAGATCCAGCTTCAAGGTGACGCCCGTCCACAACGCCGCGCCCACGGCCATGACGGACTTGAATCGCTGCGCGAACGCCGGTTGCCCGAGTTCCGCGTGGATGCGCCGCTCCAGATCGCCAATCCATTTCCGAATGGTTTTATTCGGGCCGAGCAACCGGCCCGCGAGGAACACCGGATAAGCATAGCGCAATTCCCTGGCGAAATATTCCGCCTTCTGGCGCAAAACCGGATTCGGCGAATCCTTGAGCTTGAGGTAGCCGAGAAAACGCGTTTCCAGCACGCGATAAATGCTGGGGCCCAGCCGCTGAAAATCCTGGTCAAAGCACCAGCGCTGGATGTCCTCGATCTGCGTCGGCGACAGCGTGGGATGTTTCATCATCGTCTTGAATCCGTCCGCGCGCCGGTAAAACAAGTCCTTGTCGCTGGTGTAGACATCGTGCAGCAGGTTTTCCTTGATAACGCGCTCGTGGAACGGCGTGCCGGGCACCGGCCCGTAAATCAGGTACTGCCCCAGCGACGGCTTGAGCTTCATCAGCCCGTCCAGTTCCTGCGCGACAATTTCCGGAGTCTGATAATCAAACCCGACAATCATCGAGGCCAGCACGGTGATGCCGTGCTCGCGGAACTCGGTGAGGATTTCATCCACCGGCCTGCCTTGCTGCTTCGCGTAACCCGACCGCGTGCCTTCGTAGCCAATCCAGAATCCGTCAATGCCCATTTCCAATATTTCCTCCACCTTGTATTGGCTGATGGCTTTGATGCTGGAAAAGGCAAAAATCGAAGGCCGCTTGCCACCCGCCATAACGCACTCGCGGAATTCCATCGCGCGCTTTTTGTTCAGCAGAAAATCCTCGTCGAGAATCAGGAAAACAAGATTTGGATCGAGATCGAAATACCGCTCCACGACATTGTAGATGTCGCGCCCTGTCGGGAGCAGCTTGATGTGTTTGCGCGAAAAGAAATGGGACGTGCAGCAGAAATCACAACCGTTCGGGCAGCCGAGGCCGGCGAAGATTTTTCCCGTGCCGGAAACTTTCCATCCAAAGACCTTCAACCAGCTCACGATGAGGGGGTGTTTGTAGGGCATCGGAATTTCCGGTTCCTCCAGCAAGCGGCGGAAATACGCCACGCCTTCCTCACGGCAGATGTGGTCGGCATACGGCTTAAGCACTTCATCCTTCAGCACCGTCCCATAACCGCCGAGGACGATCTTGCTTTTCGGCGCGTATTTGCGGATAAGCGCGACCGTCTCCTTCATCTTGTGCATCAGCGCCATGATGAACGAAACGCCCACGTAATCGTAACCCTTCTTGAGTTCCTTGATCAGCTCCCGCTTGGACGGGTATTGCAGCACGACGGTTGGCACGTCGAGATTCTCGGCGATGTAATCAAGCCCGAAAAAAACGTTCACCGTGCGCGGACTGAAGATGCCCTGCGCGCGCGTGACTTGGCGGTAAAGGAGTTCATAGCCGACGGACGGCGCGTCGCCATATTGCGGTCCCATCGGACGGCAGACACTGGTCAATAAAACTGTTTTGCTCATGGATACGAATTTGATTTCCGGACTAGGTGAAATCGCTGCTCTGCTCCTCAAACGAGGCGTGATCGAACGGTTGAACCTGACTGCAATCAATCTCTGCCCAAACCCGCGCGAAGTCAAAAGCAGATTGCATTTATTTGATACGCGGACATAGACATTTATTGCACATCTAATGACAACGGAGTGCCGGCGAGTCTCGGTCAATGCCGGAATTGAATCTGCTTGCTGACCCTGGCCAGGCGTTTCTCCCAATCGCCCTTGTTCGCAAGCGGGGCGGCATCCGTGCCCCAGAGTTTTTTTACGATTTCACGTTGCGGTGCGAACGGGCATTTCGCCTTCGGATTTTTATGCGCGCCATCCACCTGATGCAGCGCCAGCTGGGCACCGGTCATCAGCGACTTTATTTCACATTTTTCCCGCAGATATTTCCTGGCTGCATCCAGCGCGCCCCACCGTTCCGCGTCGGTGCGGCCCCAAAGCGTCGGCTGCGTGTCCAACCGCGCAAGATTCCAGAACGCGATGCGTATTTGCCGCACGGGTTTGAATTGGCCGCCCATGATACCACGAAATATTTCCTCCAGTTCAGCGTTGATGACTGAATTCCGGAACTGCGGATGCTGAAAACGGTGCGCGCCGCCAACCTCGCTGAAGTCCTCGAACCGGATGGTGAGGCTCATCTCGCGCGCCTGCAACTGTTCGCGGCGCAACTGGCCGACCAGCCGTGTCGTCTCGCTCAACGCGAATGTCAGCGCCGCCTCGTAATCAGGCTCGTCGTATGGCAGCGTCGTGTTGCTGGAAATCGTCGTGCGATCCTTCACCGCCAGCAGCAGCGGCTCGTTCCACAGGCCGTTGGCGAACAGCCAGAGCTGGGTTCCCCAGATGCCGAATTTTTTCCCGAGCAACGGCGACGGCAGTTTTGCGACGTGGCCAAAGGTCATCGCGCCGAGGGCCGCCAGCGCGCGCTGGCGGTTCCCGCCGATGCCGGAAAGCTCGCGCACGGAGCGATTTTTGAGAAAATCCTTTTCATCACCGGGTTTGATTTCAATGAACCCGGGCTTGGCCGCGTCGGTCGCGAGCTTGGCAAGGCGCGAGGAATTGGCCAACCCTGCGGACACGGGAATATCCACCTCGCGCGAAATGCGGTCGCAAATTTCGCCAACGTATTTTTCCGGCGTGGTATTGCGCCAGACCACGCTGTCCATCGTCGTGAAATCCAGAAAACCCTCATCAATCGAGATGGGCACCAGCGTCGGTGAATATTGCTCCAGGATGTGGAACATTTTTGCCGATATATCGCGGTAGGCATCGTAGTGCGGCCGACACAACACGCCGCGCGGACAGAGCCGCTTCGCTTCGAAACATGCCATGCCGGTTTTGATGCCAAATATTTTGGCCAGCCGGTTGGCCGCAATGACGATGCCGTCCCCCCGCCTGCCACCGCCAACCCACACGGGACAGCCATCCAAATTTCCTCCCTTTTCCCTGGCCAGCGCAATTTCGCAACTGGCGAAGAAACTGTCGCCGTCCACGTGCAAAATCCGGTTGTTTGTCGGTGTGCTCAAAGCAAATAAACTTAAGCCGTGGTCCGCCGGTGCGCCACCCCGGGTTATTCACAGCGGCCTACAACGCGAAGATTTTGCCACAACCGCTTGGACAAATGCTGTCCAACCGGAAAATAAAAAACGGCGCGGATAAATTTCCGCGCCGCTCATGATTTCAAATTTTGCCTAGGTCAAAACAATCTTGTCGCCGTCTTTCAACGTGACGATGGCTTTCTTCCAATCCGAAGCCTTGCCGGCCTGCGAGGTGCGCTTGCGGCGGTCCTTGCCGCGGACGTTCAGCGTGTTGACGCGGATGACCTTGACCTTGAACAGTTCCTGCACGGCCTGGCGGATCTGCGGCTTGGTCGCGAGCCGGTCAGCCACGACGGTGTATTGATTGTATTTTTCGCCCTGGCGCGTGCCTTTTTCCGTCAGGCGGACGGTCTTGATAATTTCAAAAACGTTCATGTTATTCCTGGGTCAATCGGTCGGAAACTTTTTCAAACGCGCTCTTCGTGAAGAGCAACTTGTCGGGACGAAGCACGTCGTAGGTGTTCAGCGAATCGCTCGTCGCCAGCGCGACCTTTTCAAGGTTACGTGATGCGAGCGTCAAATTCTTATCAATGCCCGATGAAATGACGAGCGTCGTGCCTTTCAATTCCAGCGCGGAAATGACACCGATGAATTCCTTCGTCTTATGTGATTCCCAGTTTCAAGTCGTCCACCACCACCACGTCGCCGGCCTTGAGCCGTTCGCTCAATGCCTTGCGCAATGCGAGCGAGCGCGTCTTCTTGGAAATTTTCTTGGCGAAATCGCGCGGGCCGCGGGCCGAACGTGACACCGCCACCGACCCACAGACGGCGATTGGAAAGAACCGGCGCGAGCGCGACCGGTGCCCTTCTGGCGCCACGGTTTCTTGTTGGTGCCGGCGACTTCGCCGGCGTTCTTGGTGCTGGCGGTGCCGCTGCGCTGACCCGCCCGATAAGCGGTGACGGCGTCATGCACGGCCTGCGTGCCTTTGCCGTCCTCGACCAGCGGGAACTTCACTTCCAGTTCGCCCTGATCTTTTCCTGCGATATTTTTAATGGCAATTTTCATGGCCTAAATCATTTCTTGGCTTCCGCCGGTTTGGCTTCGGCTTTCTTTTCCGAGCCTTTGCGCTTCATCGGCGCGAGGCTGACCGGCGGCTTCCAGCCCTTCGGACGTTTCTTGGATTCGCGGATGACGACGTAATCGCCTTCCGCTCCGGGAATCGCGCCCTTGATGAGCAGCAAATTGTCCGCCTCGCGCACCTGGATGACTTCGAGATTCTGCGTAGTGCGCTTCACCTGCCCCATGTGGCCGGGCATCTTGAATCCGCGCAACACCGTGCCGGGAAACAGTCGCTGGCCGATCGCGCCGACGCGCCGATGCCAGCCCTTGTGACCGTGCGTGGCAGGACCGCCGCCGAAATTATGCCGCTTCATCACGCCTTCAAAGCCGCGGCCTTTCGTGACGCCAATCGCGTCAATAAAATCGCCGGGCGCGAACAGCGTCGGGCCGACGAGGTCGCCGGGTTTGACTTCCTTCGAGAAATTCCGGAATTCCTTGATCTTCATCACGCCGACGAGCGCGGTCTTGTCGCCCTTGTCGCGCGCCTTGTCCGCCGCCGCCTTGTCGAGCGCGCCGTGTTTGACGAGATGTCCGAGCGCGGGTTTCGCAATGCGCTGCGGCTTCTGGTCGCCGAAGCCGAGTTGCACGGCGTTGTAACCGTCCTTGCCCGCCTGCGTTTTCACCTGCAGCACGCGGTTGGGGCCGGCGAGCACGACCGTGACGGGAATCAAAGCGCCGCTCGCGTTATAGACGCGCGCGCTGCCGAGTTTTTTTCCTAAAAGTCCGAGTGGCATAAATTCGTTGAATCGTCGAAACGTTGAATCAAATCTTGATGGTGATGTCCACGCCGGCGGGCAAATTGAGCTTCTTCAATTCGTCCACGGTCTTGGCGGTCGGGATCGAGGATGTCAATCAGCCGCTTGTGGGTGCGTTGCTCGAAAGTCTCCTGCGACTTCTTGTCCGCGTGCGGCGAGCGCTGGACGGTGAAGCGCTCGATGCGGGTCGGCAGCGGGATGGGCCCGGCGACGCGCGCGCCGGTGCGTTTGACGGTGTCGGCGATTTCGCGCGCGGACTGGTCTATGACCCGGTGGTCATAAGCCTTGAGACGAATTCTGATGCGTTGTGCAGCCATACAAAGAACAATTGTCTGTTAATGGTTTAATTACATTGGTCGCTTCAATTCTTGAAAGCGGACGCGGAGTATAACAATGAAAATACTCCGCGCAACAAATTTTTTGACGAATCCATTAGGTCCTTGCCGCCGGCTTCTTGGCGGCAGTCTCCAGAATGGTGTCGAGAACGCTTCTGG